>CAYTGN010000047.1:0-6164 GCA_964437415.1 uncultured Chitinophaga sp. | reverse complement strand
AACGCAACAGGTGTGCAGAATATCTTCTGTAATTTAATTTATAGGGGAAAGATACAAAAGCTCATTGTTTATTCTGTTGCCAAGTGTTATTCGTCTGCCGAAACAGAAGTTGAATAGCGAACAAAAAGCTGAGAATATTATAGTCGCCCCGCCATATTGCCAATGCAATGTTACCTGCTGGCTTTTATCAGTTTGTCGTTTAAAATGTCAATTATTTTTCCTGTTCCAATAATTCGTGAGCCTTCTCTAAATTCAAATGTCATTCCTTCAGTCAACGTATTTTCAAAATGCTCAACTGATATAATTCTGATTGCTGCTTCAACTGTGTCACCAGGATAAACCGTGTCTTTGTTTAAGAAGGTTTGCTGTCCCGATGTTTGCATTTCGTCAAAGTCAAACTTTACCTGTGGTCTGTAGCCAGAAAAAGCAGGTGTTTGTCTGCCGCCTTCTTCAGTCGTCAAATATTTCAGGTCGGCAATAAAGTCAATGCTTTGCATTTGTTGTTCATAATATGAAAGAATATCATTTAGTATTATGTCAAAGTCGGTTTGATTACAAAGCCTTTCAGATAGGTCAATCATTTGAAAAATTGAACTGCCCGCTTCATGGCGCCAAGCATTGTCAAGTGGCTTGTTTGTAATTTTCACTTTTGTCAACGGTGAACCAAAATATTCTTTGAGTTCCTTTACAAAATTAGAAATGTCTGTTTGATTTAACGTGTCCCAGTCCCTTGCTGCATTCACAAATAGCTCTGCAATGTCTTTTAGCCTATGGTCGGCTTTGTCAATGTCAACCAAAGTTTCCAATTGAGAGATTTTTGTCAGCCTTGAATTGTTAGGGAGCATGTTTTAAGCTTGCAGGTAACTCATAAATATACGACACTCCTGGTACAAATTTCCGTTGATAATCAATCATATTTTATACCAGCCTTTACGCAGTTGTTGCCGCATGGAATTAGTTCGCTTTCTGCTTTTATGCGCTACACCTGCAACGACGTAGCGGCTAAACACCTATAAAACTTTTTGAAATGTGAATCTCAAACCCGCAACGATCCCCGGAAACCCCTTGCGCCATAGTATGAGTCAGCGCCATTGTGATACATAAAGATGGTGTCGTAGCGCCGGTCGCAAAAAATGGCGCCGCCCAGTTTGCGGATAGCCGCCGGTGTTTTCACCCAGCTTGACGTTTTCAGGTCAAAGCTGCCGAGCTTTTGCAGTTCACGGTATTCTTCTTCTGAAAGCAGTTCAACACCCATCTCAGCCGCCATGGTCATGGCATCATTGGCCGGTTTATGTTCTTTTCTTTTGTTCAGTGCCTCCCGGTCATAACAAATACTCCTTCGGCCCGCAGGGCTTTCAGCAGCGCAGTCGTAAAAAATATATTCGCCGGTTTTTTTATCATATGCCACCACATCGGGCTCTCCTCCGGTTCTTTCCATTTCATGCAAAGACCATAGTTTGCTTCCGTCCAATTGCAGCTTTGCCTGCACTTTGCTCCACTCTATTCCCTTGTGCCGGTTTTTATTTTTTTCAAAACGGGCCTGCAGGGTGCGGAGCAGTTCTTCGCTTTGCGCAGCGGAAAGCTTTTTTTTGTTACTGGTCTTGCTCATTGTGTTTATATTAAATTGTTGCGGTTGCTAAAATTATAACTACCGCTGAATATAACAATGGCAGCAACGTAGAAACTGTGATGCCCGGTATAAGAGTATTTGGTTATTGTAACTATTTCTCAGTTCGGGAAACTTATCTTTCCCATGGAGACATTGGGAATGCCGTTGCGGCCCTGTCCAAAACTGACCCGGCTGCCGCAAATGGTTTCATTGGCCAGCATAGCAAACAACACAGCTTCTTTTGCATCCGGGTTGATATGCAGTTCGGCGGTGCTCTTAAAATCAGCCGAAGGCAATTGGGCTTTTATGTTTTGCATCAGCAGCGGGTTGTGCATGCCCCCGCCACTGACAAAGAAGCTGAAGTCATGCCTGTTGCCGATACATTTTTTTATAGCATCAGATATCGTATCCGCCGAAAACCTGTTCAGTGTGGCCATGCTGTCTTCCGTACTTATTTCGCTGATACCTGCTTTTTGCAGGGCGGCATTCAAATAAGTCAGATTGAATAACTCAGGCCCGGTTGTTTTAGGAAAAGGCTGCGCAAAAAAAGGATGATCCTTTAAAGCCGCCAGTAATGCTTCCTGCACTGTTCCTTTGGAAGCAACAGCGGCATCTTCATCAAAATATTTTCCCGGAAAGTTTTTTTGTATCAGCGCATCCATCATCGTGTTGCCGGGGCCGGTGTCCGTACAGAAAACTTCATCAGCATTGAGATTGCCGGGCAGGTAAGTGAAATTGGCAATGCCGCCGATATTGAGCATGATCCTGTTTTCACCGGTCTTTGAAAAGATGAGAAAATCGCCGTAAGCGGCCAGCGGGGCGCCTTCGCCTCCGGCAGCCACATGTTTTTGCCTGAAATCACTCAGGGTGATGATGCCCGTGTGCACGGCAAGATGATCGCCATCCCCGATCTGCAAAGTGGCATTGTCAAATGCTGCATGGCCATGCAATGATTTGGGTGCATGAAAAATGGTTTGACCATGACTGGCCACGAGGTCCACTTCATCGGGGCTGATATTCCACTTGTTCAGGCAATCTAAAATAATAGCGCCGTGCTGCCGGGCCACCCAGCCATTGAGCAGGCACAGCTTTTCCAGGTCAACGTTTTTTTTTGAAAAAACAGAAGCGATATGCGACTTAAATGCCGGCTGGTAGGGCATGGTTTCAAAGCGCAACAGTTCTATCCTTGTGTCCATGCCGGTTCCGGAAAAACGGCATAAAGCGACATCGAGCCCATCAACGGAAGTGCCCGACATTAGCCCGATAATAAGCCGTTCCTGCTTGCCCGCAATGCGGGCAAGAGACGCCACCTGTGGATTCATACTGTTGTTTTTGCGGGTTTTGGGTAGAAATATTGCGCTTTAGTGCAGGAAATTAAACAAAATTTTGCAATTTATTGCCGGATTCGGAATATTGCTTAATTTCCATTTGCATTTTGCCAAAACGCTATGCTTAAGAAAGAACGCCAGGCTTTTATTCTGCACCAGGTGAACCTGCACAACAAAGTGTTATCTGTTGACCTGAGCCAGGAAATGAATGTGTCGGAAGACACCATCCGCCGTGACCTGAACGAAATGCACCAGCAGGAAAAGCTGATCAAAGTGCATGGCGGCGCCCTTTCCAAATCCTTTTATCTCTCGGTGCAATCCACCAATGTATATGCACTCGATGGCAAGAAAACCATCGCCATGAAAGCGGCGAAGCTGATCAAAGACGGCATGTTTGTGCTCACCACCGGCGGCACCACAATCATTGAACTGGCCAAGGCCCTGCCACCGGAATTATCGGCCACCTTTATCACCGTGAGCCTGCCTGCTGCCTACGAATACATTCATCACCCTAATATTGAAGTGATCTTTATCGGCGACAGAATTTCGAGAAGTTCACAGATATCAATTGGCGCCGAAGCTATTTCCAAAATAAAAGACATCCGGGCCGATCTCTGTTTTCTTGGTACCAATGCCATTGACGTGAAGCATGGGCTTACCGATAATGACTGGGATGTAGTGCAGATCAAAAAGACAATGATCGGCTCTTCACAAAAAGTGGTTTCACTGGCCATTGCTGAAAAACTGAATACATCACAACGCATCAAAGTGTGTGATATAGGGGAGATAGATGTGCTGGTGACAGAACTGGAACCTTCAGACAAACGGCTGCAGCCCTATGTGCAGGCCGGGGTGGAGGTGATATAAAATTTTTAGAACAACTGACAAGAACATAAGACAACAAATTCTTTACATTAAAAATTACAGTATGAAAAATCTGCTTTGCTTGCGGCAGGGAAAATGGAGATCTCTTTTCCTTGTCTTGTTTCTGCAGCTCGTGACGGCCATGACATGGGCGCAGGTACGTATCAGTGGAAAGGTGACAGGAGCTGACGGAAAACCCATCCAGGGAATTTCTGTTATTGTTCAAAACACCGGTTTTGGTTCGGCCACCGGTCTTGACGGCACCTATATTATTGTTGCCGAAATAAAAGCCGGTTCTTATACACTTGAATTTTCAGGGGTTGGATTTAAGACACTTACCCAGTTGTTGCAGATCGGCTCAGCGAATGCTTACACCACCGATGTGCAATTGGCCGAAGATGCATTGAATCTTGATGAAGTGGTCGTTACCGGTACATCGGCCGGAACCACCCGCCGGCAGTTGGGTAGTTTTATCAGCACCGTAAAGGCTGATCAGTTGACAAAAGGTGCCACTGGAAATGTGCTGGCTGCATTGCAGGGAAAAACACCGGGTGCGCAGATCATACAAAATTCCGGTGATCCCGGCGGCAGTATGTCGGTAAGGTTAAGAGGGATCAGTACCATTAACTCATCAAGCGAACCATTATATATTGTAGATGGTGTGATCGTAAGCAACAGTGCCCGTAGGGTTACCAATACCCAGGCAGCATATGACGGGCTTATTTCTCCTGCTCCTAACAGGCTCGTGGATATCAACCCGGCGGATATTGAAAGAATTGAAGTGTTGAATGGAGCTGCGGCTGCGGCCATTTATGGCTCAAGAGCCAATGCCGGAGTAGTGCAGATATTTACCAAACGTGGAAGCAGCGGTGCACCGGTAGTGAGCTTCAACACCAGTGTTAATGTGAGCCAGCTTCGCAAGCAGGTTGGCATCAACCAGGCGCCAACCAAATTTGGTGGACCTACTGACGGACCCGGTGCGTTGACACAGGATATCCTTTTGCCGGCTAACACCAACACCACCCCGGTTACCCGATACAATTACTGGGACTATATTTTCAGAGATGGCATCGGCACCGATAATAATATCTCTGTGAGAGGTGGTAAAGACAAAACAAAATATTTCTTCTCTGCTTCTTATTTCTATAACCAGGGTATTATTAAAAATACCGATTTCAAGAGGTTTAGTTTCCGTAGCAATATTGACCAGGAGATCAATAGCTGGATCACGGCCAATATCAGCATGAACTATATCAACAGCAAAGCAAATGAAAAGCCTGATGGGAACTCATTCTTTTCGCCGATAAACAGTGTGACCATCATTGGTAATTTTCACAACATCTTTGCCCGTGACCCGAACGGCAACCTGCTGGCGGTAGGTGAGAGGGGCCGTATCAACCCGGTAAGCATTATTGAAGATTTTGATCAGCGCCAGGAAACCAACCGTGTTATCGCAGGTCTGGGTCTCAAAATGAAACCCTTCAAAGATTTTACTCTTGATTATACAATGGGCATTGATAATGTGGCGCAGGTGGGAACGACTTATATTCCGCCTTACACCTACAATGCAAGCCCTGATTTCTGGGGCGGTGGCCTGACGCTTGACCCCACCCTGAATGGTTATGCCAGCACCGGTAACAACCAGCAGTTCCTTATCAATCATGAGATCAATGCCACGCTGAACAAGAATATTACCAAAGACCTTGCTTCAACAACACAGCTTGGCTATTCCATGCAATATGAAAAAGGAAACTTCTCTGTGCTGCAGGGAAGAGGCCTTGCGCCGTTTGTAAGTACAGTGTCAGGTGCCAGCACAGTATTGCCGGGTGTGGATCAGCGTTCTGAAATATCCATATCAGGAGCTTACCTGCAACAGAATTTTAAATTCCGCAACCGCTTCTTCCTGACCGGTGCTGCACGACTGGATGGTTCATCCGTTTTCGGTGAAGAAGAAAGAAACCAGTTGTATTATAAGCTTAGCGGCAGTTATGTCATCAGTGATGAATCATTTTGGGAAAAAGCCGGGCTTGACAAGGTGATCAATTTTATGAAGATCCGTGCAGCTTATGGTGAAAGCGGTAACCTGACCGGTATCGGCGCTTATTCCCGTTTCAATGTGTATAATGCGTCACCGCTGGTAGGTCGCACTTCTTTAATGTCGCCGGGCGAACTGGCCAATGAGAATGTGAAACCGGAAGTGCAAAAAGAAATTGAGATAGGAACAGATATGGCGTTATTCAATAACAGGATGACGCTTACGTTCAACTGGTATAACAAAAGGGTAAAAGACCTGCTCATCAGCCGCTTTATTGCTCCGAGCAATGGCTACACCAGCCTGCTGGATAATATTGGTGAAGTAAGTA
>CAYTGN010000046.1:0-6288 GCA_964437415.1 uncultured Chitinophaga sp. | reverse complement strand
ATATCATTCATGTTAACTCTAAACTGATTGGCCGAACTTTGGGGGAGCTTACATTGGCACCAGGTTTTCAATATCATCGGATGTATAAGAAGGTTAAAATTGACTCGGAAGGAGATTTTATAGGATTTTATATTTATAATAATAAAGAATGATTTTGATAGATGCTAATGCTCTAACAATTTTGCTAGTCGGGCTAGTAGACATAAATCTTATAGGTAAACACAATAGGACTTCAATTTATCAGCAACAGGATTATTATGACTTGGTGACAATTATTGAAAGTATAGACAAATTAATTGTTCTTCCTAATGTGTGGACAGAGGTTGACAATTTGTTAAATGGCTTTAGTGGTAGCCACAAATACGAATACCTCCTTCATATTACTGGCACAATAAAATCTACATCAGAAAAGTACATTTCATCTTTAAAGGCTACTGAGAGTGACTGTTTTTTTGACCTCGGATTGACAGATTCATTACTTCTCGAATATTCAAAAGAATGTAAGCTTTTAATTACCGCAGACTCTAAACTATCGGATTATGCTAACGCTTACGGAGTTTTAGTTTACGACATGGTTAAAAACAGAAATGAACGGATATGATAAATAACTGCACACAACATGAACTGTGTAAAAACCAAGCAAAAAGCTACTTTTTTATGGTTTAGCTGAACAATAATTTGGCTGATACAGGCTGTTGTTTTTTACCACCGCAAATACCTGTTTTAAAAGTTTGTTACACACCGCTATCAATGCCTGCTTTCCTGTTTTGCCGTTTGCCAGCAGGCGATCAAACAACGCTTTACAAGCCGGGTTGGTTTTCATCGCACTAAAAATAAAAAACGGGCTGCCATCTGCAACCCGTTCCCATTTTTTCCATCATACGTTTTTAGAAACTCATCGGCACAGTCACCTGTGTCTGGTCCCACTCGATGATCAGGGAATTGTCGCTGCCAAAACGGATGGTGAGCTGCTCCACCACTTTATCTAATTTTTTCGACGCCACTTTCACTTTGGCCACATCACTTTCCTTGTTCTTTTCATAACTGTAGGCGCCCCACTGCCCCAGCACACTGTTGAGGATGATGGTCCATTCTTTTTCCTCCGGTATGGCAAACAACGTGTAGGTGCCTGCTTTTACGGCAGCGCCGGCAAATTTTACATCGCTTTTGAAACTGATGGTGGTGGCTTCATCGGCGCCGACCCGCCACACTTTACCAAATTTTTCCAGCCCGCCAAAAACAACCCTGTCTTTTTTATAGGGGCGTCCGTAAGTGACCGTGGCTTTACCATTGCTAACTGTATCATGCGGGCTTTTGCGCTGGCCAAAAGCCGTAACTACGGTGAACAGCGCTACTAATAACAAAACTGATTTCATATTCATAGATTTAAGTTACAAAATAAGTTTCTGAAATTAAGCCAATCAGCCGCCATACAGCAACCGCCTGTCAATTATTTTCAAGAATTTTTTTCAGGCGGGCCAGCCCCTCCTCCATCTGCGGACCATATTGCTTTTCAAAAAGAATGCTGGAAAACTTTTCCCAGGGATACCAGCGGAGTGAAAAGTCCATATACCACTGAACGGTGACGGAACCCATTCCGCCCTCGCTGAAAACATTCCAGCCCGTAAGCACTTTTTTTTGTTTGATACCAATATACTCTGCAGCAACCGCTGTGTCTTTCACTTCCTTCAGCAGTAACAAGCGGTTGCTGCTTTGGTTCAGCACCACTCCTTTTAGCTGCCCGTTCTCATAAAACAACATCGCCGTGTCTATTCCGGGAAACCAGTTCTTCCAGTTGGCCGGGTTGCCGATCTGCCCCATCACATTTTCTGCTGCTGTATTTAACTCTAATGCCCTTGAGATGCGTACCTGCGAAGGAATGAACAGAGAAATTCCTGTGACCAGCAGGAACAGGAACACAAAACTGATGAGTGCAAGTTTAATGATCTTCAAATCGAATTTTTTAAAAGCTGATTTTGAAACTTTATCATTGCCATTTTATCACTCTCACCAGGATGATATAGGTGATGACCATCCAGATGCCGAGGATACCGATCTCCCGCCAGCATTCAAGAATGCTTTGCCCTTCAAATGATATTTTACGAACAGCATTGTTGAATTGTGTCAGCGGCAAGGCATTGCAGATTGGCTGCAGCCATTTGGGAAAAACTTCAACAGAAAAAAACGTGCCGGACAAAAGCATTTGCGGGAAACCAAAAAGGTTGATAAGCAGGGGCAGCGCCGTATCCGTTTTGACCACGCTGCTGAAGATGAGCCCCACCCCCATCAGCAGGAAAAGCAATACCACCGACATCAGGGTGAGATCAATCACTGTTCTCACTCCATGTTGCAGGGTGAAGTTCAGAAAGAAATAGCCAAACAATACGAGTACCACCACATTGATAAGCTGAAAAAACAGGCGGCTCATGCCAATCCCCAGCAAAATATGAATTCGGTTGACCGGCGATGCATAAAAACGTTTCAGCACCAACTGTTCCCGCAAACCAAAAAAGGTGAATGCAATCCCAAACAGCGTGGAAAAGAGAATGGAAAAACCGACCTGGCCGGGCAATACAAAATCTATCTGCCGATATTTTCTTACTTCAGTGATCTGCGGCGCTGCAATTTTCACTAATTCCTCTTTCTTTCCCGATTCTTCCACTTCAAATTCCAGTTTCATGTATTGTAATATCTGGCTGAAGGCGCCAATATTGTTGGCGCTGGCTGTGGTGGAGCGAAGACCTGCTTCATAATATTTTCTCCCCGCTGAATCCTGCTGCACATCAATATGCAATATGCCTGTTATCCTTCCCTTTTGCAATTCCTTGTTGCGGGCTATTGTGTCAGGAAAAGAAACCAGCCGCACCAGCGGACTGCTGATGATCTTCTGTAAAAATTTATTCCCTGCCGTGTCCGTTCCTTCTTCCAATGCGATCCTGTAAACCGGGCTGCCGCCACTGCCAAACGCCCCGAAAATGAGAATGAAGATGATGGGAAACAGCAAGCTGAAAAAAATGGCAATGGGCTGGTTGAAAATAGCTTTGAAACTGGCTTTGGTGATGGCCCAAAGTGCTTTTGTCTGGCTATATGGCTTGGACATGTGAATGGTTATGCGACAAATGTAGGTGAACTATTTTTTACAGAGCTTATATAAGGGTTTATTAAGGTTACCACCTTCAGACTAATACCTTACTGAATAAAAAACTCAAAAGGCAGACGAGCCTGCACCGTATTACTCAACTGCTGCACCCTGCGCATTTCCCGGAATATTTTGTATTGCTCCTCTCCCAGTTCCTGTCTCAACTTATCGTTATAATTCACCGGGCTTGATTTGCCAAATATCTGGTCAAACAGGTTTTCGGTTTCAGGATATTCTCTTACATAATAATTAGTGAGCCCGGCTTTGGCAGCCGCTGCTTTCACCGCATCATCAATGCCACCGAAACGGTCAATCAAACCGATATCAATGGCCCGCTGCCCCGTCCACACACGGCCCTGTGCGATACTTTCTACAAATGCGGTGTCTTTTCCTCTTCCTTCCGCCACTCTCTTTTTGAATAAACTATAAATATTTTCGATCTCCGCCTGCAACATTCTTTTTTCATTCTCATTCATGGGCCGGGTGATGGAGGGTGCGTCTGCATAAGGCGCTGTCTTCACCCCGTCAAAGGTCACCCCCAGTTTGTTTTTGAAAAAACCCTGCATGTTGGGAATGATGCCAAACACACCAATGGAACCGGTAATAGTTCCGGGCATAGCAAAAATACTGTCAGCCGCCACTGCCATATAATAGCCCCCCGAAGCAGCTACATCACCAAAACTGACGATCACCGGTTTTTCTTCTTTTGCCAATGAAAGCTCCCGCAGCATATTTTCACTGGCCATGGCGCTGCCACCTCCGGAATTAATGCGCAGCACAATGGCTTTTACCGAACGGTCGAGCCGTGCTTTGCGGATAAGATTACGGTAGCTGTCGCCACCGATCACTCCCTGTTCACCTTTGCCATCCACAATATCGCCTTCGGCATAAATGACCGCAATTTTTTCGCCGCCACCCCGCATATAATTCACAGCAGCCCTGTAAGCATTGATGCTGATAAAATTGATGCGTTCATATTTGTCAACGCCCAACCTTTCTTTTATTTCATCTTTCACTTCATCATCATACAAAAGGCCATCTACAAATTTATTTTCCAGCGCATCTGACGCTGTGCGGATGCTGCCTTCGACAGCAAGCCTGCGAAGGATGGCTGTGTCGAGACCTCTTGCCGATGCTGTTTGCTCCAGCAACTGGTTATAAAGATCGTTCAGCCATACAGATGTTTGAAGGCGGTTTTCTTCTGACATACGGTCGCTGCGCAGTGGCTCAGTAGCGCTTTTGAATTTACCTGCATAAAATACCTGTGGCTGAATATCTAATTTATCCAATGTCCCTTTGAGAAAAAGATATTCCACATTATATCCCGACCAGTCAAAATAACCCTGCGGGCCGAGGTATATCTTATCGGCCACATTGGCCACGGCATAGGTTCGCTGGGTGATGACATCCGCATGTGCAATGATGAATTTGCCGCTTTTTTTAAAATCCAGCAAAGCATTCCTGATTTCTTCGCTTGCAGCAAACCCATTTGGACTTGCGCCTCCTTTGATATAGATACCGGTGATATGTTTGTCGGTCTTTGCTTTTTGCAGTAACCGTATAACATCATACAGGCCGGGAATATCCTTTTCCTGGTCGCCACTGAGAATGGTCAGCGGGTTTTCCTGCAATTGTTCCCGGTATTGCTGCCCCAGATCCAACACCAGCACCGAATTCGTCAATACCCTGGTTTTTTCTTTGGAGGCCAACCCGCCAACGATTGCCACCAGGAAAAAGAATAACAGCAAGGTGAAAACGATCAGCGCCAAAAGGGATGCAAAAAATATTTTGAAAAAACCCCGCATAAATGAAAAGATTGATGAATGCCAAAAATAAAGATATTTGAGCCCTTTGCGCATACAGAATCATGAATAAGGCATTTTTACTTACGGGCGGCAACATGGGAGAGCGGAATGCCAACCTTGCCAAAGCTGTAGAGCTTATCGGGCAGCATTGCGGACATGTTAAAAAAATTTCCTCCTTGTATGAAACGGCGGCATGGGGCAATACCGAACAGCCGGCATTTCTGAACCAGGCCATTGAACTGTCCACAAAACTGAATGCAAGGCAACTGATACGCCGTATCCTGAAAGTGGAAAAAATGATGGGAAGGATGAGGCAGGAAAAATATGGCCCCCGTTTGATAGACATAGATATTTTATTGTTCAATGAAGAAGTGCATAATTACCCGTTGCTGAAACTGCCGCATCCGGAAATGCAGAACAGGCGTTTTGCCCTGCTGCCATTAGCGGAAATCGCAGCAGATGCCATGCATCCTGTGCTGAAAAGATCCGTAGCTGCATTGCTGGCTGAATGTGCTGATGAACTTGCCGTAAAAAAACTTTCCTGATTTATCCACAAGATGTTCTGTTGTCCGGCAGCAAACCATCATTTCAATTATTTTGCGACCTGTGGGCCACAGAGAGCCGCTGAGAGAAATTCATGAACTATCACTTCATCACAATAGAAGGAAATATCGGTGCTGGGAAAACCACCCTGGCTCATCTATTATCCAAACATTATAATGCAAGGCTGATACTGGAACAGTTTGCCGACAATCCCTTTCTGCCCAAGTTTTATGAAAACCCGCAGCAATATGCTTTCCCGCTGGAATTATTCTTTATGGCCGAGCGGTTCAAGCAACTGAAAGACCTGCTGCAGCAGAAAGACCTTTTTCAGAGTGTCACCATTTCTGACTACCTGTTTACAAAATGCCTGCTGTTTGCCAAAGTAACGCTGCCCGATGATGAATTCCGTTTATACCAGCGGCTGTTTGATATCATTCACCAGCAACTGGTGCAGCCCGACATTCTTATTTATCTCCATGCCCCGGTGAATAAGTTGCAGGACAATATCAAAAAAAGAAACCGTTCTTACGAGCAGAATATCCCTGACGAATATCTCTTTAACCTGCAGGAGACCTATACACATTATATCAAACAGCATAATATCAAGACGCTGTTTGTGGATGCCGGCAATGCAGATTTTCTCGATAATGAAAAACACCTACAAACCATCATTGATGCGCTGGGCAGGGATTATGCAGACGGGCAGCATTACCTGTCGCTGCCATAGCAAATGATTTCCTCCTATCTTTGATTAAATGTCGTCGTTCATTCAGCGCAGCAGCCTGCAACCACTGCAACACC
>CAYTGN010000045.1:0-8758 GCA_964437415.1 uncultured Chitinophaga sp. | reverse complement strand
TAAAATGATCTTTGTGCATTATGAGTGATAAAATCAAAAGCATTATCCGGGCATCGGTTGAAACAAAACAACAGGTGTTGCAAAGTGAAGAATTGATTGCCGTTATTGACAAAGCAGTAAACACCATTACAGAAGCTTTTAAAAACGGCAACAGCGTTTACTTCTGTGGCAATGGTGGCAGCGCTGCCGATGCACAACACCTGGCGGCGGAATTTTCCGGTCGCTTTTATACCGACCGGAAGGCTTTGCCTGCCGAAGCCCTGCACTGCAACACTTCTTACCTGACCGCAGTGGCCAATGATTACAGTTTTGAGGTGATCTATTCAAGACTGATTGATGGCATCGGCAAACAAGGCGATGTGCTGGTGGGGCTTTCCACTTCTGGTAATTCAGCCAATATCATCAAAGCTTTTGAAAAAGCCAGGGAGAAGAAGATGATCACCATCGGGTTTACAGGAAAAAGCGGTGGCAAAATGAAAGACAGCAGCGACCTGCTCATCAATATTCCCTCCACGGACACACCGCGGATCCAGGAAAGCCATATCATGACAGGTCATATCATTTGCCAGTTGGTGGAAGAAAAAATTTTCAATTCCTGATGATAAAGGAAGCTATCATTCTCGCTGGGGGATTGGGCACAAGACTCCGTGATGCCGTTCCCGGTGTGCCCAAGTGCATGGCCCCTGTAGCCGGGAGACCTTTTTTATTTCATGTCATCAACTATCTCCGAAGCCAGGGGGTTGAGAAATTTATTTTTTCACTGGGCTATAAGCATGAAATCATTGAAAATTATCTCCGTGACCAGTTTCAGACGCTGCGCTATGAATGTGTGCTTGAAGACGACCCTTTGGGCACCGGCGGCGCCATTCAACTGGCCTGTAGCAAAGCCACTGAAAAGGAAGTTGTGATTGCCAACGGCGATACATTGTTTAAAGCTGACCTTTCAAAAGCTGCTACTTTCCATCTGCACCATAATGCAGAATGTTCCCTGCTGCTGAAGCCCATGAAGAATTTTGACCGCTATGGCGTGGTGGAGTTGAATGAAGAACAATTAGTCAGCAGCTTTAAAGAAAAAGCATTTTATGAAAAGGGAAATATCAATGGTGGTTTTTATATATTGAATGTTCCTAAATTCCTGGATGAAGAACTTCCCGGAAAGTTTTCATTTGAAAAAGATTACCTGGAAAAATTTTTCATGCAACGGCGGATATATGGGCAGGTGCAGGATGAATATTTTATTGACATAGGGATCCCTGAAGATTATAACCGGGCACAGGTTGAATTGCAGCCACCGCCACTACAACTGGAAAATATCGACCAAAGCTGGACTTTGTTTTTGGACAGGGACGGTGTCATCAATCATGAAAAGAAAGACGATTATATCTTGAACCCTGGTGAATTTATTTTTTACGACGGGGTAAAAGAGTCATTTAAAGTTTTTAATAAAAAATTCGGCCGCATCATTATCGTCAGCAACCAGCGGGGTGTGGGCCGGGGATTAATGAAGGAAAAAGACCTGCTGGATATTCATCGTTACATGCAGGATGAGATTGACAAAGCCGGTGGCCGCATTGATAAGATATATTACTGCAGCAGCACGGATAACAAACATCCCGACCGCAAGCCCAATCCCGGCATGGCCTTTCATGCAAAACATTTTTTCCCGGACATTGATATGAACAAGGCTATTGTGGCAGGCAATAAACCCAGTGATATGCTTTTTGGCCGCAACGCTGGTATTCACACCATATTTATCCGCAGCACCAACCCGGATCAGCCGCTTCCCCACCCTGATATTGACCTCTCTTTTGATTCGCTGGCCGATTTTGCAAAAGCTTTATAAACTGCCATAAAATTTTACTCCCGTTTTGCCGTTAGGGGCTTGCCGGTTGCCTGTTATACTTTTTTGATGCAACCCGGATAAGCAGGGCAGCATCTGGAATAAGCCGTAAATTTGCGCATTCAATTAAATCGCAATTTCTGTGAAGACAGCAACGATCAAATCATTTTTCCTCATCGGTAGCATTCTTTTACTTGCCACCTCGGTAACAGCACAAACGATTGGCCCTGCCGACAGGAAAAAGCTAAAAGAAAAAGAAGACTCGCTGCGGGAATGGGCACAATATATGATCACCGACAGCCTGCCCGAAGACCGTATGTATTCTGACAGCATTTTTACCCGTGTGCTGGTAAGGGCCCTGCAGGTAAAAAATTCATTCTATTACCCCTTTGATTCTGTTTTTGGAATTTCTAAGCTCTATGCGCCGGATACAAGTTTCCGCATTTTCACCTGGAACCTTCAGTTTGATGACTACTGGTCAAGACAAAAGGGCGCCATACAAATGAAGACAAGAGACGGCTCATTGAAGCTTTTTCCCTTAAGGGATGTTTCCGAATTCACTGAAAATCCGCTGGACTCTGTAAGGACACATACAAACTGGATCGGCGCTGTCTATTATAATATTTATAAGACACAGAACCGCGGAAAGAACTATTATACCTTATTTGGTATAGACCACTTCGGTGTTATGAGCAATAAAAAATGGGTGGAAGTGCTGCATTTCAATGAGAAAAATGAGCCCTTGTTTGGCGGTCCTTTCTTCACTTACCAGCTTGACAGTGTGCCCAAACCTCCCAGGTTCAGACTGAGCATGGAATATAAAAAAGATGCAAGGGTGCTGGCCAATTACATTGCAGACCTGGATATGATATTAGTAGATCATCTTATTTCAGAAACCAACCAGCCCGAATTGCCCTGGACCTTCGTGCCAGACGGTGACAATGAAGGTTATAAATGGGAAAATGGCAAATGGGTGCATATTGATAAGGTGTTTACTTTTAAACTGAAAGACGGCGAAGCCCCGGTTGACAACCCGATCCTTGACAACAAGGGCAAAAAGGATGAAAAGAAACTGGAGGATCAGTCTGACAAAAACAAACAACGCAATAACCAGCGGATACCGCTGAACTATGATAATTAAATTAATAGCTGGTCTTTTCAGACCAGCTATTTTCATCAATGCTTCTTCTTTTTATCCCACGGTTCCCATATCAGTCGTGAAAAAACACTGAACCGTTGGTTTTCTCTTTTCACCGGTATGCCTCCTACAATTCCTATTAAAAGGTTTTCAGTAATGCCCAGTCGCATTTGAGGCCTGATCACCATATCAAAGTCACTGTGCAAAATATTCTTGTTCAGTTCCACCCCGATAAAATTCCGGGTGCCGGGTATCATATAGTGAAAGTTGGTATTGATATCATATATAAACTTCGTTATATGTCCGCGGATGCTTTCGATCCTTGGGCCCGTATAGATCAGTGTATGAAAATTTTGCCCCCATCTTTTCGCCGCAATAAAAAAGGGGTTGAAAACATTGCCGTTAAAAACAGGTTTTCCAAAATCCCTGAATGGTGTAATCGTAAATTCATGAATGTAACCCAGTGCCAGGGTGGTCTTATGCTTTTCTGAAACAAAAAAGGACCACTGTCCGGCCAGTTTCAGGCTTTCAAGCCGTGAAGACGGAATGCTGTCGGCATGAGTGCCATTTTGAGGGTTATAAAAAGTAAACGGCAGTTCCACTTCCAGCCCGAGCCGGTCAATGGGTGCAAATTCATATTCCACCAGCAAGCCGATCTCATCAAATTTCAGGTTATCTGTCATACCTAACCCAAGATTCCATTCCCGTTCGCCTTTCCTGGCGCCAAGGTCGCGGATCAGGTCAATATAAAGAGGCTCGGCATGAAGCACTTTGGGACGGCCCTTTTTCTCTTCGGTTTGCGCAATGGTGAGGCTGTCTTTTGCTTTATTGATCGTCCTGGTGCTGTCGCTGATCTGTGCTTCAGCAAAAGTTTGCAGGAAAAAAATACATAGAGTAGTAAATAGAATACTTTTCATAAAAGGGTTTGTATGAAATGAAAAATGCCTGTACATTACTGAACAGGATAATAGTGAGGGAGAAAGATCAGGCTAAGTATTCCGGAGGAGGAGTATGTATGTCAAATACAGGATTGAAATAAAAACTGTTGGCAAAAGAAAAAATATAAGAGGCAGTAATCGGTTGTTCCTGCAGCAAGAACGGAGAAAAGACAACAATCCAGTCAACTGATTTTTTCTGAATCCGCTGGTCATGGTCAGCATCTTCCTGTTCCGGCACAGCATTTTCAATATCCATCAGGTCTTCTGCCACCCACTCATAAATGCTTTCCATTTCGTTGAACCCAGCATTGGGGATATTATTAGGCGCATCAATCACCGTATTCAGAAAGGCAATAAACAACAGCCAGTGGAAACAACTGGCAATAAAAATTCGTATGGAATAATTCTTAGTCACATTAATCAACTGATAAACGAAAATCTGAAGCAGATAGTATGTAAATACCAGCGGGGCTTATCAATCATCCAGCTTCAACACGGCGAGAAATGCCTCCTGCGGGACTTCTACATTACCAATCTGCCGCATCCGCTTTTTACCCTCTTTCTGTTTTTCCAGCAGTTTACGCTTACGGCTGATGTCGCCGCCATAACATTTGGCCGTAACATCTTTCCGCATCGCCGAAATGTTTTCTCTTGCCACCACTTTGGCGCCGATGGCGGCCTGAATGGCAATCTGGAATTGCTGGCGGGGCAACAGCTCTTTCAGCTTTTCACAAAGCTTTCTTCCAAACTCCTGTGCACGGCTGCGGTGGATCAATGCAGAAAGGGCATCCACTTTGTCATTGTTCAGCAGGATGTCCATCTTCACAATATCCGCTTCCCTGTAGCCGATGGGATGATAATCAAAAGAGGCATAGCCTCTTGTTTGTGATTTTAATTTATCGTAGAAATCAAATACGATCTCGGTAAGCGGCATTTCAAAGATGAGTTCCACCCTTGTCGTGGTCAGGTAGCTTTGGTTCATCAGGATACCCCGTTTACCCAGGCATAGTGTCATGATGTTACCGATATACTCCGGCTTGGTAATGATCTGTGCTTTGATAAAGGGTTCATCTATATAATCCGTCTTCACCGGGTCGGGAAACTCGGTAGGATTATTAACGATTATCTTTTCGCCTTTTGTGGTGTAAGCAACGAAGCTAACGTTGGGAACCGTAGTGATAACCGTTTGGTTAAACTCTCTTTCCAATCGTTCCTGGATGATCTCCATATGCAGCAACCCAAGAAAGCCGCAACGGAAACCAAAACCAAGGGCCTGTGATGTTTCTAATTCATAGGTAAGCGATGCATCATTTAACTGCAATTTGTCCATACAGTCACGCAGTTCTTCAAAGTCTTCTGTATTGACCGGGAAAATGCCTGCAAATACCATTGGCTTCACTTCCTGGAAACCTTTGATGATCTCCTGTGTCGGGTTGGCCGCCAGGGTAATCGTATCCCCGACTTTAACTTCCTTCGCATTCTTGATGCCGGTGATCAGGTAGCCCACATCGCCACAGAGCACTTCTTTCTTCTCCGTCATTTTTAATTTCAAAATGCCCACTTCATCTGCCTCGTATTCCTGGTCAGTGGAAACAAATTTTACTTTATCTCCTTTCTTTATCGAACCATTCCTCACCCGGAAATAAACTATGATACCGCGGAAAGAATTGAACATGCTGTCGAAAATCAATGCCTGCAACGGCGCATCGGGTTTACCCACCGGCGCCGGTATCCTGTTTACAATAGCATCTAAAATTGCCTCTACTCCCAGGCCGGTGCGACCGCTGGCATGAAGAATATCTTCCCTTTTGCAACCGATCAGGTCAACGATCTGGTCTTCCACTTCCTCGATCATCGCCCCGTCCATATCAATCTTGTTGATGACAGGAATGATCTCAAGGTCATTATCAATAGCGAGGTAGAGATTGGAAATGGTTTGTGCCTGTATACCCTGTGTGGCATCCACCAGCAGCAGGCAGCCCTCACAGGCGGCCAGTGCCCTGCTCACTTCATAACTGAAATCAACGTGACCGGGGGTATCAATCAGGTTCAGGACATACTCCTGCCCGTCGGTGTGTTTGTAATTGATCTGGATAGCATGGCTCTTGATAGTGATGCCTTTTTCCCTTTCCAGGTCCATATCATCCAGAACCTGGTCCATCATGTCGCGGTCGCTGATGGTGCCGGTACTTTGTAAAAGTCTGTCGGCCAGGGTGGATTTGCCGTGGTCAATATGTGCGATGATGCAGAAATTGCGGATGTTCTTCATTAACTGATACCTCAATTTTTCGAGGGGGCGAAGGTACGGCTTTTAGGCGGTTTTGGAGGGATTGTTTGGCTGACTTGTAGTGCCAGACCGATAGCTAACCGGTTTGATTCCTCTCAACGATCGCTGCGGTCAGTTTGCCAGAAATTGAATCATGTTTTGCTGCGTCGCTGCGAGAAAACCAGCATGAAGCACTACTGAAAAAACGTTACAGATGAAAATTTTCGTTACAGCACCGAAAAATACACATACCCACCCGTCATCCTCAGCACCAGCGTCTGCAGCTTCCTGTTAAGCATGGCCTCCCGTTTTCTTTTCTTTCTTTCAATTTTTTTCTGTTTGCGGAGCTCTGCTTTTGATAACCCGTTGGTCTGCGGGATTTGCTGAGACATGAACTGTTGAATTGCCTGTTGCTTTACCACATCATGTGCAACTGCCGATGGCTTGATTCTGCCTGCAGAGGCATACTGTTGTGCACAAACAGGGACAAAGAAAAAGAACATCCCTGCCAGGATCATTGCCGGGGATTTCATAATAGCGGTTTAAGGATGTTTTTCAAAGACAGTGCCATAATGGATGCAGCCCTGCAATCTAAAATGCACATGGTATGAAATTGAGATTAAAACGACATTAATTTCTTCTGAAAGGAAGCTTAAAGTAAATAACTCCTGTAATCTATAGCCGAAAAGTTTTCAGTGAAAAGCATATAAGAACCAGGAAACATTTAAAAAATATGCACCATAAAATAAACTGCTGCCAGAGAGCTTTTTGTTTCCGCAAAGGCTGTTTTAATAGCAGGGAGCCGGGCAAACAGGTTTTCCACAAAAATTACATGTGGCATATGAGTTGATATTTTATAATAACCCCAATTTTAACCCTTAAAAACATGAGCTATGAAAAGAAAAAAAATTACAACTGCGCTGTTTCTTTGCTTTGCTCTCACGTTGTTTGCCCTCACCACAACATCTTTGTCATCCGTTAGCGGTAGAGTAACACCGGCCGATCAGGTTGTAGCAGTGTGGATTATAAAAGACAAAGATTCTTCTAAGGCAGATGTTATCAACGGCATTTTCATAGCGAATGTGGCGCCTGGTATCTACAAGGTGGTGGTAAAAGCAAAAGCACCTTACAAAACTGTTGTGGTGGAAAATATTGAGGTAAAAGAAGGAGAGACAACCAATGTTGGGGAAATCACTCTTCAGCAATAGCCAGGGCTATACAGGACGGTCTCTATAACTGGAACCGTCAGGTTTCGGAAAAGGGCTGGTTATTTTAACCGGCCTTTTTTTAATTGTTTACTCTTCAGAAACGCTTCGCAAACGTCAACTCAGAATATAAGGGAAGTTCCTTAGTTTGTTCGCTGAATGGAATATCTTTCAGCTTAAACAAGCCCGGAAATATGGAATGGAACAATAAAGTCGTTATCATCACCGGCGCCAGCACCGGCATTGGCGCTGCCACCTGTGAACTGCTAAGCAGCAAAGGAGCGGTTGTTTACAATCTCGATATTATAGCTGCTTCAGAAAATTCATCCGGTCATTTTATTCAATGCGACATGAGGGACCGCAAAGCCATCCGTGATGCGGTTCAACAGGTGGCAGCCAAAGAAAACAGGATAGACATGCTGTTTGCCAATGCCGGCATCCATCTTTTTGCCAGCATCGAAGAAACAAGCGATGAACAGTTGGACAATCTTGTTGCTATTAATATTCTTGGTGTGTATTGTATTCTCCAGGCAGTACTGCCGCTGATGAAACAACAGCAGGGCGGTTCAATCGTCCTGATGGGCTCCGACCAGGCTATTGTGGGCAAGGCCAGCAGTTCGGCTTATGGAATGACGAAAGGGGCAATCGGTCAATTGACCAAAAGCACCGCCATTGATTATGCAAAATTCAATATCCGTGTCAACTGCATTTGTCCCGGCACGGTGGATACACCTCTTTTGCACAAGGCCGTTTCACATTATGCAAAAATCAGTACGGTAAAAGAAGAAGATGTGTATGCCGGGCTAAATACCGTGCAACCCCTCGGCCGCATTGCCCAACCACAAGAGATCGCATCAGTTGTTGCTTTTCTGCTTTCTGATGAAAGTTCTTTCATGACCGGGAGCCTGGTCAGCGCTGATGGCGGGTATGTTTGTCAATAACACTATCTAACTTTTTATTAAGAGTTCGCTTTGTAGTTTAGAGCTCTTAGCCGCCATACATGAGCAAAATACTGACCGTACTGTTTTTCCTGCTTGCCACTTCAGGTTATGCACAACTCATAGATTCTTTCAATACAGCAAAGAACTGCCTGTACATGAAACCGGAAGAAAGAGAAATGATCTATGAAATCAACCGGGTGCGGAGCGATCCCCGTTCTTACCTCCAGTATATTGAGCCTATGCTGACCGAAGCAAAACAGATTCTGAAGAAATTTGGAAAAGGAAACCGGCATTACAGCCTGACCTATGTCACTGAAACCATAAACGGCCGGCAAACCAACAGGGTGGATACAACCTGGCATTACCGTAATGAAGAAGAAGTGAAAGCCCTCAGCACACTGGTCAGCGATCTGAAAAAACAAAAAAGCCT
>CAYTGN010000044.1:0-12235 GCA_964437415.1 uncultured Chitinophaga sp. | reverse complement strand
TATTGTTAGACAATAATATGAACCCGCTGCCGACAAAGCTCGGATCATTAAGTGCAAGATTAAGAAACAGCACTGTATCACTTGAATGGAAGGCATACGAAGACCTCGATGTATCCATTTATGAAGTGCAGCACAGCAAAGACGGTGCCCGGTTCACTACTATCGGTCATGTAAACCCCGCACATGTTTCTACTGAAAGAACATACCAGTACACACATCCCGATTATGTAACAGGAAATAATTTTTACCGGATCAAAGCGACAGAATTTAACGGGAAAGTTATTTATACAAATATTGCTACAGTCCGTGTCAATAGCCATCTGAGTATAAAACTGGCGCCCAACCCGGTAAGGCATACATTGGAAATTATTGTCAATGCCAAAAAAGAAGATATTGCCAGTATCATAATAACAGATGTTTCAGGAAAAAATGTTTACCTGCAACAGCACCGTATAAATAATGGAATAAACAATATTTCAATCCCTGCCTATAGTTTGGCAAATGGCCTTTACATGCTCAGAATGGAAACAACCACTGAAAAAATATCTGAAAAATTTATAAAGACTGATTAGCAGAGAAAAATAAGTCTGAAATAAAAAATGAACTGTTGATGATATATGTATTAAGGCCGCAGTTTGATCTGCGGCCTTTCTCATTTTTACAAGAAAAAAGTGTAAATGTAAAATGCTGTTTCAGATCACCCGCCTCACCGCCCTCAGATCATGTGTCCGCTTCCCTGTATCACTGTTGATGATACCTTTTTTATCAATGCTGTCAATCCGCACTTTGCCGGAAGCATGAATGATGGTATCGGGGCTGAGCAGGATGCCGACATGCACTATCTCATCTTTATCATCAAAGAAAGCAAGGTCGCCTTTTTGTGCATCTTTTAATTTCTTTACCGGTTCGCCTTCCTGTGCCTGCTGCCAGGCATCACGGGGCAGGTCAATGCCCATGAGTTTATAATTCACCTGCACAAAACCGCTGCAATCCACTCCTAATATCGTTCTTCCGCCCCAGAGATAAGGTGCATTCAGCCATTGACGAGCCAGTGTTTCTGCGAGTGATCCTGAAGCCTGCTGTTCCTTCCTGTTTGTAACGGTACCAGTGAAACTGTATGCGATACTTCCTATTCTTCCCGTCCCATTTTCAAAATGCGGCAGGAAAGAGCCGAGAGGAATATTTGTGGGTATATCATTTATTATGGCAGACCCGAGTAATGCTGATGTAATATGATCCACTTTTGTATTAGCATCAGTTTCATCAACTTCCTGCAACAGGGTTCTCGTCATCCAGCCTTCATAGCCATCATGCAGGCTTCTCACTTTCACCCAAAGGTTTCCTTTTTCCCGCAACACCTGCACGGCCTCTCCAAACAACAACTGGTTCACCATCTCCCGGCGGTGGTTGGGTTTTCGGCGCACCGGCGCTGCCGGCACCACTACCCTTGCAAATTCCATAGATTTTCTTTTGCCGAAAATAATGAATACCTGTGCAGGATGATGTGAATTCTTTGGTTGTCTGCATCTAAGGAAATAAAGACTGGCAACCCTGACCAGGCATCTAACCAAAGAAAATAACTATTTTCCGCTTGTGAACGGCGACAAATATTCACATATCACCGACCAGCAGCTATTGGAAAAATTTTATGCTGACCATGACAACGAATGGCTGGGCCTGTTGCTGCAACGCTACACGTTGCTGCTGCTGGGTGTGTGCATGAAATACCTGAAGGATGAAGAAGAAGCAAAAGACAGTGTGCAGCAGGTTTTTCTGAAAGTGATTCAGGAACTGCACAAATACAAAGTGGAGTATTTTAAATCCTGGTTGTATATGGTGGCCAAGAACCACTGCCTGATGAAGCTGCGTGACCGCCAGGGAAAGATGCCGGTTGAACTAACTGAAAGACTTGCCGCCACACCCGGCGAAGAAACAGACCGGCAGGCTTTGCTGCAAAACGACCATACACTGAACCTGATGGAAGCGGCAATAAAAGAGCTGAACCGGGAGCAAGAGCAATGTGTAACTTTGTTTTACCTGCAAAAGAAAAGTTACCAGGAGATAACCGAAGAAACAGGCTATACGATGCTGCAGGTGAAAAGTTATATCCAGAACGGCAAACGAAACCTGAAAATATTGATTGAAAAAAAACTGAAAGAACAATAATGAAGGGCCCGGCCCGCTTCTTTTATGGCAGATAACCTGAAAGACATACTATCCAATCTTTCCACCGGCATTGACCAGGAAACACTCTTGTTGTACCTGCAGGATAAACTTTCTGCCGAGCAAAAACATGAAGTGGAAAAAAAGCTGCTGGAAAATGAGTTTGCCGATGATGCCATGGATGGCCTGAAAGAATTCAGGGATAAGGAGCAGGTGGCCTATATGGTGGAGATGCTGAACCGTGACCTGAAAAAGAAAACTGAAAAGAAAAAGAAGCGCCGGGAAAAGATGAACCTGAAAGAGCAGCCCTGGCTTTATATCTCCATTGTTATCCTGCTGCTGCTGATCGTTATCAGTTATATGATCATCCGGAAAATGTTGTTGCCATAAGCATCAATATTTTTCTTTGCCTTCCCAGTTTTTCCATTGCTCAAAAATTTCTTTGGCCTTCGGATGGGGATAATGAATGAAGGGTATCTTCCTGTCGGGCATGGAAGCAGCTATCTCTTCATAAATAAAATTATCATCAAACTCAATGGCCGCCGCCTCTTCTTTGGTATTGGCATAGATGACTCTTTTAGGTCTTGCCCAATAAATAGCGCCGAGGCACATGGGGCAGGGTTCGCAACTGGTGTAAATATCACAATCCGTGAGCTGATAGACTCCTAGTTTGCTGCAGGCATTGCGGATGGCCACAACTTCGGCATGGGCCGTAGGGTCGTTGGTCGAAGTGACGAGGTTGCTGCCCTCGCCGATGATCTCCCCGTTCAGCACCACCACGCATCCAAAAGGCCCGCCATGCCCCCGGCTCATGCCCTGTCCGGAGAGCTCGATTGCCCTTTCCAAAAATTTCTTTTCCTGCTCTGTCAATTCACTCATTATTGTATATTTTAATAAGTAGGCCTGAATTTGTGAGTTTCAACCATCTTTTCCACCTCTTTTGCACTAAAACCAGGTCCAATATGAAGTTAATATTAATTTTAGGTTAAGTCATTCTTATCCTGCTCAATGCTTCTTACTTTAACCCTGTCAATCATCCCGAAACTAAATCATTTTTATGCGTTGGGAAAATGCAGGCTCCTCCTCCAGCAACGAAATCTTTCAGCTCTGGCACAAAGATGAAAAATTGCTGACACTCACCCTCCACCCTTTTTCCAATACGGCAAGAGTGGAAAGCGCCGGTGAAAAAAGAGTGTTCCTGATCCGCCGGGAAGGTTTTTTCCGGAACAAAACCGTGTTGCGCAGCGAATATGGTATCAAGATCGGCGAACTGGGACAGGAAAATGATTCATCCTTCATTGATATGAATGATGAACGTTTCTACTATTTCGTCCGCAACAACCCCCGGGCCGAACTGGTGATCTATAAAGACACCCCGGAAGAACCCCTGATGGTTTGCGGACTGAATGTTGCCAACGGAAAAGCTTCCGTAAAGTTTGAAAAGAATAATGAACCCGTTTCACAACCGGGTTTGCTGATAGCCCTGTGCTGGTATATGTTTTTGCCGGTGGCAAAAGAAAATGTACCCGAACTGTCCGCTATCGGTTTATAATTCACTCCATATTTTTCGGGCAAACTCTTCTAAAGAGGGGTCTCTTGCACCCATCAGCAGCAGTACACAATTATCAGTAAGATGTGGCCGGATTGCAGCCAGCAATTCATTCCTGTTTTCTACGAAATAAGCAGGTTTATTCAGCGCTTTCAGATCGTTTATCAGATCACTGGAAGAAATGTCTTTGGTTGTCGTTCCTCCTGCATAAAATATCTCACTCATCCATATCTCATCTTCGGGTCGCAACACCCTGGCCAGTTCCTGGACAAAATCATTCCGCAAAAACTTCGTTGGACCATAGCCGTGCGGCTGAAACCAGGCAATCACTTTCGGTGCAATAGGCTGACAGGCTTCAATAGCGGCTGCACATTTCACCGGGTTATGGGCATAATCATCAATCACCCAAACACCGTTTTTATTCCCCAGCACCTGGTGGCGGCGATAGATACCTTCATAATGCTGCAGTGCTTCGGCACATTTTTTCAGATCCACACCTGCCAGGCAGGCCACTGCTGATGCGGCCAGTGCATTTTCCATATTATGCCGGCCAACAAGGTTTAGCAAAAAATCAACACCGTTTATTTGAAATGTTATTGTCAACCCTTCCTGCCGGAAACCGGTAGCGATATAACCGGCCCCTGAATTTTCATCCACTGAAAAATCATTTGACAAATCCTGCGACAACGATTTGGCCAATGGGTGCGACTGGTTCACCACAAAGTGTTTGCTGTTGTGTTTAAAGGTGGCAAACACATCCATCAGCGTTTCAATTTCCTTATGATCCTTATCCACATTAAGCAACAATCCTATTTCCGGCTTATACTGCACAATAGAACCATCACTTTCATCCGCTTCTATCACCAGCCACCCGTTTTCAAACTGATCTCCTGCTCCCACTTTTGCATTACCGATCTTTCCCTGTTTGATGATACTCACCAGGCCCGCCCCGCTGATGATGCCCGGTCGCAGACCTGCATATTCCAATATATCAAACAGCATCGCTGTGCTGGTGCTCTTGCCGCTGGTGCCACCCACAGCAATTGTTTTTTTGCTGGCAGCTATCAAGGCCAGCAGTTCAGCTCTTTTGATAATGGGAATGTTCAGTTGTTTTGCTTTCTGCACTTCCGGTACGCTGTCTTCTACTGCTGTTGACACTACCACAAGGTCGGTCGTATCAGTAATACCTTCGCCATTCTGTAAAAAACAGGCAATGTCTTCCGCCTCTAATTTTTCCTTTGTTTCGTTGTATTCACCTTCTTTGAAGAAACGGTCGCTGCCGGAAACCTGTTTTCCCATACCGGCCAGGTATTGGGCTATGGCACTCATGCCGGCCCCGGCGATGCCAATAAAAAAAGGTTTGTTGAAATCACGGACAGAAAGGATCATGTTGCAAATAAAAGCATTTTCAATTCATCCTCAAGTTTTGCCAGCCCTTCAATGCCTGTAACAGTTAATTCATTTTTGACAACCGCCCCGTTCTCAATCCACCTAATATTGCTTTTCGTATTTATTAACCTTATTCCGAAAATTTTTGTCATGAAAAACGAAAATCATTCCATTGGCTCAACCAGTTTAAGCCACGCAGACCTGGCCGGCAAAAAAATCCTGTTTGCTACATTCCCGGGCGATGGCCATTTCAATCCACTTACAGGCCTTGCAGTTCACCTGAAATCACTGGGCTGCGATGTTCGCTGGTACACTTCTGATATGTATGCCGGCAAACTAAAATCAATGCAGGTGCCGCATTATCCCTTTGTAAAAGCATTAAACTTTACCGGCGAGAACATCAATCAGCTTTTCCCGGAAAGAGAAAAGATCAAGGGTAAAGTTGCCAAACTTAATTTTGACATTATCAATGCCTTTATTCTCCGCGGGCCCGAGTATTATGCCGACCTGCAGGACATCCACAAGGATTTCGCCTTTGAACTCATGGTGGCCGATTGTGCTTTCACCGGTATTCCTTTTGTCAAAGACAAAATGAACATCCCTGTTATTTCGATTGGAGTGTTTCCGCTGACCGAAACCTCCAAAGATCTGCCACCCGCAGGACTTGGCATGACACCATCTTATTCATTCTTTGGAAAAACGAAACAGGCAGTTATACGCTGGATGGCGCAGAATATATTGTTCAGAAAGTCAAACCAGGTTACCTGGAAAGTGATGGAAGAGCATGGCATTGCGCATCACAATTTATTTGTGTTTGATATAGCTTTAAGAAAGTCAAACCTGCTGTTGCAAAGCGGCACACAGGGTTTTGAATACTACCGCAGTGATCTTGGAAGAAATGTACGTTTTATCGGCTCTTTGCTTCCCCATCAGTCACAAAAAAACAGGGCCCCCTGGTTTCATGCCAGGCTGAACCAGTATCAAAAGGTCGCTGTAGTGACACAAGGAACCGTTGAAAAAGATGTCGAGAAAATATTAGTGCCCACACTGGAAGCTTTCAAAGATTCGGATGTGCTGGTGATAGCAACCACCGGCGGATCAGGAACCGAAGTGCTGAAAAAAAGATTTCCGCAAAAAAATCTCATCATTGAAGATTTCATTCCTTTTGCCGATATTATGCCCTATGCTGATGTATATATTTCCAACGGTGGTTATGGCGGTGTGATGCTTGGCATCGAAAACCAGTTGCCGCTGGTGGTGGCCGGAGTGCATGAAGGAAAAAATGAGATCAATGCAAGGATAGGGTATTTTAAATTGGGTGTGAACCTGAAAACAGAAACTCCAAAACCTGCACAGGTAAAAAAGGCAGTGGAAGAAGTACTTAATAACCCTTCTTATAAAGAAAATGTAATACGACTGGGCAGGGAATTCAGTGGGTATGATCCCAATGAACTAACAGCGCATTACATAAAGGAAGTACTGAGAAAATCAGGCAAACTTCACATCATCAATCAACGGGAAGAGAAAGTATTCTGATAGTTGCTCACCCAACCTGCCTGTTCTGTAATTGCAGAACAGGCATTTTTATGGACTCTTCTTCGCATTCGCCCTTATCATTTCTCCATAGCCCCACTTTTTAGCCAGCGCCGAAACCGCCTGTGCAATACGTTTTGTTTTTGTTTCCACTGTTTTGGCATCATCAATCCATTTGCTGAAATAGCGTTGATGCGAGCCTGGCAGTGTTTCAAAAAAGGTTTTTGCGGCCGGTTCATCGGTCATGCATTCCATAAAATCGGTATTGAACACAAACTCACTTTTATCCTCTGTCAGACTCAGTTGCACCATGGCGCCATGTCGTTTGCCCAATGCTTTTCGCATCGTTGCATTCACGGGTATGATAAAGCGGCCGCCACCCACCGGTAGCAGCGACACCCTTTTCAGCACATAGTTGTCGAGCTTTCCTTTCACCTTAAACTCCTTTTTATTGCCAGGTTTTAGTTGTTGCGCCAGGTCAGCCGGAACTTCTATATAGGTCCAGCCGGTTTTCTCTCCCTGCTTTTCATACTTATGCAGCGTAGCGGTGAACTGAACAGCTTTCATGCGATAAACTTACAAATGTTTTGCTTTTCGGTAAAAAGCAAACGGGTTTTGGCCGGGGCAATATCACTAAAATTCATGGTGCAAAATGTAGCAAACAAAATGACACCCAAAAACCGGAATAGTCGTTACTGTGTTATACGATGTTCCTGTATTTATTTGCAATGCACCTGTCAATGAAATATATTTTCAAATGCTGTCAATCATAAAACTCAAAGAGATATTTTGAGTCATACTCCACTTCAAAGTCAGCTAACACTTTTAAGTACTCTTCCTTAAATGTTTTGACCTTGTGGTGTTCTTCCTGGGTCATAATATAATTGATAACCCTGTCTCTTTGGCTCCTGGAATGAGAAAAAGCTCCATAACCGGACTGCCATTGAAATTTTCCTTTGATAAATCGCTGTTCATTAATCCACTTGCTGCTGCCAGCTTTAATGATACTCATAAAATCGGCAATACATTTGGTAACGGGCATACCAAAAAAAATATGCACATGATCCTTCCATCCTCCGACAGCCAGCGACTTAGCGTCATTTCCCGTGATAATACCGGAGATATACCTGTGCAGGTCATCCCGCCAATCCTGGGTGATGATATTTTCCCTGCCTTTGACGGCAAATACTGAATGTATGGAAATTTGAGAATAGGTGTTGGCCATGGAATAACAGGTTTAATAATATCGCCCCAGATGGGGCTTATCCCAAATTACGATCTTTCTACCAAAGGGTTGCCCCGCTGGGGCAATGAGCTCAATTCAGGAAAGTTCATCCTTTTATAAAATAGGAACAGAAATGACTCTCCAAAGGCCGGTACGGCCGATATTTTGGTAATCTAGCTAACCAAGAGAACAAAGCCCCGGAGGGGCGACATTTTCAAACACTGTAACAATATCAAAGCAGTACTGGTTCAAGAAATTCATCCTTTAAGAAACAAGAGCATTAGATACTGCACTCAGGCCGGTACGGCCGGTATTTTGGTAACCAATGATAATTAAGAGGACAAAACCCCGGAGGGGCGACATTTTTCAAGCATAGTACCAATGTCAAAACAGGAACGACTCAAGAAATTCATCACAACAGTAAACAGCACGACAAAATGCCAAAGGTTAAAAGATTTCAAAAAACACCCGAATTGTATGAACGGGCTTTCAGCAGAACGCCATTTGATTATTTTTGCCTGTCTCCACCGGCCTTATAAAAAATCAGCATGACCGTCACAGCACTGAAACCATTACTGCTTATCCTGTTTTGCATTTGTTCATTTGCAATACAAGCACAGGAAATCCCCGTTTCCATCAAAGTAATTAATCAAAAAAGAGAACCGGTTGCTTTTGCATCAGTGAAAGTCACGGGTTATCCCGACACTCTGCAATCACAGGAATTGGTGGCCGACAGCAACGGTATGGCTGTTTTTCGCCTGAAGAAGGATGAAAAATATACAGTCAGCATCACGTCTGTAAACTATCAGCCCATTGACAAAGGAATTGTCATCAGCAGCAACCAGTCCGTTTATACGTTCGAGGCCGAACCACTGCCCAAAGCATTGAGAGGTGTGGTGATCACCGCACAGCGGCCATTGATGCGGCAGGAAGATGATAAGACCATCATTGAACCCGAAGCACTGGTGGCCAGCAGCACCAGTGGTTATGAAGTGTTAGAAAAAACACCGGGGCTGTTTGTTGACCCTGACGGTAATATTTATATCAGCAGTTTGTCGCCGGCCACTGTGCAGATCAACGGCAGGGATATGAAGATGAGTGCCGCTGATGTGGCCACCTTGCTGAAAAGCCTTCCGCCCAATGCAATCGCCAAAATAGAAATTGTCAGAACACCATCAGCAAGGTATGATGCCAGCAGCACAGGCGGCATTGTGAATGTGGTGCTGCGAAAAGGTGTGAAACTGGGCATGACAGGAAGTGTCAATACAGGTATGCAGCAGGGTTTTTATGGAAATCGTTTTCTCGGTTTCACACTTAACAACAACGACGGCAACAAAAGTTCTTTTCTCAACCTGAATTATTCAAGACGCAACAGCTATGAGAAGACAATGACAGACCGGCTGTTTGCACCCGACTCCATACTAACCCAGGATGCGTTTGCGAAATACAGTTCAGACAACTGGTTTGCCAGCTATGGGCTGGTGTTCCCTGTAGGGAAAAAATGGGAATTGGATTGGGGCGCCAGCGCCAACCTGAATGACTTTGATAATAATACCAATAACCGGAATATTCTTGGAAAGGTGAGCACCTCGCAAACCATCAGCGACAACCTGAACCTGGTTGGCAACAAAGGATATAACCTGAATTTAAGAAACGGTATATCCGGGAAACTGAAAATAGATTCATTGGGCTCGGAATGGGTGAATGATCTTTTTTATAATTATTCCCGCAGCGATGCCGACCAGCTTTTTACCAGCAATTTTTCAAACCCTTTTCCTTACAGCACCGGCGGCGATGGCAACAATACCAATTACCGGCATTTTGGTCATTTCATGTCGGACCTGCGGCTGAAGCTGAAAAAAAGACTGACCGTAGAAACAGGATTGAAAACCACTTTACTTGGTTTCAATAGTGTGGCTGATTATTATCGCGGACTCGATGCCAGCCGGCAAAAAGATCCCAACCGCACCAACACTTTTGAATACGATGAAAACATCAACTCCATTTACCTGCAGGGATCGCAAACGCTGGGTAAAGACATTGTCATAAAAGCAGGGGCCCGTTTGGAAAACACCAACATGAAAGGCAACCAGGTCATCCCCTTTGATACATCGTTTACCATCCATCGCACCGACTTATTTCCTTATCTCTATCTCAGCAAAAACCTGATGCGCATAGCTGGTTATGATATGAGGGCTTACCTGATCTATCGCCGCACCATCAACCGGCCGGTGTATGAACAGCTCAATCCTTTTCCAAGATATATTGACCAGTATCTTTCCGAGATCGGCAACCCGGCATTGCGGCCGCAATTCACCACGAATGTTGAAGCCAATATCAGTGTGGGTGAACGTCCCATCCTGGCCATCGGACGAAATGAAACAAAAGATATTTTCACCAATGTGATCTACCAGGCCGACAGCACCCAAAGCCAGGCCTACCGCACTTATGACAATCTTGGGCAAAACAAAGAATGGTATTTCCGTGCCTTAGGCGCATTGCCGCCGGGTGGAAAATATTTCTTTGTGTTCGGCACGCAGTACAACCACAATTTTTATGAAGGCCTGTATGAAAACAAACCTCTTTCCTTCAAACGGGGAAGCTGGGTTATCTTCACCTATCACCAGTTAAAACTCGACCGGCTTTCTCAATTCAGCTTAAATGGTTTTGTCCGCTTCAAAGGACAGCAGCAGTTTTATGAACTGGGCACTTTTGGTTCATTGAATGCGAGCATCAACCGGCAGTTCTTTAACCAGAAACTCATCGTCACCCTCAGCATGAATGATATTTTCTTCTCGCAAAAAATTGACTTCAGTCTTAAGCAGGGCACCGTGGATGCCAGCGGGAGAAGGTATAATGATTCGCGGCGTTTTGGCATCAACCTCCGCTACAATTTTGGTATCCGCAAGAAAGAAGAAAGCAACCCTTTCAATATTGAATCACCGGAGAGGAGTAATTAAAACCTGCGGAGACTTAAAAATTCAACCGGCAGGTTTGTTTTACCCGCTATCAGCATATCAGTCAAAATTTCCCCTACCACCGTTGCAAATTTGAACCCGTGGCCACTGAAGCCGCAGGCAATCGTAACATCGTTATCATAGCCCGGTAAAAAATCAATGACGAAATTTTCATCAGGAGAATTGGTATAGAGACAGGTTTTGGCCGCCACCACTTCGGCAGCCACAGCAGGAAAATATTTTTTCAAACCATTAATCAGTTCATCCGTTTCAGCTTTGCTGATCTCCCTGTTCACATTATCTGCATCGGTTTCTTCAAACGGAAAATGAAGGGCCAGTTTCAATCCTGCCGGTTCACCAAATTCTTTTCCGCTGAGATAAGGAAAACCATAATAAGCTCCTTCCCTGTTTTCAGAGGCAATCAGCCAGCATGGGAAATGAGAAGGTAAAAACTGTTCAGGCTTTTCGGGTTTCACCCACATCACTATCTGCCGGGTCACTTTGAGCGGCACCTGCAATTCCTTCAGCAATTTTCCTGTCCATGCACCGGCCGTGATGATGAGTTTCCCGCATTCATACACTGCTTTGTCTGTTGTTACAGTTATACAAGCTTTTTCCTTTTTCCATTCAAGGATTTTCTCCCCGGTATGAATAACGGCACCTTTCTGCAAGGCTTGTGCTGCCAGCAAACTGATCGCCTTTCCCGGCAATAAAAACCCGGCTTTTGGCTCCAACAGCAGTTCATCTTTTTCATCGGTATTAAACTGTGGAAATTTTTCTGGTGATGCTTTGTTTATAGCTATATCATGCAATCTCGCCGCTTCTCTCACTCCTTTCATCACCGGGTGACCGGCAGGGCCGATATACAATAAACCCGTTTCATAGTATACTTTTTCCCCAGTTTTCCTTTCAAGCATATCCCATTTTTCATAAGCCCTTTGCAGCAGGGGCACATAGTCCGGGTGTTCAAAATAGGCTTTGCGGATGATGCGGCTTTGCCCGCCATGCGATCCTTTATCGTGGGGAATGTTATATTGATCTATGCCCAGCACCCGGTGGCCCTTTTGTGCCAGTTCATAACAGGCGGCTGCACCCATTGAGCCAACGCCTGCTACTATAATATCGTAGCGATTATTTAACATCACCTGGTTTCAATGGTAAGTTAGCAATTGTGGCCTGAGATCAAACGTTTTACCGCCAGGTAATTGAACCATGTGTTGTGAAATAGCCCACAGGTTTCAAATTATTCTATGAAATATCGCTGCCATAGCTTACCTTCGCCGGGTTAATTTGAGTTCGACAGCATTTTGTAAGTGAACGATTTATTCTGCTAAGCCCTCAATCCTGAGTTTAACGAAGGATCTGCTAATAGTTAGTCTTCTTTACGTTGCGTGTTTCTCAAGTATTTTATGAACTTCA
>CAYTGN010000043.1:0-14389 GCA_964437415.1 uncultured Chitinophaga sp. | reverse complement strand
TAGCTGAAGCCGAAAACGGCATGCAACTGCTTAACCTGTTGCGTCACATTCAGCCCGATGTAGTGCTGCTGGATATCCAGATGCCCATCATGGACGGCCTGACCACACTGCCTGAGATCAAGAAATTGTACCCGAATGTGAAAGTAATTATGCTTTCTATGCACAATGACCATTCGGTGATTTCCCGCATGATGGAGATCGGCGCCAATTCTTATCTGACCAAAGAGTCTGGCTCTGAGATGATCTATGAGGCCATCCGCGGTGTGTTTGAGAATGACTTCTACTTCAACGATCTTACCAATAAGGCGTTGCTGAGTGGTCTTCGCACCAAGCGTACGGTTGAATCATCTGCCCCTGCCGATGTGCACCTGACAGACAAGGAGATCACCATCCTGAAACTGATGTGCGATGAGAAAAGCACCAAGGAGATCGCCGATATCGTTGACCTGAGCCCCCGCACTGTGGAAGCTATCCGCGACAAACTCAAAACCAAGACCGGAACCAAATCAATGGCCGGGCTGGTGATGTATGCGGTGAAAGCAGGATTGGTACAGCAGGCTTAAAAAAAGTGTAAGTTGGTCAAATGTGTCAGTGGGTCACCCGATCTTCACTGGGCATTATGACGTACAGCAAATAATATTCAGCCATCGGCGAAAGCCGGTGGCTTTTTGTTTACTTTGGGGTGATGCGGATCATTTGTTTGAATGGAAAATTTGTGAAAGCTGATGAGCCGGTTTTGCCGGCCGACAACCGTGGTTATCGCTACGGTGATGGTTTGTTTGAGACAATGAAAGTGGCGAAGGGGAAAATTCTCCTGCAAAATTATCATACTGAAAGACTGTTTTCGGGAATGCAATTGCTGAAAATGGAGATACCTGGTTTGTTTACCACCGAAAAGTTGATAAATGAAGCGCTTCAGTTGTGCAGCAAGAACGGTTGTACCGGCCTGGCAAGGGTTCGTTTGTCCGTTTCAAGGGGAAACGGCGGCTTATACGATAGCGATAATAAATTGCAATACATCATCGAATGCTGGCCACTGCCCGAAACAACCAACCAGCTTAATGAGAATGGGCTGCTGATTGATATTTTCCCTGACAGCCGCAAGAGTTGCGATGCTTTTTCCAATCTCAAATCGGCCAATTACCTGCCTTATGTGATGGCGGCACAGTTTGCAAAAGAAAATAAACTGAACGACTGCCTGGTGCTGAACCAGCAGGAGAGAATTGCTGATGCGACCATCGCCAATGTTTTTATGGTGAAAAATAAAAACATTGTAACTCCTGCTCTCTCCGAAGCACCTGTGAACGGTGTGGTGCGGAGGTTTTTGCTGGAAAACCTGCCTGCTGCAGGTTATAATGTTCAGGAAGGAAAGCTGGGGGTTGAGGATTTGATGGATGCTGATGAACTCTTTCTGACCAATGCCGTGAACGGGATGCGATGGGTGAAACAGTTCAGGAATAAATCTTATACTAATAAGCTGGTGCCGGAAATTTACCGGCAGTTTGTGCAAACAATCTTTGTGTAGAACTGTTCCATCCCGGTATGAAGCCCGCCGTCAATATTTTCTGGTTTCGCCGCGACCTGCGGCTGCATGACAATGCCGGTCTTTATCATGCATTGAAAGAAGGGAAACCTGTTGTTCCCATTTTCATTTTTGACAAAAATATCCTTGATGAATTAGATGATCGTACCGACAGGAGGGTAGAGTTCATTCACCTCGCGCTGGGCGAAATGCAGCAACAGTTGCTGAAAATGGGTTCCACATTGGATGTCCGGTATGGATTCCCCGAAGAAGTGTACAGGCAATTACAGGAAGAATACAATATTGAAAAGGTTTTCATCAATCATGACTACGAGCCCTATGCCAAGCAAAGAGATGCGGCAATTGGGCAACTGCTGAAAGCGGCCGGTATTTCTTTTCACAGTTTCAAAGACCAGGTGATCTTTGAAAAAGATGAAGTGCTAAAGGATGATGGGAAGCCCTATACCGTGTTCACCCCTTATTCCCGGCGATGGAAAGCGACTCTGAATGATTTTTATTTGCGATCCTATCCCAACAAAAAGTATTTTAAGCATTTCTTTAAACAGGCGGCAAAGAATATTCCTTCACTGGAGGAAATGAATTTTAAAGCGGCCGGGTTATCCTTTCCCGGAAAGGAATGGCAGGGGGCCATTATCCGGAATTACAAAGAGCAACGGGATATCCCTTCAGTGCATGGCACATCAAGGCTTAGTGTGCATCTTCGTTTTGGTACCGCCAGCATCAGGGTGCTGGCAGCAGAAGCCGGCGCTTTGAATGAAACCTTTCTCAACGAACTCATCTGGCGGGATTTTTATCACATGATCCTATGGCATTTTCCGCAAGTGGTGGGCCATGCATTCAAACCGGACTATGACAAGATCAAATGGAGAAACAACGAAAAGGAATTTGAAGCCTGGTGTAATGGCCAGACCGGTTATCCGATTGTTGATGCAGGCATGAGGGAATTGAATGAAACTGGTTTTATGCACAACCGTGTGCGGATGATCGTCGCTTCTTTTTTGACCAAGCATTTATTGATTGACTGGCGATGGGGGGAAGCATATTTTGCGAAAAAATTACTGGATTTCGATTTGGCGGCCAACAATGGCGGCTGGCAATGGGCGGCGGGCAGTGGTTGTGATGCGGCGCCTTATTTCAGGGTGTTCAATCCTCATTTACAGACACAAAAATTTGATCCGGAATTAAAATATATCCGCCGGTGGGTGCCTGAATTGGATGAACTCACTTATCCCCGCCCCATCGTGGAGCATGAGGTGGCGAGGAAAAGATGTTTAGAAACTTATAAAATGGCATTAAACAAGACGGGTATTGCTATATAAATTTTTAAATTTATGTAAACAAAGAAATTCTGATGAAGAGATACATATTGGTTTTTGCAATTTTTTCAGTAACTATTTTGAAGGCACAAAATGGAAAAGATGACGGAGCATTCGTTGACCCCTCCATCTTTGCCAGGCCAGAGTGGCGTTATGATAAAATTGATCTCAAATGGCATGATGGCTATATTGTTTTGAAGGAAGGGGATACATTGACCGGCCAGATAAATTTAAAGCCGGACAGGCGGGGGCATGATTTTTATACTACTATACAAGGCAGGAAAATTGTTTCTGCAGAAATTGAGAGGATAGTATTTTATGCCAGCGATCTTGAGTTTTCCAATTTGCGGGTTACTGAAATTTCGAGAATGAAACCTGGTTCAGATAGATTCTACAGGAAAATTATCGGGGGAAGTATAGAGATTTATGATGACTGGTTGCTTGCGGATGACGATCCGGGCCGTGTTTCGTTTGAAGAAATGCTCATACTAAAAGATGGCCAGCTTATTGAAGTATGGAATTTTTGGGCTACCAGCGATAAACGCCGTTTAATAAGACTTGTAAACGATTTACTCGGCTTCAAACTAACCTACAGGCAGTTTAAAAATAAATATGATGTTCTGCGGTGGTTAAAAGAGAATTGTTAAATTATTGCAGAAAAATGTCTTCTGTCATTTCTTTCCCGCTATCATAAACTGAGGCAAGAATGCGAATGGCCTTCTTTCCTTCCTCACACAAATCAAGACTGTAATTATTTACATAGAGGTCAATATGCTGCCGCATCACTTCTTCGCTCATGGTTTGTGAGTGTTGCTTAACATAGTCCGCTATCACCGGGTAATTTGCAAATGCATATTCCAGGCTTTTTCGGATCAGCTTATCTACCTTTTCCGCCACTGATCTTTTTATATCCTGGCTGATGGCAATGCCGCCCAGCGGGATCGGCACATTCATTTTGCTTTCCCAGTATTCACCGAGGTCCGCCACTTTATATAATCCTTTTTGCTGGTAAGTGAAACGGTTTTCGTGGATGATGACGCCTAAGACCTCACCCCCAACCCCCTCTCCGGGGGGAGAGGGGGCTTTCGAAGACCCTGACAGAACGAAGTCTTCTATTTTATCGAACCGCATAAAGGTTTTGTTTTTTGCTTCCGGGTAAGCAAAACTGAACAAAAGATTGGCTGTGGTATGTTTGCCCGGCAATGCGATTAAAGCCTTTTCAACTTCCTCATTTCTGATTTCTGATTTCTCATTACTTATTAATAAGGGCCCGACCCCTTTTCCTAAAGCGCTGCCGGCATTCAGCAAAACATAGGTATCCGCCGATTGAAAAAAAGCAGGGAAACTAAGTTTAGTGATGTCAAGCTTTCCTTCAAGGGCCCATTGATTCAGTGTTTCCACATCTTCTAAAATGGTTTCAAATTCCAGGCCTTCCGTGTCAATTTTTTTATTGACCAGCGCATCAAAGATGAAAGTGTCGTTGGGGCAGGGAGAAAAACCAAGTGTCAGTTTCATAAGTTTTCAAACAATCTGATTAATTGAAGGTTCAGGTTGCTGATAGCATCTTTCATTTTCCATTGCAGTTTATTTCTTTCACCCACATAATTACTCACGGCCCTCACCTGTAAAAAGGGAATATGTTCCATCAGGCACACATAATGAAAAGAAGCCCCTTCCATGGTTTCCAGTACTGGGCTGAATTTTTTGCTGTAACGCTGCATCATTTGTTTGTCCGTGCTGATTTGGTTGACCGACACGGCTTTCACGGCTTTCAGCTTTGTTCTTTTCAGCATGGCCTTGTAGGGATTATCCAGCCAGCCTTTACGGAAAGGATATAAATTAGCCGGGGCCAGTTTCAGGTCAAAGATCGTTTTCAGCTTTTTTGATTCGATCACCGATTCATCGGCCACAAGGTCTTTATTGACAGCCAGCACAGCACCTAAAGCAATTTTCCTGTCATAGCAACCGGCCACACCTGCCTGTATTACGAGGTCGGGTTTTTTCATGCTGAAATAACGGGTGAGCTGGTAGGTGCTGGCGGTGAGACCAATGCCCGTGATCAGCACATCAATATTAGTATCAATAAATGCTGGTTTGTCGCTGTTGCGATAGTGCTCCAGGAAAGGAGTGATTTCCTTTGCAGTGGCGGCTACCAGTAAACAATTCATCGAAATTGAGTTGATTCGGCTGCAAGGTAATGTAAGCGGTTGTTTTTTCAGCTTTATCACGATGAGAATACAGCGTTCGCAACATGAGTAATTCTCAGCGTACCCGGCGAACTCTGCGTGACCCTAATTCACTTACCTTTGCGCCTGCCTGCCGCATGGCAGCATTCATCAGTCCCTCCGCCCGATGCTGTGAGGGATCAAAAAAAGTAAAGCATGGTTTACTTAACAAGAGTGGAGCATTTTAACGCAGCCCACAAGCTCTATAATCCCGGCTGGAGCTATGAAAAAAACGAAGAAGTATTTGGTAAGTGTGCCAATGAAAACTGGCATGGACACAACTATGAACTGCTGGTGACAGTGAAAGGTCAACCTGATCCCGGAACAGGGTTTGTATTTGATGTAAAAAGGCTCAGCAATATCATTAAAGAACACATCATTGAAAAAGTGGATCACCGCAACCTGAATGTGGATGTGGATTTCATGAAAGGCCAGATGTGCAGTACCGAAAACCTGGCCATTGCCATCTGGAAGGAACTGACTCCGCATTTACCTGCCGGTGTTCAGTTGCATGCTATCAAGCTCTATGAGACACCCCGGATATACGTTGAGTATTTTGGGGAATAGAAGAGTTTTATAGGTTTAACGGGTTCAGCAGGTTCAAAAAGTAGCCAACCTCTTAAACCTTTAAACACATTAAACGTTTGAACCTTTACTCATGAGTAAGAAAGTTGCCGTTTTCCGGAAAGAGCATTTCAATGCAGCGCATCGCCTGTTCAATCCTGCATGGGATGATGCAACCAACAATGAAGTGTTTGGAAAATGTGCACTGCCTCACTATCACGGTCATAATTACGAGCTTGAGGTGAAAGTGGCGGGCAAGCCCGACAAGAAAACGGGTTATGTGATGGACTTGAAAGTGCTGAGCGACCTGATAAGGAGGGAAGTGCACAGCCGGTTTGATCATAAGAACCTGAATTTAGATACAGAAGAATTTAAAGAGCTGAACCCGACGGCAGAAAATATCGCAATAGTGATCTATGATATTCTGCGGCCTCATATTGACAAAAAGTTGGATTTGCAGGTGAGGCTCTATGAAACACCGCGGAATTTTGTGGAGTACCCTGTCTAATAATTTATTGGTATTTTTTACATTCCCCGTAGGGGTAAAATTTTAGTAGAACAGGAAGAGAAATCCGGTGAACCCCGCAGGCCCGCCCGGACGACCGGTCGGACGGGGGTTCAACAAAAAAGAATTTTTTTCATTCAGAATTTTAAGATCATGGCATATAAAAAAACAGAGCAGTTTGACAGTGAAGCAACTGAAGGGTTGATCAAAAGCTATAAAGAAGCGATTGGATTATTAGGTGAGGACCTGCAAAGAGAGGGTTTGCTCAAAACACCCGAGAGAGTGGCCAAAGCAATGCAATACATGACACAGGGCTACCAGTTAGATGCTCATGCTATTCTCAACTCTGCCAAATTTCATGAACCAGTGAGTGAGATGATTGTGGTAAAGGATATAGAAGTGTATAGTATGTGTGAGCATCATATGTTGCCATTCTTTGGCAAAGCACATATTGCCTATATCCCCAACGGCTGGATAACGGGGCTGAGCAAGATGGCAAGGGTGGTGGATGTATATGCCCGCCGCCTGCAGGTGCAGGAAAGACTGACGGTAGAGATCATGAATGCCATTAAGGAAACATTAAACCCAATGGGAGTGGCTGTTGTGATCGAAGCGCAGCATTTGTGCATGATGATGCGGGGGGTGCAAAAACAAAATTCAGTGACTACTACTTCAGCCTTTGATGGTGAGTTTCAAAAAAATTCAACCCGTGGTGAATTTTTGAGACTGATCAGTTCAAGACTAAGCTGATTATCAATCTTCTTATTGCAATCATTACAAAGATTTTGCTGATCGGAAGCTTTGCGGCATTTTTGTTTGAATTAACTGAGAGCTACCATGAAACATGCATTTGTATTTCCCGGGCAGGGTTCCCAGTTTCCGGGAATGGGGAAGGAGCACTACGAGAACAGCGCATTTGCAAAAAAACTATTTGAACAGGCTAACGAGATATTGGGGTTCAGGATTTCCGACATCATGTTCAACGGAACAGAAGAAGACCTGAAGCAAACCAATGTGACACAGCCTGCCGTCTTTCTTCATTCTGTTATTGCTTATAAAAGTATTGACCCTTCAGCAGGCTCTGGGTCAAAGCCCGATATGGTGGCCGGTCATTCTTTAGGAGAATTTTCTGCGCTGGTGGCCAACGGTACACTGAGTTTTGAAGATGCATTGCAACTGGTTTCTGTCCGTGCCCGTGCCATGCAAAAAGCTTGTGAGATGAACCCTTCTACGATGGCTGCTGTGCTGGCATTGGCAGATGAAAAAGTAGAAGCGATTTGTGCTGAAGTGCAAAACGAAACCGGCGAAGTGGTGGTGCCGGCCAATTATAATTGTCCCGGGCAGTTAGTTATCAGCGGTTCATTGAAAGGAATAGAAATTGCCTGCGAAAGAATGAAGGCTGCCGGCGCCAAAAGAGCTTTGGTATTGCCGGTGGGTGGTGCTTTTCATTCGCCATTGATGGAGCCGGCGAAAGAAGAATTAAAAGCTGCCATTGAATCAACTAAATTTCATGCACCTGTTTGTGCCGTGTATCAGAATGTGGCGGCCAAAGCAGTGATGGACAGGGATGAGATCAAACAAAACCTGATTGATCAGCTGACCGGTGCAGTGCGCTGGACACAAAGTGTGCAGGCCATGATCGCTGATGGCGCCAATCGCTTCACTGAAGCCGGGCCCGGCAAAGTGTTGCAGGGACTGGTGCTCAAGATCAATAAAGAAATGCAGGCGGATGGAGTGAGTTGAAAATACCGGAACGCAGAATATCAGGATTGTTATGATTAGTATAAGGTAAACCCGGCAACATCCCCGTAAATTTAATAAATCATAACTGGCATAAACACCTTGTATCAGATTATACTCAAATCTCAATCGAGCAATTCACCCATTCGGCATCAAATTTCGCATTGTACTTTTTGTAAAAATTAATGGCAGGTTCATTCCACTCCAGCACCTGCCAGACTATAGCTGCGAATTTTTTTTCTTTGGCTTCTTCTATCAGCCGGTCCATTAATAATTTTCCAATTCCTTTCCCCCTTGCCTGTTCGGTTACGATAATATCTTCCAGGTACATCCGTTGTCCTTTCCAGGTGGAGTAGCGGATATAATACAAAGCAAAGCCAAGAATAACTTCAGCATTGTCTGAGTCTTGCCCTCCCTCTCCCTGGGAGAGGGAGTTGGAGGGTGAGGTCGCCACAAACGACCACCAAACGGGTTTTTCTCCAAAACCACTTTCTATGAAATGCTCCATGGTAACAGTCACTTCATCCGGAGCTCTTTCATATACGGCCAGTTCTTTGATCAGTTCCAGCATGCGGGGTGCATCCTCTTTCACCGCCCTTCTTATGGTGATGCTCATATCTATTTTTTTCTTGTTGCTTTAAAAGTACCATTTGGCTGAACAAAACTTAGGGCAGTCACTTCGCCTTTGTCATCCGCATCAAATTTTACACTGTAGCCTTTGGCAATTTTCAGGTCAAACTCATAGGGTTTTGTCGCCACTAATTCATAGTCAGGCTGACCAGGAATGAGCACCATCAGTGTTTTTTCTCCGCGGATATACACTTTTACATTTACACCGTCGAGATCATAATCACCCACATATTTCTGCAAGTCATTTTTACCCACTTCAATAGAGGCTGGCAGTTTTTCAAAAACAATATCCTTCACCGATGGTTCCATTTTCACTTCAAGGGAAACAATGCTGCCGCTGTTGTCCATATTAAAACGGATTTTAGCAGCGTCTTTATTATCTTCTGTTTCTTCAATAGAGCGAATCCTGAATACGTCATAATGATAATGCTGCAGGTAGTTTTTGGTGCGTAGTCCAGCCTCATTGTAATCAACCCATGCCGTATCTCTTTCCAAAAATATCTTCACCTGACCGTAGCCTTTGTTTTCGTAAGAACCGGCATATTCATTGAGCGGATGTGACGGACGGGTGCCGGGTTTGCGGTTCAGGCTGTCGTTGTTGGGTCTTGTTTTTGCAATGGAATCAGCTTTCAGTTTATCTTCGAAATCTTTTTTGCCCCAGTTTCGGTAAGAAAGTTTCAGCATCCTGTCGGCAATAAAATTCCGGATGCTGGTGGTGGGTGTTCCCTGGTTGCTCACTACAAATATTCCAATGCTGTCAGTAGGAAAAAAAGAAGTGCTGCTGATAAATCCATCAATGCCGCCGCCGTGTTCCACCCGGTAATGACCACGGTAACTGCTCATGCCCCATGCCAAACCATAACCACTCATGTGCAGGTCAGGATTTTCTTTTCCCGGTAAACCGCCTGTAGCAATCTGTGCTGTCATGGCCTGCGATCTGTAGCCGGGCGGAATGATCTCTTTCCCGTTGAACTGCCCGTCATTGATCCAGGTGATAAGCCAGTTGGCCATGTCTTTTGCCGAGCTGTTCACCGAACCTGCAGGGCCAATCGCATCAATATTACGGTACGGGATGGGTTTGATAACTCCTTTATCAGAAGCGTAAGCAAGGGAACGGTCAGTTGCTTTTTCCATTGCTATGACTGATGTATTTGTATTGGCCATGCCCAGTGGAGTAAATATTCTTTCTTTCATATTTTCTTCCCAGCTTTTTCCCGTTAGTTTCTCAATCACCATGCCCTGTGCCAGGAACATGAAATTGTTGTACTGGTAGGTTTGCCTCAACTCAGCAGAAGGTTCCTGGTATTGTACTCTTTCCAGCAATTCACTGCGGCTTGCCGTGGAGCCATACCAGGAATAGTCATGGCGGGGTAATCCCGTGCGGTGACACATCATGTCACGCAGGGTAGCATGTTTATTGGTGTAATCATTTTTGAATTTCAGTTCGGGTAAGTAGTCCCTTACTGGTTTGTCCAAACTTAGTTTTCCTTCTTTTTCCAGCATACCCAGAATGGATGCTGTAAATGCTTTGGTGCAGGAACCGATAGCAAAGAGAGTATTTTCTGTTACTGGCAATTTTTTTTCATGGTCACGAAAACCAAAACCACCGACATAGACCACTTTGTTTTTTTCTACAACAGCTATCGAAACACCGGGAGCATCCCACTCTTTCAACACACGCAAAGCGAATGTATCAAGCCCTTTTAGCCGTGGGTCAGTAGGTTTTTGGGCGTAAACAAAGGCTGAAGCAAGGATCAAACCTGCAAGGAAAAGAACAAATTTTCTCATCGTGATTGTTTTATCTGGTTAATCATTTAAAGGTAACGATTTGCACGGGGTCATGATAAAGCCTGGTTGAGATCAGTCAGAATATCCTGTACATTCTCAATGCCCACATTCATTCTTATCAACCCATCCGTAATTCCATATTTTTCTTTTTCTTCTTTGGGCACACTGTAGTGTGTCATAGAAGCCGGGTGGCAAAGCAGAGTGTCGCAGGTGCCCAGTGAAACGGTTCGCACACACATCTTTAGTTTATTCATGAAATCAATCCCAGCGTTCAATCCATCTTTTAATTCAAAACTCAGCATTGGTCCGGGGTGCCGCATTTGTTTCATCGCAGTATAATGATCGGGGTGATTGCTTAATCCCGGGTAATTCACTTTGGCAACGGCAGAATGTTGTTCTAAATAATGTGCCACTTCCATAGCGTTGTGACAATGTCTTTCCATCCGCAGTTCCAGTGTTTTCATGCCATTGATGAGCAGGAATGCATCAAATGGATTGGCATTTCCTCCCAGTGATTTGGCCATCGCATAGGCACGGGTTTTCATAAAGTCAATATCTTTTCCGATGAAAGCCCCGCCAATCGCAGTACCGTGTCCATTCAAAAATTTGGTGGTGGAGTGAACGATGAAGTCCACATCATATCTGAAGGGCTGCTGAAGGTAAGGTGTGGCAAAAGTGTTGTCACAGGCCACCAAAAGTCCATGTTGTTTTGCCAGGCTGCTCAATGCTTCAATGTCCACGCATTGAATGGTAGGATTGGCCGGAGTTTCGATATACAGCAGTTTGATGGCTTTATCTTCCCGGAGGGCATCTTCGGCTTTGTTCAGGTCACGCAGATCGGCAATGACAGCCGATATGCCCAATGGCGGCAGCACATTGGTGATGAGTTCTTCCGTGCCGCCATACAAGGAGTAATGTGTAAGTATTTTATCTCCTGCTTTCAGGGTGGACAAGAGCAGGGTGGTGATGGCGGCCATGCCCGAAGCATGTAAAATGCCTTTGGCCTCAACGGGCAAACCAAATGTTTCCAGCGCTGCAATTTTCCGTTCTGCTTCTGCAAAGGTCGGGTTGCCCCAGCGGGAGTAGATGAATCCATCTTCCTGTCCGCTGAAACGCCTCATACCTTGTGCTGCTTCATCATATACAAAAGTGCTGCTCGCATATATTGGCACAAGGTGGGCATATAGCGGATCCTGAATATGCCCGCTATGAACGGCTGCCGAACTCCATCCTGTAAGTGGAAAACTTTTATCCATTATAAAAAGATGTAATTAGAAATTTGACCAGGTTTTTCTGACACCCTCAAAGCTAACTGAAATGAAAGAACTGCTGAAACAAATGGCTGCCTATAATGTGTGGGCTCACCGGAGAATTGCTGACATCGTACTTTCTTTACCCGAGGAAAAGCAACAGGCAACATTGCCTTCCAGTTTTAAGAGTCTTCACCTGGCATTGCTGCATATGTGGGATGCCGAAAGCATCTGGTGGCAGCGGATGAAATTGCATGAACGTTTTGTGATACCCAGCGAAAACTTCAACGGCACCACAAGAGATGTAGTGAATGGACTGCTCAGCCAGTCTGGATTATGGGAAACATGGGTGAATAATGTTTCTGATCCCATGCTGTTGCATGTGTTTGCCTACAGGAATGTGAAGAAAGAGGAAGTGAAGATGCAGATATGGCAAATGCTTTCTCATGTATTTAATCACGGCACTTATCACCGCGGGCAGTTGGTAAACATGCTGCGGCAGCTTGGGGTCGAAAAAATTCCGCAGACCGATTTTTCGTTGTGGGTGCGAAATAAAAAATAATGACTTTCTAAGATTGTTTTGCAGCAAATTCTTTTTCAAAGTTTGTAACTTTTCAATGTTTAACCCGGTAAGCATTGAAAAAAGCATTCATACTGGTATGCATGGTTTGCTCATCACTTTGTCTGTATCAATGCAGTCAAAGCAGCGGGGCGGCATTTAATATCAAAGATCTCGGGGAGAATATGATGGATGTAAGAATATACCAGGAAAACCTGGGTGATGAGATCAGGGAAGGCCGCCTGCAGGATGCTGTGTGGTTGCTGGAAGGGATGGACAGTATTTTAGTGTTGTTGGGAGATCGGTTTAAAGAGCACCGAAAACTGGAGGATGGGTTCTCCTATTACTATCGCAAGGAAATGAAAGAACCGGTCGGTATCATGCGGCGGGCCATCAAAAAAAATGATACTGCGGCTGCCCGCAAAGGATATAAACTGTTAGTAAAAAATTGCAACAGTTGTCATATCAACCTTGACATTGATAAAACCGTAAGAGAGTAGGAACTGTCTGACGTCTCGCAGAGCGTCTGACACATTTTTTTTAATTCACCCGGAAGCTGTCAGACACATTCTAAAAAATGCCCTCTAAGTCTTCCTCGCTGAAATTGGCTTTCTCCTCCTGTAAAAATTTTAAAAAATCAATTCCCAGTAAATCTTTTGTTTTTTCTTTATTGCACAGGTGACCATTCCGCATTTCCAGATAGTCTTTGCAGGAGGAATAGTCCCATTCAGATGCTTTACTGACCAATCCGGCAGCAACAGGATTATTATGAATATAATCGAAGGCTGTGATGGCATACACTGTGCCTGTATGAATGAACTTGCCTTTTGTTTTTTGTTGAAACAAATTACCCGATCTGCCTTCTTGTTTATTGATTCCCTTGGCATACGAGCTTTGCAGGAGCCGAAAACCGTTTGTGATAGCGGGAATATGAATACCACCTGTTTTTACTGGTTCTGTTCCGTTTGCTGATACAAAGAGCAGGAAATGAAAATGATTTGGCATAAGACACCATGCCAATATATCAGCATATGGCCTGAGATACCGATGGCACTTGCGCAAAAAATAAAAATAGTTTTCCTGGGAAAAAAAGATCGTTTGCTGATTATTGCCCCTGTTGTAGATATGATATATCCCCGGTTGATCAATAGTCATGGCCGGTTGGTTGTTTATTGGTTAAGTGTCAGACACCCTTGAGGTGTCAGACACAGACACTAATACTCCCACTTCACCAGCGTAGCACCCCAGGTGAAACCACCACCGAAAGCAGCTAAAACGATCAGGTCGCCTTTGTTGAGTTCCTTTCTCCATTCCCATAAGCAAAGCGGAATGGTGGCAGCCGTGGTGTTGCCATAGCGTTGAATGTTCAGCATCACTTTTTCCGGGCTCAATCCCATGCGGCTGGCCGTGGCATCAATGATGCGTTTGTTGGCCTGGTGGGGAACCAGCCATGCAATATCATCACCGGTCAGGTTATTTCTTTCTAATAACTCTGCACTTACATCAGCCATGCCTTTTACAGCAAACTTGAAAACAGGTTGCCCGTCCTGGAAAATATTATGTTCTTTATTCGAAACTGTCTCTATACTTGCGGGCCGTAATGACCCACCGGCTTTCATGTGCAGATATTGTCCCCCGCTGCCATCGCTTTTCAAAATACTGTCCAATACGCCAAAACCATCATAGTTAGGTTCCAGTAGCACAGCGCCGGCTCCATCGCCAAAAAGAACACAGGTATTTCTGTCTGTATAGTCAACGATAGCACTCATCTTATCAGCTCCGACAACCACCACTTTTTTATAACGTCCGCTTTCTATTAAGGCAGTGCCGGTAGTCAGGGCATAAAGGAAACCTGAACATGCAGCCGACAGGTCGAATCCAAAAGCATTTTTAGCGCCCAGTTTATCACAGGCAATATTGGCTGTGGCTGGAAAGACCATGTCAGGAGTGACAGTGGCCACGATCATACAATCTATTTCTTCAGCGCTGATGCCCCTTTTATGCAACAATTCCTGCACTGCAGGAACCACCATATCGGAGGTGGCTTTGCCTTCTCCTTTCAATATTCTGCGTTCTTCAATCCCCGTCCGGGTTCTGATCCATTCGTCATTGGTTTCCACCATTTTTTCCAGGTCAAAATTGGTCAGTTTGTGTTCGGGAACATAGCCGCCAACGGCAGTGATGGCAGCGGTTATCTTTTTAGTGGTCATGTGATGCGGTGTTGATAAAGTTGCCAAAGTTAAGATAAGATCACTAAGTGTAATGCCAA
>CAYTGN010000042.1:0-16423 GCA_964437415.1 uncultured Chitinophaga sp. | reverse complement strand
GCGTTTGCATGGCATGCAAAAGGTCACCGGTTCGACTCCGGTAACCTCCACTAAAGGTTCTGATAAATTTCAGAACTTTTTTTTTTACCTTCTACAAAGACAGTACTCATATTAGTTAAGAGTGGCATTAAAGTGCCTTTAAGGTGGCTTTAGAGTGGCATTACCAATTGTTATAAAACCGCCCGGTTTGTATCAAAAGTGATCAAATCCTGTCACAACTTATCAAAGCGTTGCATTTTGTATCAAATGTGATCAAAGCGCTCAGTTGATTTTTACCTGCCTTTTACGGGGATTATTCTTGTGTTGCAATTGCACTGCTGTTGGCCCGTGCTAGCCGGGCACTAACGGCAGCATGAAACCGGGAAATGCGTATTGCATTGTCCTGATCTTTTCACTGATCAAGCAAAAAAGATGGCAAAACAGAAAGGGATCGTGCCGCTGCACGGCACGATCGGCAATATCACCTTCTATAAGACGAAGGATGGATACTTAGCCAAGGAGAAAACGGGGCTGGACGGCAGCCGTATTGCGACCGACCCGGCTTTTGCAAGGACCCGTGAGAACGGCGCAGAGTTTGGCCGTGCGGGAAAAGCGGGCAAGGTCTTGCGGAATTCACTTCGCTCCCTGTTGCAGAACATTTCTGACAGCAGGATGATAGCCCGGCTGACGAAGGAAATGATGCGGGTGGTGAAGGCTGATACGACCAATCCCCGCGGCGCCCGGAATGTGATTGATGGCGAATTGCTGCTGCTGCATGGGTTTGAGTTTAATGCAAACAGCAAACTGGGAACTACGTTGTATGCACCCTATGGCCAGAGCATCAACCGTGTGACGGGTGAACTGGGTGTGACGCTTGCTCCTTTTGTTCCTGCGAACATGATCGCTGCGCCAAGCGGAACTACGCATTTCAAGATCACATCTGCTGCTGCAGAGGTTGATTTTGCGGATGAAAGTTTTGTAGCGGATATCCAGGGTACAACAGAGTTGCCGTGGAATTCGTCGGCGACTGCTGCGATCAACTTAGTGAACCAGGTGACGGCGAACAGTACGAAATCACTGTTCCTTGTGCTGGGCATTGAGTTTTACCAGGAGGTGAACGGCATCATGTACCCGCTGAAGAACGGTGCGTTTAATGCGCTGGCGATTGTGGGGGTGAGTAAGGTGTAGTGGTGAATGGTGAGTCGTGAATGGTGAATGGTGAGTGGTGAGTGAGGAGATGGGGTTGCGGGCAGTTTATAAGTGGCATGGCCGGTGGCTATATGCGGTTGTCGAAGGACAGAAGGGCTGCCTGCTCTCCCACTCCTTTTTTTAAACAGTTCTTTTCATATTAAATGTGTGGTTATGGAAGTGGTGCTGAAACGGAGGTATCATCCCGGCGGCACGAACGGTGTTCTTTATCTCTTTGGAATCAAGGTATGTTACACGATCGAATTACCGTGGAAAGATAACCAACGGCGCATATCGTGTATCCCTGAAGGTAAGTACCTACTGCAGAAGCGATATACCCAACGGTTTGGGCATCATTTTCTGCTGCTGGATGTTCCGGGGAGAGATTATATCCTGCTACATGCGGCGAATGATGCAATGAAAGAAATCAAGGGTTGTATCGGGCCTGTGTCGGTGCTGACGGGAGAAGGAAAAGGCAGTCAATCGAGGATTGCATTGGGCAAATTGGTGAAGCTGCTTTACCCGGAGATGGAGAAGGGGAAGGTGTGGATAGTGGTGGAGAGTTGAAGGTCGTGAATCGTGAGTGGTGAATGGTGAATGGTGAATGGTGCCCTTCGCCTCTTCGTTAAGGTCAGAACTCAGGGTGACAAGTGAGTCGTGAGTGGGACCTCCCCCTGCCCCCTCCAAAGGGGGAAAGGCATCGCAGGGAGCAGCAGAGAAGTAAACAGATCTTTTCATTTTAAATCATCGGAACATGAACGAAGTGAAGAAGGTGATTAAAAGGGCAAACAAGCCGACGCCGAAGTTTTTTAAGAAAGTCCGGACGGCGGGTTTGACGCTTGCAGCGATCGGGGCTGCGATCTTAGCCTCGCCTGTTGCACTGCCTGCGGCTGTGATCAAGATCGCCGGTTACCTGACGGTGGCTGGCGGTGTGGCCGGAGCGGTGAGCCAGACAGCGGTGAAGAATGAGAGGGAGTAGTGAGAGTCGGTAGTGAATGGTCAATAGTCAATGGTCAATGGTGAATGGTCAATGGTGAATGGTGAATGGTGAATGGTCAATGGTGAATGGTCAATAGCCGGTAGCTGACAGATGAGAGCTGATAGTTGGTAGTTGGCAGTTGGCAGATTGAGAGTTTCCTATTGTATCGAAGAGAGGGCTATACTACTGGCTGTAGCTATTGCTTCAAATTCTGCGCTACTTTTTAATGCCCCCTGCCAGAAGATGATTGTATCTGAAAGCAGGGGGATTTTTTCATCTTTAATTTTTACTATGAGCGGAATGAAAGCGGGCACTGTTGGCGGGACGCTGACGGGTTTGCTGGCGAATATTACGGGCAGTGAGATCGTGAAGACGGTGTTGTTTGCTGCGATCGGCGCTGTAGTGAGTTTTGCGGTTTCGTATGTGCTGAAGCGTTGTTGCAGCGGCAAGGAGAAACGGTGATGGCCGTGTTGAGAAGCCGTGCCACGGGGAATGATCCGTGCCACGGCGCAAACCGGTGCAAACCGAGAATGAAACTGTGCCACGGTGCAAACCGTGACACAGGGGCCCTGTCTCTTTTTTGAGGCGGGGTTTTTTTTATAGAATCCGGGCCACGGCGGGAAACCGTGACACGGGAGCAGAGACGGGATTAGTCTTTGAGGAAGTCTTTGACGAATTTTTCTTCGATGCCATAGACGGCGCAGAATTCCTGGATGGTGACGAACTCATCGGGGGATTTGCCGAATGCCTGGCGGACTTTGCGGATGATGCGGCGGGCAGTTTGCTCGCTGCGGCCTGTAATGTTTACAATGTCTTTTGGATAGATGATGATTCGAGGTGGCAATGTTTTCATAAGGGTGGTTTTTGTAGTATTGAAATTCTGCATTTTTTATTCATTGCGCAATCCTGAAATCGGGACAGGAAGAAAGTTTGTGGTTTATAGTTTTTAGTTGGTGCTTGATGAAGCGTGCCACGGTGGATGCTGAAGCGAAGCGTGCCACGGTGGATGCTGAAAGGAGAAAGAGGTTGAGAGAAGAACCGTGACACGCTGCGGAGAAAGTCCCGGAAACGGGACAGGTTTTGTCCCGGAAACGGGATTGATTTTGGAGCTGTGAAGCAAGAGTTTAGCGGTTCAACAAAACCATTATTTTATGAGCCACTTTATTTCATTATCCGAAGCAGAAACTATGACAACTAAGTATCGCAATGACAGGGAAGACATTTTAAAAACGGCCTGCCAGGGACAGAACCTGCTGCCGATTTGCGAAACATTTGACCGGTCCGAGTTTGACACAGTGCTTGGCCGGCAAGGTTGTGCTGGTGTCCGAATTTATTATGGGATGGACACGAACCAGCAGGTTCATGCCATCATTGTGGGTGTGAACGGTGATAACGAGGATATTTTGCCAGCAGGGAATAACTTTACAGAGGAGGAAGAGTACATCATTGAGCGGGGAAACCGGTGCCCCGATCTGTGTCCGCCGGAATCGCCGCTGAATTCTTAAATGCGGAATCATGAGTTTTTGGCTTAGCGCCACATTCAGTTTATCAGTGGGTTTTGGTGTCATTATAGGCTGGGCGAGGTTTAAGAAAACCGACCCGGCTTTTTTTCCTTTCCTGTTGTTGCTGAGCCTGGGACTTTTGAATGAACTGATCAGTATCGGTGTAATGACTGCGGGAAAAACGAATTCAATTAATTACAATTTATTTGCCATTGCCGAAGCGATGCTGGTGACCTGGCAGTTCCGGGAATGGGGTTTGTTTGATGAAAGAAACCGGTTTTACTTTTTACTGCAGGTGGCGCTACCTGCCAGTTGTATTGCAGAATGGATGTTTTACTCAAACGGAAGAATTTACACTTCGCATTTTATAATAGGTTATTCACTCCTGATAGTGCTGATGAGTATATTTATGATCAACCGGTTGCTCTTTAGTATAACTGAGAACCTGCTCCGTGAGCCGGTGTTCCTGATCTGTTGCGGGTTTTGTATTTATTTCAGTTATACGGTGCTGGTAGAAGCTTTCTGGCTATACGGGCTGAATCAAAGTAAAGATTTCCGGTTAGGTATTTATGCTATACTCTCGTATATTAATTTATTTACGAACCTGCTATATGCGTTTGCCCTGTTATGGATTCCTCTGAAGCGACGATATATCATGCAGTGATATTAGCCAGCATCATACTCGGAGGATTGTTTGCTGTGCTGGTGGCCGTGATACTGCGGTCGCAGCGACGTTTTTTGCGTTTGCAAAGGAGGAGAATGCTGCGGGAAGTGCAGTTGTTAGAAGATGAGAGAATGAGAATTGCGAGGGACCTGCATGATGAAATCGGGCCAAACTTAACGGTGACAAATGTTTTACTGTCCGAATCGCTGCGTAATGAGAAGCGGGTAAAGGCCTTTATCGTGCAGGCACAAAAAAATTTATCGGAAACGAACCGCCGCATGGGTGAAATTGCCAGAAACCTCACTCCTGCTGCACTTGCCAGCAAAGGACTGGATGCGGCAATTAAAGAATTCCTGGGTCAAATTGAAATGACCGGAAAGATCAGTATCCGCTATGTGTACCGGGTAAGTCAAGCAATCAGCCCGACGGAAGGGCTTCATATTTACCGGATGGTGCAGGAACTGGTGAACAATGCGCTGAAACATGCTGAAGCCACTCAACTGGAAGTGCAACTGAAGGAAAGAAAGCAAAATCTCTATATTCTTTGCCGGGATAATGGCAAAGGAATGGTATTTAACCAAAGTGATGATAACCGAAAAGGATTAGGAATGGCCAGTTTGCAAAACCGGGCAGATATGCTTGGAGGAAAAATGCAGGTTAACACCGGCAACGGCACTGAGTATTTTATTGCATTACCTATAAACCTTAGCAATTATGAAAGAAACGATACGCCTGGCGATAGCTGATGATTACCCGATGTTCCTGGAGGGACTGAAGCTGATCCTGAAGCAGTACCCTCATTTAAGTATTGCGGGAGAAGCGGCAAATGGAAAAGAATTACTCCATGTTGTGGAAGATCATGCACCGGATGTGGTGATCACTGATATACAAATGCCAGCGATGGACGGTATTGCGGCCACCAGCATCATTACTGAAAAATTCCCTTCAACGAAAGTGCTTGCTCTTTCGATGTATGGTGAATATCACCTTATTGTTGATATGATGGAAGCCGGTGCTAAAGGTTACCTGCTAAAAGATAGTATGAAAGATGATGTGCTGGATGCAATAGATGCTGTGCTGGATGATAAAATTTACTATTGCAAGACAACAAATATGTTGCTTGCGAAGATGCTGTCGAAAAGCACATCGGGAACAATCTTAACTGTATCGCCGGAGCAGTTCAATGAAAAGGAAAAGGAAGTGATCCGGTTGTTGTGTGAAGAATATGCCACGAAGGAAATTGCTGATGCGACGAAGCTGACCTACCTGACCGTAGAGACCTACCGGAAAAGGATATTGGAAAAGATTGGCTGCCGTAATGTGGCGGGAGTGGTGGTGTATGCGGTGAGGACGGGGATGTTTAGGGTATGAGGCTTGTTGTTAGTCGGGAGTCGGGAGTCAATAGTCGGGAGTCTATAGTTTGTAGTTGGGAAAGGTGAATCGTGAATGGTGAATCAAGCGTTTGTAGTTGGCGGGTTGTTATTTGCATACGCTGCATTACAGATTTATATTTCTAACCGGAGCGGGGAAGGCGGCGGGGTGAAATGAGCAAGGAAAAAAAATCAACAATTGTTTTTGCGGAAAATGAAAGGAGGCAATTGGAGAAAGTTCGTCAGAAGATGCTGAAGAACTTAGGCAGGCGCTACACTATTGCTGAACTTTCGTTGTATTGCGGTATGAACCGTTCCAAAATGATGGAGGGGTTTCGTTATTTTTATGGAAAACGGATCGGCGAATACCTTTTTGAAGAAAGAATGAAACTGGCATCCATGCAATTGCTGCAAACAAATAAGAGTATTAAAGAAATTGCCCTTCTATGCGGGTATAGATCCCGCTGGAGTTTTGGGGTAGCTTTCCTAAAATGGAGTGGTAAAACCGGTGTGAGTTTCAGGGCCGAAGGCCAAGTAAAATTATGATTGCATAAATGACACATTTTTCTGCATAAATGATACATTTTGTATTTGGAGAAGGGTAGATTGCCGATGTACCTTTCTATTTCATCTGCGAGTTATAAAAGGGGAAGACGAAGGAAGTGATGAAATTGGTTCCCCTTTGCGATCAGCCTAATTTTTTTTCAGCAGCGAATAAGGATACCCTGCCGTTATTGAACAAAATAATTAATGGCAGAGTCTTCCCCGACTCAACAGGGAGCGACACTCATTGCTTTGCCGGTGCGAACCGGCGGGTGACAGTAGTGTTGCTCTTTTTTGGTGAATGGTGAGTGGTGAATCGTGAATCGTGAATGGTGAATGGTGAGTGGGTAATTGGTTTATTGGTTGCATGGTTTATACGAGCCAGGCCTCTATCCTGCCGGCGGAGGATCGGAGAAAGGAAGAAATTATGTGCACATATCAGGGGTAGCCGAAAACCTGGAGAAGAGAGTAGGCAATATTGTTCAACTAAATTTTTTTTATGAAAAAGATTTTATTTGGGCTGCTGGCCATTGGCCTGGTGGTTTGTTTCAGTGCATTTGGACCGAACAAAAAAAGCAGTGATGAAGTAACTGGTTTTTTATACAAGTACACCGGGCCGAGTAATCCTGACATCACTGATATCCAAACAAGAACCAACTACCAGCGGTTTGACGGTGGATGCGGCGATGGAGAACATGTTTGCGGAGTTTATCTTCCAACCAATTCCATATCCGGAGGTAACCCCGATCCTGATGAATTTGATGAAGTGAAGGATGAATTATGGAACTCAGAATTTGGACAAAGTGCAACATTGCCGGAAATTGTAATGAAGGACTAAGCAGCCTGAAGAAAGAAAAAAAGCCGGTAAGAAAAAACCGGCTTTTTTTAATTTATGGATTTTGCATCATTCCCGACATCTGTATAACTCTTTGGGGAATCTGAAGGGTGTATCGCGGACTTCCGGGCATTAATTCATACTGCTGACCATTGACTGTTCTTTTAAGAATGGTTGCATGTTCCTGTTCCAGGTTGAGCCGCCTGAGGTCGAACCAGCGAATGGTTCTGAATAAAAGTTGTTTTCGCCTCTCTTCCAGAATAATTTTTAAGAGAATTGAAGGATCAGTTTCAGCCAGAGGAGTGAAAGTGCCGGGTTTCCATCTTTTTTGCAGCAGGGTATTGAGATCATTCAATGCATCTGTGCTGTTTCCATTTCTTGCTAAAGCCTCAGCCCTTGTGAGCCATACTTCATCAGTTGCAATACCTGTAAACAAAGCTGCGGTATTGAGACCTGTGTAATTGCCTTTGAAGGCAAAAGAGCCATCGCTATTAGCCCGGAAGAAAACCGTTCTCCTGCAATCATTCAGATGATATGACTGGTATAAAGTAGTATCTACTTTTGCTCTTGTTTGAGCCAGGACAGCCGGAGGTGCGGTTCTGCAATCATAGATTACTTCACTATGGAATTGCGGGAATGGAATCGTTGCCGAAGGGCTGACAGAATTATAGTCGAGCAAATTATTGTAAAGCTGCAAACAGGAATCAGCATACAGACCGCTGAGAGGATAATTCTGCATTATCAAAAAAGTTCTTGCCAATAAGGCATATGCAGCAGGACGAGAGGGTCTGTATTTTTTTGATAGTTGTGCTGATAACAGCGGGACAGCAAGTTTAATATCTGTTATAATTTGTTCATAGGTTTGACTTACAGAGGCCCTGCGGGATATTTCGTTGTAATCCGTATTTAAACGCAGTGGAAGCCCGGGGTCGGTCGCAGCAGTATTTTTGTTGTAAGGCGGAGCAAAAAGCTGTGCCAGAGCGAGGAGGTTTATAGCCCTGAGAAACAATGCCTCTCCTTTTACCTGATTTGCCCTTTGCTGAAGTGAGATGTCATAGTTCATTTCATTAATGGATTCGAGCAAAAGATTTGCATAGAATATGTTATTGTAAGGAGATGACCATTCTCCGCCCGGCTCATCAAATTTGTTCCATATATAAAGAGTCCGGTGAAATTCGGAAGCCGAACTCCACCCGGCATCATTAAGATAGTAGTTATCTGCACTGATCTCAGCTGCAGCAGGAAATCTTGTGTTGAGTGTGGAATAATTTTCCAGAAGGCCTTCAAGATCATCCAGTGTCTGAGGTGTGGCAATTTTCTTATCCGGTTTTTCATCGAGGAATTTTTTACAAGCACCGGTTGACAGCATCAGCGCTGCCAGGATGAGACTGCATAGGTTTTTTATTATTGTTTTCATACATAATAGTTTTAATTGTCAAAAGTTGAGTTTACAACCAAGAGAAAAAGACGGAGAAGGGCGAAGGCCATTGGGGAAATCCGGGTCCAAGTTTATCCTGTTAGCTTTCCAAATGACCCAATTGAGACGATTTACAAAAGCATAGATTGATACCGCAGAAGCCGTACGATTTTTAAGCATTATATCATAGCTGAGGTAACATTCATCGAACCGTATATTGTCAGCCTTTATGATATTAATGGATGAATTGCTATAAAAATTATCCCGGCGGGATACAGCCGGATAGATCATAGATGGTACTGAGGTTAACAATTCATCGCCTGGATTTTGCCAACGGTTGTCCCATTCAGGATGGCCATAGAAGGATGAAAACAGGGTGCTGTAATTGAGGGAAGGCTTTCTCAGGAAGTAGCCCAGTTTATAAGTCATGTTTAGTGCAAAGGAGAAATTCTTCCATGAAAATGAATTTCGGAAAGTGCCAAAGAAAGGGGGCAGCGCAGGGCCGTGGATTATGAGCTGATCGAAAGGTGTAGTTGCGAGGGCATTGTAATCTTTGGTCAGTTGCCCATTTAAGAAGCCCATCGGATCGCCTGTTGCCGGATCGAGGCCAGCCCATGGAAGGGAAGTGACCAGGTATGGATTATATCCTTCGATAGGAAAAATGGAAACTCCTGAGAGGGCAAGTCCTGTTGTGGGCGGCGGATTGAGATTTCGGGTTATCCTGCTTGTGACATAGTTTAATAAGAGAGTAGAAGACCATTTGAACTGTCTGTCAATATTAAGTGAATTAAGAACAAGGTCAATGCCTGAACCCTGTAAAATAGCAGAGTTTTGAGTGACGGTAGAAAAACCGGAAGTAGGATCGAGCTGAACCCCGTTGAACAAGTCGAGAGAACGTTTATTATACCATTCAAGAGAGCCTGACACCCGGTTATTGCGGGTAGCAAAATCGAGACCGGCATTGAGCATCCGGATTTTTTCCCATCGCAGGGATGGATTGGGCGGAGTGAATATGCTAACGAAGGGAAGGTTGATTGGGGAAAGAGTGGGGCCATTGTACCTGATACGGGTAAGCGCAGATGCACCCGGATCGAGGTTGCCGCTGAAACCAGCAGTGAAGCGGAAGGAAAGTTGCGGCAGCCAGTCAATCCTATAAAAGTCTTCCCGTGATATTTTCCAGGCAGCACCAAGTGACCAGAGGGGTGTTCCTTTCTGGTTGGTGTTTACACCAAAGAGATTGGATGCATCTTTGCGGCCGCTTGCTGAAAAAACATATTTATTGCGCCATGTATAAGAAGCATTGGCATAGATGGATGCAAAGCGATACAGATTTTCATTGTGATCATTCTGGTGGGGAATAAAGGAATTGCCCCTTAAATTATTGAAAGTCGGATAAGGATTGGCGAGGTCAACGTTAGTGATTGTAATGGGATTGCTGTTGTAACCATAGGTAGTGGAAGAATTACTGAAATTTTTTCTTTGTCTTATTTCCGCTCCGGCAATGGCTGCCAGGTCGTGTTGAGCAGACCAGGATCTGTTAAAATTTATTTGTGCTCTTGCAGCATGAGAGATCATCGTATTTCCTGTTAAATCCAATATGCCTTGCTTTGGAACACGATAATTGATGGTGGCGGGAGTAAGTTGTGAGAACAGATTGATCAAGTCTCTTGCGTAAAAGGATTGCAGATTATGATGTGTACGATTTTCTGTATTTGCATGTTGATACTGATAGCGTAATTCAGCAGAAAGACCAGCACTGATGATATACGTTGCATTTATGTTTGACAATATATCCAGCAGCCGGGATGTTCTGTCGTTGTTTTTTAACTCATCTAGGGGCCTGTATTTCCAATCGAGGAGGCGACCTGCACCAGCAGTGTCGGTAAAAAGGCCACGATAATAAATATCCAAAGGCAGGGCTCTACCCTGTTCATCCGCCATAGATGCGTAGGGATACAGGTTGACAGCGTTGGCTGCATAAGCACCATATCCTCCGGGGCTATTGCTTGCAGATGAGGAATTCGTCAATATGAATCCTGACTGAAGCCTGAACTTCCTGGAAAGCTGCCAACCGTAGTCAGAACGAACTGTTACACGGGTGAAGTCATTGCCCCTGAGCTCTGAAAAATTTTTATCAAATCCAATGGAAAGGAGTCCTGAGAATTTACCGGTAGAACCAGAAATGCTGACAGCGGACTGCTGGTTTAGTGAAGTGCGATAGAGATGCTGCCGCATATCATTTCTGACATCCTGTGAAGCCAATTCATTTATTGCAGCATTTGCCTGGGCATCGGAAATCTGACCGAGGCGTTGTTGCTGCAAAATTTCCACCACCGGGGTTACCGAAGGTCTTGACAGGTTGTTGAAAAAGGGATCATAATATCCATTGCCAAAAAGAAATTTTTCTACCTCTATAAATGATGAAGGAGACAGTTGCTGAGCCTTGAAAAGATCGGGAGCTGCAGCAAGCGAAATATTTGTGTTGGCCGAAATGCGCAAAGGCTGATCACGGGATGCTTTTTTGGTAGTAATGACAATTACGCCATTGCCTGCCCTGGCACCCCAAATGGATGAAGCGGCTGCATCTTTGAGCAGGGTAATGGATTCAATATCGTTTGGATTGATGTTGTCGAGGTTGCCATCATATGGAAAATTGTCGAGCACAATGAGTGGTTGCAAAAGCGCAGAACGGAGACTGCTAAGGCCCCGGACCTGGATGGTGACATTATCGGATTGACGTTTATCAAACAGCAAGCTGCTGGTGAGCCCGTCGAGACGGGAAAGAATATCGGTAGAAACCCTTTGGCTGAGGATTGTGCTATCGAGTTTATAGAATGAGCCGGTGGCCCGTTCTTTGGGAATGGTTTGGTAGCCGGTGGAGAGGGTAACGGATTGGAGGTTAGTAGATTTTCGGAGGAGGGTTATAGTCGTGAATGGTGAATGGTGAGTGGTGAGTGCGGAGATGCTAATGGTTTGGGGTTCGTAGCCGATGGCGGAAATGGTGAGAGAGTCGAATTGATTTGGCCGGGAATCGTGGGTGGTCAATGGTGAATAGTGAATGGTGAATGAGCCGTCCCCGGCTGTGACTGTTGATTGTTTTGTGCGGTTAATGCTGACCGTGGCGGCGGGGATAGGATCGCCATCTTCATTGATAACCTTTCCTTTGATGGTGATGGGCTGGCACATGCTGAGGAAAGGGAGCAGCAGGGCGAGGAAGCAGATCGTTGGTTTCATGGTGAAAATTGTTTATTAGTTTATTGGTTTATTAGTGAATGGGAACCCAGGTGGTCAATGGTGAATGGTCAATGGTGAATGGTGAATAGTTCACTAATGAAGAATCTGAACTATGCTGACCGGCTGGCGCAGTGTCCTTCGCCAAGCTCCCGCCACGGCGGGCAGGCAGGATTAAACCGGGTTTTTGGGTTTTTGTGCCCAGCGGGAATTGATGAGGTGTGATTCTTTGTGGAGGCGGTTTTTCATTGCAGATAAGTGTTTGTGGTGATGGTAGTTGAGCGGATGAGTTGTTCCTGATGATGCAGGAGTGTGATGCAATGCAACCAGGCTGTTGTGCGGAGGCTGTTGCGGAGATCGCTTTGACTTGTGATCTGTTTTCGGCAGGCCCAGCAATGACGCAAGGTTTTGTAAGCAATAATGGATGCCTTTTGTTCGCATCGAACATAACGGAAGGCATAGCGGGTTATCAATGCGTGGTATTGCTTTGAAAAGGTTTTCCAATTGCTGAATAGTGCTGATGACGCCGATGAGGTCTGAGGCTGCATAGTTTATGGCTGATGGTTATTTGGTGAATTTTTTAAGGGCGGGATATTTTCTTCTCTTATGGTTACAACCGGGATGTTGTTCTGCTGCCCTACTGTAATATGCAAACCGAGCCAGAAAGAGAGGTCGGTCAGTATCTTTTGCTGCAATTGGCCGGATGGGGTGGAAATTGGAATGAGTGCTTCGTAGCAGAATGTGTGTTGCTGTTGCCAAGCTTCTTTGTCCAGTGTGGATGACGTGAAAACATACTGTGTTGAATCCTGAACCGCCCATTGGAAAATCAAAGGTTGTTGCCTTGATAAGTTTAAGGCAGCCCGAATCATTTCTGCGACGGAAAGATTGATCATGGAAATGCGGATTGTGCCTGTGGAGGAATCGGACCAGCGGCGGTGGCCGTGTTGCAAACCGGGCATATGGGATGAAAAACCGGTGTGGCCCATTGCTGCAGGTGCATTGTGCTCCGGCAGGTGGGTATGGTTAAGCGACCAAAGCGGTTGTTTAAAATTATAGCGAAGGAAATCATTTTTTACAGGCCAGCGGATGGGCAAGCCGGCGATAAAATCATTTATATTGGATGCAGAAAGCCATGAAGACCCTGTGATTGCCCTCAGGGTTTGCTTTGAATCTATCCAGGCTAGGTGGGAAAGGACCAGGTGGGGAAAATAACTGGAAAGGATGCTATCATCCGTGATTACGGGAAGGGATAGTTGTTGGGCCAGTTTGTTTTTTTGGCGGAATGCATTGAAGCGGGCATATGGTTCAGAAGTGACGAGGATTATGCCGAGATGACTGGAATACTGTTGTTGCAGCGACTGGCTGCGGGGCAGCACTGCAATGCAAGAGCCGCACCAGGAAGCCATAAAATCGAGAATGATAGCTTTACCCTTTAATTGCTGCAAACTGATGCCTGCCTGCTGCGCAATATAGTTCATTGCGGGAGGCGGGATTGTATCGCCAGGTTGTAGAGGTCTGGGTTGAGCAATGCTGAGAATGGGGCAAAGAAGTGCCAGTATGAAAGTTGGGGATTTCATTTTGCAGTAGTTGAGAGTTTAGAGATATGAGTTGAGAGTTGGGATGTGACCTCCCCCGTCCCGCCCCCCTGTGGTCCCCCGAGGGGGACAGAGTTGGCGAGACACCCCCTCCTGAAGCGAGGGGATAGGCTCAGGGTATACTACACGGGGTTCTTGGGCTTTTTGGCCATTGCCATTTTAAGAAGGTGTAGTTCTTTGTGGATGTAATGAACTTTCATGGTCTTATGGTTTAAGGCCGCTTAGAAAGCTCCGGGGGTAAGATGAGGTAAGTTAGCCTATGGGGAGTTTGCTTCGCTATCGCTCGCAATGAAAAGGCGTGGAACTCAACTTACCGATCTGAGGTACTGGTATACCCTGCAACGAATAAGAGAGCCCACGCCGAAACGTGGGCATTCAACTTATTATCTCGTTGCACAAAAATTACCAGTTTTCAGATCGAGATTCTAAGCGAATGCTTCAAATAATACTATGAAGTAAACGCAAAAATATTTACTGTGTAAATATAAAGGATTTTACGAAATGCGGACGACTATCCGCACATTTTTTTTCTATAAAGATTTTTTTTGTTAAATGCAGAATCTTTACGATGCAATATGTGAATACATTGCCTACGAGTGGATTGGAACCACTGGAGATTCTGTCAGGGCTTTTGCCAATGACCATGATATAGATGAGAAAACTGCCAGACAAATTAAAAGTTCAAAAAAGAAACCGTACCGGATAAGCCTATTTACTTTAGAAAAGATATGTACGTCCCGGGGAATTACTCTTCAAGAATTTTTCAAACTAATTAAAAGGTAGTTTGTGGCATTTTCAAGGGTTTTGTAAATTAGACCAGAAAAAATGAGAAAGAAAGCATTGCCATATTGGTTACAAGACATGTTCAATTACGTTAAGGTAATTTTATTGCATATTGCTTTAGCTGGTGCCTGCTGGTTAATAAATGTTTTACTTCGATAATATAATTATTTATAGGCAGGGTCTATTGAATTGGAAAAGTGATTTCCTAAAATCAGAGCCTGACAGAAATAAATAAGTACTAAACTTTGGTAAAATGAGCAATTATGAAGAAAGTATTTGCTTTGCTGTTAGGGGTTAACCTGGGACTGCTCTCCTACTCCCAAACCGTTATTAAGCTGGATGATGTAAACAAGCACATTGGTGATAGTGTGAAAGTCTGCGGTAAAGTGTATGGTATCCGCCAAGTGGCAACTGCCAAAAATGAGCCCACTTTTATTAACCTGGGCGGGGCTTTTCCGAACCAGTTGCTGACAGTGGTGATTTGGAATGATGTGAGGAAGACGTTTGAGAAAGCGCCGGAGGAGTTGTTCAAGGATAAAGAAATCTGTGTGGTGGGGAAGGTAGAGTTGTTTAGGGAGAGGCCGCAGATCGTTTTAAGGGAGAAGGGGCAGGTGGTGGTAAAGGAGTGAAATTATTAATCTTGATATATAATTTATTACTTCTTTAAACCTTAAACAATTTTTATGTTCTTTCGCAGAGGAAGCAGTAAACCAGCCTGGATAATCTCTATTGGTATTGTACTTTCCAGTATCATTTATGGACCAGCAAACACACTGGCAGAATCAAACAGTGAGAGAAAGCAGCACCTAATAGAGCAACAAGTACAAACCAGGGAACAGCAAATAAAATGTTTAAAGGAAACTTCTGCATTACTACTTACTTTAAATGATGGCAACACTAGCCGGGAAGAATTTGCGGGAAATCTTGAAAAAATCGCAGATCATCTGCGGCATCATGGAGACAAAGACCTAGTAGACCATTTTAATAAAATGGTCTCTCAGTCAGTAATTGATCCCAATATCCTTGATAGCGTTATAAACGGAACACAAAATGTTTGCAGACGGCTTCAAGGACTTGAACAAGTAAAAGCAGTTCCTTATAAATCGTTGTATCAAACAGAGTATATCATTCCGGCAAGAAAGCCGCCATCAGACAGCCTTACCCGAAGAAATCATCCTGACAGAAAATAAATAAATGCTGGGTTTGTTGTAATAAAAGTCAATGTGGGCGATGGTGAAATGTTGTGAGAAAGACGTATGAGAAAGCCCGGAGGAGCTGTTTAAGGATAAGGAGGCTTGTGGTTGGGAGGATTGAATTGTTTAGGGAGAGACCGCAATTCGTTTTAAGGGGGAAGTGGCAGGTAGTGGTGGAGTAAAGGGCAATACCAATGTTAGTGGCAGTTCTTCTTTTCTCTAAGGCAGCACATAGGGTTTGCAATTATTGAGAATTTCGTCAAGAGCTTTCAATATTGCAGTCAAGTCAAGCGACTTACCACGAAACACTAACGAGTTATTGAATGAATTATATCCACGATGGGTATTGTTGGTTCCACTTTCACGAAGAGAGGGGTTCATGGCTAAATCAATATAAACCCCATTGGGTTGGTGTTTAAACCACTCTTCGACCATTTCATCATAATGCTCAAAAAAACGATTTCTAAATTCACGATTATTGACCGGATTATTTTTTTCTACTTTGAGTATTTCTCGCAATCTTTTACCACGTTTTTCGTACTTCTTGTTTGGCCAAAGAATCTTTGAAATATTTCCTGTAGCAACAAGAATAGATTGTATAGAACACCATATTTCTGTGTGGTCAAAACTTTCGTTGGCAACTTGTAAACGCTCTGCTGCTCGTTGCGCAATCTTTGATTGTAGAACAATTTCGCCTAAAAAAATCATATCCTGTATTCCATTCATTTTTTCTGCTTCTAAATGAGAGTTGTCAACGAATTGCCGCTAACGGATCACGGCTTGCCGCAGTTTTGGGGCGGTTCGCTGAGGCACGAAGCGAATAAAGCCACAAAACAAGGTTGACACCCGGTGCAGCCGCCCCGGAATTGCGGCAAATCGCTTGTTGGCGGAGAGTGGCTGCCAAAGTTCTTTTCATCGGGTGTCATGCCGTGATCCGTTGGCCGGAATTAAGAAAACCAAAGGATGCGATAGCAGCCGGGTTTTCGTGGCCGCCGCTGGCTGAACCCTCCGGTTCAAACGACTTTGCCAGGCGGCCATTTCCGGCCAACGGATCGGGGCTTGGTGCAGTTTTGTGGCGGTTCCCGGCGTTGAGCCGGGAATAAAGCTACAAAACAAGCCTGACATCCGAATTAGACCGCCACGA
>CAYTGN010000041.1:0-16423 GCA_964437415.1 uncultured Chitinophaga sp. | reverse complement strand
AATTACATTTGAAAACTCTAACTGACCCCGGCACTAAAAAAGGGGGAGCTTACACATTATCAACGCATATAATATCTGGAACTCTTATCCGCTTAATTTTAATCTTTTTCCAAATCTTATAATTCATTGAACCTCTTTCCAATTCAATTGGTTTGTGTCCTAATGCGACCAACTTTTTGAATACTTGTTGAGTTCCAATTGCCCCTAAAGATATTTTCTCTAAAAAACTCTCGTCTGTCTTAAATGATGCCATTGAATATATTATATTGGTTCCTGTTAATCGTTCAAAGTTAAGTTTTTAGGGCTATGATTAGCGGTAAGTTGCCCTCAATTTGTCAACTGTCAGAAACGATGTTTGAGCTTGATTTTGTCAGCCTTTGAAGTCGTAGAGTGTGTCAAATAGGGTGACGCATAACAGTTGTATTTATGCTATTACACGAATTTACAAAATTTTCGAAATCCTGGTAATCATTAAAATAGTATTCGCATTTTTGAATTTCACTATTGCGCCAATACCCGATTGTAAACGACTATAAACGTTTATAAACGCTTATAATCGGAAAACTTCTTAATGATTACCCGGCGTTGCCCGGCCAGCAAAGCTCAGCCTTAGGCTGTCTTCCCCTGGTTGGACAGGGCAGGGTATTTTAGGCCCCTGACACTTGCAGTAGTTGGCTATTTCTTAGGGTTTCTATGCATTTTCTTCCGAAGCCAAGACCATTTCTTCCGAAGCGAAGACCATTTCTTCATAAGCGAAGGGTATTTCTTCCGAAGAAATGGCTATTTCTTCAGAAGCGAAGGGCATTTCTTCAGAAGAATAGGTCATTTCTTCTGAAGCGAAGGGCATTTCTTCTGAAGAATAGGGCACTTCTTCAGAAGCGAAGGGCATTTCTTCTGAAGCGAAGACCATTTCTTCAGAAACAGGAACAGATTTTTTTGTCGCAAATGCCCCGCTAACCCCGGCTGCCGGTATACCACAAAAGTGGTATTCTATAAAATTTCAAAAAAAACTTATGCCTTCCTATGAAGAAATGATTTCTATATAAAAATCAAAGCCTTAGCTTTTTTTTAATCGCTTATACAGAGCCGGTATGATGAGCTAACTGAATTATGGTGCAGATCAGCCTGCGGCGGTCATGCAATATTTCTTGGATTACGGCAGTTTTAATTGGCAGTCCCGATGAAATAAACCATAATCATAAAACCCCAAATCCATGAAACAGTTAATCATCACCAACGGCTTCGCCAAGATGAGCGATGCCGCCCTTGATCTGAAAGCCAACCAGATCTACGCTGCCATGAATGGCAACCCCAATTTCACCGATCCTGAACCTTCGATGAGTGCTTTGGAAGAGGCGATTGACCTCTATGCCGAAGCGCTTACGGAAGCCCGTGACGGTGACAGGCTGAAAGTGGCCATCAAAAAACAGCGCAAGCAGGAACTCATCAGCCTGCTGCACCTGCTGGCCGATTTTGTGCTGTTCAGATCAGGCGGAGACAGCGTTATAGCGCTGAGTTCCGGCTTCAGCATCGGCAAGCAGCCATCGCCTGCGCCACCCATCATCAAGCCAGACAACCTGCGCCTGCTGCAGGGCGAAAACAGCGGTGAGCTGGTGAGCAAGGTGAACCGGGTGAAAGGCGCTATTGCCTACCTGTACCAGTATGCGACAGATGCACAGATGGCACAGGGCGACTGGGAATGGCTCAGTTGCAGCCGCAGCACCTGCATCATTGCCAACCTGGCGCCGGGCACAAAGTATAATTGCCGGGTGGCGGCCATCGGCCCCAAAGAGCAGTTGGTGTACAGCGATGTAGTGAGCCGCATTGTGGCTTAATACTTTCGCAGACAAAAAATGAAGGCCACGGTTGTGGCCTTTTTTTATGCTTATCTGTATTTGTTGATGAAGTGAATCAGGGCCGTGTATGGGCTTATCGTAAAATCAGTTCCTCCGGCTCTTTATAAAACTGGCTAAAGGCTCAAGCATCCAATCCAAATACTTTTCATACCCTGTATCGCTCATCTCCATATTTTTTTCAACAGTCTTTAAATTAGTGCCAAACGCCAGTTCAATACCCTGGTCAAGCCGGGTTGAAGGATCGCATTTAATTAAATGTTCACGAAGATTGGAAAGCCTTACACTATCGTTCAACAAAGTCCTTAGTGCAGCTTGCTCCGATTCATAGCCAGGTACATCCGTTTTTACGTTCGCCGCAATCATTCCCCTTTCAAGCCTTCGTCTCAGGACACTTGAGTTTTCCATTGCGGGCCATTTTATTCGTAAAGCAGAAACATTGATCTTTATTTGTGAGTTTGTAAGAAAATGCGGACGATAGAATGCTCTGGACATAACAACCCTTTTTTCTTTTTCTTTCTCAAAGTCCGGAGCCATTGCACTGGAATTTTCCAGTAAAAGGAGTTCGTCCGGATAGGCACAACCTGCAATTAAGACCGGGTTGCCCCAATATATCAACCCGGCAAGCCGTTCAGGATGGTGTTCAGCTATATAAGTCATTTCCTGGTTTGCCGGCAGACGTCCAAATAATATTGCTTTTTGAATTCCGATGGCATTCATAAAATGTAAAATATCCTCTGCCTGTGTAGCAACATCATATCCCCATTCAGTATTAGTGGTTTTTCCATAACCTCTCCGAAGCGGAGCAATAACTCTGGTTTCTTTAGATAGTTTGGCTAAGAAAGCTATAAAGACACTGTCCTTATAAGCGCCATCGAAATAATTATGAAAATCTTGCACATAAATAAGTGTAGTACCCACTCCGCCAAAATCCATGTATTCCATTTTGATTTCACCCATATCAGCCATTTTTGATTGATAGGGCAGCTCTTCTTTTTGTCCAAAAACAAATGTGGAGTTCAGAGCAGAAAGGGCGATAATAATTAAATATTTGTTCATTCTTTCGGTATTTTTTTATATACTGATTTCATCATGTTATTATTAATTCAAAAAAAAGCCGCCAACAGTTGTATTTATGTTATTATTCGAATCTACAATTTTTTTATACATTGATATTCTGTTGCATCGTTCTACACTTTTCGTATCTGCCTGTCGGTCACCAACTCTGTGAGCAGACAGGTTGCATGGTTGCGTCAATACCCGATATTAAACGCTTATAACCGGGCATTTGTGGAGCATTCCATTGTCGCATTTCAACCCTCAATTGTTGTCAGCCCACAGCTTCCGATTGAATTTTATACCCGATGTTTGCAGTGTCAATCACTATTTCTCAGCAAAAAAATAAAAGAATGGAAACAACTACCAGGACCGTTATCACTGTAGAAGCAAACATTAATGCTCCTGTTCAAACTGTTTGGGAATGCTGGACAAAACCGGAACATATCACAAAATGGAATTTTGCTTCAGACGACTGGCATTGCCCCAACGCCGAAAATGACCTGAGGGTTGGCGGGAAATACCGTGCAAGGATGGAAGCAAAAGATGGCAGCTTCGGATTTGACTTTGAAGCCGTGTATGATGAAGTGGCCAATCAAAAGAGGATCGTTTATACAATGGCTGACGGCCGGAAAGCTGCAACAGACTTTGAACAGAATGGGACTGCAACCAGGGTCACAACAAGATTTGATGCTGAGAACATAAACTCTTTGGAATTGCAGCAGCAGGGCTGGCAGGCAATCCTGGATAATTTTAAAAAGTATGCAGAGAAGAATTGAGGCTTTTAAAAGGTTGGCAACCTTATCATTTTTTAATGACCGGGCCACGGAGGTTCACAGAGTAAAAAGAGAGCTACATATAAGTGCTTATCCTCTCTGAGTTTTCTCAGCGGTTCTCCGTGGGTATACTCATAAAACCTCAGCTCATAAACTCCCACACCGTTCTGTAGCTGCCCTGTTTTTCCACATAACTTAAGAAGGCATTATAAAAAGGATCAGCGCCGATAGTGGCGCTGTCGCCGATCACTATTAGTTGCTCTTTGGCACGGGTGATAGCCACATTCATGCGGCGGTAGTCTTTCAGGAAACCGATGTCACCGTCCTCATTGCTTCTTACCAATGAAACAATGACATTTTCTTTTTCCTGTCCCTGGAAACTGTCAATGGTACTCACCCGCATGGCAGCGGGCAATACTTCTCTCGCTGCGGTTGCCTGGCCTGAGTAAGGAGAAATAAAAGCGGTATGGGCCGGTTCAAGATTTTCAGACATCAACAGTTGCTGAACGATCTGCAACTCACCTTCATTTTGCAGGCTCACTCCCTCGGGGCCATGTTTTTCCCAAAAACCTGATCCAGCCGTGTCAATAAATGTCAGATGAACACCGGTATTATGAAGATGTTTGGCTGTTAGCAGCAGGCTGTTGTAAAAATAATCACTGCTGAAACCGGCAATCGCCTGCCGCATCCGGTATTGTGTATTCAGCAAACAGGCCGCAGGATGGCGGGCAATGGCTGTTTCAAGTATAGAATTATTGAAACCGAGCATAGCCGCTTCATGGCTCAGCACTGTGGGAGGGAGCTGCCAGTGATCACCGGCCAGTACAATTTTTTCGGCAAAAGGAAAAATGCACCAGGCCAATGGTTCGATGCACTGGCCTGCCTCATCAATGATGAGTGTTTGAAATTTCAATTGGCTGATATCTGCGTCATACAAACCGATAGGTGTGCCGGCAATTACATCGGCTTCCGCAAACAGCTTTTCTTCATTATAGCGCTGCAGTTGTTTTATTTCATTGCGGATATTCTTCACTTCTTTAAAAAGCAGGTTGCGCTGTTCCCTTTCCGCTTTCCCAAAACTTCTTTTATACTTCAAGGCCATCCGGCGAAACTCTTCGGCTCTTTTTTTCAGTTCCTTTATTTCCTTCAGCGCTTTGCTGTTGCTGAGTTTGCCTTCGGGTGTGTGTGCAAAAATTTCATCATCCACTTTGCTCATATTGCCCACCCGCAGCAGTTTTACATTCTCCCGAATCAGTCCTTTGGCAATATTATCAACTGCCGTATTGCTGGGTGCAGATACCAGCACCTTTTCACCGTTCTTTACTAATTGCAGGATGGCTTCAATCAGTGTGGTGGTCTTGCCCGTTCCCGGCGGGCCATGCACAATAGCGAGTTGTTCATTTTCCAGGATAGCGGCAACAGCTTTTTGCTGGCTTTCGTTCAGTTTTTTGTTACGGAATTCAATACTCGTTTTTTTCAGTGGGGCGGAAGCAATAGCCGTTTCGCCATGCAATTGTTCAAACAGCCGGAACTGCTGTTTATTATTTTCCAGCTCATTCAGCACTTTTTTCATGATGGCGGTGGTCCGGGTGTCGGGGGCTAATTTGATACCCACACCGTCATCTTCAATCCAGTCGGGAAAATCGGGAGCGAACAAACGAAATTCACCATTCCTGCCGTCGAGGCTCAATAAAATTCCTTTCACCGGTTCTTCACCGGCCATAAAACATTCAATCGCTGCACCATCCCTGAACAGGTTGGCTTCAGGAGGAAAACCCAATTTGAAACTGATCTCGGGATAATCGGCATAGCCGAAATTTTTCCGGGTGACGATAACCGGGTGTAGTGCCAGCCCTTCGGCTTTCAGTTGTTTTAAGGTATGCTGCTGGTCGAGTTGATATCGGTTAGCCTGTTCCTTTTCTTCGAAGTCAATACATTTCAATAGTCTCTGTATCTCAGGGTGCATGGCGGCAAGATAAGAAAGGATGGGAATTAAAGCATAGGATGCTGTAACTTCCGGTAGCCGGATGTGGTCAAAGCCTGAAAACATTTACCATGCACCTGTTCCGATTCCTGTTTTTTCTTTTCGTTGCTGTAAGGGGGATGAGCTTTCACGGTTTCTCCCAGGCAACTGCCTTTTCAAAACCATCCCATTTCAGTGACCTGCATACGGTTTACACTTACCAAAAATCAAACTGGGATGGCAGCCATGCCAGCACAATTTTTTTGTATATAAAAGACTCTGCAAACCTTGAATCTTTCAAATGGGCTGCCGGAGATGAGTGGGCTACTCTCGTCAGCGCTGAGATGAACTGGAATACGTTTGCCATAAAGAATTTTTACAATCACCGTATTGTAAAAGGAGGCGAACGAAAACTGATAGCTGAATTAAAAGCAACCGGGAAAAAACTTTGGTTTGCCGTAAACGGCATTCCTGATTCAGCGCTGCTGGATGATGCACACTGGCAGAGCTATGATTTTGATTTTGCCGGGCTGGGCTTCACCTGGCGGGCATTGAAGGATAATACAAAACCGTTTTCTTTTCTCATAGCCGATGCTGCTTTTATCAATGGCAAAGTGACCTTTGAAAATAAGGGCAGGGTAGAAGTGAATTATATGGGCATAGAAATGCAAAACGGCAGGGAATGTTTGAAGTATAAAATTGATGGGCCTGGTTTGCAAAACAAAGGCGGGCATATCTGGATCAATCCCTCCACATACATGATTGAGTTGTACCGGATCGAATTGCCCGATGAAGAAGGTTTTGTGAACGGGCAGCTTAAACTGTTAAGAACAGAAAAACTTTCTCCGGCTGAATGGGAGCAGTTCATCCTTGCTAAAATGCAGTAGATTATTTCTACAAAGGGTTACGATAAAGCAACGAGGAATATTATAAACTCCGTAAAATCTTTTCCATCTTCCTGCCTTTGGCCAGTTCATCCACCAGTTTATCCAGGTACCTTACTTTTTGGGTCAGCGGATTTTCAATTTCCTCAACACGATAGCCGCATATCAGCCCGGTGATGAGTGTTGCATTGGGGTTTATCCTGGCCTCCTTGAAAAATGTTTCAAAACTTACTTTTTTATCAATCAGTTCTTTCAGTTTCTTGTTATTGAAACCGGTTAGCCATTCAATTACCTGGTGCAACTCATCCTTTGTACGGCCTTTCTTTTCCACTTTTGTAACATAGTGCGGATACACCGATGCAAAGGTCAAGCTGGCGATGCGCTGATCATGGGTGCTGCTCTTCATTATGTGAAATTACATGATTGTTACTGTTCATGCCCCGGCCTTCATAACAAACCTGGTTGCATAATCGAAGGCCGGGAAGTGACAATTATCAGATAGTTGACTTTTATAGGTCAGTTTTGAGCCTGGCTGAATTTATTACGATTTCAAATATTTATGAACTATTCCTGCCAGGGCTGCACCAACTATGGGAACCAGGATGAATAGCCATAATTGCGAAATGGCCCAGCCGCCGACAAATATTGCCTGGCTGATACTCCTGGCCGGGTTTACAGAAGTGTTGGTAACCGGGATACTTATCAAATGAATTAGTGTCAATGCAAGACCTATTGCCAGGCCGGCAAAGCCCTTTGGTGCTTTTTCATCCGTTGCACCTAAAATGATAAGCAAAAACATAAATGTCATGACCAGTTCAGTCACAATAGCTGCTGTCATAGTATATCCGCCCGGTGAATGTTCTCCGTATCCGTTTGCAGCGAAAGAACCAATTTCACTTCCGTTGCCGGTGACAATGATATAAAGTACTCCTGCGGCAGCAATACCGCCAAGCACCTGTGAAAAAATATAGGGCACAATTTCTTTTGAGCTTATTCGTCCGCCTGCCCATAAACCAATCGTTACGGCAGGGTTTAAATGGGCGCCTGATAGGTGGCCCATTGAATAAGCAATGGTTAAAACAGTAAGACCAAAAGCGATTGATACGCCAACAAGACCAATACCCACTTCAGGAAATCCGGCAGCTAGCACGGCACTGCCACAACCGCCAAGTACCAACCAAAAGGTGCCAAAAAATTCAGCTACATATTTTTTCATTGTTTTGGTTTGAAATTTCCTACTCGTCTGGCTTTTCGGTGACGCCCCGTTTTTTGAGTGGTTGCTGGACTCCACTTTATATTAATTTTCAGTATTTCTATGAAGTATTGAAAAGACTAACTATTGGTATTCTTGTTTGTTGGCTACCAGTTTACCGGACTTGAATTTGACTATAAAGTATGTATTTATGAATACATGAACAATAAAAACTTATTATTGTGACGTATCCGGCCCTTGAGAATGTCGCTTTTGCACCGTAGTTTCAGAGTTGGCATAGTTATGTTTGCAACACAATTCAAAAACCAACCATTATGCAAAAGATCACTCCCTTTCTTTGGTTTGACGGCCAGGCAGAAGAGGCCGTTAAGCTCTACACTTCTATATTTAAAAACTCAAAGATCATCAGCATGAAATACTGGGGCGAGGGCAGTCCCTTTCCCAAAGACCAGGTGATGACTGCATCCTTTGAACTGGACGGTGTACAATTTTATGCATTTGATGCGGGCCCGCAATTCAAATTCAGTGAAGCCACTTCTTTTTTTGTGGAAGCTCCTACACAGGAGGAAATAGATTATTACTGGAATGCCCTCACAGCCGATGGCGGACAGGAAAGCATGTGCGGCTGGCTGAAAGATAAGTTTGGAGTAAGCTGGCAGATCATTCCGCCACAGTTGATGCAATGGCACAACGACAGTGATAAAGCAAGGGCCGGCAGGGTGATGCAGGCCATGATGCAGATGAAAAAGATCATTATTGCCGATTTGCAAAAAGCGTATGATGGCTAAGAAAGGAACGAAGAAGATTTGTCCAAACGGGCATGTGTTTTATAAAAGCAGTGATTGCCCGTCTTGCCCGGTTTGTGAAAAGGAAAACAAACCAGGCGAAGGATTTCTTTCAGCCCTTTCTGCACCTGCAAGAAGGGCTTTGGAAAACGCAGGTATCACATCGTTGCCGAAACTTTCTTCTTACAGTGAAAAAGAGATACTGGCACTGCACGGCATGGGCCCGTCTTCAATACCTGTGCTCAGGAAATTGCTGGCAGCAGTGAATTTATCTTTCAAGAAATGATGCTGTTACTGTTTCATCAGTTTATTCCATAAATTTCACAGTTTGAACATTGAATTATTTCTGTACCTTCCGGTTGTGATTAGGTTTGTGTGGCCTGGCTGTTTTCACAGGCAGCATTTTTAAACCTTTAAAACAAATGAAGATGGCAGACAAGAAAATCATTGTGGTGTTTGGCGCCACCGGTGCGCAGGGCGGCGGACTGGCAAGGGCAATTTTGAATGATCCCAACAGCGAGTTTGCGGTGAGAGCTGTAACAAGGGATATCACATCCGATAATGCCAAGGCGTTGCAGGCAATGGGAGCAGAACTGGTGCAGGCTGATATTGATGATGTGGAAAGCATCAAGAAAGCTTTGCAGGGAGCTTATGGTGCTTACTTTGTTACATTCTACTGGGCGCATTTCTCTCCGGAAAAAGAAGCAGCACAGGCAAAGAACATGGCAGATGCTGCAGGGGCTGTTGGATTAAAACATGCCATCTGGTCAACACTGGAAGATACCCGCAACTATGTGCCGCTGGATGATGACCGCATGCCAACACTGATGGGCAAATACAAAGTGCCGCATTTTGATGCGAAAGGTGAATCAGATAAATATTTTACAGAAGCAGGAGTGCCCACCACCTTTTTACTGGCTTCTTTTTATTGGGATAACCTTATCTATTTCGGCGCAGGACCAAAAAGAGGAGAAGACGGCGTGCTGGCTATCACCTTCCCGCTGGATGATAAAAGAATGTCGGGTATTGCTTCAGAAGATATTGGCAAATGCGCCTATGGTATTTTTAAAAAAGGAACATCACTGGTAGGTAAACGTATAGGCCTTGCCGGTGGAGAACCTACCATACAGGAAATGGCTGATGGGCTGACAAAAGCATTGGGTGAAGAGGTGCGTTATAACAATGTGTCACCGGCGGTGTACAGGAGCTTTGGATTTCCCGGAGCGGATGACCTTGGCAACATGTTCCAGTTTTACAGGGATTTTGAGGAGGTGTGCATAAAAACAAGGGATGTAAAATTCTCCAAAGAACTGAATCCTGAACTGCAGTCTTATGAAGAGTGGCTGCAAAAGAATGCATCAAAAATTCCTTTGAGCTGATCTGAAAAGTGAAATAGCAAAACACCCGGCCTTGTTTCTTACATGACGCCGGGTGTTTTGATTAGCGGCCAATGAATCAGTAAATTTTGTTGTAGATTGACGATAAATAATCAGTGCTATGCCTGCAATGACCAACTGGCCGGAAGCCATTCAGCCGCTGCTGAAAAAATACAAGAACAAACAACATCCGCTGGAGTATAAAAATATTTACCAGCTATTGGTGATGGTGGTTTTGTCAGCACAGGATTCGGATAAGAACATCAATAATATTGCACCTAAACTTTTTGAAGCTTTCCCTGATATGAAGGCTTTAGCAAAAGCCACGGAAGAAACTCTTTTTCCTTTTATCAGCAAAGTGAGAAACTTTGGTAATAAAGCCAAATGGCTGGTAGAGATCGCAAAGACTGTCAAAGAAGATAAGAACATCCCGCTGACACACGAAAAGCTGACGGAACTGAAAGGCATAGGCAGCAAATCTGCCAACGTGATACTAAGAGAAGCAGGCAAACCGGCAGAAGGGGCGATCGTTGACCTGCATGTGGTGAGAGTGGCTCCTAGATTAGGCATAGCCACCGGTACAGACCCTAAAAAGATTGAAAAGCAGATCAAAGAAATATTGCCGCAGAAAGACTGGGATGCGGGCATGGCCATTTCTTTTTTAGGCAGGGAAATTTGTCGCCCCACTTCACCAAAATGCAGTGAATGTGTTATGACAGCGGTTTGTGAATATTACAAAAAGCTGTAACTGATTTTCTGTGACCCCGCAGGGACTCGAACCCTGGACCTACTGATTAAGAGTCAGTAGCTCTACCAACTGAGCTACGGAGTCATTTTATTTTACCCCGAATAAAACTACTGAAGCAAAAAGCCTGTCAGCAGCTCTGCCATCCCGACCTGCCTGCCGGTAGGCAAGTAGCTATCGGGAGAGCTACGGTGTCATTCCCATTTTTTTCAGGGCGACTGCAAATATAAGTGAAATGGAAACAAGGGAATTTCTCAGAAATGCCTGCCCAGTGTTCTGTAAAAAGCAAAAGCGGCAAAAAATGCAATGCCACCCACAACCCACCACAACACGTTGAAACCGGCTTTGTCCGCCAACTGTGCCCCAAGTAATGGACCGAGACATTGCGCTGCCGACCAGGCCATGGTATAAAGCGCAGCATATTCCCCGCGGTTACCGGGTTGGGTGCGGCTGATCCAGTAAGTATTCATAAAGGGCATGGAAAAAATTTCACCAAAGGTCACAGTCACTATCATCACAAAAGCCAGCACAGCACCCATGCCGGGAATATTAAGCATGATAAACGAAATGCCAACCAGGGCCACTCCGACAGCGATGAGAATACTATTTCGTTGCCGGCCTTCCATTTTATACACCAGCACCATTTCCACAAGAGCAATGATAATACCGTTGACAGCCATCAGTAAACCGATATAAGGTTCTGAGAAACCCAGCTCCTTTTTAAAAAATACTGGCATGTTGGTAAACAACTGGAAGAAACAGGCTGCAAAAAGCATGGTAGCCGCAACAAAAAGCAGGTAGGTCTTATCGCGGTAGGCGCCGGGCACTTTGTTCCCGGGTTGGTCTTTACTATGAACAGGTTTGTAGTTGGTCGGTTTCAAACAAAACCAGAGTAAAATTGCTGCGGATATATTGGTGAAGCCATCTACCCAAAACAAGAGTTCATAATTGAATTTTGCAATGATGCCACCCATGGCGCTGCCGACAGCCCAGCCAATATTTATGGCTAACCTGTTGAGGGCATAGGAACGGGTCAGGTTTTCTTTTTTACTGTAAAAAGCCACTGCTGTGGAATTGGCCGGGCGAAAAGCCTCGTTCACAAAACTGACAGCAAAAGTGAAAATGCAGATCAGCGGGAATGTTTTCATTTGCCCAAGGAGGATGAAAAGTACACCGCCGCCAAACAAAGTGATCAGCTGAACAGGGTAGAAACCTATGCGGTCGGTCATCCTGCCGCCCAGCCATGCCCCGCTGAATGCCCCGGCGCCAAACAGCCCGAACACAAGCCCCGCCTGTGAAATACTATACCCCATGGCGGGACTGGTGAGATAGAGTGTCATAAACGGAACCACCATGGTGCCGCTGCGGTTGATAAGCATCACCAGCGACAGCAGCCATGTTTCCTTTGACAAGCCGGCATAGGCATTGCGATAAGTATTTAAGGTGGAAGAAAGCATGAAGTGGCGCAAAATTAGAGAAGCGGCAACTCATTTTTGGGTGAAAAGGTTGAATGGTATAACAGTTTCAGATATTTTAGATAATTTCAGCGTCAAAATTTTACCAACATGAAAAAACTGGTCACCCTTTCACTGATAATTTCAACTGTTTTTGTTTTTGTGAATTGCGGATCGCAGCGCAGGGCCGCTTCATCTGCCCCGGTGGTTGCCGCTTCCACTTATGAAAGCCATATACAAACCCTGGTGATGGCCAATTGCACACCCTGTCATATTCCTGAAAAAGGGGGTAACAAAAAAGCGTATGATAATTTCGGCAATGTAAAAAGCGATATTGATGAGATCATCCGCAGAATAGAGCTCAATCCCGGTGACAAGGGATTTATGCCTTTCAAAAAACCAAAACTGGCTGACAGCACAATTGCCGTGTTTAAAAAATGGAAAGAAGACGGCCTTGCCGAAAAATGATCTTGTTCACGGGTTGAGCAGGATCAGGGGTTGATTACAGCTAAAATCCCGAAATTCGTTTTTTAGAATGCAGATATGGTAACAGTAAGAGATATTATTGACGGAAAGCCGCCGATGTTCAATATCATTGAGACAGGTGCATTGGTCATTGATGCACTCACCATGCTGAATTCTGTAAACCTCAGTTACCTGGTGGTGATGGATGGGTCGGGTTATAAAGGCATTTTCTGCGAAAGAGATTATTGCCGCAATGTGATATTAAAGAACCGTTCGAGCCGTGACACGGCTGTGAGTGAAGTGATGACCATTGATCTTCCTATTGTGCAAATGACGGATACTGCCGAGCATTGTATGGAAACCATGAACCTGCACAAGACCCGCTACCTCCTGGCCTATGATGATGAAGAATTCAAAGGCGTTGTGACCATTCACGACCTGCTGCGCCAGGTGCTCGCCAATAAAGAAATGGTATTTGATCACCGGCTTGCGGGCCAGCTTCTCGATCATGATGAAGGCGGAAAGGTTTTCTGACCGCTATTTCGCTACTCCATAGTATTTCTTCGTTACCCACGCAATGGGCAGCCCTACCATGCAAACAAGTATCAGCATGGCAATGATGGCTTTTTCCCAGGCAAAAGGCTGCGGTGGCGTTTGACTGAGCGGCACTACCACCCGGTTCATGATCAGCCAGGCCAGCAGGCCATAGAGCAAGCCGCTTACAACAAAATTTTGACGAAGAAATCTGAATCGCTGAGCAGCGAGAACAAACAACGCTGCAAAGCCGGTGGCAATGATGAAATGAAACAACAATCCCCAGGCCACCATGATGGAACCGCCGGTGAAGGCTTGTTTCCCAAACACCCCGCTGGCGATAAAGCGTAGCACTCTACCCGGTGTGCTGGCCGGGTTATTAATATAGGCGTTGGTGCAGGCCGCAATAATATCGAGTGTGCCGGCCAATAACCCGGCGATGAGGATCACTTTCAGCAATGATGGTTTTGGGTGCATATCGCAGTCGGTTTCCCGGCAGACATGACTTTACATCAATTTGTTGCTTTGTTTAAATAAAAGACGACTACCTTTTTGTAAACCGCATCAGTGCAATGTCACCCATGATAAAGTTAAGAGTACTGTCTGTGATGGAATAAGTATTGATCTTTTTCAATGTTTCAAGGAAAACCGTTTCTCCCTGTCCCGGACACATCATTTTCGTCATGGCCATTGCTTTTGTAAAATCTATGGAATTCCCGTTAGTGTTGAGTTCGCCGCTGAAATTGTTGCATCCTGTATTACCGCTTACTCTTTTTCCGCTCACATCAAATGTAATGGCAGGGATCTTGTTGGGGTATAATCCTTCAAAAGCAATTTTAGGGCCGCTTATATAGGTAAGCTCCCAGGTGCCATCAAGTGATGGGGAGATTTCAACATTGGCAGGACTGGCTGCAGGTGGAGAAACGGGCTCTCCATCAGCAACCTCTTCAATCATCTTTTCGTTATTTTCTTTTTCATTGTTGCAGGCTGTGAACAGGCAGAAGGCCAGGAGGATGGTATAAACAGGTTTCATAATCAGCAGGTTTAGTTTCTTAAAACTACTTCAATTTTATTCCAGGGAAATATTTGTTTAGCAATAGTAAAAAGAGGACACTCTTTTCTTTCACAAGAATGAAATCTTATTGTCTTCTTCCCGGATCTTAACCTGCCTTTTACTTTGTCAGGAAAGCCTGGATGATTGTTTCCAGAGCCATGCAGCGATCAATAGCCTCATCAGCGGTTGAAAACTGTAGTTGAAATGCTCAATGAACCTGTTGACTGCCGGGTTATTCCAGAAGCTATTACCCAATGCCATAAAACTACCCAGGCTCCATACAACCAGGAGCATGGCCAGTATTTTACTAAAACCTTTTTCGGGCAAAAGGCTAAGACCAAAAAAAAGATTGCCGAGGCCAAATGCGAGGATAAACAAACCAAAGAGCGGCGCCCCCAGCAAGCCTGACTGCGTCAATGCTGTTTTTATTGATTCTTTCAGGACTGCATCAGTGGCCAGGTCATATTGCTGCCGGAGTTCATTCATGTAAAAGAGCACATACATCTGCCGGGTGATCTCTGCAATGGCAAAAACAGCAATGAAAATAAATCCCAACCCGGCAAAGCCCGGCGATTTTTTGAACTGCAGCAATGCAAAACCCCACATGGCCACCATCACCAGCAGGCAGTGCGCAATGACCCACCAGCGGTTGAGCAGGTAGGTGCTGTCTTTATAAAGTTTCACTCTTTCTTCAAAATCACCAGGCGGGTCAGGAAAAAACAAATGAATGCCCAGTGTGGTGATCACCGTGAGCAGGCTGCAGATGGCCGCAAACTTTGTAAAATTATTGGAGGGGATCATGGCGATACTTTACAGGAAATTACCCCGGACTTTTGTTATTGCCTGCTGTATTTGCCCGGCGGCAACATAAATGGAAATCAGGTCAGGTATCGTTATTGACGGGAGGGCTCCGTGTTTTATTTCATTTGTTTTTCCATAACTACAAATTCAAGCGGCTGCGTGGCGGTGCCAAAGCGGTCATTTTCAGGAAAGGGCTCCCTTGCGCCGGTTTGCCAATAACCATGTCTTTCATACCAGCTGATCAGTTCATGCCGCACAGAAACGACCCGCATAAAAACGGCGCTGCAGTGATTGGAAACAGCAAATGCTTCCGTGGCCTTTAATAATTTTTTGCCAATGCCTTTCCCTTGTGATAACGGGGATACGGCAAACATTCCGAAATAGAGTTTTGCTGCTCTTATTTGCAGCAAAACACAACCTTCAATTTCATTGGCTTCATTCACATATTTAAGAAACGAAGTTCCTGCTGTTTGCATCAGTTCTTTCATAGCCGGTTCATCTGTTCGCAGGTCACCGGCCACCACATAGGCTTCCGTGGTCCAGCCTTTTTTGGATTCTTCACCACGATAGGCGCTGTTGAGCAGTTTCACCAGTGCAGGAATGTCATTTGTTGTAGCTGGAATGACCGGCATAGAAAGGATTAAGGAATGCAATGAATGATCTTGGTTGTTGTAAAAATAGTGGTTAGGCTGAAAATATGATAGAGCAATGCAATATTATTCAACCCCTCCGGGGTTGCCCGCTATTGGGTGATGCTGTCTATTCATATTAAATCCCTCCGGGATTCAGTGAACTAAAGCAGGGTATTTCTTTGCTTCTTTATTTTTTTGCCATCGTTCTTCCCACTGGGGCTCGATGGTTTAGCTTTTTTCTATTATTACGCATTCCCGGGTTTTCTGCAAGCCCTTAGGGCTGACAGTATGGTAGAAGATTGCAAGTTAAAAGAAGATAACCCCGTAGGGGTAAAATGTTAATTGATAGCTGAGCAATAATGAATACAAACCCCATAGGGGTTTACTATTGCAAATGAGATTTTCCAACTCCTTCAGGGATTGCCCATGAGAATTGCTGCTTTCTTTAAAGACTGCTAAAAGGGTTGCCAACCTTTGCAATGTCTTTTTGCTGGCGGGGATACTGTGGCAAGGTTGGCAACCCTGCGGAGAATTAGTTCACTTTCTGCTCTGATACGCTACGCCAACAACCGGAGTCATGTCATCTTTGTGTTGTTGGTGAGGGTTCCTACACATGCATGGCTCTGATAGATGAACACTAAAAATGGGGTAAAAAACTTTGTAAGGAGGGAGAGTATTTTTATTAATTTGCGATTTATTTTTAAAAGCACAATGGCCATTTTAATGAAAAGGACATTCAGATACTTTCGTAAGAACCAGATATCTAAAACTAAAAGTTCCTTTGTAAGCTCCCCCTTTTTTAGTGCCGGGGTCAGTTAGAGTTTTCAAATGT
>CAYTGN010000040.1:0-16787 GCA_964437415.1 uncultured Chitinophaga sp. | reverse complement strand
CAACGACCCTCTGATTATGAGTCAGATGCTCTAACCGTCTGAGCTAAGGGTCCTGCCTTTGCGGGCGGCTGCAAAAATAGAGAAAAGCGGCGTATTTGGCAGACTTAATATTCGAAGCCAGCCACGAAAATGCTTCGCCAAAAAATTTGAAATTAAAAATTCACAGACCTACTCTGCTCACTATTAAATTTCTATGAAAACGTTATCCCGGATGGTTAATTTAGCTTTTGCAAATAAACTTGCACAATGAATGGCTATATCTGCCAAAGTTTATACTTTTATATCCGCTTGCCTGCTTAACGTGAGATGTTATAAAACATACTGTGATCAGGAACTGCTTGCCCTGCTTGCCCGGGATGATAAACAAGCGTTTACAGAACTGTATGACCGGTTCTGGAAAAAACTGTTTGTGATCGCCTTCAACCGCCTGAAAGAAAAAGAATCCTCCGAAGATACCGTGCATGATGTGTTTGTCAGCCTATGGGCGGGCAGGTCACATCTCCGTATTGAACAATTAGAAAATTACCTGGCTACCGCTGCAAAATACAGTGTACTGGTAAAGATCAAAAAAAGAGAAAAAGAGAAAAATTTCCAGGAAGCCTCTGTTCCTGCATTAGTCCATGATGAATCCGGCATCGAAAGAAGTATGCATTATAAACGCATCCTGGAGATCATCGAAACAGAAGTAGAACATTTGCCGGAAAAATGCCGCCTCATTTTCCGCTATAGCCGCCAGGATGGGATGCCTGTTAAACAAATCGCTAAAGAACTTCATATTTCTCCCAAAACTGTAGAAAATCAGCTTGGCAAAGCCCTGCGACAGATCAGGCTGGCAGTGAGATCGGTTCTCAGCAGTTTTCTTTTTTTATTTTTCCTGTAATTTCTTTTCATAAGGATAGGGGATGTGATTGATTTCGTATACTTAACTATGTATGCATGTCTCCCAAAACATTCTGCTGCTGATTGAGAAATACCAGTCGGGTACCATCAGTTCCGAGGAAATGCAGGAACTAAATCATTGGTATCATTCCTTTAGCGACAACAAGGCCGAAATCACCTTATCAACAACCCTTACTGAAGAAGATCTTTCGGAGCTTATAAAAAACAAGACGCTTGCAAGCATCGCCGGAGAAGGTGGTAGTCGTCCCTTTTGGGTTCGTCACCGCAGATGGCTGATGCCCGCTGCCGCAGCAGCGCTTGCTGTTATCCTTGGAACATATTTTCTGACACAATCTTCTGCTTCAACAAAAGAGATACCTGAGACAGAAACTGCCGAAACCCCGCCTCCACAAGACCTTGCACCGGGTGGAGACAAAGCTTTGCTGACCCTTGAAGACGGTTCTGTTATCGTGCTTGACAGCGCTTCCAAAGGCATCATCAGCCTGCAGGATAATATCAAAGTGGTGAAACTGGCAAATGGCCAGGTAGTTTATGAGATCAATGGCCGCCAGTTGTCCCCTGTAGAAGAGACTGCTTACAATACCATAAGCACTCCCCGCGGTGGCCAATTCCAGGTCACCCTTTCAGATGGCACCAAAGTCTGGCTGAATGCAGCTTCGTCCATCCGCTTTCCGGTTGTGTTTACCGGTAATGAAAGAAAGGTAGAGATTACAGGTGAGGCTTACCTGGAAGTAGCAAAAAACGTCAATATGCCTTTCAGGACAAAAGTGGGGGATTCGGAAATAGAAGTGCTGGGCACACATTTTAATGTGAATGCTTATGATAATGAAACAGCAATAAGAACAACCCTGCTGGAAGGTCGTGTGAATGTTCATGCTCCCGATAAAACAGTGAAACCCTTGTCACCCGGGCAGCAATCGGCCATACACAGGTCAGGAAAAGTGCAGGTATTAAATAATGCAGATACCGAAGAAGCTGTGGCCTGGATCAATGGCCGCTTCCAGTATAACAGCACTGATATTGGCACCATCCTGCGGCAGATAGAACGCTGGTACGATGTGGATGTTGAATATCGCGGTAAAGTGAATATGCGGTTCACCGGACAGCTCAACCGCAGTGTATTTGCTTCTAAGATTTTTGAAAAATTAGCTCTTACTGATGAAGTGAGTTTTAAAATAGACGGAAGAAAAATAATTGTTTCACCCAAAAATTAACGGTATGCCAGCCAGCAAAAAATGCTTGAGTGCACATGGCAGGGATGGATAACGACAAAGGCGTTTTAAACAAAAACCGGGTACTGGATGTAACAGTCCCCGGCGGATGTTTGAACGCTTATGACAAACGATATCTGTTCGAGACTGCTTATCACTTAACGCAAACACTACAAATCTATGTATTTAACTGCTCTGCGAAAGTCCAAACTTCTCAGCCCCGGATTTTCCGCTCAAAACATTAAATTGATGAAACTTACTACAGTTTTATTGATCATTACCTGCCTGCAGGTAAGTGCAAAGGGGTTATCACAAAAAGTAACCATCCGGGAGGATAATATAAGCCTCCAGAAAGTGTTCCTGGAGATCCGTAAACAAACCGGTGTTCAGTTCTTCTATGCCGATGATGCACTGAAGAATGCGAAACCTGTTTCTCTTTCGGTGCGAAGAGAATCCCTGGAAAAAGTGCTGGACCTTTGCTTCCGTGATCAGCCGCTCAGCTACACTCTTACAGACAACACCATTATTGTAAGAAAAAAGACAGAGACTCCTGAAACTGCTGTTGCGGAACCGGAGGCGCCGCTTTTCCGGGATGTATCGGGCAAAGTGACCGATGCACAAGGTCTGCCACTGGCCGGTGTTTCCGTTTCGGTGAAAGGAACTACTACCGGAACCACTACTAATGCGGAAGGCGTTTATAATATTTCTGCACCGGACGGCGCCATATTAGTATTTTCTTATGTAGGCTATGTAAGCATTGAAGAAAGAGTGGATGCCCGTTCTGTCATCAATATCAGCCTGCGCCCTGCCGAACAGTCTATGGAGCAGGTGATCGTTATCGGTTATGGTACACAGAAAAAAAGAGACCTGACCGGCTCGGTCACTTCAGTGAAAGGTGAAGAAGTGGCCCGTATGCCTGCAGTAAACCCCGTTGCATCGCTACAGGGAAAAGTGGCAGGTCTGACCATTGTGAACAGCGGTCGTGCCGGAGCTTCCCCCACTGTCCGCATCCGTGGTGTGAACAGCACAAGCAATACTGATCCCCTTTATGTAGTGGACGGAGTTTTTCAAACCAATATTGATTACCTGAACCCTGCCGATATTGAATCCATTGAAGTGCTGAGAGATCCTTCTTCCATTGCCATCTTTGGATTGCAGGGTGGAAACGGTGTTATCATTGTAACTACAAAACGTGCTGACAGGGGACAAACCCGCATCACCTTCCAAAGCCTGGTGGGTGTGCAAAAAGTGGTGAACAAAATAAAAGTTACAGATGCTGACGGATTCAAAACCCTTTACACCGCCCAGTTGGCCAACCTGAATGCTGCTCCTTTTGATTATTCCAACTACACCGCCAATACCGACTGGCAGGAGCAGATATTCCAAAACGCCATTATCAATAATAACACAGTCAGTATTTCAAACAGTGGGGAGAAAAGCACTTCACTGTTCAGTCTTGGTTATAACAACCAGGAAGGTGTATTGAAATACGACCGGCATCAGCGATATATTGCCCGCCTTAACCATGAAATAAGATTTAATAACAATATCAAGATCGGCGGCGACATTACCGGTTTTCATTCCATACAGGAAAACTCCAAAAGTGATGCTGATGTGACTAATGCTTTGTGGGCGGCGCCTATTGTTCCCATTCAGTACGATAACAACACCTATTACAGCATGCCTTCTTTTCAGCGGGCACAGGTAGGTAATCCGGTAGGCAGGCTGAACCTTAGCACCGATAATAATATCAACAAATCCTTCCGGTTTGTAGGTAATGTGTTTGCTGAAGTGAAGTTCCTGCGCCGCTTTACCTGGCGTTCGACATTCTACAGTGATCTTGCTTTTAACAGCAGCAGAGGCTACTCCCCGCTTCCTTACCGCTTCATTAACCTTGGTGAGGGTGCAGCTCCAACAGATACCACCTTTAATACGGCAGCCAGAACAAGTGTGAACCAGGGCCAGTCCGAATCCCGCCGTTTCCAGCAGGATCACACACTGACTTTCACCAAAACATTTAACTCAAAACATAATGTAACGGCGCTGGCAGGTTTCACTACTTTGTTCCAGGGCAGTTCCAGTGTTTCGGGCAGCCGGACAGATACTTTGCTGAATATTCCAAGGGCACCGGATTATTGGTACTTAGGCATTGCCAACCTTAATAATCCCATTTCCAATGCAGGTGGCGGCGGAGAAGAAGCTTTTATGTCTTTCCTCGGCAGGGTCAACTATTCTTACAGTGGCAAATATTTACTCAACGCCAGTTTCCGCCGCGATGGAAGCTCTAAATTTGCACCGGCAAACCGCTGGGGCACTTTCGGGAGCATAGGGGTGGGCTGGGTCATCAGCCAGGAAGATTTCTTTAATAATGTTAAGCATATTGACTTCCTGAAGCTGAGAGGCGCATGGGGTACTGTAGGAAGTGGGCTTGGATTGCCTCCCAATCTTTACCTGCCCGGACTGAACACGGCCAACGTAGCTGTGTTTGGTGACAATGTGTATGGCTCAGTGGCGCCAGCCTATGTGCCAGACCCGAATCTTCGCTGGGAAGTGGTAAGAGGTATTGATATTGGTCTTGATGCCCGTGCATTGAATAATCGTTTAAATGCTGAGATCACCTGGTATGACAGGACAACTAAAGACATCCTGACGACGATCACACTGCCAGGAACAGCAGGTAATTATAATTACCGCACCAACCTGGGAACGATTACCAACAAAGGAATTGAGCTAACACTTGGCTGGACTGATAAGGTCGGCAAGGATTTTACTTACAGTGTTAATGCCAACCTGAGCCATAACACTAATAAAGTGGTATCTATAGGTGATAATTTCAATTTCCAGATATTGGGTAATGGTACAGTAAACAGAACCATAACCGGCCAATCCATCGGTCATTTCTGGGGCTATGCACAGACTGGCGTTTACCAGGTGGTGGCTGATTTTGATAAAATCCCAAGCTTTCCAAATTCATTGCCAGGTGATATCGCCTATCAGGATGTGAACGAAAACGGTGTTATTGACCCGGGAGACAGAATCAACCTGGGTTCTCCTTTCCCGACTTATAACTTCGGTGGCAATATCTCGCTTGGCTATAAGGGCTTTGACCTGATAATTGACGGGCAGGGTGTGGCCGGCAACAAAATATATACACAGCGCCGCACCGCAACATTTGCTGTACTGAACTATGAGACTAACCGGATGAATGCCTGGACAGGTCCCGGCACTTCAAATGTAGAGCCGATATTAGACAATACCCGTGGCAATAATTTCCTGCTAAGCACTTATTATCTTGAACCAGGTGATTATTTCCGCATCCGTACACTGCAACTCGGCTACACATTCTCGCCGCGGATGCTGAACGGAACACCGCTCAGGAATCTCAGGGTGTTTATCAGCGGACAGAACATAGCAACTTTTACCAAGGCCACTGGTTATACACCTGAAGTAGGTATCGGTAATCCCATTGCAGGAGGAGCAGACAACGGAACCTACCCGGTACCTGCAGTTTATTCCTTTGGTGTAAACGTGACATTTTAATAAATAAAAAACTTCATACAATGAAAAAGATCAATCACCGCAGCGTTTTATGGCTGACCACCTTGTCATCCATAGTTGTGATTATTATTGCGGGATGCGGAAAGAACTTCCTTGACCGGGAGCCGCAGGGTCAATATACCCAGGAAACCTATCCCTATCCCGGTGGGTCGGGCCCGTATGACACTTATCTTTTCGGCGCTTATTCAGAGCTAAGGAATTTCAATGTTCACAGCCAGTCGTTCATAACAGCCACCAGCATCCGCAGTGATGATGCAGACAAAGGAAGCACTCCTGCCGATGGCGGCGCCAATGCCATTGACATGGATAATTTCCCGGTGCAGCCGAATAATGGATTTGCCAACACACTATGGCTGGGTTATTTCAGCCTGGTGAACAGATGCAATATTGCGATTGACCAGGTGAGAAACAACGCTGATATCGTAGCAACACCTGATGTGAAAGCACAATCAGAAGCAGAAGCAAGGTTCATCAGGGGTTATGGCTATTTCATGCTGGTTCGTCTGTTTGGCAGGGTGCCCTTGATAGATTCTGTTTTCACACAGGCTGCTTCGCAAAGCAATGTTCCGCAAAGCCAGCCGGCTGCCATCTATGCTTTTATTGAAGCAGATCTTCAATATGCCGTAGCAAACCTGCCATTGAACTGGGATTCAAAATTTGTGGGCCGGGCGACAAGAGGCGCAGCCAACGGGCTTTTGGCAAAAGTGTACATAACCCAGCAAAAATGGGCACAAGCCATGGCGGCGGCCAATGCAGTGATGACATCTGGCCAATATGATCTGTCAACACCTTTTGACAGGATATTCAGGGAAGAAGGGGAAAACAGCAAAGAATCTGTGTTTGAAGTACAGGCTACATCCACCACAGCCATTCCTTCTGCCAACGGCATTCAATATGCGCAGATACAGGGTATCCGTGGCGCCGGTCTTTGGGACCTTGGTTGGGGCTGGAACACCCCTAGCACCTATTTGGAAGCGGCATTTGAACCAAACGACCCCCGCAGGAACAGAACGATTCTTTATACCAGCACAGGAGGCACCATCTACCAGACTATTTATGGTGAAAATATACCTGCGGGTTTGCCCAATCCAAGGTATAATAATAAGGTTTATACCAATCCCTCTCTCAGAAACTCAATCGGTAACCGCTTTGGGTATTGGATGAACTTTCGGGTGCTGCGTTATGCCGATGTCGTGCTGATGTATGCAGAAGCTGCTAATGAAGTGGGTGGCGCTACCAATATTGATGCCGCTAGGGTTGCACTGAACTCAGTAAGAGCAAGGGCAAGGGTAGGTGCACCCGCAGGAACGCTGCCCGATGTTACCACCACCGACCAGGCACTGCTCAGGGATTCTATCCGCCATGAACGCCGCATTGAACTGGCCATGGAGCATGACCGCTTCTTTGACCTGGTTCGCTGGGGCGTTGCACAATCAGTTATGAATGCAGCAGGCAAACCCAATTTCAATGCAAACCGTGATGTGTTATTGCCGATACCGCAAACACAGATTGACTTAAGCGCCGGTGTGCTGACACAAAATCCGGGTTATTGATTCTTCATTCCTTAAACTGAAAAAAATGAAATTGATAAAATCAAATACAACAAACTTCATTGCGGGCCTTGCTGCTTGCGCATTGATAGGGACTGCATCCTGCAAAAAAGATGGCAATCCCAACAAACTACCACCTGTTTCACCGGATGATTATCTTGGTTTGATTGACGGCTATAACAGCTCCGATGAGATCTTTCCACAAAACCTGGTTGCTTACTGGGGCTTCGAGGATACAAAAAATGAGGGTAAATCTGGAGCTGCCCCTACACAAACTGCAGGTGATGCAATTGTTGCCGGTGGCGTAAGAGGAAAAGCATTGAGTTTAACAGCCGGGTATCTTTATTATGCTACACAGTTTCCAAAATTCACAACGGACTCATTAAAAAACTGGTCCATCAGTGTGTGGGTAAAAGTAAAGAACAATGGTTCCAAACGGACAATGGTGATGCAAATGGCAAGACCTGGTATTTTCAACGGCAATATCAATTTTGCATTAAACACTCAAAGCTACAATGCAGCCAATGATTCGGTGCTCCGTATTCAACCCACTTTCTCAACAATCGGAGGTGGAACACAGGACAACCTGAACAATGTGCTGGATAAAACCAACCTGAACAACTGGGTGCACATTGTTCTCACCTACGATTTTGCCACAGGTGTGTTTAACAACTGGATGAATGCTGTGAAAGTGGGCAATTTCCCCAATCGAGGAACGGGTAATAACAACTTCAAATGCTGGGAGCCTAATGAATTCATCATCGGCTCAAACTATAATGGCATCCCCGGAATGGCTGTGAATGCAGATGTGAACTTTGCCCCGATGACAGGACAGGTTGATGAGATAAGAATATTCAACCGTGTGTTACCGGATGCACATATTAAGGCATTGCGTAACCTGGGCCTGGCCAATAAATAATAAGCAAACCCGAAAGCACACAGATACACTATCGCAGTGTCTGTGTGCTTTTTCTTTCTGTGCTACCTCCGTTCATTTAAATTTTTTCCGATGCGTTTACTATTCACATCTCTTATTGCTTTTATCGTAACAGCCTGCTCTTCTTCTCAAAAAACAAGCGGCACTCAAAAGATATTTGAAAGCGATGCCGATGAAAAACTGTTTAATGAAGTGCAGGAGCAAACCTTTCAGTATTTCTGGGATGGCGCCGAACCTAACAGCGGACTGGCAAGGGAACGTTTTCATACCGATAACGTTTACCCTCAAAATGATAAAATGGTTGTCACCAGCGGTGGCGGTGGTTTTGGTGTAATGTCAATCCTTGTTGGGATTGAAAGAGGTTATATCACAAGAGAAGAAGGTTTGAAACGATTGGAAAAAATTGTTCGCTTCCTGGAAACAGCCGACCGTTTTCATGGCGCTTGGCCGCATTGGTGGAACGGAGAAACAGGAAAGACAAAACCCTTCAGCCGCAACGATGATGGCGGCGACCTGGTAGAAACTTCATTCATGATCCAGGGTTTGCTTTGTGTCCGCCAGTATTTTCAAAAAGGCAACGCCGCAGAAAAAGCATTGGCTGCAAGGGCGGATAAACTCTGGAAGGAAGTGGAGTTTGACTGGTACCGCAATGGAAAAAATGTTTTGTTCTGGCACTGGAGTCCCAATTTCGGCTGGGAAAAGAATTTTGCCGTTAGTGGTTACAACGAATGCCTCATCATGTATGTGCTGGCAGCTTCTTCACCAACACACGGCGTTCCTGCCGAAGTATATCATGAAGGCTGGGCCAAAAACGGCGACATCCATAAAGACCCGGCGAAATATGAAGACATCAACCTTCAAATGAATCATCACAACAAAGAAGGGGCAGCCGGACCTCTGTTCTGGGCTCATTATTCTTATCTCGGTCTCGACCCAAGAGGGCTGAAAGATAAATATGCAGATTACTGGGAACACAACAAGGGACACTCACTTATTCATTACAAGTGGTGTGTCAATAATCCCAATGGATATAAAGGATATGGCCCCAACAGTTGGGGGCTTACATCCAGCTATTCGATGAGAGGCTATTCTGGTCATGCTCCCACCACAAGAAGGGACCTGGGAGTGATCTCTCCCACTGCCGCTCTTTCTTCTTTCCCTTATACGCCGAAAGAATCTATGGCAGCTATGAAATACTGGTATAATAACTTAAAAGATAAAGTGTGGGGACCTTACGGTTTTTATGATGCATTCAGTGAACATCACAACTGGTACACTCCCCGCTACCTTGCCATTGACCAGGGCCCGATCGTGGTAATGATGGAAAACTATCGCAGCGGGTTATTATGGAATTTATTTATGAGTTGCCCTGAAATAAAAGAAGGATTGAAGAAATTAGGATTTGAAAGTCCTCACTTAAAATAATACACCTGATGAAATCAGTATTCAGCATTGTATTGATCCTGGCAGTATTTTCTTCCTGTTCAAAAAAAATGTACCGGGCAAGAATTGTGTTGCTGCCCGACACACAGATCTATGCAGAAAAATATCCCGAAGTACTCGATTCCCAGATAAACTGGGTGGCCCGTCATGCCAAAGAAATTGCTTTTGTAATGCAACAAGGGGATCTTACACAAAATAACAATGACAAGGAATGGAAAGTGATTCAAGCTGCATTCAGCAGGCTGAATGGGAAAGTACCCTATGTATTGGCAGCGGGCAATCATGATATGGGCAGCGCTGATGGAAAATTTGCTGACGTCCGCAATTCCGCTTTGTTCAATAACTATTTTCCTTATTCACAAATGTCAGCCCTGCCTGGTTTTGGTGGCGCAGCAGAAAATGGAAGAATAGACAATGCTTATTATATTTTTAAAACGGGCAAAATAAACTGGTTGGTAATTACGCTGGAGTTTGGTCCCCGCAACAATATTCTTGATTGGGCTGGCAGCATTATTGAAAAACATCCCGATCATTCTGTTATTATCAATACGCATAGCTATATGTATTCTGACAGCACCCGCCAGGGCCCGGGTGATAGCTGGCGGCCACAAGCCTATGGTGTGGGAAAAGATACAGCAGATGCTGCTGTGAATGACGGTGAGCAGATATGGGAAAAATTAGTGAAGAAATATCCTAACACAAGATTTGTGTTTTCAGGTCATGTGCTTAACAGTGGCGTTGGGACATTGGTAAGCATCAATGATGCCGGCTACCTGGTTTACCAGATGCTGGCCAACTACCAGCAGGGAGTGAAAGGCTCGGTGATGGGTGGCAACGGCTGGCTGCGCATCATTGATATGAATTTTAAAAAGAAAACAGTGAATGTCTCTACCTATTCGCCCTATGTGAATGAATACATGAATGACCCGGCTCACCGGTTCATCATTAAAAATGTTTATTTCAAATCCGGCGACAAAAAATAGCATGATCAGACATATCAAAACCTGCCTGCTGGCCGCAGCCATTCCTGTTGCAGCAAATGCACAGCAACAAACCTGGTGCAACCCGCTGAACATAGATTACACCTATATGATCTATAATGCACACCGTGATATCTCTTACCGATCCGGTGCCGATCCGGCCGTGGTACAATTTCAGGATGAATATTATATGTTCGTCACCCGTTCGATGGGCTACTGGCATTCCACCGACCTGCTAAACTGGAATTTCATCACACCGGAGAAATGGTATTTCCAGGGTTCTAATGCACCGGCAGCGCATAACTATAAAGACTCGGTGCTCTATGTAGCCGGCGATCCTTCCGGTTCAATGAGTGTTTTATATACAAACAATCCAAAGAAAGGCGACTGGAAAGCCACTCCCGGTATACTGAATAACCTGCAGGACCCCGCCCTGTTTATTGACGATGATGAGAAAGCATATATCTACTGGGGTTCCTCCAATGTGTTTCCTATCCGTGCAAAAACATTAGATAAACACCTTCGTTTCCGTCCATCAGATAAAACAGATACACTATTTGGATTGAATATGCCCAAACACGGTTGGGAACGTTTTGGTGAAAATCATTCCGATACCAAACTCGGGGGCTACATTGAAGGGCCTTGGATGACGAAACACAACGGCAAATATTATTTGCAGTATGCAGCCCCGGGTACAGAGTTCAATGTGTATGGCGACGGCGCCTATATCAGTGATTCACCGCTGGGACCTTTCCGTTACATGCCAAACAATCCATTCAGCTACAAACCCGGTGGCTATATGAATGGCGCCGGGCATGGCAGCACGGTGGTTGGCCCTCACAATATGTACTGGCATTTTTCATCAATGGCGGTTTCGGTAAATGTAAATTGGGAAAGGCGCATTTGCATGTACCCGACTTATTTTGATAAAGAGGGACTGATGTACAGCAATACAAGATTTGGTGACTACCCACATTATGCACCGGCCAATGATGAAAAGAAAGGACAATTTACCGGGTGGATGTTATTGTCCTATAAAAAACCTGTAAACTCATCTTCAGCAGTTGGTGATCATTTAGCAAAAAATGTGACCGATGAAACAGTAAAAACATTCTGGCTGGCTGAAAAAAATGATACATCGCAATGGCTGCAAATTGATTTACAAACAGCAGGAAAAGTGCATGCCATACAGGTGAATTATCATGATCACAAATCCAATATGTACGGAAAGATAACAGGACTGTTTCACCGCTATGTGATCGAAGGATCGGTAGACGGTCAAAATTGGAATATTTTAGTTGATAAAAGAAACAGTTTTAAAGACACACCCAATGACTATACTGAACTGGGTATTCCGCAAACAGTTCGCTACATACGGTATAAAAATATCCATGTACCCACACCACATCTTGCCATTTCAGGCCTGCGGGTTTTTGGAAAAGGTCAGGGTAAAGCACCCGTTACTGTAAAAAATTTATCAGTAAAAAGACAAGAAGACCGCCGGGATGCACTTATTACCTGGGAAAAACAGGCTAATTGCCAGGGTTACAATATCCTTTGGGGAATTGCGCCGGACAAACTGTACAGCTCCTGGATGGTTTATGACAACAATCAACTGGAGCTAAAAAGCCTGACCGCTGATCAATCTTACTATTTTTCCATTGAGGCGTTCAATGAAAATGCTGTTTCTGAAAAATCGAAGGTTATAGAAGTAAAATAAAAAGCATGGAACGATTCAACAGCTATCTTGTCTTACCAGTAGTAATAGTTGCTCTGCTTTTTGTTTCCTGCAAAACAAAAGTAAAAGAACAACCTGCTGAATTGCCTGCATTCTGGAGTGACATCCAGGCTTTCAAAAAGCAGGACTCGGTTTCGGCACCGCCAAAGAATGCTATTCTTTTTATTGGCAGTTCTTCCTTCACGCTGTGGCTGGATGTGCAGGATTATTTTCCCGGGCACACCATGATCAACCGCGGCTTTGGAGGTTCATCACTTACGGATATCATTCACTATGCAGAAGATATTATATATCCTTATGATCCAAAACAAATAGTTATCTATTGCGGGGAGAATGACCTTGCTGCTTCTGACACTGTGACCGGGAGCATGGTATTTGACCGGTTTAAGGAATTGTTTCAACTGATACGCAGCAAATACAATGATATTCCTGTGCTGTATATATCCATGAAGCCAAGTCCCAGTCGCCGGCATTTGTTTTTAAAAATGCAGGAGGGCAACAGGCTGATCAGCGATTTTTTGACAAATGAAGAAAAAACTGGTTTTGTGGATGTACATTCAAAAATGCTGGACGAAACCGGCGAACCGTACAGTGAAATTTTCTTAGAAGACAGCCTGCACATGAATCCCAAAGGATATACCATCTGGCAAAAAGCAATAGAACCACATTTACTGAAAGATTAAACCAGCAATGATGAAGAAACTTGTTTTTATCGCAACAACCGTGTTTTCATTTGCCTGCTTTGCACAAACCACGCAGCAGGCAAAGATGAACGCCTTTGTCAGCAACCTGATGAAGAAAATGACACTGGATGAAAAGATCGGGCAGTTAAACCTGCTGACTCCCGGTGGTGGAGTGGCCACAGGAGCTGTAGTGAGCTCCGGAGTGGAAACAAAGATCAAAGAAGGAAAAGTAGGTGGCCTCTTTGGTGTGATCGGTGCAGATAAAATAAGTAAGGCGCAGAAGATCGCCGTAAACAGCAGCCGGCTGAAAATCCCTCTGCTCTTTGGTTCTGATATCATTCATGGGTATAAAACCATTTTCCCGATACCATTAGGGTTGTCGGCAAGCTGGGATATGGAAATGATGGAACGCACTGCAAGAATTGCGGCGCTGGAAGCCACGGTGGATGGATTGAACTGGAATTTTTCACCGATGGTGGATATAGCCCGTGATCCCCGCTGGGGCCGCATTGCGGAAGGTGCCGGTGAAGACCCCTATCTAGGTTCGCAGATCGCTATCGCTATGGTCAAAGGTTACCAGGGCAATGATCTCAGCAAAGACAACACGATGATGGCCTGTGTCAAACACTTTGCATTATACGGCGCAGCCGAATCAGGCCGTGATTACAACTCTGTTGACATGAGCAAAGTGAAAATGTATAATGAATACCTGCCCCCCTATAAAGCAGCGATTGATGCCGGTGTGGGCAGTGTGATGAGTTCGTTCAATGATGTGGATGCCATTCCGGCAACAGGCAATAAATGGTTGCTAACGGATCTGCTGCGAAAAGAATGGGGCTTCAAAGGTTTTGTGGTGAGTGATTATACTTCCGTGAATGAAATGATAGCACATGGCATGGGTGATCTGCAGGCTGTTTCGGCATTGGCATTAAGAGCTGGCTTGGATATGGACATGGTGGGTGAGGGATTTTTAACTACGCTAAAAAAATCTTTACAGGAAGGAAAAGTGACATCCCTGCAAATTGACCAAGCCTGCAAAAGAATTCTCGAAGCCAAATACAAGCTCGGATTGTTTGATGATCCTTATCGCTACTGCAATGAAGAAAAAGCAAAGACAACCATTCTCTCTGCCGAATTCAGGCAGGCAGCTAGAGAATTTGCCGCCAAATCAAGTGTTCTTTTGAAGAACGATGGACAGGTGTTGCCACTAAAAAAATCAGGCACCATTGCTTTGATCGGCCCGTTAGCCAATGACAAAAGCAATATGAACGGCACATGGGCGGTATCAGGCGACAGAAATTTATCCATCCCCGTTTTGGATGGAATAAAAAATGTAGCGGGCAACAGTGTGAATGTGATCTATGCCAAAGGCGCCAATATTTCGGATGATACGGTGTTTGCAAAAAAGGTGAATGTGTTCGGTACAAGGATAGATATTGACAAACGTTCACCCGACGAAATGCTGAAAGAAGCGTTGGATGCAGCCGGGAAAGCAGATGTGATCGTGGCCGTGGTGGGAGAAGCTTCTGAAATGAGTGGTGAAGCAGCCAGCCGCACGGATATTTCTATTCCTGAAAGCCAGAAGAAACTGATACGGGCATTGGCGAAAACCGGTAAGCCATTGGCATTAGTGCTTATGACGGGAAGACCTTTGGCGATACCAGAAGAAAAAGAATTAGCAGATGCCATTCTCGTAACCTGGCATTCGGGCACCGAAGCCGGTAATGGTATTGCTGATTTGTTGTTTGGCAATTACAACCCTTCCGGCAAACTCACTGCAAGCTTCCCGGTGAATGTAGGACAGGTGCCGGTTTATTACAGCATGAAGAATACCGGTCGTCCTTCTGCTCCCAATTCGCCAAAATTTCAATCTAATTTCATAGATGCTCCGAATGACCCATTATATCCTTTTGGTTATGGCTTGAGTTATACTAATTTTTCTTATAGTGATATTTCGCTCAGTAAAAACAGTATGCGTTCAACTGAAAGTATCACAGCCACCGTCACCGTGACCAACACGGGCAATTATGATGGCGAAGAAGTTGTTCAGCTCTATATCAGGGATATGGTGGCCAGCATCACAAAGCCACTCAAAGAATTAAAAGGTTTTCAGAAAATAAAACTCAAAGCCGGTGAATCAAAAACAGTTTCGTTCACTATCAAAGTGAATGATCTGAAATTTTATAACAGCAGCCTGAAATGGGTGGCCGAACCCGGCGATTTCAAATTATTCATTGGCACCAGCAGCAGTGATGCAAAAGAAGCTGGCTTTAAATTACTGTAATCATGAGAAAACTTTTTGTTTCAGTATTTATTCTCATCGCCTTGCCTGCGTTGTCACAAACAGGTAAGCCGCCCATGAATATCATCTTCATCCTCTCAGATGATCACCGCTATGATGCAATGGGTTTTATGAACAAGATACAGGGATTGAAAACTCCCGGTATGGATCGCATGGCCAAAGAAGGCGCCCATGTAAAGAATGCGTTTGTTTCCACAGCACTCTGCTCTCCCAGCAGAGCTTCTATTCTTACCGGTCAGTATGCCCACACCCATACCGTGGTGGACAATGATGCACCGTTGCCCGCCAACCTTGTTTTCTTTCCGCAATATTTACAGAAAAACGGTTACCAGACCTCTTTCTTTGGCAAATGGCATATGGGCAACACGGATGATATGCCGCAACCGGGATTTGATCACTGGCTTAGTTTCCGCGGGCAGGGAGTGTATAACAATCCTGTCTTTAATATCAACGGACAGCGGGTGCCGCAACCGGAAGGAAGCTATATAACCGATTTGCTCACCGATCATACCATTGACTGGTTAAATAAAAGAGACAGTAAGAAACCGTTCTTTGTTTATTTATCGCATAAAGGTGTTCATGCAGAGTTTGAACCGGCTAAACGACATGCAGGTATCTACAAATACATCCCGATCGTTTGTCCGCCTTCGATGTATTTAACAGCAACGGCGGCCAGTAAAACATTTGGTACGGTCACCTCACCGCAAAGCAAAGTGAATTATGCCGACATTCCGCAGTGGGTACGCAACCAGCGCTATAGCTGGCATGGGGTGGATTATATGTATCACGGGCAAATTGTGTTTGATGATTTTTATCGCCGTTATCTTGAAACACTGCAGGCCGTAGATGAAAGTATTGAAAGAGTGATCAGTTGGGTGAAGGAAAACAAACTGGATAAGAACACGATGATCGTTTATATGGGTGACAATGGTTTTTCCTTTGGCGAACACGGCCTGATTGATAAACGACATGCTTATGAGGAGTCCATGCGGGTGCCGATGCTGGTTTGGGCGCCGGGTATGGTGAAACCCCAATCAGTGCTGGGGCAGGTGGTAATGAATGTTGACTTAGCCCCTACTTTTTTGGAACTGGCAGGCGTGGCTAAACCGGCACAGATGCAGGGATTTTCTTTCACCAACCTGTTGAAAGGCGCCGCAGCAGGCTGGCAGCGGGATAAAGTGTTTTATGAATATTATTGGGAAGCCTCTTTTCCACAAACACCCACCACTTATGCTGTTCGTACTGACCGCTACAAATACATTTACTATAACGGCGTCTGGGACATCAATGAACTGTTCGATCTGCAAAACGATCCCTACGAGATGAATAATCTTATACGGGACACCGCTTACCGAAAGATCGGTTTGCAGTTAAAAGATCAGTTGTTCAACTGGCTGAAAGAAACCAATGGCCTGCAGATACCGCTGAAAAAAACAATTAACCACCGCAATGATAATTTATACAGGGGAACGTATTAGGTTTACA
>CAYTGN010000039.1:0-19274 GCA_964437415.1 uncultured Chitinophaga sp. | reverse complement strand
ATCATTCATGTTAACTCTAAACTGATTGGCCGAACTTTGGGGGAGCTTACACCTTTACACTAAAAGACCTTTTAATTCCCCTCATTTCAGCCATTACCGCTGTAGGCATAAATCAATTTTTTTTTTTCTGGGAATAGAAGACTCGAGGCTAAGCTACAATATGAACGAGAAATGCTTGCTGCTCAAACCCCTGCGATAAACAGAATTCTTGCATTTACATATACTTATGATGCATCTGCAATTACTTACGTACTTTTTCAAAGTAGAACAAATGAGGGAATGATATCCTCCGGTAATTCAATTACCCTCAAGGGCAATAAAGAGGGTAAAATTGAAATAGACACATCTTTATTGGTGATGCCAGCATTTATTCTAAATGAAAAAAAAAGGAGTGATTTGATGTCTGATTTAGACAACCTTAAATCTCAAAGAGATAATCTGGATCCTGAAATTTATATTGCTTTTGAAAGAGTTCTCGATTTTTTTAATTATCATCCGATACCAAATTTGAATGATAACTTGAAAATTGAGAAATCAACATGGCAAAAGGAGGAGATTCGAAAGCTGTGGAATGAAAGACTTTTGTATTTAAGAGAATTGTGTATTCAAAAAATTGAGAAATTTCGATATAGATAGAAGTTATTTAAGTTGTCATATGGGTGAGAGATTTTTCGACGAATATATCATAGCTTGGGCTTATCTGGCTGCAGGATGATTATGCTTTCCCCGTTGATAAAAAAGTGGAAAAGAATATTCTTTTGTTTCTCTACCGCAAGTTATGTTGGGAAGGGGATTTTTAGTAAAACAAAAAATAGCCCAGTACCATTTTGTCAGTGCGGGCAATGACAAAATGGTGGCAGCCTCATAAAGATTGTCCAGCTTTTCTTAATAATCAACGGGGATTTCTTTCATATACTCGTTCAGTTCTATATGCGTTGCCTTCCGGAAAGGCTGTGCCGTGTTGGTCAGCCGGATGATACGGGACACCCTGAAATCACGGTAATCCCGGCGCTGGTGGCACCAGCCGATGATATGCCAGTTGAAAGCATAAAAGATAAGCCCGATGGGCTCCACCTTCCGCCGGCTGACCTCTTCTTTATTGTTCTTGTATTCAATTTCAATAATCGTCTTTTCGGCAATGGCGTTTTGCAATAGGGGCAGGTATTCAAAACTCAGGTTATAACATTCCGGTTTCTGAAACCTGATCTTTTCATTGAGCAACTCCAGTTTTTCTTTCTGATGGCCCCGCAACACGGCTTTCACTTTGTCAAGGGCGGTGGCATAATGTTTCTGAATGGACTGATCGGTGAAACCATTCACCAATGCTTCTACCAGCAGCAGGGCATTGGCTTCTTCGGTGCTGAAAGAGACGGGCGGCAAAAAATAGCCCTGCACCACAAAATAACCTCTCGGTGCTTCAAAACTTACGGGGATGCCCAGTTCAGTAAGGGCTTTGATGTCACGATAAACAGTGCGGACACTGATATTGTATTTATCGGCGATCTTTTCAGCCGGTACAAATTTTTTTGACTGCAACAGGGTAAGGATACCCAGCAAACGATCCATGCGGTTCATGACCTAAAATTAATTGAATCGGGGTTTGAAGCTGAAAAACCTGTTGCCTTTGCAACCCTTTTTTATGCTGGCTGGTCAGGGAAAGGTCAACTGCCGGAATTGAGAAAGATAACTGCCATAACCATCTTATTTGCCTTTGTGGCTTCGCAATATGCAAGACAGGCCGCCTACCTGGAGTGCCGGCTGACCAATTACTTCAACGACCGGCAAAACCAATGTGATTGCGAAAAAGCCTGGAAAGGTGCCGAACCTTCAGCGCCTGCCGATGCTACAGCGCCTCTCCGTCATTCACACATTCATATTGATGAATCATTTTTTCCGGCGACTGTCGCTATGGGGAAACCTACTCACAGCCAGCTTCTTGAAACGCATACTTTAAATAGAACATCCGTCTTGTCCGCAGGCTTTCTTTCTTGCCCGGATCATCCCCCACAACTTTTTTGAGTTATACTATTTTATTGCTGACCGGGTGCTTTAGCCCGGTTATAGTCATTCCTGTTTATCAACTCAAAAGTTAATAATGAAAAATATTATTGCAATGGTATTGCTGTTGCTATGCCATTTCCTGGCAACAGCTCAAAGCTCATCAAAACCCGCTGTTTTATACGGAACTGTTCAGCAACAAGACCTGGAAGCGCCGCCTTTCGGGGATTGGTTCCGGCCAAATTTTGGTGCTTTCAAACCGGCAGACAGTATTGTCAAAGCCATCAAACAGTTATCGCTAAAAGACATAACAATTGAGATATTCATGGGCACCTGGTGCGGCGACAGTAAAAGAGAAGTGCCGCGGTTTTTTAAATTGCTCGAAAGCATTTCCTTTCCGCAGCAGCAGGCAAAATTGATTGCCCTGGGTGGCGGTGATTCCCTGCTGAAACAAAGTCCGCAGCATGAAGAAGCAGGCAAGGGCATCTTCAGGGTTCCCACTTTTATTATTTATAAGAGTGGTAAAGAGATCAACCGCATCAATGAATACCCCGCCTTTTCATTGGAAAAAGATCTTTATACCATTTTATCCGGTTCAGCGTATGAACCGAATTACCGGAGTTTTGCCAAGGTGAAAAAATGGCTGACTGATGGAACTTTGCTTGATATGAACAACAGCAACCAGGGTCTGGCAGCGCATTTGCGTCCGCTGGTGACCAAAGAAAATGAACTGAACAGCCTGGGCCGTTTATTGCAGCAACAGGGAAGGAAAGAAGAAGGGCTGCGCATCCTGCAGCTCAATACGATCCTGTTTTCAGAATCTGCTTTGCTGATGCAGGGTCTGGGCGAAGCTTACTTACAGGCCGGTGATTCAACCAATGCGGTGACAGCAGTGGAAAAAGCTATTGAACTGAACAAAGACCCGCAGCGGGTGAAAGACCTGCTCAAACTTTTGTATAAAGCAAAAGGAGTGAGGGACTATATGTGATAGTGAAGAGGCTGTCTCAAAATCGTTTTGATTGTCATATTGAGCTTGCCGAAATATTGACAATCAAAACGATAATCTTCGACAAACCTGCCTGTTTGAGACAGCCTCTTTTACTTTTTTATTTTTCAGCGCTGATCACAATGGCGCTGCCATCAATCGCTACATTGCCATCGGGAAAGCGATGCTCCAGCAGTTCAAACACTTCATTCTTTATTTTTTTTCTTGTTGCTTCGTCTGCCTTGCTAAGCGCTGCCACTATCGGCGCACCCACTTCCGTCATCATATTCCAATAGGTTTCCACCGTTCCGGCATTTAGTTGGGTGAGCACTTCCTGCTCCCTGATATTCTTAAACCCGGCTTCTTCAAAGATAGCTTTCATCAGCCCGGGTTTGCTGCAACGAAACATTCCGGGAGAACCCGGAGGCGGTTGCGGCATTTCCATGTTTTTGGCAATGGTGCCCATCATGGCCGTTACCCAATAATTCTTTTCAGGCAGATTCCACACGGATGTGGCCATCCTGCCTCCGGGTTTTAATACTCTTGCCATTTCATTCGCTGCCAGTTGCATGTCGGGAAAGAACATAAATCCAAACCGGCAACTGATGGCATCGAAGCTGTCATCCTCAAAAGGCAATTCGCAAACATCGCAGGCCACCGTTTGAATATTACCGATGTTACGGAATGCTGCGTTTTCCCTTGCGATGGCCAGCATGTCTTCAGCAAGGTCAGTGATCACCACTTTGCCATTATCCAGCATGGATGCAATGGTAAGTCCCGGCTCACCGGTGCCGGCTGCTATATCCAGCACCCTATCATCACCTGCAGGCTTGATGGATTTAATGATGGATTCTCCCATAGGTCGTAAAAATTCCATGGTCAGGCGGTCCCATTTTTTCCAGCCGGGTGAGAATTTGTTCCATGATTGTCGCTGCTGATCCCTGATTTCTTCTAATTGTGCATTCATAATTGACAAGTTTTAAAGTGAAGAAAAAATCCAGAGGGGAGGGAGATGCGAATATGAAATTACAAAAAAGCCGCTTCGCAAAATCGGAATTTCATGCCATTTCTTTGCAAAGTCAATAACAGTCCTCCGCCGGTTTTCTTTATCAGCGGTAATCACTTTCAGGGGAGAACCTTTATCTTGTACGTTCATAATAATCCCGTTGACATGAAAAAATTTATTCAGCTTCTCTTTGTTTTTGGCTTTCTGAATGCCGGCGCCCAAAACCCCGGCAAAATGAATTTCGAAACGTATAACCCGCCGTCCACCCTGGTAGTACCGGGCAAACCGGTCACCAAAGCAAAGTTTCCGTTTATTGATGTACATAATCACCAGTTCCGTATGCCAGATATGGACCTTGGCACTTTGATAAAAGAAATGGATAAGCTGAATATGAAAGTGATGGTGAACCTGAGTGGGCAAAGCGGTGAGTCTATCAAAAAATCCATTGCTAATATTAAACAAAACTATCCCGGCAGGTTCATGGTGTTTGCCAATGTTGATTTCAGGGGAGTGGGTAATGATGGCTGGGCGGAAAATGCAGCACGGCAACTCGAAGAGGATGTAAAGAATGGAGCCTGTGGTTTGAAAATTTACAAGAGCCTTGGTTTTTCAGTGAATGACGTGAGCGGAAAAAGAGTAGCTGTTGATGATTCCCGGCTTGATCCTGTCTGGAAAAAAGCAGGTGAATTAAAAATACCGGTGATCATCCATACGGCCGATCCCAAACCTTTCTGGGAACCTGTTGATTCTACCAATGAAAGATGGCTGGAACTCACCTTGCATCCTAACCGGAGGAGAGGAGATACCAATCCAGTTCCGTGGGATACATTGATCGCAGAGCAGCACCGCCTGTTCAAAAAACATTCAAAAACAACTTTCATCGCTGCTCATTTTGCCTGGTTTCCCAATGATCTGGCCCGGCTTGGCAAATTGCTGGATGAAATGCCCAATGTGGTGATCGAATTCGGCGCTGTCATTGCAGAACTGGGAAGGCAACCGAGAACAGCAAAACAGTTTTTTACAAAATACCAGGACAGGATTTTATTTGGCAAAGACAGTTGGGTGCCGGATGAATATGCCACTTATTTCCGAGTGCTGGAAACAGAGGATGAATATTTCCCCTATCATAAAAAGTATCATGCTTTCTGGGCCATGTATGGTATGGGATTGCCGGATAATATTTTGAAAAAGATCTACTACAAGAATGCATTACGCATCATTCCGGGCATAGATAAATCGCAATTCCCCGATTGATATTTTAAAAGTTAACTTTGCATCGTTGCAAACCAGGCTATCGGTCTTCTTTTAACAGAAGGCAGGAAAGTCCGGACAGCGCAGAGCAGTGCACCGGTGAAGAGCCGGCTTCCCGGAAACGGGAAAGAGATAGTGCCACAGAAAATAACCTCACCCCCCAACTTTCTCCCTGACGGGAAAGGGTTGGGGGGTGAAAGGGTGAAAATGTGAGGTAAGAGCTCACAGCTTATGGTGGTAACATCATTTGCGGGTAAACCTTGCATGCTGAAATGCTACGTATAGTACCGCCCGAGGGCTGCTCGTCCGATGGTACAGGGTAGGCAGATTGATCCCGCCTCAGGCGGGACAGATAAATGATAGCCCACGACAGAATCCGGCTTACGGTTTGCAACTTTTTTGTAATATGCCATACTTAATGAGTATGGCATATTCATTTTAAGCCATTACCGATATATCCTCCCAATTCCATCAGCCAGGCAATGCCCAGGTGCACCATCAGGCCGCCCCAGATACTTTTGGTATGAAAGACTACGATGCCCAGCAACACCCCGCCGAAATAGGAGCTGATACATTCGCCCAAAGGTTTACCAAAATGAATGCAGCAATAAAAACAAGCCATCGGCAGAATAGCATCTTTTCCTGCCCACTTAACAAAGGCGAGTACTAAAAACCCGCGGAAGAAAAGTTCGATGCCGATAAAATCACTGCCGTAAGAAAGCTCGAACAAAACTTTCTGCCACCATGTTGTTGCTGTTTCGCCGGTTTCTTTCAGTTTGGGATACATGGCCAGGAAATCAGGTTGCGTGGATGCAGCCGCTATCAGTGGCAGCATGATGAGCAACATCAGCCAATAAGGTTTCCAGTTTATATTTTTTGTGCTGGTGCCGTAAAAAGGTTGTTGCCTGTCAAAAATTTTCCAGGTGATAAAAAGGATGCCGGTTACTAACAGCAACAATGATGGCCAGTAGAGTACCTGGTTCAGGAAATCATTGGTCGTTTCGTTTTCATGCAATGAAAAATCAATCCGAAGCGATGCTTTGATGGAAAAAAGGAGAGGGCCGATGAGGAGCAACAGCAGGAACTGCCGGTGGCGGAAATAATTTTTGGCATCAATCAGCCGGTATAAACAATATATGCCGGCAAAGGCTATAAAAAAAATAAGAAACCGATAAGTAGTTCGTATAAGAAATGAAGATTGTCTGCTGATGGAATCTTCTATTCCAAAATGATAATTCAGGAAAACCAGCAGCCCTGTCAGCACTGATCCAGCCAGCAATGTCAGCTTATTTATTGCTGAAAAATAACTGCCTATGTAATTGAGAATGGGCTTCATCCGGCACGGAAAATAGTTTTTTTTTGGTTTGCTTAAACTTTCCTGCGCCATGCAGTTCCAAAGTTCCGTTAAATGATTCCACACCCTAAAACAAAAAGTATAGCCATGAAACTATTTTCCACTAACCGGTTAGCCGCTGCCCTTGCAGTCATTATGCTTTCCGCTTTTTTATTTTCCTGTCAGAAAGAAAACAGTTTATCTGAATCTGCTTCCACTGTATCAGTTACTGAAGAAGAAGCCGCCACTTATTCTGATGAAAGCCTGCAAGCCGAAGGAAGTTTTGATGATATCGGCGATGTCGCCTTCACCGCTGCTGAAGAGGAAGGCGAAGTGAGTGCACCCAATGGTCGTGTATATCCTTTTGCTGAACTGCGTGCCCGTCTCGGCAATTGTGTAACGATCACTGTTTCTCCTAATGACAGCACTTATCCTAAAACCATCACCATAGATTTTGGACCGAATGGTTGCTGGTGTGCTGATGGCAAACACCGCAGGGGCGCCATCGTTCTTCATCTCATCGGCCCCATTCGCAGAAGCGGTTCTGTGCTCACCATCACGTTCCGTGATTTTTATATCAACCGTGCCCATATCGAAGGCACCAAGATCATCAGCAACCTGAGCGAAAACGGGAATATTAAATTCACCGTGCAGGTAGTGAATGGTAAGGTGACGCTGCCCAGCGGCCGCGGTTTCAAGTACAATGGTATCAAGTATGTGAAACAAGTGGAAGGCGGTGGCACCCGCGGCATCCGTGATGATGTGTATAATATCGAAGGCCGTTCACAAACTGAATTCAATGGCGGACTTGTTATCACCCTGAATACAGAATCACCCCTGGTGAAAAAAGTGATCTGCCCCTGGATCAGCAACGGTAAGTTGAAAGCAAAGATCAATGACCGGGTGTTGTTCCTAGATTACGGCGCACCGAACAACGGCGATTGCGATAACAAAGCATTGCTTACCTGGAACAACGGAAACAATCAAAGACTGATCACATTACCATAAGAAATAACCGAACCGTATCCCGGAAAACTCAGCAAAAAAGCCTGTTGCATTTGCAACAGGCTTTTGCGTTTTTAGTCCAATGTGTATTACCGTCCAGAGTAATATGTTGAATGCTGACCGGGTTATTCAATATAATAACTGATCAGCGTAGATATCTTTTCCAGTTTCATTTGCGGGTAGCCCATCGGCGCTTTTTCTGTCCTGTATTTCAGCACACCGATTCCCGGTTTGAAAATCATCACATCCTTGCGGAAGAATGGAGCATTTTTCTCAAAAAGGATACATTCGTTGAACTGTCCGGCAGGACATTTCATTTCTTCCTGCATTTTTACGGAACGTCCAAATGCTGCGTTATCTTCAAAACTGGTGAGATAGCGGGCAGAGTCGCCGGGAAAAAGTGCATATTCTTTTTTACTGTCTTTGATACATTCTTGTGAAAAAAAACGGTTATTGATGCTGAAGATGGCCGAATCGTTGGTAAAAAGTGTTTCAGGCAGTCCCAGTTCTTTGCTGCCTTTCCACCATACAAGATTATCAGGTAAAGAACGATATGCTTTGAAGCGGAGTGTATCAAACTGAACATGGGAGAAACTGCCATCGGCAAAAATTGAATCCTGGTACACCCAATAGCTTTTGGCGCTGACAGGCATCAGGCCGCAATGTTTTTCCTGGCAGTCAAATGCTACCAGTTCATCACAAGAATAACTATGATTAAGTGGTGATGCTGTTTGCTGAATACATTCCTTAGCAGTATTTACCGCTTCGAAACGTTCTTTGCGGCATGCAGCAAAAAGAAGAGTGGCCAATAAAAAGGGTACTGTTATCTTTTTCAAAGGAATTCGTTTTACATTCAACGGAGGCACAAAATAGAAAGCGACTTTTACAAATCATAATTTTACTACGAAAAATTTCGATGTGAAACCGTATTTACTGAATAAAGGATTGAGCCTTACAGCCATGTGTAGCCACTTTTTTTGTTTGGAGAGCTTAAAAACCGATTCGAAGCAAATAGTTGTATCGTAATTCTACGAGTCATGGATCAAAGAAACAGCCAAAGTCCGTCTTTCATATTATGATAAACCCGTATTTGGCTTTCTCTGTGTTGCTTTGTTAAATCATTCTTGTAAAATAGGGGATCCGGTTAAAATCATTGTCTCACCAGATATTCAATAAAGGTCATCATTGGATAACGATAGATAATTAATAAAAAAAAATGCTTCCTATACGGGAAGCATTTTCGTTTATACTTTGCTCACTTATTTCAATATCCTTTCAAAAAAGGTCTTCATTTCATTCCACGATGCTGTATCAGCAGCAGCATTATATTTTATGGGGAGATTGAATTTTTCACCCAAAGCCGTGGCATCCGGGTTAGTGAAAGCATGGGATGTTCCTTCATAAACTTTAAACACATACTTTGCGCCGACAGAATCCATCTGCTTTTTGAAGAGTTCGGCTTCTGCATTCGGAACAAAGGGGTCATCACCTGCATGACATACCAGTATCTCGGCTTTCAGCAAATCTTTATCAGGTGGAATAACTGCGAGATTGCCATGAAAACTTACAACGCCTTTCAGGTCGCTGCCCAGTTTTGCCATATTGATCACCTGTGCGCCGCCAAAGCAATAGCCAATGGCTCCGGCCCTGCTGAGATCGGCCTGCGCATAGGTCTTAATTTTTTCAATAGCTGCATCAAACCTTGCTTTTGCCATTTGCTGGTCCATATAAAAAGGCATTGCTAATTTGCCTGCGCTGTCCGGTGTTTCTCCCTGTGTGCGGTTGCCATAGAAATCAACGGCAAAAGCAAAGTAGCCAAGTTCAGCCAGTTCCCTTGCCCTTTTTTTGGGATAATCATTCAATCCCCACCATTCATGCACAATGATCACCACAGGTCTTTTTTCAGTGCTGTTGGAATCCCATGCTGCATAACCGATCATTTTCACATCACCGGCAGCATAGCCTGCATCTTCCGTTTTTATACCCGGTTCTTTTGGTTTGTCTTTGCCGGTGCAGGAAATAAGAATAATTCCGGTGAAAATGGCCGCTACCATCCATTTGACTTTTTTCATAACAGGTGTTTTTGGGTTTTGCTGAACTAATGCTAAAGTTCAGGAAAAGTTCCTGCTACAAAAAATTTTCAGGTCATGTATTTATTCCCGTATAATATGACCATTGCCGCTGGTGCTGAAATGCGTGACAGGCGGATTGCCGCGGAAATAAATACGGCTTTCACCGGATGCTTCGGCAAAAAAACTCTGCACAGGCTTCACATAGGCTTTTCCGGTACCCGATGTGGAAATATCCACTTCCGTTGCTGTCACATCATAGCTGTTCAGTCTTGCATTGCCGGATATGGTGCCATAAAGATTTTCCGTAATGCCACTGAGGTTAAGAACAGATTTTCCGGAAAGCTCCACCTGTGCGTTAAACGCCGTGCCGGTCATGGTGCATTGCGATGCCCCAGACAAAATATTCCTGATAACGGTGTTTTGTCCTTCAAACCCGGTTATTGTGCCTTTGGATGCGCCACCCAGGTTTAATGAAACCAGTTGCGGCAGTGAAATTTCTATATCCACCCGGCTTCTTTTTTTCTGGTAACGACTGTAGCTGATCTCAAGAATATTGCCTGCAGTAATATCAACCCGGAGGTCTGCAATGTCATTGGAGCAGCCTTTTGCTTTTACCTGGTAAGTATTTCCTTTTGTAATCGTAATACTTAAATTTTCGCCGGCCATAATTTTATTGAAGCCGGTGATGTTGTAGTTCTTGTCAATTGTTGTATTACAACGGTAATCATCCTTCCAGCAGGAGGAAAGGAGAATGAGCAGCAAAGCAGCTGCTGTTAATTTGATTTTCATAACAGAAGGTTTAATGATTAATGGTTCTGCTGCAAATATATTGCCGGTGCTGAATGCAATCGTTGCCGCAATGATGAATGGCAGGGACTGTTAAAATGAATTAAGAAGAAACCCGTTTATTGTTAACGAATGTAAGCAATAAACGGGTCACATAATAATTACTATTGGAATGTAGTTTACTTTTTCTCAAACACTTTTTCCCCGCCGACAAAAGTTTTTAAAACTGTTGTACTGAGTATTTCATTTTCTGCTGCTTTCAGCAGGTCTTTGTCAAGAACAATAAAATCTGCAAACTTGCCCGGTTCGAGGCTTCCTTTTTCATTCTCCTCAAAATTGGAACGGGCCGCCCAAATGGTCATGCCGCGGAGGGCTTCTTCCCTGGTCAGTGCATTATTAACCTGGTAGCCGCCTTCTGGCCATCCTTTTCCATCTTTCCTGAAAACAGCCGCAAAGAAGGTTTTGAATGGAGAAATATCTTCCACCGGAAAATCTGTGCCGAGAGGTATCCACCCGTTTTGCTGCAAAAGGTCTTTAAAAGCATAAGCGCCTTTTTCTCTTTCGTTTCCCAAACGGTCACCAGCCCAATACATGTCAGATGTGGCATGAGTAGGTTGCACCGATGGTATCACAGCATTGGCGCCAAACAAATCAAAATCATTTTTATTGACTACCTGTGCATGTTCGATGCGCCAGCGAAGATCATTTTTACCAGTAAGGTATTTGGCATAGATATTCAAAATAGTTCTGTTGCCGCTGTCGCCGATGGCATGGGTGCACATCTGGAAACCTTTTTGATAAATGCGGGCAGCTACGGAATCAAAATGTTCCGGGTTGCTTAGTAAAAAACCATAATGGCTTTTCTTGTCGCTGTAAGGTTCCAGCAGGCAGGCGCCTCTTGATCCCAATGCCCCGTCGCCATAAACTTTGAAACTGCGGACATGCAGGCGGTCGGTTTTGATTATACCTGTTTTTTCGAGGTAATCATAATTGGCTTCCGCATCACTCAGCATCACATACAACCGCATTTTCAGTTCATTTTTTTGTTGCAGTTCTTTGATCTGCTCCACGGCTTTATAACTGAGTCCGCAATCATCAATAGTAGTAAGTCCAACTGCAAAACAATTGCGCTGGGCATCCAGCAAAGCTTCCCTGAACTGTTCCGTTGTTTGCGCAGGAATTTTACTGCTCACCATCCCGATGGCTTTATCAATTAAAATGCCGGTGAGTTTTCCGTTCTTCACTTCCACTTCACCACCTGTTAGTTTATCACCCGGTTTCACTGCTGCAATTTCCAATGCTTTTTGATTGGCAATGGCGGCATGGCCATCAATTCTTGTAAGAATAACCGGGTTATCGGGAAATAACCTGTCTAATGCATCTTTACCCGGAAACTCATTTTTTTCCCAGTCGTTCTGATCCCAGCCGCGGCCTGTGATCCAGTCGCCCGGTTTGATATTATTTTCTGCAGCAAATTGTTTTGTTTTTTCTGTCACTTCATTCCAACTGCCGGTGCCTACAAGGTCAACCGTCTGCAGGCTATTGCCATAACCCACAAAATGTGCATGGGCGTCAATAAAACCGGGGTAGATGAATTTTCCTCCGGCGTCTATTTTCTCTTTTGCTTCATAGTTGTTTTCAAGTTCACTGGTTGTTCCGAGAGCAACGATCTTCCCATCTTTCACCACCATCGCTTCGGCGGTGGAGAAGGAAGAGTCAACAGTATAAATGGTCGCATTGAATACAAAAAGATCAACTGCTTTTTTTGACGAGCAGGAGAGGAGGAACACTAACAGTGCAAAAGAAAAAAGCAATCTTTTCATGTGATCTGTTTGTTTTTAATCCCTGAATTTTTCCGGGTGTTTTTGATGATGATCTGTTTTATCCTGGAAAGCTTTTGCCGCTGCTAAGATAACGGCTTCGTGGTATAAGTTGCCGATGAGGGTGATGCTGACCGGGGTGCCGCTGCGGTTGAACCCGACAGGCATGCAAACCACGGGGTGCCCGGTGAGATTGGTGATGGCAAGCTGGTTGCCTGCAAAACTGGGCACAATGACCACATCATAGTTATTCATAAAATCACCAAAGTCCTTGCATAGTTGGTAGCGGTATCGGTTGGCGTTGATATACTCAACAGCGGGAGTCATCCTTGCCGTGCGGAATATATTCGGCCAGAAATTTTTATCCTGTCTTTCGATGAGGTCATCCCTGTCGCTCCGGGTCAGTTCATCAAAAGCCGCCGCCGATTCTGCGCCCAGTATCAAATTGATGATATCGTTTGGAGAAATAGCAGGATCCGGAAAGTTAACAGCCTGCAGGTTAGCCCCGAGGGAGCGGTACACATCCAGCACTTTTCTTTCGGCTGCATTGCTGTCGAGCCTTGCAAAATAATTGGCGGCATAAGCGATGCGCAGTTTTTTAAAATCAGTTTTCCCTGTATAGCCGAATGTGTGTTGCACGGCTGACGGATCTTTCCCGTCAGTTCCATGAATAGCAGCATAAACCATCGCTGCATCTTCTGCACTGCGGCAGATGGGGCCCACTTTATCCAAACTCCAGCTCAGCACCATCGCCCCGCTTCTGCTAACGGTGCCGAATGAGGGACGAAGACCTGTTACCCCGCAGCGGGTGGACGGCGAAACAATAGAACCCCATGTTTCGGTTCCAATAGCAAAAGGCAATAAACCTGCGGCTGTTGCTGCTGCTGATCCTGCTGATGAGCCGCTGGAGCCCTGTTTCAGGTTCCAGGGATTTTTGGTGGCACCGCCAAACCATCGGTTATCATAGGCCAGTGCACCCAATGAAAGTTTTGCACAAAGCACTGCCCCTGCCTCCCGCAGTTTTTGATACACATAAGCATCTTCATTAATCACCTGGTCTTTGTATGGTGTGCTGCCCCAGGTTGTCTTTGTTCCTTTCACGGCAAAAAGATCTTTTAATCCGTAAGGGATGCCATGCAGCGGCCCGCGGTAGAAGCCTTTGGCCAATTCCGCATCTGCCTGCTTTGCCTGTTGCATGGCTATTTCTTCTGTGAGGGATATGACACATTCTAATGTATCGCCCCATTTTTTCAACCTGTCCAAAAAAAAACGGGTAAGATCAACCGAGCTGATCTTTTTCTGAACCATCAGCGAAGACAGTTGCTGCACTGAATAGAAAGCAAGTTCGTTACGGTTGGCAGGCAGGTCTGCTTTTATCGGCACTGTCCAGCTTATCTTTTCTTTTGCAATAACAAGATTGACCTTTTCCTGTGGCGGTACAAAAGCAAAAGGGTAGGGCAGGCTGTTGGAAGGAAGGGACTGGTGCAACCGTTGGTACAACTGAAGATTACTCCTCAAGTCATCAAGCATTGAATCAGCTTCTGCTTCAGTAAATGAAAGATTATACAGTTTCAGTGCATCCTGCACCGATTTGATGCTGTCCTGTTTGGTTTGCGCATTCAAACACTGTATAAACAAAATAAAAAAAAGCAGTGGCAGTATCCGTTTCATAAACTCATTATTTGGCTTCAATGAAATTAAGCAAAACAACGTAAAGCAATACAAAGCTGACGACCAGAATAAAAAGCAAGGCTGCCTCCAATGAAGGAGACAGCCTCTTTTTCATAGCCTGGCAGGATCAGTTTTTGGGAAGCAAAACAGTTCCTATTACATGGACCACACCATTAGTCGTGAGAATATCACCCGGATCTGTTTTGATAAATAAATTGTTATTTTCTCCTTTCACCCAGCCGATATTATAGCCAAGCACAGTAGTTATTTTGTTTTTAGGAGCATTAGCAAGAGTGGTAATGCGTTTCAGAATACCAAAATCCCAGTTGAAATAGCGGCTACCGGTTACATGATAGCGCAGAATATTTGAAAGAGCATTGATCTGCGCCTGGTTATTGATTGCCGCTATATTCTCAGGTGTGTTAAACGGCGCCGGCAATTTGGCAAAAGCACTGTTGGTAGGTGCAAACACTGTGAAGTCTCCCTCTCCTGTAAAAACATTTACAAGATTGGTTTTCACCAATGCTGCCACCAATGCAGAAAACCTCGCATCACTAAGGGCAACTTCAGCAATGTTATTTGTCGGGAACAGCAACACTTTATTAATGGCATGGATAACGCCGTTGTTGGCAGAAACATTTGGCCAGATAACATCAGATCTGCCATTTACCCGGATCAGTCCCAATGATCTTGAAAAATAAATTGTGTTATCATTTGAAGCTCCCCTGCTTTTTAATGTCACAGCGCTGCTTTGACCATTGCTGATCTGGTTGCTCAGCACTTTTGCGCCCAGCACATGATATAACAAAACATTTTGCAGGAAACTGATCTGGTTCGGGTCAGTAATTGAATTAATGTTGGCAGCATTATTAAATGGCGCCGGTAACTGGCTAAATGCTGTATTGGTCGGTGCAAATACAGTCAGGCTGGCTGCCGGATTGGCTAATGCATCTGCGAGGCCCGTTTTAACCACTGCTGCAACAAGACTTGAGAAGTTGGGATTTGAGAGAGCAATTTCAACAATACTTCTTGATTCTCTTTTTGAAGGATCATACTCTGGCAACCTGAGTTCTGCACCTTCTCTTGTAGCAGAAGCCGCTGCTGAAGTTTCCAGTTGGCGTGCAGCAGAAACCACTTCCTGTTCATTGATGGCTTTTTCTTCAGTTGATTCAGGTGTTTCAGGTAAGGAATCCATTTTATTACAGGCCGCAAAAATCAATACAAATGCGGCAAAAAGAAGGGCAAAAATGCCACGATGGGAGGGCTTAAAAATTTCGGTTCTCATATAATAGTTTTAGAGGTGAATTGATAGGGTAATAACATATCATTCAGTTGCCGGGGCGGCGGCAGGGGAGTGAGTTGTATGAAAAAAGGAGTGAAATGCCGGAGGAATAAAGTAATACGTAGAGAATAAAAAACGGGGCCTAAAATGAAGCCCCGTTTTTCCGACTAATATTTCTGTATTCAATAAGCCGCTTTGATCCCTTTTGAACTCCTGTCTTCAAAAGGAGGTTTAGGGGCCAGCTTCCTCGGGTTGGTTTTGAGAAGCTTCATTACTTCTTCAATAGCCCGCAGCAATTGCGGATCGGTGCCTTTGGCCAGTTGAGCCGGGTCGTCCCACACTTCGATGGTGGGTGTCACTCCATATCCTTCGGCAAACCATTTTCCATCGGGGCCATATAAGCGGGCATCCGGCACCGTGATGCCGCCGCCATCAATCAAACCATGACCGGTAGCCGGGCCAACGAGGATACCTAATGTTCTTTCACCAATGATCGGCCCCATGTTCATGGTTTTAAAAGCCCAGGGGAATGCATCCCCACCACTGCCTGCCCAGCCATTGATCAGCATGGCCTTTGGCCCGTCATTGCCTTTGCCCGGAATGCGGCTGATGCCGGCATTTCGCCAGGCGATATTATACAGGTTAGGCCGGTTGAGCATTTCAATAAAGCGATCACCCAACTGTCCACCGGCATTGAAACGTTCATCAATTATGAATCCTTCCTTATCTATTTGGGCATAAAACTGCCGCATCAGTTCTGTCTGGCCATTCTGTCCTGTGTTGGGCATATAGGCATAACCTAATTTTCCACCACTGAGTTCATCCACTTTTTTGCGGTTGGCTTCTATCCATTCCAGGTGGCGGAGACGTCTTTCCTGCCCTGGGTTGAGTGTTTGTATCACTACTTCTTTAGCTCCCTGCAGCGTGGGCTGACTATTCACTTTTAAAATCACGGTGGCACCGGCAGTGCCATCAAATGCCGCATAAGGATCAATTTTTGTATCAATGGTTTTTCCATTAACGGCAAGTATATAATCACCTTCTTTTACATTCATGCCGGTTTTATCAAAAGGCGACCTCACTTCATTATCCCATTGTGCAGGGCGAACAATTCGTTTGATTTTATAAGCACCGTTGGACAACTCCCAGTCAATACCCAAAAACCCATGACCACGGTTGCTGGCCTGTTCAGCATCGCCACCATTCACATAAGTGTGCCCGGCTGCCAGCTCAGCGATCATTTCCTGCTGGATGTTCTGTACATCCCAGCGGGTGATGGCATCTTTCATCAGGTCGCCGTATTGTTTTTTGATCTGGTTCCAGTTCACCTGCTGCATGTCGGGATCGTAGAAGAAGTCGCGGTAACGGCGCCAGGTATCCGTAAATATCTGGTTCCATTCTTCTTTAGGATCCAATGTCATTTCCATGGCAGAGGTGCGCAACGGTTTTTCGATCCGTTGCTCCGGCATGGGTTTTACAATGCCCAAATTATTTCCCTGCGACACCAGGACGGATTTGCCATCAGGAGTTGTGACAAAATCATTTACCCCCGACATCAGTTTTTTCTCTTCTCTTTTTTCAATATCATAGATATAAACAGCGGGTTGTTCACCACTGCTGCCGCTGTTGGGTAATCTCCGGTAGATCAGTTTCCCTTCTGCAGCGGTGATGCGGGCATAATTGCCGGCTGGTACAGGCAGCACTTCCATACGGGCTTCAAAATTTTCCGGCACCACGGTAATTGCTTTGGCTGCAGCTTTTTCAGTGGCAGGCGGTTTTGCAGCGGTCGCTTCTTTATTCACTGCAGATTTTTCGGCAACAGGTTTTGTTGCGCCGCTGGTATCTTCTGTAATTTTTACATCATCGTTTTTAGGAGCCAGCAAACTTTTTGCTGATGGGTCAAGACTGGCATAAGCCAGTTTTGTAGTGTTAGGATATATCCAGGTGGCATCAAGGCCACTGTACACCGGTTGCAAATTCCGGTCTGTGCGAAAGAAAAGATATTTGCCGCCGGGATCAAACACCGGGTATGTGTCGTTATAAAATCCGGAGGTAACCTTATGCAGTTTTTTGTTTGCAAGACTGTAGAGGTAAATAGAAGAATAAAGATTGTCGCCTGCTTTGCTGTAAGTGATCCAGTTATTGTCATGGCTCCATTGCAGGCGGAAACCCTGCAATGCCGAATAGCTTTGCAACGTAGTTTTATCAATAGTAACTGATTCAGCATTGGCAATTGTGAGAATTTTGATTTCCTGCAGGTCGTTGATGAAAGCAAGTTTCTTGCTGTCTGGCGACCAAAACAACTGAAAGCCCATCCCTTTACCAAAATTGGTTAGTTTTTTATCAGTTTCTCCATGCACTTCTTTTATCCAGATTTCAAATTCGCCGGTTTTATCACTCCAGTATGCGATCCATTTTCCATTGGGCGACCAGGCAGGATAGCGGTCAAATGCGCCGCTGCTGTTGGTGAGGTTCAGCACCGGCCCGTTTTCTGCCGGCACACTGAACAATTCACCTCTTGCTTCCACCACCACCCGTTTTGCATCAGGTGAAATATCTGCATTGTTCACCTGGGTGGCAACATTTTGTGGTCTTGGCATCAGGCTGCTGTAGTCGGTTATCACATTGATCTTTACTTCATCGTATTTATGTGTAGAGAGATTTAATACATGCAATTTGCCTCCGGCTTCAAAAACGATATCATCCGGGCCGGCACTCATATGATTGATATCAACATCGCTGAGTTTTGTAATCTGCGTTTTTTTCTTGCTGTTCATATCATACACCCAGATATTGCGGCGTTTGTTATCATCCACATCGCTGATATAATAAATGCCGTTTTTATGCCACACCGGTTTGCCATCAGTGGCTGAATTGGCCGTGATATTTTCGGCTGTCATTTTTTTCAAATTAAAAACAACAACATCAGAAGCCAGCCCGCCGCGATATCGTTTGAAGGGGTAGTTCTCTGTGATGCGGCTGACATAGGCGATGCTTTCTCCGTCGGGAGAAAAACTACCGAGTTCACCATAGGGCAGGGGCAGTTTTTCCGGTAGTCCGCCATTTTTTGATACGAGAAACAGGTTGTTCACATTGCCCACCTGGTTTTCACGCAATGAAGCAAAAAGAATTTGGTTACCGTTGGGGTGCCAGTCAACAACCCTGTCCGTCATAGCATGCCAGGTGAGCCGGGTGGGCACACCACCACTAACCGGCATTGTGTATATGTCTGCATTGCCGCGGTAGGTGGCCGTAAAAGCCAGCGTTTTTCCATCCGGTGAAAATCTTGGAAATGACTCTTCACCTGTGCTGGAAGTGATGCGGGTAGCTGTGCCGCCGGTTTTGGGCGCCACCCAAATGTCACCGCCATACACAAAACAGATTTGTGTGGCCGAAACATCGGGGTAACGAAAAAGGCGGGCATCAATTTGGGAACAGAGTGATTGGCCGCAGAAGATGGCCAGTAGCGAAAATATAAGGCTTCTCATAACTGGTAGTTTAGTGAGAGAATAATAGCTGTAATAAATATAACGATAAAGACAAGCCAACAACAACAAATATTACCGGTTGCCAAAGGCCTGTTTGACCGGGGAAAATAACTGATAACGCATAACAGGATAAGCGACAGGCCGTAAACTTCATGCTTCAGGGATCAGGGCTGTTTTCGTTTTCCAAAATTCTGAATCCACCAGTGCATATAGTTTTTATAATAATCCCAGCTGCAGGCCACATGGGTCCATTGCGGATCAAGGAGATTATAGCGATGACCATAGCCGGGAATACCATCATCCACCAGCAACTGAATAACGATACTTCTTGGGGTAGCCTTTCCTGAACTTCCGGCTATATTCTCATTGCCAAATGACATCTGCGGAGAAAATTTTTTGATGCGGTCCCATGGTTTTGAACCATCACTGCCGGTATGCATGAGTTGCCAGTTGTGATCATTTTGATCATCGGCATGTTTGCGGGCTGCTGCATAAATGCCGCTGTCAGGTTGCAGAATGGAGAGGCTTTTTTGTTTTTTCAGATCGCTGACCAGTGTGCTGAGGGCTTTCACTTCTT
>CAYTGN010000038.1:0-21634 GCA_964437415.1 uncultured Chitinophaga sp. | reverse complement strand
AATGATTCAATATAATATGGTCTTGCCACACGGTTAACAATAAATCCAGGTGAATCTTTGCAAACCACCGGCACTTTGCCCATCTGCTTTGCCAGTTCTGTGATGGTTTGCGTCACTTTTGCATCGGTATATTCCGTATTCACCACTTCCACCAATTTCATCACTGGGGCAGGATTGAAAAAGTGCATACCGATCACCCTTTCCGGGTTTTTAACACGAGCAGCAATGGCGGTGACTGATAAAGAAGAGGTGTTGCTGGCAAAAATGCATTCGCTGTGGTTCATTTCGGCCAGTTGGTTGAATAAGGCCGTTTTGATCTCCGGTCTCTCAACAATAGCTTCAATAAAAACATCGGCAAGACAGCTATGAAGGTCAGTGGTGAACAGCATCCGTTGTAATATTGTTTCCTTTTCACCAGTTGCTAACCTTCCCTTGTCCGCCAGTTTCTGCAGGCTGCTGCTGATGCTGACTTTTGCTTTTTCCAATACCGCCTCATTCAATTCATATAAGATGGTATGAAAGCCGGCCTGTGCTGCCACCTGTGCAATGCCGCTACCCATAGTGCCTGCTCCGCAAACGCAAATTGTACTGATCGTCATATAATATAATTCCGGCGATAAAGTTACTGAGAAAGCTGTATGCGAAGGCTTCAATACTTTTACGATATAATACTGTTTATGCACCGGCTTTTTTTGCTACTTTTCATAATTATCCCGGCATTTGCCACTGCACAAACATTTGACTGGTGGAGAAACTTAGTGAACTGGGACGGAACTTCTCACTGGTCAACGTATCTCATTGTTAGCCCCAAATATTTTGGGCCGAATGCACTTTCAGTTCCATTTATCAATAATGGAAGTGCAGACAGTGTTGTCTCATTAGGTGTGTCGGGTAATTTTCATTTTTCAAAAGGAGATATTACCCAGAACATGGTTCTGTATGGCAATTACACCACCAAAAGCAATACTATTTCCGTTGATGCCATTTTTGTGCCTTATGAAAGATTCCGGGTGTCGCACCAGGTGAAGGAAGAAAGAAGGATTTACTATGAGGAGTATTATAGAAAAAGCACCGTGGGTGATGTAGTGGTGAATACAACAATACAATTGTTTGAAAAGTGGAGAAAGAAAAATGTTCATACTGCAGTAAGGGTGGGGGTGAGAATGCCTTCGGGCCAGGGATTGGGAGCGGCCCGCTATGCCGATGTGCCGGCTTACTGGATTGATGCAGGTAATGCTTTTGTATTTAAGAATAAGAAATGGAAGTGGATTAATATGCTGGGTTTTCTTGTGTGGCAAACTAACGATGATTATCCGCCGCAAAATGATGCGTTTCTTTTTGGAAGCGGCATAGAATGGAATAACAAGCAACTGAAGATACAGGCATATGGGACTGGCTACCTGGGGTATAAAAACAATGGTGACAAGCCTGTGCTGTTCCGGCTTTTCCTGGAACGAAGCGGCAAAAAGATCAACACATTATTTCGCTTTCAGCAAGGGTTGAATGATTTCAAATACAGTAGTGTGGAAGCAGGAATGAAGTTTGTTTTCCCTCCCGGGTAAGGCTTTACCTGGGGCTTATCAACCACTGTTGATATTACTGTTCGGAATTGTAAAATGTTTCGCTTATCTTACTCTAAACTTGCTGTATGGCCATTACTGCCACCAGGAGTGCATCTTCCATATCGTTTGCCATTGGTATTTTACTTTTCTTCTTACCTTTTCTGGATATAAAGTGTAATGACATGTCATTGCAAAAAGTGAGTGGTTTAGAACTGGCCACAGGTTTCCGTATCAAAACACCCGGCACAGACAACTCTTTGCTCGGAACCATGGAGCAAAACACCAAAGTGAATGCAGGCACAAAGGATGAAAAGAAAGACCCGAATGTTTATGCTCTTGCAGCATTGGTGCTGGCAATAGCAGGGTTGTTAGCTTCTTTTATCAAGGCCAATGTGGGAGGGTTTGGCGGAATGGTCACCGGAGTTCTCGCAGCCGGCGCTATGATCGGTTTGCTGCTGGATATACAGGATGATATTAAGAAAGAAGGATTGGGTGGAGAAGCAGGTGTAAAGATCGCCGTGGAATTTACACCGTGGTTTTATGTTACGTTGCTTGCGTTTTTGGTGGCGGCATTTTTCAGTTTTCAGCAAATGAGAGCCAAAAAATAACAGCATTAATTTTTTAATAACCAAAACCAATCAACATGAACAGAAAAACTTTCACCATTGTTTGCGGGGCAGTATTGCTCATCAGTTTCTTCCTCGCCTATTTCAGCATTTTTGGATTTAATGTCACCGGTTATGATATGGTATTTAACAAAGGCGGTGACTGGAAGAGATTTATTCTGCTGCTGATCCCTATTTCCGGCGTTTTGTTGCTGGTGGGAGAATTGATGGGAACATATATTCTTGACCGCGGCCTGTTGGGCTGGCTTCCTTTTCTGACAGTACTTTTCATAATCTTCATCAGCCCGCTGATTGACGGAGCTTCCATCGGCAATATTTTTAAAGCGATTGGCAAGGGATATGGCATTGGCCTGTGGCTGACCATTGTTACTTCTATAGCGCTGGCTTTTTATAAACCTAAATGATAAAGAGTGCCCGCAAAATTTACCTGGAAAGACTGCAACCGCAGTCTTTTCTTATTTCCGGCCCGTCATTGTGTTATGACAGATATGCTATCTTTATTCTATGATTGAATGGAAGGCGATATTATTTTTCCTGCTCACCCTGTTGCTGATGGGTTTTTTTGCCGGCATTGAAATGGCTTTTTACAGCGCCAACCGGCTCAGTATTGAATTAAAGAAAAAACAAGGAGGCAGCGCCGGGCAGTTATTGTCCCGCTTCGTGGATGCACCAGCCACATTTCTTGGCACCACGCTGATCGGGTTCAACCTTTTCTTAGTTTTCTTCAGCCTGCAGATAAGTTCGGTGATGCAGCCGGTATGGAGTTATCTCCGGGTGGGGTCAGATACGGTGCACATTATTGCAGAGATCGCTATTGCCACTTTTGTGGTGCTAATACTGGCGGAATTCATTCCTCGTGCCATTTTCCGTGCCCGCAGCAACACCCTCCTCACCAAGCTGGCCTATGTCACCGATTTTTTTTACCAGATGTTCTATCCCATTGCTTCGGGTCTCATCAAACTGGCCGAGTGGATGCTGAAATATGTCTTTAATGTGAGAGTGGATAAAGACAAAGAATCCTTCAGGCGAAGCGATCTCAAAAATCTTTTTCAGCAAAACATGGACGAAGAAAGGCAGGAACGAAACACACAGTTGCTGGAAAATGCACAGGAACTTCCGCATGTCCGCATCCGCCAGTGCCTGGTGCCCCGCAAGGAAATTGTGGGAGTAGAGGTTGGTTCTTCTGTAGAAACAGCTAAAAATAAATTTATTGAAACCAAACTGAGTAAGCTGGTTGTGTATGAAAACAATATAGACCACATCAAAGGATATGTTCACCAGCTGGATATGTTCAAAAAACCCGCAGAATTGCGGGCCATCATTCATCCCATTCCGGCAGTGCCGGAAAGCATGAGCGCCACGGACCTCATCAGCAAGTTTACAAGGGAACGCAAAAGCATTGCCTGGGTGGTGGATGAATTTGGCGGCACCGCCGGCATCATCACCATGGAAGATGTGCTGGAGGAACTGTTTGGCGAGATACAGGATGAATATGACACCGAAGAATTTGTGGAAAAACGGATAGCGGATAATGAATACATTTTTTCAGGCCGTATGGAATTAGATTATTTAGAAAAAAAGTACGGCTTTGATTTTCCCAAAGTGGAGACAGAGACCCTTTCGGGCTATATCATCAATTACCACGAAACAATCCCCCGGCAAAAAGAACGCATCATCATTGATGATTATGAGTTTGACATTCTCAGTGTAAGCGATACAAGAATCGAGACGGTGAAGGTGAAGAAGCTGAAGTGAGCATTATGGGTGAATATTAATACACAAAAAATCATCAAAATGAAACTCGTACTTCTCTCTTTTTTTATTGCTTTAGATGTAGCCTGTAGTAATCAGAGCAACACGAAAAGCAACACAGAAATAACCGATGATGACCGGAATGCTTTACGATATCTTAAGGAAGTAGAATGGCCAAAAGCATACAGGGAGCAGGATACAATGTTGCTTGACAAAATCCTCGGCGATGATTTCAAAATGATTGACGGAGAAGGAAGTTGGTCTGATAAAACAAGTGAAATGGACTGGGTCAAAAACAATCCATGGATAACGGATTCATTTTATTTTGAAATTAAAAGACTTGAGATATTAGAAAATGGTACTGCCATTGTTGCCGGCACCGGGCACATAGTAGGTGATTCAACAGAATCTACCTATCAGTCGAGTAATATCCTGATAAAAAGAAATGGTTTATGGAAAGCTGTTTCTTCCCATGTTTCGGGGTTTAAGCAACAAGCAAAATAAACAAGTATCGATCACGGTAGTTTTCATTTGAAATAGATCAATACTACTACTCCCACTCGCACCCGATCGGCGCACCCGGCGGTATCTCCCGGTGAATGGTGGGTTTGGCAGCAGCCGGGTTTTTCATTCTTTCCAAAGCCAGCAGCAGGTGTCCTTTGTACAAATTATCCGCAGCGGTTTTACTCTTCGTTTCAATAAATGTTTTCAGATCGCTTATCGCTTTTTGCAAAACAGCTTTCACCGCAAATGAATTGTTGTCATCCACACTGGCCGAGAGCAGGTAAGTAAGGAGCACCTGTTCTGTTTGACTCTGTATCAGCTTTTGCATGCCTGTCAATCTTGGAGCATTCCATGTTTTGGTAACAAGTGTATTGATCATTTCCGCTACACCCAGTCCGTTATGCTGTGTTTCATACTGCATCATCCTGCTAAGCCGTTGGGGGTTGAATAAAAAAGATAAGGGCATATCAGCGGCTGTTTCGGCTGGCGATAAAGCATCAAAAGCCAGCCCTGTTCTTTTGCGAAACAATTCTCTTGATCCGCCATAACCGGATGGACGGGGAGGGATCAGTTGAACAATGCGGTCAGGTAATTCTAAAAATTTTGGGTCTAAGCATTCAATCAATGCATTTAACGCTTTGCGTTGTTCTTCTTTTGACAAAGTTTTTGTCACTATCTGACCGTCGCCACGCAAGGCATAGTTGTAGTGCATGCCGCCGACTAATTTGGTCACCGCCTCTGCCTGGTAGCGGTGATAAAAATAAACCGGCACCAGGGCTTCTTCCAGTGTTGCCATCGGCATTCCTGACCGGATATTTTTTTCTCCAAACTGTGACAAAGCCTTTGCTCTTATCTTATTTACTTCTTTAAGTTCTTCCACCGCTTCACGGCCATTGTCCCACAAATGCGCCTGCGGATGCAGCCCTCCGGGTGCCCTTGCATCCTGATCGCTGATGAACTGCAAACCTTTTTTTGCGGCATCATCCAGAATTTTATTTAAAGCTGCTGCATCATTTGTTCCGGCAACAAAATCCTGGTAGCCATAAGCAATCGCCACTTTGTCCCAATCTCCAATTTTATTGTCATATGCATCACTAAGATCAATTTGTCCGGCTGCATTCAGTTTTGCCAAAGGATGCGGATAATCCATCACACTGGCCCGGTTGCTTACACTGGCAGCATAATTATGTTGCAGTCCGATAGTGTGACCAATTTCATGCGCTGATAATTGTTTTAATCTTTCCAACGCCATCTTCAGCATCTTATCATCAGCAGGTACTCCGTTTTCAAAAGGAGCTAACAATCCAGCTGCAATCAAATAATCCTGTCGTACCCGTAGTGAGCCAAGCGTCACATGTCCTTTGATGATCTCACCTGTTCTTGGGTCAGTGACGGAGGCACCATAGCTCCACCCTCTTGTGGAGCGGTGCACCCAGTTGATGACATTGTAGCGAACATCCATCGGGTCGGCATCTTCAGGCAATATTTTCACCTGGAATGCATCTTTATAACCTGCAGCTTCAAATGCCTGGTTCCACCACCGGCCGCCTTCGAGCAAAGCGCTGCGGATCGGTTCTGGTGTTCCATTATCCAGATAATAAATAATAGGTTTTACCGCTTCACTCACTGCTGCAGAAGGATCTTTTTTCTTCAGCCGGTGGCGCATGATAAATCTTTTCTGAATGGGTTCGGAAACCGGTGAACTGTAGTCATAAAATGAAACAGGTATATAGCTGCTCCTCGGATCAAATAATCTTGGCTGGTAATCACTGTCGGGCAGTTGTACAAAAGAATGGTGCATCCGTAATGTGATAGCTTCAGCAGAAGGAGTAACAGACTGCACAAAATTGCCTGTGTTGCCATCGTTGTTGACAAAAGTGATGCTGATTTCAAATTCAGTATTGAGTGGAAAGTTTTTGGTGCGGGGCAGGTAAATAGCCGAACGGCTTTTATCCAGCGAATAGCTCCCCTGCTGGCTGCTGCGCAACCGGCTAGTGACCTGCATGGCATCCCTCATCAAAAAATCAGTGGCATCAACCAGGTATCGGTTACCTGTTTCTGCTTCTACGGTAAATCCCCAAAGCGTTGATTGCGCAAACGACTGCTCAACGGCTCTTCGTTCAGCTGCATCATTGGTGATGGCCCTGTAATCATAGTTGGGTTGCACCAGCAATATTTTTCTGCCCACTTTTGAAAACTTCACAATGCGTTCAGCACCCAGCAAACCACGGTCCAGGCCTATATCATTTGATCCTAAACCAGCGGGCAGTGAAGTAACATACAGTATCTCCGTATCTGTTTTGTCAATCTCTAACCATGTTTTACCGTTATTTTCATCCCAGTAAAAATTAATGAAGCCTTCAAACTTTTTAAGGCTCTTAGTTTTCTCTTCAACAGAAGGAAGATTTTGTGCGGCGGCTAATAAGGGAAGACAATACAAGAAAATAAATACCTGTTTCATTGGTGCTGTATTTTTATCTCCTCAAGATAAGCATTGTCGCAACGTGACGGTCAGGGCAGATTATTGCAATCTTCTGCACAAGCCTGTGGATAATTTTCTCTCAAAATACTTTCGCAAGTCACTGCTTTAGAATTTCATAAGAATGAAATTAATTTTCGATTAGTTGTTGTGATTTCGCTTAACAACCGTTGGCAGGGGTATTCTGTTTTAGTATCTTGAATATCCTGTTTTCTCACTAAATCATTTATGTATGAATACACCCCTATTAACGACTGCTGCACCTGTTTATCGTTCTTTTGCTGCCCATAATTTCAGGAAGATACCGCAGATAAGCCGTTTAACTGAAGAGCAGATAAGGGATATTGAGATAGTGAGTCATGTGCTGCCGTTCAAAGCCAATAACTATGTGGTGGATGAACTGATAAACTGGGACAATGTTCCCAACGATCCTATTTTCATTCTCACCTTTCCACAAAAAGGTATGTTGCTGCCGCATCACTACGACAGGATGAAAACAGCAATGGACAGCAATGCTTCCAAAGATGAGATCAAACATGTGGCCAACGAAATAAGGATGGAACTGAACCCTCACCCGGCAGGGCAACTTGAGCATAATGTGCCGATGATTGACGGGAACAAACTCACCGGTATGCAGCATAAATACCGGGAGACTGTGCTGTTCTTTCCCAGCCAGGGGCAAACCTGTCATGCCTATTGCAGTTTTTGTTTTCGCTGGCCGCAGTTTGTCGGTATTGATGAATGGAAATTTGCGATGAAAGAAACAGAACTGCTGGTTCGCTACCTGCAGAAACATACGGAAGTGACCGACTTGCTGTTTACCGGTGGCGACCCGATGATCATGAAGAATAAGATATTCAGTACTTACATTGATGCATTGCTGGAAGCAGACATCCCCAATCTTCAAACCATCCGCATCGGCACCAAGGCATTGGGATATTGGCCTTATAAATTCCTGACGGATGATGATGCAGATGATACGATCCGCACTTTTGAAAAGATCGTTAAGACCAGAAGAAATTTGGCGATCATGGCCCACTTCAATCACCCTGCTGAGTTGAAGACAGAAGCTGTGCAGCAGGCCATCAAAAGAATAAGAGCAACAGGGGCGCAGATAAGAACTCAATCGCCGGTGATGCGTAATATCAATGCCGATCCTAAAATATGGGCGGAGATGTGGCGTAAACAGGTAAATTTGAATTGTATTCCTTACTACATGTTTGTGGCAAGGGATACCGGTGCACAACACTATTTCTCTGTACCGCTGGTGGAAGCATGGAATATTTTCCGCAAGGCATACAGTAGTGTTAGTGGTGTTTGCCGGACAGTGAGGGGGCCCAGCATGAGCGCCACACCCGGAAAAGTGCAACTGCTGGGTGTAAGTGAAGTGCAGGGCAAAAAGATCATGACGTTTCGTTTTTTACAGGGAAGAAACCCGGAATGGGTGGCAAGACCGTTCTTTGCAGAATATAATCCCGATGCGGTCTGGCTTGATGATCTGAAACCGGCATTTGGTGAAGAGAAATTCTTTTTTGAAGAAGAACTAAACCAGATTTTTAATGAGCACATCCACAGCAGCGAACTCGTCAACCTGGAGTGATGAGAGAACGGTTGCGATAAAATCTTTCCTGAAACCACATGTGATAGGGCTAAAGGAATCTCCAACACTCCGCATCAACCAGCGATCGAAGGAACTGATCGCACAGGGAAAACATATTTACCGGCTGGGATTGGGACAATCTCCCTTTCCGGTTCCTGATCCGGTGGTGAATGCCCTTCGCCTTTATGCTCCGCAAAAAGATTATCAGCATGTGCAGGGTCTGCCGGAACTGAGAGAAGCAGTTGCCGGGTTTCATCAAAAGAAAGATGGAGTGGATCGTCATGCAGACCATGTAATCATCGGGCCGGGTTCCAAAGAGTTACTTTTTTTACTGCAGATTGTTTTCAATGGTGAAGTGATCATTGCCAGCCCCAGTTGGGTATCTTATCTGCCGCAGGCAAAGATCATAGGCAATAAGATCAGTGTCATTCACACCACTGCAGATAACAAATGGCGGCTGATGCCGGAGCAACTGGCAGCGCATTGCGGCAGGCAACATGATATTCCTTACCTGCTCATCTTAAACTATCCCGGCAATCCTGAAGGAGTGACTTATGATAAAGAAGAATTAGAAATGCTGGCCGATGTTTGCCGCAAACACAATATCTATATTCTTTCTGATGAGATTTATGGCCAGCTTCATCACAAAGGAAACCATGTCTCCATTGCAAGATTTTATCCCGAAGGAACCATTATCAGCTCAGGATTATCAAAATGGTGCGGTGCAGGCGGATGGCGTTTGGGCACTTTTTCTTTTCCTGCGGAACTGCGCTGGCTGATGGAAGCAATGGCAGCGGTGGCCAGTGAAACCTATACTTCCGTCAGCGCACCTATTCAATATGCAGCGATACAGGCATTTCAGTGCGGTGCTGAGATTGAAAACTATTTGTGGCATGCCCGTCGCATATTAGCCGGAATTGGCCAGGAAATGACAACTACACTTCGAAGCGCCGGTATCAGCCTTCCTGATCCCACCGGCGGGTTTTACCTCTTTCTTGATTTTTCTCCATTGGCAGCATTACTTAAAAGCAGGGGGATTCATTCAGGAAGCGAATTATGCGACCGTTTGCTGAATGAATGCGGCATTGCTATATTGCCGGGTGAGGATTTTAACCGGCCAAATGATGAATTATCCGCCCGTCTCTCCTATGTTGATTTTGATGGTGCAAGGGCATTGGCAGCCAGTTATACCATTCCATTGTCAGAGAAATTACCGGAAGGATTCATTCTTCAATATTGTGAAAACGTAATTAAAGCTGCACAAAAACTCGCAGACTGGTTAAAGACCTGAGAGTGCAAATAGTAAATACGAACCCGGTTATTTATTATTCTTCCACCAGCGATAGCCGATATAGCCCACAATGGCAAAAGGGGCAAAAGCAAGATAGAGAATGCCGCTGTTCATGCCCTTGGCGGGTTTTTCACCCAACTGCTGGGCGGTTTTGGTGCAGATGGAACATTGTGCTGTTGATTCCTGCACTGTAAATAGGAAAGAGAAATTGAAAAGAGTAAATATCAGGACCCACTTTTTCATACCATAGAGTTGAGTTGCAAAAATACAACAGAATGTGGTTGAAAAAGTTGAAAAAACCGGGACAGGTGGCCCCGGTTTTCAGCATCACTGTGGAAGATTACCTATCGAAACCCTCCCTTTTCCATTATTGGCATAGCGGCTGCCGATAATATACCGGCCCGTTGCTTTGCAAATAGCCACTGCTGACCCGAAGAAAGCAATTCTTTCCACCTCCACATCTTTGATAGTTTGCCGGTAAAACCAGCTGCTGTTGGGACTGTCCCTTTCAAAAAGCCAGGCAGAGCCACTGTTGAAATGATTATCATAGTCACGCATCGGAGCTCCTGCCAGCAAATGACCTCCCCTAAGCGCAACAGACATACCAAAATAATCTTCTGTTGCCGTTTCTCTTGTATCTACAGAAGTTGTGGCCAGCCAGTCATTCTGAATATAGCGGAAGATAAAAACAGAACCTGCCGCATCATGATTATACACTTCCCGGCCGGGAATGCCTACTGCGATCTGTTCACCGTCAATCGCCACGCTGCTCCCAAAATGATCTTCAAAAGACGATGTGCCAGTCGTTAATTTTTTTTCCAAACTCCAGCCGGTGGTTCCATTGGCCGAATAAAAAACAAAAGCAGCACCGGCCCAGGTGATATTATTTTCCCGCTTGTCGGGTGCGCCGATCACCAGCCAGTTACTATCAATCGCTACACTGGCGCCAAACTCATCACCAGTGGTCTGTTCTCCGTGTAAAAGCTTATTGTTTTGTACCCAGTTGCTGCCATTGTATAAAAAAAGATAGGCGGCACCCTGCTGGTTATAACTGCCGTTGTTTTTTCTCGGTGCTCCCACCAACAGTTTATTGTTTTGTATGGCGACGGCGCTGCCAAACTCATCTCCCGCTGCCGGGTCGCCGGCAAAAAGCTTAGCCTGTTGCTGCCATTGGTTGCTATTCAGTGTAAAAACATACACAGCACCTCGGTTAGTTTGTCCGTTGGCATCCGCACGGGGTGCCCCGATCACCAGCCGATCATTCCACATGGATACACTGGTTCCGAAAAGATCCTCTGCAGCGCCATCAACGGCTGTTAATTTTTGATGGAAGATCCAGCCATTGCCGGTATAGAAATAAATGTAAACAGAACCCTGGTTGCTGTTGCCATTGATATCATCATATGGGGCGGCAACGGCAGCATAATTATTGTAAATAGAAACAGCTTGCCCAAAGTTGTCACCTTCTTCAAGATCAGGTGCGGTGTAGTTGACGGGGTAAACATGATTATCGCTGGTAAACGGAACAGGCCGCCAGTTCATGCCGGTATAGATATACAGACTTTGCTTGTCTGTATCAAATACCATCAGGCCAGCATCACCGGGAACTACCGAAATTGCATTACGCTGGGCCGATGTCATTCTTGGCAACATGACACCTTTGTCAGTGCTTTGCACATCGAGAATACTGCGACCGTTGGGCTGGTTACCATTATTGTTGATCGCTACACTTTGGGAACACAATGCCTGTGCGACAGCAATTAAAATAAATAAAGGAAAAATCTTTTTCATAATGGTTTATTTGTTTTACGAAACTATTTCTCAGCAGCGGCTTAAAGGCATACGGTTTAGTTATTGACAGATAAACTGAGTGATCTGTAAAAAAAAATCCGGCAAAGGGCCGGGACAAGAGAACCGGCATGTTTTATTCATTCAATCTTTTCAGCTTTATCAAACTCATCTTTTGCTGCCACACCCATATGATACTGTACCAGTCTTTTCCATACATCCTTTTCCTTTCTTGAAAAAACAAGCCCCTTACTGTAGTAGTGAACAGTATCTTTTCCTTTTTCTAACGGCGTGTAGCGAAGAATGATCCTTTCTGAAGCAAACTCCTTATGGATATTTCTTTCGAGAAAACGGATCTCAATTTCAGTGATAATGCCTTTGGCCGCCCGGCTGTTCATCACTTTGGCCGCATCTTCCACATGCTCATCATGATTCATGATCCCTGGTTTTTCACCATCCATCACCCAATGAAAATATTTGCTGTTGACACCATTGTATAAAGCCGGGCCATTGGCATTTACGCCTTTCATAAAAGGTATCCAGATGTCATGATTTAACTGTTCTCGGCTGCTCAAGCGTATTGTTTGTGCATAAACCGGCTGCAGCAAAAAGAAACTTCCGGTTAGAATGACCCACTTCATTGATAAATGTTTTAATTGTAAAAAACTTACTGGTAGAAAAAGAACAGGCGACCGTTGTTGACCTTCTCCCCCAGGTCTGCAAAAGGGGCTCCTGCCACAGCACTTCCTGTTGTGATGATAACAGAGCGGCCAAAATTTGCATTGTTTTCATTTTGTGCAGAAGTAAGAATAGCTGTCTCCTCCCAGCTATTACCGTTGTATTTGAAAATATATACCTTGCCCTGGTTGATATTACTTCCCACTTCTGCATTGACGGCCCCTGCGATAAGATAATCACCACCCAGGTAAACAGAAGATCCGAAAGCATCACTTTTTTGCCCGTCTGATGCAGTAAGTGTTGCCTGCAAGCTCCAGCTATCTCCGCTACGTTCATAGACATACACTTTGCCATTGTTGTCATACTGATTACCTATGTATTGGTCAGCGCCAACTACCAACCTGTTTTCGTCCATGTGAATACTGGTTCCAAAATTTTCAAACGGGGAAACAGAGGGAGAAATAACTGAGGTTGTGTAGCTCCAGCTATCAGTTGTGGGATTGTATTTGTACAAATACAGCCTGCCGGCATCCGTATTCCCATTGACATTGACAAAAGGTGAGGCAATAACGGCCCAGGTATTTGTTATAGCCACTACTTGTCCGAAATAGTCATCTGCCGTTGCGGCAGGAGGAGTGATAATGCTGTGCTGTGTCCATGAAGCACCATTTCTTTTGAAAAAATAACAGCGTCCAACATTGCTGTTACCATTAACAACTTTACCAGGTGCACCGATGAGCACAAAATTGCTATTCATTGCCACACTGCTGCCAAAACGGTCGTTGGTCTGTCCGTCAGATGATGTCAGCACAGAGAACGAGGCATGTGTGTTATTGACAGAGTCATACTCTATGATCATTGCCCTGCCCTGGTAATTATTTGCGCCAATGGTTGCAGCTGACGCCCCGGCAATGATGAAGTAGTTGTAAATCGCTGTACTTACTCCCATTCCTTCCCCGCTGATGGGTGAAAGAGCTGTAAGCTTTGTTTTGTATTGCCACTGTGTTCCAATTTTTTTGAACACATGAACAGATCCTGTGTAATTTGGCCCGCTGGCAGATGTATTATCGGCTCTTGCTCCAGCAACAAGAATATCATTGCTGGTACTCATTGAAATACCCAGCTCAGTTCCCGGTAATGAACCAGAACCATTCGTCAGCAGCACCTGGCTTGCTGCATTTTCAGTAGCAAAAGATTGCTGATTTCCCCATCCGCCTTTTCCTCCAGACAGGCTCACCCATGCCGTTCCGTTATAACCTTCAAAATCATTTTTTGTATTGTTCCAACGGATAGCGCCGGCAGTATTGACAGTGGTATTCCCAATTTTTACAGCGCCGTTTACTTCAAGCTTTTGCGAAGGGTTATCAGTGCCGATACCTACATTCTGCGCAATAAGTGTTGCAGCAAACAGACAAACCGTTAATAGCAATATCACCTTTTTCATAAAACAATTTTTAATGTGTGGTAAAACTATTGCTGCTGAATGCGGAAAGAAAACAAGGATGAGCCAGTGGAAATATTATTGAGTCATTGACGCAAACAAAAAAGCGGCTTGTGAAGCCGCTTTCAACCAAAACTACTGCTTATGAAAAACCACTATTGTTGCTGAAGGTCAATGGTGCCGCCATTCGCATTACTGGGACTATAACCCCAGGTGCCAGTGATCGCCCCATCAAAATCGGTGTACAAGCCTGCGATCTTATGTATTTGCCCATTGCTGGTATGTGTATAGGTGCAGCTGAACTGCACACCATTCAATGACCAGGTGCCGTTGGCAATGATCTGGCCTTGCTCATTCAGCCTGGTCAAAGTGCCATCATTTTTGATGTCAAATTTGATGAAGTTGGCCGGGGCCTGGTTCACATCTCCCCACATTCCTTGCCATACACCAGGAAGCTGGTTATGGGTTTCAGCCTTGTCTTTTTTGCAGGCTACAAATGTTGCGGCCACTACTATGGCCATCATGATACTTTTAAGGATTTTCATTGTTGATGAAGTTTAATGATTAACGTGTTGTTTTCAGTTTTTTTTAGTGAGGTAGAATAACCCGCCATCGGTGGTGCTGTAACCATAGCCCCACTGTCCATTTTCAATTTTACCTGTTGAGGGATTGAAGTTACCCGCAATGGAAAACTGGTCATTGTCTTTAATGTAAATAGCAATGAATACATTACCGCTTAACGACCAGGTGCCGGCGCCGGCAGGGTTCCCGTTTTCATCTCTTCTTTCAATTACGCCGCCAGGTTTCACCTGAAAGGCATAGAAGTACGAAGGATCAGCGCTGCCATAACTCCATTTGCCTTCCCAGGCACCTTCAATAGTGGCTTGCTGCGGGATTTCAGGTTCTTTGTCTTTGCTGCAAGAGGCAAAAACGGCATAACTTGTAATAACGACCAGTGTGCTTTTGAGCAGGGTTAAAAAATAATCTTTTACCATTCTCATTGTTGAATAAGGTTTAATAGTTAATGATCTTTGATTCATGACACAAAACTACCGGCATGTATATGTGGCAAAAATTGGTATTGAGTAACCCGGTATTTTTTTGAGTTTTTGGTATTAAACAAGAAAGCGACTTCAGGAGTCGCTTCTTCTTCACCATATAAACTATCGCCTGTATCACTTTCTTTTTTGCAGCAACGGGTAACCCACGCCAAAACTGAACGACCGGTTCTTGAGTGTAGTCTCCGCATCTTTTTCACTGCTGCCAATTCCATGGTTATAACGCAGTGACAAGCTGAGGCCAAACGGAAAAACATATTCTGCTCCGGCAACGCCAAAAGCAGTAATGCCTTTCATCGCCTCTTTGTAATCACTCTTAACATTATTGATCTCTGATCGGGCACTCACAAGAAAACCTAATTGGGGTCCCCCGACGACTGCAAATTCATCCTTGATTTTATATTTTGCCATAACAGGAAGTACAAAATAGTTGGAACGATAAAAGGCTTTTTCGTTTTGAAACAGGTACCGGGTTCCATGGGAAGAATACAGTATTTCCGGCTGGATGGAAAATCGATCAGCCACAGGAATAGAAGCATAGAATCCGGCTTCAGGTCCTGTTTTGAATTTGGTTGAATAACCCGGAAGAATATCTCCCATTTTCCAGGTGGCGAAATTGAGCCCGGCACGAAAGCCAAAATTGGTTTGCTGGCAAATTGAAGATGTCGCCAGGCAGAGAATGACTGTTGTACTAACGATTATTTTTTTCATGATTAAGGTTTTAGCCAGGCCTGTGGCCAGGCGGGGTTAATGATTTTGTTCTGCAAAACTATTTTACAGTGACTGCTGCAGATCGCTCCATTGAGTGGACGGCAAATAAACTGAGCGAAACAAAAAATCCCGGTTGATAATTACCGGGATGATCATGATGATTGATAAAATCAAAATTTGGAGAACAGCTCCATGAATTCCTGCTTGCGGCTGCGGGAAATGGAAACAGTGGCATCATTATCCATGATAATATAGCCACCATCGCCTCTTACGAATTTTTTGATGCGGTTCAGGTTGATAAGAAAGGAACTGTGCACACGGTAGAAATCAGGGCCGCTTAATGCTTCATCTATTTCTTTCAGGACTTTAGACACCAATATCTTTTTGCCGCCATCGAGCACCACACTGGTGTAATTACTCTCGGCTTCGCAATAGATAATATCTGCTGTGGGAACAAAGATCAGCCCGTCATTGGTGGTCAGTGCGATCCGTTGTGGTGTTGTCTTTGCCTGTTGCTGCATATTCTGCAGCAGCAATTCAAACTGTTCTTTGGTAGGTACTGTTTTTCTTTCTTCAATGCGTTGCACCGTTGCTTTAAGGTCTTCCGGATCAACCGGTTTTAAAAGATAATTCAAGGCGCTGTATTTGAATGCACGGATGGCAAACTGGTCATAGGCCGTGCAAAACACCACATCAAATGTCAGCTTATCAAACTGTTCCAGCATATCAAAGCCATTCATCTTTGGCATTTCGATGTCCAGGAAAACCACATCGGGTTTAAATTTCCGGATGGCTTCAATACCCTGTTCCGCCGATGAGCACATGGCCATGATCTCTACCTGCGGGCAATAGGTTTTCAGCAACCACTCCATCATTTCGAGTGCATTCTTTTCGTCATCAATCAAAATACAGCGTATCATAGTTATGCAGTTTAATTATCCGTCAACCGGAATTTTCAAGATCACTTTGGTCCCGGCGGCTTCCCCGTTTGTTGTTTTCAGGTCTTCTATTTCCACAGAGGCATCCAGTTTTGCCTGTTTGTTGAGCAATGCCAGCCGGTCTTCTGTCAGTTTCATGCCCAACGATTTTTTGGTAGATGCAGATTTGCTTTTCAGTTCTTTTGCCTTATCACGGCCAACGCCATTGTCCTGTATCACACATTCCAGCAGTGTTTGTGCTTTTCGGTAAATGTGAATGAAAAGCTGGCCAGCTTCTTCTTTATGCAGCAAACCATGCCAGATGGCATTTTCCACATAAGGCTGTATTATCAGCGGCGGCACATACACCGAATCGGTGGCAATATCATCATCCACCGTAATGTGATAAGAGAATTGCTTTTCAAAACGAATGGCTTCCATTTCAATGTACAGCTTCAGTGCTTCGAGTTCATTCGACAGGGTAACGGTTTTGCTGTTTGAGTTATCCAGAATCAATCGTATCAGCTTGGCAAAACGGGTCAGGTAGAGTGACGCAGTGGCTTGGTCACTTTTTACAATATAGCGGTTGATGGAGTTAAGGCAGTTGAAAATGAAATGAGGGTTCATTTGTGCCCGCAATGCCTGCATTTCCACATCCGCCATCTTCTGTTTCGTTGCCATAAGTACCTGCTCCGCTTTCTGTTTTTCCGCTTCTGCTTTTGCTTTCACGATCTTATTGGCGCACAAGGACGCAATTGTGCTGAGGATGGACAAATGCCGCTGAGTAAAAAACCTTTTTTTTGAGTGTTCGCAATCAATTACCCCCAATACTTTTCCTTCAGCAATAATGGGAACGGCGATCTCGGAAAATCTTATTTCATCATCCACGATATACCTTGGCTCTTTTGAAGTGTCTTCTACCAGTTCTGCTTTGCCGCTTGCCGCCACAGCGCCGCTGATTCCTTTGCCCACAGGAATCTCTATGGGTTCGGTGATCTCAAACTGTTTTGGATTTTTAGGGCCATGTGCCGCTTTTTGTATCAGCACATTTCTTTCTTCATTGACCAAATAGATCACACAATCTTCAAACCCAAGCCGGCCGATACAATTTTTGGCCACATCCCAAAGAATCATATCCACGGATTGCTGGTCGGCCATGCTAGATGAGAAGTAATTGATAGCTTGCTCTGCTTCCAGTTCTTCCTGTTTCTCGGCGATCTTTCGGTTGCGGTTACGGACGAATAACCAGAGAAGGGAGGCTGTGGTTGCGAAAACCAACACGAAGAACCAGGAAGTAAGCCAGAAAGGTTTTTTGATGCGGAAGGAAAAACTGTTGGAGACCGCTATCCAATCCACATTGTTGATACTGGCTTCTACAAGCAATGTATAATCACCGGCCGGTAAAGAGGTGAACCGGACAGAGTTGATATTGCCAAGGTATTTCCAGCTTTTATCAAACCCTTCGAGCCGGTAACGGTATTTTACTTTTTCCGGGTTGTTATAATAGGGAGAAACAAATTCAGCTTCAAGGGATCGCTGCGAGTAGGATACAATAGCTTTTTTCGTCAAAGGGTAGCGGCAGGAGTCGTTGATGCCGTTGGTAACCTGGTGAATATATACCCGCAATGTATCTGTTCTTGTGGCAAATTTTTCAGGTTGCAAGTAGTTAAGCCCATTGACGCCACCCATAAACAATACGCCATCTTTGCTTTTGTGCCAGCTGTTCAGGTTAAAACCATAACCCTGTACATTGTCTGAATGATCAAACAAATTGAGCCGTGAGTTCAGGCTGTCATAACGATAAATACCGTCATCGGAGGTAGCCCAGATAAAACCGCGGTCATCGACGTACAAAGAAGTGATAAACACTTGATCGAACACACTGGTAAATTTTTTGATTTCGATATTACCTTTTTGTACTTGCGCAGTGAATAAACCCTGGTCGTTTGAAAATAATAGCCGTCCGTCTTTCAGCATAAAGCCGGCGCTGATAGCTGAACTGTTAGCAGGCAACACCGCTTTTTGGTTGTAAGTAAGATTTGAGTCAAGCAGGTGCAAACCATACACCGTGGTGATCCATATCCAGCCATCAGTGCCCTGGAAAACGTAGTTGGTGTTTTCTTTTCCGGCGGGGTTATCTAATATGTCAAGCAGGTACTTTTTTCCATCCAGCACATATAAGGCATCACGGCCGGTTATTAGATGATGACCACTGCGCAGCGTAAACACATCATCCGCAAAATCCCCTTTATTCAGTTGTTCCACCCGAGCAGAAGCATATGACGGACGTTTATATTTTTGAGTGATCGGGTCAAACATCCAGACCCCCAGGTTGGCCGGACCCAGAATGATATAGCGGCCATCATACTCAATTCCCCTTATTGAAGGATAGGCCAGCCTGTCGGTGCTCCCTTCCACCGGAGGATAATTGATCCACAGGTTGGTTTTGCGTTTCCAGCAAACAAACCCATGCCCTGTTGCCAGCCATAAATTTCCCTCCTGGTCTTCAGCAATGTTGCGGATATTATTACTATTGGTCAGACTGGGATCATTGAGAACAGGGATTCGCACCAGTCCGAATGAATGGCCATGCAGGGGGAAACGGGCAATACCATCCACGGTTGACATCCACACATAGCCTTCATCATCGGCATAAATCGAATTGGCAATATCTCCGGCGAGAACAGGATTTCCTTTATAATATAGATTGAGCAGTTTATACTGATTTGATGATGCATTGTATTCAAATACTCCTTCGGCGGAAGTTATGATGTATCGTTGTGGTCCCACTTCCGCAAGACTACGTGTGGCAAAAGCATCAGTAGCAGCCCTGTTGCGCATAGCAGCCGGTGGTTTGGCTTCATGAACAGTTCCGGCAGAAAAATTATACCAATAGGAACGAAGTGACCAGGTATTGATCAGCACACTATCATCATTCAGCGGAAAAATGCGTCGCATCGAATGGTCGGGAAGGCTGTCAAGTTTTTTACTGATGATGTTATACCGGTAAACAAATCTATTGTGACCAAAGAAAATGGTTGCTCCTTTATGTCCGAATGACCGGGTGCCATATCTCGGAGGTACGGGAAGTTCTTTCAGCGAAAGTACAAACTCATCATTCGCTTCATCATACTCAAAGAAACCAGATGTTGCGTTGAGGACTGTTTTTTTACCGGGAAGACTAAAAACGGCACCGGTAGCAAGGGCACTGTCAACACTTTTGACCTTCACCTCTTTAAACTGCCGGCTGTCCTCATCAAAACGATACACCTTACTGGGAGAACTGACCCACACCCTTCCGTTGTCATCGCAATGAATTTGCGTCATTCCGTTGCCCGCTTTGTAAGAATAAGTGCGATGTCCGTCAAACCGTTGCACACTGCGGGGATATAATATCCAGAAAAAACCTTTTTTATCCATTGTCACCGCTTCGATGGTACCCGGCCGGATACCGGAGCTGTAATCAAATAACTGCAAGTGGTAATCCGGCAATTGACCATACACCTTGCCTGAAAGCATAAGGATGGAAAACAACAAGGCTAATATACAACGGCTGCCGGGCATCATATTAAATGAAACCTAATTTACTGAATTAAAGTATTCCCGAAATCTACAATGAAAAGGGGGCAAAGGCCAGGTTGTTGAGTGGTTGGCAGAATTACTGAGTAGTTGGTAAATGCAAAAGGCCGGAAACAATCCGGCCCCTTGAAAAATGTTCACTATTATATTTATACTGCTTCCGCTTCCATCTTCTTCTGCACTTTCTTCCGCTCGTCTTCATTCAGGATCACTTTCCGCATACGGATAAAATTCGGGGTCACCTCAATGCACTCATCATGCTGTATATACTCCATACATTCTTCCAGTGTCATTAGTGTCTTTGGGGCAATCTTGGTAGCATCATCACTTCCGCTGGCACGGTGGTTCGTAAGCTTTTTTGCTTCGGTTGCATTCACCACCAGGTCGCCGGGTTTAATATTTTCTGCAATGATCTGTCCGGTATAAACCTCTTCACCCGGATCCACAAAGAAGGTTCCCCTGTCCTGTAATTTATCAATTGAATAACCGGTTGTTTTTTCAGTGCTCTTGGAGATCAGCACCCCGTTATTTCTTCCGGGAATAGGGCCTTTCCAGGGTTTATAATCGGTAAAGCGGTGTGCCATCACAGCTTCGCCAGTGGTGGCAGTGAGCATTTGTGTACGCAAACCGATCAATCCTCTTGAAGGAATTTCAAATTCGAGGTGCTGCATCTCTCCTTTGGTTTCCATGACCAGCATTTCACCCTTGCGACGGCTCACGAGGTCAATCACCTTGCTGGCAAATTCCTGCGGCACATCCACCACCAGGTTTTCATACGGTTCACATTTTTTACCATTGATCTCTTTCACAATTACCTGCGGCTGACCTACCGTCAATTCATAGCCCTCACGGCGCATCGTTTCGATCAGGATACCTAAATGAAGAATGCCCCGCCCATATACCATCAGGCTGTCTCCGTCTTCACTGTCTTCCACTTTCAGGGCAAGGTTCTTTTCTGTTTCTTTCATCAAACGATCCCGCAGGTGTCTTGAGGTAACAAATTTTCCATCCTTGCCAAAGAAGGGGGAGTTGTTGACAGAGAACAGCATGTTCATCGTTGGTTCATCCACACTGATCACCGGTAATGCTTCGGGGTTTTCAGCATCAGCGATCGTATCACCAATATTAAAATCTTCTATACCCACAACAGCGCAAAGATCACCGGCAACCACTTCTGTCACTTTCTTTTTACCCATTCCTTCAAACACATAGAGCTCTCTCACCTTTGTTTTCCTGACAGTGCCATCAGCCTGCATCAAAACAACCTGCTGGCCTTCTTTCAATACACCACGGCTTACTTTACCTACGGCAATACGTCCGAGAAAAGAAGAATAATCCAGGGAGGTTATCTGCATTTGCACCGGGCCTTCATTCACTTTGGGTGGCGGAACATATTTGATTATACCATCCAACAAGGGATTGATATTGTCTATTTGTTCTAATGAATCATTGAACCAGCCATTCTTTCCTGAACCATAAAAAGTGGGAAAATCCAATTGTGCTTCGGTGGCATCAAGGTTAAAGAATAATTCAAATACCGCATCATGCACTTCATCAGGACGGCAATTGGGTTTATCTACTTTATTAATAACAACAATAGGTTTCAGGTTTAGCTGCAGCGCTTTTTGCAACACAAATCTTGTTTGCG
>CAYTGN010000037.1:0-21738 GCA_964437415.1 uncultured Chitinophaga sp. | reverse complement strand
TGGAATTCTGCAAGCAGTTCAATGCAAGAACGCAGGACAAAATGGGAAAAGTTCTCCCTGTATTAATCACCGTTTACACCGACAAGAGTTTTGATTTTATCATCAAAACTCCTCCCGCAGCCGTTCAGTTGATGGAAGCCGCTAAGATCCAGAAGGGTTCCAAAGAGAGCAACCGCAGTAAAGTTGGTAAGGTTAATTGGACACAAGTTGAGGCTATCGCCAAAGACAAAATGCCTGACCTGAATTGCTTTACTGTTGAAAGTGCCATGAAAATGGTGGCCGGTACAGCTCGCAGCATGGGCTTAACTGTTGAAGGTAAAGCTCCCTGGGAAAATTAATTAGCGAATCCAAAAACGAATTACAATGGCATTCATTAGTAAAAAACGAAAAGTTGCTGAAACGAAAGTTGACGCAAGCAAAACATATTCACTGAAAGAAGCATCAGCCCTGGTGAAACAAATCACCACCTGCAAATTCGATGCTTCTGTTGACCTGCATGTTCGCCTCGGTGTTGATCCGAAAAAGGCTGACCAGGCTATCCGCGGTACAGTAACATTGCCTCATGGTACCGGTAAAACAAAAAAAGTATTGGTGCTTTGCACACCCGATAAAGAAGCTGAAGCAAAGGGTGCCGGCGCTGACTATGTTGGCCTGGATGAGTTCGTAACAAAGATCGAAGGCGGCTGGGTAGATGTGGATGTAATCATCGCCACTCCGTCTGTGATGCCGAAGATCGGTAAGCTGGGTAAAGTGTTAGGTCCCCGTAACCTGATGCCGAATCCTAAAACAGGTACGGTTACCAACGATGTGGCCAATGCCATCAACGATGTGAAAGGCGGTAAGATCGCCTTCAAAGTTGATAAGGTTGGTATCATTCATGCTTCTATCGGCCGAGTAAGTTTCACCCCGGAGAAAATTGCCGAAAACAGCCAGGAACTGATCAATGCAATCCTTAAGGCAAAGCCTTCTTCTGCAAAAGGTACTTATGTAAGAGGTATCAGTATGGCCAGTTCAATGAGCCCCGGCATTACAATTGACGCAAAAGCATTTGTTCATTAGGCCTCCCCAAGCCCCTCCGCAGCAGGGGTTTACGAAGTGCCATATTAATTGACCAGTCAAACTTTAAATAAAATGACTAAAGATCAAAAAAACGAAGTGATAGAAGTGCTGAAAGGCAAATTCTCTCAGTATAATAACTTCTATATTACCGATACAGAATCACTGTCAGTGGAGCAGGTAAGCAAATTGCGCCGTGCTTGTTTCAACAAGCAGGTGGAAATGAAAGTGGCAAAGAACACTCTGATTAAAAAAGCACTGGAGTCTCTGGACAGCGAGAAATATGCAGGTATGTACGATTCACTGCACAAAGTGACGGCCCTGATGTTCTCTGAAAATCCAAAAGAACCGGCGCTGATCATCAGTTCTTTCCGCAAAGAAAGCAATGGTGAAAGACCAGTGTTGAAAGCGGCCTTCATCAATGGGGATGTTTACACTGGTGATAACCAACTCAAGGCTCTTACGCAGATCAAAACCAGGAATGAGCTTATCGGGGAAGTTATTGGTTTATTGCAGTCTCCTGCAAAGAGAGTGCTGGCTGCATTGTTGCATCATCATGAGCAGAAAGCAGGTAGCGCTGAAGCTGCTCCGGCAGAATAAAAGAGTACATCGCTTCGAGCTATGAGCAGTGAGTTGTGAGACCTTGTCTCGTAGCTTGCAACTCGAAACTCAAGGCTTAACTATAAACAATTTTTTTAATCATCCGCCGGAGCTGAATAAGCGGTGAAGGCGGGAAAAATTCAAACAAAATGGCAGACGTAAAAGCATTAGCAGAAAGCCTGGTAGGCTTAACAGTAAAAGAAGTGCAGGAATTAGCCGATTTCCTGAAAACTGAATACGGCATTGAGCCTGCAGCTGCAGCAGTTGTAGTAGCTGCTGGTGGCGAAGGTGGTGGCGCAGCTGCTGCTGAAGAAAAAACTGCATTCAACGTTGTGTTGAAGAGCGGTGGCGCTTCTAAACTGAACGTGGTGAAGATCGTTAAAGACCTGACAGGTCTTGGTCTGAAAGAAGCCAAAGAACTGGTTGACGGCGCACCGAAGAATGTGAAAGAAGGTGTTTCCAAGGCAGAAGCTGAAGAGGTCGCAGCCAAGCTGAAAGAAGCCGGCGCTGACGTAGAGATCGCTTAATTCTTTTTTAGAATATTGGTTTAAGCCCTCCGCATTGCGGAGGGCTTTTTTATTCTGTTGTCAGATAAGGTGCAATTTTATTATAAACCTCTTCCGTTACCACCACAATTTTCTTAATGTCCTCAACTTTTGAAAATGATCCATGTTCATTGCGATATGCCACAATAGGATTCGCAAGGCTGTAGCGGATATAAGGATGTGCTCTTAATTCATCAACTGTTGCCGTGTTGATGTTGATCTTTTTCAAAGAAGGATTTTCTAATACTAAGTATTGTTTGATTTTTTGAAAAGTAGAATCAGGCAGGCCAAATGTTTCCGCTACCTGGTTCACAGAATAAAACCCACCTAACTTATCCCTGAAGCTTACGATCCTTGCCGACAGTTTGCTGCCAATGCCGGGAAGAGCAATAAATTCAGAGGTATCGGCTTCGTTGATCTCAACAGGCTTGTAGCGGTCTGTCTTAATAAAAATGGTGGAACCGCTTTCCCTTTGATCCCGGAAGGAGGAAGGGTTCCCTTTTTTCTCAATGCTGATATAAGATTTCAGTCTCTCATAATCTTCCTTTCGCAGGCCATAGATCTTTGAAAGATCCTCCGGTTTATAAAAATGACCTCCCTTGGAGAGATAATTTTGAATTGTCTTTATAGTCTTTTCACGAATTCCCAGCTTCTCCCATTCCTCTCCAGAAATTGTATTGGGATCAAAATGGAAAAGTTCCGGTTTGCTCTTGGCAAAATAGGCATTGTTTGACCTGTCGAATTGATATTGAGCTGTGTTTTCCCTGTCCTGGTCATTTTCACCTGCTTCGCCCGGGTATGGGTTCCTGACTTCAAGCTTCCTCACTGCAGTGATCCAGGTACTGTCGTTTTGTATAGTCCCGGCAGCGCTTCTCGATGGGAAAATGTTTGGTGCAAAAAATACAAATGCCAGCAGGCTTATTAATATCAAAACCGCCACCATATCTTTTCGGGTGAATGACAGGTAATCCGATATAAACTGCTTGAAACCCATCCCGTAGTTTCATGCAAATTAATCTCTCCCGAAATACCGGAAAATGGCCTCTTAGTGGTATTTCTGGCCGGGTTATTGGGGGCAAAGTTTTCTTGGCCGGGAAGTTTAAATCCTTACCTTTGCAGTCCTTTATTTTGGCCAAAAATATTTTGACGTCCCAAATCATGTTTAAGTAGTTGAATTTCACCGGCTTTTGTTTTTTAAAAAATAGAAGCCTGAATATGATTTGTACGTTCTGATCTCTTTAAAACCGGGTTTTACGCATATGTCCTCAACAAAAGTGAATCAAAGGGTAGATTTCGGAAAAATTAAGCATCTGGCCGAAACACCCGATCTTCTTGAAGTACAGATCCAGTCGTTTAAAGAATTTTTCCAGTTGGAAACAACGCCGGACAAACGGAATATCGAAGGATTGTTTCGTGTGTTCAAGGAAAACTTCCCCATCACCGACACAAGAAACATCTTCGTGCTGGAGTTCCTGGATTATTTCATTGACCCACCCCGATACACAATCGAAGAGTGTATGGAACGTGGACTCACCTATGCTGTTCCGTTGAAAGCCAAACTCCGTTTGAGCTGTAATGACGAGGAACATGTGGACTTCCAGACCATCGTACAGGATGTATTCCTCGGCAACATTCCTTACATGACACCCCGTGGTACGTTTGTGATCAACGGTGCAGAACGTGTAGTGGTATCACAGCTTCACCGTTCACCCGGTGTTTTCTTTGGCCAGTCCATTCACCCGAACGGAACGAAGATCTACTCAGCAAGAGTGATCCCCTTTAAGGGCGCCTGGATGGAGTTTGCAACAGACATCAACAATGTGATGTATGCCTACATTGACCGTAAGAAAAAATTTCCGGTAACAACCCTGCTGCGTTCTATCGGCTACGAAACCGATAAAGACATCCTGGAGTTGTTTGGTATGGCCGATGAAGTGAAGACGGATAAAAAAACACTTTCAAAATATGTTGGCAAACGCCTTGCTGCTCGTGTACTCAGAACATGGGTAGAAGATTTTGTGGATGAAGATACCGGCGAAGTAGTTTCTATTGAAAGAAACGAGATCGTCATGGAACGTGATACTGTGCTGGATGAAGAAGCGATCGAAACTATTTCTGAAATGGAAGTAGCAACTGTGTTTATTCAGCGTGAAGATGTGGGTGGCGACTATGCGATCATCTACAACACTTTGAATAAAGACACTTCCAACAGTGAGCTAGAGGCTGTTCAGTTCATCTATCGCCAGTTGCGTGGCGCCGACGCACCGGATAATGAAACAGCCCGTGGCATCATTGACAAATTATTCTTCAGCGATAAACGTTACGATCTTGGTGAAGTAGGCCGTTACAAGATCAACCGTAAACTGAGTATTGATCAGCCGCTGGATAAAAAAGTATTGACAAGAGAAGATATCATCCTTATCATCAAATACCTGGTAAAGCTTACCAATGGCAAGGCTGAGATTGATGATATTGACCACCTCAGCAACCGTCGGGTCAGAACGGTGGGTGAGCAGTTGTATGCCCAATTTGGCGTGGGCCTGGCCCGTATGGCGAGAACCATCCGTGAAAGAATGAATGTACGGGACAACGAGGTGTTCACCCCGGTTGACCTGATCAATGCCAGGACACTTTCCTCTGTGATCAATTCCTTTTTTGGAACATCACAGTTGTCTCAATTCCTGGATCAAACAAACCCGTTGTCTGAAATCACACACAAACGCCGTATCTCCGCTCTCGGGCCAGGTGGTTTGAGCCGTGAAAGAGCCGGCTTCGAGGTTCGTGATGTGCACTATTCTCACTATGGCCGTTTGTGTACGATCGAAACACCGGAAGGCCCGAACATCGGTCTGATCTCTACGCTTTGTGTTCATGCCAAGATCAATGACATGGGCTTTATCGAAACGCCATATCGCAAAGTGAACGAGGGTAAAGTGAACATGAAAGAGCTTACTTTCCTGAGTGCTGAAGAAGAGGACCTGGCAAGGATCGCCCAGGCGAATACACCGCTGGATGAAAAAGGTAATTTTAAGGAAGAGAAGATCGTAAGCCGCGAAACGGGTGATTTCCCGATTTTAGATAAAACAGAAGTGCAGTTTATGGATGTGGCGCCTAACCAGATTGTTGGTTTGAGTGCTTCACTGATCCCGTTCCTGGAGCATGACGATGCCAACCGTGCACTGATGGGATCAAACATGCAGCGCCAGGCTGTTCCGCTTATCCGTCCTGATGTGCCGGTTGTAGGTACAGGTTTGGAAGGTAAAGCAGCCCGTGATGCAAGAATTCAGATACATTCTGATGGCAATGGGGTGGTCGAGTTTGTGGATGCCAATGAAATTCATGTTCGTTATGACAGGGATGAAGAAGAAAAGTTAGTAAGTTTTGAAGATGACCTGAGAGTGTACAGGCTCACCAAATTCATCAAGACCAACCAGGAAACCTGTATAAACCTGAAACCTGCCGTGAAGAAAGGACAGAAGGTGAAAAGAGGTGATTTCCTTACCGAAGGTTATGCAACACACGAAGGTGAACTGGCTCTTGGTAAGAACCTGAAAGTGGCTTTCATGCCATGGAAAGGCTACAACTTCGAGGATGCGATTGTAATCAGTGAGAGAGTGGTTCGTGAAGATATGTTCACGTCGGTTCACATTTCCGAATACGAACTTGAAGTTCGTGACACCAAACTCGGTGAAGAAGAATTGACACCTGATATTCCGAACGTTTCAGAAGAAGCAACCAAAGACCTTGATGAGAATGGTATCATCCGCATCGGCGCTCATATCAAGGAAGGAGATATACTTATCGGTAAGATAACACCGAAAGGTGAAAGCGATCCGACACCGGAAGAGAAACTCCTCCGTGCCATCTTCGGTGATAAAGCCGGCGATGCCAAAGATGCTTCACTGAAAGCTCCGAACGGTGTGGAAGGTGTAGTGATTGATAAAAAACTTTTCCAGAGAGCCAAGAAAGACAAGAATGCCAAGGTGAGAGAGAAAGCTGCTCTTGAAAAACTGGAAAGGCAACATGAAAAGAATGAAGCAGACCTTATGCAGGTATTGCTGGATAAACTGACCACTTTACTGGCCAATCATGTATCAGCGGGAGTGAGCAACAACTTTGGTGAAGTGCAGATCGGTAAAGGCGCAAAGTTCACAGCCAAAAACCTGGCTGGTTTGGATTATGCCAACATCAACCCGCTGGGATGGACCGGTGATAAGAAAGTGGACGACCAGATCAATACATTGCTGCACAACTATAACATCAAGTACAACGAAGAACTGGGTCGTTACAAGAGAGAGAAGTTCAACATCTCTATCGGAGACGAATTACCTGCCGGGGTATTGAAACTGGCTAAAGTTTATCTCGCTGTAAAACGTAAGTTGAAAGTGGGTGATAAGATGGCCGGTCGCCACGGGAATAAAGGTATTGTGGCCAAGATCGTTCGTGCAGAAGACATGCCGTTCCTTGAAGACGGAACACCTGTTGATATTGTGCTCAACCCGCTGGGTGTACCCAGCCGTATGAATCTTGGACAGATATATGAAACTGTTTTGGGCTGGGCTGGCCAAAAATTAGGAATAAAATTCGCTACGCCGATATTTGACGGCGCTTCAGTGGATGAAATAGCTGACTATTGTAATAAAGCTGAAATTCCATTGTATGGGCACACTTATTTATATGATGGAGAAACCGGCGAACGATTCCACCAGAAGGCAACAGTAGGTATCATCTATGTTATCAAACTTCACCACATGGTGGATGATAAGATGCATGCCCGTTCGATCGGACCTTACAGTTTAATTACGCAGCAACCGCTGGGTGGTAAGGCGCAGTTCGGAGGTCAGCGTTTCGGTGAAATGGAGGTATGGGCATTGGAGGCCTATGGCGCTTCTAACATCCTGCAGGAACTGCTTACCATTAAGTCAGATGATATCATCGGCCGTGCAAAAACCTACGAGGCGATTGTGAAAGGCGATAATATCCCGAGAGCAGGTATCCCGGAATCCTTCAACGTATTGGTACATGAGTTGAGAGGGTTAGGACTCGACCTGAAGTTTGAATAACCGGGAAAAGTTCAGTTGCGGATTTTCTCAATAAACAACAATTTTAAAGACAACAGATAAAGTAATATGGCTATCAAAAAAGAAAATCGTCCGAGGGCAACGTTTTCAAAGATCACCATTGGCCTGGCTTCACCGGATACCATCCTGGAAAGAAGTTATGGCGAAGTGCTGAAGCCTGAAACTATCAACTATCGTACTTACAAACCGGAAAGAGATGGTTTGTTCTGCGAAAGAATTTTTGGTCCGGTAAAAGACTATGAATGTGCTTGCGGTAAGTACAAACGAATCCGCTATAAAGGCATTGTTTGCGACCGCTGCGGTGTGGAAGTGACAGAAAAGAAAGTTCGTCGTGAAAGAATGGGCCATATCAAATTAGTTGTCCCTGTAGTACATATCTGGTATTTCAAATCGCTGCCAAACAAGATCGGTTATCTTTTAGGTGTCAGTTCCAAGAAACTGGAGAGTATCGTTTACTACGAAAGATTTGTAGTGATACAGTCAGGTATCCGTGCAGACAAAGGACAAAACCCCGGCGATTTGCTGACAGAAGAAGAGTATCTCGATATTCTGGACACACTGCCGAAAGATAATCAGTACCTGCCGGACGATGACCCCAACAAGTTCATCGCAAAAATGGGGGCCGAAGCAGTTCATGATATGCTGCAGCGCATTGACCTTGACCAATTGTCATTCGACCTGCGTAATACAGCAGCTACTGAAACTTCACAGCAACGTAAGGCCGATGCCCTGAAAAGGCTGAGCGTTGTAGAGGCTTTCCGTGATGCCAATACAAGGATTACCAACCGTCCTGAGTGGATGGTGATGCAATATATTCCTGTTATTCCGCCGGAATTGCGTCCGTTAGTGCCGCTGGATGGTGGTCGTTTCGCTTCTTCAGATCTGAACGACCTCTATCGTCGTGTCATTATCCGCAATAACCGTCTGAAGCGTTTGCTGGAGATCAAGGCTCCCGAAGTGATCCTGCGCAATGAAAAACGTATGTTGCAAGAGGCGGTAGATTCACTGTTTGACAACAGCCGTAAATCAAATGCGGTGAAAGCCGAAGGTGGCCGTGCATTAAAATCACTCAGTGATGTGCTGAAAGGTAAACAAGGCCGGTTCCGTCAAAACCTGTTGGGTAAACGTGTTGACTACTCCGGTCGTTCTGTTATCGTGGTAGGTCCCGAAATGAAATTGCATGAATGCGGTCTGCCAAAGGATATGGCAGCCGAGTTGTTCAAGCCCTTCATCATTCGTAAACTGATTGAAAGAGGTATCGTAAAAACAGTGAAGTCTGCAAGGAAGCTTGTTGACAAAAAGGAAGCTGTTGTTTGGGATATCCTTGAAAATATTCTGAAAGGTCACCCGGTAATGCTGAACCGTGCCCCGACACTGCACCGTTTATCTATCCAGGCATTCCAGCCGAAATTGATCGAAGGAAAAGCGATTCAATTGCACCCGCTGGTGTGTGCGGCCTTCAACGCCGACTTCGATGGTGATCAGATGGCTGTGCATGTTCCCCTGAGCAGCGCTGCTGTTCTGGAAGCACAACTGCTGATGCTGGCTTCGCACAATATCCTGAACCCGCAGAACGGTCAGCCGATCACCCTGCCTTCACAGGACATGGTACTGGGGCTGTATTACATTTCAAAAGGAAAGAAGACAATCGAAACCGAGAAGGTGAAAGGAGAAGGCAAAGCTTTCTACTCAACTGAAGAGGTTATTATTGCTTACAATGAAGGAGTAGTGGATCTTCATGCATGGATAAAAGTTAAAGCCAATATTCGCAACCAGGATGGTTTGCTGGAGCATAAGCTGATCGAAACAACTGTTGGCCGTGTAATATTCAACCAGTTTGTTCCGGCTGAAGTTGGATTCGTAAATGCATTGCTCACAAAGAAGAATCTTCGTGAGATCATTGGCGACATCATCGAGATCACCAATGTTCCCAAAACAGCCAAATTCCTCGACGATATCAAGACTCTCGGATTCCGCACTGCCTTCCAGGGTGGTCTGTCGTTCAGTATTAATGACCTGATCATTCCTGACATCAAAGAAGAATTACTGGACAATGCAAAAGGAGAAGTGGATGAAGTGTGGGACAATTACAACATGGGTCTTATCACCAACAACGAACGATATAACCAGATCGTTGACATCTGGAGCCGTGTAGATACAAGGATCACAGAAACATTGATCCGTGAACTGAGCAACGATAAACAAGGGTTCAACTCTGTTTATATGATGCTTGATTCAGGCGCCCGTGGTTCCAAGCAGCAGATCAAACAGCTCGCCGGAATCAGGGGATTGATGGCCAAACCGAGAAAATCAGGTTCAACAGGATCTGAGATCATCGAAAATCCGATCCTTTCCAACTTCAAAGGCGGTCTGAACGTATTGGATTATTTCATCTCCACACACGGTGCCCGTAAAGGTCTTGCCGATACGGCCCTGAAAACAGCCGATGCAGGTTACCTGACCCGCCGACTGGTGGATGTGGCGCAGGATGTGGTAATCACTGAAGAAGATTGTGGCACACTTCGTGGCATTGCCACCAGCGCATTAAAAGATAATGAAGATGTAATCGAGCCGCTGGCCGATAGGATCGAAGGCCGTACATCATTACATGATGTTTATGATCCGCAATCAGATTCACTGATCGTTGGCGCCGGTGAAGAGATCACTTCTGATATTGCCCGCCGTATTGAAGAAGCAGCTATTGAGACTGTTGAGATACGTTCTGTGTTGACCTGCGAAAGCAAACGTGGCTGTTGCGTGAGGTGTTATGGAAGAAACCTGGCATCTGGCCGCAGGGCGCAAAAAGGAGATGCTGTTGGTATCATCGCTGCCCAGTCTATTGGGGAGCCGGGTACACAGTTAACACTTCGTACTTTCCACGTAGGTGGTGTGGCCGGTTCTGCAACAGTTGATTCAACATTGACCGCTAAGTTTGATGGTACGATACAGTTTGATGGACTTCGTTCTGTGACCACACAGGATAATGAAGGAAACAACATCCAGGTGGTAATCGGCCGTACCGGGGAAGTGAGGATTATTGATACGAAAAATGACCGCCTGCTTATAACTAATAATATCCCTTACGGGTCCACATTGATGGTAAAAGATGGCCAGAAGGTTCATAAAGGCGATGTGATCTGCACCTGGGATCCGTTCAATAACGTTATCGTTGCCGAGGTGAATGGTACATTGAAATTCGAAAATGTTATTGAGGGTGTAACCTATCGTGAAGAGGCCGACGAGCAAACAGGTCACCGTGAGAAAGTGGTTATTGAGACCCGTGACAAAACAAAAATTCCTTCTATCCTGGTTGAAGGAAAGGAAAGTAAATCCTACAACCTGCCTACCGGCAGCCATATCATCCTTGAAGAGGGTGAAGCTGTGAAAGCAGGACAGGTGCTTGTTAAGATCCCCCGTGTGCTGGGCAAGCTGAGAGATATTACCGGTGGTCTCCCCCGTGTTACGGAACTGTTTGAGGCGAGAAATCCGAGCAACCCGGCGGTAGTAACAGAGATTGATGGTGTGGTAACGATGGGGGCTATCAAGAGGGGTAACCGTGAGATCATCATTGAAGCCAAAGACGGAGTGCAGAAGAAATACCTGGTGCCCCTGACAAGACAGATCCTCGCACAGGACGGCGACTTCGTTAAAGCCGGTGCTTCATTGAGTGACGGGCAAATTGCTCCATTCGATATTCTTTCCATCAAAGGACCGTTTGCAGTTCAGGAGTATGTGGTGAACGAGATACAGGAAGTGTACCGTTTGCAGGGTGTGAAGATCAATGACAAGCATATCGAAGTGATCGTCCGGCAGATGATGCGTAAAGTAAATATCGTTGACCCGGGTGATACAAGATTTCTCGAAGATGACCTGACAGATAAGTTTGAATTCATTGAGGAAAATGATTACATCTTCGATAAAAAAGTTGTTGTTGAGCACGGCGATTCAACCAAACTCCGCACCGGCCAGATCGTAAGCCTGCGTGAAGTGAGGGAAGAGAACTCTATCCTCCGCAGAAACGACAAGAAGCTGATTGAATTCCGGGATGCCAAACCTGCTACCTCATCACCAACGTTATTGGGTATCACCAAAGCATCACTGGGTGTGCAAAGCTGGATTTCGGCCGCCTCCTTCCAGGAAACGACAAAAGTCCTTTCATCTGCAGCCATTAATGGAAAGGCCGATGAAATGATGGGACTGAAAGAGAATGTGATCACCGGACACCCAATACCGGCAGGTACAGGTCTTCGTGAATTTGACTCTATGATCGTGGGCAGTAAGGAAGAGTATGAGTTGCTGCAAACCACCCGTGAGGTGATGGCTTTTGATGAGGAGGAGTAAGCAAACTGGTATAAATTGATTATAGTAGAACACAGGAGCAAGATTTCTTGCTCCTTTTTCTTGAGTATCATGGGCTGTTAAGGGTTTCATAAAGTGACCCGATTCCCTATCTTTGGCGGCCTGTCATTGTTAATTTGCAAAAAACGTAAGAGATGAAAAACGGATTGCTGGTCTGGAATGTGTTGCTGACAATTGCTGCGGGGTATTTATTGATTTCTCATTTTTCAGGAGGAAAAGGGAGTAGCAAGGGGGCCAGCGGAAAAACTAATGACTCCACCGGTGTGGACAAAGAGTTTCGCATTGCCTATTTTGAAATGGATTCTGTGGAAACTCATTTTGAAATGGTGAAGGATGTGAAGAGTGAGATGAATAAAAAAGAAGATGGAATTACTATTGAACTGGATCGTCTTGGAAAAGATTATCAGAATAAGCTGATGTATTACCAGAACAAGCAGCAGGAGATGAACCAGCAGCAATACGAAGCCGCCGCAATGGACCTCAAAAAGCTGGAACAGAACATCTCTACCCGCAAACAGACGCTGGACCAGGAATATAACGATCTGGTGATGCGCCGCATGAAAGATGTGAAGACAAAGATTGAAGACTTTCTGAAAGAGTACAATAAAGACAAAAGCTACTCATATATCGTCTCCTACGAACAAGGCCTTTTCTACTACCGGGACACCATTTATAATATCACCGCCGATGTGATAAGGGGGCTCAACGATATGTATAAACCTGCCAAAAAGAATTAGAAGCTCCCTCTCAATTCCGGAATCACTAAGCAGAACCCGGCATATTTTCCCAGGCAGAACAATTGCAGGGTTCTAACCGATGTGCATATTTACTATCTTGCATCATTGCCAATCTACGGGTTGCTATGAAGAAAATATTTGTCAACGGAACATTTGATATCCTCCACCCGGGGCACTTGCAGTTATTAAATTTTGCCAAAAGTCTTGGTGACTACCTGCTGGTGGCGATTGATACCGATGACAGGGTAAAGCAAAAAAAAGGCAATGACAGGCCGGTTTTTAACCAGGAAGAAAGAAGTTTTTTCCTAAGCAATCTGAAAGCAGTGGACGAGGTCTCTTTTTTTTCAACTGATGAAGAACTGGAAAACACCATCAGGGAATTTGCACCTGATATCATGATCGTTGGAAGCGACTGGAAAGGGAAGCCTGTGATCGGATCGCAATATGCAAAAGAGTTAAAGTTTTATGACAGAATCAAAGATTACTCCACCACCAGCACTATTCAGGCTATTATTAATAGGAGATAGTTGCCTTGATGAGTATGTTTATGGCCATTGCACCCGGCTCAACCCGGAAGCTCCTGTTCCTGTATTGGATTACACCCACACCGAAACAAAACCCGGCATGGCCGCTAATGTGTATGAGAACCTGAAGGCCTTTAAAACACAGGTTGATTTCATTACTAACAAGGAAAAGATAGTCAAGACAAGATATATTGACAGGAAATACAATCACCAGATACTACGGGTTGATAAGCATGAACCTCTTTCACCTTTGACTGCCCGGGTATCTTCTGCAAAATATGATGCGATTGTTATTTCGGACTACAACAAAGGGTTTATTTCTGCTGAAAAATTATTCGAGATAGTTGCCGGTGCCGAATGTCCCGTTTTTATTGATACTAAAAAAACAACCCTGCCCGATAAACACAATTGCTATATTAAAGTGAACGAGCCGGAGTATGCTGCGCTTTCAAATCCACCTGCCAATGTGATCGCTACTCTTGGTGACAGAGGCGCTATGTACAGGAATGAGATATATCCTACAGAGAAAGTTACTGTGTTTGACGTGGTGGGTGCAGGCGACACTTTTCTTGCTGCACTGGCTTATTTTTATTTATTGCTCGGTTCTGCGGAGAAGGCGATACCCTATGCTAACAAAGCATCTTCCATTGTTGTTCAACATACAGGTACATATACGCTGACTGATGAAGATGTCAGAAAGATCATGGCAGGATAGCTTTTCATCTTACTACAATAAACCGGGATATGGATAAAGGATCATTGATCATTGTTACGGGAGCTGCTGGGTTTATCGGCAGTTGCCTTGTCAGCTATTTGAATGAAGCCGGTTATAACAACCTTGTGCTGGTTGATGAATTTGGCAGGGAAACAAAAGAGAACAACCTGTCCGGTAAAAAATTTTCTGCAATAATTGATCGGAAAGAATTTTTTAGCTGGTATGCTGGATCAGGCCAAAGAGCTTCTTTTGTTTTTCATCTTGGTGCAAGAACCGACACCACTGAGTTTGATTATGCCATTCACCAGCATCTGAATGTTGATTACTCAAAAAAAATATGGCAACTATGCACAGACGGTGAAATTCCGCTTGTTTATGCATCATCTGCCGCAACTTACGGAGATGGTAATGAAGGGTATGATGACAGCCACGAAGTGGTGGACAGGCTGCAGCCCCTTAACCCATATGGTATCTCCAAAAATGAATTTGATAAGTGGGCTTTGCAGCAGGAAATCACTCCGCCATTCTGGGCCGGTCTCAAGTTTTTCAATGTGTATGGGCCTAACGAGTATCATAAAGGGAGAATGGCCAGTGTGATCCTTCACTCATTCAACCAGGTGCTGCAAAACGGAAGGGTGAAGCTGTTTAAATCACACCGTCCGGATTTCAGGGATGGTGAGCAACTCAGGGATTTTGTGTATGTAAAAGATGTGATAAAGGTTTGCCTATGGCTGATGAATTACCATCCGCACTCCGGATTGTATAATCTCGGCACGGGCAAAGCCAGAACCTTTGCTGATCTTGTTACAGCCACTTTCCGTGCTATGAACAAAGAGCCTGTGATTGATTTTATAGATATGCCTGAAGATATCAGGGACAAATACCAGTATTTTACAGAAGCAAAAATGGATAAACTGAAACAGGCGGGCTACCATGATGAGTTTTATACACTGGAAGACGGCGTGGAAGATTATGTAAAGAATTATCTGCTAAAGCAGACCTATTTCTGACAATGAAAAAAATCCTTATCATCCGGTTTTCATCCATCGGTGATATTGTGCTTACCAGCCCGGTGATCCGCTGCCTCCGGCAAAAATTCCCTGCTGCTGAGATTGATTTCCTGACAAAAGATAAATACAGGTTTGTTGTTGAAAGCAATCCATACCTGACCAATGTATTTACACTTTCCGGAAATTTTCCAGATCTGATGCGACTGCTAAAGCAACGCAAGTACGATCATATCGTTGACCTGCACAATAATCTCAGAACGCTGAAGGTAAAAAAATCGCTGAGCAAGGCTAAAAGTTCTTCTTTCAAAAAGCTGAATATTGAAAAGTATCTCTACACCCGTTTAAAGATCAATATATTGCCAGATGTTCATATTGTGGACAGGTACTTAGCTACGGTAGAACCGTTGGGTGTTGTCAATGACGGCAAAGGGCTCGATTATTTTATTGCAGATAGCCAAAGGATCAGGGAAAAGGAATTGCCGGCTGCTTTTCATGCAGGTTTTATTGCTTTGGTAGCGGGTGGAACAAAGGCTACCAAACGGCTGCCGGAGGAAAAACTGCTCGAACTATGCGGGTTGCTTAATTATCCTGTAATAATGCTCGGTGATAAAGAAGATGCTGTGGTTGCGGAAAGAATTGCTCAAATGAATCCGCAACTGATCTTTAATGCTTGCGGAAAATTCAGTTTTAATCAGTCAGCTTCTGTTCTTGAAAAAGCAAGACTTGTGATCACCCACGATACAGGACTGATGCATGTGGCTGCAGCTTTTAAAAAACCTGTTATTTCCGTTTGGGGAAATACAGTGCCGGCATTTGGCATGTATCCATACTTCGGCAGTAAAGATCATCCATCTTCTTATATTGCCGAAGTAAAAGGACTTCGTTGCAGGCCCTGCAGCAAGATCGGGTATGCCAAATGCCCTAAGGGACATTTTAAGTGTATGAAAGAGATGGATATTTCAGCCATTGTTTCTGTAGCTCACCAATGGTTAGCTGCAGGTGTGTAGTGTACTCGTTAGTTAACTTTAGGCGGATTCTGCTCTTCCATTTCTTTTATCGTTTTATTGAGGATGCTTTCAAAATTTACCATCACCTCAAAAAATATTTTTGCAAGTGCAAAAACAAGAATAAATCCTTTGCCAAAGCCAAAACTGAGAAACATGCTTCCGAGTATCACGGTAAACTGCTGGATGAAAATTCTTCCATAAGGCTGGAACATGATCTTCATCATTGAGTCTGTCTTGTATTCGCCATTCATTACAAAAGGAACAAATACTCTTGCCAGGTAACTGACCGCCATTACTGCCAGCATGATGAGAATTTCTTTATTAATAAATTCATGCCAGTTAAAGAAAAAATACATCGCCCCTTTGTTGGGTGGAATTATACCCGCAACCTGTGAAAAAATAGTGGTTTGAATTGCGGCAAACATTCCAAAGTGCACGATAAAAAAAAGAATGAAGAAGAGACCGCTTACAGCAGTTGAAGTTCCTTTATTATACCAGGTGTCACTTCCTTTGTGGAACGTCACTACAAGTAGTTTTAATACGGTCAGGATACCAACCAGCAATGTTTCCAGTACATATACAATAAAAACCTCCACGGCGCTCCAGCCAAAAAACCAGACCCCGATTACGGGAACAAGGTTGGCGGCAATGATCAGCCAGTCACCCCAGGTCAGTTTGCGTTTCAGTTGCATTAAGAATAATTACAGTTGTTTCGCTGACAAAATAGCTAATTTCGCTTTCATCTGAAATACCCACTGACACTTATGCCAAAATTTTCATTGGTGATACATGGAGGCGCCGGCACCATCCTGAAAGCCGATATGACAGAAGAACTGGAAACCGCTTACCGGGAAGGACTGGAAGAAGCACTTGTGGCCGGTTTTGCCGTATTGCAACAGGGAAAGCCTGCTATGGATGCGGTATTGGCGGCGACGATGTCGCTGGAGGATAATATACTTTTTAATGCGGGACGGGGTTCTGTTTTTTCTAAAGACGGAAGCCAGGAAATGGATGCTTCGGTGATGGACGGAAAAACACTGATGGCGGGAGCGGTTTCTGCCGTGCGAAACATCCGCAATCCTGTAAAACTAGCCCATGCAGTGATGACTCAAAGCCCCCATGTCATGCTGAATGGAAAAGGCGCTAATGATTTTGCAGCAGCAATTGCAATGAAAGAAGAACCGGATGAGTATTTCTTTTCACAATTCCGGTATGACCAATGGAAACAGGTGCAGGATTCAGATAATGTGTCATTGGATCACAATATTACTGTCAGGGACTTGCCTGCCAGGAGGGAAGGTAAAAAGTTCGGAACCGTTGGCGCTGCGGCTTGTGATAAGGATGGAAATATCGCGGCAGCTACCAGCACGGGCGGCATGACCAACAAACAATGGGGAAGGGTAGGAGACAGCTCAGTTATTGGTGCAGGAACCTATGCCAACAATAACACCTGCGCCATCAGTTGCACAGGACACGGTGAGTTATTCATCCGTGCAGTGGCGGCATATGATGTAAGTTGCCTGATGGAATATAAAGGACTAAACCTGCAGGAAGCGATGAATATAGTGGTTCATGACAAACTGGTGAAGATAAACGGTGAAGGCGGGATGATTGGTGTGGATGCAAAAGGTAATGCAGCTATGCTATTTAACAGCGAAGGGATGTATCGTGGTCTGAAAAGCAGCGACGGACAAACAGTAATTGCTATCTACAAGTAAAGTTAGAAACCTTATGCGGTTAATCTTTTTGATGACACTTTTAGTCACTTCGGTCATCGGCAATGCACAGACAGATGAAACAGATTCCTGTGCTATTGCGCCGACGCATACGGCCATGATACAGGGACTTGATAAGAAAGGAATGTTATCACGGGAAGATTTACCAAAGATCAAAAAGCTGGTAGCAGAGGATAAAGACGTCAGTATTCTCCGCTTCATTTTTTCAATTGATTGTGATGGATGCGAACCTGAGTTTTATGAAGTGAATGCTGATTCCCTTTCAGCAGAAGACCTGGAAAGACTGGCTGCTATCAAACCCATGCAGGTGCTTTCTTTTGATTGTATTGTCGGGAAAAATATAAAAGGGGAACTGGTGACCTGCAAGCCTTTTCTTTTTTATATAAAGCCATAGGCTGGCACCTTAAATTTGCACCCATGAAGAAATATGCTGTCATTGTGGCCGGGGGTTCCGGAACAAGAATGGGTGGCAACCTTCCCAAGCAATTCATGCTGCTGAAGGATAAGCCCGTCTTATATTATACACTAAAAACTTTTCTGGAAGCTTATGATGACCTGCAGGTGATCCTGGTATTGCCGGTTGACTATACTGATATGGGCCAGGAGATCATTGATGCTTTTTTTGATAAAGAAAGGATCCGCATCACTGCCGGGGGCGATACCCGTTTTCAATCGGTGAAGAATGGGCTGGCATTGACCGGTAACGAATCTATCATTTTTGTGCATGATGGCGTTCGCTGCCTATTGTCAAAGGAACTCATACATCGTTGCTATGAAATGGCGGTGGCTGCTGGTTCGGCTATTCCGGTAATTACCAGCAAAGACAGTGTGAGGATGCTGACAGATGAAGGGAGTGATGCCGTTGACCGGAACAAAGCGATGCTGGTGCAAACCCCGCAAACCTTTCACAGCAAGTTACTGCTGCCGGCTTTCCAGATAGATTATAAAGATAAATTCACTGATGAGGCTACCGTGGCTGAAGCATTTGGTATGAAAGTGTCTTTAGTAGAAGGGGAGGAGAACAATATCAAGATCACCAGGCCACTGGATATTATGATAGCTGAAAAGATCCTGGAGGAAAGAATTCAGCCTTTATAACATACTACTTTCAGTAATTATTTCTTCAGCCATTTCAGGTAAAAAGGAAGCTTATTTAGTTTTATAGCAGCATATTTTTCTTCCATGGCGCCGAAACTGCTGTAGAAGAAAGCAAGATTGCGGATGTCCGACCCTTCAAAATCCAGCAGCATTTTCTTTCCTGCATGATCTTTAATGAAAGCGTCAATCAGTGCATGGGATGCGCCGATGGTTTTGCCATTGGGGTGATTTCCAACAAGAATATAATAAGCACGGCTATGCGAGAAAAAAAAGATGCAGGACGCCACTAATTCTTCATTCAAAAGCACACCATAAGTGATGGCCATCATTTTTTGATGAAGGATTGAATAGAGTTGCCTGAACCGTTCCACATTTTCCCCTGATTCCTTGCTGTATTGCCGCATTTGCTGCAATGCCAGTTCGATCACTTTTTCTGCAGCAAAGTCTTTTTGTACTGTACAATTCATTTGCTCCGCCTTGCGGATATTGCGCCGGATGTTTTCACTATACCCTTTATAAATTTCTTCGTAGGTCTTTCCGAGGTTAAGTACATAATTAGTTCGCCTGTAGAGACTGAAGCCTTCCAGTTCAAAAATATTATGGTGGTTCAGGTAAAAATCCCAGTAGCGAAACTTTACAGGTATCGCAGAAAGGAATTGTCCGAGAAGCGAGGCATCAGGGTTTTTCCCAAATAATCCCAACTGTGCTGAAAGAAAAGGCTGGTGTAAATAGGTGATACCATATTTTTTATTCCAGGTCAGCGGCATCACCATCTCATAGTCATTCAGCACCAGTGCATCCCAATGCCGGCTCATGGCATCCAAATAAAAAGAATAAGCATAGATGAGGCCGTTGGAAGCGTTGTCTATGCAATGGTCCCATTTTGATTTATCAATATCCTTTTGCTGCAGGTATTGTATGTTTCCTGTTGACGGCATTAGAAATCTAAGTTGCGGTCAAATTTCCGGAAACTGAAATTGGAAATGTCAATACTGAATGAAATTGTTTTCCAGAACCTCCCTTTTTTTGGAATGGTGGATTGAATATAATCCCTGAAAGCACCGCTATAAACTACGGGAATGTAAATATTGATGGTTTCTTTAAAGAGAGGGACATGGATGCCTGCGTCAAAGATGAAACGGTCTTCCCCGGACCCTGCTCTCCATGCATCAGCCTGTGTGCCAATATCGGCAAAAACTTTCAGCGGTATTTTTACAGGCAGCAGGCTTAATGGGTTGAGACCCGAAGGAATTGACGAACTGAGATTAACTGCCAACAACCAGTCATCTGTTCTTCCGACTTTATCCGCCAGCAGGTCTGTTCTCACTTTAAACCCACCATCTCTCACCATGATCTGCTGGCTGCCCAATCCCTGGAACATATTGCGGCCAACAAAATAATCGCTGTATGTATAATCCTCATACCCGTTTGGACCGGTCATGTTCAGGTGATAACGATCGGTCGCAAACTGTTTTGCCGTTGTTTTTGCACTGGTATAAATAAATTTACCCGCAAACAATCTCAAGTCTAATCCACCTTCTTTCGGATAGTTGAAAAAATATTTACCGGTGAAACCTGTGCGTACAAAATCCCTGCCCTGTTCAACTTTTAATTCAGCCCGATAGGGATAAAGTGCCCGGTTATTTTCGACCACGAATTGCAATTGTTGCAAATTCCTGTTGGATGATTGTGCCCGGTATCGGTTGAAAATGCTGGTGTCTTGCCCGGTGATGACCGTATCCCGGTAAAATCGCAGCCCGGCTTCATTGATGAAAAATGATTTGAACTGAATGAACCGATGCAAACTGCTACGGACATCTTTTTCTTTAAAAGTAAACCGGATTCCGGGAACGATTTTTTTAAAACCTAAATAGGTTTTGTTTCCGTCGCCATCCTCGAAGCGGTTAGCAGAAAAAGCAGCGCCACTGATGCCGATGTCAATTTTCCTGAAGACCCCTTCTGGGTATGAACTGTGATTGATGAACCCGATGCCGTTAAGCCTTTTTGAACCCAGCGCATACATTGGTGAAATTAGAAACTGCAAACGGTTGGGTGGCAAACGCAGGTTCGAAACATATAGCCCTAACATCAGTTTATCATAGCTGTTAAAACCTGCCGACGGTGCAATGGTGACGGCAGTATTTTTATCATCATGCATCCCGGTGACAGCGCCGAGAGGCCCGCGGATGCCTGTTCCTTTTTTTCCCGGTCCTGGCAAATTTCCTTTTTGTTGCAGCAGTGCAAAAGCTGAGTCTAAATTGCGGCCGCTTACTTCTTCCAGCACTTTTTTCAGATCATCCGGTTGCGGATGTTTGAACTGCCAGCGCCGATAGTATTCCTGCATCGCTTTGTGAAATGTTTCACTGCCCATTTCATTTTCCAGCCATTTCATCCATTGCGAGGTTTTGTAATAGGCGATGAGTCCGTAATTGACATCGGTGAATCTTTCGGAAGCAGTTTCAATGGGCTGATCTTTTTTCTCCTTCACAAATGTTTCCAAAACATATTGTTCTAATCGCTGACTGAATTTGGGGTCTTTCTTTTTTGCATATAAAGCATCATACCAGGAGTTGATGCCTTCATCCATCCAGGGATGTTTTCTTTCATTGCTGGCAAGAATGCCATAAAACCAGTTGTGCCCGATCTCATGAGCAATGATGCGGTGCAGTTCTTTTTGACTTCGCATCGGCGAGATAACAGTGATGCCGGGATATTCCATGCCGCCGCCAAAACTTTCAGGACCCTGCACCACACTGACAGTATTGTAAGGATATTCTCCAATCCAATGCGAATAATGTCTTACCGCATCTTTGGCAAACTGCACACTGTTTTGCCAGGTTGTTTTTTCTTCCGGGGTGTAAAAGCTATACACATCAATCACTTTGCCGGATGCAAGCAAACAACTGTCGTGGTTTACAATAAAACGTTTATCGGCAAACCAGGCAAAGTCATGCACTTTGTCCTGCCGGTAGCGAAGTGTTTTCATGTTTTTCGCTGATGCCGGGTAAAGCTGAACTATTGTTTTGATCATTCCCTGTTTGCTTTTTTCTTTTTGGCGAACGGGTTCCCATGTAAAGGACCGGCGATCATTCAGCCATACCTTTTCTTTTTCATTCTGCAATTCACCGGTTGCAGCAACTACATAGTTTTCCGGCAGGGTAATACTTACATCGTAGCTGCCGAATTCGCTGTAAAACTCTCCCTGGTCAAGATATGGCATCGGGTGCCAGCCATCTTTATCATACACGGCGGGTTTTGGATACCATTGCG
>CAYTGN010000036.1:0-30481 GCA_964437415.1 uncultured Chitinophaga sp. | reverse complement strand
TACGGTTCTGCGAGGAGCTGGGGGTGCAATTCCCCCGGCTTACTCGATTGCCTGCTGTTGTTCTTTGTCACATACTACCAGAGTCAGGCCAATTTTTCCAATGCGTATTTGATTCCAATGTCGGCTTGTATAAAGTTATGTCACCAGTCGCAATAACCTTTGCTATGAGCTGCCATGTTTCGTAAGAGCTTGGTCGGTTGTCCAGATATTGACTTTGATTATACTCGCCTGTTAATTTTTCCTGTTGCCTAAACATAGAAGCAAAAGTTTCATAATCTAAAGGATATTCTCCACCAACAAGATTTTTGTTGAACTCATAAGTTGTCCGCAAGTGTTCGTCACTCATTGTCGGCTGAATAATTTCTTGGAAGTCCCGATGATACCATTCGTCAATAGTAAGTATTTTCTTAAGATCTTTAGGGATTGATTTGTAAAGTTCTTCGTCTGTTGCTCTAAATAAGTCACGATGTTTTGTTATGAGTAATCTACAAACTTCTTCTAACGAAATTTCTCCAGGTTCGTATTCTTTAATTTCAATTCCGGCATTTATATAATCTTGCTTGTCGTGGGTAAGTCCAATTTGATTACCTCTAATATTCCAAAATTTTGCGTCGGGCTTCAGAACTTCGCCGTCAACGGTGTCGTTGAAGTCGTTCCATTCGATAGGATAAACTGTATAATAGTTTGTGTCTTGCCCATTGTAATGCTCCAAATTACTCAAGCAGTTCCCGAAATAATATATGTCCAGCATAATGCCGCCACCTCTTGGATTATAACCTAATCGTTCGGCTGCAATTGCCCATTGGTCATTGTCACCTTTAAAAATATTAAGTCGGCTGTCTATGAGATATGAATAAACATGACCTAAGTCTATAAACTGGCAGTAGTAACCTAATTTATAGTCGTCAAGCTTTGCAAGAATTTGGTCTTCTGTAATCATGGTAGAATGTCGATATACAATAGCAGGCAACGATCGGGATTTACGAAGTGCCCACGGAAGGAGCAGATGCGGGAGCAAGTCCCGAAGGGCTTGCGTAGCAGCTGCGAGATTCTGTGGGTACGTGGAAATTTATCGGGGCATTTCTTAAATCCTCATGTACCCCGCAGGTGGCTTGCACAAAGTTCGCCCCCCGATAAATTTACAAGTAAATCCCGATCGTACCACCGCAATAGCGATGGAGAAAAAGACCGGGAGCCGCCCTCAGGCGGCGAAGGTCTTTTTCCTTGTGCAAGGCATTGCGGTGGTACACTTAAATATACGACACTCCTGGTATAAATTCCTATTGAAAATCAGCTTATTTCGCAAATGCTATTTTCAATTGAGATAAAATATTTTCATCCGCGTTGGCAGATCAGCCTTGAAAACATCAGGACGGCCTGGCTGATTTCGGATATTAAAAACCCCATTAAGTTAAAAACTGATATCCACCAGGGTTGTTTATATTTTCGTCTCCCGGGTTCGGGCAAAAGAATCAGTTACCGCAGCCTGAAAAAAGGATTGACAAAAAAAAATATTCCTGTTTATCTCCCTGTTGAACTGCTTCCTTTTTAATCATCACAACCCCGCTTTACTGCTTATATCCAGCATTCGCTGTATCGGCCGCAGTGCCGCCAGTCTCAATTCTTCCTCCATCGTTATCTCCGGGGTTTCATATTCCATGCACAGGTAGAGTTTCTCCAGGGTGTTCAGCTTCATGTGGGGGCAGTCGTTGCAGGCGCAACTGTTGTTGGGCGGCGCCGGGATAAATGTTTTCTGCGGTGAAGCTTTCATCATCTGGTGCAGGATGCCGGTTTCGGTGGCCACAATGTATTCCTGCGATGCATCGCTTTGGGTGTATTTCAATAAACCGGTGGTGCTGCCGATATAATCCGCAATCTGTAAGATCGGGTCTTCACATTCAGGATGGGCAATGAGCATAGCCTGCGGGTGCCGCACTTTGAGTTTGGTGATCTTTTCCAGGCTGAAGATCTCATGCACCATGCAGGCGCCGTTCCAGAGCAGCATGTTGCGACCCGTCACTTTGTTGATATAAGCGCCGAGGTTTTTATCCGGCGCAAAAATGATGGGCTGGTCTTTAGGAAAACTCTCCACGATGATCTTTGCATTGCTGCTGGTGCAGATCACATCGCTCAGCGCTTTGATGCCGGCACTGCAGTTGATATAACTCACCACCACATGATCCGGGTGCTGCTCTTTGAATTTTTTAAACAAGGGCGGCGGGCAACTGTCGCTGAGGGAGCAACCAGCTTTCAGGTCGGGGATCACTACTTTTTTGGAAGGATTTAAAATCTTTGCTGTCTCAGCCATGAAATGCACACCGGCAAAAACGATCATGTCGGCGTTGGTCTTTTCTGCTTGTTGCGCTAAACCCAGGCTATCACCGATATAATCCGCCACATCCTGGATGTCGGGCTCCTGGTAGTAATGCGCCAGCAACACGGCATTCTTTTCCTTCTTCAGCCTTTCGATGGCGGCAAAGAGATCTAGAGTCGGGTCAAGATCAATATCCAAAAATCCTCTTTTTTCTACATTGGCTTGGGCGGCGGCGATTGATTGGGCAGACATGACTTTTAGTTTTTGAACAGGGAGCAATATTCCACAACAGTTTTCAATTCTTCAAAACAAAAATTTTCAGCCGGGCTATAAATACAATAGTATTAATAATATAATTTTTATAAAAAGAGCTTATTATTATTATGGCTGTGAATTCGTGGAAAACTGTTTCATTATTTATGTTGCAAAGTTACCAAACCGGGCTTATTCACATTTCAACGATTAAAATTCACACTGGCTATTCAATACCAGCAGGGCTTTACGGGCAGTTTCCACAGGTCTGTGAAAAACCCGGTTGCATAATTTTTAAATGAGTTTACTATTTCTGTGATGTGAATAGTGATAGGATAAAAGTTGATTTGCGGACAGCAGGAACCTCAACCGGGCTGATGCAGAAAGATGATCGCTAAAAACGCAGTTTCATATCCACGTTTCACAAAGGGATATACACATTATATTTTGCCTGTTCACAAGATGATGGGGAGAAATAGTTGTGGTGAACAGGGGTATGATCAAAGGTTGGAAACCTTAAATAAGTATTTTAAATCTGTGCCCTCTGTGTAGTATTTACTCTGGGCAACTCTGTGGTCTTCTTCCCCCTGGAATCCTTAACAAAGGAAGTCTTATTTTTATCTTCCAAATTATAGAATATGAGACACCTGAAACAACTGTTGCTTGCGTTCACCTTATTTATCAGCGCTATTATAGCCCGTGCCGATGAAGGTATGTGGTTGCCGCAATTGCTGGCCCAGCTCAATGAAAAACATATGAAGAGTATGGGAATGAAGATCAGCGCAAAGGATATATATAGTATAAATGCCGGCAGCCTGAAGGATGCCATCGTCAGCTTTGGCGGATTCTGCACCGGCGAAGTGATCTCATCCAAAGGGCTTATCCTCACCAACCACCACTGCGGCTTCAATGCCATCCAGGACCACTCCACATTAGATAATAATTATATCAGGGATGGTTTTTGGGCAAAGAACTATGGCGAGGAAATTCCCAACCCCGACCTGTTTGTGACCTTTATCGTCCGGATAGATGATGTGAGTAAACAGGTGCTGGCGGGTGTGAACAGCAGTATGAGTGAAAGCGAAAGACAGTCACAGATTGATAAGAATATTGCAGAAGTAAGGAAGAGTGTAAAGAAAGAAGGTCACCAGGATAGTTTTGTAAGGGCTTTTTTTGAAGGCAACCAGTATTTTTTATTTGTGACGGAACGGTTCAATGATATCAGGCTGGTGGGTGCGCCGCCAGCCAGTATTGGTAATTTTGGAAAAGATACGGACAACTGGATGTGGCCACGCCACACCGGCGATTTTTCCATGTTCCGCATCTATGCCGGCAAGGATAACAAACCGGCCAACTATTCACCCAACAATGTTCCTTATGCTCCTAAAAGATCTTTATCTATTTCTTTAGATGGTGTGGCAGAGGGTGACTTCACCATGGTATTTGGTTTTCCCGGCCGCACCATGGAATACATGCCTTCTTTTGCTGTGGAGCAAACCATAGCACTAAACAACCCGGCCAAGATCGGCATCCGTGACAAAGCCCTGGCGGTTATAGATGGTTTTATGCGAAAAGACGAACAGATCAAGATTCAGTATGCTGCCAAGTATGCCAGCATCAGCAACGCCTGGAAAAAATGGCAGGGAGAAGTGTTGGGCCTCACCCGGACCGATGCTGTAGGCAAAAAGAAGACCTACGAAGCCGAATTTCAAAAAAGAGTGAATGCCAATGCAGGCTGGAAAATTCAATACCGCACCCTGCTGGTGGATTTTGAAACAGCCTATGAAGAACTGAAACCCCTTGGTCATGCAAGGGATTATTTTACAGAAATCTTTCCGAGAATAGAAGTGTTTACTGTTGCTGCGCAACTAAATTCGCTGATCAATGCTTATGACAGGAACGGAGAATCTGGCTACCGGGCAAGGTTAGGCGAACTGGACAATGGTCTTCGCCGCATCTATGATGAGTATGATGAAAAAGTGGACCGCAAGTTATTTGAAAGCCTGCTGGAAATCTATGCAAAAGACCAGGAAGATAAATATGTGTCGCCCCTGCTGAAAGAATGGCTGGCGCAGGCGGGAGGCAGTTTTGAAAAACTGGCGGACAGGGTCTATAAAGAAGATATTTTCCATAACCGAAGCGAAGTGAGAAAATTATTGGAAAAACCATCAGCCGAAGTAGTGGCCGATCTGAAAAACCGCCCCACGCTGAAACTTTATCTTGATCTTTTAAGAACCTACCAGACACAGGTGCAGGGAAAGCTGAACGATATTCAATCCCGCATCAGCAAGCTACAGCGAACCTATATGCAGGCGCAGATGGAAGTGATGAAGGAGAAAAAATTCTATCCCGATGCCAACAGCACTTTGCGGGTTACCTATGGCAAGGTGAAAGGCTATGAAGCAAGGGATGCGGTGAAATATGATTTTTACACCTACCTGGATGGGGTGATGCAGAAATATAAGCCAGGAGATTACGAATTTGACCTGCCGGAAAAGCTGAGAGACCTTTACCAGAAGAAAGATTATGGCCCTTACGGAAAAAACGGAAAGATGCCGGTTTGTTTTATTGCCATGAACCACACCACGGGCGGCAACTCCGGCAGCCCCGCACTGGATGCATCGGGCAATTTGGTTGGGCTGAATTTTGACCGGGTGTGGGAGGGCACCATGAGTGATATCAATTATGACCCATCCATCTGCCGCAACATCATGGTTGACATCCGCTATGTGTTGTTTATTGTGGATAAATATGCCGGGGCACAGCACCTGATCAAAGAAATGAAACTGGTGCGGCCCAAGGGAGGCAAATAAGGAATTGCATGACCAGACCGACCTGAAAGCCTTGAAAACCGGGGCTTTCAGGTCATTTTCCATCCTCATAAAATTCAGGAATCTGAAAAATATTTCCCCTATTTTTGCCATCCGTAAAAAATACCCGTTTATCAACATTTTATTATGTCAATTATTCAGAGAATCAGGGAAAAAGGTGCGTTGATCTCGGCAATTGTTATTGCACTGGCCCTGCTTGGTTTTATTGCTATGGATGCCTTTACCGGAAGAAGCAACCTCTTTGGCGGTGGCGCTTCCAACACGTTGGGCAAGGTGAACGGCGAAACAATAGATATCAGGGATTTTCGCCAGACAGTGGAACTAACCGAGCAAAACATGATATCTCAGGGTTATCCTTCCGGCCCCTCCACCAGCCAGCAAGCCATTGAAAATGCCTGGAACCAGGAAGTGAACAGCATCATTCAGGAACAAGAATTGGAAAAACTGGGTCTAGAACTTGGGGAAAAGGAAATAAGCGACCTGTTATACGGCCCTAATCCCTCGCCTATTGCCAAACAATATATGGCCGGACCCGAAGGACAGTACAATCCTGAGCAGGTAAAGCAAACCATCCGCCAGATAGAAAGAAGCCGCAACGATGCACAGAAACAACAATTAGCACAACTGCTGAAATATATCGAGCAAACAAGATTGGTGGAGAAATTCAACTCCATGCTTGCTGGCAGTGTGAATGTGCCCGCCTGGCTGATTGAAAAACAAAGTGCCGATAAAAGCCAGTTAGCTACCATTTCATTGGTTAGAAAATCATATAATGAAATTGCTGACAGCAGCGTAACTATCAGCGATAAAGAGATCAGCGATTATATTAATAAACGAAAAGAAGAGTTTAAACAAAAGGAAAGCCGCAGCATTTCTTATGTAACATTCAGCGCTGCGCCAAGTTCAGCTGATACGGCCGGCGTAAAAAGCAAAATGCTTTCACTGAAAGAAGAAATGCAGAACGCAGCCGATATTGAACGCTTCCTGATGCGTGAAGGACAGAGTAATTTCTACAACAGTTTTATCAGCGCAGGCAGGATACAAATTGCTGCCAAGGATTCCATTTTCAGAACACCTGTCGGCTCTGTTTATGGGCCCTACGAAGATGGAGGCACTTTTTCTATGGCAAAAATGCTGGGAGCAAGACAAATGCCGGATACTGCGAAAGTTCGCCATATTCTAATTGCCACCATGCAAAGAGACCAGCAAACCGGTCAGCAAATGATGGTGAGGGATTCGGCAACCGCCTATCGCCTTATTGACAGTATCCAGGGCCTGATCCGCGGTGGCGCCATCTTCGATTCTGTATGTGCGCAGCTTTCCGAAGATCCCGGTAGCAAAGACAATGGCGGTGTTTATGATAATGTACCGACAGGGCAAATGGTTCCGCCGTTCAACGATTTTATTTTCACCAACCCCGTGGGGACAAAAGGAATCGTAAAGACCGAGTTCGGTTTCCATTATGTGGAAGTGCTTTCACAAAAGGGAAGCTCTATGGCGTATAAAATTGCCTATTTAAGCAAACCGATATTTGCAAGCGCCGATACTGACAACGAGGCCCGAAACCAGGCCAGCCAGTTTGCCGGCAGCGCCACGGATGAAAAATCTTTTAATGAGTCGTTTGAAAAAACGCTTCAGCCAAAAGGATTTAATAAAGGCATCGCCTACGACATCCTGCCAAACTCTTATGATGTGATGGGCCTGGGAGTGTCAAGAGATTTTGTCCGTAAAATTTATGATGCGAAGAGAGGACAGGTGCTGCAGCCGGAAAGAGTGGGCGACAGTTATGTGGTGGCCGTGGTGACCGAAGTGCTGAATGAAGGCACTCAGCCGGTGGCCAAAGCAAGATCAATGGTGGAACCACTCCTGCGCAATAAGAAGAAAGCTGAGTTGATTAAAAAGCAACTTGGCAGCATCAGCACTCTTGAAGCAGCCGCTACAGCATGGGGCAAAACAGTAGAAACGATTGACAGCATCCGTATGACCGGTGCACAAACAAACCCGCTGGCACAAACACTATCCTATGAACAAAAAGTGATCGGCGCTGCGTTCAATGCAGCCAACAGGGGCAAAGTGGTGACAGAGGCTATTGAAGGTTCTGGTGCCGTGTATGTGATCCGGGTGGATAATGTGATGGCTGTTCCCAACGCCGAAGGTTCTGTGCCCGAAATAAGAAAAGCGGAGATCGAAAGAGCTAAGCAGCAAGCAGCTTACAGCTCGCCGATAATGTTCCTGCGGGAAGCGGCCAATATAAAGGACAATCGCTCAAAACATTATTAAGGAAATATGTTTTAACTATTTGCAAAACCCCGGCACCAAACAGTCCGGGGTTTTTGTTTCGGCTGTCGTAAACAAGTGCCGGGAAGCATTTGTTATTTTTACGAGAATAACAGTATGAGAATGAGTGAACCGATCATCAATAAAGTGGCTGAAAGCGGAATCATCACCCTTGATCTGGAGAAATTTTTCCCGGCAGGCGAAACGGTTGTATTTGACCTGAAAGAGCATTTGTTCATGGGCATGATACTCAAAGAAAAAGATTTCAGGGAAGCCCTGAAGAATCTTGACTGGGAGCCATACAGGGATAAAAATGTTTCATTGGTTTGCAGCGCTGATGCCATCATTCCTGTATGGGCCTGGATGCTGGTGGCCACCTATTTGCAGCCGCTGGCAAAAGAAATTGTGATGGGCGATGAAAAGGAACTGCACAAAACGATTTTTTTAAAAAACCTTGCAGCGGTCAACACAGATGAGTTTACTGATAAGCGGGTGGTGATAAAAGGATGCGGCGACACACCTATCGGAGATTTTGCATATATGGAAATAACCAAACTGTTGCGACCGGTTGCCAAAAGCATTATGTATGGCGAGCCCTGCAGCACTGTTCCGGTCTTTAAAAAGAAGTGACCTCAGAACCACCCCCTTCGCCTGAATACATATAGCATAGCCAGTGGCACCAGCAGCATGATGCCCACAGCAAAATAAAAACCCCATTGATGGTGGGCATAAGGAATGACATCGAAGTTCATTCCGAAAATGCCACCCACCACGGTGGCCGGAGCCAACAGGCAGGTAACGATCGTCATCACTTTCATCACTTCATTCAGCCTCAGGTTCACATTGCTCACATACAGGTCCTGCATGTTCATCATCACATCGCGGTAATTTTCGGTAAGATCATGGGCCTGCACCACATGATCATACACGTCTTTGAAGTATTTGGTGGTTCTGTCTTCCAGCAGTTCGCTTTCGCTGCGGATGATATTGCTGAGGAGGTCCCGAACCGGCGCCACATTTCTTTTTAATATGATCAGCTCTTTACGCAACTGGTTGATATGCGCCAGCGACCGCTTATTACTTTTTCTCACCACTTCTTCTTCGAGGGCTTCAATTTGCTCACCGAGTTCTTCCATCACGATGAAATAATTGTCAACGATCAGGTCGAGCATGGAATAGAGTAAATAATCGGCAGTTCGCTGACGGATCTGGCTTTTGCTGTTCCTGAGCCGGTTGCGCAACGGGTTGAAGACATCCCTTGAGGCGTCTTCCTGGAAGCTGATGACAAAATCTTTTCCCAGTACAATACTTATTTGTTCAGACTCCACTGTTTTTTTCTGCGGGTTGAAGTAGAGCATATTCAGCAGGCAATACAACACACCCTCTACTTCATCCATCTTGGGCCGCTGGTTGATGCTGAGAATATCTTCCACAAGAAGCGGGTGAATGTCATAGTGAGTGCAGACAGCTTCTACATCGCTTTTTCTCAATCCGTCAACATTGATCCAGGTGTTGCGGCCGCTGTTTTTATAGGCATAACACTCACCGGTATTACTGAGACTTTTTTCTTCAAGAAGGTTGTTGTCATAATCATAGGCATAGATCACCACTTCCCTTGCTTCTTCCCGCTGTGGGATGATAGTTGGGTTTACGGCCAGGATCTCTTTTGTCCTTTTGGTGCCAAAAAGATTCGGCAGGTAGAGATAGCGGAGGTATTTTTCCGGTCTGATGCGTCGGACATCCATTGTAAATGAAAGTTAGGAAAAGATGCTGAAAGCCGTTGTTGCGGGTTACAGTAATTGTTGCTCACGGTTGGTGAGAGAATTATTGGGAATGCCGGCGATCAAGCCCCGGCATCCGGATGTTCCGCAGCGACACTCAAAGGGCTCCATATTCTCATCCAGGAACTGTGCATAATCAAGGGTAAGTTCTTCACCGGAGTGAATGGTTCTTGTGGCCAGCACATTCAGGCCGTCAAAAGCAGTGTTCGGCTCACAGCTATGATTTTGGGGAGCCCATTCAGAGGGGTCTTCGTCCCAAAGAATAAACAGCTCATCACTTACAGGGTAAGCATAGCGGCGGAAATGCAACTTTTCATCCTCGTTCCAGTTGTTTTCTACAAATCGTTTGGTGATGATACGCTGCGCTTTTCCTTCGCCGGTAAAGATAATTTCCCCCTCTTTTATATCCCGCGAGGCATAAATGCCAAAACCGGCAATGGAATTGCCCCGCATCACATAGGGTTTTATTTTTCTTTTATGCCTGGCAATACCTTCCCGGATGATATGATGCAGAAAACCCGCCTGGCCGATGCCATCATATTTAATGACAAAATCAGCGGAACCCTCAAAACCATCTGTATAAAACACAGAGCAGGTAAAATTGATCTCTAGGAAATACACTTCGTTTCTGTCGTTCACCCGGAAATCTAATCTTGCATAACCCACGCCGTTGAAACCATTAAAGATCCTTTCGGCAGCAGCCCTTAGTTGTTTGTCTAAAGCAGGATCATTGCAGGGCACATTGCAGTCCGGGTGCAGTTCAGAGGTTTTCAGCGCATAGGTTTTGTACTCTCTTCCTTCTGGAAAAACATATTCAACGGGCCTGAAAACGGTGCAGGTTTTATCGTCTTCATTGGCGGCCACCAAAACGGTGAACTCTCTCCCGGCTATATATTCTTCTACCAGCAGCGGTCCGTATTCTTCAATGATGCTGATGCATTTTTGCTGCAGCTCGATTTTTGAATGCACCAACGAAAGTTCATCCACACCCAGGCTGTCGCCGGCTTTGGCAGGTTTTACAAATAGCGGGAAAGACAAATGCTTCACCGCTTCGTCCACATCTTTCAGGTCGTTGATGATAACATAGCCGGGAGTTTTTACATTTTCACAATAAGCCACATACTTCATCAGTTCTTTAGGGGGATCATACAACTTGGTTGTCGGGCCGGTGAAAGGAAGGTTTAATATTTCGAGTGTATAAATAACATCAATAGATGGCACCTCCCACTCAAGATAACCTTCGCAAAGGTTGACAAAGATGTCGTATCCCTTTTTGCCCAGTTCTTTTAATTGTTTGTAAGTAGTGAGTTTGTTGAGAAAAACCGTATGCACTTCTGCTTCGGGAATCAAAGCGGTCAGATCACGGGGCGGATCATAATTTTTATAATCAACGCCGGTGGTGGAATAGTCGGGCTGCAATACACAAACTCTCATACTTCACTAAGGTAATGACAAGATGGATTATAAAATGCAGGGTTATTTGACAACAACCGGTTTCTTTTTGGTTGTTTTTTTGCGGCTGACTTTTTTCATAACAGCCGGGCGGGCAACACTTCTGCGGAGGGCATCCTTCAGTATTTCAGCAATGATGGCCGTGTAACTGACCCCGGAGGCTTTGATGATGGCACCGATAGAAGTATAGTCTTCATCTTCACTCAAGCCGCACTGTGCATTCACTTCAAGCATATACAGTTTTCCGGAAGACGAGTCCATACGAATATCTAATCTTGCATAACCCTTGCCGCCACAGGAGTGGAATGCATCAAGACTCAATTGCTTTAGTTGCGGAATTAATGAAGGCTCAGCCAGGCGATACTCATAAAAATTTTCGTTCTGCGGCATGGGGGTTTCATCTTCATATATCTCCCAAAGCCGGTCGAAAGAAAGAAAGCGTTCCGTTTCGGGCAGCGAATGATGAAAGACCCTTTCCACGGGTTCATAAACAATACAATTATCGGGGTCATCTGAAGAACCGGTGATAAACGTGGTGAATTCCGGCCCGGTAATGAACTGTTCTACAAACAAACCATCGGCCAATAAATTCCAGCCGCGGTAGCCGGAATCAATCTCTCCCACTCTTTTTGCCAACTCTTCTTCGCTGTTCACCACGTTTTTAACTGACACACCCATGCTGCCTCCCGAAACGGCAGGTTTGATAAGCAGCGGTGTACCCACTCTTTTGCAAATGCCCTTTATTGATCCTTTGCTTCCGTTGATCACCCGCCAGTTGGCTGTTGAGACCCTTGCTTTATCAAAAGCCTTCTTCATGGGTATCTTGGAGGTGGTGATGTTGTAGAAAAATTCATCCGAGCCGGTGTATATCAGCCCGTATTTTTCTATTTCACGGATAACGGAAACACCCGGAGTGCCATTCACTTCATCGCCATCGCAGAGATTCATCAGCAGCGGCGTTTTTCCGTTGGCGCTGTGTGAAATATTTTTAATGATCTCTTTGAAATTATCTATCGTAACGGGTTGCCATTGCCAGTCGGCTTTCAGTTCTTCAAAAACTTTTGTGTATTCGGCAATGCTTTGTGTGAAGTCGTAGTAGTGCTGAATATTCGGATCGTCTGACTCCAGGTGTGGAGCCAGCACCCATATCTTGTAGGGCTTCAGCAAACGGATAGCTTCTTTGATTATCATACACGAATTATCATACACGATCAGGTCAGGCCACTTTCCTGACCCCTCGTTTGGCCAGTTGTTGTTGAATAAAATCAGTGAGCCGGTATTGCTTCCACATTTCTTCGGTTAAGAAGGCAGCGCCTCTTATTTCGCCTATGCAGCGGGGGCTTCCGCAATAACAGTTGAAAGACTGGGTCATCTCCCATTCGGTGGAAGGATAAAAGAAGGTCATCTCCTCTTCGGAATGAATTTCTTTTAAGGCGACCAATTGCATAGAAGAAGTGTCAAAGAAAACATTGGGGTCGCAACTATGATTGATGTATTGCAAAAACTCCGGCTGCAGGGTAATGTGTTTGCCAACATCTACCTGCACTGTCAGGTAGGTGGGCTCTGCAGCAATGGTTCCGGCAGAAAACTCAGCGATGACCTCACCGGGTTGAAATGATCGCTGTGCAATTAATGCGTTTTGCTGATTGATGAGGCTTTGCCGCACCTGGGCAATGCCGTGATCGCTGATAAGGCGATGGGATGGGGTAGCAAGGGTGGTCATAAAAGATTGGTTAACGAAAGATATATATAAACTTTAAAGTAACAAGTGTATGGATAATAAATGTGAATAATTAACGGGTAACATTTAATTGTAAAATTTTGACAGACGATTCGTTCAGTGTATCGGGCTGACGACAATCAATGAAGCACTGTACATTTGCTGTTTGATTTATTATTATGTGGAGGTGGATAAGAGATCGTTCATTACGAACTGCGGTACTTCTTTTTTTATGCTGGGTGATACCCGTTAAACTACATGCCCAATGCGGCAACCCCATTAATGTTTTTCCATACAGGGAAGACTTTGAATTGAATGATGGGAACTGGACAAGAGGTGGAATGGGAACAGACTGGGCATGAGGAGCCCCGGCAAAATCCGTTATTAACACAGCGGGAAGCGGCTCCAATTGCTGGATCACAGGGGGCTTACTGGCAATTCTTATACAGACGGGCAAGCATCTTTTTTACAAAGCTCCTGCTTTGATTTCACCAATCTTCAGTTTCCCTACATTGAGTTCAAGGTTTTTTGGGAAATGGAACAGCAGTTTGACGGGGGTGGTTTTCAATATTCAATTGATAATGGGATTAACTGGACCAATGTCGGCGCCGCCAATGACCCGGTCAATTGCCTGAACACAAACTGGTTTAACAACAGCTCTGTTACTTACCTTGCGCCACTTGCTTCTGTGCAGCATGGTTGGTCAGGAAATATACAAGCGACCACTGGCAGTTGTCGTGGTGGCAATGGAAGCAATGGCTGGCTGACCGCAAAGCATACGATGCCTTATTTGGCCGGACAACCGGGTGTCATCTTTCGCTTTTTGTTTGGAGCCGGCACCATTTGTAATAACTACAATGGTTTTGCTATTGATGATATTAATATCAGCGAAGCGCCGCCGAACCAGGCCGGGTTTAGTTATACCTGTACCAATAGTAATATCGTGGAGTTCACCAACACATCCACACCATGCCCCACTGTGTTTTTCTGGAATTTTGGGGACCCGCTTTCCGGAGCAAACAACAGTTCTTCTGTCGCCAATCCAACACATATTTTTTCTGCTCCCGGCATCTATACGGTATCATTAAGTGTTTCGGGACCGGACAACGCACCATCAACCACCTCAGCCGAAGTAACAGTGCTGGGTTTATCAACAGCAATAGTTTCTCCGGTGGATTGCATCAGTGGAACGGGCGGTTCAGCTTCTGTTACGGTTACAGGAAGGGCAACAGATCTTTCTTATAACTGGAACAGCAACCCGGCTCAAACCTCAGCAATTGCCAGCAACCTGAATGCGCAGACCTATATGGTTACGGTTACGGCGCCAGAAACCTGCCCCGCATCAGCAGAGGTTACTATCCCACTTGACTTTAGTTGTATAGGTATTTATTTTCCGACAGCGTTTACTCCTAATGCAGATGGAGTGAACGACCTTTTCGGGCCGCTTGGAAGCATTGCTGCAATAAGTGAATATAGATTCAGCATTTATAACCGCTGGGGCGAAAGGGTATTGTGGTGCTGATAAGATAAGGTCAAAAATCTTTATTGCGCCGCAGGGATGCAATCACCAGGCGGATCTCCCCAAAACTCACCGCATCGCCCAACTGTTGTTTAATAGGATTGACAGAGCCGCCGTCAAAGGAAGATAACAAGGGTTCGATCAGCATTATTTTTTCCTGGCTCACCAGCTCTTCAATTTTTATATCACCCCGAAGCACAAATTTGGCCAGGTGTCCTTCAATAGTGGACATGGTTAAGCGCCTTTCTTTAGCTATATCAGCAATTGTTTTTCCTTCACGGAACAGCCGGAATGATTCAGCATGTGTATCTCCTTTTTTAGGGGCCGGGCCTGTTCTTTCTTTTCTTTCCCGTTTGGGTTTCTTTTCATGAACAAGAGAAGAAAGATCGTGTTGCCCGCAATAGTCAACAATAATATCTAAAAACTGTTTGCCATATTGTTCAGTCTTTGCTTCACCAAAGCCACTGATCTTTCTTAGTTCGGAAAGGGTTTGGGGTAAATAAGCAGCCAGCTCATACAGCGTATTGGTTCCGGCCACCATATATATAGGAAGGTCTTTTTTGGCGCAGATGTTGTCTCTCAGTTTTCGTAGCTGCTGATGGAGTTCCGGGTGTGGGCTTTCAATTTTTTGCGGAGCGGAACCGGCATAGGCATTTATTGAGAAACCGGGCAGCACAAAATTTTTCTTACGCTGCTGCCAGGTGGCAACACCAAACTTTTCTTTAAAGCATTCCAGCAGGAACAGCTTCTGTGATAATTCAGCGAAAAGCTCCTTTGCTGTTTCGTTGAACTCTTTTGCGTGGGCCCGGCTGTCCGTTACAGCGGGCGACTGTTTCAGAACCCCGATGATAGCGGTTAATTCTGTTATGAAATGTGCAGCTGCTTTACTAAGCCTTTCCTGCAGCACCTTGTTTTCTTCAGGCAAAGAGGGTTCGTGAAACTGTGCCTGCATCCAGGAATGAAACCTTTGGGCTGTTTGTTGGAGGGTATCCAGTTTGTCAGATAACTTATCTGCCCAGACAAGTGATTCCGGATTGAATGATTTGCTGTTTTCGATAAGGTATTTATGCAATTCAGCATGTGAATGAATAGCAGCGCTTAGGTCAAAACTGCTCAGTAATAATTTTTGCTGATACTCTTTTCTTGCCGGAAGCATGGCTTCGGCCAGTTTCTGCTGAGAATGATTTTGTGAGAACCGGACTATCCTCGGGTCAACCGACAGGCTGTTGGATTTTATCCTGCTTTTCAGGATCATGCCGTTGAGATTTGTGCAGCGGCTCAGTGCCACATACACCTGCCCCGGCGCAAATGCATCACCGGCATCAATAATGGCTTTTTCAAATGTTAGCCCCTGACTTTTATGAATGGTGATGGCCCAGGCCAGCCGCAAAGGGAATTGGGTAAAAGAACCAAGCATCTGCTCTTCTAATTGCCGGGTTGTTTTGTTGAGGGTGTAACGTATGTTTTCCCATTTTTCAGGCTTTACTTCAATAGCCGAAGGTTCATCCTTGCATTGTACGGTAATTTTATCTTCTTTCAGTTCTGTGATCACTCCGATCTTCCCGTTGAAGTAACGTTTTGCTTTATCGGTGTCGTTTTTAATGAACATGACCTGTGCGCCGATTTTTAACTGTAACACTTCTTCAGCAGGGTAAACTGTTTCTGGAAAATCACCTTCAATAACTGCGTTATAGCTAAACAGCGGAGCATCCAGTTTTCCAAGTTCGGCTATATTGGTCAATCTTGCCATCTCGTTGTGGGTAGTAAGAATGATATAACCATCGTCCCTGTTTCTTTTGAAAAAGGGTTGATGCTGTCGTTCCAAAAGTTGAAAACCTGCTTCATCCATATCATTATTGCGAACCTGGTTGAGCAGGCGGATAAACTGTTCTTCACTCTGGCGATATATTTTGTCAAATTCAATATAGAGCGGCGGTTCTTTTTTTAGCACAACGCTGTCAAAAAAGTATGGGCTGTTGTAAAACCCGGAAAGCATATTCCATTCCTGGTCTTTTATTACAGGGGGCAACTGGTACATATCACCAATGAATAAAACCTGTACGCCGCCAAATTTTTCATGGGGATTTCGGCGAACATGCCGCAATACGGTATCAATTGCATCAAGCAGGTCGCAGCGGACCATACTGATCTCATCAATTACCAGGAGCTCTAATTGCTGAATTACTTTTCTTTTCTCGGCGGTGAACCGAAGGCGGCTGATTAGACTGTTCCGGCCAACGATATCATCGCCTGATTTTGAGAAACCTCTTTCTACTGGAACGAAGGGGGACAGCGGCAGTTGAAAGAATGAGTGTATGGTGACCCCGCCGGCATTGATAGCGGCCACACCCGTGGGGGCCACAACAGCCATTTGCTTGGGGCAATTTTCCCGGATATATTTCAAAAAGGTGGTTTTGCCCGTTCCCGCTTTTCCGGTAAGAAAAAGATTGCGGGAACTTTGATGCACCAGGTCGGTGGCCAGGGCAAACTTTTCATTTGTTTGATCAAAAGTCATACAAAGAGGCTAAGCTAATAATTAATAACGCATGGCGTCAATTAAAGACACCATGCGTTATAATAGCATTTGATCATGCTGTTTTTGCACCTAACAGCAACAATTCACTCACCTGCACTTCGGTGATATATTTCTTATTGCCCTCTTTATCGGTGTAGCTGCGGTTGACGAGCTTGCCTTCAAGGGCTACTTCTTTCCCTTTGTCCAGGTATTTTTCAGCGATCTCGGCCACTTTACCCCAAGCCACTACCCGGTGCCATTGTGTTTCGGTTACTTTTTCGCCTTTAGCGTTGCGGTAGCTTTCGCTGGTGGCCACGTTGAATTGCGCCAGTTTCTTTCCGTTTTCTGTGGTGCGTACTTCAGGTGCATTACCCAGGTTTCCGATCAGTTGAACTTTGTTTCTTAATGCGTACATAATTGACAAATTTTAAAAATGATGAATTTTGTTATCTCAGCCAGCCTTGTGGCGACTGACAACACAAAGATGTACCTGCCGAAAAGCGGAAGCCGGTTATTATCCGTTTGCTCCCGAAGCTAAACGGGTATAAACGTTTATACACGGATATTTTTCTGTACCTTAATGTTTTACAAATCCTTCTATGAGCCAATCGGAAACCAAAAAACTCTGCCTTTCCTGCGGTGCCGTCCTGCACGGACGGGTTGATAAGAAGTTTTGTAACGATTATTGCCGCAATAATTATAACAACTTGCAAAAGGCAAAGGATAATGTCGGTGACCTCGTAAAAAGCACCAACAAGGCCTTGCTCAATAACAGAAAGATTCTTGAAAAGCTGCTGAAAGAAGGAGAAGAAAAGGCATCGGTTAATAAAGACAAATTACTCCGATTGGGTTTCCAATTTAAATACCTGACACACCTTTATACAACAAAGGCCGGGAAAACGTATTTCTATTGTTATGATTATGGCTATCTGCCGCTTGACAATGATTGGTTTCTAGTGGTAAAGAAAAGCGACAATTACAAAGAGTGATTATCTGCCCATATACACCATTAATATCTGCACATCGCTGGGGTTGATGCCAGAGATGCGGCTTGCCTGGCCAAGTGTCCTCGGTTTGATGCGGGTAAGTTTTTCCTGTGCTTCATTGCCAAGCGAAGCGATCTTCTTATAATCAAAAGCTTCAGGAATTTCTAATTCTTCAAGCTGGCTCATTCTTTTCACCAGCTCTTTTTCCTTCTCGATATAAACATCGTACTTCACTTGTATCGAGGCCTGCTCAATCGCTTCTTTTGAAAATCCGTTTAGTTGTTCGGATAATTTTGGCAACTCTTTCAAAAGATCATCCAGTGCAACATCGGGACGAAGCAGTATTTTTTGTGCTTTTTGTTTTTCAGAAATAAGCGACGATCTGATCTTTTCAAAAAAAGGATTTATTTCATTGGGCTCGACAGACAAATCTTTAAGAACGGCTTTTATTTTTTCGACCGATTCTCTTTTTTCAACCACCTTGTCCATTCTTTCCTGTGAGGCAAGACCAAGACGATAACTCAGTTCAGTAAGACGAAGGTCTGCATTGTCCTGCCTTAATAGTGTTCTGAACTCTGCCCGTGATGTAAACATTCGGTAAGGCTCATCGGTGCCCTTACTGATGAGGTCGTCAATCAAAACGCCGATATACGCATCGCTTCTTTTCAGAATGACCGGCTCAAGATTCCCGGATTTTTGATGGGCATTGATGCCGGCCACCAACCCCTGGCAAGCCGCCTCTTCATATCCCGTAGTTCCGTTAATTTGCCCCGCAAAGAACAGATTATCAATTAGTTTAGTCTCTAATGAGTATTTCAGTTGTGTTGGCGGGAAATAGTCGTATTCGATTGCATAGCCCGGACGGAACATTTTTACATTTTCAAACCCAATTATTTTACGAAGTGCTTCGTATTGCGTTTCTTCGGGGAGTGAAGTTGAGAATCCATTTACATAAATTTCCACTGTATTCCACCCTTCCGGTTCTATAAACAGTTGATGCCGTTCTCTTTCTGCAAAGCGGTTGATCTTGTCTTCAATGCTGGGGCAATACCTTGGACCCACTCCATCAATACGTCCGGCAAACATCGGGCTTCTGTCAAACCCTGTTTTGAGAATGTCGTGAACAGCTTGATTGGTATAAGTGATCCAGCAGCTTCTTTGGGTCTTGGGTTTTTCGGTTTCTAAGTAAGAAAAGCCAACGATTTTATCGTCGCCGGGCTGCTCTTCCATTTTACTATAGTCCAGGCTTCTTCCGTCAATCCTGGGCGGCGTTCCGGTTTTGAGCCTATCGCTTTCAAAACCAAGAGAAACCAATTGTTCCGTAATCCCTGTGGCGGCTTTTTCGGCCATTCGCCCCCCTCCAAAGTTCTTTTCACCGATGTGAACGACGCCGTTGAGAAAAGTACCATTGGTCAGTACAACAGCCTTTGCCCTTATTTCATGTCCAAGTCCTGTTATCACACCGGCCACTCTTCCGTCAGTTACTATCAGCCCCTTCACCATATCCTGGTAAAAATCAAGGTTTTTGGTGTTCTCCAGCATCTCCCGCCACTTCAAGGAGAACAGCATCCGGTCGTTTTGTGCTCTCGGACTCCACATGGCGGGTCCTTTTGACCGGTTTAGCATACGGAACTGAATCATAGAAAGATCCGTAACGATGCCGGAGTATCCGCCCAGCGCATCAATTTCCCTAACAATCTGACCCTTGGCAATGCCTCCCATTGCCGGATTACAGCTCATTTGTGCGATAGTCTGCATATTCATGGTGACCAGCAGCACTTTGGAGCCCAAATTAGCGGCGGCAGCAGCTGCTTCACAGCCAGCATGACCGGCGCCCACCACTATTATATCGTATTGAGGAAACATGGGCTGCAAAGATAGCCCGGCAATTCAAACTTATCCACCCAGTGTTTTTTGGGAAAAAGATTCTTTCACATGAAACGGAAAATTGTTTGGGGATGAAACAGAAGTGTGTCCCGTGAAACGCTACTTTCTGTATTTCGTGAGATAGTAATCCTCCCTCTCCCTCATTTTAAGTATTTCCGCTCCTCTTTTATCCCTATAACCGCACAAATGAAGGGCCCCATGAAATATGACACGGTGAATTTCTGTTGTAAAGGACTCTCCCATCCTTTTTGCATTGTCTTTCACCCGGTCGACGCTGATATAAACTTCGCCGTTAATCTTGTCCGGCCCTTCCGGAAGGTTGAAAGTGATAATGTCGGTGTAAAAATCATGTTTGAGGAACTGGCGGTTGATTTCCAGGAGTTTCTTGTCCGTACAAAAAATATAGTTCAGCAAGGCCAGCTTCTTACCCTCCTTTATAAATATGTGCTGTACAAATCTCTTCAGGCGGGTCCGGTTTCTTAATTGCGGGTCAGCAGAGTCATAAAAGAAGTAAACTTTTGGTTTCGATATTTTACGGGTTGAAGCAGAAGCCATAATTTCAAAATTCGTAAACGGGTCACATACAACAATGGTAGTTTTGTAAATAACGGAAGATTATGGAGAAAAAACTTTCAGAGCTGGAGCCTGGCCAAAAAGCCGTCATCCGGAAGTTCAATAATAATGAGCTCTATCTCAAACTGATGGAAATGGGCTGTTTGCCAGGTGAAGTAGTGGTATTAGAGCAAATAGCACCGTTGGGTGATCCGATCTCGGTCAATATTTCCGGGTATTCTCTAAGCCTGCGGCTAAACGAAGCAGATAATATATTTGTGGAATTAATTGATTATCAATTAATTAAATGAAAATTGGACTTTATTTTGGCTCTTTCAACCCTGTCCATGTCGGCCACCTGATCATTGCCAACCATATTTTGAATGAAACAAATCTTGAAAAAGTGTGGTTTGTCGTTTCTCCTCAGAATCCATTCAAAATCAATCATTCAATGCTAAATGAGTACGACCGGATTCACCTGGTTCGTATCGCCACTGAAGACGATAACAGGATAAAAGCATCGGATATTGAATTTGGTCTTCCCAGGCCCTCTTATACGGTTGATACCCTTGCTTATCTGGAAGAAAAATACCCGGAACATGAATTTTCCATCATCATGGGCAGTGATAGTTTTCAAAACCTGCACAAATGGAAAAATGCTGAGGTGATCATTAAGCGGCATGAAATTTTTGTTTATGAAAGACCGGGTTTTGAAATAAGCAATTCAGCGGGCGCCAAACTTCAGTTAGTGAACGCCCCGTTGCTGCAAATATCCGCTACACATATTCGCCAGCTGATCAAAGAGGGAAAATCTGTTCGATATATGCTTCCGGACAAAGTGAGAGAAGAGATAGAGAAAGGCGGGTATTACAAGAACAGGTCATGAAGAAAACAACAGGATCAGGTAAGAAAATATCCAAGCATCAAACATCCACAAACGATCAGTGGCGGAATAATCTTTGTAAAACTCAACAGTAATATAGTACCCGCTATCACCAGCACATTCACGACACTAACAGTTTTGGGTTCGATGAAAGAAATATCTTTCATAATATAGAATGTAGAAGCGATCATTACTCCCACTACTACAGCGTTTATACCCTCCAGTGAGCGATAGACAGCAGCATATTTTTTCAAATTATGCCAAACAGGAAAAAAGAATAACACCAGCAAAGCGCTGGGTAAAAAGATGGCCACCATTCCCAGCAGGCAGCCGACCAATTGCATTTCTGTGCCCATATCCCTCAACGCCATCCCCCCTGTAAATGAAGCAATAGAAAACACCGGGCCCGGCACGGCCTGCACAATACCCATGCCGGTATATAATTTATCATGATCTATCTGCACCACATTGGGATTTTTTTTCTTTACCGCTTCCGGTCTCACACTCCATTGCTCCACCATCATCGGCATCAGCACCTGTCCGCCGCCAAAAACAAGACTTCCCATCCGGTAGGTATTCTCAAAAAGGTTGACCGGAGCCCGGTTCGGCCAGTCATTTTTTCTTGCTACCTCACTGGTGATACCGGCAATAATGAAAATGATACCGAACAGCCAAAAATTCCACCACCTTACTTTACGAGGCTTTTGTTCAACCTGCGGAATTCTTTTCTGGCTGAAATTGGTCACAATTCCACCTGCAATGATCAAAACCGGAATCACCCAAGTTTTTCCAAACAGGAAATAGGTTGCCGCAGCGCTGCAGACCATGATCACCCTTGTAATCGTATTCTTTATGGCATGAGGAAAAAGCTGGATGACGGCATAACCTAAAAAACCGGCAGCCATTGGCGGAATGAACTTGAATATGTCTGTACCCAGCTCTTTTTTATCAATATACTGCAGCAAAAAGGAAAATGCCCCCATCAGGATGCAGGCGGGCAATATCCAGATCAGCAATGTCAGAACAGCTAATGAAATCCCCCCCCGCTTATACCCGATCAGGGTTAAAATTTGCGTGGACGAGGCTCCGGGAAGCAACTGACAAAAAGCATTGTACTCCATCAACTCCTTCTCTGTAACATAAGGTGTTTTCCGCACAAAACTTTTCATCATCATGCCCATATGTGCCTGCGGGCCACCAAATGCAGTGACGCTGTGCAACAAAACAGTCTTTAAAAAAGAAACATGGCGGAGCAGCATGGTACTTAAAAATAAAAAAAATAGAAAAGCGGCAGGTATATATCTGTACGAAATATGAATTACAGTAAATTCATCAAAATTTGTTTCATGCAAAAAATAAGAGCAATCATCCTGTGCCTGATAGTTTCTGTATGTGCTGCGGCACAGAATGACGCAGCCAGGCTTAAAGAAAAAGCCACTCCGGCAATAGACAAGATCGAAGCGCAGTGCATTGTCTGGCGAAGACAGATCCATCAATACCCGGAGTTAGGAAACCGGGAGTTCAACACCGCCAAATTAGTGGCGGATCATTTAAGAAAGCTGGGGCTGGAAGTGAAAGAGGGAGTAGCAAAAACAGGTGTGGTGGGTTTGTTGAAGGGTGGAAAACCCGGTCCCTGCATAGCACTGCGGGCCGATATGGATGCATTGCCGATTGTCGAAAATGTGAATACACCTTATGCGTCGAAAGTAAAATCAACCTATAACGGGCAGGAGGTGGGAGTGATGCATGCCTGCGGACACGACACCCACGTGGCGATGCTGATGAGTGCGGCAGAGGTGCTGGCCGGAATGAAAAATGATATAAAAGGGACCATCAAATTCATTTTTCAGCCTGCTGAGGAAGGGCCACCTGAAGGGGAAGAGGGCGGAGCCCCATTGATGGTGAAAGAGGGAGTAATGGAAAACCCAAAAGTGGATGCGGTGTTTGGCCTGCATATCGAATCAAATATTGAAGCGGGGCAAATCCATTACAAACCCGGCGCCTTCATGGCCTCATCGGATTGGTTTACTATTAAAGTAAAAGGAAAAGGAAGTCATGGCTCCCAGCCCTGGCTGGGTGTTGATCCCATTGCCGTATCTGCTAAGATCATCGAAGGGTTGCAATCTATCGTCAGTCGGCAAATGGAACTGACCAAAGCCCCCGTTGTTATAACTGTTGGAAAAATTCATGCAGGCGTCCGCAACAATATCATCCCCGATGAATGTGTGATGGACGGAACCATCCGTACTCTCGATAGCAAAATGCAGCAAGAGGTGCATGAAAGAATAAGACATACGGCCACAAAGATTGCAGAAGCAGGCGGCGCCACCGCAGAAGTGAGTTTTGACACCAAAACACTTGTCACTTATAACACTCCTGAATTAGTGAAGAAAGTGATCCCCTCGCTGCAATCTGCCGCAGGTGCAAACAATGTAAGCGAAAGGGAGTGGGTGACCGGCGCAGAGGATTTTTCTTATTTCGGCACAAAAGCCCCGTCCTTTTATTTCTATCTCGGCGGCATGCCCAAGGGAAATGATCCGGCCAAAGCACCGCCCCATCACACTGCTGAATTTATTGTGGATGATGAAGGAATGAAGACCGGCATCAAGGCTTTTTGCCATATTGTTTTTGACTATATGAATTTGAAGTAGCAATGAAAAAATTTATTGTTCTGTTAGCCTGTTTTCTTCTCTCTTATCTCTGCTATTCCCAGAAAACAGATAAAAAATTAAAAGCAAAATTAGAAGCGGCCATTGCCGGCTTTAATGGTGACATTGGTATTTATGTTAAAAACCTGCGAACCGGAAAAACAGTTGCCATTAATGCCGACACCGTTTTCCCGACTGCCAGCATTGTGAAAGTGCCCATCCTGCTGGGAGTGATGAACAAAATGGAAAATGGCGAACTTGACTATAACCAGGATTTTGTTTATAAAGACTCGTTGCTCTATGCCGGGGTGGATATTTTGGGCTCTTTCAAGCAGGATGAAAAAATAAAACTGAAAAAATTGATCATGCTGATGCTGACTACCAGTGATAATACAGCGAGCCTGTGGTTGCAAAGCCTTGCGGGAACCGGCACAGTGATTAACAACCTGCTCGACAGCCTCGGATTTACGCATACAAGAATAAACTCAAGAACACCCGGAAGAGAGAGTTTCCGGACTATTTATCAATGGGGACAAACTACACCCCTTGAAATGGGAACCGTCTTTGAAAAAATTTATCGCAATCAAATTTTCTCACCTGCCGCCTGCGACCGAATGATGCGTTGTTTGGGAAGAAACTTCTGGGATGAAGCAGAGGCCATTTCACAGATACCTCCTTACATTGAAGTGTTCAGCAAAAATGGTTGTGTGAATGCAGTGCGTAGCGAAGCCCTGCTGGTGAATGCGCCGAAAAATCCATATCTCTTCTGCATTTTCACCAAAAACAACAAAGATCAGCGCTGGACCAACGACAATGAAGCATGGATACTGACCCGGAAAATTTCGGCGATGCTTTGGGATTATTTTGAGCCCAGGGATAAATGGGCGGCTGCGGTAAAGTAACTATTTAAACAACACATACACCACCCAACTCATCAAATAAGCCAGTGCCGTCATATAGACTAATTGTATCAGCGGCCATTTCCAGCTTCGGGTTTCTCTTTTCACCACGGCGAGGGTGCTCATACATTGCATGGCAAACACATAAAAGATCATCAGCGATAATCCTGAGGCAAGATTGAATACCGGTTTTCCATCCGGCCGAACTGCCGCTTTCATTTTTTCTTTCAGCAACAATTCATCATCCGCATCGCCGACACTGTACAGTGTGGCCATGGTTCCGACAAACACTTCTCTTGCGGCAAAGGAGGTGATGAGGGCAATGCCGATCTTCCAGTCGAAACCAAGCGGCTCGATCACCGGCTCAATGGATTTGCCGAGGATGCCGGCATAAGAGCTTTCCAGCTTTTCGGTGTAATAAGATTTCTCCAATTGGTCCTCATCGGCGCCGGGCTCTGTTTTCAGTTGCTCATATTTATCTGCCACATGCTGCATCCTGTTGCCAGGACCAAAGGAGCTCAGCGCCCAAAGCACCAGGCTGATGATCATGATGATCTTACCGGCATCAAACACAAATATCTTTGCCTTGCTGATCATGGTTTGCAGCACATTTCTCCAGCGGGGAGAACGATAGGTGGGCAGTTCGAGAATGAAAAAACTTTTCTCTTTTATTTTAATAAACCATTTGGCCACATAGGAAACAACAAGGGCCATCACCAATCCCAATAAATATAACCCCATCATCACCAGCCCCTGCAAGCCGAGAAAACCAAATAGGTAGGTTTCCGGGATCACCAGCCCGATGAGAATAGTATATACCGGCAACCGGGCAGCGCAGCTCATCAGCGGCGTTATCAATATTGTCAGCAACCGTTCTTTCCTGTTCTCAATACTTCTTGCACTCATGATGGCAGGCACGGCGCAGGCAAAACCGCTGATCATGGGCATCACACTTTTACCATTGAGCCCCACGGTTCGCATAAGCCTGTCAGTGAGAAAACTGATGCGGGCCATATAACCACTGTCTTCAAGCATGGTGATGAGTCCGAAGAGGATCATGATCTGCGGCACAAACACAAGAATGCCGCTGAGCCCGGCAAGTATCCCGTTTGTCAGCAGGTCGGTCCAGCGGTTGTCGGGTAGCGATGATGAAAGTGATTGACTTAGTGAAGCAAAACCGGCATCAATCCAGTCCATCGGGTGTTGCGCCAGCCAGAACACACTTTGAAAAAGCAGGAACAATACAGCGAGCAGTATCATATAGCCCCAGCGCCGGTGCAGCAGGATATTATCAAGTCTTTCGGTAAAAAGTGTTTTTTGCACCGGGTCGGGCTCCGCCACCGCCTGCTGCATAATGTGTTTGATGCGGCTATAGCGCTGCAAAATTTCTTCGGCCTGTGTACGGGTGGGATTAAACTGGTGTTTGTTCTCAATGTTTTCTATTGCGATATGCGTTGCCGTTTCCAGCTCAAAAGAATCATGGTTGATGAGGTAATGAATAGCTCCATAGTCGCTAAGTTGCGGCAGCAGTTGTTTCATATCCTCCACCGGGGCTTCGGCCAGTGAGCGGTTGTCAATAAAATCCCGGGCCGGAGTTTTGTATAAATGCTGTGCGGTCTGGTCAATGATCTTTTTCAGTTGGGCGATGCCCTTTTGTTTTCGGGGGTTCACGGCCACCACAGGCACACCCAGTTCTCTTTCCAGCGCATCAATATCCACCTGTATGCCTTTTTGCTTGGCCAGGTCCATCATGGTGAGCACAATCACTACCGGCACTTTCAGGTCAATGATTTGCGTACAGAAAAGCAAATTCCGTTTCAGGTTGCTGGCATCAGCAACAGCCACTACCACATCAGCTTTTATTTCGGGGTCCTGGTTCAGCAGCACTTTATAGCTTACCCATTCATCCATGCGGCGGGGGTATAAACTATAAGTGCCGGGCAGATCAATGACCTCCGCCACACCAGAGTCAGGCAAAGTGGCGGCCCCGGTCTTTTTATCAACGGTCACCCCGGGAAAATTGCCAACCTGCTGGTTCAGACCCGTGAGACAATTGAACAGCGAGCTTTTGCCGCTGTTGGGATTACCCACTAAGGCGATATGGAGTTTTTCTTTTTTCAAGTGAAAGCTACCGGTATCCGTGCCACGGTTAAAAACCGTGGCACGGATGTGCTGATGCGGCCCGCAAAAGTAAAATGACCCCCTGAAACCACCTTACGAAATACGGTGTTTTGAAAGGCCTTCGGGGGTTCCGGATTGGGAAAGTTTTACGATTTCACGCCATAATGAAAAGGCCACAGCAATACCTTTGCAGTATGATCAAGATCTTAGTGCAATTCCCCCGGCTTTTTATCCTGTTTGTAATTATTACAGGTTGTTCGGTTTCAAAAAATGCCGGTAAACCAGATGCTTTACTGGCAGATAACCTGAAAACGCATATCGGCTATCTTGCTGATGATAAACTGGAAGGCAGAAGAACGGGTACAGAAGGCGAAAGACTGGCGATGGAATATATCAGCAGCAGGTTCAAAGCAATTGGTCTTGCTGCAAAAGGAACCAATGGTTTTTATCAGCCATTTGAAGTGAACGATGGTAAAATGATCGGGCCGGGAACATCATTCAGCATCAACGGCGTAAAGCTGGAAGCAGGAAAAGATTTTTTCCCGATGCCTTACAGTGGCGAAAAATCAATTGAGGCAATGCCCCTGCTTTCTGTGCAGGAACCGGAAATGCCCTGGTTCATTGACCTGAAAGAAATTTTGGATGAAAACAAAAACAACCCGCATTTTGACCTGCCGGATTATATCCGCAGAAATTCACTGAAGGCGGCAGAGAGGGAAGCAACCGCCGTGATCCTTTATAACACATCATCTGCTGATGACGGATTGAAGTTTGATGCCAGAGACAGGTCGGAAACGATGAGCATACCGGTTGTGTATGTACACAAAACAGCGGCGGGAAAATATTTTAAGGACCCCTCTGCCTCTCTTTCCATAAAACTGACAACAGACATTGGCGAAAAGAAAAGAACAGGCCATAATGTTGTTGGCTTTATTGACAACGGCGCTGCCGGCACTGTTGTGCTCGGCGCACATTTCGATCATCTCGGTTATGGCGAAGACGGTAACTCCATGATAAGAACTGGGGAAAAGATTATTCATAACGGCGCCGATGATAATGCCAGCGGAACAGCAGCGTTGATAGAACTGGCACGGATGCTGAAAACTTCCAAAGCCAAAAACAACAACTATCTGTTTATCGCTTTTTCAGGAGAAGAGCTGGGTTTGTTTGGTTCAAAATACTTCACCGACAACCCGACCATTGATCTTTCTTCAGCTACGGCCATGATCAATATGGACATGGTGGGCCGGTTGAACGACAGCAGCAAAGTGCTGACAGTTGGCGGTTATGGAACTTCACCATTTTGGGGACAATTATATGGTTCATATGATATGGCTCATGTAAAAAGGACAGAGCTAAATTTCAAATACGACAGCAGCGGAACCGGCCCCAGCGACCACACTTCTTTTTACCGCAAAGACATCCCGGTATTGTTTTATTTCACCGGCCTGCACACCGATTATCATAAACCTACAGATGATGCAGATAAGATCAATTACAGCGGCACGGCACAGATCGTACGCCATATTTACACAACGGTTGAATCGCTGAACGATAAAGGCAAACTGGCTTTTACCAAAACAAGGGAAACACAAACCAGCACATCGGCACGGTTCAGTGTTTCGCTGGGCATCATGCCGGATTATACCTTTACCGGAACAGGAGTGAAAGCTGACGGGGTCACACCGGATCGTCCTGCTGCCAAAGCCGGGCTAAAAAAAGATGATGTCGTTATCCAGTTGGGCGAACACAGCATCACTTCCATGGAAAGTTATATGCAGGCCTTGGGCAAATTCAAAAAAGGCGACAAAGCCAAAGTGAAATACAAGAGAGGTAACGAAACGCTGGAAGCAGTGGTTGAGTTTTGATCTGCGCAGACGGATCGCTTCAATAGCATTTAATTTAGCCACAGAACCACTGAAACACAGAAAAATTCAGACCTGATACCGCCTTCTTTGTAACTTGTAGCAGAATCAATTTCTATGGCCGAACGCAGCAGCGCCAAACTTATTCTTAACAACAAAGAACTGGCCGAGGAGTTTTTTGAAGACACCCGGTTGCTCGGCATCATGTCGTCAGCAAAAGACTACCAGCTTTGCTGGCACCTGAACAACACGATGAACCTTGACTTTCGCATCAATCACGACATCGAGATACAACTGACCCGTAAGAACCGCAACTATTATTATACCGTGTTTGAATACAAAGATCCGGTGGTTGCCCTTTCGCATTATATCTATAACAACCAGTTTGACGGGGAATACCTGTTGCCGGAGTTCAGGCATCTTGATTTTATCTGGATGATGAAAGGAGACCCCGTGGCCGACGATGCCCTGCAGGAGATGGCCGAATCGGTCCGGTCCATCAGCGGTGTGCAGTTGGTGCTGGAACTGCTGCATGAAAAAATAAAGAACAAAGAGCATCTTGTATTCTGATTCATAAAACTATTCATCACATGTGGCAGGAAGAAAACAATGCATTGTACAGGAAATTCCGGTTCAGCAATTTCAGCGAAGCCTTTGCCTTTATGACCCGTGTGGCCATTGAAGCCGAAAAGATGGATCACCATCCCCGTTGGAGCAATGTGTGGAATACCGTGGAGATCTGGCTGAACACCCACAGCGAAGGAAATATCGTTACCGATAAAGACAGGAAACTTGCTGATAAAATTGATAAACTAATTGAACGCTGATTATTATGATAGTGATGATTAACCCTGATACATATCTTAATCATCATAACAATCTGCGCTCTTAAAACAACCACACTGCCCGTTGCTTCCACGATATTGATGATACGTCCTGCCGCATTTGGTTTCAATGAAGAAACAGCGGCGGATAATTATTTTCAAACCAACCCCGGCATCAGCGCCGCTGTGCTACAGCAAAAAGCACTGGAAGAGTTTGACAATATGGTGGCCATGCTCCGCCGCCATGATATAGAAGTGATGGTAATTGAAGACACGGCCACACCTGCCAAACCGGATGCTGTTTTTCCGAACAACTGGCTGGCCACTTCTCCTGGAGGGGTGTTGGCGATTTTCCCGATGTGTGCCCCCAGCCGGCGGCCGGAAAAAAGAGATGATATTTTGCAGCAACTGGCCAAAGAATTTATTGTGAACGACCTGCAGGACTGGAGCGAATACGAAGTGGAGGGACGTTTTCTCGAAGGCACCGGCAGCATGGTGATTGATCATGATAATAAAATGATCTATGCCTCTGCGTCGGAACGCACCAGCATCCCCGTGCTGGAAAAATATGCCGCCGCCAACGGCTACCAGGCCATTGTGTTTGTGGCCATGGATAAAAACGGCCACCCTGTTTATCATACCAACTTGGTGATGGCGCTGGGCCATGCCTTTTGTGTGTTGTGCGAAGAAGCGATTGAGGAAGAATGGGAACTGATTGCCGTGCGGCAACTGCTCGAATCCACGGGCCATATCATCATACCCATCAGCCGGGAGCAGTTGCACCGTTTTGCCGGCAATATGCTGGAAGTGAAGAATGCAAACGGCGAAAACTATTTGGTACTCAGCCAAACCGCTTTTGACAGCCTGCGCAAGGAACAAAAACAAATGCTGGAAGCCTACGCCAAACTATTGCCCATACCCGTGCCCACCATCGAAGCCGTGGAAGGCGGCAGCGTACGCTGCATGATGGCGGAGATCTTTTTGGAGAGAAGGGGGTGAGGCAAAATTTTGAAAAGAAAGATTTCTGCTTCCTCCAGTCAGGAAATTTCACTTGGCTGTCCGTTAGCTTCCTTATACTTGAAAATTATTCCCAAGTATTGATGTAAGCTCCCCCAAAGTTCGGCCAATCAGTTTAGAGTTAACATGAATGATATT
>CAYTGN010000035.1:0-30785 GCA_964437415.1 uncultured Chitinophaga sp. | reverse complement strand
TATCATTCATGTTAACTCTAAACTGATTGGCCGAACTTTGGGGGAGCTTACAACATTGCTGCAGTCAGCATATCCTTGTTCATCATTCGTATTAAAGAATGGCAAGACAATACTTTTGGGCAAAAACTTTGACTGGACTTTTGACCAGGGTTATATTATTAAAAATTTAAAGAACACGACAAAAGTTGCTTACTTCACACATAACGGAACACCTGCAAGTTGGACTAGCAAATACGGAAGTATCACATTCAATCAAAACGGAAAAGAAATGCCTTATGGCGGAATGAACGAGAAAGGACTAGTAGTGGAAATGCTTTGGCTGGAAGACACCGGCTTTAATATTTCGGAAGACAAAACATACCTGAACGAATTGGAGTGGATACAATACCAGTTAGACAATTTTCAAACTGTTGACGAAGTTATTTCCCATATCAGAGACCTTAAAATTTATCCGATTAAAGGAAAAATCCATTACATTTTGGCAGACACTCAAGGTAAATCCGTAATTATTGAATATTTGGACGGCAAACCAGAAATTTACGAAAAAGAAGCCAACTCTTGTCAGGCTATAACCAATAAATCGGTGATTTATTCCGAAAAATTTATTGAAAATATTAAAGGTATCCGAAAGAATAATACATCCACAACCTATCGCTATCACCAACTTGAAAACCAAATCAGGAAACTGCAAAACTCAAATGATTTTTCTGAAATGACAGCTTTTCAAATGCTGAAAAGTGTAAATATTCCTAAAGGAGATTTTAAAACGGTTTGGACTATCGTGTATAACATAGAAAATAAAACCATTTCGTTTTTTTCTCATTCACATAAAAAAACAAAGAAAATCAATCTGAATAACATTGACTTTGAAAAAGAAATAAGTCATTTCAATATGAATCAGGATATAGAAATTGTTTTAGACACTAAGCTAAAGCCATTTTCAGAGCTAGCAAACTTTGAAATTGCTTCAGCTTCTTTGATACATCTTGGATTTGATATGGAATTAACTACAGAAATAAGCAAGCACCAATTTAATCAAAAATTATTGACGCAATCTTATTACTCTCAAAATTACTTTCACTTCGATATTAGAATTCCGATGACAGACGAAAGGAAACTTCTAATGTTTGTCGTAACGGACAGTGAAAATAATTTTAACAAAAAAGTAGCCGTGGCAGGTGGTTATCTTTTGGGTACAACATCAATAGGTACGGCTAACAGACACATCTATGGTTTGAAAAACGGCACATACTCAATGATTGCACTAATTGACGAAAATAAAAATTCTGAACTTGATTTTGACATTGACGGAAATCCGATTGAGAAGTACGCAACTTTCAGCGGCTACAAACCGAAATCCTTGGGTGAAATTAACTTTAAGAATACTTCAAACAATTTTACAAAAGACAATTCTAAACTGACAATAGAATGGAGATGAGAATACCAGCCGCTAACGGGTTTGGGTCAGCCGGGCTGGCGTGCAAACCTAGAGCTTTGGGCTTCTCTTCAAGTGTTGTGCTGGTTGATCCCGCATGTGCGGGAATCCGAAACCCGCCTGAACGCAAAGCCCGAAAACGTTGGCAGCAAGCATAAACGATAGCTCAAAACATGGAAATTAAAAAACTCAACCATAAGGAAGTTTCAGAATTTAGAAATTTGGTGGAAATTTTCAAAGAAGTATTTGAAACCGAAGAACCAATACCTGGAAACGAACATCTAAGTAAACTACTCTCAAATCCCAATTTTTTGGTGTTTATTGTGAAGGAAAATGAAAAAGTGCTTGGCGGCCTGACCATTTATGTTTTGCACAAATACTACGGCACTAAACCAGTGGCTTATATTTATGACGTTGCAGTTACACCTGACCGGCAGGGACAAGGCCTGGGGAAATTATTAATATCAGAAGTATGTAAATATTGCAAAGACAACGGATTTGAAGATGCCTATGTTGAAGCTGAAAGTGATGATATTGACGCTGTAAATTTTTACAGGAAAACAAGATTTAGCAATGAAATGAATGCAATACACTTCACTTATACTTTCGGCAATGAAAAACAAAAAAAAATGAACAACGAACCGCTCCTATATGGCGAAAGGCATTAAGCCTGGCAAATTTTCATACACAGAACATTCACTTAAAAAATTGCCTGGCAGAAAACCATTAGGTTTGAACAGGTATATAAAAAGCCTGTAAAATGTTATTTAAAGAAATACATTTAAGCGGAATTAAATCGGGCAAAATATCTTTGGCATTCCGCAAGTGGCAAAAGGCTTCTGTAAAAACAGGAAGCCTTTTACATACATCTGTCGGCTTGGTTGAAATCCGTAAAATTGAAACAGTAAACGAAAACGATATAACTGACAAAGATGCTTTAAATGCAGGCTATGCGGATAAAAATCAATTACTAAAATCATTTACACACAACAGCACAGGAACGATTTTTAAAATATCCGTCAGCTATCATTCCGCAGACCCGAGAATAAAATTAAGAGAGCAAACAGAACTATCAGCGCAGCAATTTACCAACCTGAAAAAGAAGTTGGAAAGGTTGGACAATCACAGCAAGCAAGGACATTGGACAATAAAAGTACTGCTTACAATTAAAGATAATCCCAACTTGCACGCCATTGGCATTGCAAAGCTGACAGGCTTTGAAAAAGAATGGTTGAAACTGAATATCCGAAAACTGAAAAACTTGGGCTTGACCATAAGCCACAATGTAGGTTACGAGCTTTCGCCATTAGGAGAACATTTCATCGGGAAATTAAAAGCCGGGCAATAAAACTACCGCTAACATGAACTGCGTAAAAGAACAAGCAGGTTGCCATCCCCGCAAAGCCTCACCGCAGAATATAAGTGATACCGCTGATCTGCTGCCGCAGCGAACCGTTTTTCATGCCTCCCTGCAGGTCTTTGCGGTCAAGCGAAGTGTACCAGCCATAGTTTACATTGCCAATGCTTTTGATCTTGCCCCGTATCAGCCTGTCGTCAAAAATGCTGTGATACACGATGGCCGTGCTGCCAACGGATTTCAGTTTGCCACGGGAGGCTTCATCGGCAAAAGAAGAGAAATATTCAATGATCAGGCTGCCGCAAAAACGGATTTTTCCTTTGAAAGCGGCATTGTCAAAATGGGTGTAGTAATCTAATTGCAGGGTGCCCACGGATTTGAGCTTGCCCACTTTGATGGCCATTTCCTGCGGGCCGTAATAAGTGAAAACGGTTGTGCCGATACTTTTCAGTTTGCCCTGCGACACAGAATCGGCTTCAGCGCCGTAATAATCCACCCGGCCCATAAAGGGCTGCAGTTTGGGGGCATACTGGTTGAACCGCTGCGACTGCATTTCTATCCCCCACTCCATTATCTTGCCCTCTTCAGAAATGCGGATGAGCACATCCTGGTCCGTGAGAAAGGCAAAAGAAGTGAGTTTGGAACCTCCTGAAAAACTGACCTGGCTGAGTTGCTGGCCCATCACCAGGCTGGCGAAAAGAAGTAAGGGTATGGCGGCTAAAAAATTTTTCATATCGGTAAATGATTGCTTAAAGGTATTAAACCAAAATCAGACTTGAAAGGGCTAACTGCACATTTATCAATAATTTGTTTATACATTCACAGCATGATAGAAAGCAGGTTGGTCTCCAAAGTCTGGCATATTCCCCGGCTCATCGGCAATGCGGTGCCCGGGGTGCTGCTCTGGGATGAGGGCAAAGTGGCGTTTATTACCGAAGAAGGGGTTGCTTTTCATGAACCTCTCTCGAGTCTGAAAGACATCAAATGGCCTTTTCTGCGAATGGGTTTTGGTTTTGATGTGCTGGTGAACGGAACCAAATACAAATTCTCCTTTTCCAAACCCAACCATAGTTCTCCCGAAATTGATTTTACAGACGGCAATCCTTTTCCGAAGGTTGAGTTTGCCGGCCAGTATTTTTTTGACCTCAGCAGCCTGGCCAGCATCAAAACAGATAAGGCCACCACCCGGAAATGGAAAGAAATACTGAACAGCAGAAGATGAATGCCGGAATATCTAAACCATTTATCTCTTTGTGTTCTCTGTGGTTAGCCAGCACCTGGCTGCCGAAGGAAAACCACAGAGAGCCACAGAGTTGTTTCACAGAGTTTACAGAGGTTCAACAAAACCGATCATTATTTAGCAGAAAATGATCAGCGATTCTATTTGCCCCAAATAATATCCCTGTCCCAGTGACGCATCACACCGGCAACAACCGGGTGAATATTGTTTTGAAAAAAAGAGAGCAGGGCCTCATCATCCAGCACCTGTTGCTGTGATTGCAGCGCATCCCACAATTTGCGGCACACTCCCACTCCTGCCGAATCATAGACCGTTGCAGCAGCGGCATGCCAGCGGCATTGAAACCAGCCATAATTTTTCGGATGCTGCTGCCCGATCTCCTCGTATCTATCTTCAATATCCTTCAGGGATGTGTAGGTATATTCCTTTGCCCCTGCATTGATCACCATCTGCGGAAAGAGGGTCAGCGCCGGCAACTGATCCGGTTCTTTCTCGGCGATATAAGTATGGAGCAGCACATTGCAAAAAAACTCTCCCATCCATTTGCGCTGGATGGTAAGCCCTCCCTGCAAATGATAAGCATGACCCAGCTCATGCAAAGCCAGCAGGTCGAAGAATGCCTGCATGCTGAGGCGGCCATCCGGCAGTTTGTACACTTGCTTTACCTGTGCGGCAAGGGCCGGTGGCAACTGGTCAAGCGGCGGCAGGAAGCTTCTCCAGAAATCATTGTCTTCAGCAGCCACGATCAGTGTTTTATTGTCGCTGTAATGCGCCATCCCATATACAGGGAAAGAAGTGTAGTGTCCCCAGTCAGCCTCGGTGAGCACCAGCAGTATCACTTCGGGCCTGAACTGCAGCAGTGATCCGTGAAAGGCAATGGCATTGTCCACTTTGGTGGCCACGGCAGCGGCCCTTTGTTCATGTCCTTTGCTGCAAAATACTTTGATGGAATGGTTGTCCAGGGCAACCAGCTTATCAAATCCCTGTGCTGTTGCGTGGAATGAAATAAGTAAGACGATGGATAAAAAGAGAATAAGATGTTGTTTCATACCTGCAGGTTTAGAAAACAAATTTCTTACCTGCATCAGCCGGAGAATAGTACAAAAACGACAATCAGAGACGCAGACCGGCCTGCAGCCTGACGGGTGAAGCTTCTAATTCTTTTTCGATGATACCGGGAGCCACACCTGCAAATTGTTTGAAGTCGCGGATGAGGTGCATCTGGTCGAAGTAGCCGCATTCATAGGCGATATTGGTCCAGCTCCAGCCGGGGAAATTTTCATGGAGCCGGTAAGCTTTGGAAAAACGCACCAGCCTTGCATACAGTTTGGGCGGCAGCCCCACCCTTTCCTTGCTGATTCTTTCAAACTGCCGCAGGCTGAGACAGGCCAGTGAAGCAATCTTTTCGATGGAAATATTTCCGCCATGGCGCAGCAGTTCCAGCATGGCTTTGTCAAATGGCAAGGCTTCTTTTAGTTTTTTTACCTGTTGCAGCAAAAATGCTTCTATTACCCTGTGCATTTCGTCAAAGTCTTTCGCATTGGCTAATTTTTCATTTACTTCTTTCATACCGGCGCCAAACACATCTTCGGCATCGTAATGGTCATCAATCATCGCTGCCATGGAAACCCCCAGCAAACGATGCAACCCGCCGGGATGAAAACCCACCCTCACTGCTTTGTGGCTGCGGCCAATGTCAAGCGACACACGGGTAAGCTGCTGGCCCACAAAAACACTGCGTGACTGCAATGCATACTCATCTTCACCTTCCGGTTTCACACGGATGATGTCGTCAATATAAAAGAAAAGAGAGGTTTGAGGTGTGGGAGGATAAACATACACTACCGGGCCATCGGCCACATCCACTTCGGCATGAACCATCATGATGCACTGCACAAACTCCTGCAGCCGCGGGTCAACGGTATATAGTTTAATAAACAACAGCTCTGTTTGAAATAAAGTTACAAAACTTAACCGCAATGATGCAGCAGGGCGGTTGGAATTGCTGCACAGGTTTTATATTCCGGGCTGCACCACAAACGTAGCCAGCCACTGCCACCAGCCTGTACCCCTTGCGAAATAATAAAACAGTTGAAGACCCACATACAATACAAGGCATATTGTCAAAGGACGAAGGTTGCGGCCGGCCTGTTTGTCTTTCAGCAGCAGGAAAAGCAGCAGCAGGTCAATCAGCAGAAATGAAATATACTCTGCGGGGATACCCGCCACGGCATTGATACCAAGGAGGATGAAAAAAATCCTGTCCACCACCGGGCCGGTGATGGTGAGTATGGTGGCCAGCATGTAGCGGGAATGGGGATGCATTTTTTTACGGTTAATAATTCCGAGCAAATAAAACAGGGGCATCCAGCACACATACACAAATGGCAGCAGGATATAATCGGCGCCTTCATACAATAGCTGCTGCCGGGAATAAACGGGCAGGCCGTTTTCCATCATTGCAGCCAGCGGGTCAACATAATTAAAGTAACCAAATCGCATCATGGCATAACCCGAAAGCCACACCAGGGGAAACAATATATAGCTGATGCGGCCCGTGATGCGGTGCCAATGCAGTTTTTTAAATTTTATGAAAAAGGGCTGTGCAATGGCCATGGCCAGCCAAAGCATCATCAGGATAAAATGCAGGTGAATGATGGTTGCCTGCGGTTTATGAATGACAGAAAAGTAGGTAACGTAAAACCCCGCTGCGATCAGCGGCACATAGAGTAGCAGCCAGTAACCAAGGTTATAATATGGATTGACGGTGCGGGGCAAATAGAAATAATGAGCCGTAATTTAAAAAAATTGTGACGGATGAACCCGGCTGAACAATCTGCCGGTTATTTTCTGTAAATTACAGGTAACAAGAAAGGAAAAGCTAAACGGGCAGGCGCTGAAATCAACAGGCGGCAACCGACAGACCATAAACAGCGTTTAAAAACAGATTTAGTTACTGATTACCGGAGGGTTTCTGTGTCTGCACCCCATCAACTATCTGCACACCATGGCGGCAGTGGCCGTATCCTCAACCTCGTTTTAAGGCTGCCGGTATTCCTGTTATTTATCAGCAATACATCTGCGGCACAATGTCCCCCGAACATTGATTTTGAAAACGGCACTTTTGACAACTGGATGTGTTATATCGGATCAACCACAGCGGTCAACGGGGAAAACTTTATCAATCTCAGTCCGAGCTATGGCCCTATAGAAGGGCGGCATACGATCATTCCTGCAGGCCAGCGGGACGAGTATGATTTTTTTGGTGGCTTTCCCGTCATCTGTCCTAACGGAAGTGGATATTCGGTAAAGCTGGGCAGTGTGGAGGCCGGCGGACAGGCAGAAGGTATCTCTTACGAATTCACCATACCTGCCGGGCAGGATGTGTATTCACTCATCTATCATTATGCGGTGGTGTTTGAAGACCCTCTTCATGAAATTTATCAGCAGCCTCGCCTGGAAATTGAGATCACCAATGTAACTGACAGCGAACTCATTCATTGTTCTTCGTTCACCTTTATACCGCATGGTACACTGCTGCCCGGATTTTATATTTCTCCCAATGTGGCCAGCAACGCAAATATCTGGTGCAAAGACTGGTCAGCCGTATCGGTGAACCTGAACGGACTGGCAGGCAAAACAATAAGGCTTTTTTTCAAAACCGGTGATTGCACTTTCACCCGTCATTTTGGCTATGCCTATATTGATGTGAATACAGAATGCAGCAGCGAATTTGTAGGCGCCACCTATTGCCGTGAGGACACAACAGTGCTGCTCACTGCGCCGTATGGCTACCAGAATTACACCTGGTTTGCTAACAATTTTTCACAGGTGCTGAGCAACCAGCAATCTGTCCAGTTCACTCCGCCGCCACCCGCCGGAACCACCTATGCAGTGGAGATCGTTCCTTATGATGGCTATGGTTGCAAAGACACACTGTATGCAAGGTTAGTGGATACGTTGGGCGTACGATCCAATGCAGGCAATGATGCACTCTCCTGCAATGAAAGCCCGGTGTTGCTTGGCGCCAACCCGGTACCGGGTCTTGCTTACAGTTGGTTTCCGCAAAATGGTTTGTCCGATCCGTTCATTGCTAATCCGCTGGCCAATCCTGCAATACCCACCAATTACATTTTAACCACCAGCAGTCGCGGAGGTGGCTGCGCAGTAAACGACACCGTTTTTGTAGATGCATCCTACATTGATAAAGATATCGGGCTGATAGGTAAAGATTCATTTTGCGTTGACCATGGTGACAGCGCTGTGCTGGTGGTGAACCCTGTCAGCAGCATCCAGTGGTTTTATAACAATAATGCCATCAGCAGCGCCACACAACCACGCCACAGGGCGGTTCGTTCCGGCGACTATCATGCATTCCTTGTGAATGAAAAAGGCTGCAGCATCAGCACCGACAGCAGGACCATACTGATTGAAACCCCAAGGCCCGGGATGAGTTATCCTGTAAGAAATGCTGTGACAGATATACCACTTCAGTTAGAAGCCCGTGATCTTGGCGGCAGCACCAGGTGGCTACCTCCTGATTTTCTCAGTAACCCGTTCTTGCAGCAACCTGTTTTTAATGGCAAACAGGAAAGACTCTATACCATTGAACTCACCACACCCGGCGGATGCCTGACCGTTGACACCCAACTGGTCAAAGTATTCAAAGAAATAAAATTCCATGTACCCACGGGTTTCACCCCCAACAGTGACGGACTGAATGATTTTCTGCGACCCATCCAGGCCGGAATGAAAGAGATCCGCTATTTCCGGGTGTATAACAGGTGGGGGCAACTGATATTCGATCTGCGTTCAGATTCCCGTGGATGGGATGGCCGCCTGAATGGGGTGCCACAGGCCTCACAGGTGTATGTTTGGATCGCCGAAGGAATTGGTCTCGACGGCAACAACTACCGGCAAAAAGGAACCTGCATGCTGATACGGTAAGTTAAGTAATGTTGAGATTCCGGCAGTGCAATAGCAGAAGGTTCAAACAGAGAACGCCGGGTACACAGAGATTATTAACCAACAATTTACCCTGCGTCCTCAGCGAACTCAGCGTGAAATATTTTTTATACCCGATAGCTGCCGGGTAATACACTATTTAATTTCAGCCCCGGCATTTTCTACCGGTGAACTTGCGTAATTTTATGCTTCATCCTTAAATCAAAGTTCATGATGCAGGCAAAACAAATCTTTTCAGCTTGTTTTTTAGCAACAGCTATTTCTGCAAGCAGTTGTGCAAACGACAATACAAATACCTCAGGCAATAATAACAATGCTGCAGACACCTCGAAAATTCCTGCAGTAGAAACAAAAAAAGGAAACACCAATTATAAACCTGCATTCCCGGGACAAACAAGAGTGGCCGGCGCCAAAACAAACACAGCTTACAAAGTGGACAAGCTGGCGGAAAAATTAGGAAGACCCTGGGCGGTGGTACCGATGCCGGATGGCCGCCTGCTTATTACTGAAAAAAGCGGCTACATGCAGATACATAGTGCCGCCGGTGCATTGGTAAAAAAGATCACAGGTTTTCCGGCAGTGGATGACCGTGGACAGGGCGGCATGCTCGATGTGGCGCTGGATCCTGATTTTACCAAAAACAAGATCATTTACTGGTCTTTTTCAGAAAAATATGGCAATGGAAACCTGATGGCAGTAGCTAAAGGAAAACTGAATGAAGCCGATGACAAAGTGGATAACCCGACTGTGATCTTCAGGGCAACTCCTGCGCTGGAGAATGCCACCCTGCATTATGGTTCAAGACTGATATTTGATAAAGACGGGAACCTGTTTGTCAGCACCGGTGAGAGATCAAAGCTTGAAGGAAGAGTGCAGGCACAGCAACTGAATTCAGGTCTTGGAAAAATATTTAAGATCACCAAAGATGGCAAGCCTGCTCCGGGCAACCCCTTTATCAATCATGCAACAGCCATGCCGCAGATATATGCTTATGGCATCCGCAATGCGCAAAGCTTAGACATTCACCCTGTGACCGGCGACCTGTGGGAAGCAGAGTTCGGCCCCCGTGGTGGCGATGAACTGAATATCATCAAGCCCGGAAAAAATTATGGCTGGCCTGTTATCACTTATGGCATCGAGTATGGCGGCAATGCTATCGGTGAACCCATACAACAAAAAGCAGGAATGGAACAACCCGTTTATTACTGGGACCCGGTACTGTCTCCCGGAGGCATGGCTTTTTACAAAGGCAATACGATCCCGGAATGGAGAAACAACCTGTTTATCGGCGGCTTAAGTTCACAACACATAGCGAGACTGATAATTGTAAATAATAAAGTGGTGGGTGAAGAACGGCTGCTGAGCGACCTGAATGAAAGATTCAGGGATGTGGCTTATCACAACAACATGTTGTACACGGTGACAGATGGCGGCAACCTGTACCGGGTCAGCAAGAAGTAAGTTCCCGGCTATTCATGTTTCTTTTTCACGGTAATGAAAACTTTTGTTCCCTGCCCGGGTGTGCTTTCAATACTGAGTCGTCCGTTAAGCGAAGCAGCCAGTTGATGCATATGTTGTATCCCTGAAGAATGATGCACCTCCTGCAGCACAAAACCTTTACCATTGTCGGTAACAGATAACTCCAGTTCATCAGCAAGATTTCGCAACGAGACCTGGACCTCCCCGGCTTCTGCATGATCCATACAGTTTTGCAGCGCTTCCTGGAAAAGCCTGTAGAGATCAGTTTTGGTTTCACGCAGCAGGTTTTCATCCCTGAAATCGCTGTGATACCTGCAGGGTATCCCCGTTAGTAAAGCAAACTCTTTGCAGACCCATTCTATGGTTGCATGAAAGCCGAGATCATCCAGCATTCCCGGGTAAAAACTGAAAGAAAGATGCCGGATGCTTTTGATAAGGATATCGGTCAATATAACGGCATCTTCCAATTTATCATTCAACGGGCCGGACATCCCGCCAGCCAGGTTTCTGGCCTGCATAACATCCATCCTCAATGCAGCCGCCAGTTGAGCCACTTCTTCGTGCAGCTCCGAAGCAAGATATTTCCGGTCTTCCTCTGCCCGGTTCTTGAAATGACTGGCCATATTTTTATAGGCAATGATCTTTTCTTCAAATTCCTGCTCTCTTTTTTTGCTGGCTGAAATATCCTTGGCAATGGCAAAAACAATTTCTTTTTCAGGAATGTAAACAGATGTCCATTGAAGCCAGATAACGGTCCCTGTTTTGCTGATATACCGGTTTTGAAAATTGGTCAATGCCTTTCCCTGTAATAATTCATTCCTTACCAGTGCAGTGAGGTGCCTGTCATCAGGATGCATGAAATCAGAGATAGGTTTTGAATATATCTCTTCGCTGCTGTATTCAAGTTTTTGCAGCACTGCCGGGTTCACTTTACGGAAAAACCCGTCTTTGCCTGCAATGCAAACAAGATCGGGTGTCAGTTCAAACAGGGAAAGCATTTCGGATTAAATAATTTTTGAATGGACAATAGTTTCGGATTATGGTTCTGGCAGTGAATTTAAGCGAAGTTGCCAGAACCTTTTGAAAATTAAAAACTGATTTGAAAGAAACAGGTATTTACACTTAAACAAACCACCCATCAGCCTGTTTTGATTGTTCCTGTATCAATTTGATACGAATATGTGAAAGATAAATATAAGGGCAATTAAACTGCTACTTTAGATAATAAAAATACGAGTGATATGAAATCCCGGTTACTATTTATTTCGGTTCTATTTACTCACTGCGCTAAGGCACAAAACAAATATTATTACCAGATACCAGATACGCCGGCTGTATATACGGCTGCAACGGTTGCGGCCCGCATGGTGGACGGGCTTGGCTTCCGGTATTACTGGGCAACAGAAGGGCTCACAGAAAAAGATCTTGCTTACCGTCCGTCTGACAGTGCCAGGACTTCACTGGAAACTATTCAGCATATCGAAGGCCTGACGAGTATCCTGCTGAACGCCGTTAATAAAAGAAGCACCAATTTTAATACCCCAACAAGTAACCTGTCCTTTGCAGAGCTAAGAGATAAAACACTGCAAAATATTCAACAAGCAAGTGAATTGCTGAAACAACCCGGTGCTGATCTTGCAGAAATGGATATGATCTTTGAACGGGGCAACAACAAACAGGAGTACCCATTCTGGAATCTTATTAACGGGCCTGTTGCTGATGCATTATGGCATGTGGGCCAGGTGGTTTCCTTTCGCCGGGCATCAGGGAACCCCTTGCCGGCAGGTGTAAGTGTGTTGCGGGGAGTAAAAACCAATTAGCGATTATTGCATCGCAGGTCTTTTCATGCTTTGAAGGCCCAACTCTTCATTCAGCATCCTGTAATTGACAAGGCGATAGCGGGGATCGCTGATAAGCTGACGGAAACCGGCAGAGAGCAACGCATTCAATTCTCCCTGCCGGTGTTTGCTCATATCTTTCGGGCCTGTGGGGTTCAGGTCTTCCATAGCAGCCATTTCCGGGGAGTCAAGCCCGATATGAATCACAAATAACTTTACAGCCCCGGGTTGGAGTGATCTCAGTCTTGCCAGCATACTGTCGGTCTTGTTGTTTGCAGCGGTTGTGTAAATACCGGGCACATCTTCTTCACCATAATATCTTGAAACGGCCACCTTATATTCTGCAGCTAATTTCTCAACAATAGCCCTTGTTTCCAATGTTTGCATAGCAGCCCCCATGTGGTAATCAAAATAATCAATTTTCAATCCTGCTTTAATGGCTTTGTCCACCTGAGCCCGTAGTTCTGTTTCTATCTCGGCCAAAGACGGGTTGTTGCCAAATAATTTACTGCGGGATGGAAAGAAATGGCCCATTGAATCAACCAGTGATGGAACAACAGAGGCCCCGGCCACCGGGCCCCAACAGTAATTTTTCCATTCTGAATTGAGTGTAAGATGGATGCCAACAGAAACATTTTTATATTTCTTCAATATCTCCACCGCCTCTGAAAACCAGGGGCAGGGCACCATCACAGACATGGAAACCGTGATGCCTGTTTCCAGCACCTGCTGCGCCGCCATGTTCACTGAATGGCACATGCCGATATCATCCAGCCGCAGCAGCACCGGAATCTTTTCTGATGATGTATTCGTCTGTGCAACCGAAATAACTGAACAATAAATAAAACTTAAAAGCAGGAATGTTCTTTTCATAAAGCAAGTGTATTGACTGATGCTAAAGATATTGATCTATCCGCAAACAATTCCTTATCACCGAAGAAGAAGGCAGCACTAAAAAGCGAATGAATAAAGATTCCATTAAGGATCTGCCTGACCGCTTTTCAGGTGCTCATAGGCTTTTACCAGGGCAAGCATTGTTTTGTACACCGGTCTCTTTTTAAACCCAACAGAATCCGGCAGCCCAGGTGCATCACTGAAATATTGAGTTGCCTGCTTTTTGTTGGCAATGTGAGTATAACTTTCCTCCCCTTTTTTCTTCACATGATAAGTGACCCAGTAGCCTTCAATATCTTCATCGTGAAAATCATAGAGGCTGATCTCATTTCCCGAATAAATCCTTCTCAAAAACCGGGTTTTTGGTCTTGCGTTTGGTATCGAGCCCCTGAAGAGCACATGTGTGTTACTATGAAAGGTGGCGGATTCATAATATCCGCCGTTCAGGTATCTTTTATGCTGCTGCACAAAAAATCCTTTGATCTCACCGGGACGTATGATGCGCATGGAATCATTGGGGAAAAATGCAACTGCATATGCATACCCGTTTTGCTCCCGCATTCCGTATTTGCGGATTGATATCTTTTCTTTCCAGGGTTTGACACTGATGCGGCAATCCAGTGTGTCGCCGTTATTCGTAATAATTTTATCCTGCGCCCAGGCAGGCATTGAATTCATCATTAAAACAAAACAAATCCATTTCATAGTAGCAGAGTTTTGCAAACTGAACTGGAAGCGGGTTGATTTAAAACTCATACTTGTAAAAAAACAAAATATGATAATTCAACCAATACCATGAGATGGGTATTATTATAAAATAGGCAGTTTTGTATAAGTGTATGATGTTTTTTTCATCCATAAATTAAAGAATCGAAAAGAATGCCTGAAAAACCTCCAATAGCAATCCTGCATATTTCGGGTGAATCGAGTAATTTTCAGGACCGTGACTACGACAGATCAACAAAAAGGTTTAACAACTGAAGAGGCTGCCCAGAGCCGGCAGCAATTTGGCAGCAATACACTTGAACTGAAAGAAGACCGGGTGTTATTAAATGTGCTCAAAGGAGTGGTGCTGGAGCCGATGTTTATTTTACTGCTGTCTGCCTGCATTATTTATTTCCTGGTAGCACAATACCAGGAAGGGACCATCATGCTGGTTTCCATTTTCATTGTAGCCGGCATTTCCCTTTACCAGGAATATCGAAGTAAAAATGCCGTTCAGGCATTGAAAAAAATAGCTGCACCCCAGGCAAAGCTGGTGCGGAACGGCATCATTGTTCAGGTGCCAACAGGGGAAATTGTGGTCAATGATATTCTGATGGTAGAAGAAGGGGAAATTGTGGCGGCTGACGGAATCATAGTTTCTGCCAATGATTTTACACTCAATGAATCCATTTTGACCGGCGAATCTTTACCAGTAACAAAAACGGCAGAAGACAAGAGCTATGTGTACAAAGGCACCCTGGTAACAAGCGGAAGTGCTGTGATCCGCATAACGGCAGTCGGATTAAAAACGATGTTTGGGAAAATTGGCCTTTCGCTGAAAGAAATAAGGACTGAAAAAACACCGCTTCAAAAACAGATCAGATCGTTTGTTAGGAAAATGGTTTGGGCCGGGGCCGTAGCATTTGTTATTGTAGTGGGGTATAATTTCTATCAGTCTGGAAATATCGTAGATTCATTTCTGCGGGGACTTACATTGGCCATGAGTATTCTGCCCGAAGAAATTCCCGTTGCCTTCAGCACCTTCCAGGCACTCGGTGCTTTCCGCTTATTAAAGAACCAGATCATTGTCAAACAGCCGCAGTTTGTTGAAACACTGGGATCAGCCACTGTTATCTGTTCAGATAAAACAGGAACGCTTACGCAAAACAAAATGAGCATTGCGTATTTGTATGATGCAAAATCAAAAAGGTCTGTTGCGGTAAAAGAAAACGGGGAAATACCGGCCCTTCTGCTTGAATACGCCATGTGGAGCAGCGAGACAATTCCTTTTGATCCCATGGAAAAAGCTATTCATCAATTGTATAAATCCACCGCTGCAACAGATAAGCGGGGCTTATTTAAGCAGATACATGAATACCCTATTGGCGGAAATCCTCCCATGATGACACATATTTTCAGAGATGTCAGCGGTGAAACCATCATAGCAGCCAAAGGCGCCCCGGAAGCTATCTTAAGGCAGAGTAAACTACCAGGAGAGGCATTAATGCAAATCGAAGAGCAGATTCGCACCTATGCGAGATCAGGATACCGGGTGTTGGGTGTGGGCAAAGCAGGATTGCTAACTGATAAGTGGCCCGTTTCGCAAAATGAATTTGAATTTGATTTCCTGGGGCTGATCGTCTTTTATGATCCGCCGAAAGAGAATATCTCCAAAACGATCAGTACATTTCGGGATGCGGGTATAAGACTTAAAATGATCACCGGCGACTACCCGGAAACCGCTGTCGCTATTGCTGATGAAATTAAACTGGATCACAACAGCGCCTTCCTCACCGGTAAAGAAGTGCTGCAACTGACTAATGAGGAACTGCAGCAAAAAGTTGGCGACATCAGCATCTTTGCCAGGATGTTTCCTGAAGCCAAACTGAAAGTGATCGATGCGTTAAAAGAAGACGGCGAAGTGGTAGCAATGACCGGTGACGGGGTGAATGACGGGCCGGCTTTAAAAGCTGCTCATATCGGTGTTGCAATGGGAAAACGGGGAAGCGAAGTGGCAAAAAGCGCTGCAGATCTTATCCTGACAGATGATGATCTTTCGCACATGACTGACGCAGTTGCACTGGGACGGAAGATTTACGATAACCTGAAAAAAGCGATCCGGTATATTGTTTCCATTCACATCCCAATTATTCTTATCGTTACGCTTCCTTTGTTATTTGCCTGGTCATTCACAGATATATTCTCGCCTGTTCATGTGATATTTCTCGAACTGATTATGGGACCTACCTGCTCGATCATATATGAGAGTGAACCCATGGAACCGGGAACGATGACTAGGCCACCCCGAAAGATGATTGCTACGTTTTTATCACTGCCGCAATTGACCATAAGCATCATACAGGGATTAGTGATCACTGCAGGATGTCTCGGTACAGGCTATTACTACATGCTGAACGGAAGCAGTGAGAACGGCATCCGCACAGTAATATTCATCACTTTATTATTTAGCAATATTTTCCTTACACTGGTGAATCGCTCCTTCAGGTATTCGGTATTTAAGACGCTCCGCTATAAAAACAATCTTATCATTATTATTATCGGGCTGACATTGATTTTTATTGCTGCATTGTTGAATATCCCATTCCTGCAGGAGTTGTTCAGGCTGGAAGCATTGAATACCCCTGTACTGGTTACTTCCATCGCAGTAGCTTTTATATCCACCTGCTGGATGGAAGTCTATAAACTTATAAGAAGTGTCAGCATTAAAAAAACAAATTAGCTACATGTAATAATTTTTTCAGCAGCTTCCCTGTCTTTTTCAAATATTCTCAGTTCCCCACCGGCTATCGGATCCATACCCAGAACATTCTCATCATTGAGAAACGAGGTGACACCATGTTCTTGCAGCTTATCCTGGATAATTTTTGCCTGCACTATATCTGTATAGACGTGCAGGGTCATCGTTCTGTCATTTTCCATTGTCATTTCACTGTACTTTTTGTTATGAATGTTAAATGTAACTCCACCTGACACTTACCTCTATTAACCCCTGTTTTCTTTATTAAGAAAAGGTTTTAAGAGGTCAATCGGCACCGGGAAAATAGTAGTGGAATTATTCTCTGTTGCTATCTCCCTCAAAGTTTGCAGGTAGCGAAGCGTTAAGGCGCTTGGCTGTTCAGCAAGTATCTGGGCTGCATCTGCCAATTTTTGTGATGCCTGGAACTCCCCTTCTGCAGCAATTACCTTTGACCGTCTTTCTCTTTCTGCTTCAGCCTGCTTGGCCATGGCCCTTTGCATCTCCTGGGGCAGGTCAATCTGTTTCACTTCTACGTTTGACACCTTCACCCCCCATGGTTCTGTCTGCGCATCAATGATCTGCTGCAGTTTTTGGTTGATCTTTTCCCGTTGTGAAAGCAGGTCGTCCAGTTCGGACTGGCCACAAACACTTCGCAATGTTGTCTGTGATATCTGGGAGGTGGCCGCCAGAAAATTTTCAACGGCGATGATCGCCTTTTCCGGTTCCAGCACCCTGAAATATACTACGGCATTCACTTTTACCGACACGTTGTCGTTGGTAATAATATCCTGTGGCGGCACATCCAGTACAATGGTCCGCAAACTTACTTTCACCATTTTATCAATGACGGGTATAAGCAGGATAAGCCCGGGCCCTTTTACATTTATCAAACGGCCAAGCCTGAAAACCACTCCTCTTTCGTATTCACGGAGAATGCGTATGGCGCTTGAAAGAAAACTGATCGCAAGTACTATAACTACCGTTAATCCAATAGGAAATTTTTCCATGATGTTTGATTTAGAAGATTAAATATTTAAAGGTTCTGCCAGCAGGATGAATTTTCTTCTTCCTGTAATTTTCAGTTTTTGTCCTTTCTCGATTTTATTTCCGGGTGACTCTACCTGCCAGAGTTCTCCCTGAAGCATAACCATTCCTGTATTTTCAAAACTTTCGGTTGCAACGGCAACAGAGCCGATCAGTGTGTCTGCCCCTGTCACATTCTTTTTCCGTTGTGCCTTTAGCCCAAGGGTGACCATTAGAAAAAACAGAGCCGCAGTGGTCAGTACAGCGGGAATGATGACCGCTTTAGAGATACGCACCATCTCAAGAGGCGATTCATTACGGATAAGCATCAGCGAACCGAGCAAAAGGGCAATGGTGCCGCCAATTCCAAGAATACCGCTGCTTGTAATTTTCAGTTCAAGAACAAAAAGAATGATCCCGAGAATAATCAGGGCAAGTCCGGCATAATTGATAGGCAGTGTATGCATCGAATAAAAAGAAAGTATGATGCAAATGCCGCCGATCACCCCGGGGAAGATGGCACCGGGACTGAATATTTCGAACAACAAGCCATAAAACCCCAGCATCATCAGGATATAGGCAATGTTCGGGTCGGCAAGTATGTCAAGTAATCTTTCAATCCAGTTCATTTCTTCAGCTTCAAGTGTGGCAGTTTTTGTCAGCAGGGCTTTTGAACCAGTTTTCACATTCACCACTCTCCCGTCCAATTGTTCCAGCAAGTTTTGCATATCCGTGGCCAGCATGTCAATCACATTCAGGTCAAGGGCTTCTTTCGCTGTAATAGATAAACTGTACCTGACAGCTTTTTCAGCCCAAACCGTATCACGGTTTCGGTTCTGCGCAATTGCACGGATGAAAGCAGTAGCATCATTGGTAACTTTTTCATTCATCACCGGATCCATTTGCTGACCTTGTGAAACAGGATGGGCTGCGCCAATATTGGTACCCGGAGCCATCGCTGCCACATGCCCCGCCATGGTAATGAACACCCCTGCAGACCCTGCATGGGCGCCTCCGGGATACACATAAACAACTACCGGAACCGGTGATTCAAGGATCAGGCTGACAATTACTCTTGTTGACTTTAGCAATCCACCGGGAGTGTTAAGTTTTATCACCAAACATTCTGCATTCTCTTTGGTTGCTTTCCTTATCCCTCTTTCCACATAGCCTGCTGTTACAGGATTAATGCTGCCATTTATATCCAGGGTAATTATCTTTTGTGCCGGAAGCAGGAATGGAAAAACCAAAAAAAGAATAATAATAAGCCCTTTAAGCATGGTAAATGAGTTAAAGACGTAACGCAAAAGCTGGGATGCTCCTGTAATTTACCTTAAAATGAGGGAATAATTTTTAGTTTTATCTGTATGGCGGCCTGCAAGATCACCAATGAATATCCATGCATGTATTTCTGAAAGTTGCTTTTATGCAGACCCCGTTTCGCAAAAAAGCTAACGCCCTGAAACAAGCTATAGCTGCTTTCATCGAAAAGCCTGCCCGGAGTGCCATGAAAAATGTTTTTTATTGCAGTACATTATGATCAACCGGAAAAATAGTATCTTATCAAATATTTAATATCCCGGTAATGGAGCAATCGCTTTTCACCCAACTTTTCCTGCCGTTGTCATTGGGCATTATCATGCTTGGTCTTGGCCTTTCGCTTACGGTAGCTGATTTCAGGCGGGTGTTGCATTACCCAAAGGCCATCAGTGTTGCGCTGCTGTGCCAGATGATATTGCTTCCCGTTATTTGTTTTGTGCTGGTCAAATTCAGTGGGCTGAACCCCGCCATGGCTGTTGGCATGATGCTGCTGGCAGCATCACCGGGAGGAGCCACTTCCAATTTATATAGCCACCTTGCAAATGGTGATGTGGCGTTGAATATTTCTCTTACGGCCATCAACAGTATCTTGTCATTATTCATGCTGCCGCTGATTGTTAATTTTTCGCTGGGTCATTTCATGGGCAGCGGCGAGTTCATTCCCATGCAATTTAAAAAAGTGGCAGAGGTATTTATTGTTGTACTGGTGCCGGTGCTGATCGGTATGATCATCAAAAAACGCTTGCCTGCATTTGCAGATAAAATATCCAAACCCGTCAAGATAGCTTCCGCTCTTGTGCTGGTATTGATCGTCGTTGCCCTTGTCATCAAAGAATATCGGGTGCTGCTTGACAATTTTGGCACAATAGGGCTTCCGGTATTGTTGTTCAATATCATCAGCATTATTACCGGTTATTTTGTTCCCCGCTTATTAAAAATAGAAAAAAGACAATCCATCACCATCAGCATGGAGATAGGCATACACAATGGCACCCTCGCCATTTATATTGCCCTGAGTGTTTTACAAAATGCAGGCATGTCCATTCCACCGGCGCTGTACAGCCTGCTGATGTTCTTCACCGCAGCTTTATTCGGGTATTGGGTGAATAAACGATCGGGTAAGTAGCAGACCAATAACCGACTATCGTTTCAACCCCTCCCTCACCTTCGGGGCGATCTTTGTCCCGAATATCTCAATAGACTTCATCAGTGAAGAATGGGAAGGTCCGCCCACATCCATATGCGCAGAGAAACGGGTGAGGCCAAAAAGTTCCTGAAGCTGTAATATCTTATCAATGGCTTCATTGGCATCGCCGATGATCAAATGTCCTTTACTGCTTCTTCCTTCATCATATTGCTGACGCTGGTAAGGAGGCCAGCCGCGGCTGTTCCCCACCCTGTCCATCTGTGCAGAATAAAAAGGATAATAGTGATCCGCAATTTCTTTACTGTCTTCTCCCAAAAAAGCATGCATATGCACTCCCGCCTGGAATTTGTTTTTGTCATGTTCAAAATGATCGTACACCTTTTTATAATATTCAAACAGCGGTTTGAACTGCGCCGGGTTGCCACCAATAATGGCAAAGATCACCGGCAGACCGAGCCTGCCGGCACGCAACACACTTTCAGGTGTGCCGCCAACTGCTACCCATATATTCAAATGATCATTCACTGCGCGGGGAAGAATGGATTGATTTTGCAGGGCAGCCCTGTGTTTTCCTTTCCAGGTGATAGGATTTTCCTTGTTAATCTTCACCAGCAACTCCAGCTTTTCTTCAAACAGTTCATCATAATCTTCAAGTTTATAACCATAGACCGGAAATGATTCAATGAAGCTGCCCCTGCCAGCCATGAGTTCGGCCCTGCCGTTGGTTATCAGGTCTATCGTGGCAAAACTCTGGTAAAGCCGGACCGGATCGGATGAACTCAACACATTCACAGCGCTGCCGAGTTTTATATTTTTTGTGACAGTGGATGCAGCGGCCAGCACAATCTCAGGCACAGACACTGCATAATCGGGTCGGTGATGCTCCCCAATTCCAAAGAAATCAAGTCCCGTTTCATCCATCAGCTTGATCTCTTCTATCAGTTCCTGCAGCCGCTGCCCGGTGGGCTGTGGATTGCCTTTTGAATCAAAATGATTATCGCCAAACATGCTGATTCCTAATTCCATATACCATTATTTAAGGGGCAAAGATAAAGGCTGGCAAGAATTAGTCTGAAAGGCCGGAGATAAGAGGCTGAAAATTACGAGGCTTACTAATAGAAGCATCTGGATAAAAAATCCGCCCGGGATGAATTCGCTAAGGAAATTCTCATACCGGCAACCAAATCAGGCAGGCTATTTGTTGTAATTGACAATTATGCCTTAGCGGCATATCATAACCTTATTCATCATTAAAATTTAAACCTATGCCTACCACTGCAAAACCTAAAACCAAAGTAACCAGGAAGGTACTTGTAGTTGAAGATGAAGGTGAATTAGGGCTGGTACTGGACTTGATCCTCAATGAACGGCAACTTCAACTGGATTATGTTGAAAGCCTCCTCGCTGCCAGTGAATATCTTCAAAAGTATAAGCCTTCGCTCATCATACTCGACAATAAACTACCCGATGGGTTTGGGGTTGATTTCATCAGCTATATCCGCAAAAACCACCCCGGCATCCACATCATCATGATTTCCGGATTTGCAACGGTCAGGGATGTGGCATTGGAAAACGGCGCTGATGTTTTTTTTGAAAAACCCTTCAACCTCGATGAATTCAATAAAGCGATTGACGAGTTTTTGGAGTAACAGGAAAAATTTGCTCCCTGGGTCTGTTCAATGTTTTTAAAAACATTTTAACCCGATTGTCATGTTCCTGTGAGACGCATTGCCCCGCAGCCTTAAAACCCCATTTGATTACCTGTCCGCAGCAATTCATCCGGCTGAAGCGCTTCATACCAGCAGCAGGAAGTATCATTGCAGTAAAAAAATGATGCAGGAAGAAATACTACTACTCAAAAAGCAGGTCGGACAATTGCGGATGCTCGTGGGACTTTGTTCGCTGGCCATCCTGTTTTTTTTAGTCTCGGCCTTCACCAGGTCTGAGACAAACACAAGTATCATCCGGGCCAAAGGCATCGTCATAGAAGACAGTGCCGGCAGAGACAGGATATTAATTGGAGCCCCTATACCCACATCGGGCCACCGGGTGCGGACAGACACGGCACTGGTCCGAAAACACTGGGGCAAAACCTACAAGAACCCTGACCAGTTCATGGAGTGGTATAAAGATTACTATCATGCTACGGTGGGCATGGTCGTCTTAAATGAGGAGGGATTTGACAGGGTGCTGATGGGCGACAGGCTTGCTGATCCTAACAGTGGCAAGCGGATGTTTGAAGCAGCCGGTATTACCTGGAATGATAAAGAAGGTTGGGAAATGGGCGGCGCCGGTGTAAACACTACCAAAGACGGACAGGCCCGCAGTGTGATAGGTGTGGATGATAAAGATGGCGAAGCGGTGCATATTATTGCCCTTGAAGATGGCAGCAAAGGTTTGCTCATCGGTGGCAGCAATGGCCGCATACTGATCGGTATGTCAAAAAAAGATGGCGCCATTTTCGGGAACAAGGAAGTTTTTTCCGGCATAAAATATTTCAATGCCGATGGGGAACTGGTATGGGAGCAGCAAATGAATAAGAAATAACAAATAACAAAAGTTGTTACTTGAGGGTATATTAATCCAGTCGAAATTTTTCATTTACCTTCCTTCTACAAGCGTTTTTCAGGTATAAAAAATATGCTTTTGCTTATTCGGCATGGTATTCTATTCTAATAAACACAGACGTTTATTTATTTCCCGAACATTACAAAATTTTGAATCCCATTTTTCCCGATGTGCTAACCCAAGCAAGCTTAAGTAGCAATCATGTTTGGGATGACCAGGTGTATTTAATATTTGCAACATTTCTTCATATCCTCCAAGCCCGCCACAATCTTCAGGAGGACAGGCCCCTCCACCTTCCAGGCAATATGGCCTTTCTATTTCGTCAGTAACTATTTCTTCAAATTTAATACTATGCCCCCATCGATCCCCAAAATCATAAATGTATTTAAACTGCTTATGCTTAACAAAGACTGATTTTATCTTTGCCCGTTTTGCATCTTTAGTCACAAATTCGGTATCTCCTGTATTCTCATCATTTAGTTCAGAATAGCATATCTTATCAAGATTTCCTTTTTCAGAAAACTCAAATAAATGACGGTTTTCCCAGCCAAAAGCCCCTTGAATAGCTAAATGAAATTTATAAAATGTAAAATCAAATGGAACAACTATGCGCCGCCAAATCTTTGGATTACTTCCTTCAATTTCTATCTTAAATTGCAAACCCGGCATAATTGAGTTGATAATAAATTATTTAACGAAGTAATTCTGTTAAGCTGAGTCCGTTCTTCTTCGCCGTTTCTTTTGCCAGCTCATACCCCGCATCCGCATGCCGTATCACTCCCATACCCGGATCATTCCGCAACACTCTCTTTAGTCTTTGTTCTGCATCATCGGTCCCATCAGCAACAATCACCATACCTGCATGAATGGAATAACCCATCCCCACTCCACCGCCATGATGCAATGAAACCCAGGAAGCGCCACCGGCAGTATTCACCAATGCATTGAGCAAGGGCCAGTCGGCCACGGCATCACTGCCATCCAGCATGGATTCCGTTTCCCTGTTTGGCGAAGCAACAGAACCGGTGTCCAAATGATCTCTGCCGATCACAATCGGGGCTTTCACTTTTCCTGTTCTCACCAGTTCATTAAAGGCCAGTCCTGCTTTTTCTCTTTCACCCTGCCCCAGCCAGCAGATCCTTGCCGGCAATCCCTGGAAAGCGATTTTTTCTTTGGCCATCTTCATCCAGCGGATCATGCCTTTGTTTTCGGGAAACATGTTCATGATGAGTTCATCGGTCACCGCAATATCAGCCGGATCACCACTCAGCGCTGCCCATCGAAAAGGGCCTTTGCCTTCGCAAAACAGCGGACGAATGTAGGCAGGAACGAAGCCGGGGAAACCGAAGGAGTCGTGAGTCGTGAGTCGTGAGCCGGTGCCATGCTTCTGCTCATATTCCTGGGCTCTTGCACGAATGTTGTTGCCATAATCAAAAGTGATAGCGCCTTTGTCCATCAGTTGCAGCATCAGTTGCACATGACGGTACATGCTGCGGTAGCTGTAGTCAATATATTGCTGCGGGTTTTGTTCACGAAGCACTTTGGCCTGTTCGTAAGAAATCTCATGCGGCCAGTAGCCGATCAGCGGGTCATGGGCAGATGTCTGGTCGCTCAATGTATCAGGAATAATATTTCTTTCCAGTAATCTTTCGAGCAAATGCACAGCATTGCACAAGACAGCAATGCTGATGGCCTTTCCCTCTTTCTTATATTTCAAAGCAGTATCAATGGCCTCGTCAATATCAGTGTATTTTTCGTCAAGGTATCTTGTCTCTAACCGCTTGTCAATTCTCCACTCTTCTACTTCCGCAATTAATGCGACCCCTTCATTCATCGTAATGGCTAATGGCTGTGCGCCGCCCATGCCGCCAAGACCAGCCGTGACATTGAGTGTGCCTTTCAATGATCCGGCCCCACTGCCCCCCCTCAAGGGGTTCCTGGACTCCGATTGTTCGGAAAAGTGTTTATCGGCAATAGCTGCGTAAGTTTCGTATGTTCCTTGAACAATACCCTGGCTTCCGATATAGATCCATGAACCGGCGGTCATTTGTCCATACATCATCAGGCCTTTCTTTTCCAGTTCATCATAATGTTCCCAGGTGGCCCATTTGGGCACAAGCTGTGAGTTGCTGATCAGCACCCTTGGTGCATCATTATGTGTTTTAAGAATCCCTACCGGTTTGCCTGACTGGATGAGTAATGTTTCATCATTCTCCAGCACTTTGAGGGCTTTGATGATATTGTCGAGGGCTTCAAAATTTCTTGCAGCTTTGCCACGGCCACCGTAAACGATCAGATCATCGGGACGTTCCGCCACTTCGGGATCAAGATTGTTCAATAACATTCTTAATGCCGCTTCCTGTATCCATCCTTTGCAGTTGAGCCGGCTGCCGGTTGGAGTTTTGTATTTGATGGCGTCGTAGCGTTGGGTTGTAGTAGTCATATGGCGTATAATCTGTTTTATTTGTTCAAAGATAGTTAGTGTTTAATAGTATAGTCTCTGAGATGCCTCGTTCCTCGGCATGACAACTGTCCTACAGTTGAAAAAGTGTGAAGCCACTGTTCAGAACAACATTGCGGTTGACAGCAAATTCATTCACCCTCTCTACAAAACTAAAATCTTTGATCAACCCCGCTACTTTGTTGATATCATCCGCAAAAATGCGGTCTTCAGATGCAAAGCCAACGAACTGCCGCACATAATCATGAGCAAACTCCAGCAATGCAGAACTCTTCAGCGGACGGCGGAATTCTATTGCCTGGCAGGCGGATAATAATTCAATTGCTAAAATGAACTCTAAGTTATCTAATACACGGTTCAGTTTTCGGCCACTGATGCTGCCCATGCTCACATGATCTTCTTGTCCCAGCGAAGTAGGAATGCTATCGGCACTTGCAGGAAAACACAGTGTTTTATTTTCAGTGACCAATGCAGCGGTTGTGTATTGCGGTATCATGAAGCCACTGTTCAATCCCACGTCTTTCATCAGTAACATCGGCAGCCCCCATTTTCCTTCAAGCAATAAATAACAACGTCGGTCAGAAATATTGCCTGCTTCCGCAGCAGCAAAACAGGCATAGTCCAGTGGCAATGCCAAAGGCTGACCGTGAAAATTGCCTCCGCTGATGGTATCATCCGCTGAAAGAATGATGGGATTATCTGTCACAGCATTCAGTTCGGTTTCGGTCAGCTCTTTTAAATGCAGCCATGCATTTCTTGATGCGCCGTGCACCTGCGGCATGCAACGCAGGGAATAGGGATCCTGCACACGGCCGCAATCCATATGGCTTTGCATAATGTCAGAATCTTTTAGCAATAAACGTAAGCGTTGCGCCACCAATTTATTCCCGGCAAAGGGTCTGAGTTCATGCAACCGTTCATCAAAAGGGGCTTTGGTGCCTGTCAATGCTTCGAGGCTCATAGCGCCGATGATATCAGCCGCTTCGAGGCAATTATGCATCCGCTGCACAGCTTTTACAGCAAAAGATAAAATAAACTGTGTGCCGTTAATAAGAGCTAATCCCTCTTTTGGGCCAAGTTGTATAGATGATAAACCAAATTGTTGCAATACATCTTGTGTCTTGTGCCTTGAACCTTTAAAAAAAACTTCTCCTAACCCTATCAATGGCAGAAACAAATGCGATAATGGGGCAAGATCACCACTGGCTCCCACACTTCCTTTTTCCGGTACCATGGGAATCACATCGTTTTCAATATGCCATATAATCCTTTCGATGGTTGACAACTGCACACCGCTGAATCCCTGTGCCAGTGCATGCACTTTGGTGATAAGCATGATCTTCGCCACTTCTACCGGGATCGGGTCACCAACACCTACACTGTGACTTTGCAATATTTTATATTGAAGCGTTGCTGTGTCCTCTGCAGAAATAGCGGTATTGGCCAGGATGCCAAAACCCGTATTGACACCATATACGGTTTTATTATTGGCAACAATATCTTTTACATGCTGGTGACTGGCCTGTATTTTTTGGATGGCCGTTTGATCCAGCACTCCTTTGGTTTTCCCGGCAGCTATCGCTATGGCTGTTCCGGTGCTGAGCCGGTCAATGCCATACTTAAACGTAGTGTTCATGCTGGCAAAGCTAAGTGATATGGGCTAAGAGATAAAAATAGGAAAAGAGAAACGTAGCGAGAGATAATTTCACGCAAAGCCGTTAAGACGCAAAGACACCAGGTTATTTAACTCCGTGCCTACGTGTCTTGTGTTTAAAAACAAACCAATAAAAAACGCCACGTTGCAGGCACAGGAAAATATTCCCAGTGTTGCGACGTGGCGCCTTTGCGATATAAGTGTTTATCGCTTTCTTTCTATCTCTTTATTCATTTCCTGTATATCCACCGGCGGGTTACAATCTCCTAAAAGATGGCAGGTGAAATAATCTGCCATCTTCCAGAAGAAATACTCTGTCATGCTGCCAAAGCCATGCCGTTGACCAGTAAGTACCACCAGTTCAAAACGCTTATTGGCTTTGATCAGTGCATCTGCCATCCGCAATGTGTTGGCAGGATGCACATTGTTGTCAATATCGCCATGACTCAGCATCAAACGTCCTTTCAGGTTTTGTGCCAGCGCTGCATTGCGTTCGATATTATACACAAAACTGGTATCGCCTTTATCACTCACCTGCTCCCTCACGCCGTGGTGTTTTTCACTCCACCAGCGGTTGTAAATATTATTTTCATGGTTGCCGGCGCTGCTCACCGCCACTTTGAAGAAATCTGGGTAGACCAGCATCGCTGCGGTGCTCATGAAACCACCACCGCTATGTCCATGAATGCCGACACGGTCCGGATCAATAAAAGAGTGGCGATAACTGAGCTGCTCCACCGCTGCTTTTTTATCAGCGAGGCCATAATCACGGAGATTGCCATAGCCATAGTTGTGATACCATTTGCTTCTTGACGGGTGCCCTCCCCTGTTGCCTACAGTGATCACAACAAAACCTAGTTGCGCCAAACGATCAACCCTGTCCATGCTGCGGCCAAAGGATTTGTTTACAGCCTCTGTTTGCGGGCCCGGATATACATACTCGATGATGGGATATTTTTTTGTGCTGTCAAAATCGAATGGTTTGTACATTACCCCATAGAGATCAGTGATGCCGTCAGCAGCCTTCACTTTGAAAGGTGTGGGATACTGGTAACCAGCTTCCGTCAAACCGCTCATGTCAGTTTTTTCTAATTGCATGATGGTTCTGCCGGTATTATCCTGCAGCAGCGAAACAGGCGCCGTGTTCACCCTTGAATAAGTATTGACGAAATAGCGGCTGTTATCATCCATGCTGCTGTTGTTATCAAAACCCGCTGCGGTGAGCAATTTCAAACCGGTGCCGTCAAAATTGACACGGTAAAGATGGTTATAGTAAGGGTCTTCGTTCGGTTCACGGCCATTGGCGGTGAAATAGAGCACCCTGTTCTTTTCATCAATGCTTTCAATTTCTTCGCAATGAAAAGGGCCGCTGGTGATCTGGTTCTTTAGTTTGCCGCTTTCATCATATAAATAAAAATGGGCCCAGCCATCTCTTTCACTCCATTGAATGAGTTCCTTGCCGCCATTCACCAATCCGATGCGTCGCACTTCCACGTAGGTATTCAGTCTTTCTTCAATCAAAGTTTTGGCAGAATCACTGTTCACATCCACGACACACACATCAATCCGTTTCAGGTCGCGGCTGGTGCGGTTGATATAGAATTTATCATTGGTGCCCTGCCAGATGCTGGCCCTGTTCTCATCATCCCTGTTCTTTTGAAGTGGTGGTGCCGTCCATGTGCCCACTTCCTGGTCTTTCCATGCCGTTACTTTGATCTGCTTTTTTGTTTTGTTTTCAAAATTGAAAAGATGCAGTTCACGGATGGGGGCTTCTTTTTCTCCCGGCATCTGGTATTTGTAGGTTTCAATTGTGGGACGTGGATCAGCCACATGATTGATCACCCAAAGGTCTTTCACTTTGCGGCTGTCGGTCCGGGACATCGCAAAATATTTCCCGTCAGGCGACCACATGATGAAGGCTGATTTTCTTTTATCCTTATTTTTTTCCTTGTCCACATTGTTTTCATTGCCGCCACCACCATAGCTGTAATTTTCTTCGCCGTCAAACGTCAGTTGATGTTCAACAATAGTGCTGTCATCTTCTTTGATCTGCGCCTTGCGGTAATTGGCGCTGTCCATCCAGTAGAGATTATGCTTTTTTGAAAAAATAATAAACCGCTGGTCGGGTGAAAAAGAGGCCCAGTTCATCCTGTCTTTCGGCTTTTCATAATCCTTCAGTTCAGTGAGCACACCGGTTTGGAGGTTGTATTCAAAGTAAAACATCTTTTTATCCGTTGATGAAGAAGTGCCTGCTGCGCCTCCGCCACCTCTCCGGCCTGTTCCCCCCGTTTGTCTTGATGTTGCAGCCGTGTCCTTTTTCTCAGCATCTAATGTGCTTTTTACTTCAAAAGTGATGCTGTTCTCATCTTTGGTGAATTTTAAATTGGCAATGGAAAGATGCTGGGCATCAAATGGATCTTTGACAATTTTAGTGATCTCCGCAGCGAGCTTGGCGTTGTCAAACAGTTGCCGTTTGGTGCCTTTGGCTGCATCTACGATATACCAATACTTGCCTTCTCTTGTCTCATACACATACCAGAAGCGGTCGCTGAGTTTGAGCCAATGCGGGTCAACACTGGTGCTGAAGAGCATCTTGCCTACTTTGGCGGGTGAAAAACGGGCGGCGAGAGCATAGTTGGCTTTTTGAGCAGGCTGCCCGCCGGTTTGTGAAAAAGCTGTCAATGAAAATACAGCCAGGAAAGTGGCCAGTAAATACCTCATGTGATTGCAATTGAAGTGTGAAAAAAATGATAGGACAAAGAAAATGGTTGCTAAAGATAAGTGAGAAAGGCTTTCAGCGCCTCAACTATTCTCGTTTTCTACAGGAATGGTTCAGTCAGGCAAAAGCAGCCTGTCTTTATGTATATTTAACCTGCATAATAAAGGAAACGAATATGAGAGCCTTAATACTTGTAAGTATTTTCTTAAGCATGGCGGGTGCCGGTAAAGCACAAACCCTAAAAAAATATGCTGTCAGCAATTCCGGATGCTCGGTATATATGTTTTGTGACCCGGGTCGTTTTGACATTGATCATAGCGAAGATTCTTCTACTGTTTATACGGCGCAATGCAAAACCGGTGATGTCACCTGCGGGGTTATCTGCATCCGCCTGCTGGAACAGGTGAATGATCTTGCAGAAGCGGAGGAACTCATGATATCCTATCTTGATTACCTGAAGCTTGATTTTGAAATCAAATCAGCCGCAGGCTATGGCAAAGGCCACAAACTGAATAATGCTACAAACACTACCGGGGTAATTGACTACTGGAAAGACGGAGGCAAGAACAACTGGAAAGTAAAAGCATGGACCGATGGAAAATTCATCGGTGTACTATTTGCTTACAGCCAAAACGAACTGCCTGAACCAAAGATCAATGCCTTCTTGGACAGCTTCAGATTACCCGGAATGTGATTTAATACCACCACCAGGTTTTTAGTTTCTTGCTGACCTTTGAATAAAAATAGATCCCTGCTATTACAAAGGGAATACCCAGCACAAGAAATATGGTGCTGGTAGTATTGTCAGGACTTTGCTGTCCGTAGAAATATCCAAAATCAGAACTTGATGCCGACTTTCTTGTCAGCAGGCTGATGAGGGTAAGTACAAACCCGGCGCCTCCCAAAGCATAACAAAGTGTTTTTTCCTTTTGGATGTCCTTTCGCAGTTTGTTGCAGGAAGGGCAACGAATGGCATCGCTGTTCATAGGTTTGCTGCACCATTCGCAGTTTATAGTAGCGGCGGTTGAAGGGGTTTGTTCCATGCTGGAATGTTTAAATGGTGATGAAATTATTGGTGGCAGTTTTCAACGGGCAGAAGCATTCAGCGGGTGGGGATCGGTCTTCGGGTCAATACGATCTCTAAGATAAAGATTAATCATAAAAAACAGGCCGCTTCTTTCGAAACGGCCTGTTACCTGTGATCCGGATTGGATTCAAACCA
>CAYTGN010000034.1:0-31792 GCA_964437415.1 uncultured Chitinophaga sp. | reverse complement strand
TTAAGATGAAAAAATATATCTTAACCACCTGTCCTAATTTTGGGGAGCATTATATATGACATTATTAGTTTTAAAAAGAAGATAGAAGAATTCAAACCACACTTCGTTTGCTTTAACGGCAAAGAAGCAGCAAAGGCATACTATGCTGCACAAAATGTAAATTACGGCTTGCAATCATATAGACTTGGAACTACTCAGTTCTTTGTGGCACCATCCACTTCGCCAACCGCACATAACTATTGGGATGAACGAATTTGGAAAAACCTAAAAACACTGATTAATACTGTATGAAATAGTTAATTAAACATGCTACCGGTTTACAGAGCCATATCATTCAATGGGATCATAGAAAAAGGTGGCAGAACCAAACCCTGGTCGGTGCTGGTGCAAACGTCACAGGGTGTTAAACCTTTTGTGGTCAAAATGTTTGATGGGCAGTTGGTACAAAACAGGGATTCCGTTACCAATGAAGTACTGGGCTATGCCCTGGCAAAAGAATTTGATTTGCCGGTGCCGGAGGCAGCATTGATTGAAATGGATATGGATTTTCAAATGAGCATTCATGGTGCTGATGGACAGCAGGCTTTTGATCATGCTGATGACAGGGTAAAATTTGCCACGGAGCTGATTGAAGGCAACTACTTATTCAACCCGGCATTTAAGAAATACCAGGCGGCTAAAATGATTGAACTGGATACACTATACGGCTTTGACAACCTGATCCGAAACCCGGACAGGGGTGATGGCCGCCCTAATTTGTTGGTAAAATCCAGGTCAGCCTGGCTCATTGATCATGAACAGGCCTTTATGATAGATGATGACACTATCACCCAATTTCATAGCGGCCAGTGGGATGATCGCTTTTCCCGATACCACATTTGCTGGAATTACCTCCGGCATGCAAAAAAAGCCACCAAAAAAGAGTATTTTAACACTTTCGGAGAATATTTGAGAACGCTAAACGTTAATAACTTACATCCTTATTTTCAGCAACTTGGCAACCAGGGCTTCAGCAGGGACCGTCATTTATTAATAAAGAAATGGCTTAGGGAGGCTAAACAAAATTCAGCTAAATTTGTCACCCTTTTAAAAAGTTTTATCTGATGACCACTCCATTTACATATAGCGTTTTGCAGTACAGGCACTCCCTGGTGCTGGGCGAGGCTATTAATGTGGCTATTCTCTTCCGGTTCCCGGAAACAGAGAAATTGGAGTTTGTCGCTGGCAATGCCCACAGGCTCAAAGCAATCTACCCCGACTTTGACCAGACTGTCTATAATTATCTGGTAAAGTCCATTGAAAAAAAACTGAAGTTTGAAAATCAATCTCTGTATCATTCACTAAACTCCAAAACAGATTTTAAAAAATATATCAACAGTGTAATTCTCCCGGAAGATGCCACGGTGCTGCAGTTTCAGGAACCGGTAAATGTATCCGGAAGAAAAACAGATGGAACCCTTGAAAATAAGATTGAAAAGTTTGTTGACGAATTCTCCAGGCTCTTATTGCCGGGCATCATTACTAAAAAGCCTGAAATAATCAGGCATAATGAACATTTCCTGATCAGGAAATTCACCAGCTACATTTTTGAAAGGCATAAAGACTTAGAAAAAAAATTCATCAGGAATCAGGTTATTAAAACAAAGGTAAAAAATAGAAATATTGAGCTAAAGTTTGAATTAGCATGGGAAAATGACTCTACCAACTTTGTAAAACCTTTGAGCTTTGATTTAACAGATGAAAAAGCCATCCAGGATAAATCGGCAATCAATTATGGTTATTTAAACCTGTTGGACGACTACGCTAAGCACAATAACTATCGTTTTGACTTTATAGTTTCTAAGCCACAGAACAAAGAGCTGTACAAATCCTACGAAAACGCTTTGGGCTTACTGGAGCTTTCAAAAGCGCCAAAGCTTATTGTGACTGAAAAAGATTTGAATAGATATTCAGAAGAAACAATGGAGAGCCTTCTGGCTAAATAAAATTTTTTAGAAGAATGAAGTTGAGGAGATTGATTTATCAGTCTCCTTTTTTATTTTTAGGAAATGGCAACGCCATCCGAACATAAAAGCGTTCAGGCCCGCATTATCAAATATGCGAATGACATCGGCTGGACTATTGTGAAACAAGCTGAAGCAGAAAGCCGCAGAAGTTTTGATACTTCGGCAGCCTCTCCTAGAGAGGAAGCCAAAAATGCCAGTCGTTTTTTTACTGATACACTTTTTGAAAAGGTAAAGGAGTTCAATCCCAGGTTCAAAGACAGCAAAGAAGATTTGTTGCGTTTGCTCGATTTGCCTTTGCCAACCATTCATGGCAACCGTGATTTTCTTTTCTATCTCCAGGGCGAAAATACATTTTTCAGCAAAGAAGAAAACCGAGAGTTTAACCTAACGCTGATTGATTATGAAAACCCTGCGAACAACATTTTTGAAATAACGGAAGAGTTTTACTTGTTTAACGGACAATATGCCAATCGTGAAGATGTTGTTTTCCTAATCAACGGCATTCCTGTTGTTGTTATTGAATGTAAAAACGCCACAAAGGATGAAGCTATTGCTATTGGTGTTGACCAGTTGAGAAGATACCACCGAGAAACACCTGAATTGATGGTTCCGCAACAGTTATTCACCGCAACGGAAAGCATCGGCTTTTCATATGGCGTAACTTGGAATACAATTCGAAGAAATATATTCAATTGGAAAAGCGAAGAGATTGGGAATCTTGAAGCCAAAGTAAAATCGTTTTGTGAACGACAGCATATACTTGACCTGCTGAAAAAGTTTATTCTGTTTGCCGAGCAGAATGAAGAACTCAACAAATTCATTTTACGGCAACACCAGAAAACAGCCGTTGACAAAGTAGTTCAGCGTGCATTAGATTCTGCAAAAACACGGGGGCTGGTTTGGCATACGCAAGGAAGCGGTAAAACCTACACCATGATTAAAACAGCCGAGTTGCTGTTTAAAGCACCACAAGCCGAGAAGCCGACCATTTTGTTGATGATTGACAGAAACGAGTTGGAAGACCAAATGCTGAAAAATCTTGGTTCTATTGGCGTTAACAATGTAGAACAAGCCGAAAGCATTCAGGATTTACAAAAGCTACTGAAAAAGGAATATCGTGGCATCATTGTGAGCATGGTTCACAAGTTTAGAGATATGCCAGCAGATGTGAGTTTGCGCAAAAACATTTATGTGTTAATTGATGAAGCACACCGCACCACAGGCGGAGACCTTGGTAACTTTTTGATGGCAGCCGTTCCCAATGCCACATTCATAGGTTTTACCGGAACTCCCGTTGATAAAACGGTTTATGGTAAGGGAACATTTAAAACTTTCGGTATAGACGATGACCAGGGTTATTTACATAAGTATTCCATTTCGGACAGTATAGAAGATGGAACAACGCTTCCGCTTTTCTACGGCATGGCTCCAAATGATTTGTTAGTGCCAAAAGAAATTCTGGAAAAAGAGTTTTTGAATTTGGTAGAAGCATATGGAGTAAACGACATTGATGAATTGAATAAAATTCTTGAACGTGCAGTAAACACAAAGAACTTTTTAAAAGGAAAGGAACGAGTTGATAAGGTGGCTGAATATGTTGCTAAACACTACAAGGAGAACGTTGAGCCATTGGGCTACAAGGCATTTTTAGTAGGTGTTGACCGTCCTGCTTGTGCTATGTATAAAAAGGCGTTAGATAAATATTTGCCATCCGAATATTCAGAAGTTGTTTACACTGGCAACAATAACGACACAGAAGATTTAAAAGCATATCACAACGATGCAAAGCGGGAAAAGGAAATCAGAAAGAAGTTTACCAAACTCGATGAACAACCCAAAATTTTAATCGTTACCGAAAAATTATTGACGGGTTTTGATGCTCCGATTTTATACGCAATGTATTTAGACAAGCCTATGCGTGACCATACGCTTTTACAGGCTATTGCAAGAGTAAACCGACCGTATGAGAATGAAGAATTGGAAATGGTAAAACCTCATGGTTTTGTGTTGGACTTTGTGGGCATTTTTGAAAACCTTGAAAAAGCCTTGGCATTTGACAGCAATGAAATCAATGCGATTGTAAAGGACATCAACCTGCTGAAACAACTTTTCCAAAGCAAGATGGAAAAAGATGTGACACCTTATTTGGCGTTGATACAACATGGTTTTAATGACAAAGACACCGATAACCTGATTGACCATTTCCGGGACAAATCCAAACGTAAGGAGTTTTTTAAACTCTTTAAGGAAATAGAAATGTTGTATGAAATTATTTCTCCCGACAAATTCCTGCGACCATACATTGACACCTATGCAACACTTTCAGCCATTTATCAGGTAGTTCGCAATGCATATGCAAAGAGGGTCCAGGTGGACAGGGAATTTCAACGCAAGACAAATGAATTAGTACAAAGTAAAGTGTCAGGCACTTACCCTCAGTTTGATGATAATTACTTTGAAGTAAATGAAGATGCAATTGAATATATCAAAATGAAAAATGGCAATGACAATACTAAAATCATTAACCTGATTAAAAGTATAGAAAGAATTGCTGATGAAAATTCAGACGATCCCTTTTTGATTGGAATGAAAGAAAGAGCAGAAGCGGTAGAAGAAAATTATGAAACCCGGCAATTAAGTACCCAGGAAGCATTAACAGAAATCAGAAAGCTCTATGAAGAAGATACGGAACGAAAAAAAGAACAGGAGGAAAAAGGTTTTGACAGTTTGACTTTCTTTATTTACAGAGCCCTGCTTGACAAACAAATCAACAACTCAGAAGAAATTACCAAACAGATTAAAGAGGAATTTGTCAATCATCCGAACTGGAAAACCAGCGAAAAGGAATTAAGAGAACTTAGGCAAGCAGTTTATTTCGCATTACTTGCAGAAGAAGACGACATTGATAAAGCCGCCAATCTGATTGACGAATTGTTCAACCATTTATTTATTGCTTTCAAATTGTAGTTATGGCAAAGTGGATTGACAAAGCGGAATTCAAGGCATGCGTACATGAATATGCAGACAAATTGAAGATCAGTGTCAAATCTTTGGCATTAAGACCCATGACCAACAAATGGGCCTCCTGCTCCACAGACGGCAACCTGAACTTCAATAAAGAACTGCTGGACATAGACAAAGAATTAGGAGAATATGTAATTGTTCATGAATTGCTGCATTTCAATGTTCCTAACCACGGCAAACTTTGGAAAAGTTTAATGTCTGCCTACCTGGGTGATTATGAAAAAAAGGAAATTAGGTTAAAAAAAATAGTAACAGCCCGGCAATCGAAAAAATTACCTTTATTGCCATAGTCAATAATTCTTTCTGGCCCCTTCAAAATTTCTGTAATACTTAGCGCAACCTGATCGTCAACCTTCAAGCTTATGGATTTACAACATGCCATCCAAGTAGCCACAGAGTATTATAATTTATGTAAGAAGCACAACCTTAAATTCGGCTGGAATATCGAAGGGCTAATTAAAAATCCTGAAAATATCAAAGTGGCGCTGTTTGAAAAAAAAATAAATGAAATAAAAAGCGACAAGGAAACTTCCAATAAGAAACCCAAAGTTGCAAAAAAGAAAAAAGGAAGTCCAAAGAAAGGAAAAAGGGAACCAAAGAAGAAAAAAACGGAAATACATATTACCGTTAAAAAATTGAAGAAATCAGAACAAGCAGAAGAGATAAAAAAACAAAATAAGAAAACGGTTGGAAAAAAGAAAAAGGGGAAACTAAAAAAATAAAATTATCCCATTCCTGTTCAATGCTGATTCATAAGGAGATTTCTACACCACCCGCAAATCAGGGTCTCAATTATCCCCCTCCTGTGAGCCTGTCCCGGTTATATCAGGAGGGAAGCCCTACGCCATTCAATAATAGGCCTTCAAATTATCCACCTCCTGAGGGGGAAGAGCTTCAATCACAGACCATTTTCAAATAGGGGAGGTACCCCTCTCGAGAGCTTACCCCGATTCTTTCTGGAGGGAATGGTTTTCAATCACATACTAGCTTCAATCGGTGGAGCTTACAGCCACACCGTTTTTAAACGGTACCCCCAACCGTTAAAAAACGGTCTATTCCTATTCTAAATTTTTTTATCATAGTCATAACCATATTCGCCCCTAAAAACTTGACCTGCGTTCTGCTTTTTGCCGATGCCGCCAGCCTCTTTCGATAATATTAGATGAAAGATCAGAATCAATAACTCCGGTTAAAGGGCAAAAGCATTGCCTTGAAAATCAGTAAAGTATCGCTATTCTATTATCTTTGTATTATTTTACATACCAAATTACCCATTAAATGCCGACCGCTGTTTCACTGTTTAGTGGCTGTGGAGGGTCAGACTTTGGACTTCACAAAGCTGGTTTCGATATCCTCTTAGCTAATGACAAGCTTTCGTATGCAGCCGAAGTATATAATCATAATTTGCCATATACAGATTTTGTAGTCGGTGATGTCTCTAATATTTTGAAGTTTCCAAAATCTGATTTATTAGTTGGCTGTTACCCATGTCAGGGATTTAGCCAAGGCGGCGCACGGGATCCTGATCGTAAGATTAATTATCTGTATAGGGAATTTGATCGAGCATTGCGTTATATTAAACCCAAAGCTTTTGTTGTGGAAAACGTCTCAGGGATGAAACGAGCTGATTTTGATCATCTTTTAAAAAACCAAATTACAAGATTTAGGTTAGCAGGTTATAAAGTTAAATGGGCAGTATTAAACGCTGCGCATTATGGAGTCGCTCAAGAGAGAAAGCGCATTTTTATCGTAGGTATAAGAACAGATATAGATTTAGAATATGAATTTCCTGTTCCAAAATTTGGCGTATCTGTAAAAAAGCCCTTTATAACTCAACGTGATGTAATCGGTCATTTACCAAAATGGCCTTTAGGGGAATTTTGTACGGATAAGTTTCATTGGTATTATTTATCAAGAGACCGAAGACGAAATTGGAATGAACCATCTAAAACAATTGTGAGTAATATGCGCCATATCCCTTTGTATCCAGGTAGTCCTGAACTAATCAAGCTAGGGAAAGATAAATGGACATTTAGTACTGATGATCCTGCACGCCGCCTTTCATATAGAGAGGCGGCTCTACTGCAAGGTTTTGATAAGAAGTTCGAGTTTCCCGATACGGTTTCCCTAGAAATGAAATACAAGGTAATTGGAAATGCAGTACCGCCACCACTTTTTAAAGCGGTCGTCAAAGCTATTCCCGATATTTGGTAAAATTAATTCCCTATGGCGAAAGCAAAAGCGTCAAAGACTTCAGCCAAAAAGCAACCTCAAATACAGGTAAATGTGAGGTCGCAAAGTAAGTCAAAAAAGCCAGAACTTTTGGACTTAAAGGAGCTTAAGCATGATAGAATCGAACTTAAGTTTCTACTATTAGATAAAAACAACCCTCGATTTGGTTCGCTGGGAAGTAGTTCCAGCCAAGCTGACATTTTGGATAAGATTGTAGAAAAGTTTGGTGTAGATGATGTATTGAGCTCTCTTGCGGTTAATGGCTATTTTGATGCGGAGCCAATTGTTTGCCGTAAAGACAAGCATGGAGAACATTACACTGTTATTGAAGGTAACCGAAGATTAGCGGCATGTTTAATTATTACCGGGGACGATCGGGCATCCCGTCAAATTAAGAGAACAAACCAATATCAGGATCTTTGGAAGAACCATGGCTCTAAAACAATAGATCCGGTACCTGTTATCATTTTTGATGATAACAAGGATAAGAAGGCATTACTATCTTATTTAGGGGTAAGACATATTGCTTCTTCTCAACCATGGGATTCTTATGCGAAAGCGGCATGGGTTGCTCAGGTAGTTCAAGAAAGCAATTTGCCATTGACAGATATTGCGCTTATGATAGGCGATCATCATAAGACAATAAATCGACTTCTAGAGGGATTCTATTTTGTTCAGCAATTAGTAGAAAGTGGAGATTTTAGACCGGAAGATAGCATCAGAAAAGGTCGTGGTAGTGTAACGGAGTATCCTTTTTCTTGGATTTATACGATTTTACAATATTCAACAACAAGAAGATTTCTTGACCTTCCAGATGATGAACCTAAGAAAAATCCGATTCCGAAAAAAAATCTAAAGAAAGCTGGGTTGGTTGCCAAGTCAATGTTCGGTGACAAAGGGAAAGGGCAAAACTCTGCAATTACAGACTCTCGTGAGCTCGGCGAATTGGCTTCTGCTTTAGTAGATCCTGAAAAAGTGACAATGCTGGAGCAAGGGCGTTCTCTTGATGATATTATCCGGTTAACTAAACCTTTGGAAGAACGACTTAGGACTGGACTCGCTCAAGTTCGGGAAATACAGTCGGATTTATTGTCTGGATTGGCCGAAGATGATATTTCGATTGAGATTGCAGCGTCAGTTGTTGACCTAGCCTTAAAAAATAAAAGAAGTGCTGGCGAGATAGAAAAAAAATTAAGGGAGGTTGTAAATCCAGATTATGATGACAAATGATCCGTATAAAAATCGACATCAGGAACAACGCATCATAAAGAATACAGATCAAACGGAATTCGCAGCAATTCTTAAGACTTCAGCTGTTGTCGATGCAGGCATTTATGATGACAGGGTTTCTGGTGCTTTAGATGACTTCCGTCCTGATGGAGTTGAGATTAATCAACAGTGGCATGAAACGGATGTAATATTGGATACATCAACTGGCCAGATTACTGAGGAGATACAACGCAGAGAAAGGGTTATGGGAGGGGCGTATCCATTTAACTTAAACGAAGGCCAAATAATTTATCATCCGAGTAAGAGCGGTGTTTACGAATTTTGCCTTGCAATTTCAACGGCTCCCAATATTACAAGCGGCGATAATGTAAAGCTTCCCAGGACTTTTGAGCGGTTGTCAGCAACTTTAGTTAAGCTGTATTTGGGATGTTTGAGTGAATCAATACATGTCGGATCGCCAAGAGATGAAGATATTGGAACAAAATTTAAGCTGGCAATGGAAAAAGTTGCTGAAAGAACAAATGAATTTTTGTGGGGCCATGATCCAGCTTTGGGTGGTGATCCACTGACGACAGGCGATGAAGGGCTGGATTTTGTAGTATGGAAGGAAATGCCAGACAAAAGGGCAGGAAAATTTTTCTTAATTGGACAATGTGCTTGTGGTAATGATTGGGATACAAAACTCAATGACCTTACTCTTAATAAACTATCCAAATGGTTTAACCCGATATGTTATGTTGAGCCAATACGAGTTTTTGTAACCTCTCATCATTTATCAGATGTTAACCTTCGTGTTGCTCAGTATGAAGCAGGGGTTGTTTTTGATAGAGCTAGGTTAGCGGCAATTGGTGAGATGTTTTCAACAAATGAGGAGTTAGTTCAATGGAAGCTGAAATTTGACCCGCTTTCAAAAATGATCTTTGTATAAGATTTAGATAATTTTTCAATGGCAGTCTTTTCATCTTTAAAAGCTACTTCTAAATCACCCCAAATCCCTTCCACCACCATGTCCCAATAATCAATAGAAAATCTAAGACTTACGGTAGCAGAAAGAATACTCACTTACTCTTACTTGACTCAATCAAATCCTTCACATCCACATTCAAAACTGTTGCTATTTCACGAAAAGTGGCAAGAGTCGGCTGCTGCTTATTATTAACCCAACGTGAAACTGTACTCGGGTTAAAGCCTATTTTTTCCGCAAGCCATTTATTTGTTCTGTTTTTTTCAGCTAAAACTACCCTGAGCCTATTAATTAACTTCTTGCTCATTTTCGTCATATAATTGATGCGAGACGAAATTAGCCAATCATAATTTCTTGATTTTTATAGCAGTATGATTAAATAAGTCATTATTTTGATTTTTAAAATCATTTACTATACTTTTATAGTCACATAAATGACTTTTTGAAATTAAAAAATAAATATTTAAAGGAAGATTTAGAATTTAATTTCGCAAATACCAACATAAAATAATTGTAGCGTATTTGCTTTATTCCTGTCTCCGAAATCTGCAACTTTTCATTGACTACAGGAAGTAAGGTAAATCGCTCACGTTTAGGCGTGGGCGTTCTTATTAGTAGTCAAGGGTGTTGCAGCCCGCGGAGACAATAAGGACTAACCCACGTCTTATTTTATGTACTTTTATTCTTCTAGTAGGTTGTATTACTTGTTGTTTTGTTTCTTATTTCAAGCAACATTCTGCTTCGCTCAACCCCAACCCCTGCAACCCGGCGATACCCTTCCGGCTAACGTTCTTGCATCCATAACCGCTGCACTGCAACCGGCATCTTCCGGTTTGCAACCAGTCCTTAGCTTTTCAAAGGGCCAGTCTCCCGCATCCCGGCTCACAACTCACGACTCCCGCCTCACGTCTCCCGGCTCTCCCCTCATCATTCTCGATTTCTTCGCCACCTGGTGCGGTGCCTGCATCGCAGAGTTGCCCCGCCTCGATAGCCTTCAGCAGGAATTTACAGGAAGGGTAAACATTTTTCTTATTGCCCGGGAGTCAGGTGAAAAAATGCAAGCCCTAAGAAAACGGAATAAAGTTTTTGCCCGTTCATGCATTCCTGTTATTGCAGAAGATTCACTGCTGAGTCAATATTTTCCGCATACAATCCTGCCCCATCAGGTTTGGCTAACCGCCTCCGGCAAAGTGCTGGCCATTACAGGTGGCGGTCATGCCACAAAGCATAACATCAATGCAGCCTTGTCAGGTTCTCCGTTTCGCCTGCCGCTGAAGCAGGATGTTCTCAGCTTCGACAGAAACAAACCCCTCTTGCTTTCCGGCAACGGCGGAACAGAGGAGCAACTGCTTTTCCGCTCCCTGTTCACCCGCCACCTGTCCGGCATGCTCAGTGGTTCAGGCATCAGCAATAATGCAGACAGCACCTCCCTTCGCATCTGGCACATCAACCGACCCGTTCTCGATCTTATAGCCTGGACATACAACTACCATTTCCAAAATCGCATATTCCTGCTGGTTAAAGACAGCTGCCGGTTCTTTCCACCTGCCCAACATAGCCAGGACTGGCAAACACAGGCTTGCTTCAGTTACGAACTCACAGTGCCGGCCACTTTTCCCCTCGGCAAAGCAAAAGAGATCATGAAGCAGGACCTTGCCCGGTACCTGGAGTTAAACATCCGCCTCGAAACAAGAGCAATGCACTGCTACGTCATTCGCCCCCTGCAGGAGATATCAGCAAATAGGACAAAACATAAAACACCGGCAACCTCAGTGCCGCTCAAACAATACACACTCTCTTTTTTTATTAACTGGCTCAATGCATTTGCTCCCGGCATGCCACCCGTTCCCGTCTTTGTAAACGAAACCGGCTGGCCGGAAAATACAAACCTTTCCCTTCCGGGAAACTTATCCCGCAACATAGAATGGCTCAATGAATACCTCTTCCCGCTTGGCCTTGTTATCGAACCCGCACAAAGAGAAATGCAAACCCTTGTCATATCAGATAGCAACCATTAACCCTTAACCGATGTACAATTCATATCAAAACAACCAGCTTATTCCTTTACACCCCTTTAAGGGATGGGAGTTCAACAACCAACTCCACCTGCTAAACTCACACTGGCCACAAAAACCCAAGAACCCGGTTTAGCCCCCGCTGGAGGGTGTGGCACGAAGTGCCGGGGGAGGTCTAACCCCTCTGGAGAGCCTGTACCGATAAAAGAGGGAGGCTGGCACAAAGTGCCGGAGGCCCCTTAGCAACCCGGTCAATGCAGTCCAATCCTTCTTTAGTTGACTATTCGCCATTGACCATTCACTATTCACGATTAACTACCGACTATAAATGAACACCCAACTATTCACAACCTGGAAAGCATTCATTAAGCAATACCACAGCCTGCTTCGCCGCTATGCCTTTAAGTATTTGCGCTGCATACAACAGGCTTCGCTGGTAGCATACAAAGCCCTTCGCCATTGCTGGGTTTGCCGCAAACAGATCGCCAGCAGCACCGAACTGCGCCAATGGCTCCGCACCAACACCTGGCTGCTTTGTATCACCTCACTGCACTATCAGGAACAACTCATCCGCTCTACTACCATCACCACAAAAACTTATCAGCAATGAAAAACCGCCTTCACAAAGAATCACACCTCATCAATTCCCGCTGGGCACAAAAACCCAAAAACCCGGTATAACCCGGCTATGCAAAACAAAAACAGTAGTAAACTAACTTCTTTAAAGTCTCCTCTGTTCTCCCCCTTGCGGGGTTCCCGCGAGGGAAGGAACATAGTTCGAGAGGGGGCCAAACTAACTCCTTTAAACGACCTTCTCTTGTCCCCCTTGCGGGGACCATAGGGGGCCAAAACATCAACAAATGAAACCAACAGCTTGCCTGCTCGCCCTGCTGCTCCCTTTCCTCAGCATGTGCCAGCCAATAAACATCAAAGGAAAGGTCATCAATGAAGACGGCGAACCTATCCCCGCCGCCACTATCACCCACAACCGCACAAAACAATCCGTCATCACAGACCGCCACGGTGAATTCACCATTGACCATTCACCCCTCACCCCTCACGACTCAAGACCAAACCAGTTCGACTCTCTTCTCATCAGTGCAACAGGCTACGAATTAAAACGACTTCCCATTGACCATTCACTATTGACCATTCACGACCCGATAACGGTCACCTTGCACAGGGAAGCGACCACCCTCCAGTCCGTCACCCTCTCCACCGGCTATCAGGAAATTCCACGGGAAAGAGCAACCGGTTCTTTCACCAAATTGGACAATGAAAAACTAAACCTTCAGGCAGGGCTCAATATTCTCGATCGTCTCGAAGGCCTCACCAATGGAGTACTCTTCGATAAACACCCAAACCGTCCCGGCATCATGGTCAGGGGTCTCAGTTCTATCAATGGCTCAAAAGCGCCGCTCATCGTTCTCGACAATTTTCCCTATGAGGGAGACATTGCTAATATCAATCCCAATGATATTGAATCCATCACCATCCTCAAAGATGCGGCTGCAGCTTCCATCTGGGGCACCAGGGCCGGAAACGGCGTCATCGTCATCAGCACCAAAAAAGCAAAACAAGGCCAGCCCTTCAGCATTACCGCTGGCAGCAATATCATCATCACCGAAAAACCGGACCTGTTTTCCCTGCGGCAAATCAGCGTCAGCGATTTCATTGATGTGGAACAGTTTCTTTTCGGCAGGGGTTTTTATAACAACCAGGTAAATAATATCAGCAGGCCGTTTCTTTCTCCTGTTGTCGAAACATTGATAAAAAGAGCTGGAGGCCAGCTCACACAGGAACAGGCAGTGCAGCACATTCAGCAGTTAAAAGAATATGACTGGCGGAGCGATTATCAACGTAATTTTCTCCGGAATGCTTTCACGCAGCAATACAACCTCGGCGCTTCCGGCAGTGCAGGGATGATGAGCTGGCTCCTATCTGCATCCTTCGATAAAAACAACAACGAACTCTCAGCAGCATACGACCGCTTCAACTGGCGGTTGCAAAACACATTCCGCCCCTCTGCAAAACTTACCATCCGGACATCTTTACTCATGACAGGGGCAAACAACAAAACTGGGAAAGCAGATCACACGTCCCTGAACATTGCAGGCAAAAGACTATATCCCTATGCACGTCTTGCAGACGAACTCGGTCAGCCGCTTCCGCTCTATATGAACCGTCAGCCATACATAGATACAGCCGGTGCCGGTAAATTGCTAGACTGGAAATTCTATCCGCTGGAAGATTACAGGTACAACAGAACACATTCGGCAATGCAGCAGCGGGTAGCCGTTCTAAATGCAGAATACCGGCTGGGGCCAGGGCTTTCATTGGCGGTAACCTACCAGCATGAACAGCAAAAAACAGATCTGGAAAACCTGCGTGACATCGGCAGCTTTGCTGCCCGCGACCTCATCAATCGTTTCAGCCAGCTAAACAGAACAACAGGTATCGTAAAATACAATGTTCCCCTGGGCGGAATCCTAGGCCGCTCCTACAGCAGCCTGTCTGCCCACAATGCAAAAGCACAGCTTAACTATACACTTTCACAAGGCCCCCATACTGTTGCGGCAATCGCCGGGGCAGAAATAAGACAGGCAAGAACAAAATCGGAATCTTACCAGTTGTATGGTTACAACCCGCAACTCGGAACTTCCGCAAACGTGGACCCGGTAAATCCCTATCCTCATTTTATCACAGGCGCTTCCGCTTTCATCCCTTCCGGGAACAGCCGTTCAGAAATACTCAACCGCTTTGTTGCTGCCTACAGCAATGCCTCATACACCTTTCGGAACAGGTACACGGTTTCGGCAAGCATCCGCAAAGATGCTTCCAACCTCTTTGGTGTAAACGCCAATGAAAAAGGAGTGCCGCTTTGGTCGGCTGGTGCAGCTTGGAACATCAGCAATGAAAAATTCTTTAACCCCGCTTTCTTTCGGATGCTCAAACTTAGAAGCACACTCGGATTCAGCGGCAATGTGGACAACAGCCGGTCTGCGGTTACAGTTATCCGCTACACTACTACGGCACAATTTACCAACCTGCCCTTTGCAGTTATTTCACAGGTGGCCAATCCTTCCCTCCGTTGGGAAAGAGTGAAAATGTTCAATATCGGCCTTGATTTTGAACACAATTCCGGTCGCTTCAGCGGCAGCATTGAATGGTATCATAAACGGGGTCTCGACCTCTTTGGCCCTGCACCGGTTGATTATACAACAGGTGTCGGAAATGTGCTGATCAGGAATATCGCCGCCATGAAAGGAAAAGGCCTTGACCTCGAACTCAACTGCACGGCAATAGACCGTGCGTTCAAATGGCAGCAAACACTCATTTTCAATTATAATGACAACAGGGTAACAGACTATTTCCAGCAAAGCACTCAGGGAAGTGTTTACATCAATAGCGGCGGCACCATTTCTCCCTTCCCCGGAAAACCCCTCTATGGCATTCTAAGTTATCCTTGGGCCGGTCTCGATGCAAATGGAAACCCGCAGGGATTTCTTGACGGGCTGCCTTCGGTAAACTATGCACAGATTACAGGCGCCAAAACACAAATTCAGGATCTTGTTTTCAGCGGCTCCGCACAACCTGTCTTCTTTGGAAACTTCCTCAACACATTTAGCTGGAAAAACTTCAGTCTCGCTGTCAATTTTAATTACAAACTCGGCTATTACTTCCGCCGTGAGTCCATTAACTATACAGGTCTCTTTAATTCATGGAGCGGCCACAGCGATTTTTCACTGCGCTGGCAGGCTCCTGGCGATGAGCACATAACAACGGTTCCATCCATGGTCTATCCCCTCGTCAGCCAGCGGGACGGCTTCTATTCCGGTTCAGAAATTTTGGTCAGCAATGCAGGACAAATCCGGCTTCAGTTCATCAGCCTGTCATGCAAAGTTGGAAATAACGCCCCCGGGAAAAAGGTCTTTCAGCAATGGCAGTGCTTTGCAAATGCGGCAAATCTCGGTTTGCTCTGGCGGGCTAACAAATTGGGTCTCGATCCCGATTACCCCTCTTCGGTTCCACCTCCCCGTCAGTTCACAATAGGAGTAAAAACTACATTGTAATAACCTAAAACAAAGATCATGAAACAGGTAAAACATTTTTTCATTTGGGCAGCAGTAATAGCCACGCTGACTTCCTGCCGCAAATTCCTCGAGGCAAAACCATCGCAAAACCTTGCAGTCCCTTCAACCCTTACAGACCTTCAGGCCCTTCTTGACAATATAGACAGGCTGAACATTAACCATCCTTTGCTTGCACTGGTATCTGCAGATGAATATTATCTCAGAAAACAGGATTGGGATGGCCTGGATGCAGCAGGACGAATGGCATACATCTGGCACGAGGATATTTATGCAGGTAGCAACACCAACGATTGGGGCTATGCGTATATCCCCGTATTTATAACCAACGAAGTACTCGAAAAGATAAGCGTCATTAGTCCTTCCCCCGGTGAGCAGCAAGTCTATAACAACATTAAGGGATCGGCTCTCATGTTCAGGGCTAATAGTTTTTTGCAGGCAGCTGCTATATGGGCCAAAGCCTATGATAAAACATCAGCAGTTACAGACCCCGGCATCCCGCTTCGCCTCACACCCGATTTTAATACCCCTTCGCAAAGGGCCAGCGTTCAGGAAACATTCGGCCGGATTCTGGCTGACCTGAAAACAGCAGCAGAACTATTACCCGAAACACCGCAACATAGTATGAGACCATCCCGAAGGGCAGCATGGGGCTTACTGGCCCGCACTTATTTGTATATGCGGGAATACGACAGTTGCAGCAAATATGCTGCACTGGCGTTTCAGTCCGGAGGCGGGTTGCTTGATTTCAACAGCCTCAATCCTTCGTTGGCATACCCCTTTTCCAGGTTCAATTCAGAGGTCATATTTCATGGTCGTTGCGTCTTCTCATACAGCACACCCTTCTATTCTTATGCACGGGTGGACTCACTCCTTATAAACGCCTATCATCCCGACGATCTTCGCAAATCCCTGTTCTATAAAGACAACCCGGATGGTTCTTATTTTTTCCGGGGCTCCTTTGACAATTCATTTTACTTCTTCAACGGGGTCTCATTAAGTGAAATTTACCTGCTGCATGCAGAATGTCTGGCAAGAAAAGGAAATCATACGGAAGCAATAAATGTGCTGAACGCTTTGTTGGTAAAACGATGGAAAACAGGCTTGTTCACACCTCTGCAGGCCGCTGATCCGGCTGAGGCTCTCGGGTTGGTCTTGGAAGAAAGGAAGAAGGAACTTGCATTCAGAAACCTGCGTTGGATGGATATTAAACGGCTCAATAAAGAAGGAAAAAACATTGTTCCCAAAAGAGTGCTGGGCAATGAAATAGTTGAACTGTCCCCAAACGAAAACAGGTATGCCCTGCCGATACCTCCCGATATTATCAGCCTGACCAGCATGCAGCAAAATCCCCGGTGAAAAATAAAAACGGAGTTCCTTAACGGAACTCCGTCTGTTATCCTGTTACACTAAGCAGCCTATTGTCCCGGTTTAAACTCACGTTCAGAAATCTCCGGGTCGCTTCGCATATTAATTGGCGTGGAAAGCAAAGATTCATCAATGACATATTCTGTTCCGTTCCATACAGCTGGTGCCTTCACAGTACACAGCACCTGGAATCCGCCGCAGGATGTGGATGGTGCTGTTTCATCATCAAACACCCATTTGTCAGGGTCGTTTTCATCTCCTGAAGAATTGGAGTCGAGGTAAAAATAAAAATATCCTGTTTTTGCTTTTGACCCCTTTTCCTCATTTTTTAAAGGCATTATAAATGCGCTTCCGGCAATAACAATGGCAAACAGGGCAATAACACCCAATAAAAACTTTTTCATAAAACAAAAATTTAATTGAACAATATTTGCCTACTCTCTTCTCCAGGTTTTCGGCTACCCCTGTTATGTGCACATAAAATTTCTGTCATCCCGCCTGCCCGCCGTGGCGGGAACGAAGCGAGGGACCCCCTCCCAACTCACGTCTCCCGTCTCACGACTCACGACTCACGACTGACCATTCACAAAAAAAGAGCAACACTACTCTCACCCGCCGGTTTGCACCCGCAAAGCAATGAGTGTCGCTCTAAGTTGAGTCGGGGAAGACTCTGCCATTAATTATCTTGTTCAATAACGGCAGTGCATCCTTATAGGCTGCTGAAAAAACTTCGGGCTGATTGAAAAAAGGGATCACTTGCATCACTTCCTTCGTCTTCCCCTTTTATAACTCTTGTTGAAATAGAAAGATACTTTGGCAAACAGGCCGCTGCCAAATAAATCAGGTCACATATTTGCAGCATCAGGTGTCATTCCTGCAATCATTGTTTCTGGAAACAGATTCCCGGTATAACAGGGCGCCCATGCCACTCCATTTTTTGAAGGCCACCCCAAAACTCCGGTGATCACGGTACCCGCACAGCAGGGCGATCACTTTAATACTCTTGTGGGTTTGCAGCAGTTGATAAGAGGCAAATTTCATTCTTTCTTCAATCAGGTATTCACCTATTCGTTTTCCATAGCATAGCCGAAACCCTTCCATCAGTTTGGTACGGTTCATCCCGCAATACAAAGAAAGTTCAGCAATGGTATAGCGGTTGTCTAAATGTTTCAGCATCTTTTTCCGCATCCTTTCCAATTGCCTTCTCTCATTTTCCGTAAAATTTAAAGTTGAATTTCTTCTCTGTCCCATATCTCCCGCCGCCTTCCCCGTCCCGGTTAGAAATATAAATCTGTAACACAGTTTACACATTTAAAAAGCACCAACTACAAAGTCAAGCCTCACGATTCACTTGTCACCCTGCCTGCCCGCCGTGGCGGGAGCCTGCCGAAGGGCACCATTCACGACTCCCGATTCACGACTCCCGACTAAATACTCCCCACCCTAAACAACCCCGTCCGCACAGCATACACCACCACTCCCGCCACATTCCGGCACCCGATCTTATCTAATATCTTTTTCCGGTAAGTCTCCACGGTCGAATGGGTCAGGTTCGTTGCATCTGCAATTTCCTTCGTGGCATATTCTTCACACAACAACCGGATTACTTCTTTTTCCTTCTCTGTAAACACATCGGTAGCAGCATCCAATACCGTCCCCTTGTTGCTCTTCGACAGCATCTTCGCCAAAAGCATATTGGTGGTCCGGCAATAATAGATTTTACCATCCATCACGGCATCAATCGCATCCAGCAGGTCATCCTTCATCGTATCTTTTAGCAAATAACCCATTGCACCCGCTTCCATCATATCAACAATAAGATGATATTCTCCATACATCGAAAGAGCCAGCACTTTCGTGGCTGGAAATTTTTCAGAAATAATTTTAGTAGCAACAATGCCGTCCATATCCGGCATTTGTATATCGGTGATCACCACATCCGGTGCATGATCATCTACAACTTGCACCAATGACTTAGCATTCGCAGCTTCACCCACAATACTTAGATAAGGGTATTGGTGCAGGATCAGCTTCAGCCCCTCCAGAAACATCGGGTAATCATCTGCTATAGCCAGGCGTATTGTTTCTTTCATCTTAGCTAAGGTTTATGGGTAATTCAATATAATAAGCTGTGCCATTTTCAGAACTCACATGCATTTTACCACCCAGCATATCCAACCTGTTTTGGAGGCTGGCCCTGCCCAATCCTTTACGCTTATCATTACCGTAAATAAGCTCCATTCCTTTGCCATTATCCCGGCAAAATATATATAACTTTTTCTTTCTTACCTTTAATTGCACTTCCACTTGCGAGGCTTCTGAATGTTTCAGCACATTATGCACTAACTCTTGCACCATCCGGAACACATGCAGCCCGTCTTCTGGCCCAATGTTATGGTTCACCTTGTACTTATAAAGCACATGTATGGTTCCCGACATTTCGATCTGTCCTAAAAATTCTTCAAGTGCTGCATTCAATCCTTTACTGGCTAGCGCAGAAGGTGTGAGGTTTCTGGCAATTTCACCCATTCGCCGGTTCGTGGCTGCTATATTTTTTTGCGCTTGTTGAATAAACTCCTTTACCGGCTTTTCTTCCCGCAACGATTCAGACAATAATACATTAGTAATCGTTAAGTTGGGGCCCAGTTCATCATGCAGGTCCCGGGCAATTCTGGTTCGTTCATCTTCTAACAATTGCACTTCCCAAAGCAATCGCCGCCGCTGTAGCCGCATGAACCGCCGCTGCGACCGCAGTATAACGACCACCAGCACGGCAAACAAACCACCTAGGATAATGCTCGCCATTATCACTGCATGATATATCGTCGCTTCAGAGGAATCCATAACAGGGCAAACGCATATAGCAGGTTCGTGAATAAATTAATATACGAGAATATGGCATAAATACCTAACCGGAAATTCTTGCTTTGATTCAATCCATAAAGCCAGAATGCTTCTACCAGCACCGTATAACTGAAATAAATTCCAAAACCGCAGCAGATCAGGAACACCGGCTCCAGGAGCAGATTTTCAGTCACACTGAACAACAACCGGTTGATCATAAATATACTCATTAGCACTATCAGGAGCGAATAACCTATAATGAAATGTGATGTATATATCCTTCCGTTCGAATAAAATACCCATTCAGCAACACAACTCACAGGTAGCAAAGCCAGCAACACATAATAAAAAGGAACGCTATGTTCAAATAAACCCCAGCGCCGGAATTGCCAGGTCACCAGCAGGGCTTCGGCAATGCCAAATAAATTATAATTGACAGCATTCGGCTTCCCCCCATAAATAACACCAATACTGATTAGTTCATTCAGCAGCCCCAGGCTCAGTAATAACAGGAAAGGGAAAAAAGCTGGGTCGGTTTGCTTAAACCTGGCCCAGCCAATGATAACACCGATCCCTACTGATAAACCGAAGGCGGCGCTCAGCCAAAAACTCATGGTTCCGCATTTAAGAATTCAGCGGCGATTCCGGCGGACACAGATCGGGGCACCGGATTCCCCGCTCAATGATAAATTCTTCTTCCTCTGTAAAATTATTGGCTGCGGGCAACATATCTTCATTGTCGCCATTCACTCCCACGATCACGGCATGTATCTTACTGTTTTCATCCATGCCATAATACACCCTGATGCCTGCACATCCTTGCCGGCCAAGCACTGTGTCAAACTCAGCCCGGCTAAAGGTTTCGCATACCGGCAGAATATTCTGCCCCTGGAAACTGGTTTTTAAAAGATCTTCCTTTTCACTGCGATATTTCGCAGTCATGGTTTCAGCTTCGGATAATGAAATAAAGTGGCTCATAAAATATAGGTTTTAGTGAACCGCTAATCTCCAACATCCTCTCACCTCAGTCAATCCCATTTCCGGGACTAAACCACTCCCATTTCCGGGACTCCGCCCCGGCGTGTCACGGTTCTAAACCGTGGCACGCCTCCACCTCACCATTCACTTGTCACCCTGCCTGCCCGCCGTGGCGGGAGCCTGCCGTAGGGCACCACTCACGACTTCCGACTCCCGACTCACGACTCACCCCCCTACTCCCATTTTCAGGATTGCACAACTGATGAAAAAATTAAAACTTTAAACACCCAAACCTTACCACCATGAAAACATTACCGGTCCGTATCATCATCTACCCAAAGGATGTGGTCAGAATAACAGGCCGTAGCGAAAGAACAGCCCGTAAGCTCATCCAGAAGGTCCGTCTCATCTTCGGCAAATCCCCCGATGAATTTGTAACTATAAAAGAATTTTGCACCGTCTTCGGCATAGAAGAACAACTCGTCTTCGACTTCATCAAAGACTGATCACAGCCGTGCCACGGTTTGCACCGTGGCACGGCTGATATTGGAAGAAGAAAAAATTTCACCTCCTTCGGGGTTCCCATATCAATCTCATCAACTTTTCTATAATAATGCCATCCTTTCAGGATTATCAATTCACCTATCAGTGCTTCGCACCATAGCAGCCGCATTAAATGCTACTCAAACAACAACTGATCCACCGGGTAATCTTTTTTGATCAGGCGCTCCAGTTGCTTCAATATATCCATCAGCAGTTCGCTGCTTTCTTTCCCATCCCCCTGGAACCGCCCCTCTCGTAGCTGCCATTTGATACCCTTCTTGCTTTTAAGCTTTCTTAAAAAAGGATAGTTATTCTCCAATAATATACTGCTGCTCTTTCCATGCACCCGTATCCGCATCACCTGGTCACTATGATACACTTCTTCAGATTTTAATCTGTGAACCTGTGTATGATACCTGATTTGCAGTTCCCATGTTTTCATATAGCCATTTTAAGTTCAGGCAATTCCTCGTAAGCAAAAGGCTCCAGCGGGTCTTCCGCTGTTTTAAAATCTTTCGCTATGGTATAAGCAAACATATCTTCCGAAGGAAACTGGTAAGAAGCGATCGCTTTTATTTCATCCTCTGGCAAATCTTCCATGATCCACCGCCAGGCAAGGTCTTCCGTCAAAATCGTAGGCATCCTTTTCTTCGAATTATGAACTTCCTCCATCAGCTTGTTGGCCCTGGTGGTAACAATGGCAAATGTGTCCATCGTTTCTCCCGTACTCTTATCTACCCACGGTTGCCAGATACCCGCCATATAAAAATAGTCGGCATCATTCACCCCGATCACATACGGATATTTCATTTCCTTTTTGGCCCCTTCCGGCTGAAAGCCCCGCCACTCAAAAAAATAGGAAGCGATCACTAAACACCTTCTCTTCAATGCCGCATCCCTGAACATTTTACTCTCCAGTAGCTTCTCACTCGTCGCATTCAGCCACGGTATCCCCTGCTTTCTTGCCGCTTTCACATCTTCTATTGTTTTCACCCACATGGGAATAAATTCCCAGTGCGCCGCCACCACTTCTATATCATCAGCTCCCTTCTTGCGAACAATAGCAGAATTGGAATACCGAAACCCGTCTTTCATCTTTTGCAGTTCATCCAATGCCGCCAGGGTGCCCAATTCTTTTTCTATCTGCTTCAGTTTGATAAGTTCTACCCGTGAAACACGGTGTCCCATAAAATTGCACATCGTCTTTCTGTTTTGTACAGGAAGGTATCAAAAATAAAAATACTAAATTATTTGGCAATACAAAACTAAAATAAATAGCTTTATCCGGTGGAGATGAATTATTTTAAAATAACCGTTTATTTCAGGGACAAGGCCCGGCCATTAAGCGGTTTCAGGCAATACCCTGCCAACGATTACAACGTTGTATACGAAATAGTAAAAAAGCAACTGCTCAAATATTATTACTTGTCAGACATTCTCAAAATAGACGTCTGGTGGGTTCCCCCCGATGCCGTAAAACACATAAGCAATTCAGCCGAAAAATTCCCCTTATAACAAAAAAGCCCCGCCTTGCAAAAACAAGACAGGGCCCCGTGTCACGGTTCGTACCGTGGCAAGGATAAAACATCTGCATTTGTAAGTACAAAATAAACTCCTCAGCTTCTTGACTTCTGCTCCGCCAAAATAATCAATATAATAATTTGCGAAGAGGCTTTAACATATAACTAAGGGTTGTCAGATTTCAAAACAAGTATTGAAAGCATTTAAAAAGAAGTAAGGTTGGCGAGACCTTAATAAAACTGAAAAATTATTTAAGCCCGTTTAATAAACTTCCTTTAAAGTAATTTTCTGACTGGTTATTTGCTTCCTGATTTCACGCTTCTCTTACTGTTTGGAGTAAACACAGTATAAGACAATGAAAGAAAGCAACCAATCTCCGACTTCCTTTTATATTCAATCTCAGGTTTTTGGTCATATAAAGTATTAGTAAGATCGGAATAGGCTGTATTATTAAATCTGTCGACTTGAAGAAAATTCAAACCAAATGTTAGATTAAACTGGCTGAGATCTCCTGCAAATAGAGAAAGCCCTGCAAGGTAGTTTGGCCTTGGCCTGGGTTCAATGCTAACTCCTGCACCTGCACTAAATCCCAATCCGCCGCCTCGCCATAATCGGATACCGTAAGTTGCCAGTCCGGCAATACCTAACGGCTTGCTGGCCATGCCACCATCAATTATCTTATATTTTGCCGAGTCAGTAATTACATTATTGCTATTGGGTTGAGCCTGTGCATTAAACACCTCATTCCTTGTTTTCTTAGACAGCCCTAGAAACGGTCCTGTACTAAAAAATAAAAATGACTTGCCAACTACAGGAAGGCTAAGATGTATACTGTCATTATAAACGGGATTTATATTCCATTTTTTGATCAGGGAACTGTCTCTGGCTGTAATTCCAAATTGCAGGCTCAGGCGGTTCCCTTGGGGATAGATGGGTGGTGACTGGTAAGCGAAATGGTCTTTGATATAGTTATTACTAAACAATATTAGCTTCATCAACTCTTCGTCGGTAATCTTAGAAAAATAATTAGTAAAATATTTTTCAATATTACCTTTTCGTTCCTCAATTTCCTTCAATCTGCCTTTTGCAGCATCAATAGTGTTTTTGGATTTCACAATATTTTCTTCAGTTTCAGATATTTTTTTCTGAATCTCACCTTTCTTTTTCGGATCTTTTTCCTTTTCAAATTTTTCTTTCTCTTCCTTTAATAATGTTTGGAATTTGGCATTCATCTCTTCAGCATCCTTTATCCTTTTCGATTGCTCATTTAGTATTTTGGTAAACTCATTAGCAACATTTATATACTCACTTTTTGCTTCAAATAGCAGTTTACTTAAAGTACTAAATGCTCCGGAAAATTTATCTTTTTCGTTACAACAAGGTGGTTCACCTTTACAAATAGTATAAACATTTATTTGCACTTCATGAAGACTATCTACGTATTCTTTAAACAAGGATAAATGTAATAGAAACTTAGTTATAGGATCATCGGCTTTCTCAAGGTCTGGATTTGTAAACGACAATTCACTTATTATGTTGGTCATAAAATCACCAGCACCCAAAAATAGTTGATTAAACACTGCAGGTGATTCACTCCCGAATTGAATATCATCAGCAATCACACCCACATCGTAAACGTATCTGTTTACATTGATCACTTGAAATTTAAGTTTCTTGTTATATCTCACATTAAATTCCCGGGGAGAAATTGGTTTCAGATTCTTGCAGCCTGAATCAGCCTTGAAAAATTCTTTGCATTTAAAATCATAATAAATAACATCACATGATTTGCATGAATCACACAAATACTTTATTCTACAATCACCAATTTGTCCACATAATTTGCATGTATCACTCAAATTCTTTTTTCCAACATCAACTTTTTGTCCAAATGATAGCAGAAGTAAACAAGCTGACAAAATGGTCAATAAAATTTTCTTTTTCATATAGTGGTTTTGATGGGTTAAAAACATATCAATGATTTTTTAAATTTATCTTATAATTATCCTATTACAAAGGACCGCATATACCATTTTTTAGGTATTTATTATAAAAAGCCCCGCCTTGCAAAATCAAGACAGGGCCGCCGTGTCACGGTTTGCACCGTGGCACGGCTGATTCCCAACACCGTGCCTGCCTAATCCTTCCTGAACCAACGCTTAAGCATATATGAAATCGCAAAACTAACCACTGCCCCGATAGCAGCAAACACCACCGTCTTCACGATTTCGCTTCCCGTAATATTCGCCAGTATTCCCGTCACCATCCCGCCAACAGTCCCGGCTCTCGTTCCAGAAAATGATAATTGATTATTCATGAAACCACTTTAGAATTTAAAAAGCCCCCTCTCCAAATGGAGAGGGGGTTGGGGGTAAGGTCTACTCCCTTTCATTCTTCACCGCCGTCTGGCTCACCGCCCCGGCCACACCACCAGCCACCGTCAGGTAACCGGCGATTTGGATCACAACCGCAGGCAATGCCACCGGCGCTGCCAGGATAGCAGCCCCCACACCCGCCAGCGTCAAACCGATCGTCCGCATCTTCTTAAAAAACTTTGGCGTCGGTCGGTTCGCCCTTTTGATCACCTTCTTCACTTCATTCATGTTCCGATGATTTTAGATGAGAAGATCAGTTTACTAAATCAGCGCTCCCGACGAAGACTATCCCCCTCTGGAGGGGGCAGGGGGAGGTTCCCCTTTCCCTGTCCTCTTGCGGGGGACCACAGGGCTGGGATATAGGGTGAGGTCCCACTCACGACTCACTTGTCACCCTGAGCTTGCCGAAGGGCACCACTCTCGACTCCCGCCTCCACCACAATCCAAACCTTCCCCTTCTCCATCTCAGGATAAAGCAGCTTCACTATCTTGCCCAATGCAATCCGTGATTGGCTGCCTTTCCCTTCCCCCGTCAGCGCCGACACCGGCGCAATACAACCAAACATTTCTTTCAGCGCATCATTCGCTGCATGTAGCAGGATATAATCTCTCCCCGGCACATTCAGCAGCAAAAAATGAGGTCCAAAACGTTGGGTGTATCGCTTTTGCAGTTCATATCTCCCTTCAGGAATACAGGAAACACGTCTGCGGTTGTCCTTCCACGGTAGCTCTATCGTATAGCACACCCGGATACCAAACAGGAAAAGTTCACCATTCGTACCGTTCGGGTGATACCTCCGTTTCAGCACCACTTCCATAACCACACGTTTAATATGAAAAGAACTGTTTTGAAAAGGGAGTGGGTGAGCAGGCAGCCCTCTTTGTCATTCAACAACTGCATACGGCCAACGGCAATGCCTCTTATAAACTGCCCGCATCCCACTCCTCATTCACCATTCACGTCTCCCGACTCACGACTCACGACTACACCTTACTCACCCCCACAATCGCCAGCGCATTAAACGCCCCGTTCTTCAGCGGGTACATACCACCATTCACTTCCTGGTAAAACTCAATACCCAGCACAAGGAACAACGACTTCGTGCTGTTCGCTGTCACGTTGTTCACCAGGTTGATCGCAGCCGTTGCCGTTGCATTCCACGGCAGTTCTGCCGTAGCATGGATTTCCGACACATAGCTCTCATTCTCAAAATCAACCTCTGCACCCGCAGTGGTGATCTTGAAATGAGTAGTGCCGGCTGGTGCAGCGATCATGTTCGCCGGAACAAAGGGCGCAAGGTTCACCGACAGTTCACCAGTTACACGGTTGATCGTGTGGCTCACCGGCGCAAACAGCGTCGTCCCCAGTTTGCTGTTCGCATTGAACTCAAAACCTTGCAGCAGCAGCAAATCACCATCAACAAGGTTCCTTGCACCACGGGGATTGGTTGTGTCTGCTTTCACCGCCCTCATCATTTCCTTCGTCAGCCGGGCGATCATACGACCGTCCGAGATGTTCTGGATCAGTGAGCGGATAGCAGTGCGCAGTGTCTTGCCGCCTTTGCCTGACCTGCCAAATTCAGCCCCGTTCTCACGGGTCCGCTGAAAGGCCGGGTCAGTGGCAATACGGCTGCCGTCAAGCCCCGTTTTCTCTTTCGCCAGGTATCCGTCCTTCGTTTTGTAAAACGTGATATTCCCGATCGTCCCCTTCAGGGGGATGATCCCTTTCTGTTTTGCCATCTTCTTTTTGATTCTTGATGAAAAGATCAGGAGAATGTATTGCACATTTCCCGGTTATCCGGCATCGTTATCCTCCGGCCGGTTCAGACAACAACACCTGCAATTGCAATACAAGATTAACAGCAGAAAAAAGAGAATAAAAATGAATTGACCGTTTATGCCGATTCTGCCATCTAAGTGTAAAGTGGCCGGAAATTCCGCAAAAGACCGCTTTTGCCGCATGTGGCCGCATTGACCACTTTCTTCCATGCCACTCAATAGGCACTTTAAAGACACTCTAAAAGCACTCAAAAGCCAGTTTCCAAAGGTTGCCAACCTTGTAAGTGCATTCACGATCCCGTAAAACCTGTTGCAAGGTTGGCAACCTTATAACTGAACTCCCAAACAAGTTGCCAGCCCAGGTAACGTAATAACGATTCCGCAAACCCTTCCCTGGATCCGGCAATGTTATAAACTAAACTATCCCGCCTTACAAAGAATCCTTACCTTAATACCATCATTCTTCACCAAAACCAACCTGTATGCAAGAGATCATCATCAACCTGCTCTCCGGCGCAGCCGGCGGCAATGTGGCCGGAGGCCTGCTTAAAAAATTCAATATGGGCACCATCTGGAACACCATCACCGGCATGATCGGCGGCTTTGGCGGCGGCCAGTTGCTCAATGTGCTCAACACCGGCGGCGATACCAGCAGCATCATCACCCAGGTGCTTTCCGGCATCGGTGGCGGCGGCATTCTCACCGCCATCGTGGGCTTCATCAAAAAACAGGTGAGCAAATAGTTGCAGCCGCCGGTTGCAGTGTTCCGCCTTTTTCTGTTTCACCCCCAAAAACAGCACTATTACCTTGGGATGATATTGATTTGCCCGAAAATCCTTACTTTCAAAACGGGCTTCACTAAAAACATTCATCCATGCAAATGCCTTCTTCGGTTTCCACCCGGCTGCAATACCAGCACAAAACACTGGTAGATATCATTGACGGTCTCACTGATGAGCAGGTGCGGCGCAATGTGTGGCCCGGCAAATGGTCGGTCTTTGAAACCATCGTTCACCTGCAAACCTACCAGCACCAGTTTATTGACCGGGTTAAAAAAATACTCGAAGGCAACAACCCGGCCTTTGACCGCTACAGCGCCGAAGCCGATCCGCTTTTTCTTGAAAACTGCCAGAAATCTTCACGGGAGGTGATGCAGGATATGATCAGCACCCGCAAGGAAATGGCCGCAGAGATCCTCGCTTTTCCCCAGGCCGAATTCCTGAAAACCGGGGTGCATCCCGCCTATGGCAGCATGACGCTGATGCAGTGGCTCCACTTCTTCCTGCTCCATGAGGCCCACCACCTGTTCACCATCTTCCGGCAAACAGCCGAATTAAAAAAACAATCTCTTACTGCCTGATTACCAATCCCCGGCAACTAATCGGTTTGTTAAAATTGCCGGCATTCTGCCTGTTTATTTGGTAGATCAATGTTGCGACATTAATTTTGTACTGTCATTTTATTACACACTAAAAACTTATTACGCATGGCAGACCTGAAACAAAACGTGGAGCAACTGAACCAGATGATCCTCGAAGGAAAGATCCTCGATGCTTTTGAAAAATTCTATGCCGAAGAAGTGGTGATGCAGGACAACGACTACCCGGCCAGGGTGGGCAAAGAAATCAACCGCAGCTATGAAGAAGCCTTTGTGAACGGCCTCACTGAATTCCGCGGCGCTAAAGTGCTGAACACCCTGCTCAGCGATGACCTCGCTGTTACAGAATGGTTCTTTGATTACACACACAAAGATTATGGCACCCGCACCTATCGCCAGTTGGCTGTGCAGCGCTGGAAAGACGGGAAGATCGTAGAAGAAAAATTCTACTACAACAACTGATGCGCTGAAATTGCCGCTTCATCCCGAAAGTTTCAGGTAAGGCTGCCCGCTTCGCCTGAAACTTTTTACTTTTACGTTTATACACACACCATCACTGATCGTTTTTCATAAATAAAATCAGTGTGGTTTATGCAGGTAACGGATATGGGTATTGACAAAGACATACAACAGGTTCACTTTCGCAATGTGTACCAGAAGGCAACGATCAACCTCATCTATACGCTGGGCTGGATGCGGGAGCAGACCCGTGCCATCTTTGAATCAGAAGACATCACCCCCCAGCAGTTCAACATCCTGCGCATCCTGCGGGGCAGCTATCCCACGCCGTTATCCACCCTGCAGATCAGGGAAAGGATGCTGGAGAAAATGAGTGATACCAGCCGCATCGTGGACCGCCTCATTGCCAAAGGGCTTGTGAAAAAACTGGTGTGCAAAGCCGACCGCCGCCTCGTGGATGTGGTGATCACCGAAAAAGGACAAAAACTGCTCGAAAGACTGGATGCCCGCCAGGACGAAATGGATAATGTGCTGAACCAGCTCACCGATGCCGAAGCAGAAACACTCAGCAATTTACTGGACAAGGCCCGTGGCAGCAACGACTGAAAAAGCTTGCCTCACCTGCGCTGCCTCAATATTTTCTTTAAAAACAACCTTCCTGCTGGTAATTCCTTCCTGTAAACTGTATTTTTACAGCATTCATCCCAAACATGAAAACATGATGAGACCCTTTTTTGCCTTGTTATTACCTGCCCTTTTTTGTTCTTCCCTTTTAATGGCACAACCTAAATATGAGTTTCGTGGCGTTTGGATCGCCACGGTTGACAATATTGACTGGCCCCAGCGTGGAGAGACCAACCCCGAAAAACAAAAAGCCGATTATATCCGTCTGCTGGATATGCACCAGAAGAACGGCATGAATGCAATGGTCGTTCAGATACGCCCCGCCGGCGATGCCTTTTATCCTTCCCAATATGAACCGTGGAGCCAGTGGCTTACCGGCACCCAGGGCAAACCGCCTTCTCCTTTTTTTGATCCGCTGCAGTTCATGATCGAAGAAACGCATAAGCGGGGTATGGAGTTTCATGCCTGGCTCAATCCCTACCGGGCTGTTTTCAATATCAACAACTCCTCCGTTGCCGCCAGCCACATGAGCCGCATCAAGCCGGAATGGTTTCTTACCTATGGCGAAAAAAAATATTTTGACCCGGCCAATAAAGAAGCACAGGACTTTGTGGTGAAAGTGGTGCGGGATATTGTAAAACGATATGCCGTGGACGCCATACATATGGATGATTACTTCTACCCCTATCGTATTCCCGGCAAAGAATTTCCGGATGCCGCTTCCTATGCAAGATCGGGCAGCAAACTAAGCAAGGACGACTGGCGCCGCAGCAATGTGGACAGCATCATCCGCAAACTGAGCAAAGCCATTAAGGAAGAAAAAAAGTCAGTCCGGTTTGGCATTTCTCCTTTCAGTGTGTGGAGAAACAAAGACAAGGACCCTGTGCGGGGCAGCGATACTCAGGCAGGACAAACCAATTATGATGACCTATATGCCGATATCCTGCTCTGGCTGAAGAATGGCTGGATTGATTATGTAGCGCCGCAATTATATCTCGAAATAGGACATGATAAGATCGCTTATGAAAAAATATTAAACTGGTGGAGCAAGAACAGTTTTGGCAAACATGTGTATATCGGTCACGGCATTTACAGGGCTGCAGAAAACCATGCAGCATGGAAAAAGGCAAATGAACTACCCAACCAGATAAAATTGCTGCGCCGCTACCCCAATATTCATGGAAGCATCTATTTCAGCAGCAAATCATTTGAAAGAAATCCCAATGGCTGGAATGACAGCCTGCGCAACAACTATTACAAATACCCGGCTTTATTACCTCCCATGCGCTGGATAGATAATGAAAAGCCCTGGCCACCCATCGTGGAAAAAACCATCAAAGATTCCCTGATACAGTTTAGTGTGAAACCCGACCCGAGAAACCTGGTGCCCATCAAATACTATGTAGTGTATAAATATGCGGTAGAATCACACACCGAGCTGTTTGGTAATGTGCCCCGCTATCTTTCTAAATTTTATACCACACCCGATGGTTTCAATTTCTCTGATGTGCTTTCCAACAAACAGTTTTCTTATCGTTATGTGGTGACCGCCGTGGGAAAAAATAATAATGAAAGCGACCTGAGTGAGATCGCAATTCTTATTCAGCCGGACGGGAAGTGGCAGTTTTATAAACCCTGAGCGGACAAAGCCTTTGCAATTTCAACAAGGCAGCGAAGTACAGGTGTTTTCAGGGAATTGAAATCACTGCTGTTGGCTTGCACAGCTACACATATTTTATGCTGTGGGAAATAATACATTTCCGTCAGAAAGCCGGGGAAAAAACCACTGTGGCCATAGACTATACCAGCAATGGTGGGTCGAATGATCACCCCAAGGCCGTATTGCACATCACGGCCCAGCTTAGAAGGTACGGCGCCGGAAAGCATGAGTGCCGTATCAGTCACTTTTCCTTCATATAAAAGCTTTCCCCAACGGGCAAGGTCAGCCGTAGTGGAATAGATGCCGCCACCGGTCCATTCAAACTGCGGGTTGATGATGAAGAGGCTGTCTTCCCCGATCACTTTATTCTGCAGGCCAAAGGGATTCTGCTCACCGGCATAGCCCTGCGACAGGCCTTGAAGCCTGCGGCTGTCAGAAGGAAACGTATTATTGAGTTGATACGGTATCAGCAATTCCTGTTGCAGCAGTTCATAATATTTTTTCCCGGTCACCTGCTCAATGATCATGCCCAGCAAAATGAAATTACTGTCTGAATATTCCCATCCTTCACCGGCAGCAAAAGAAGCTTTCTCATCCAGTATGTAGTGCAGCAGTTCTTCCGGCAACCAGGACCGCTCAATATTGCTCCTGAGATCTTTGGTAAACTGATCTTTGAATTCATACCGCATCACCCCGCTTGT
>CAYTGN010000033.1:0-31930 GCA_964437415.1 uncultured Chitinophaga sp. | reverse complement strand
GCACGGTTCTGTGAGAAGCTTGGGCTGAAATGCCCTTGCTTACTCGACTGTTTTCACCAACAACCGAAATCAGGTCAGTAACTTCGAAGTGAGGTGTCTGAGATAGCCAAAAAACGTAATTTATTTATGAAGAAAATATGGATGGCGCTGTTTTCAGCCCTGGTTTGTAAGTTGTCAGCAGCACAGCCAAAAGATTTTGAGGGCCGGCTTGAATTGAATACAAAGTCACGCTGAAATCAAAGCTGCATGGTGTAAGCGTCAAGTAGTGCATGAAATAATGCTGTGAGAAGTGGACTAAACAGGAACTTTGCTATCCGTATAAATACGGATAAAATTTTTCAATCGGATGCCGAACTTTATTTTTTAATTACCATCACGGTCTGAGACCAGTGAATAAATTACAGTCAAGTCTTTCATAGAATACATACTGAATTAATTTTTCCCCAACTATTTATATTTGAGCTATTATGTCAATAACTAAATCCATGTACAACAATGAAAAAAATTGTTCTGCTATCCTGTTTAGCCCTGGTCAGTACTTTCCTTCATGCCCAGCTTGCCCTGACCAAAATGATCGGAAAAAATGCAAAGCATTATAAAACGCCGGGGTTTGGCGTTTTTTTAAACTATGATATACCGTTGACCGAGTATGGAAACCGGAGCCTGATGATAGAGCTGATGGACCTGGCCTATTTCCCGCCGAAGGATGCCAGTGTTGTTGACGGCAGCGGTTATCTTTCCATCAAACTGGGCTACCGCTATATATTCAGTGAGGAAGGCCGCACCGGTTTTTATATTGAACCGCAGGCCGGCTGGTGCCGGGTGGTGATGGACCATCCTGACAAGGACTATGGCGATGGTATTGCCGCAGCAATAGAAGCCGGGCACAGTTTTGAAGTGGGACAGGGCGGCAACAGTATAGCGATCGGCCTGAAGTATGAAGCCGATATGGGTGGTAAGGATTTTACCATTCACTCATTGGGGCTGCGCTTTTCTTTCAGTTTTCCTTTTTTACGCCGTGACCGGTAAAATTCAAAATCTATTTTATGCTAAAAAAGGCAATTTTGTTTCTTGTTTGTTTTTTCAGTTTTCATTCATTCATCCATGCACAATCCTTCCTGCATGGCATTGGCGCCAATGTTTCCGTGATGACCGCCAATATCAAAGAGGGCGGCGATCGCTATACGATGACAATGTCTTTCACCAACCTTACTTATTTTCCCCGGTATATACTTTCAGAATCAGATAACAGCTCGCTGACCATCGGCGCCCCGGTAGGGGCGGGGATCGGGTTTGCCAACAGCGGTGGCACGGATGCAGCGCTGTATTATGGGTTTGACCTACCCCTGGCCCTGGACTATAATATAGGACGAAAATCCAGTTATGAGAACAACGAAGGTTTCGGCTGGTATGTGGGTGGCGGGTTTGGTTATATGTGGACGAACTGGACGGATGGCTCCTCTACAGATAAGATCAGCAGTTTTGGTCCAATGGCAAGAGCTGGTATCCGTTTCGGCTCCGGCAGCCAGAACCCTGACAGGGCGCTGACCCTGGGCTTTTCTTTTAAACCCGGGCTTGAGAAAAGAAAATTTAAAACATTTGGTATCGCTGTTTTGTATGAATTGTAATACCTGCTTCGGGATAAACCCACAACTATGAAATTTTGCCTGTTACTTCTCACTTGTCTTGCCTTTGTATCCTGCAAATTGCCTTCACAAAAGGGTTCGGACGACCGGATCTATGACCCGGAAAAAGTTTATACTCTCAGGCTGAACCCGCCGGATAGTGCAAGCTATACATACGAAGTGAGCAACCATTCTGAAACAGTGATGGATGCCGGGGGTAATGATATTACCAATACCAGCAAAACTGATGCGCTTATCCGTTACGATCTTTTCCGTGACAGCAGCGGCTATTTTCGTTTTACTATGAAGTTTGAACGTATAGGTCTTTACAGCAAAAGCGGTGAACAGGAAACAGAAGCACAGGTAAGTAATGGTACGATTCCATTCAGCCCTGAAGAACAAATCCTGGCTGCTTTACGGGACGGAAAGATCACGGGCTTGCTGAGCAGCGCCGGTGAAATTAAAGAGGTCCGGGGATACGAAGCAATGACAGAAAAGATCCAGTCACAACTAAGGGAGGATGACCACACGGGCAGGGCAATCATTAAGGAACGCTGGGAAAAGATGGCTGGTAATAACCTGATCCGCCAAAACCTTTCCCAGTTATTCCGTTTGTTTCCCGATTCTGCAGTCCGCCTCGGTGATACCTGGAAAATATCCAATAAACAGGTCAGTGAGTTCAGCGTGAATATGACGAACGAGTTTACCCTGAAAACCATAAATGAAAATTTTGCAATCATTACGGCTTCGGGAAAAGTTACCAATGACCATACCACAGAGATGCTTCCTGTTTATGGCCATGTTACCACTTCTTTCCAGGGCGGGCAGGAGTCGCGGTTTGAAATGGAGGCCCGGACGGGTATGTTACTGAATTCGGAGATCAAAAGTGATGTTAAGGGAACAGTGAGGGTAATGGGCAGGGAAGTGCCTGTACAGATTAAAACAAGGATTAAGATACAAGGAAAGCGATTATCGCCATAAAACAATTCTTGAAATATGTAAGTTAATTTTAATTACTTCCCGCCTTAGCAATGTACCCGTAATTCTACTGATTTTTTCTTTCTCATCCTTTCTGGCATAGTTTTTCTTCCCTTAAGTTGTTAGCAGTGGCCACTGCAGCTTTTACTTTCCGTATAAACACCGATTGTCACAGGTGAGTCATGTCCCTAATTTGCACTGCTATTGCAACCCGAAATATGACCCGATGAGACAAATTATAAGTGATACCGGAAAAGTGTTGTTACATAGCCATCTTATTGAAAATTTTAATCGTTATACAATGGGATCGGTCAATGAATTTATTGCCGAAGCAACAAATTCAAATCTTTCTCATAAAGACTACTATGAAGAAAACTGGTTGGATTTTTTTGGCAGGCTTTCAGATGAAGCCCGTAAATGTATTTTAATAGCAGAGGAAGTAAAGATTGGTACTGCAAAATTACAGGAGGATCTTCAGAAAATTTGTGAACAGAGGTTGGGTGAACTGTACAACAAACTTTATCAGCAGAACATTTAGATTTTCAATTTTATTTGAATTTCAGTATTTCCACTGTTGTTTCATGTCTGACTGCAAAATAATTTGCTCCTAACATTTCAGGAAGTTCGCTTAACAGATAAGTCCTACAGTAACGTTATTTCTTAACCAGGACCTTGTCTCGTCAAAGACCCCGGTTGCTACAGCCGGGGCTTTGCCAGGTGTATCCGTATAAATACGGTTGTTTTTGTTTCCGCCTTCCCTCAAATTGCCCCTTTTCATTATTTAACCGCTAAAACAACCCATTATGAGCCAACTCATCCCACTTCAGCAAGCTATTGACATGACCACCCTTTACCGCCAGGAAAAGGAAGCTATTTTGGAACCAGCATTCCGGGGAAAAAATATCCTTTGCCGGAGCGAGACCTTTCAGCGGGACGTTTTTGACGAGGTACTTGCCCAGGCCGGCTGTACCGGTTTGCGCATTTATTACGGTATGGACAGGGATTTAAAAATTCATGCTATCATTGTAGGCGTAAATGAAAAGAACGAGGACATGCTGCCTGCAGGTGTCTCGTTGACGGATGGGGAAGGATCGGGGATTATTGAGGATGGTGCGAGGTGCCCCGAGGAATGCCCTCCTTCATCGCCACTTAACCCTTAGCACAGATGTAAATGAATTTCTTCCTGTCACAAGTCCTGACTTATTCAATTTTAATTCCTTTCACAATAGGCCTTGTAAGGTATAAAGTTGTCGATAAGGCCTATTTACCTTTTATTTTTTTAACCTGGGTCGGGGTTGGAAACGAAATCTTTTCGACCTTGTTAATCAAAAATGGGATTTCCAATGCTATTAACAGCAATATATATGTACTGACAGAATTTTTTTTCCTGTTGTGGCTTTTTAAGAGTTGGAAAGTATTTGGAAGACACTCTGGTTTTTTTGCAGTCCTCGTGGTAGCCGGAGTTTTTGTATGGATTTTTGAATGCTTAATTTTATTTTCTCTTCGTACTTTTTGTTCTTACTTCCGTATCTTTTATAGTTTCATAATCGTTATGCTCAGCATTTCAAAAATAAATATGTTGCTTGTTGAGAGAGATTCGTTTGTGAACACAAAGGGGATATTTTTTTTGCTGACAGGATTTATCATCTATTTTTCTTACAAAGCACTTGTTGAAATATTCTGGGTCTATGGTTTGAATGCGAGCAGGGTGTTCAGGCTGGAAGTTTACCGGATCATGAATTATGTCAACTTTTCTGTTAATATCATTTACGCAATTGCCCTTTTATGGATACCCAGGAAGCAAGAATCTATATTGCGATCATCATAGCGTCCATTTTGCTGGGGGTCATCTTCCTGTTTTTTATTGTGACGATGATCCGGCAGCAGCGCAGGCACCTTGCCCTGCAGCGGGCTTTCCTGCGGGCGGAACTGGATGCGATCGAGGTAGAACGGGCCCGTATAGCCGCAGATCTTCATGATGACCTGGCCCCGGTGCTGACCGTGGCCCGGTTCCAGGTGGACCATGCGATCCGGGTGTCGCCGTCACCCCCCAAAGAACTGATTGAAGCGAGCCGGCAACTGGATGAAATTGTAAACCGGATGCGGGAAATCGCCAATGATCTTATGCCCATCGCCCTGCAACGGAAAGGTATTGTAATTGCCATACAAGAATTTATTGAACAGTTGAAGGGGCCGGGGCGCCCAACCATAAATTTTAACCACGAAGGATTGTCGCTGCTGGATGAAAATAAAGTGGTGCATTGTTTCCGGATCATCCAGGAACTTTTGCATAACTGTATTAAACATGCCGGCGCCAGTTCGGTGACCCTGCTCCTGAAAGTGACCCCCGGTCTGTTTACGCTCCACTACCATGACAACGGCAAAGGTTTTAATGCTGAGCAAGTTCTTGAAAAAGGGGATGGAATCGGGTTAAGGAGTTTGCGCAGCCGGGCTGAAATCCTTGAGGGACGAATGAAGGTTGAATCAAAACCCGAAGCCGGTACTGCTTTCTTTTTTGAAATTCCATTATAAATGAACCATTCATTGCCTATACAGCTTGTTATTGCAGATGATCACGGTATTTTCCGGGAAGGATTCAAGCTGCTGCTCCGCGACCAGCAGCAAATCATCATAACCGGGGAGGCCGGGGATGGTGCTGCCTTACTGGAAGTGGTGGACCGGGTTCAACCGGATATTGTTATTACCGATATTAAGATGCCCGAAATGGATGGTGTACAGGCCTGCAAACTTATACGTGACCGTCATCCCTTTACCAAAGTTATTGCGCTGAGCATGTTCAACGATGACCACCTGATCGTTGATATGCTGGAGGCAGGTGCAAGCGGGTATCTCCTGAAGAACACCAACCGGGAGGAGTTGATACTGGCCTGCAAAAGTGTTTATGAAGGCCATAATTATTACAGTGAAGCCACTTCCCAAAAGTTGGCCCGCCTGGTCGGGAACAGCCATCATATCCCATCGCGGGGATGGCCCCATCCGAAATTTACCCGCCGGGAAAAGGAAGTTATGAAACTGATCGCCGAACAACTGACCAATAAGGAAATTGCTGACCAGCTTCATTTAAGTGTACGCACCGTGGAGAGCCACCGTATCAAGTTACAGGAGAAAACCGGTTCCCGGAACGGTATTGGCGTGATCATTTATGCGATCAAACATAACCTTATTGAAATCTGATCCGCACTCCCCCCGGATTTTCTTAAAATAGTTTAATGGGAAAGGGGCCTGTCGTGCTGTATGTTTACATCTCAAAGCCAAACTTTATGAAAACACGAACCATCTTCAACCACCCGTTACCGTTAGATTTACATCCCGCACCTTTATTGCCGCCCGCACTAAACCCGCCAGCTATTCCAGCCCGGCAAAATTGATATCCCGGAAATGAGTTTTGTGTGAGAATGAAAATGTGAGTTATGCTGAATACTGTTACCTGGAGCCAGTACTGGCTCAGTATCCTCTTTGCTTCCCTTGTGTATTACTTCTATGTATGGATGCGGTTTTACCGGCCGGTTCTGCATGGCCGTAACCGGGAAATGCCGATGACAGCGGAAGCGGAACAGGCAATGGCGTTGCCTGCCGGGCAGGAAATTTATGCGTATTTGGCGCAATCCGGTTTTCAGCAAAGTTCTCAACCTGAAATCATTTACGGGTTGCAACAGATACTCCGGCGTCATGCGGTGACCATTCAACCTGGTGACAGGCCAATTTTGACGCACTGGATCCAGATCCTTTGTAAAGACAAACTAGTTGTTCCCTTAAGTGAAGAAGAAATAAAAAAAGTGTGGTTGGTTTAGGTGCAGCGATCCCCCGGACCTCACCCCGTAAGGTGAGGTTCTTTTCCGGGGGAATCCAATTATTCCTTATGACTCAATGAAAGAAAATATGCGTTACAATTACTATTACCCTTATGCGCTTTTATTGCTGTCGGTTTTACTTATCTCTGCCGGGCTGGCGGCACAGGATGGCAATGCCGGTATCAATGAGGCGAATGCCCGTGTGCGAAGCTATTTTGCTTCGGGTACCAATCTTATGTATGCCGTCGGCGCAGTGCTGGGCCTGATCGGCGCTGTTAAAGTTTACTCCAAGTGGAACAGCGGCGACCCGGATACCTCGAAGGTGGCGGCTGCCTGGTTTGGGAGTTGTGTGTTCTTAGTGGTGGTGGCTACGGTGATCCGGTCATTCTTTGGGGTGTAGGGGGGAGTCGTGCCCCGATAGCTATCGGGGCGTGAGGCGTGCCCTTCGACGAGCTCAGGGTGACAGGCAATGGTTGATGGTTGATGGTTGATGGTTGATGAAGACACGGTAAGGTTTGAAATTACTAAACTTAAAAATTTGATCCCCATGAAAATGAAATCAATTCTTCTGCTAATTTTATTGTTTGGACAAACGATTTGCTGGTCGCAATATATTGGAGTGAAAGCAAAGTATACTGCGACCCGGCTGGTAGATGATTCTCCTAATCCTCCCAAACGGGAGAACCGCCTGGTACTTTCCTTTTTCACCGTCAGCGATATCGGCGATTACACGCCAACAGTACTCAATAATTATGATCTATGGGTCTATAAACAGGGTTTTCAATATGGTAATGGTATGGGTGGCGTACTTGATTCGACCGGCAATAACTATCCCGGGTATTCTTATCCGGCACCTATTGCTGTTTCCTACTATAACAGCCTGGGCAGAAACTATATTGATTGCGACCCGAATGCTATGACCCATTTTGTCGTTAACGGCCATGAACTGGACTGTGGGTTCGTCACTGTCTCTTACTGGGATGTGGATCATGGAACGGGTCAGGCCGTTGAATTATTTCCGGCGCCTAATATTGGCCTCCGCTATTACATTTTCCCTGAACCTTATTCTGTATTACCGGGTAATGTCAATTTTCCCTATTATGGAACGCCTCCTTATAACTGGTACAACTTTAGTTGCGGGGGTAACCTGCAGCTGGTCATCCGAGGGGTACTGCCGCATGATTCTTCTTTCATTGCTTTACCGGTCCGGTTTGATAATGTCAGAGCTTCCCTGATAAATGAAAACCGGGTGAAAGTTGAATGGTCGAACCTGACCGAGTCAGATATACTTTACTATATCGTTCAGCGCAGTTTGCCTGGTAGCTCATTCACGGACCTTGACACTATTTACCCGACGCATAATGCCGGGGGAAGGGCCGATTATGCGGCTGAATTTTTCCAGGCGGAACCCTATATGCTTTACAGGATAAGGGCGGTTGAGTTTAACGGCCATTTTGTTTATAGCCCTGTCGTCAGCCTGCGACTTGCCGAACGGCTGCGACCTGTGATCAATCCACCCCGATTAAGTCTGTTTCCGAACCCTGCCACTAATGGCCGGTTTACTGTCCAATTGCCTGATGCTTCACCCGGTCGCTACCAGTTACGACTGATCCATTCAACCGGGCAGGTTATACTGGCGAGGGAAAGTCTTCATACCGGCGGGATGCTTCAGCAACCTGTTTCTATCCGTGGAGAAGCACCCGGTATTTATTACCTGCAATTCCAGGGTGGGGGACAAAATTTTATGGAAAAGATTTTTATCTCCTTTTGAGATGGCTACGAGTGTATATACCATCAACAAAGGCATTAATAAGCCGGTAGAGTTTAAAGGACTGAAGGCCCAATATATATGGTATCTCGGCGGAGGGCTGCTGGTGCTGCTGATCGGTTTTGCAGTACTCTATCTCTGCGGCGTGAACAGTTTTGTATGCCTGGCTGTGGTCCTTGTTGCCGGAACGGGATTGTTTGTTCATATCTATAAGCTCAGCCACAAATATGGCGAGCATGGTATGATGAAGGCGCTGGCGAAGCGCAGTATTCCCCGTGTGGTGAAAAGTTATTCCAGAACCTTGTTTACCGGATTATGCAGAAAGAACTGAAAGATATATTTCCGCTTTTTGGCGTCGAGCATGACTGCATCCTTTCTAAACAAGGGGATGTGACGATCGCTTATGAGGTGACGTTGCCGGAACTTTTTACGCTGTGCGACCAGGAGTATGAAGCTTTGCACCAGGCGCTGGTCAAAGCGATCAAGATACTTCCCCGGCAAACTGTCTTTCACAAGCAGGACTGGTTTACAGAAACAAGTTATACGGCGGATTTTCAAAAGGCCGGTAAAAGCTTCCTGACAAGGGGCAGTGAACGGTTCTTTAACGAACGTCCTTATGCAGACCACCAGTGCTATATCATGCTGACGAAAAAACCCGCTCACCGCAAAGCTGGCAGTTCTTTATTCTCCAACCTGCTGCGCCGGTCCATCGTACCTGAAGAAACACTGAAGCCGCAACTGTTGCAGGACTTCCTGGACAGCGCCGGTCAGTTTGAAAGAATATTAAAGGACAGCGGCTTTATTCAATTGCGCCGGCTGCGTGATGAGGAATTAAGCGGCAACTCTTTGTACTGCGGCCTGGTTGAACGTTATATGAACCTGCAGCCGAATGAACGAAATTTTTTGCTGCATGATATAAAATTCGATCATGGCATACAGGTTGGCGATAAGCATTGCCAGTTATTTACCCTGGCTGATGCAGCTGATCTTCCGGCTTATTGCGGCTCCCGGATCAATTATGACAAGTACTCCACCGACAAGACCAAGTTCCCTGTGGGTTTTTCCAGCACCCTGGGACTCCTGTTACCCTGCAATCATATTTTCAACCAGTATATTTTTATTGATGATCCGCAAAAGACGCTTCAAAAACTGGAAGGCAAGCGGTTGCGGCTGCAAAGTTTGTCTGCTTATTCCCGTGAGAATACAATATCAAGGGATGCGACGAATGAATTTCTGAACGAGGCGATCGCACAACAGCGGTTGCCGGTCAAAGCTCACTTCAATGTATTGGTGTGGACCGATCATAAAGATGATTTAAAACATGTACGTAACCTGGTTTCTTCTGCCCTTGCCCAGATGGATGCTGTGCCCAAACAGGAACTGGATGGTGCGCCACAGCTCTTCTGGGCGGGCATACCGGGTAATGAAGCGGACTTCCCGATGAACGACAGCTTTGATACGTTTGCCGAACAGGCCTGCTGTTTTCTGAATTTAGAAACCAATTATCGTTCTTCTGTTTCACCGGTTGGTATTCGCCTGGGTGACCGTCTCTCGGGTAAACCGATTCATGTGGATATATCTGATGAGCCGATGCAGCGGGGCATTTGTACGAACCGGAATAAATTTATTCTCGGGCCTTCGGGGAGCGGGAAAAGTTTTTTCACCAATCATATGGTGCGTTCCTATTATGAACAGGGGACCCATATTGTGCTGGTGGATGTGGGACATAGCTATAAAGGTCTTTGTCAATTAGTGAAAGGATATTATTTCACCTATGATGAAAAGAACCCGATCCGGTTTAACCCGTTTTATATTGCTGAAGGCGATGTGCTGGACACAGAGAAAAAGGAAAGTATCAAGACCTTACTGCTGGCCCTCTGGAAAAAGGATACAGAAAGCTTTAACCGTTCCGAGTATGTTGCTTTGTCGAATGCGTTGCAGTTGTATTATACCCCCGCTCCAGAAGGGGAGAAAGAAGTATTCAGATGCTTCGATACCTTCTATGAATTCCTGCAAACAACATTTGTAGAAGTTTTGAAGAGGGATGAAGTCAAGGAGAAGGATTTTGATGTGAACAATTTCCTGTATGTGCTGCGGCCTTATTATAAAGGCGGGGAATTTGATTACCTGCTGAATGCGACGGAGAACCTGGAATTGCTGAAAGAACGGTTTATCGTTTTTGAGCTGGATAATATCAAAGATCACCCGATCCTGTTTCCTGTTGTTACGATCATCATCATGGAAGTATTTATTTCCAAGATGCGCAAACTGAAAGGCATCCGCAAGATGATCCTGATCGAAGAGGCCTGGAAAGCGATTGCCCGTGAGGGGATGGCCGAGTATATCAAGTACCTGTTTAAAACGGTGCGAAAATTCTTCGGGGAGGCAATCGTGGTAACCCAGGAAGTGGAAGATATTATTTCTTCCCCTGTGGTTAAGCAGGCGATCATTAATAATTCCGATTGTAAAATTTTGCTGGACCAGTCCAAGTACCAGAACAAATTTGACCAGATACAGGAATTGCTTGGACTGACCGAAAAGGAAAAGGCCCTGGTGCTTTCTATTAATAAAGCAAATGACCCTGCCCGAAAGTATAAGGAAGTATTCATATCCCTTGGCGGTATGCTGAGCAAGGTGTACCGGACCGAAGTGTCGCCGGAAGAATACCTGGCCTATACTACCGAGGAAACCGAAAAAATGAAGGTGATGGAATATGCAAAAAGATACGGGGGCGATATGGAGAAGGGAATTTCCGCCTGTGCGGATGAATTTAGAAAATCATAACGTATGAAGGTACTGTTACTGGCCAGTTTAGTCCTGCTGCTGCTATATGGTTGCCGTGCTGCCGTTAACACCGATCCTGTGCTGCAGCATATCCCCGGCACTTATTTCCGCTTCTCGAAGCATGAGTACGGAACGGAGTATGATACGCTGAGCATTGCTGAGCTAAACAGGAAGGCGGGACAGTTCAGGATCATCCGGCGCCATAAATACGAAAGAGTGATCGAAGGGAACCTGACGGAACCAGAGTACCGCATTACCATGAGCACCGGGTTCTTCAATGCTGAAGGTATGACACTGCGGGAAAATGAGACGGGGATCATTTTTTCTTTTGATGCGGACATGAATTTATTGTTTGACGGAGCGATAACCTACCGAAGATTATGAAAAGATATTTGATGATTGCGGGACTGATGCTTTGTGGTATGCTAATGCCGGGATATTCGGTGAAGGCGCAGATCCCGGTGGTTGATATTATTAAACAGGGGATCAAAAAAGTGATCGTTGCTGTTGACCTGAAGATTCAGCGTTTGCAGAATAAAGTGATCTGGCTGCAAAATGCCCAGAAGACCCTGGAAAATACAATGTCGAAGCTGCACCTGGATGATATTTCGGGCTGGGTGGAAAAGCAGCGGAAATTGTATGCCGATTATTTTGATGAGTTGCGCCAGGTTAAGTCTGTTTTGTTACAGTTTCAGCGGGTAAAGGATATCATTCAGCAGCAGGTCCAATTAGTCAATGAGTATAAGGCGGCCTGGGCCCTGTTTCGCCAAGACAGAAACTTTACAGCGGAAGAACTGGACTATATGGCGGGTGTCTATGCGGGTATGATGGAAGTATGCAGCGGGCATATTGACCAGCTTTTTCTTGTTATCAAAGCTTTTGCCACGCAGATGAGTGATGCCAGGAGGCTGGAAATTATCAATGCTGTTGCGGTGAATGTGGAACAGACCCTGATGGACCTGAAAGAGTTTAATGAGGAGAACAAGATGATCTCCTTACAGAGAGCGACTGAGAAAAATGTGATTGAATATGTGAGGAGGTTGTATGGGTTGTGAGGGGGGGAGTTGATAGTTCATGGTTGATGGTTGATCGTGAATGGTGAATGGTGAATCGTGAGTGGTTGATAGTTCATTGTTCATGGTTGAAGAGGCAATAAATGTGAGATTATGAAAGGGGTGATTGTTTTATTGGTAATATGGTTGTTCACAAATTTTTCCTTGCATGGGCAGACATGGGAGGAGTGGACGCAACAAAAGAAAACTGCAATCCAGCGGTTGCTGGAGCAAGTTTATGCCAATAAAGTTTATATCGGGTATGCCCGTCAAGGATACAGGATCGCCAGCGGAGGCTTGCAAGCTATACGGCAAATAAAGGCTGGGGACTACCGGTTGCATCTTGGATTTATTGATTCGCTCAAAGTTGTTAACCCGAAGATCAAAGACTGGACGAAAGTACCTGCTATCATTTCCCACCAACTACAGATCATAAAAAGCTGTAAACAGGCATTGGACCTTGTCCGGGAATCGGGGCAATTCACCCCTTCTGAAACAGAATATTGCAAGATAGTATTTGACAACCTTCTTGCGGAATGTTTACATACTATCGACCAGTTACTCCTGGTCATAGCTGACGGGGAACAGTCCATGAACGATACTGAACGAATAAAAAGAATTGAGTTCTTCTATCTCGACATGCAGGAGAAGTCTTCCTTTGCCGCTTCCTTTTGTAACGAAATGAGCGTACTGGCCCTGCAACGCCTGACGGAACAAGGTGAAATTGATTATTCCAGGAAAATACAAGGTTACCGATGAAAAAACTACTGATCGCAATTTTTATCGTATTACTAAGCAAAGCTTCCTTTGCTCAATCACAGGAAGCGCAACAGCTTCTTTTAAACTGGGAAAAACTGACCCAGTTCAAAAGTATTCTGCAGGATATGTATAAAGGCTGGCAGGTTGTCCAGAAAGGTTATACCCATATCCGGGATATTTCATCGGGAAATTTCAGTTTGCACAAGGGGTTCCTGGATGCACTGACGGAAGTCAGCCCCGTGGTAAAAAGTTACAGACGCATCACCGATATCATCCGGTACCAGGCACAAATAGTGAAACAATACCAAAGATCGTTTCAGCAGTTCCGCGATGATGCTGTTTTTACCCCTGCAGAAATTGAGTATATCGCAAAAGTGTATGCCAACCTGTTTTCAGAAAGCCTGAAGAACCTGGATGAACTTCTTATGGTGATCACTGCCGGACAATTGCGGATGAGTGATGAGGAACGGATACTGGCTATTGACCGTATCTTTTCCAGGGTTGAAGACCAGTTTTCTTTTCTGCAGGATTTTAACAGCAGTACCGGTTATTTATCGTTGCAGCGAAAAAGAGAAAGTTCGGATATTAACCTGTCCCTTAAGATACTGGGTTACTGAACCCTTAAACTGTGAAGAATGAAATTGTGTGTACGGATTACCAGCTTAATGCTTATTCTATTGTTGCTTCCCCAGTTTGGCGAGGCCCAGATGGTGCAGCGTATCCGCAGCCTGAATGAAGTGCTGGATACCTTGTATGCCGACATGATGCCGCTGTGCAGCCGGCTGATCGGTGTGGGCAGGGGTATCGCCGGATTTGCAGCGACCTGGTATATTGCTTACCGGGTATGGGGACATATTGCCCGTGCTGAGCCGATTGACTTTTTTCCTTTGTTCCGTCCCTTTGTATTAGGCTTTGCCATTTTGATCTTTCCTTCCGTGCTGGGGATGATCAACGGCGTCATGAAACCTACGGTGACCTCTACTGCTCAAATGATCGAGGATTCTGATAAAGCTGTTGCACAATTACTGAAGATGAAGGAAGAGGCTATTAAAACGACGGCCTACTGGCAGATGTATGTAGGGCCCTCCGGCAGCGGTGACCGGGATAAATGGTATAAGTACAACTACGGGGATAAAAGTGAGGGCTGGTTCAAAAGCATCGGGAATGATATTAAGTTTGCTTTTGCCAAGTTCTCCTATAATTTCCGAAATTCCATCAAGCAGTGGATGGCCGAGGTTCTGAAGGTCTTGTTTGAAGCGTCTGCACTTTGTATTAACACGATCCGCACTTTTTACCTGATCGTCCTGGGCATACTCGGCCCGCTTGTTTTCGGCATCGCTGTCTTTGACGGTTTTCAACATACCCTCACTGTGTGGATCGCAAGGTATCTCAATATTTTTTTATGGCTGCCTGTGGCCAATATTTTCGGCGGTATCATGGGAAAGATACAGGAGAATATGCTGAAGGAAGACCTGCACCAGATCGCTACGAGCGGCGATACTTTTTTCTCCAGCACAGATACGGCCTACCTGATCTTTATGATCATCGGTATAATTGGTTATTTCACGGTCCCTTCCGTGGCGAATTATATTATTCATGCAGGCGGTGGTAATGCACTGCTGCAGAAGGTTACGAATATCATGAGTATGTCGGTCCGGTCCGCCAGCTCCGGTTCGGTTACTATGACAAAGGATGCTTTGGGCGGCGCTTATAACCGGCTAACCAACAGTATGGCTGACAGTAATGCATCGGGTGGTTATTTTAAGGATAAGCTTTCCGGTAAGACCTGAACTGATACTGAAACCCGCACCCTGATTTATTAACCCCCCGCACTTATATTTTTTGAAGAACCCCACAACGATATGTTCAGAAAGTTAAAAAATATTGACACTGCATTCCGCCAGATGCGCCAATTTTCACTGGCATTCCTGGCCGCCTGTATCCTGATCTGTCTCCTGGCCGGGTATAAGAGTTATCAACTGGCTTCCGCTGCGCAACAACGAATTTATATTCTTGCTAACGGCAAAGCGCTGGAGGCTTATTCAGCCGACCGAAAAGATAATGTTCCGGTTGAAGCCCGTGATCACGTCAAGATGTTTCATTTTTATTTTTTTACGCTTGATCCTGATGAGAAAGTGATTCAATCGAATATCAGCAAGGCATTATATCTCGCTGATGGATCCGCCAAACAAGTTTACGACAACCTGAAAGAGAATGGTTATTACTCCAATATTATTTCGGGAAACATCAGCCAGGAGATCCTGACTGACAGTATTGTTGTACAAACGGAAACTTATCCCTATTACTTCCGGTATAAAGGTCAGCAACGGATCATCCGGCCTGCAACGATCGTCACGAGGAGCCTGGTGACAGAAGGATACCTGCGGAATGTTTCCCGCAGTGATAATAATTCACATGGATTTTTGATTGAAAAATGGAGAACACTGGAGAATGAAGATATGACCATTCAACAACGGAACTAAAGATGTTTGGAAGAAGAAAAGATAAAGATCAGGCCGAGGGAGGAAAGCACTGGACAGACAAGGCTGCCGGGAAGTTAGCCGGCGCCGGTATCAGGTTACAAACAAAGTTTGCCGACCGGATGAACAAGTGTGTTTCTGGTTTGCAGCCACCTCAACTGAAATTTATTTTGGCGCTGTTCTGCCTACTGAGCGGCGGATTCAGCATTTACATTGCTGCTCATGCTCTGCTCGGTAATGATAAAAAGCAGCCGGTCTTTATGATCCAGCCGCTGGAAATGCCCAGGCACTATGACCGGACAGGAGGAGAGATCAACGAAAATGGGAACTATGTGGACGAATCACTTTACCGTGAAATACAAGGTTACAAACGCTATATGGACAGTACCGGGGAAGCTATACGACCCGGTCTTGCGGATAGCATAAAGTTGCTGGAACAAATTTATCATTCGCAACAGCAATAAGGGCTTTAGTGCCGGTAAGAAAATTTAAAACAGTTATATGAAAGAAAATGCAGTTATGCGAAAGGGCAGGAGGATGCTGGTATTGCCCTTGCTGGTGATACCGTTTTTGACCCTGGGTTTTTATGCCATAGGCGGTGGTAAGCGTAAAGGTAATTTGGAGAAGAAAACGGACAACGGCGGATTAAACCTGAGTTTGCCGAATGCCAGCCAGCGGGAGGAGAAGCTGATGGATAAACTTGGTTTTTATGACCAGGCTAAAAGAGATTCAGCAAAAAAGGCTGAATGGATGAAAAGCGATCCTTATTATAAAAAGCCGGCTACGGAACCTGTCACGGCTGAACTGGAGCAATTGACAGCATCCGCCGCTTCTAAATATAACCAGCGACTGAAGGTTTCCCCGAATGAAGCGGGCCAAGTTAAACCGGAGGACCAGGTCCTGCAACGATTGTCCCTGCTGCAAAAGGAGCTGAAAAAGAATTCGACGTCAGCAGACAGGGGCGCTAACGATTACGGCTACCCGCGTTCCCGGCCGGAATTATCTGATGATGTGGAAAAGCTGGAAGCGCTGATGAACAGGATGGGCCACGGTCATGAAGAGGACCCGGAAATAAAACAATTGTCTGCCGTGATGGATAAGATATTAGATGTACAGCATCCTGCCAGGGTTAAGGAGAGGCTTAAGGACAAGGCCACACAGGAAGCTGCCAAAGTTGTAGCTGTTTCAGCTCATCCCCCAGGTGACAGTATCCCTAAAGGATTTTACGGATTGGAACCCGGTGATGCCGGAAAAACTTCCAATGCAATCGAAGCCGTGGTCAATGAAAACCAGGTACTGGTGAATGGCGCTGTGATCAAGCTCCGGTTGCTACAGGATGTCTATGCAGGCGGTCAGCAAATTCCTGCCGGGACATTTTTGTTTGGTGTGGCCGGGCTGAATGGTGAACGGCTGGAAGTTGAAATCCAATCGATCCGAAGCGGCAACTCCCTTTTCCCGGTTAAACTGGAAGTCTATGCTATGGATGGGTTGCCCGGAATTCATATTCCCGGCGCCATCACGAGGGATGTTGCCAAGCAATCGGCGGATAACAGTTTACAGATGATGGAGCTGGCAAGCATGGACCCCTCCCTGAAAGCGCAAGCTGCTACAGCCGGCATCAATACTGCCAAGGCATTGTTCAGCCGGAAAGTTAAAGGTGTACGGGTGACGGTGAAAGCCGGGTATAAAGTGATGCTAAAAGATAAAGATATTCAGCGATAGCTTTTCCGAAACTATGCTCCTCTAAATGCGTTCAGATTTTTTAACCTTAAAATTATTATCAATGAAACGAATCGTGTGTTTGATCTGCGGCTGCTGTCTTTTTGCTTCGGCCCTGGCGCAAAGTTCAATTTTGCAGATCGCTACCGACAAAACCACCAGCCTGATCTTTCCCTTTTCCATCCGCCATGTGGACCGGGGTACCAAAGATGTACTGGTGCAACAGGTAAAAGAGGCGGATCATATCCTGTTAGTCAAATCGGGTAAGCCCCACCTTCCGGAAACGAACCTGAGTGTGATTACCAGCGATGGCAGCGTCTATTCCTTTGTTGTTTGTTATAACCCGCAACCGGATACGGTTGTTTACCATCTCCCGGCAAAACTGGCTGTGAATATCGCTACTTATTCAAGCGGAATCGCTGACAACCCGCGCAGGCTGCGGGGTGTAAAGGACCGGAGCTGGGAAATTGAAGCGATGGTTACCGGCATTTATGTTAAAGGAAAGGTCATCTATTATCATCTGACGCTTCATAATAAATCCAGTATTGATTATGATATTGAACTGCTGAAGTTTTATATCCGGGATAAGACAAAGGGTAAACGGACTGCCATACAAGAAAATGAACTGCTGCCCCTGCATATTTCCGGGAACAGCCGCCAGGTGAAAGCCCATGAACGCTCAACGATCGTGGTGGCCCTGGATAAGTTCACGATCCCGGATGCCAAATTTCTTGCCATCCAGTTTATTGAAAGGAACGGCGGGAGACATCTGCTGCTGCGGGTCTATAACCGAAAACTGATCAAGGCTATTACTTTACCCGACCTGCAATGAACCACGAGCATGTTATATCGGACGAACTGCTGGAGGAAGCCCGGACTGCTTTTTCCAGGCATGAGCATTGGGTTGCTTACAATACCATACCCTATTTCCTTGATAGCGGGGATATGCATTTTTTCAGCACTGCTGATGAAGCACATGAATTTTCAGAAAGTAATATTAGTGAGTATGACAATTACCGGGTGCTGCATGCTTATTCAGCCGATGAGTTACTAAAACAGATCTCTTATGGAGAGCAACTGGAGAAAAGATTAGCTGACCCCGATGCCAATGGTCTGTACAATAAGGACGGAAATGCTTTTACCGATGCACTGATTGACCATATGGAACAGCAACAAATATTGAGTAATAAAAACTTAACAATCATGAATGAAAAAAACTTTGAGTATTTGAAGGATAACCTCAAGTACAGCGGATTTGGCGAGTCGCTTTATCCCGAACTGGAAAATCAAATGAAGAAGGGGGCAACGGAATTCAGCCTTGCCCACAAAACGGAAGTGAACAAAAGGGAAACGGAAGCTACGCTTCATTTCCGGAAATCTGACAGCACGGATATGTACTTTTTTAATAAGTATGATGTCCGGGTATCGTCTGAACGTAACAATGAAACGCTTGCCCAAACTTTTTATCTCAACAAGGGACAGGGTGTTACATTGAAGGAAGCCTATAATTTGCTCAATGGCCGCGCTGTTCACAAGGAATTAACCGATAAGGAGGATCAGAAATACAAGGCCTGGATACAGCTTGATTTTTCTGTCAAGGACAAACATGGCAATTATGAACGCAAACAGTTTCACCAGAATTACGGGTATGATCTCCGGGAGGCGCTGAGCTATTTCCCTATCAAGGAAATGCAAAATAGTGAAGACAAGGAAAAGCTGATCCGTTCTCTGGAAAAAGGGAATGTGCAGGTTGCCGTCTTCACCACCCCGGAAAAAGAAATGAAGGTATTCCTGGAAGCTAACCCGCAGTATAAAACGATCACCCTGTATGATGACAAGATGAAACGCATGAACCAGGAGCAACGCCAGGAACTGATGCTGAAACCCGAAATGGCTGAAGGGAAGGATCAGGGGAAGGACAAAGGTAAAGGGAAGGAAAATGCTGAGGAGCTGGGCAAGGAGGACCAGCCGGAAAAAAAGCAGGGCAAGAGCCGGAAGATGAATAATAACGCTTCCGGTGAAGTTAATGGTCTTGTTACGAAGAAACGTAATTCTAACAGGAAGGGGCTGGGTGTGTAAATGAAAGGTACGTGTTCATGGCAAACGTTATTTTATCAGCAATCCTGTGCTGATAACCGGCTAAGCCCCACCCATCTCAGCCTGTACTTTGCCTTGTACCACGAAGCCGGCCACCTGCATTCGTATCATTTTTATTTACGAAGAAATGTGGTTATGCAATTGGCAAAAATTTGTTCGCCCGTCACATTGAACCGATGCCTGCGTGAATTGCATGCGTATGGATATATTGATTACCGGCCCAGTTTTGTTCCCGGGCAGAGCAAAGTTGGGCTGGTTCAATTGGATGAAGCTATTGAAATTATCCGCAAAGGATAGATGATTGCTATCGGTAACGGATATATGAAAATGAGAGACCGCAAGAATTGCAGCGGAGATCATTCGTTAAATTAATGTGTGATGGGTAAGGATACTATGCCAATGCTGTTTCCCGTGGAGCCGGAGGAATTCTGGAAACAAATCCGGTATATCATCCGTGAGGAGCTGACCCTTCAAAAACCGGCTAAGGGTAGCAGTGAAAATGTGACGGCAGTTCCAGGGTTAAATGATAAGCCCCTCTATAAGATTAGCGAAATATGCCTGCTCTTTGCTATTTCGAGACCTACAGTGTACGAATGGATACGGGATGGCCGGTTGCGCCCGGTCAAGATAAGGTCAAGAGTTTATTTTTTGGGAAAGGAGGTGATGGGGCTGATGGATCAAAAAGAAGGGTTATAAATATTCACATTACTCTCTGATCGGTTTTTACCAGGATATTATTAGGAATTGAGATGTGCTGAGCTTTGTTTAAAATTATCTTTTATACGAAGCAGGGGAGGCCTCCAGTTTCAAGACACATCATTTTGCAATTTGCTCTTCATGACCTGCCGGTGCTTTGCCATTGTATTTGTTTTTCGATTCCCTGCTGTCAATGTTTAAAAGACCTTCCTGTATTTCCAGCTTTCTGTTTTACCATCCAGGTTGATTGCAGCCCTATCCCACAGGTTCCTAGATTCTATACTGAAATGCTGGATTCGTTTTCTGCTTCTTAGGATGAAACTGTGTTGTTCTAATACTACTAAACACAATTTAGTATTCTATTCCTGCTATATGTTGAATTGATTCGTTCCGAATAAATAGTCTCCTGACTTGTTCTATTGACCAGGTTTAATTGTAAATTTGAATACAGCCTATGTTCAGGACTGTAAAGTTCTTCAGATATTCAGGAGCAAATCGAGTAAAAAATAGAGTAAAAAATAAACCCACTCAGGATGAGTGGGTTATGAGTGATTTGGTAGCCCGTACGGGATTCGAACCCGTATCACCACCGTGAAAGGGTGGTGTCCTAGCCCTTAGACGAACGGGCCAGAAATAGCCCCGTTTTTGGGACGGCAAAGATAGGTTCACACCGCTACACAGCCAAAATTTTTTCACCTCAAAACCACCTCAACTATCAACCTCCCAACCTTTAAACCCCCTTGCGCCACTGCGCCGTTGCGAGCCCTCCTTTAACCTCAAAAGTTATTAAACCTCTTGAACCTCTTGAACCTCTTGAACCTTTTAAACTTTTTAACCCTAAAACTTCTCCCCCGCCACCAAACACTCTACTCACGACTCCCGACTCCAAAATCCCCGCAAAACTGTAACTTCGCCCCGCATTTCAGCAACCCCTAAACCTCACCCAACCAATAACCCAAAAAAAACATGAGTACAGTAAAAGTAGCCATCAATGGTTTCGGTCGCATCGGTCGCCTCGTCTATCGCCAGATATACAACATGAAAGGTATTGATGTCGTTGCCATCAACGACCTCACTAGCCCCAAAGTCCTTGCCCATTTACTAAAATACGACTCCGCCCAGGGCCGCTTCAACGAGTCCGTTACTGCAACTGACAATTCCATCGTCGTCAATGGCGATGATATTAAAATATATGCCCAGAAAAATCCCGCCGAAATCCCCTGGAAACAACATGATGTGGATGTGGTCCTCGAATGCACCGGCTTCTTCACCGACAAAGACAAAGCAGCTGCACACTTAACGGCCGGAGCCAAAAGAGTTGTCATCTCAGCCCCTGCCACCGGCGATCTCAAAACCATTGTCTTTAATGTAAACCACAGCATACTCGATGGCTCCGAAACCATCATCAGTTGCGCTTCCTGCACCACCAACTGCCTCGCCCCGATGGCACAGGTCCTCGATGAAAAATTCGGCATCGTCAATGGCCTCATGACCACCATCCATGCCTACACCAACGACCAGAACACACAGGATGCACCCCATCCCAAAGGCGATCTTCGCCGTGCAAGGGCCGCTGCCCAAAACATTGTGCCCAACAGCACCGGCGCTGCCAAAGCCATCGGCCTCGTTCTGCCAAACCTCAAAGGCAAACTCGACGGCTCCGCACAACGGGTACCCACACTCACCGGTTCATTAACGGAAGTCACTGCCGTGCTCGGCAAAAAAACCACGGTGGATGAAGTCAATGCCGCCATGAAAGCCGCCGCCAACGAAAGCTTTGGATATACTGAAGACGAGATCGTCAGCACCGACATCATCGGCATCAGCTATGGCTCCCTTTTCGATGCCACCCAAACCAGGGTGCAAACCGTGGGAGACACTCAACTCGTCAGAACAGTAAGCTGGTACGACAACGAAATGAGCTATGTAAGCCAGTTGGTTCGTACCGTTCACTATTTCGCCGGCCTCATTTCAAAATAATTCAGGAAAAAGATTATGCCGCAACTGCTTTCAGCATTGCGGCACTTTTTATATTTTGTCAGCCTATGTCTATAAAAATTAAAAATATCACAGGTCTCTCCGCATCCGACCTTCAGGAAGAAGCAGACAATGGCGCACGGTTTATTTATTATCCCTATACCGTATCCCTTGTCTTTGCTACTTTCAAAAGAACTTCAGGTGTCTATCTCATTCGTAAAAACGAAAACACAGCTTCCCGCCGCACATGGTTCAGCATCATTTCTGCACTCTTTGGCTGGTGGGGCATTCCTTTCGGACCACGATACACCCTTGAAGCCATCCGTACCAACCTGGCCGGGGGCAAAGATGTTACCGATGAGGTCATGTCCACGGTGGCAGGTTTCGTCCTCTTCCGGGAGGCCGAGCAAAAAAGAAAAATAGCTGCCCGCTGATAATTTTGTCGCTAAACCAAAACCAGCCATTCATCATGCCAGCTTTTTCCGGTTTCTCATTCGCAGGAGTAAAAGCACTCATTCGGGTTGATTTTAATGTCCCCCTCGATAAACAAACCCTTGCCATCACCGACGACACAAGAATAAAAGCAGCCCTCCCCACAATCCAAAAAATTATCAACGATGGAGGCGCTGTAATTCTCATGAGCCACCTCGGTCGCCCCAAAGAAGGACCAGAGGATAAATATTCACTCCGCCACATCGTCCCGCATCTTACACAACTCCTCAACTCCACAACCAATAAACCAATTAACCAATTTACCAACACTCCGGTCACTGTCCATTTCACCAATGATTGCATCGGTCCGGAAGCTGCCGCCAAAGCAGCAGCCTTGCAACCCGGTGAAGTCTTGCTGCTGGAAAATCTCCGTTTTTATAAAGAAGAAGAAAAAGGAGACAAAGCCTTTGCAGGAAAACTCGCATCGCTGGGCGATATTTGGGTAAATGATGCCTTCGGCACAGCCCACCGGGCACATGCATCCACCGCAGTCATTGCAAAGTTCTTTCCGAAAGAAAAAAGATTGTTTGGCCTGCTGATGGAAGGAGAAGTGGCCAGTGCAGAAAAAGTATTACACAAGGCCGAAAAACCCTTTGTAGCCATCATCGGCGGCGCAAAAGTTTCTGACAAAATCCTGATAATAGAAAATCTCCTTGATAAGGCCACCGACATCATCATCGGCGGAGGCATGGCCTACACATTTATGAAAGCACAAGGGGGAAAGATCGGCAACTCATTATGTGAAGAAGATCGTTTGCAAACAGCCCTCGATATTTTGAAAAAAGCAGAAGAAAAAAATGTCTGCATTCATCTGCCTTCCGATTCAGTGATAGCAGATAAGTTCGCTGCCGATGCACAAACCTCGGTTGCTCCCAGCAACAATATCCCCGATGGCTGGATGGGCCTCGATATTGGAGCCAATGCCTGTCATCAGTTCGCCAATGTGATAAAGCAATCCCGCACCATATTATGGAACGGGCCGATGGGAGTGTTCGAAATGCACAACTTTCAGCATGGCACCAAAACCATTGCTGTGGCCGTGGCCGAAGCCACACAGCACGGCGCTTTTTCATTGGTCGGTGGCGGTGACTCCGTTGCAGCCGTCAACCAGTTTGGCTTCGCTGAAAAAGTAAGTTATGTCTCCACCGGCGGCGGCGCCATGCTCGAATACTTCGAGGGAAAGATACTGCCAGGTATAGCCGCATTACAATCATAATGTCTGTTCGGAAGTCCCTCTCCTTTGCGTTCCTCCTAGGGGAATGAGAAGGGGGCTGGGATTTAGGGTGAGGTCTGAAAGGAAAAAACACTGCTTGGTATAGCGGCTCTCTGTGGCCAATTGAAACTATTCAACACCACCTATTCTCCCTTCACCTCAATGATCCGGTCATTATTCCCGCCATTGCTGCTGCAGATATACACTCTTCCGGCAGGGGAAATACAGAGATCCCTCATCCGGCCATACTTGGCATTGAAATATTCATTCGTTTCTGTGATGCTTGTAAAACTGTTATCTAATTTCATCTGGTACAGCCGGGAGTTCTTCAGCGCCACCAGCAGCAACGAGTTTTTCCATTGAGGTATCAGGTCGCTGTTATAATAATCTAATCCGCAGGTAGCGATCGTGGGTGTCCATGCCATGATGGGTTCTTTCACGTTATTCGCAGTACAAAAACTTTGTTCACCGCTGGTATTGCAAAAACCTTCCACGTTGGGCCAGCCATAGTTTCTTCCTTTCTCAATGATATTGATCTCATCATCTGTACCGGCGCCATGTTCACTGCTGTAAAGAATATTATTCGCATACACCAGGCCCTGGGGGTTCCTGTGTCCGCTTGTCCATAGCGGGTTTCCCGGGATTGGATTATCTGCCGGGATACTGCCGTCAAGATTCAGTCGTAAGATTTTGCCGTTAGGTGAAGCATTGTTTTGAGATAGCCCGGTATTATTCGCATCACCGGTTGTAACAAACAATTTATCATTCACGATCACCAGCCGGCTGCCGTTGTGAATTGAGGCGGCCGTAATATTTTCATAGACCGTCTGCGGGCTGTTCAGGGTGCCGCCGGTATAGCTGTACCGGACGATCTTTTCCTTGTAGCCGCTGTTGTTATAATTATAAACAACAAAAACATGTGGGGTGCTGCTGAAATTGGGATGTAGCACCATCCCCAGCAAACCACCTTCGCCGGTTGACACCACATCACCGATCGTAAGCAAGGGAATCACGGTGCCTGTGGCCGGGTTCACCCGGCTGATGCGACCGCCTCTTTCTGTCATCCAGATATGATTATCAGGCCCCCATAGAATTTCCCAGGGATATTGCAAACCCGTCACAATCACAGAATCTTTAATAGTTACCGGGCCGGGTGGGGGAGGGTTAGGATCGGCCCCACTATTCTTTTTCTTGCAGGATACCATAAGCAGGGCTGCCGGCAACAGGAAGAAGAGAAAGGTTTTCATGGATTGCATAGCGCTAAGTTATGCCGGAAAAGGGCGAAAATCATGCCGTGACTTGCGTTTTGCCCCACCGATAGCTCTCTGGCAGGGGGCAGGGGTAAAATCACAGGATCGAATGATCAAAAACCCTAATTTTAAAATTGTATAAATACAACAGGATATGAAAAATTCACGCAACTTTCTTTTGATCGGCGTAGCTGCGCTGATCCTGATTCTTTTTTTCTGGGGCTGCAATGTTTACAATGGTCTCATCTCAGGCGAGCAAAACGTAAAGAAAACATGGGGTAATGTTGAGACCAACTACCAGCGCCGGGCTGATCTTTACAGCAGTGTAATAAAAACAGTGGAAGCTTCTGCCAACTTTGAACGATCCACACTAAAAGATGTGGTAGAAGCCAGGGCAAAAGCTACATCCGTTACAGTTAATATTGATGATCCGAAAACACTCGAAGCTTTTCGGGAAGCACAGGCAGGCTTGCAGTCTTCCTTTGGCCGCCTTATTGCCACTTTTGAAAACTATCCGGATCTCAAAACCACAAAAGCCTTCCAGGATTTTCAAACCCAGATCGAAGGAACGGAAAACCGTATCAATGTGGCCCGGCAGGATTATAATAAGGTAGTAGAAACCTACAACCTGAAAGTGAAACGTTTCCCCGGCAATATATTGGCAAAACAGTTTGGGCATAGTGAAAAAGCTTTTTACGAAGCCGACAAGGGTTCTGAAAAAGTTCCGGATATAAAATTTGACATAAAATAATAAGCCTCACTTCTATGCTTAGCCGTATTCGGGGACAGAAGATTTTGCTGGATAAAACAACATCCGGTCGTATCGTGGAGGCCATTCGCCATGCCGAAAGGCAAACCAGCGGCGAGATAAGAGTTTTTGTAGAAAAACATTGCCGCTATATGGATGCCCTCGACCGGGCGGCAGAATTGTTCTATGGTCTTGCAATGGACAGAACACAAAACAGGAATGCCGTCTTGCTGTATGTTGCCTTAGCAGATCACCAGCTTGCTGTCTTTGCGGATGAAAGCATTCACCGGGAAGCCGGCCAGACCTTTTGGAACAACCTTGTAAATGAAATGATCTCCCGTATTTCAAAAGATCAGCTTGCAGAAGGTATCATTGTTACGATTGATCACATCGGTGAGACCTTGCAGAAATATTTTCCCTGGCAAAAGGATACAGATAAAAACGAATTACCCGACAGTATTGTTTTTGGTAACTAAGCAGCATGAGAAAATTACTTCTTTACATAGCTCTCTTGTTCCATGTGGCGGTTCTTGCCCAGGTAGAAAAGTATATACCCCCTGCACCTGACCCGCCAGTATTGGTAAATGATTTCACCGGCGGGTTTTTAATAAAAGCGCAGAGGGATGCACTGGAGAAAAAACTGGTAGCATACGATGACAGCACATCCAACCAGGTGGTGATTGTGGTGCTGGAAACACTGGATGGTTATGATGCTAACGAATATGCCACTGCGCTGGGCCGTAAATGGGGAGTGGGCAACAAAGATTTTAATAATGGCATTGTTATTCTTATTTCCACAGGGGCAAAAGAAGGTGACCGGGATGCATACATTGCCGTAGGGTATGGCCTTGAAGGGGCCATTCCCGATGTGACTGCGAAAGCCATTGTGGAAAACGAACTGATTCCACATTTAAAAGCGGGTAATTACTATCGCGGTCTCGATGAAACCACCGATGCTATTATCAAAGCAGCCGCCGGTGAATACAAAGTGCCGCAGAGTTATGGAAGCAGGCAGTTAAAAGAAAAGATTGGGGTCGGCACGATTATAATAATTATTATAGTGATAATAATCCTGATAGCCCTGCGCAGCAACGGCGGCACATATGTTTCCCGTGGCGGATATGGCGGGTGGACAGGCGGTGGTGGCTGGTCGGGTGGGAGCCGTTCCTCTGGTGGTGGTGGTTTTGGCGGATTTGGCGGCGGCAGTTTCGGTGGCGGTGGTGCCGGTGGCAAATGGTAAAATCAAAATAAAAAAACCGTTCAGTGAATGAACGGTTTCCATTATCACTTCATAAAGATCAGAATCCCTTCTTCGCATCTTCCGGCAAAACATTCTTAATGTATTCTACCACTTCTTTCAGTCCCGCATTTTGATCGTCTTTTTTCAGTTCTTCTGATTTGCTCACCAGGATAGCTTTTAATATCATACCATTTATATAGGCATCGGTTTGCGACTTGAAACTGGCAGGCACTGCATCCCTGAGCTTAACAATTTCATCAACTCCCCATTTTATCTTTTCAGTGTCCTTTATAGCCGAAAGATAAGTGCTCATGATATTCAGTTGATCAAATTTTGTCTGGCCCAGTGGCATCCGGGCAAAATTACCAATGATCTTATCTGCCATGCTTTCATCACCGGTTTTGGCCACTTCAGTCATCACCACTTCATTCAGCACTCCTTTCATCGGTTTGGCAGAAAGTTCTTTGGCAAGTGCTGCAGCGGCTGCTTCATCCACTTTGCTCAGTGCCAGCAGGGCAAAACCCGAAACGGTATAGGATGAATCTTTCACGGATGACCGGAACAGAGAAGCATATTCTTTCTTCTCATAATCACCCAGCAAACGAAGAGCAATGCCACGGGCAGGGGCATGTTTATCTGTTTTGGCAATATTCAGCAACAAGGGTTCTGTAGAGGTTCTGATCTCATAGTTTTCCATGTTCAGCCGGTTCATCGTATAGTTCCGCAGGCCATGATATTTATCATTCAGCGCTGTCAGCAACAACTGCCGGGCTTTTGGATCATCCTGTCTTTCTGCGGCAAAAGCAATCGCCTCTCTTCTGTCCATGTAATTTCCGGCATATTGATATTGGTGAAGATAGTTATCCAATGTTTTGTTGTCTTTCTTGGTCCACAGCATCACCTTTTCTGCATCTACATTCACGAGGTCAGGTCTTTTGCTATAAGAAAAGCTGAAGGTATCAGTTTCGTTTTGTGCCCAAACCTGCTGTCTCACTTTATTTGCACCGTGATAAATATCAATCGCCAGCGGCAGCCTGAACAATTTACCCGATGCCTGCTTTTGTTTTACAATCACTTTCACTATGCCCGCAGCATCATCATAAATATAGTCTATCACTACATCCGGATGACCACTGCCAAAATACCATTGATTAAAGAACCAGTTAATATCTCTTCCTGTCACTTCTTCCACAGCCAGTCTCCATTGGTGGGCTTCTGCTGATTTGAACTTATTGCTGGTAAGATAAAGCTGCATCGTTTTATTGAATGCTTCATTGCCGATGTGCTGGCGCAGCATATGCAGGATGCGGCCTCCTTTTTGATAACTCACCGCATCAAACATATCTTCTTTATTATGGTAGTGAAACCTCACTAAGTCCTTTTTATCACTGCCGCTTTGCAGGTAGCTCTGGATACCCTGGAAGTTTTCTTCATCACCGGCGTCTTTGCCATATTTATATTCAGCCCACAAGGTTTCGCTATAATTGGCAAAAGATTCATTCACCGTAAGGTTACTCCAGCTTTCTGTGGTCACATAATCGCCAAACCAGTGGTGAAACAGTTCATGGGCGATAGTGCCTTCCCAATGATTGCCGTCCACCAATTCCCGAGCATCTTGCTGGGCGCCTTCCTGGTGAAGGGTGGCAGTCGTGTTTTCCATTGCGCCGGCCACAAAATCACGACCGGTTATTTGCGCATATTTCACCCACGGATATTCCACACCGGTAATCCTGGAAAAAAAGGTCAGCATCTCCGGTGTATTACCAAATATCTTCCTTGCCACAGGCCCGTATTCTTTCTCAACATAATAGCTCACTTCCTTTCCTTTCCATTGATCCTTCACAACAGCATATTCACCCACACCCAGGAAAAAAAGGTATGGTGCGTGGGGCAGATCCATTTTCCAGTAATCTGTTCTTGTGCCATCTGTATTTTTTCTTTGTGAAATGAGTTTGCCATTGCTCAGGGTCACATATTTATTTTCAACGGTTACAGAAAGCTCCTGCGTGGTCTTTTGATTTGACTTGTCAATAGTGGGAAACCAGGCCGAGCTCGACTCTGTTTCACCCTGTGTCCATATCTGAGTGGGTTTATCTTTCTCTTCGCCTTTGGGATTGATAAAATACATGCCCTTGATACCCAGCATAGCATCGTTTCCATATTTTTCTTCATACTCATCAGGCTTAGCGGTATAATCAATGAAGATGGTATAGGTTTCATTGGCCTTATAGGTCTTGTCTAATTGAATACGCAACACCTGGTCATCATATTGATATTTCAGCGGAATTTGCTGAGCCCCTTTCACCAGTGCCACCTTCTTTAATTCCATACCCTTTGCATCAAGAGTCAGTGAATCGGTAGGATAGAAATGGGGTTTCAGGCTTATCCATGCCTTGCCATAAAGCCACGATTTGCTGAAGTCAGGCCTCACTTCCAGTTTTGTATGCACCAGGTTATTGATGCGGGCCGGTGTCTCCCGGTAAAGTTTTTTCCAGGAAGTATCCACCGTGCCATGCTGTGAAAAACTGCTGAAATGAAGACCGAACAACAGGACGATGAGCAAAATCTTTTTCATGTGGTAATTTTATATCGGGCAAAATTAGGCATGACATCTTTTCGGTCATCACCAGCCATCCATTGATGCAGCTATTTAACAGCTTGTTGTAGTCTAATTTTCAATATTTTTGAGGTAACAACCAATACCGGAAAAATGAAAAAACTCTTCCTGTGCCTGTTTTTTGCCGCCATTTCGATTGCCGGCAAGTCTCAACGGCTATATTTTGTTTACCTGCAGGCAGAACCGGAGCAAGCTTTTTTTGTGAAAATGAATGACAAACTGCATAGCTCATCTCCTTCCGGTTATCTCATACTTTCCAAACTTAGGGACAGTGTCTATCAATTTTCTGTGGGCTTTCCGCAAAACAAATGGCCCGAGCAAAAATTTACCGTAACTGTCAATGGCAAAGACCTGGGCTTTTTGTTGAAGAATTTTGGAGAAAAAGGATGGGGGCTTTACAATTTGCAAACATTGGCAGTACAAATGGCCGCTGCAGATACCAGGCCGGCTGGCCCTGCAGCGGAAAAAGCAGAAGTATCAGCTTTTACGGATATTTTGGCAAAAGCTGCAGATGATTCCACGCTTTTGAACAAACCTGCACCTGTGAAGAAGGAAGAAAAGATTACGCCTGCCGAAACTGTTACCGCTGCAAAGGAAGAAGCAAAACAGGAGGTCAAAACCGAAATAGCAAAGCAGGAAAAGGACAAATCAAAGGAAATTATAGACACTCCTGAAGTAAAGAAGCCAACAGAAGAAAAGCCCGTCCCTGTAGTGAAAGAAGAGTTTCCCAAAACAGCAGAGGCAGAGTATAAAAGATCCACAGTTATTCGTCGTTCTGAAAGTTCAACTACAGAGGGTTTCGGACTTACTTTTATTGACGAGTTCAGCAATGGGGCAAAGGATACCATTCGCATACTTATTCCTAATCCTCCTCTTGTTGCTCAGGTAGTAAAAGAAGAACCCAAACAGGAGAAAAAATTTCTTGACATCACTACCGAAACACCTAAGCAAACAACAGAACCGGCAAAGCCCGTGATCACAGAAACAAAGCAAGAACAACCGCCTGTTGAAACACCGCTGAAAAAAGAAGTAGTAAAGCCTGAACAAAACAGCAAATGTAAAGATGCGGCTGATGAAAATGATTTTTTAAAACTGCGCAGAACAATGGCTTCCGGGGAATCGGATGATGATATGCTGGATGAGGCCAAAAAATATTTTAAAGCAAAATGTTTTTCAACTGCGCAGATCAAAAACCTGAGTGTGTTATTTCTTAATGATGAGGGAAAGTATAAATTCTTCGATCTTTCTTATAGTTATGTGACGGATGAAAACAATTACACATCGCTTGAAACAGAGTTGAAAGAGGATTATTACAAGAATCGTTTCAGGGCAATGCTCCGCAATTAATAATATATGCCCCGCTATTTTCTCGAGGTCTCGTATAAAGGCACAGCTTACAGCGGCTTCCAGTCGCAGCAAAATGCCAACAGCATCCAGGCCGAAGTGGAAAAAGCCTTCAGCACACTTCAGCGGGATGTGGTTACAATGACAGGTTCATCCCGGACCGATGCTGGTGTACATGCAAGGCAGAACTTTTTCCACTTTGACTACGATGGGCACATTCATCCGCAGTTTGTGTATAAGCTAAATGCCATTCTCCCGGCTGATATTGTTGTCAAAAACATCAGGCATGTACATCCTGATGCACATTGCCGTTTTAATGCCATCAGCAGGTCATACTCATATTATATATACAGGCATAAGGATCCCTTTCTTCAGGACAGGGCCTTTTACTTTCCTTATAAACTTGATATGGCCAGAATGCAGGAAGCCGCAAGTTTGATCATGGAATACAATGACTTAACTTCCTTTTCTAAGCGAAATACACAAGTTAAAACCTTCGTTTGCAACATTTTCGAAAGCATTTGGGAACAGGAGGACGGATGTATTATATATAAGGTAAAGGCTAACCGCTTTCTCCGCGGCATGGTCAGGGCTTTAACAGCCACTATGCTCAGTGTTGGCAGGGGTAAAATCTCATTGGATGAATTCCGGTCCGTTATTGAGGCAAAGGATTGTACCAAAGCAAGTTTCGCTGTCCCGGCACACGGTCTTTTCCTCGTTGCCGTAGAATTTCCAGGATAGGCGGTTTTATTCTTTACCCAGAACCCTTGCTGCTGGCCTATTTCATTGATTTTATGATTTTTATTAGCAATAAAGGTTGGTTGGTATCTGCCACATCCTTATCTTTGCACCCCGCTTGAAAATAGTGGTAGCTCTCTGAAGATGGTGAAAAGCTTGTGAGGCAAATGTGAACAAATCAAAAGGCAAAAATTTGCCGGTAATCCCCAAACCCTTACCTTTGCCGTCCGCCTCAAAAAAATGGGGTTAGTTCTTCACCAAACAATTTGATTTTCACACCAAATAACACTTCATTTTTTATAAATAAAATGAAGAAAAATTTGGTAGAAATATACAGGCCCCTACCTTTGCACTCCCGTTCAAAAAACGGGATACAGGTAAGCCGGAGCAGAGTGAAAGGATTGTCATCCTGAACGAAGTGAAGGAAGGCCGAAAGATCTTTGAAAGTTGGGAAACAATAGCACTTATCTCAATAGCCATTGAGATAAACAATAGGTAAGTCAAGCTAAATACAATTTAGATTTGACACGTTAATTTTCTC
>CAYTGN010000032.1:0-32723 GCA_964437415.1 uncultured Chitinophaga sp. | reverse complement strand
GACCCTCTGCTTGTAAGGCAGATGCTCTGAACCAGCTGAGCTAAACTCCCTTTTTCGGGACGGCAAAGATAGGGGTACGTCGTTTCCCTGTCAAATTTTTTTCCTTCGATTTTAGGCGCCATTTTGCATTCATGGCAGCATCTTATTGTGAATTTGTTCAAGGCGCCGGTAAAGACACTGTTCACCGGCCTTATCATGATACCGAATACGGTTTCCCTATTCATGATGACAATCTTCTTTTTGCCAGGCTGGTGCTGGAGATAAACCAGGCCGGGCTGAGCTGGGAAACCATTTTGAAGAAAAAGGGTAATTTCTTTAAAGCCTTTGATGATTTCAATATTGATAAAGTAGCCCGCTACACTGATAAGAAGAAAGCAAAACTGATGCTGGATGCGGGCATCATCCGCAACCGGCTGAAGATAGAAGCGGCAGTGCACAATGCAAAAGCTATAAAGGTTATTCAAAAAGAAACAGGGTCATTTAAAAACTGGCTTGACCAGCATCATCCCAAAACAAAAGAAGAGTGGGTGAAACTGTTTAAACAAACATTTCGGTTCACCGGCGGGGAGATCGTGAATGAGTTTTTAATGAGCACCGGTTATTTGCCGGGCTGTCATACTGAAAGCTGTCCTGTTTATAAAAAAGTGATGAAGCAAAAACCTGCCTGGGCAAAGAGAGTTAAACAGAAATAGCCTTTTTCTTTTTTATTAAATCGTTTGCGTAGCCTTATAGTTAGAAATGTATTAATAAATTATGTAGTTTGCCCGTTCCACTGCATAATCGTTAACACATTGAACGAAGGTTCTGCGATAAAACCGCCAGTTTCTGCTGAACAGGAACTTTGGAAGCATTTTCAACAGGGAGATGAAAAAGCCCTCGCAACTATTTATTCTTTATACTTTGATCATTTATACGGCTATGGTTTCCGGTTCACTCATGATGCCACACTGGTCGAAGATTGCATACAGGAACTTTTCATAAAACTTATCCGCAATAAGCAAAATCTTTCTCTACCGGATTCTGTTAAGAATTATTTATTCAAAGCTTTTCGTTCCTATTTGTTTGATAAGTTAGGAAAACTGAAAAAACATTCTGTGCAGGAAATACAGGAGTCTCAGGATTTTGAGTTGGAGTCATACAGGGAATCGTTGATCATCAAAAATGAGGAGCTGGGGGAAAAGCAGGGAAAATTGGGTAAGGCGTTGAAAGAATTAACGCCACGACAGCGGGAGGCCATTTTTTTAAAATACCATGAAGGGTTTTCTTATCCCGAAATTGCAGAGATGATGAAATTGACTCAAAAGGCCGCCTATAAATTAGTAGGAAGGGCTATACAAGTGCTGAGATCAGCCGTGGCATCAGGTTTTTGGGCGGTTGTTTTAGCAGGATTAGTCTAAAAAATGGGTGAAATCTGCAAACACTGGTTGTTAAATAAAATTATTTCTTGATTCATGGGGTAAAATCTGAACCGGCTCCGTCATTATTATGACACAGGAAGCCAGGACCATACCCTTGAAAATTTAAAGTTGAATTATGACTGTTTCAAAAGCATATTACAGTAATCTTTCGGTTGAAGAACTGATACAGGATGACTATTTCATCCAAAGTGCGAAAAGACCTGATGAAAGATCTGAATCCTTCTGGAACGATTTTTTACAACAGTATCCTCACAAAGCCAGCGATTTTGAAGAAGCCCGTGCCTTTGTCAACGAAATGAAGTTCTTTGAGCAACAGCCATCACAGGGCACACGGGAACGGGTATGGAATAATATCATAGCTGCCGGTGCAGAACAAGCTGCAGTGGTGATTCCGATGACCCGCAGGCGCAGGTGGCTACAGGTGGCGGCGGCCGTTGCCGGTTTTATTTTGCTGGCAGCAGGATGGATGCTCTTTAACAATAACCGTCTTACATCTGTCAGGACACAATTTGCAGAAGTGAAACAGGTGATCTTGCCTGATCAATCGGTGGTCACACTTAATGCTAACTCATCTATCGAGTACAAAAAGAAATGGAAAGAAGGAAAAGTAAGAGAAGTGTGGTTAAAAGGAGAGGCCTTCTTTGATGTGAAACACCTGCATAAAGCAGCAGAGGTGGTAAAAGAATCCGATCGCTTTATTGTACATTCCCGGGATGCAGAAGTAGAAGTGCTTGGCACCAGCTTTAATGTAAGTGACAGGCAGGCTGTGACCAAAGTGGTGTTGCAGACAGGCAAGATAAAAGTGAATTTTAAAGACAAGTCTACAGGTAGCCTGGTAATGGAACCTGGTGATGTAGTGAAATACGATCAGCAGTCAAAACGGCTGGTGAAAGAAAAAGCAGAAACAGAAAAATACGTTTCGTGGAAGGAGAAAGAATTTTTATTGAACAACACATCTGTGGAAGAAGTGATCAGTGTGATTGAGAACACATTTGGTTATAAAGTGGTGGTAGAGAATGCCGATTTGCTTAACAGGCAATTATCCGGCACCGGCAAAGTATCCCTTGAAAACGAAGAAACACTTTTCAGGTCATTGGAACTGATGCTGGAAGTGAGTATCACAAAGACCAAAGATACCTTATACATAAAGAAGAAGTAGGCTCTGGATTTCCTGATTTACGTTCATTTAAAACAAACTGCACGATGAAAAAATTGCTGCTACGGAAAATTCCGTGGATCACATTCTTATGCTTTTCTCTGACCCTGCTACCGATGCTGCATGAGGCAAAAGCCCATGGTCACCGCTATGATTTTTTTCAGCAGGCTACACCTTTGAAAACTGTATTGGGGCAAATCGGTAATCATTATAAGGTTACGATCCTGTTTGAAGAAAGCCTGGTGCAGGGTAAAACAACATCCTATCTCTTTAATCCTGCCGGAAACACACTTGATAAAGTATTATATGATTTGCTGACACCGCTTGGTCTCAGGGCTTCAAGGATTGACAGTGATAACTATGCTGTTATTTCGGTGGGTCCCAAAAAAAATGAAGCTATCAAAGAAGAAAAGGAAAAAGTTGTTGCTAACAGGTCGGATCAGGACCCGCAAACTGTTAACCCTGCCAAAGAGCAAGTGGTATTGAACCCTGCTACTGTTTCTGATCGGTCTGCTGCAGCAAATGTTGTTGTAAGAGGAAGGGTTGTTACGGAAGATAAAGATCAGCCGATACCAGGTGTTTCGGTAATAGTGAAAGGTACCCGCACAGGAACAACAACAGATGCGGAAGGATATTTTAGTTTTAAAGTGCCGCAGCAAAAAGGTTCTTTGCAGATAGGCCATGTAAATTTTATCCAGCAGGAAGTAACTTATGACAGTCGCACCTACATCAATATTAAATTGGTTCCCAAAGTGAAAGAACTGGGAACTGTAGTTGTTTCAACTGGTATGTTTAAACGGTCAAAAGAGAATTTTACAGGGGCTACTAACAGTATCTCGGGCGACCAGCTCCGTGCCGTGAACAATGTGAATATACTTGAAGCATTGAAAGTCTTTGATCCCGCCATTCGCATACCTGACAATGTGGAGTTTGGAAGTGACCCCAACCGTCTCCCGGAGATAAATATGCGGGGTACCAATAATTTTCCCCAGCAAACGACTACAACCGGAACACCATCTTCCGGCGCTGACTTTATGGCCAATTATGCCAACAATCCCAACCAGCCTTTATTTATACTGGATGGGTTTGAAGTGAGTTTGCAAAAGATCTATGATCTCGACATTAACCGCATTTCTAATATAACTACACTTAAAGACGCTGCCGCTACATCCATCTACGGATCGAGAGCTTCAAATGGAGTTATTGTTATTGAAACGAAGCAGCCGCAATCGGGCAAAATGCGCCTTACTTACAGCAGTACCACACAGATCACCGGACCAGATCTCACCGTGTACGATCTTACCAACGCATCGGAAAAGCTGGAATTGGAGCAACTTGCAGGATTATTTTCCACTTATGCTTCGGGTATCAGGCCAGATGCAGACGCAGTACTGCGGGAAACTTATGCCAACAGGAAGGCTGCTGTTGACAGAGGTGTAAACACTTATTGGCTTTCCAGGCCGCTTCGTACAGGGATTGGTCAGCGTCATTCAGCCTATCTTGAGGGAGGCGATAATTATTTCCGCTATGGCCTTGAATTAGGCTATAACAATATTGCCGGTGTGATGAAGAATAGTGACCGGCATACCTACACAGGCGGCATGAATTTCAGTTACAGAAACAAAGGGTTTCTTTTCAGTAATAACCTCAGTGTAGCTTTTAACAGAGCTGTTAATTCAAACTTCGGTTCATTCAGCGATTATACAAGATTGAACCCCTATTGGTCACCATATGATTCAAGCGGAAATATTCAAAAAATCCTGGAAGTTGTCAAAAATCCGTTGACTCCTTCATTTCTTACTTATTATTATAACCCCTTGTTTAACACAACGGTCAATACAGTAGATGAGTCGCGGTACAGCAACATATTAAATCAAACGAATCTTGACTGGTTGCTTGGAAGAGGTTTCAGGCTTTCCGGAAGACTGCAGATTAACAAGCAGCATGATGAAAGTGACAAATTTCTTCCCGCACAGCATACCAGTTTTGAAACGATCACAGATATTGCCAGGAGAGGAAGATACACCAAAGGTTCGGGCAAGTTTCTTTCTATTGACGGAACCCTCCAAATGGATTACAGCAAGAAGGTGGGGTTGCATCATTTCTTAACTTCAACCGGTGCAAGCATATCACAGGCCAAAAGCGATTTCCTTTCAGTATATGTAGAGGGATTTCCGAATGACAGGCTCGACCAGATTTCTTTTGGCAATGGCTATCCTCCCAACAGCCGCCCATCTTTTACCAGCGCTGTTGCAAGAATGGTATCTGCCTTTACGAATGTTAACTACAGCTATAATGACCGCTATAATGCAGACCTGAGTGTAAGAACCGATGGCTCATCACAATTCGGAGCCAACAAACGTTTTGGAACTTTCTGGAGCGCCGGCGCAAGCTGGAACCTCCATAAAGAAAAATTTCTTGCGGATAAAAAATATATTACCAGGGCACGCCTAAGGGGCAGTATAGGTGTTACCGGTGATAATAAGTTTCAGCCATTCATGGGTATTACCACTTACCAGTATTATACGGATCAGAACTATCGCGGCCTGATTGGTTCGATATTGACTGCTTTTGGTAATGTGGACCTGCAATGGCAACAAACAGTGAAAAGGAATATAGGTGTTGATCTATCATTCATGAAAGACCGCATCACACTTACGGCAGATATATACAGGGAGAATACCACCAACCTGATCCTTGATATTACTACGCCGCCATCTTTAGGTTTTGGAAGCTATAAAGAAAATATCGGCGAACTGGAAAACAAAGGCTTTGAGTTCAGGATTAATGCGTTTGCCATCCGCAATGATAAAAAGCGCATTTACTGGAGTTTATATGTTAACGGTCTTCATAACAAGGACAGGATCAAAGAAATTTCCAATACACTGAGTAAGTTGAATCAGACTAATGACCAGGGTGATCAGACAAAACCCCGCTATCGGTTTACAGAAGGAATGAGTGTGAACACTATTTGGGCAGTCAGGTCATTGGGTATTGACCCGAGCAATGGCCGTGAGCTTTTTCTTAAGCAAGATGGCACGATGACTTATAACTGGGATGTGGCTGATAAAGTAGTGGTGGGCAACACTGTTCCTGACCTCAGGGGTAGTTTTGGGAGCAACCTGATCTGGAAAGATTTCACATTCGGACTTTATTTCAGTTATGAATTCGGAGGACAGGTTTATAACCAGACATTGATTGATCGTGTGGAAACAACCAACTTCACCTATAATGTAGACAGGAGAGTGTTACTGGGCCGCTGGGCAAAACCAGGTGATGAGACTTACTTCAAAGGTCTTGTTGATGAGAATGGCAGAACAGTTACCACGTCAACACAAGCTACTTCACGATTTGTTCAGGACAATAATTTCGTGAATGCGACAAGCTTATCACTGGGATATAGCCTGCCTGCAAAAATTGATAAAAAGCTCGGTCTTTCCAATACCAGGTTCACTTTCACCACCAATGATATTCAACGCTGGTCATCCATACAGGTGGAAAGAGGATTGCAATATCCTTTTGCAAGGACATTCACCATAAAAGTTAGCACCACACTCTGATCAATTAAAACTGCAACAATGAAACTGAAAAATAATATCACATTGGCTTTGTTAAGCCTGCTGTTGTTGGCAACAGGTTGTAAGAAATGGCTGGATGTAAGTCCAAAGACACAAATCCGTGAAAGGGTACTGTTTGAGAATGAGCAAGGTTTCAAAGAGGCACTTACAGGGGTTTACATTTACCTCAGCGGTGCTGCCGCTTATGGACAAAACCTTACTATGGGGATGCTGGATGCAATGGGGCAGCGATACAGTGCAACCGCCACCTCACACATCTTTTACCGGATCGGCCGTTACGAGTATAATGATGCTTCTGCGAAAACATATATAGCCAATACATGGGGTGCTATGTACACAGCTGTAGGCAACCTTAATAATATCCTTACGCAGGTGGATGCACAAAAGCCCATTTTTACGAATAATAATTTTAATATGGTAAAAGGGGAAGCGCTGGCGCTGCGTGCCTTGATCCATTTTGATCTTGTCCGCTTGTTTGGTGTAGCCCCGGTGGTGGATGGAAACAGGAAAGCTGTCCCTTATCCAACATCATTTGGTAACTCAGTTTATCCGCTGCTTACAGTGAACCAGGCACTGGACAGTTGCATGAAAGATCTTGCTGAAGCAGAGCAGTTGTTAAGTATTGACAAAACGGTTCGCAAGGATTTTGCCAGCGATCCTTTTATTTCCTACACCCGCAACAGGATGAATTATTGGGCTGTAAAAGGGCTGCAGGCAAGACTGTTGTTGTATAAAGGAGATAAAGCACAGGCCCTCGCAGCAGCGCTGGATGTGATCAATAACGGGGCAGTAAATTTTCCCTGGGTCACTTCGGTGGAGGCTTCCCGCACCAGCGGCAGAGACAGACTCTATGGTCATGAGCAATTATTTGCCCTCAACGCTTACAAGATCAATGATTATGTGAATGCCTATTTCAAAACAACTTCGACAAACGGCACCCCGACATTATTTACAACAACGGCAAATACAAACACACTGTTTGAAACAAGCAGTGGCGGAAGTTCGGATTTTCGGTTTAATTACCTGTTTGCACAGTATGGTTCAGGTTTTTCCACTACCAAATTCTGGCAGGATGATATTGCACAAACCACAGCTTTTGAATATATCCGCAATCTTATCCCTGTTATCCGTTTATCCGAAATGTATTATATCGCCGCCGAATGTGCTCCTTCCACAACTGATGGAGTGAATTATCTGAATACTGTCCGGAGAAACAGGGGACTGGCTGATCTGTCCACCGGCATCTCTGCCACAGTATTACAGGCGGAAATATTAAAGGAGTATAAAAAGGAAATGTATGGAGAAGGCCAGCTTTTCTATTATTTCAAGAGAATGAATACGGCAAGAGTGGATGGCAGCACTATCAACATGCATGATGCCACCTGGGCCTTTCCGCTGCCTGAAAGTGAAGTAGAATTTGCCAACAGATTTTAAAATATACAAAACAGAATACTGCATATGAAACGCATTTCCCTATCAAACCTGTTGCCGCTCCTGGTTGTGCTGGTATTGACTGCCTGCACAAAAAGTGAACTGACAAAATACGAGCAGCCGGACATGGTGTATATCTATAAAGACTATTTCAGTTTTACCAATGACAGTACCGTTTATTCCTTTGCTATTAAAGCAAATTCTTTGATACAGGACACTATCCGCATTCCCCTGCGCATCATGGGTGTTGCCAAAAACACCGACAGGACAGTGAATGTAGCGGTCGTTGCTGACAGTACAAACGCTGTTGCCAACCAGCACTATGTGTTGCTGCCTGCGACAATTAAAGCAAACGAGTACAAAGGTAATATTGAAATACTGGTAAAAAGGGCTGCTGACCTGCAAACAGCTGAAGTGAAGCTGATGGTGGAGATTAAAGAATCAACCGACTTTAAACCCGGGATCCCCGCTACCACCCCGATGAACCCAAGAGCTGGTGGCAACCTTAGCTATAAGGTTATGCTGAATGATATTCTTACAAAACCAGCTAACTGGGATACAAGACTTACCAGCTTTTTTGGCACATACAGCAAGGTGAAGTATTTGTTTATCATAAACACAACTGGCCGGGCTGAGTTCCCTTATGGAATTGCCGGCGGGTTATCTGTGAATGAAATGTTTTACTATAACATTTTGCTTAAAACCGAACTCGCCAACTATGTGGCTGCCAACGGCCCGATGCTGGACGAAAACGGCATTGATGTAACATTCCCTTAACTGCTAAAAATTCAAACACACATGAAAAAAGTATCATTCTATATAATCATTGTTTTTTCTGTAATAGCAGCTTTCAGCAGTTGTTATAAGGATAAAGGCAATTATGAATATTCCGATATCAACCAGGTGACGATCACGACCAGTGCATCCACCTATGATGTGCTTGTGCCCGATTCATTGCGGATTGATGTGACAATTTCCCAGACCATTCCTCATTCTGCGGGGCTCACTTATCAATGGGTGCTGTTTCCCAATACACAAGCGCCGCTTACCCGCCGCACTATCGGCACCACACAAAATCTCCGGGCAGCAATCACTGAGAATCCGGGATCTTACCTGCTTGATTTTTATGTAAAGGATGAACATACAGGTGTGGAGTTTCAAAAAAGATTTTCCATTAATGTACTTACAGCTTTCAGCGAAGGATGGGTGGTGGTAGAGGAAAAAGCATCAGGCTGCGACCTGAGTATGATCACGCCATTAGATGTTATTTTTTCCAATGTTTATTCGGCAAGCAACGCAGGGCAATTATTGCCTGCCGGTACATCAAGGATTCCGGAAATAAAGGTAAACCGCAACATTCAGAGCATGTATGTTCTGTCACCATCGGATGCTGTATTCCTGAACTCGGCCAATTTCCTGAAAGTAACAGGGTTTAATGATTTCTTTTTCGGCCCTCCCAGCCCTGTGAAGCCGCAGGAATATTTCATGAATTCAGATAATGAAAGAATGCTGAACAATGGTAAACCGCATGGCCGTAATCTTATCAATGCAGGAAACAATAAATTGAACCTGCCCCCGGTAGGCAACTATTACATGGCGCCTTTTGAGTTGTATTCGTCTTCTACCGGTTACATGTGGTATGACACACTTAGCCAGCGGTTTTACCGCCAGGACCCCAATAACTTTAACCTGCTCGATTTTACGTTTGATAATGCTGATCCGTTCAACATGAACAATATAGGCAAGCGACTGCTATTCGCAGAAATAAGCATAAACAATTCTTACTATGCTTTTTTCAAAAACAACCAAAATGATTCCTTGTTTGCCTATAATTTCAGGGCAACAGGTGGCAGACCACCAGTGGCCCGTTATGACGGGTTGGATGCACCCGGGTTGGCAACAGCCAGCTTATTTGTTATGTCCAAAACATTGCCTTACTTATATTATGTAAGTGATAATAGTATTTATAGATTGGATATACTGGCAAAAACAGCTTCAGCCATCTATACATTCCCTGCGGGTACAGAGGTTAGGGCGATGAAGATGTATGTGAACAGGAAAGTATCAACCGATCCTGACAACAACAGGCGGATTGCCGTTGCCACACTGGAAGGCGGCAACCAGGGAAAAGTGTATTATTTTCCTATTGCAGCTACCGGCAATTTCACCGGCAACACTTATAGCAAAGTATTCGACGGTTTTGGAAAGATCAATGAGATCACTTTTAAAAGTTTGAAATAATCCTTATTATTTAACTAATAAGTAAAGAAGTATGAGACGCTTATTTTTTTTATGCAATCTTTATGTTATGTGTTGCCTCATGTAAAAAAGCAGAAGAAAAGAAGGCTGAAATAGCAACAGATGCTATTGCCTCCTCAAAAGTGGAAGAAGCCGGGAGCAACAAAACCCGGGAAGTTCTTAAGTTCAGGGATGCAGTAAAGTTTCATCCTGAAATTACAATCAGGCTTACGTTTGACAGTGAGAAAAACAAAACTTTGATGAGGGAAGGGCTTGGGTTAAAAATTTCTGACAGCCAAATGGAATCAGTTATTAATTCTGTTTTGGCAATGATTCCGGAAATACAAAGCGAAAATTCGCAAAACGTTCAACGTTCATTGGATGATGAAGAACCTGGAATTTGTAACGAAGTTAATTATGGTATCGGAAATTGTAGTGGATATGATGCATCTGTTGTGCTTCAGGCGCCTCCGGGAACAGTATGGGATCCTGCAGATGCTTATTTAACTGGCCATCTGAAGTCAATAAAACACCACAGTACAAATGTGTGACTATGTTTACAACGATCGGAGTTCAAACTAATGTATATGCTGAAGGAATTGCTATAGTAAGCCCAAATCCATCGCTTCCCGCTTATTGTCAATGTGCTCATTAATAAAAGTGAAGTTGTATGGACGTTTTGAATACCCGGATGAATATCGTCTTCAGTAGCAAAAACCGAACTTGAAAACCAGGTCAGAAAGATACTTGGTTATATTCCTGATGATAGAAAAGTAAAAAAAATATCGGAAGAACGTATGCGGCAGTTGATCCGGGAAAATATGTAGTAATGAAGAGTCCCGGATCATTCTTCAGCCGCTTAGACCGGTTATCATGAAGTCCAGATTCAGTGGGGTAATAATTTTCCTGCAACCGTCTTTCTAAAAATAAGTATGATGAGAATTATCCTGGTATTATGTTGTTGCTTTTTTTCTGCAGTAGCGATTGCTCAGCAAGATAGCCTTCTGTTATCCGGCGACATTAAAGGACAGGGGGATCAGAAAGTATTTATATCATTTTCCGATGCCAGTGGCAAAACAGTACGTTATTCCGCTACGGCGCAAAACGATAAGTTCAGCCTGAAAATTGCAAAGCAAAGCCAGCCTGTTGTGGCAAGGCTCAGCAGCGGGGCAGCGAAAAACCTTTCCAAAGTAGAGGATGGGAAAAATTACGGCAGCCCTGCGCCAGCGCTGAGTTTTTTTATTTATAATACCGATATCAGTGTTAAAGGAGAAATTGACTACCCGCATTTGGCGATAGTAAAAGGCGGACGGGAAAATGATGAGTTTGTCAAATACAGCAAGGCAGTTGAAAAGATGGAGAAAAAAAACTGGGAGATCAGTAAGAAAGTATTTTTCATGAGCAGAAATACAAATAGCCTGGTCATCAGGAAATTGATGGCAGAAAGCACAGATAATCATAAAAAGATCCGTGAGCAGCAGAAAGATTTTATAAAGAACAACCCGGGTTCTTTTGGCAGCCTGTTTTTGCTGGGCCGTATGGAAAATCTTTACACAACGGGAGATTATGAGGATGCATTTGCAGGGCTGACAGACGAATACAAGAACACAGTGCTCGGACAGCAGATCGAAAAAAGAATAGCTTTTCTTTCACCTACGGCTCCGGGTAAGCTTTCTGTTCCTTTTACAAGAATTGATAAGGACGGGAAAGAAATCAACCTTACTGATTATAAAGGAAAAATTGTGTTGCTCGATTTTTGGGGCAGTTGGTGTGCACCCTGCAGGGCCAGCCATCCCCACCTGAAAGAGCTGTATGCAAAATACAAAGACAAAGGATTTGAGATAATTGCAGTGGCCCAGGAAACAGCCAAAGCAATGGAGGCCAGGAAGGAAAAATGGCTCGAGGCTATCGAGAAAGACGGCATCAGTTGGGTGCATGTTATGAACAATGACGGTAGTGAGTTAATACAAGACATCGTGAAAGACTACCGGGTTACTGCTTTTCCCACTAAGATATTGCTGGATACAGACGGCAAAATATTATTGCGTATCACCGCCAGTGCCACGGATGATGTTGATAAGATGCTGGAGAAAAAACTGAGTAACTGATATTTGTAATAATCATGAAAAAAGGTATTCTTTCTATTGCTGCTTCATTTTTAGCAATATTCTTTGCAGCAGCCCAGGCAAATGGTGTATTAAAGCATGTTGCATCATGGACAGAAATGCTGCAAGAGGCAAAGCAGGAAGATAAACTCATTTTTATTGATTGCTATTTCACTGGCTGCCTCCCCTGTGCACAGATGGATAAACAGGTTTTTCCTAATGAACTTGTAAAAGAAGAACTGTCGAGAAACTTTATTGCCGTCAAACTGGATGTATTCAAGGAAAAACTGGGAGATACCATAAACATGAAATACGGGTTACACGGTTATCCTACTTTTCTTGTGTTGAACCAGCAAGGCCAGTTGCTGTCTATGTTCAGTGGCTATAAAGATGCCGGATTGTTTCTAAAAGAACTTGCATCGGCCCGTCAAAAAGCAACGGAGCAAACAGTTCTTTCTGGTTTTACCAATGTTACAACAGTTGCCTATCCTGATTTTTATAAGAAGTATTATGACCGGGAAGACCAGAAGAGGGATCTTGCTGCAGCCAATAGCTGGATCAAACAGCAAAAAGATTGGACTGCTGAACCGGTGACCATGTCAATCTTTAGAACAAGAGATCTTGCCCGTGAAGTAGAAGATTACCTGCTTGCCAATTACAGCACCTATTTGGCCAGGTATGGTTCCTCCCTGTTGTTAGAAAAGGCAGTTGAAATTCTTTCAGGAAAAGTGGACGAAGCGGTTAGGAAAACGACAAATGAAGCGGCTTTCAGGAATTTTTTGGTGAATGCTGAAAAACAATTTCCCTCAGAATGCTGGTCAGTGATGCAATTCCAGCTTGGTTTTCATTATTATGGCGCTGTTGCAAGGGATACTATGGCATTACTGCAGTTCATCAATGAAAAGCCGCTTATACATGCAAATTATGTAGGAGCATTGTACGGCCAAATGCTGGTTAAAAAGCAATTGAATGAATCAACATTGCCTTTACTCTGTTCCTGGGCTAATGCTGCTGTGAACGAAGAGTCTGCTTTTGACATCATGCTTACCGCAGCAAACATGCATAAAAGGAACAACGATCTTGCAGGGTATAAAAAATTTATTGAGATGGCCATTAAGAAAGCAAAAAAGTATAAAATGCCTGCAGAGAGTTATGAAAAAATGCTGGCGGCAAAATAGTTGGTACATTTTTTAGTAAGCAGTAGTGATTGTTAAGGGGCTTCGGCCCTTTTTTAATGGACAAAAAGGGAAAAATCATTGTACCAATGGGGCAATTTTCCTGATTAACCCGTCTTATAAGAAATATTTATTGATGAAGAAGATCGTTAAAGGTTTTTTGATGCTTACCGGGTGCTTTTTTGCCATCACTGCTTCGGCCAATGATGCCATGACATTGATAAGCGGCCTGGTCAACAGGGAGAATGCCAGTTCGGTGATCCTGTATAAAGTCATAGAGGGCAAGAGATCAGAGTATGCCAGCACAAAGTTGGATGATGATAAAAAATTTGCTTTTGCATTGCCATCTTTAAGAGAGGGCTTTTATTATCTCGCTGATCAGCGTAAGAATTCATTTACCCGTATTTATCTCACAACTGGAGAAAAACTCGAACTGCAGCTCAATGAAAATGGTTATGAGATTATCAAAGGGTCGAAAGAAAATAAACTACTCCAGGAGTGGCATACCGCTTCATCCGTTATTACAGAGCCTGCATTTAACTGGATGAAGGACAGCAGTACATATGCCAGCTTTTTCCCCAAGTTGGAAATCTTTGTTCCAAAGGCTGTGGCGTTCAGGGAAACGATCAAAACAAAGAACAAGAGCTTCAACGAGCTGATGAAAATGATAGTGGATATTGATGTGGAACATGCTGCCATTTATTTTTTGCTTACACCAAATTCCAGGCATCCCAAAAGAGAGCAATACCCGGCATTTTATGCCCAGGTCATTCAACCAGGAAAGTATAAATCAACACAATTGCTTGAACTGGGTGATGCCGTAGAATTGCTGAGCCGCTATTCCACATTTGCCCTGTTGATGAATCCATCAAAAGAGAGACCAACCAATGCGCTGGCGCACAATACCGCTTTATTTGGCAACGATACTTTGAAAGGAGCTTATGTGGCCAACTCACTTCGCTATAAAACCTTTGAAGAACTGGAAAGTGCTGTTGCTCCCGTTAAACATTACCTGGTGACCGACAGCATGCAGGCGGCTTATTTCAGGGCAATGAAAGCTGTGGCAGATTTCAAAAAGGGCAGTCCTTCTTATAATTTTTCGTATGAAAGCATAACGGGAAATAAAATTTCTATGACCGACCTGAAAGGGAAAGTGGTGCTGGTAGATGTGTGGGCAACCTGGTGTGGTCCCTGCAAAGCGGAGATACCACACCTGAAAAAACTGGAAGAGGAGTTTAAGGATAAGAATGTGGAATTTGTAAACATTTCTGTGGATGTGGAAAAGGATAAGGAGAAATGGAAAAATTTTGTGGCAGAAAAGAAACTGGGCGGCACACAACTCTTTGCTTCTGGCTGGAGTGAGATCACCAAATTTTATGACATCACAGGCATTCCCCGCTTCCTTGTCTTTGACCAGGAGGGCAGGATTGTTGCAGCCAATGCCCCAAGACCATCAGATCCTGAACTAAAAACATTGCTGGAGAACACCCTCCAGGGAAAATAGTTTTCTCATGTGCATACCAGCAGGATATGTCTATATCCCGTTTTTTAAATTAACTCAACCAGCATGAAAAATTATTGTTTTGTCAAACAGAACGGCCAGATCGTGAAACTGAGTTTTGAAAAAGTGCAGTTTATAGAAGCCTGCCGTAATTACAGCAAGATTGTTTTAGATGATGAACATAGCCTATTACTGCTTCGGAGTATGAAAGAGATCGAAGACTTCTTTCCATCATCAGAGTTTATCCGGATTCATAAATCATATATCATCCCATTGAGCCGCATAAGTTGGGTAGGCGGGAGGCAGGTGCACCTGGAAAGCGGTCATACTTTGCCTATAGGAGAGATATTTGCGGGGAAAATGAACAGTCTTGTAATGGAAAACATGCTCTGAGAAAGATTCAGTTCGGCTGCACTGCCGGTAACCGGAAATGTTGGCCGTCCAGCACAAACAACTCGTCAATCTCGTAAGTCCAGAATTTATACAGTGGTGATTTTTCCAGCAGCTTTTTCACTTCCTCTTTATTTTCTGCATTCAGGGTGATCCAGGCCCTTTGGGTCTCCATACTCACGGCATACTGATCAATGATCTCTTTATTGATGAGGAAATTAATATAAGTGCGGTGGGGAGGCACCAGTTCCATGAACTCATCACTCATTTCAAACTGTATGGTCACCTGGTATTTCTTCATAGCTGGTTTCAAAAGTAAGCCAATTTAATTACTCGTTCATTTGCACCAGTTATCCCCGCATGCCGCCGGTTGCTCATTTTGACAGTTTTTAACAATTCCTCTTTCTTACATTCAGTGATACCGGGATGTCCCGGCTGAAACCCCCTAAATAACATGCAGAAACAATTATTGTTTATTGCTCTTTTTATCCTGTTGTTGACTGGTCTGTGTGCACAGAACAGAAGTGAAGAGAAATTGCGGAAATCACAGGATAAACTTGCAGCAATGAAAGGTCCGGAACGCATTGAGGCGCTGACTGACCTGGCGAAAAACATGATGTTCTCAGCTTATACGTTATGGGATTCGAGCCTTTATTATTCACAACAGGCAATTGATGAAGCAAGGGCCATCGGCTATAAGCAAGGCTTGTGCCGGGCACATATCATTCACGGAGATGCATTACTTCAGTTTCAGCGGGCCATCGAGGCGGAACAATACTTTCGGGAGGCAATAAAACTGGCGGAGCAGACCGGGCATCAACGGCTTTTTGCAGAGGCGCATCGCCGCCTGGGTCAGGCATTTTGGTACCAGGGCAGGTTTCAGGATGCTATTGATAAGATCAGTTTCACTATCCCGTTGTTTGAAAAAGCCGGGAATGATTTTTTTCTCATCAATTCGTACACTTCGATCGCCTCTATTTACAACGACTGGGGAAATTATGAAAAAGGCTTTGAGTATAGTCAGAAAGCATTAACACTTAGCCGGGACAAAGGAGATAATGATAATATTATTCAATGCTGTGTAATGATCGGGTTGCTTTATGCCGGGATCGGTGACCAGGAAACAGCTTTAAGCTATTATAAGAAGGCTTTATCCTACCTGTACCCTTGTGATGAGTGTTATCAAAAGCGGTCGCTGGATGCGATGAGGGGAAACCTGTACCGTACTGCAGGAAATTATGATTCATCCATGTTCTTCCTGATGAAAGCTTATAAGGGAAACCCAACCAGCACCCTCACAAAGTATTTCATAGCTGAAACATTGCTAGGCCAGCAACGTTTTGACACGGCCCTCCAGGTGCTCACTTCCTTATATGACATTTATAAAAAGAGTGGCAATGGTGCCCGCTACTGGCAGCTTAGCGCAGCCATCGGGGCCGCCTATTATGGCAAGAAGGAATATGATAAAGCGTTACGGTTTACGGCTGAGGGTTTGAACCTCGCATCGCAGCGGGCATTGAGAGGGCAATATATCCTCGATGCCTTCACCCGCATGTCTTCCATTTACAAAAGTCAGGGGCAGCCTGATAGTGCACTGTATTATTTCGAACAGTATGCCCGGATGAAAGACTCTGTTATTTCAGACCAGTTGAAAGGGAAATTGTTTGAGTTCAGAAGAATCGCTGAAGATGAAAAAAAGCAATCACAGATCGCATTGCTCGAGAACCAGGCCCGGCAGGATAAAGCAATCAGGAATCTGCTGATCAGCGGGATCATCCTCGTGGTCATCATGGGCTTTTTTATTCTTCGCTCGGTTTCCCTAAAGCGGAGAAATGAACGGCTGAAAAATGAGCAACTGCAAAGCCAGCTACAGCACAAAGCCACTGAACTGGAGATGCAGGCCCTCCGGGCACAGATGAACCCGCATTTTATTTTCAATTGCTTGAGCTCGATCAACCGGTTTATCCTTAAAAATGAAACGGATATTGCCTCTGATTACCTGACCCGTTTCTCCCGGCTGATCCGGCTGGTGCTGATCCATTCCCGTTCATCCCTTATCCTGCTGAAAGAGGAGATCGAAATGCTGAAATTGTATCTCGATATGGAGCAGTTGCGGTTTAAGCATGCATTTGATTATACGATCAGCTTTTCTGATGGAATTGATCCGGAAACAATATCAATACCGCCGCTGCTCTTACAGCCCTTTTGCGAGAATGCAATATGGCATGGATTGATGCACAAGGAGGATGGCAGAGGCGATTTGTCCGTGGCAATCAGCAAGGATCACAACCAGTTGGTATGTGTGATAACAGATAATGGTATTGGTAGAAAAAAAGCATGGGAGATCAAAAGCCGGTCGGGAGATATGCAGCAATCAATGGGATTGAAAATTACGGCAGAAAGACTGGCATTGATCAATAAGGAGAAAAGAGTGAATACTGCTTATGCAATTAATGACTTAACGGATAGTGCCGGGTCGGCAGTCGGAACAAGGGTGATGTTAAGTATTAAATACGACCAGTTAGAAGAAGTATTAGCCTAAATGAAATAGTATGATCAGAGCCATTATTGTAGACGATGAGCCTTATTGTTGCGATGCGCTGGAGATATTGCTGCATCGGCACTGTCCGCAGGTAGAACTGTTGAAGGTATGTCATGCCGCTGAAACGGCAATAGCTGCGATAAAAGACCTGCAACCCCAGCTCGTTTTTCTGGATATTGAAATGCCGCAGATGAATGGGTTCGAATTGCTGGAAAGACTGCCCGCCGTTGACTTCGAACTCATCTTTACCACAAGTTATGATCAATATGCCATCAAGGCCATCCGTTTCAGTGCGCTGGATTATTTGCTGAAACCCGTTGACCGGGAAGAACTGCAAACAGCCGTGCAAAAAGTAGCACAGCGGTTAAATACCCAGGTGCCGCAGCAACTGGAACTGCTGTTACAGAAATTACATCATCCCTCCATCGCAGTAAAAAGAGTGGCCCTTCCCACGATGGAGGGGTTACAGTTGGTGGCACTCGATAACATCATCAGTTGCGGGTCCAGCAGCAACTACACTGTCTTTTTGCTAAAAGATAAGCAACGGCTGACGGTGTCCCGCACCCTGAAAGAAGTGGAAGAATTGCTGGAGGATTATTTTTTCCTCCGGGTGCATCATTCCTATCTTGTCAATCTCAATGAGATCAGCAGGTATGTAAAAGGAGAGGGTGGCTACCTGGTGATGAGTGATGGGTCCACGGTGGATGTCTCCCGCAGCCGGAAAGAGCAGTTGCTGGAAAAATTGCAGCATAGCCGGTTATAACTTACTCAGCCGTTTCTTCAAACTATCATGGCTGATGGTCACTTACTCGTTTTGGATAGTGACCCTTGTTCAGGAAAAGTAGTTTTATTTCAAATTGAACACAATGAAAAAAACTACCCTTATCCTCATGATGGTTGCTGCAACAGTAATGTCCTGCACTAAAGATGCAGGAGTGGACCCGGCGAACAGCAATCATAACAGTTCACAGCCATTGCTGATGGTCAGTTCCTGGTTTTCTGTAACCTTTTCTGCCGTTACAGAAAATGCTGATACCTGGCTGGAGGCGCTGGAGTTGCATAGTACTGCCACCGGCGGAGGCTATGAGAAAAGCAAATATGTTGAACTGGCTTTTGTGAAACTCCCGGGAACTGCACAGGTATATGAATACAGGAGGTTACCCCTGGATTTAACAGATCCCTCCGGAGCCAGCGCCGATACTTTTAGTTTTACATACTCCATCAGTGACGCCGGTTTTTTGTTGAAACTGAAAAACAGCAGCCGCCCCGCGATGCTTCCTGCCACAGGCATCTTCAAAGAGCTTACTTACCGCTTCCTCATCGTGCCCAGGGCAAAGTATGACGTAATGAATATTGACTGGAATGATTACCTGCAGGTATGCCAGTCATTAGCTGTCAATCCCTGAATAAAAAAAGAAAGTTTGTTTTTTTTGATATAGTAAGCCCTCCTGTTTCTACAGGGGGCTTTTTGTGAAAGAAACGAAAGTGGAACGTACTGGGCTCGAACCAGTGACCCCTACTCTGTCAAAGTAGTGCTCTGAACCAACTGAGCTAACGTTCCAAAGAATCTGAACCATCCCGATAGCTATCGGGAGAGCTAACGTTCCGGGGCTGTAAAAATAAGAGCTTTGATCAAATCTTCCACTCCACAATATTATTTACCCACTCTGCCCTGTAGGGAGTGCTGATGCGGATATAATTATCAGTATAGCCTTCCATCATCCCCTGCTTATCGTTATGTTCAAACAATACCTTTCTTGTTTGCCCTACATGCTGACCGGTGAAATACTGCATCTTCATATAAGAAAGATTACGCAACGTTTTATTTCTTTCATGGCGGATATTCATCGGCACCACAGGCTTCAATGTCAAAGCATGAGTGTTGTCCCTTTCCGAATAAGTGAACACATGCAGGTAAGAAATATCCAATGAATGCAGGAAGTCAAATGTCTCTTTGAATTCCTCATCCGTTTCTCCGGGAAAACCCACGATCACATCCACGCCAATGGCACAATGCGGCATCAGCGTTTTGATGAGCTTCACCCTTTCTGCATATAACTCTCTCTTATATCTTCTGCGCATGGCGCCAAGAATATTGTTGCTGCCGCTTTGCAGCGGGATATGGAAATGCGGCATGAACTTGTCACTGTTCGCCACAAATTCAATGATCTCGTTGGTCAGCAGGTTAGGTTCTATAGAGGAAATGCGGAAACGTTCAATGCCTTTCACATTTTCCAGCGCCTGAATAAGCGTATAGAAATTTTCTTTCCGGGCTTTCGGGGTCTTCGTATCTCCCTCTCCATTTATGGAGAGGGCAGGGGTGAGGCCAAAGTCACCAAGGTTCACACCCGTCAACACAATTTCTTTTACGCCACCCGCAGCCAGTTCTTCTGCATTCTTAACCACATTGCTGATCACATCACTGCGGCTCTTGCCTCTCGCCATCGGGATGGTGCAGAAAGAACAGTTATAATCACAACCATCCTGCACTTTCAAAAAAGTTCTTGTCCGGTCATTCACCGACCAGGAAGAATGAAAACCGGTTACCTCGCTGATATCGCAACTGCAGATCCTGGAAGGATCGCCTTTGGCCAGTTCACGGATATGCTGTGCAATATTGAATTTTTCGGCGGCGCCCAGCACCAGGTCCACACCGGGGATATCAGAAATCTCTTTGGGTTTTAACTGGGCATAGCAACCGGTGATGACTACAAAACTTTCCGGCGCCTTTCGCTGGATGCGGCGAACGAGCTGGCGGCATTCTTTATCGGCATTGTCCGTCACCGAACAAGTGTTGATGACGTACACATCGGCCAGGTCGTCAAACTCTTTCTTTTCAAAACCTTCGTTTTCCAAAATGCGGGAAAGCGAGGAGGTTTCGGAGAAATTCAGTTTGCAACCGAGTGTATGAAACGCCACTGTTTTCGATGCAGACATGGGGCGGCAAAGATAAGCTGATAAGTTTAAACAAGGGGTTCCCGGGGTAGAGGTACTGATTGGTATTTCACGCAAAGGCGCAAAGATTAAATACAAAAGACGCTAAGTTTCTTTGCGGCATTGCAAAAACTTAGCGTCTTTGAGTGAAACAAAATCCGGCGGCAAATGCTACCCGGTTTCCGGGTTACTTGTCAACCTTTCAACATTTCCCTACTTTTAGCCAAAGTTTTGATGTTGTTTAAAAAAATACTGCCGATACTGATAGTTGTTGTGCTCGGGATTGCCCTGCTGGTCGTTCGCCGGATGCAGGCTGATGATAAGCCGGAACCCAAGCCAAAAACCACTACTACCAAAACCACTGACCCGGCCTCCACCGTCAACCGCAATCATGGCTTTGACCGCCGTACTTCTTATATAGAATATACCGAACATGCCAAATGCCGGATGCAATGCCGCAAAATATCGCAGGCTGAAGTGGAGGAGATCATGCGGGATGGAAAGATCAACTATAGCAAAAGCGATGTGAATGCAAGACCTTGCCCCGCCTATGCACTGGAAGGAGTGACAAGCGATAATCAAAGGGTTCGTATTGTGTTTGCGCAATGCGATTTCAAGACCAAAGTAGTTACGACTATTGACCTCGGAACCGACTGGAGTTGTTCCTGCCCCGGCGATGATAAAAAATACCAAAACAAGAAATGATGCAGATATTGCTGAAGCCTCTGCAATGGGTCTATTGCATCTATGCTTTTATTCTCTTTGTGGTCATCATGTTTCTTGTTTTTCCCTTTGCGGTCATCGCCAGTTTTTTCGGCCGGATAAAGGGAGGCAATATGGTGCTGTGGCTATGCCGGCTATGGGCCGACCTGTGGTTCTTTTTGATTTTCATTTTTCAGAAGCGGATATATGAAGTGCCGCATGACCGGTCAAAGTCATACATCTTTGTCAGCAATCACATTTCTTATTTGGATGCGGCCATTCTTCCCAAAGCCTATCGCCAACCCATCCGGCCATTGGGAAAAGTGGAGATGAGCAAAGTGCCGGTGTTTGGATTTATTTACCGCAAGGCGATAGTGACGGTTGACCGCAGCAGTGCTGTGAACAGGGCCAACAGTGTAAGAATACTAAAATCAATTATCGGGAAGGGCATATCGGTGATGGTTTTTCCGGAGGGAACATTCAATATGGGAACCACCCCGCTGAAAGAATTTTATGACGGGGCTTTCCGGGTGGCTATTGAAACACAGGTGCCCATCAAACCGGTATTGTTCCTGGATGCATACAGGCGGTTAAATTATAAAAGCCTTTTTTCACTCACTCCCGGCCGCAACCGTATTTTATACCTTGATGAAATACCGGTGCACACCTATACATTGGCAGATGTATCCAAGTTGAAAGAGCAAGTGTATGCCATCATGGAAAAGAAAATGCTTGAGTATGACGGGGGCTGGCGAAAGCCCCCAGCCCCTAAAGGGGAGCAAAGATGAAAGTTGTAATCCGGGCTTATCTTCGTTTTCGATGAATCAAAGCAATTACAAGAACAGGAGTGCAGGCGCCCCTTTAGGGGATGGGGGTGAGATTATGAGTTACGCCGAGATCATCATACCATTAGCGCTTCCCAAAAACTACACATGGTTGGTGCCTGCGCATTTGCAGGAAACAGCAAAGCCGGGCTGCCGGGTGGAAGTGAACCTGGGCAAGAATAAGAAATATGCCGGCGTTATTAAGCGGTTACATGCGGAGAAACCGGATTTTTTTGAGGCCAAGGAAATACTGAATGTGCTGGATGTGGAACCCGTGGTTTTTGAAGAACAACTGAAACTATGGGAATGGATGGCTTCCTACTATATGTGCAGCGAAGGGGAGGTGATGGCAGCGGCCCTGCCGGCACACTTCAAACTGTCGAGTGAAACGGTTATTATTTTTAATGATGAGTATGGTGATGATTTTTCCGCACTGGATCATGATGAATACCTCGTAGCAGAAGGCCTGCTGATAAAAAAGGAATTAAAGCTGACGGAAGTGCAGCAGATACTCGACTCTTCGCATGTCTATCCTGTTATCGCCAGGCTGATTCAAAAAAAAGTTTGTTTTGTGTGGGAGGCGCTGAAGCAAACGTATACGGCCAAAAAAGAAACCTATGTACTTCTCAACCCTCAGTATGATAACGAGGATGAACTGGCCATACTGCTGAACGAAGATAAGCGGTTGCAGAAAGCAGAGAAGCAGATGGAACTGTTGCTGGCTTATCTCCATTTACTGAAAACAGAAGGGGAAGTGATCAAAACAAACCTGCTGAAAAAATCCGGGGCATCGGAGGCGCAACTGAAAGGTCTTGTTGATAAAAAAATACTCTGGACGGAAAAAAGAAATGTGGACAGGCTGCAATACCTGCCCAAAGACATCAAAATTGATTTTGAACTGACGGCATTGCAGCAGGAAGTATTAAATAAGTTAAAAGAAAATTTGAAAGAAAAACCTGTTTGCCTGTTGCATGGCGTCACTTCCAGCGGAAAGACACTTGTTTATATAAAACTGATCGAGGAATGTATCCGCAAAGGGAAACAGGTGCTGTACATGTTGCCGGAGATTGCTTTGACCTCGCAGATCATCCGCCGCCTGCAAAAACATTTTGGCGGTTATATCGGCATCTATCATTCCAAATTTTCGCAGAACGAAAGAGTGGAGATATGGAGTAAAGTGAAAAGCGGGGAACTGAAAATTGTTTTGGGGGCAAGGTCATCTGTTTTTTTGCCTTATTCAGACCTGGGGCTTATCATATGTGATGAGGAGCATGATTCCTCCTTCAAACAACAGGACCCTGCGCCGCGGTATAATGGCCGTGATGCCGCTGTTTATCTTTCTTCTTTATTCGCTGCAAAAGTGGTGCTGGGCAGCGCTACTCCTTCACTGGAGAGTTATTACAATGCGTCAACTGGAAAATATGGATTAGCGGAATTGTTGCAGCGTTATGGCGAGGTGCAACTTCCTCCGATTGAAATTGTGGATACAAAAAAGGTAGAACAAAAAGACCGGTCGAAAGTGATGCTGTCGCCACAGCTGGTGGAAGCTGTGAAACAAACTATTGAGAAAAACAGGCAGGTTATTTTATTTCAGAACCGGAGAGGCTATGATCCTTACCAGGTCTGTGCTGTCTGTGGATGGATACCGCAGTGTAAATACTGCGATGTGTCGCTGACCTATCACAAATTCACCAATAAATTAGTTTGTCATTATTGCGGATCGACTTATCCGCCGCTGCACACCTGCATGGCCTGCGGCAATCATCAGTTCGTGCAACGGAATTTCGGTACAGAGAAAATTGAGGAATTGCTGCAGGAAATTTTTCCGGAGGCAAAAGTGGCAAGGATGGATATTGATACGGTAAAAGGAAAGAATGCACATGATGTGCTGATACAGCAGTTTGAGCAAAAAAGAATTGATATATTGGTTGGCACACAGATGGTGGTGAAAGGACTGGATTTTGACAATGTGGATTTGGTTGGTGTGCTGGATGCAGATGGCTTGTTGCACTTTGCTGATTTCAGGGTAAACGAAAGGGCTTTTCAACTGATGGAGCAGGTGAGCGGCCGGGCGGGGAGAAAGGAGAATACAGGAAAAGTTTTGATACAAACCGGGCAGCCATCACATCCTGTGCTGCAGTATGTGCAGCAGCATAATTATAAAAAGATGTATGCAGCCGAGATTGAAAAAAGGAAGCAGTTTGCCTACCCGCCTTTTGCAAGACTAATTCATTTAACCTTCAAACATAAGATCAGGGAAGTGGTGGAAAGGGCGGCACATGAGTTTGCCAATGCATTGAAAAATAAATATGCAGCTTACATTGTCGGCCCTGCAGAGCCGGTCATCAACCGTGTCCGCAACCAATACCGGATGGAACTGTTGCTGAAATTGCCAAGAGATACCAAAACAATCACTCAGTGTAAGAAAGATGTGCTGGAGCAGGTGGCTATTCTTCACCAGCATAAGAGCTACAAGGCCGTGGTGGTGATTGCTGATGTGGATACAATATAAAAGCCTCCCGTAAAAACAGGAGGCTTGTGATTACATGTCAGATTTTCTGTTATCTTAAAAACAACATTTCCCTGTATTTCGGCAGGTACCATTCCCTGTCATCCACGAGCAACTCCAGTTTGTCTGCATGGTAGCGGATGGTATCAAAGAAGGTATCCTTCACCTGGCTTTGATAAGCGATGGCTTTTTCCCGGGTGTTCTCAATCCTGTTACACACTTTTCTTGCTTCGATCATCTTCTCCACCAGGTCGCTCAGTTTGTTGATGTGCTCAGATATTTTCTCCAGTATCTGTTTCTGGTTGGCAAAAGATGATTCCGGCAAACCGGCTTCTTTCAAGCCCCGGATATTTTTCGCCAGCAGGTTCTGGTAGCGGATAGCAGGCGGTAAGATATGGCTGGTTGCTATCTCACCCATGATGCGGCCTTCGATCTGCACCTTCTTGATATATTTTTCCAGTTCTATCTCGTGTCTTGCTTCCAGTTCGCTGTGTGAATAGATATTGTTGTTCTCAAACAAATGCTTGGCTTTGTCTGTCACCATAGCGTCCAATGCCAGCGGTGTGGTTTTTACATTGGGCAGTCCTCTTTTTTCCGCTTCTTTGGCCCATGCTTCGCTGTAACCATCGCCTTCAAACAACACTTTTTCACTGTCAACAATATACTGGCGGATGGTATGCATGATGGCGATCTCTTTCTTTTCGCCTTTTTCGATCAGCCCATCCACTTCTTTTTTGAATTGCTTCAGTGTTCCTGCCATAATTGTGTTTAGCACCGTCATCGGGTTGGCGCAGTTGGCAGATGAACCCACGGCACGGAATTCAAATTTATTACCGGTGAAAGCAAAAGGAGAAGTACGGTTACGGTCCGTATTATCCATCAGCAGTTCAGGAATGCTTTTGTGGATATCAATCTTCAGCATGCTTTCATCGGTCTCATCCATTTTTTCTGACACTCTTTCTTTCACATCCTGCAACACTTTGCTGAGGTATTGCCCGATGAAAACAGAGATGATGGCAGGCGGGGCTTCATTGGCACCGAGGCGGTGATCGTTGGGTGCAGAAGCAATTGATGCCCTGAGAATATCTGAATAATCATGCACAGCCTTGATGGTGTTTACAAAGAAAGTGAGGAACATCAGGTTGGTCTTTGGCGTTTTGCCGGGAGCCAGCAGGTTCACACCCGTGTCGGTAGACATGCTCCAGTTGTTGTGCTTACCGCTTCCGTTGATGCCGGCAAAAGGTTTTTCATGCAGCAATACCCGGAGACCATGACGGCGGGCCACCCTGTCCATCACATCCATCAGCAAAGAGTTGTGGTCAACAGCCACACTCACTTCTTCAAAGATGGGGGCACATTCATATTGTCCCGGTGCCACTTCATTGTGACGGGTGCGTAGCGGGATACCGAGTTTGTAGGATTCATTTTCAAAATCCCGCATGTAGGCATACACTCTTTCGGGAATGGAACCAAAATAGTGATCTTCCAACTGCTGGTTCTTGGCGGATGAATGTCCATAAACCGTTCTGCCGGTCATCACCAGGTCAGGACGGGCATTGAACAGGGCTTCATCAATCACAAAATATTCCTGTTCCCAGCCGAGGGTAGGTGTTACTTTGCTTACATTTTTATCAAAGTAGTTGCATACATCCACAGCGGCTTTGTTCAATGCTTCCTGTGCTTTGAGCAACGGCGCTTTATAATCCAGCGATTCACCGGTGTAAGAAACAAAGATGGTGGGAATGCATAATGTTTTTCCCTGGCCGATTTCCATGATAAAAGCAGGAGAGGAGGGATCCCATGCGGTATAACCTCTTGCTTCAAATGTGGCCCTCAATCCGCCACTGGGAAATGAAGAAGCATCCGGTTCCTGCTGGATCAAAGAATCGCCTTCAAACTGTTCGATGGGAGTACCATCACTTTTCAACGTAAAAAATGAATCATGTTTTTCAGCCGTAGTGCCTGTCAGCGGTTGAAACCAGTGGGTGAAGTGGGTAACACCCTTGCTTTCTGCCCAGGCACGGATACCATTGGCTATCTGGTTGGCCATGGCCCTGTCAATTTTCTGGCTGGCTTTGATGGATGAGGCAAGGCTTTTATAAGCTTCATCACTAAGAAACTCACGGGCTGTTTTTAACGTAAAAACATTGGAACCAAAAATAGCGGTGATCTTGGCCGGACCGGATACTTCTACATCCGCACCGGACGAAAGATTTTGAATCGCATTAAATCGGAGGGACATGTGTTTTTGTTTTCAGCAAAAAAAACACATTCGGGTAAGTGCGCCAATTTTTTCTTTAATTACTGTCTTTTTTCGGGAAAAAATGTATAAAAAATGGTTGTTTGAGACTAACGATCCATAGTTTTTTTGTAAAATCGAACTAATTATAATACATTATTTTTTTTATTTATATCGTTGATGAAATAGGCAGAAATCCTTTTCCAGTTCACCATAGCTGCCATGGGAACCACCAACAGCGGGATGATCACACTCCGGTAGCGGACGATTGCGCCGATATTGTTGACACTAAAGCCGATGGCTAATAAAACTGAAAGAGAAAAGAAAAGGCAGAAGTAAATAACATTCCTGTTGACGGGTTTGCCGCTTCTGTAAAGAAGGAAGAGCAGGAAAACGAACATCAATAAACCTATCTCTGTTGCAGCCGCAAGTGATAAAATGTGGTTTACATCTTTTGGATATGGCCTGATGGCTGACATGGTGATGGCCTGTGGTGTATTTAACAGGAAACTACCAACAGTTGGTTTGAGCTGGCGGATTGAAACTGTAGATTTACCATGCAACTTTAGAAATTCCTGTTGTTTGGTCACCACTGCTTTTGGAAAATCGTATTCTGGCTTGATATAGCGAACCGTGAAAAACAAAATGGCAAAGAAAAGGTATAAGATGCCAAAAACAGCCAACCCCTTTTTAGGAAAACGATTGGCCAGCAACCAGGCGAGAAGGGCAGGCACAATGATCACAAAAAGAAAATTTCGCAATACCAGTAGCAAAAAAAGACCAGCTAAGATGCCGGCAATCCTCTTAAAACCGTACTTATTTTCTTTCCAGCCAAAATAGGTATGATAAATGACTAAGCTGATACCAAGAAAGATGAGCCCTTCTTTATGTAACCCACTGCTCCAGTATAAAAACGATGGCACAAGAAAAGTTGCCAGTACCAGCACGGTCTTGCGGCCGGGATACACATCGGTCATCACCCGGTAAAACGCAACAGGTCCAAAAAGGCTGATAAAAGAATAGAAAATGACATTGACATAATAAGACCCGAAGCTGAAAATGTTCAGTATGGACAGCACTTTGATATAGGCATTTCCTTTCAGGTCGTTCCAGTAAGAGTTTTCTGAATTGAAAAATTTTTCAAAGCCACCTTCGTAGGGATTATAAAAAAGATTGGTGAGATATTCTTTGGGGTTGGTTTGCAAAAGCTGGTACTCCAGCACACTGTTGCTGTGAAACATCCAGGTGTCCGCCATTTTTGCCAGCCCGCCGTAATAAAGCCCTATCCATCCGTAAAAAATTCCGGCCATGACTTTCAGCAAAAAAAGAATGACCAGTTGGGGCTGGCTCAGGTTTGTGCCGTTGAAAAAACGTATCCGGGTGATAAGCCAGGATATAAGGATGAGGTAGGCGACAAAAAGCAGGTATTCCAAGTCTGGGTTTTAAGCGATGCAAAATAGCCAATATCTGTGATAAGTACGAAGTTAGAAGTGTAAAGGACGCAGTTCCTTCAACTGTGGCAAGCCTCCGGTCAGTGTATGGCGTAGTTCGTACTTCCTGGTTCTTATTTATAAAAAGTTGACAACTTGATTCAGGCTGCTTGCTGCATAGTTTGTAGCTTTGCCCTCTCTTATTTATTTCTGCGACAGCAAAAGGCAAAGCAAACACAAGTATAATGGAAGTTACCGTCAAAACAGCACAGCAATTACGATTGACAGAAGAAGAATTTGAACTCATCAAACAGAAACTGGGTCGCACCCCCAACTTCAATGAACTCTGCGCCTTCAGTGGCATGTGGAGCGAACATTGCAGCTATAAAAATTCTATCAAGTGGCTGAAAACACTGCCGAGAGAAGGAGGCAGAATGCTGGTAAAAGCTGGTGAAGAAAATGCCGGGCTGATGGATATCGGCGACGGACTGGGAGTTGTGTTTAAAATAGAATCACACAATCACCCTTCTGCTATAGAACCTTTCCAGGGTGCAGCCACCGGTGTGGGCGGCATTCATCGTGACATTTTTACCATGGGAGCAAGGCCCATCGCAGCATTGAACTCCTTGCGTTTTGGAAATTTAGAAGAAGATAAAACACAGCATCTCTTGTCTGGTGTGGTGCATGGCATAGGTCATTATGGCAACTGCTTTGGTGTGCCGACGGTTGGCGGTGAAATTTATTTTGAACAATGCTATCATACCAACCCACTGGTGAATGCGATGAGTGTGGGCATTGTGAAAGCAGGTGAAACCGTTTCGGCCACCGCCAAAGGAACGGGCAACCCGGTTATGTTTGTAGGCAGTGCAACGGGTAAAGATGGTATCGGCGGCGCTTCCTTTGCTTCTGCTGATATAACAGCAGAAAGTGCACAGGACCTTCCTGCTGTGCAGGTGGGTGATCCATTCCAGGAAAAGAAATTATTGGAAGCTTGCCTGGAAGTGATACAAACCGGCGCTGTAGTAGGGATGCAGGACATGGGTGCAGCCGGTATCATTTGTTCCACTTCAGAAATGAGTGCCAAAGGCGAAGTGGGCATGCGAATTGACCTGGACAAAGTTCCCACACGAAGCAGAGCATCCTCCCCTTCAGGGGATGGGGGAATGAAAGCATGGGAACTGTTGCTGAGTGAAAGCCAGGAAAGAATGTTGCTCGTAGCAGAAAAAGGAAGAGAAGAAGAAGTGAAAAAGGTTTTTGAGAAATGGGACCTTCCCTGTTCCGTTATTGGTGAAGTAACCGATGATGGCATTCTCAACTTTTATATGCATGGCGAACTTGAAGCATCATTGCCTGCTTATGAATTAGTGCTTGGTGGCGGCGCCCCGCAATACGAAAGAGAGTACAAAGAGCCGGCCTATTTTGCAGCCATAAAAAAGTTTGATGCTTCCACCATTCCGCAGCCTGCAGACCTGAAAGCCGTGGCAGAGCAACTGATACAGCTTCCTTCCATTGCCTCCAAACGCTGGATATATACACAGTATGACAGCATGGTGGGCACGGTGAATGCTTCTACCAATGCTCCCACTGATGCGCCGGTGGTGCTGGTGAAAGGAACCAAAAAAGCATTGGCAGTGACCACGGACTGCAACAGCCGCTATGTGTTTGCTGATCCTTACAAAGGCGCAATGATCGCTGTGAGTGAAGCAGCCCGCAACATTGTGTGCAGCGGTGGTCAGCCATTGGGAGTCACCAACTGTCTCAACTTTGGTAATCCTTATGATCCCGAAGTGTATTACCAGTTTGTTCATGCCATCAAAGGAATGGGAGAGGCCTGCCGCAAATTTGACACTCCTGTCACCGGTGGCAACGTTAGTTTTTACAACCAGAATCCTGATGGCCCCGTTTATCCCACACCCACCATTGGCATGGTTGGTTTACTGGAAGATGTGAGCAATAAAATGACACTTGACTTTAAAGAAGAAGGTGATGTGCTTTACCTGCTGGGTGCCGGCAGCAATGATATCAACTGTTCGGAATACCTGCATCATATTTACGGCGTGGAATATTCACCGGCGCCGCAGTTTCACCTCGATGATGAATTTGACCTGCAGCAAAAGCTGGCATCGCTTATCCAAAAGAAAATCATTCTTTCGGCGCATGACATCAGCGAAGGAGGTTTGTTTGTGACCCTGTGTGAAAGCGGTTTCAACCGGGAGTTGGGTTTTTCCATTATTACCAACAATAGTTTCCGCAAAGATGCTTACCTGTTTGGCGAAGCGCAGAGCAGGGTAGTGGTGTCCGTAGCGATTGACAAAGTGAATGAATTTGAAAAAGCATTGAATGGTTTCCCGGCAGAAAAGATCGGTGTGGTCACCAGTGGTGAGATGGTGGTGGATGGTGATTTCTGGGGAACGATTGACTGGTGGAAAGACCGCTACGATACGGCAATTGAAAATCATTTAAGCAAAGAGGAAGCCGGTTCTGCGCTAAGTTCTATCTGACGGCGGCCTGTTATCTTTACACAAAGCAACGATCATGGCAAAAAAAATTGCAATCATTGGCGGGGGCAACCTGGGCGCCTCCATCGCCGAAGGCTTGCTGCAAAGTGAGTTCAGCCGCCCGGTGGAATTGTCCATCACCCGGCGTAATCTTTCTCATCTCGGCCGCTTTGCCGAGCAGGGCTGCATGGTGCACAGTGATAACAAGAAAGCGGTGAAAGCCAGCGAGGTTATTATCCTCGCAGTGAAGCCGTATAACTATGCCGCCATTTTGCAGGAAATAAAAACAGTGCTGGATCCCAAAAAGCATATACTTGTTTCTGTTATCACCGGCGCCTGGATTGAGCAACTGCAAAAAGCCATTGGCAAACCGGTGCCCGTTATCCGGGCCATGCCCAACACGGCCATTGCCATTCAGCAAAGCATGACCTGCCTGGCCCATGCGGGTGCTTCGGCCTCGCAGCTTTCTTATATACAGGAACTGTTTGACCAATTGGGCCGCACGGTGATCATTGATGAAAAACTGATGGATGCGGCTACGGTACTCGGCGCCTGCGGCACGGCCTATGCCATGCGCTACATCAGGGCCAATATACAGGGCGGTATTGAAATTGGTTTTGATGCGGCTACTGCTTCACTCATTGCCGCACAAACCGTGAAAGGCGCTGCGGAATTATTATTGCAAAAAGGCACCCACCCCGAACAGGAGATTGATAAAGTGACCACCCCCAAAGGCTGCACCATTGCCGGGCTGAATGAAATGGAACACCAGGGTTTCAGCTCTTCACTGATCAGGGGTTTGGTGGCGAGCTATAAGAAGATTGAAGGGTGAATGAAAAAGCATTGGCGATGTGGCGGTAGCCTGTGTTAATATTGCTTGGCTACGCCCTGGCTTTCGAAACGGCCTGTGGAAAAAGTTGATCCGTGCTAATGTCGATTAAGATATGTTCTGCTCCCTCCATAACGCCAAGTTCATGTTAGCGGTAATTTTTTTTCGGAAATTCAATCTCTGTTACTTGATTCATAGGAAATACATTAGTTGTCTTGGTTTTTTCATGATAGAAAAACAGGAAATTTTGAGTTTTTCCTATGTAATAATTGTTACTGTCTGATACGAGTTTAATACTGTCATTTAATGTTACTACCACTTTGTAATATTTTTTTGAATCTTTGACACTTTTAATTTCATCTTTTGTCATAAAAAATAGAAACCCCGTAACGAAAATAAAAAAGAAAACAAATCTGATAAAAATTCTGGTTCCTCTTTTTGAATTTAATCTTTTATGTTTTACCTCGGATTCAACTATGATGATTGCAATAATAAAAATAACAATATATAGAATTACAAGTGAAGCATAGCTCCAAAAGCTTGTTGAGTGCCTAAAAGAAGAAAAGAACCGAATAATTATAATACCTGTTAGTCCGCCGAGAAGCACTGAGCCAAATAATTGCCAGTATAATTTTACTCTTTTCCAAAAGTTATTCTCATCAAATAATTTTGTTTTTAATTCAAGCTTCTTTTTATTCTCTTTACTTTCTGCACTGTCTTGAAAAAAGAATTGCTGTATAACTGAAAATGCAGTAATTAAAACAATAAATGTTAAAATGTCTAAGAATGAAGTAATTATTTCCGAAAATTCTAGAAAGTGGATAATATTAATATTGAACGCATTGTAATAAATAATGAGCCTTTCCACTCCAAGAAAAATAATAAACGATCCTAAGTATGGTAAGTATCTATAAAAAGTACTTTTCTCTTCTTCCATTATTGTAGTGTAAGTCCCCCCTTTTTCCTACAGGGTTAAGTTATTAAATTAATCCGTTTCCCTGTGATTACTAAAAACCTTTTTCACCCATATTCCAGCGGAGGTTTATCTCCAAGACTTTCATGTGGATGATTTCGGTTATAGTCTTCCATCCAGATAGTTGTTTCTTCCCTGGCTTGTTCTATAGAGGTCATGTAAGCTCCCCCAAAGTTCGGCCAATCAGTTTAGAGTTAATGTAAGCTCCCCCAAAGTTCGGCCAATCAGTTTAGAGTTAACATGAATGATAT
>CAYTGN010000031.1:0-33833 GCA_964437415.1 uncultured Chitinophaga sp. | reverse complement strand
TAACCACCGCAATGATAATTTATACAGGGGAACGTATTAGGTTTACAAAGTGAAAGCAAGAACTGTTTTATTCATATTACCAGTACTCATTGCCTGTAATAACGGAAAGACAGACACTGCTGTCAATGATGAGGACAGTGCCATCTCCTGCGAAAGCAATCTTCCTTCCCGTTTGGCTGTTGCAAAAGATAGTCTTGATATTACTCCGTCAGAAAGTTCAACAGAAGGGATGATCTGGATAGAAGGCGGTGAGTTTTGGATGGGCGCCAATGACAACGAAGGAAGACCCGATGAGTCACCACAACACAAAGTGAAAGTGGATGGCTTCTGGATGGATGTAACCGAGGTTACCAATGCTCAGTTCAAAAAATTTGTTGACGCTACAGGCTATATCACTACTGCTGAACGAAAACCCGATTGGGAAGAATTGAAAAAGCAATTACCGGCAGGCACACCTAAACCTGACGAGAGTGTGCTGGTAGCGGCTTCATTGGTGTTCACTCCACCCACTCAGCCAATATCATTGAACGATGCATCGCAATGGTGGAGTTGGAAGCCCGGCGCAAGTTGGAAACATCCGCAGGGTCCCGGCAGTAGCATTGAAGGAAAAGACAATTATCCCGCTGTTCATATTTCGTGGGATGACGCCATGGCCTATTGCAAATGGGCGGGGAAAAGATTGCCTACTGAGGCGGAATGGGAATATGCAGCAAGAGGCGGACAGCAAACCAAATATTTTTGGGGCAATGAAGAACCGGAAAATGGCAAACCCAAAGCCAATACCTGGCAGGGACGTTTTCCTGATAAGAACACAGGCTGGGACAAATTCACCGGGGCAGCTCCTGTGAGATCATTCGCACCCAACAAATATGGGCTGTATGATATAGCGGGCAATGTGTGGGAATGGTGCAGCGACTGGTATCGCCCTGATTATTATCAAAGTGTTGTCAATCAAACAGCCATTAATCCGAAAGGGCCATCAGCAGGTTATGACCCGATGGAACCAACGGTTCCCAAAAAAGTGGTGCGGGGCGGTTCCTTTATGTGTCATGCATCGTATTGCAAAGGCTACCGTGTCACAGCAAGAATGAAAACATCGCCTGACACCGGGCTGGAGCATACCGGTTTTCGTTGTATAAAAGACAAATAGCATGAAGAAACTATTTCTTTTTTTCCTGGTTGTTTTATCTGTGAAAGGTTTCACACAGGATCTTTCGCTGTATGAAAAGCATTGGTTCATGCAATATGGCGACACGATGCCTTACCGCATTCTGTTTCCCGAAAACTATGACCCTGCAAAAAAATACCCGTTAGTGTTGTTCCTTCATGGCAGGGGCGAAAGCGGTGCCGATAATGAAAAGCAGTTGATACATGGCGCAAAACTATTTCTGCGTGACAGCATTCGTCAGAAACATCCGGCGATAGTTGTGTTTCCGCAATGTCCTGCCAATGATTACTGGAGTAATGTGCAGATGGTTTATACAACCACCAAAAACGGAAAGCGGAGTTTTCATTTCATTACAGGTGGCGAACGAACTGATGCGATGAAAATGGTGATGGGATTACTGGATAATCTGCAAACCCGCTATGCTATTGAAGAAAAACAGGTCTATGTGATGGGTTTGTCCATGGGGGGCATGGGCACTTTTGAAATGGTAAGAAGAAAACCAGGAGTTTTTGCAGCGGCCATCCCTATCTGTGGCGGGGCGCATCCGGCCACTGCTCCAAAACTAACCGCAACAAAATGGTGGGTATTTCATGGCGGCAAAGACGATGTGGTGTTGCCGGAGTTTTCAGAAAAAATGGTGGATGCATTAAAGAAAGCAAAGGCATCAGTGAAATTTACCCTTTACCCCAATGCCAACCATAATAGCTGGGATCCTACTTTTGCTGAACCGGGTTTGATGGAATGGCTGTTTGCACAGCAGAAGAAATGATCATTTCACTTCTTCAAAGTCAATATAATCACCTGCCGGGGCTTTTTGTTGTTGTGCGCCGTTATGTTGATTTGTTTGCGTGGAATAAGCCTGTTGCTGACGCTGATACTCAGAATCCTGAGCGGAGCCGAAGGACATTTTTTCCTGCATTTCACGAAACCCCTTTTTGATCTGCCGGGTGGTTTTGTACACCGGTATCACCAGCTTGAATATTAGCTGGTAAAGAAACCAGGCCAGCAGTGCATACAAAACGTATTTCATGCTGTAAAGATAGACACGTTGCTTTTTTATTGACCGGGAATATTGGGGCTCTCACCGGATTTTAACGGTTTCTCAACCGGCAACCGATATTTGGCTCGTAAACAGTAATTCCCTTACATTTGCAGCGGAAAAAGACGATAGAAGGGAACGAGGCCGTTCCCTTCTTCTTTTATACAGGATGAACAACGAATCATTGATCAAGGCTTTGGAACAGGTGGCAACGGCGCAGATAAGCGCTGATCCCAGCCTGTTTTTGGTAGAAATAAGAATAAAACCTACCAATAATATCAAAGTGTTTGTGGATGGGGACCAGGGAGTTAGCATTGAAAAGTTAGTACAGCTGAACCGGAAGTTCTATAAGGAACTGGAAGAAAACAGCTTCTTCCCCAACGGCGATTTTTCACTGGAAATCTCTTCGCCGGGGCTGGATGAACCCCTGAAACTGCACCGTCAATACCTGAAGAATGTAGGTCGCCCGGTGGAGGTGTTGCTAGCGGATGGTGTGAAAAAAGAAGGAAAACTGCTTTCGGTGACTGAAGATGAGATAATGCTTGAAGAAGAGAAAGGAAAAGGCAAAAAGAAAGAGATCATTCAGCATACTATTCCATTCTCAGCGGTAAAGACAACACGAATACAGGTAAAATTTTAAACCCGGCGGAGCCTGACTCCCCTTCTCTTGCGGAGAAGGGGCTGGGGGGATGAGGCCAATAAAAACAACAAAAATTCAAATCAAATTCTAAAAGCAGTGAGCAAAAAAGCTGTATTATGAGTATGTTGCTCGTAGCCCGCAGCTAAAAGTTCGCAGCCTGCAAAAAAGAGAGTTATGGCAAGTATTAATCTTATTGAGGCGTTCCAGGAATTTAAAGATGCGGAAAACATTGATCGTCCCACCATGATGAAAGTGGTGGAAGATGTCTTCAAAACCCTGCTGCGCAAAAAATTCACCAGCGATGAAAATTTTGACGTTATCGTGAACGCAGAGAAAGGTGACCTGGAGATCATCCGCCGCCGCATGATCGTGGAAGACGGACAAGTGGAAGACCCGCTGGCGCAGGTGGCCTATTCTGATGCTGTAAAGATTGAACCCGACTTTGAAGTGGGTGAAGAACTGTATGAAGAAATTGATTTGTATGATTTCGGCCGCAGAGCCATTCTTGCTGCCAAGCAAACACTTGCCAGCCGCATCAGCGACCTGAAGAAAAATGTTCTGGCCAAAAAATACGGTGACAGAATCGGTGAGATCATCAGCGCCGAAGTTTACCAGGTTTGGAAAAAAGAGATTTTGCTGCTGGATGAAGAAGGCAATGAACTGATCCTTCCCAAAAGCGAACAGATACCACAGGATTATTTCAAAAAAGGAGAAACCATCCGGGCTGTGGTAAAGAAGGTGGATATGAAAAATAATAACCCGGTAATCATTCTTTCCAGAACTTCACCTGAGTTTTTGGCCAAATTATTGGAGATCGAAGTGCCTGAAATTTTTGACGGTCTCATTGTCATCAAAAAAATTGTCCGTGATCCGGGTGAAAGGGCCAAGGTGGCGGTGGAATCTTATGATGACCGCATTGATCCTGTTGGTGCCTGCGTAGGTATGAAAGGAAGCCGTATTCATGGCATTGTTCGTGAATTGAAGAATGAAAATATAGATGTCATCAACTGGACCAGCAATATCCAGTTGCTCATCCAGCGTTCGCTGACACCTGCCAAGATCACCAGCATGGAGCTTGACCAGGAAAAACATCACGCAAATGTTTACCTGAAACCCGACCAGGTTTCATTAGCCATTGGCCGCCGCGGGGTCAATATTAAACTGGCTTCTGAACTCACCGGCTATGAACTGGATGTTTATCGTGACACCGAAGAAGAGGAAGAAGGATTTGATATTGACCTGGATGAATTCAGCGATGAGATCGAAACATGGGTGATTGATGAACTGAAACGCATCGGTTGTGACACAGGAAGAAGTGTATTGAAGCTGACAGCCGAAGAACTAGAACGCAGAACCGATCTCGAAAAAGAAACCATTGCCGAGGTAAGGAAAGTGTTGCAGGAAGAATTTGAAAAAGAATAGCAGGGTGAATGGTGACCCAATAGCTATCGGGTAGTGAATGGTCAATATAATGCTGTTCACATTCACCATTCACGATTGACCATTGACAACATAAACAAACTGAATGGCAGAATTAAAACTTCCAAGATTATTAGCCGCCGCCAAGGAATTCAACATCGGGCAGGATACCCTGATTGATTTTCTTATTGGCAAAGGATTTCCAAAAGATGAGCTGAAGCCGACCTCCAAACTTTCGGAGGAGATGTACCGTGCCCTGCAGCAGGAGTTCCAGAGTGATAAAGCAGCCAAGAACAAAGCCGACCAGGTGGAAATTCCCAAGGGTGCCGCTGGTGAGGCCAAAAAGAAAAAAGAAGAAGAAGAGATCGTTTTTAAGAAAGAAGATAAAAAACCTGCAAAGAAAGAAGAGCCTGTAACTGCCGTGGCTGAGGAAAAACCTGTGAAAGAAGAACCGAAGAAGGAAGAGGTGGTGAAAGTGGAAGCCCCGGAACTGGAAAAACCCAAAGTGGTTACCAAAATTGATCTTTCCACTATAGAATCCTCAACAAGACCGAAAAAAACAACCAAAAAGAAAAAAGAAGAGGAACCGATAGAAGAAAAACCTGCCGAAGCTAAAAAGACAACAAAGAAAAAAACAAAGAAAGAAGAAGCAGAAGAGAAACCCAAAGTGGAAGACCTGCCGGTAGCGGAAGAAACAGCAACAGAAGAAGACGATCTGCCTAAAGTGATCGAAAATATCTCAGTAGAGAAACTGACAGGACCAAAGATCCTTGGTAAGATAGATCTGCCGACGGATAGCGATACCAGGCCCAAAAAAGATGAAAAGAGGAAACGGAAACGTATCCCGATTGAAAAGAAAGATAAACAAGGCGCCATTCCGGATAAAGAAAAAGGCGGACAGGGAGGTGGATTTCAGCGGGGTGACCGTGGCAGGGGTGGCCCTCCCGGCAGAAGAGATAACCGTAGCGGCGGCCCTGGTCGCAGCCGGGAAGAAAAACTGATTGATGAAAAAGAGATACAGGAAAAGATAAGGGAAACACAGGCCAAACTGACTGGTGGTGGTGGTCGTGGCAAAGGCCTAAAAGCAAGGCTTCGCCGGGAAAAAAGACAGGAAATGGCCGAGGCCATGGGAGATGCGGGGGAAGACAATAAACTGCAAGTGACAGAATTTATCAGTGTGAGTGAACTGGCCAACCTGATGGATGTTAGCTTTGCCGAAGTGATCAGCAAGTGTATGACACTGGGCATCATGGTGTCCATCAACCAGCGTCTGGATGCAGAAGTAATTGAACTGGTGGCCAGTGAATTTGGTTTTGATGTCGAGTTCATTGACATGGAAAAGCAAATGGAAATGGAGGAAGAAGATGATGAAGACGACAGCGAAGAGGATCTTCACTCCCGTTCACCCATTGTTACCATCATGGGTCACGTAGACCACGGTAAAACATCATTGCTGGACTATATCCGCAGTGCCAACGTAGTGGCAGGTGAAGCCGGGGGTATCACCCAGCACATAGGCGCCTACCAGGTAACATTACCAAACGAAAAAGAAATAACCTTCTTAGATACTCCCGGACACGAAGCCTTTACAGCGATGCGGGCAAGGGGCGCCAAGGTTACCGATATTGCCGTGATCGTTATTGCTGCCGATGATGCAGTGATGCCACAAACCAAAGAGGCCATCAGCCATGCCCAGGCAGCCGGAGTCCCGATGATCTTTGCCATCAATAAGATTGATAAAGATGGTGCCAACCCGCAAAAGATCTATGAGCAACTTTCACAAATGAATTTGCTGGTAGAAGAATGGGGCGGTAAATACCAGAGCCAGGAGATCGCAGCCAAGCAAGGACTGAATATTGATAAGCTGCTCGAAAAAATATTACTTGAGGCCGAACTGCTTGATTTGAAAGCAAACCCGGATCGTGAAGCTACAGGCACCATCATCGAGGCTTCGCTGGATAAAGGCCGCGGCTATGTGGCCACGGTGCTGGTGGAAAACGGAACTCTTCATCCCGGCGATCTCGTTGTGAGTGGCCAGTATTATGGCCGTGTGAAGGCCATGTTCAATGAGCGGAATAAAAAAGAAGAAGCTGCCGGCCCTTCAGCGCCTGCTGTGATACTCGGACTTAACGGCGCCCCGCAGGCGGGTGAAAAATTTAAAGTGTATGAAGATGAAGCAGAAGCTAAGGAAATTGCCAACCGCCGTGCGCAGATATTGAGAGAGCAGGGTATCCGCACCAAAAAACATATCACACTCGATGAGATCGGCCGTCGCCTGGCGCTGGGCAATTTCAAAGAACTGAATGTGATCATCAAAGGTGATGTGGATGGTTCGGTAGAGGCGCTTAGCGATTCATTACAAAAACTTTCTACAGAAGAAATTGCTGTCAGAGTGATATTAAAAGGTGTGGGACAAATTTCTGAAAGTGATGTGGTGCTCGCAGCAGCATCTGATGCAGTAATTATTGGCTTTAATGTACGTCCATCCGGGCAAGCCAACAGGCTGGCAGAAAATGAAGGTGTGGAGATCAAGCTTTACTCGATCATTTACACTGCCATTGATGAGATACGAAGCGCCATGGAAGGAATGCTGGAACCCAAGATGCAGGAAAAAATCGTTGCCAATGTGGAAGTCAAAGAGGTTTTCCGCTTCGACAAAGCCACGGTGGCCGGTTGTTTTGTGAAAGACGGAAAGATCAGGCGGGATTCGAAGATCCGCCTTATCCGGGATGGTATTGTGATTTACCCCATTGGCGAGGGGGCAATTGCAGAACTGGGTTCGCTGAAGCGGTATAAAGACGATGCAAAAGAAGTGCAGTCGGGTATGGAATGCGGTCTGACTATTAAGAACTATAATGATATTAAGCCGGGAGATGTGGTGGAAGCCTACGAGGAAGAGGAAGTGAAGAGAACGCTTTAAAAAACAAGGAACAAGACTCAAGGTTGAAGGTTTGCGTTCACAGCCTTTTCAAAATCTTTGTTAAATACTCCCGGCATCACCGGATACTCCTGGTAAGGAAATTACTTTTGAAGTCATGCTTTACACAAAAAAGATCATTGCTGCTTTATTGCTGTCATTCGGTTTCGCTTTTTGTGCCGTTGCACAACCTATGAAAGCTGTAGCTGATAAGATCGTAGCCATTGTTGGCGACCGCATCATTTTACAGTCAGATATCCGCAATTCCATTCTTGATATGCAGCGGCAGGGAGATAAACTTCCTGAAAATGCCGAGTGCATCCTGATGGAAAGAGCACTTATTTCAAAAGTGCTGATGCTGCAGGCCCAGAAAGATTCATTGCCTGTGACTGATGAAGAAGTGGAAGCCAACCTGGATAACCGGGTCCGCAGCTTCATCCAGATGTATGGCACACAGCAGGCCCTGGAAGAAATAGCCGGCAAAACCATTTACCAGATCAAGGACGATGCAAGAGAGTCAGTAAAAGAACAAATGCTGGCAGAAGCCATGCAGAAAAAAATCGTGGAGAATGTCCGTATCACACCTGCAGAAGTAAAAGCATTTTTCGAAAAGATACCGAAAGACAGTCTTCCCTACTATGAATCCGAGTTGGAAATCGGCCAGATCGTAGTTTATCCCAAAGCTTCCAGAGACCTTGAAGAATACATCATCAGCGAGATGAACAATTATCGCCGCCAGGTAGAGACCCGTATCACTACTTTTGCGCAACTGGCAATGAAAGTTTCTGAAGACCCCGGCAGCAAAGAAAGAGGTGGCCTTTACGAGATCAACCGGAGAGAAAAAAGCTGGGACCCCGTCTTTTTATCTACTGCCTTCCGGCTGAAAGAAGGGGAGATATCCGCCCCTGTAAAATCCAAATTCGGTTACCATATCATTTTACTGGAGCAGCGCAGCGGTGACAATGCCATCGTCCGGCACATCCTCCGTATTCCCCCGGTTACCGACCAGGAAACACAGCAATCCATCGTTAAGCTGGACACCATCCGCTCTAAAATTGTAGCAGGAACGATCGGTTTCAATGAAGCCGGAACCAAGCACAGCGAAGATGAATCAGCTAAATACCTTGGGCCATTCATTGTAGGCCAGGATGGCTCAACGTATGTAACTATAGACCAGTTGGACAAAGACATGGTAGCCACCCTCAGCAAAATGAAAGTCGGTGATATTTCCCAACCTGTTGTTTTCACCGATCCGCAAAGCAATAAAAAGGGTGTCAGAATTATTTATCTCAAATCCCGCTCTGAACCCCATATCATGAACATGCAGGATGATTACAGTAAAATTGCCCAGTTTGCTTTAGAAGAGAAAAAAGGGCTAGCCATTGATAAATGGATGAAAGCCAAAATACCCACCTACTACATCATGGTGGATAATATGACGGCTGCTGACTGTCCTGTTTTGCAAAAGTATAACGCAACTGATGCCAAGGGCTTCTGATCCTCTATGTAACAAATAGTTTCTGCCGGTATAGTTATTAACTGTACCGGTTTTTTTTGAGCTTTAATAGCCTAACTTTGCGGCCTGCAAAAGCAGGTTACTCAAAAAAAGGAATCACCCTTCATGAGCGATCCGATCAAACACGAATGCGGTTTGGCATTCATCCGGTTAAGAAAATCATTCTCATATTATCAACAGCAATACGGCACTGTGCTCTGGGGCCTGAACAAGTTGTACCTGCTGATGGAAAAACAACATAACCGTGGACAGGACGGAGCCGGTGTTGCTTCTGTAAAATTAAACGTAGAACCGGGTTATCCTTTTATGCAGCGCATCCGCAGCAATGCACCTCAGGCGATTGCAGATATTTTTCAGCAAATAGGAAAAGAGATCAGTGAACTGGAAGAATTTCACCCGGACATCCGCAATCATCCGGGACTGATGAAAGGCCATGTAAAATTTTTGGGTGAAATATTGCTCGGGCATCTTCGCTACGGAACACAGGGAAAAAATAAATTAGAATATTGCCACCCTTTCATCAACCGCCACACTATTCCTGCCCGCAACCTGGCACTGGCAGGTAATTTCAACCTGGTCAATTCGGATGAATTGTTTGCATTGGTTGGTAAAGAACCACATCCCACCCTCCGTTTCAGCGACCTGGCAGCGATGATAGAACTGGTACACACCTTTCTTTGCAAAGAAGATGAGCAGTCGCCGCAAAAGCTGGATATTAAAAAAGTGCTGAAAAAAGCATTGCCCTTGTTTGATGGTGGTTTTCACGTTGGCGGTATGACGGGTAACGGTATCGGCTTTGTTTTTCGTGATGCACATGGCATCCGCCCCTCCTATTATTATGTGAATGATGAAGTGGTGGTGGCGGCATCCGAAAGAGCTGCGATAAGAACAGCTTTCAATGCAGATGAAAATGAAGTGAAGGAACTGATGCCGGGGCAGGCATTGATCGTGGATGAGAATGGCGAAATTGAAATTGCACAGGTGCTGGAGCCAAAAGAAAGAAAGGCCTGTAGTTTTGAACGTATCTATTTTTCACGGGGCAGTGATGAAAAGATCTATAAAGAAAGAAAAGCACTCGGTTACAATCTCAGCGAACCGGTGCTGAATGCTATCAACCATGATCTGAAGAATACGATTTTCTCTTTCATCCCCAACACAGCGGAAACTGCTTTTTACGGAATGCTGAAAGGCATGGAGGCTTACCTGAACAAGGTGAAAGTGGAAAGAATACTTAGCTGGGGAAAAGACTATGATGAGGAAAAGCTGAGCGAAATGGTGAACCGCCGTCTCCGCATTGAAAAGATCGCTATAAAAGATGTGAAGATGCGCACCTTCATCACCGAAGACGGAAGCCGCAATGAAATGGTGCAGCACGTCTATGATATTACCTATGGCACTGTTCGCCCCGGCGAAGACACCCTGGTGGTGATAGACGATTCCATTGTAAGAGGGACAACACTCAAAGAAAGCATCATCCGGATGCTGGCAAGGCTGAAACCCAAACGCATCATCATCGTTTCATCATCGCCGCAGATTCGCTACCCCGATTGCTACGGTATTGACATGAGCAAGATGGGCGACTTCATTGCTTTCAATGCAGCCGTGGAATTGCTGAAGGAAAGAGGACAAACTCATTTGCTGGCAGAACTGGCTGATAAATGCAAAGAATTAGAGCGGAACAATCAATTGCATACAGAGAATGTGGTAAAACAACTCTATAAACCCTTCACTGCCGAAGAAATTGCAGCCAAGATCGTACAACTCATCACACCGGCGGGGCTGAACATCCCGGTGGATGTGATCTTCCAGAGCATTGAAGACCTGCACAAAGCCTGCCCCAATAACCTGGGTGACTGGTATTTCACCGGCAACTATCCCACACCCGGCGGCAACAAAGTGGTGAATAAAGCCTTCATGAATTATATGGAAGGAAAGAATGTGAGAGGCTATTAACCCCCGCCCCCTAAAGGGGTATTCTGAAAAGTCTTATTATTGTGAAATTTCATTTTTGTTATGGAGAAACTCAAAAATCCGTTTGAGTCTGCCGGTACCCCCCCTTTAAGGGATGGGGGCAAAACCTTGCTGCTCATCCGACATGCAAAAAGCGACTGGAACGATGCATCGCTCAGCGATTTTGACCGCCCCCTCAATGAAAGAGGAAAAAATGATGCACCGGTGATGGCCCATCGCCTGCTGGATAAACAAATAAAAATTGACGCTTTCATCAGCAGCCCGGCAAAAAGGGCAAGACGAACCGCTGCTGTTTTTGCCAAAGAATATGGACAAAAAAAAGAAGACATCCTTCTTGTGGATGAACTTTACCTCGCTGCAACAGAAACTTTTTTTGATGTGGTGAGCAAAGCCAAAGACAAATTTGACAGCATCGCTGTTTTCTCCCATAATCCCGGCATCACCGATTTTGCCAACCAACTCACTGATGCAAGAATTGATAATATCCCCACCTGCGGCATCTTTGCTGTAACAGCCGATTGCAAACATTGGATGGATTTCAAACATGCCAAAAAAGAATTCTGGTTTTTTGATTATCCGAAAAACCAGTAATTGTTTTTATTTTTTCCTGCTCACCAAAAACACAGCCGCAAAAATGAGCAGCCCGGCAATCACTTTCTCTACCGTAAATTTTTCTCCAAGAAAAAACATCGCGATGACTGTAGCAAAAACAGGCTGGGTGTAGATATAAGATCCGGTGACGGAAGCGCCTAAATGACGAATACCATAGATATTGAAAGAATAAGCGAGGAAAGTGCCGCAAAAAACAATAAAGGCCAGTGAAACCATATGCGGCCATTCAAACAACGCCCAATCTATAGAAGAGAATTGTGGCCAGCAAAACGGAATCACCATCAAAAAACCGAGAGTAAACACCCATCGCACCACATGCAATGGCGGATAGACCTGCATCAGTGGTTTCACCAAAACAAAATACAGCGTGTAGGAAATAGCATTCAGGATCACCAGTATGTCGCCTTCCAAAGAAGCCACACCGCTTTTTTCTTTTGACAGAATGAGCAATGCCGCACCACCAATGCCCAGGGCCAGCCCCGCCGCTTTGGCAACGGTCAGTTTTTCTTTTAGTATCCAAAAAGCAAACAAAGTGATGAGCAGTGGTGTGCACAGCATCAGTAATGATGCATGAATGACAGAGGTCATCGTCAGGCCTTTTATAAAAAGAAGCTGATTGATGGCCACACCGGTGAGGCCGCAAAGAAAAAACCGCCACCAGTGTTTCTTTTGAATGCCTGCCTTCACCGTTTTTTCTGCCCGGACGGTTTTACCGCTTGCCCATAAGAACCAAAACAACATAAAGCTCACTCCCACCCTTATCATGTTTAAACCATAGGGACCGATCACTGAAGGTGAAATAAGTTTGACTAAGCTGAAGTTGCTGGCAAAAAACAGGTTGGTGAAAAGAACCGCAATATGTGCCCGGGCTGTGGTAGTTTTCAGAAAGAAAAAATTATGTGCAAAGGTAAAGAGAATCCGTCAGCGCAGGGATGCAAGAAAAGACTGAATGACCTGCTGCAATTTTGATGTTGCCGGAAAGGCCGGAAGCCGGTAAGAAAACGCCTTTGCCTGATGAAGAACTTTCTCCAATGAAAAATCTTTTTGAGCAACGCAAAAAGCAAACTGAGATGCTGACAGATGTGAAGCAAGATATTCCTGTTCTGTTTGCCCCGGTGTGGGCACCAGGATACTTTTCTTTTGCAGGGCAGCAATATCCATCACTGTGCTATAGCCGCTGCGGCTGATGATGAATGTTGCCTTTTGCATTTCATTTGCCAGTTCATCAGCAGCAAGATGATTATAAAACCTGATCCTGTCACCGGAAGGGATCACGGAAGCATGCCCGGGCAATCCTCTAACCACAACAGCATCTCCATCAAAGTTTGCTAATTGCGCAACGATCCTGTTTTCGAAAATACTTCGCTGCGGTTCCGGGCCGGATAGAAGGATCAGTACCTGTTCTTTCCCCGTGTTGTTGAAAGAACCGTCATTCCCAGTACCACTAAACCTTGACAGCGGGCCGAGATAACTCAACGGAACCGGCGGTTTCTTTTCCGGATGGGATAAATCACCCGCCAAACCCCGCTGCTGCTCCACATCCGGCACCCAGCAGGCTGAAAAGCGGCTGATATATTGATAATTCCTTTTTTGCAGCAGCTTTTCGCTCCACCTTCCCAGGGGACTTTTGATGGTCAACTGGTGGGTGACAAACACAGTAGGAACTTTATCACTAAATAAGCCATAGCGGTTATCGCTGATAACGGCATCAAAATTATGCTTCTCTAAAATTTTCCTCAGCCATACATTTTCCTTTTTTATAATTTGTAAAAATCTGAATGACTGAAAAATCATTTGCCAAAGAAGACCTGTTTTTGTTTTTGCATACCTGGCCCGGTAGCCCTGCAACGGGAGAAATGTAATGCCGGGAAACTCCTGTTGAAGTAAAGCCTGTTGCAATCCTTCGGCTGCCACACTCACTTCACAGCCTTGCTGTTGCAGTTCCCTGATGATTGGTATGCAACGGGTGGCGTGGCCGAGGCCCCAATCAAGCGGTGCCAGCAGGATACGGGTTTTCCCTGAAGATTTTGCCGAACCGGGCTGATTCATGTTAATTTTTTTCCGATTTCGTTGAACAGGACACTATTTTGTTTGTAAAATAGTTTTAATTTAGAAAACTCTGATCTATGAGGTCATTCAAGCTGATAGCGCTGATGTTGATGCTGGCCGTTTTTATCACCGCCTGCAACCGGAATTATTATTCAGGCGCAGGCAAGGGCGGTAAGAATTGCGGCTGCCCCAACACCAAAGGAATGACAGGCTATTAAAGTTTTCAGGTTATGGCTAGCCCTAAAAGGGACATACTGGTAGTAATGCGGGATGAATTCGTCAGCGATAAAGCGATCGAACAGGAAGTGGAATACCTGAACGAGATACTTCGCAACACAGAAACATTTGAAGAATTTTGCAGGGCCACCGAGTTGGTCCGTCGCAATAAGATCACCTCCCGAACAAAACGCATCGAAAAAGCCATTCTTTATACCCGTCTTCCGGCATTCTGGTTTTTGATCAATAAGAATTAAGATACACGACTAAGGGCTTCCCTGAGTTTCCCGATCATTTCATCAATCTCTTCTTTTTTGCAGGTGCCTACGCTTAAGCGGTACCATGCTGAATTTTTTCCTGCACCAAAGGCATAAAAAGGAACTACTGCGAGGCCTGCAGTGTTTAAAATATAACCAGTGACATCGTTTTGGGTAGCGAGCAGTTTTCCATCGGCCGTGGTTTTGCCGGCAAGATCAATCTTAATAGTAAGATAAATGGCCGCTTCGGGGGCAATGGCATCCACAGATAGTCCTTCACTTTTCAATTGTATGAACCCATCATAAATGCGCCGAAGTCTTTCTTCTATCTCCTTTCTGAAACCGCTAAGGAATTTTTTGATGCTTTCTCTTTTCCCCAGGAAATAAGCCACTGCTTTTTGTTCGGCCATTGGCGCCCATGCACCGACATGGGTGAGGATCGCTTTCATCTTTGCAATAACTGTTGCCGGGCCCATGCTCCAGCCCACTCTGACACCTGTAGCAGCAAAGACCTTGCTGATGGCATCAATGTAAATAGTGTACTCTCTCATGGCGGGACGCAATGAAACGGGATCATAATGTTTGATCTCACCATAAGTGAGATGCCAATACATCTGGTCAAACATTACATAGAGTTTTTTCTGCCCGTCACCCCTTCTCTCATTTTCTTCAATCACAAGATCGCAAATAGCTTCAAGTTCCTCTTTTGTGAAGGTGGTGCCTGTCGGGTTTTGTGGTGAGCACAGGGCAATCAATGCAGCCTCTTTGATATGGGGTGCAATCGATGCCGCGGTGGGCATAAAATTGCTTTCGGCACCGGCTTCGACAACAATATGTTCGCCACTTACAAAATGAGTGTAGTGGTTATTGTTCCAGGATGGAACTGCGTAAATGATCTTATCAGCTTTATCACAAATAGCCCTGAATAATGCATAAATCAGCGGACGGCCACCGGATGCCACCAGCACTTCATTCAGATTGTAATTAAGCCCTTCCTCATCTTTTACAAATGAGATGATGGCTTCCCGCAGATCCAGGTTGCCTTCTGCTGCAGGATAGTTGGTGAAGTGCTTGCGGTAGGCCTCCACAATAGCATCTTCGAGTTCCTTTGGAATCGGGAAAACAGAAGGATCAAAGTCTCCCACAGTGAAGTTGTATATTTTTTCGCCCTGGCGGATCTTTTCTCTTATTTCACCGCCCAGTTTTACGATCTCAGAACCTATCAGTGTTTCGGAAAGATGAGACAATTTCATTACCCTTCGCTTTGCGGCAAAAGTAATGTTAATGACCCGGATGACAAGCCGGGTATTTGATCAGCGGAATGAGAGGACGATTAAAAAAATCTGCGCTACTCGACAAGGAAAATGATCTTCGTTAACCATTTACTGGTATCTTTTTCAATTTTCGGATCGGTGATATACTGTTCTATCACCGGCGCCTTTTGTGTAAGTTTATTTGCAACGAGGTATTTATCAATACCGGCATAGGCATCTGCTGATTTATCATAGGCGCCATAGTAATCGGTGTACACTGCTTTTGATCCCGGCAGCGTCATCACTTTTATGGTTGTATCTGCAAAAACAGTTCCTGCAGACACCGGCACAGCAGCTGCCATATCCGTTTGCTGACCTGCTTCGTCCCAAACAAAAAACAATCCCGAAGGAGAACCCGGCGTGGATTTTATTTTAACCGCCTCTTCATAGATATAAGAAACATTAGTATCATAAAAGGCAGGGATATCCGCCCACTTCAATTGCTGGCGACGGTATGCAAAAGTTGTTGCCGGAAAATTGAACGGCAGCACTTCATAATTTTTTACCTGTGCGGCGCCGCTATTTTGCTCAATAATACTTTTCAATGTCTTCAGGCTCTTATCAAAGTCATTTCCCATTCTTTTGTCCAGGCTGCTGAACAGGTTAAATATATTCTTTGGTCTTGGGGTTGACAATTTAAATGTCCATATCAATTTGGTCTGCCCGCCTGTTTCTTCCAGGTCGAAATCAGCATTGGCCTCCATTTGCTTTGGCGCAGCGAACTGAATATGATGTTTTATTTTCTGATTGATCTTAAGCCCGGTGATCTCGATCCTTCCCTGGCCCCATAGCTCCGGGTCACCCTTCCAGTTATTTACAGCACCGGGGGTTCCGTCTATCCCTGTCATCGTATTGACTATAGAAGTATCTGCCTGGTTCCAGACAGCCCATTTATTGAAATTGGAGAGTTTTGACAAATAATCATACAGCACTGCAGCCTTTGTATTGATGACAATGCTGCGCTGGGTGGTTTGCTTCACCGGCATCACCAGCATCAGGATGATGATCACTCCGACAACGAATACTAAAAATACAGCCAGCGATTTCAGTAATTTCATAAAACCGGTTTTAGTCTTTTTCCAACGACACAGGAATCACATCTTCTACAAATTTAATTTTAATACCAAGATGCACAGCATAAATACCCGGTATAAAAAAAGCCGCCTTTTTTAAGGACGGCTCTGGCTGATTAGTAATAACTTAAAACGGTTTCAGGGGCGTAGAGGCACTGGTTTCCGGTTTCAGCACTGCCCTTATATACTTAGCCGGGTTAATATATTTTTTTGCAGCATCCTGCATCATTTTGGCGGTTAGGCCATTGATCTGTTTTTCTTTCTGTAGGATCAGTTTTGGGTCATTCCCGTTGAAATAAGCATCATACAGGTTAGTCATCCAAAACTGGTTTTGCTTCAGGTCCACTTCTAATTTTCGTTTTTGCTGCTCCTTCACTTTTGCAACATCCTCTGCACTGATGCCGCTTTTGATCACTTTTCTCAATTCATCAATCGCAGCTCTTGTCAGCGTATCAGCATTTTCCGGCGCACAGGGAAAACTGATATTAAAGGTATAGAATGAGTAAGGTATCTTTTGCATTCCGCCAAAAGCCCCAACGCCATACACACTTCCTTTTTCTTCCCGCAGTTGTTCTACCAGTTTAATACTTACCGCTTCGCCTAAGCTTTTCAACGCATAGGCATCATTAGTATTATAGGGAACAGGCGATGTGAAAACAATATTCACCAGGCTTTGCGGTTCTTCGCCTTTCAGAAATTCTTTTTCCACTTTTCCTGCAGGCGGACGAATGCCAAGGTCACGGAATGTTTCCTTTTTATCCGCAGAAGGCAGGCTGCCTAAATATTTTTCCAGCAGGGGCCGGATGCTTTCTTCATTGATAGCGCCAACAAAAAGAAAAGTGAAATCACCGGCATTTGCAAATCTTTCTTTGTAAAACTGGATGGCACGGTCAAAATTGATCTTATCAAAATCCTCCGGTTTGGGCAGTGCACCACCGCGGGGATGGTTGCCTGTCATCAGCTTTTGAAATTCGGCGCTGTAATAAAACTGAGGGTTGGCAACCAGGTTTGCATACAATTGCTTTTGTTTGGTGATATACGAATCAAACGCATCTTTATCTTTCCTGGGCGAAGTGAAATACAAATGAATAAGCTGCAGCATTGTCTCTGTTTCCTTAGGTATGGTGCTGCCGGTAACAGTTTCACTGGTTTGAGTGATGCTGACACTTACATTAGTGTTCTTTCCTTTCAGCATATCCCCCAGGTCAATGGCAGAAAAGCTGCTTATTCCGCTTTGCTGCACAATAGCCGCTGCATTGGTGGCCGAATAGTAATCCTCGTCTTTTGCCAGTGAGTGCCCGCCTTTGCTGAAAGCCCTTACCATGATCTCATCATTCTTGTAATTGGTCGGCTTTAAGATCACAGTCACGCCGTTAGATAACTTTAGTGTAGTTGTTCCAAGGTCCTCATCTTCTTTGGAGGAAATGATCTTTCCCGGTTTTAGTTGCGAAGGATCCATCAGCGAACTGGCCAGTACTTTTTCTTTATAGGGCTCAATTTTTGCCAAGTCCACTGCTGTAAGAATATCTTTCACTTCGTCTGCAGAAGGTATCCTCACTCCTTCCTTTTCCGGCGCATTCATGGTCACCACCAGGTTGTTTTGAGTGACCCATTCCGAAGCAAGTTTATTGATATCAGCAAGTTTGACAGCAGCAAGATGTTGCTTCACAAAATCAAACTCCCACTCTATTCCTGGCACCGGCTCTTTCACCAAAAAATTATTGACTAATTCATCCACATACTTAAATGATTCCTGTTTCTCTCTTTCATTGAAAGCTCTTTCATAACTGCTCAGTACCTGCTTTTTCTGCAAATCAAATTCTGATTCTGTAAACCCATGCAGCAATACCCGGCGTGCCTCTTCCATCATCACATACAGGGATTTGCCGATGCCGGTATCGCTGGCATTGGCAAAAAGCTGAAACGCATCCTTTGTTCTTGCATAACTTCTGCCATAATATGAACCCGCCCCGATAAACGGAGGGTTGGGTTTTAATGCCAGCTCACGAAAACGATTGTTGAGCATTCCTGTAAATAAAAGGCTGTTCATATAACGGCCATAGTCACCCACCGTTTTGTCGGGTTGCGGATCTTTTTTGAATAATATTTCAATGACCGGGAATGCATTTTCTTTATCCTTGGCAACAGCCGTCAATACTTCGCTGTGATCAGGAACGGGAAACTCTTCTCTTTTCCTGGGTGAAGCAGGTGCAGGAATGTCTCCAAAAACATCTTTGATCTTTTGCTCCATTTCATTCACATCAATATCACCCACCACCACGATGGCCTGGTTGTCGGGACGATACCAGTCTTTGTAAAATCGTTTCAGGGCAGCATGAGTAAATCCTTCCAGCGATTCTTTGGTACCGATGGGCAACCGGCTGGCATATTTTGATCCCTTATATTGAACAGGCAATGTTTCCCGCATCATTCTTTCGTCGGCGCCGCGGCTCAGTCTCCACTCCTCTATCACCACTCCTCTTTCTTTCTCTATCTCCAGTGAATCTAATGTGGCATTGTGGGCCCAGTCTTCCAATATTTCCAACCCTTTGTCAAGAAGCCCGGGTTTGTCAGTAGGCACCGGGAGTATATAAACCGTTTCATCAAAACCAGTGTAGGCATTCAGATCAGCGCCAAATTCCACCCCGATGCTTTGCAGGTAACTCACCAATTCGTTTTTTGGAAACCGTTTGGTGCCGTTGAAATTCATGTGCTCAACGAAATGGGCCAGTCCCAGTTGATCGTCATCTTCCATAACCGACCCCGCATTCACTACCAGGCGCAATTCCACTCTTTTTTCCGGAAGGCTATTGCTACGGATGTAATAAGAAAGACCATTTGATAATTTCCCGATCCTTACTTTGGGATCAACCGGCATCAGTTGAGAAGGGTCTATCTGCGACCATGCACTGACAAAGACCAGCAACCAGGCCGTCACACACAGGAAGGTTTTTTTGAATACTTGCATAGGTTTTGTTTTTGGGGATAGTAAAAATATTCAGAACAGGTTAGTTCAAAAAATAAAAATCCCCGCTATTGATAAACGGGGATTTAATTTCATAAATGGGAGATTTGCTTATTGCTGCGGCTTATCTTTCTCCTTATACTTTTTCTCCGCTTCTTTTGCTTTTGCAAAATCCAGCACCACCCCATTGATACAATAGCGCAATCCGGTAGGTGGCGGGCCATCTTCAAACACATGACCCAAATGAGCTTTGCAGCGGCCGCATTGCACTTCGGTTCTCACCATGCCATGTGTATGATCGGGTGTATAAATGATGCTCGTTTTGCTGATAGGTTCATAAAAGCTGGGCCAGCCGCAACCGCTGTCAAACTTGGTGTCGCTTTTGAAAAGTGCGTTACCACAGGCGGCGCAATAATAAGTGCCCTTTTCTTTAAAATTTTCAAAATGACTGCTCCAGGGTCTTTCGGTACCTTTCTGCCGGGCAATGTAATACACATCTTCCGGAAGAATTTTTTTCCAATCCTCTTCACTTAACTCCACTTTGGAGGTGTCGTTGTTGGAATAAACAGGATTATTTTTCTTTTCGATACTGTCCATTTTGGGGGAATTTTTTGTTTTGGCAGATTTCTGTTGCGACCAGCTGCATTGTTGCAGCAGCGCAACGAGTGAAAAGACAAATATGCTTTTTATCAGGGACATGGCTTTTAGTTATAACAAATGTACGACAACAAGGTTGGCTCAGTTTGTAAGCCGGCAGACAGGCCCGGATGCTTAACATTTTATTGCCCCGGATTAACCGGTCATTAAAACCGGGATTCAGCGGCTGTTTTTAGGCTGCGTATATTATATTTGTTGCTTCACCAAGCAAAGCAAGCTTATGTTTAATTTGATCCTGTTTGGCCCGCCCGGCAGCGGCAAGGGCACACAGTCGGAGAGGCTGGTAGAGAAGTATGGCCTGGTTCATCTTTCCACCGGAAACTTATTGAGAGAGGAAATTGCTCAAAAAACCCCTTTGGGCCTTGAGGCTAAGAGCTTTATGGACAAAGGCCAGCTGGTTCCTGATGAAGTGGTGATCGGCATGGTGGATTCCTATTTTGACAAACATCGCAATGGAGGCTTCCTGTTCGATGGTTTTCCCCGAACAGTGGCTCAGGCCGAAGCTCTCGACAAATTGCTTGAACTGAAAAAGACAGAAATAGCCCTGGTGCTGGCGCTGGATGTGAGTGAAGAAGAACTGGTGAAGCGGTTGCTGAACCGGGGTAAAACCAGTGGCCGCAGTGATGATACGAATGAGTTGGTGATCAGGAAAAGATTTACTGTGTACAGTAATGAAACCACCCCTGTGGCAGAGCATTATAAGAAAACCAAAAAATTCACGGCTGTAAAAGGCGAAGGGAGTGTTGATGACATCTTCAATTCCGTTTGCGCCGTAATTGACAAAAAAATGAAGTAGGCGAATTGTCAAAAAATAATATGACCGATCCCGTTGTTGGCAAAGAACCGGCGGGATTTTTATTTTTCATACAGGCAGCTATCGCAACCGTTTTGTAAATTGCCGTTTTACAGGCCTGTACATGAGTATCGAAAAAGAGAATTTTTTAAGAACCCGTCTGGTTCCCCTGCTGCAACAATTGCATCCCGAAACGCCGCCCCGTTGGGGAAAGATGAATGTGCAGCAGATGATCGAACATTATGCCGGAGATGCAGTTCGGACCGCCAGCGGAAGACTAAAAATGGAAAAGATCATCACCCCGCCTGAAAACCTGCAGCGGATGCGTGATTTTATGATGAGTGAAAAACCGTTTAAAGAAAACACCAAAAACCCCTTGCTGGGAGAAGAACCGGCTCCTTTGCGATTCAAAACCGTGCAGGCTGCCATCGGCGCTTTGCAGCAGGAGCTCATTTACTTCTTTGAGGCTTTTGAAAAAAATCCACGCCTCATCACCCGCAATCCTTTTTTTGGTGATCTGGACTTTGAACAGAATGTGCAGTTGCTTTACAAACATGCTCTGCATCACCTGCGGCAGTTTGGTGTGCAGCCGCTGAATACTTAGAGTTTTGCTTTCAGCAGTGAATCCGCTTTTGAAAGACTACCCAGAATGGCTTCTTTCATCTTTTCCACTTTCAGCTTTTCATCAGCGAGGTATTTGATCCGCTGCTGCACATCATTAGCGGCAGAGTCGTAATTAAACTCATTCATCCACTTGTGCATTGCAAAGTCTGCATAATTAAGGTCTTTCAGCAGGCTGTCCATTTGTGTTTGCAAAGTGACGGCAGCACCCTTTGCCTTTGCAGGAAGTTTGGCAATCGAGTCCAGTATTTGCTGCACCTGCTTTTGGGCTTTATCTAATTTAGGCATCCGGGCCATCCCAATATCATGTCCCTCCATCACTTCTTTAAGCAAAGTATCGGCAATAGCCTGATCTTTATCCTTTTTTTCACCCGCATTATTGCAAGAAGCAAACAGCAGCACAGAAACAACTACAAGGAAAAAAATATTTTTCATACAAAGATTGATTTAAGTAACCAGTTTGTTAACCGGTTGCAAAGATAGAACGACGTGGTCATTTTCAAGTAAATTCGCATCCATAAGGTTGCTAACCTTTCAAAAAATTGCTATATGAACAAATTAGAAAACTATATCACAGGAAAATGGATCACAGGGGATGGTGATGGACAAAAGCTATACAATGCTGTGACCGGCGAAGTCATCGGCGCCGCCAGCACTAAGGGACTTGATTTTAAAAGCATCGTTGAATATGGCAGAACAGTGGGCAATCCAGCCCTGCGGAAAATGACCTTTCATGAAAGAGGCAATATGCTCAAAGCATTGGCAATACATTTGCGCAAACACCTGCCAAAGTTTTATGAAATAAGCTACCAGACCGGCGCCACCAAAGCAGATAGCTGGATTGATATTGAAGGCGGTATTGGCAATTTATTTGCTAATGCATCGCTGCGGCGGAAATTTCCTGATGAAAGCTTTTGCATAGATGGCGAAAGTCATAATCTCAGCAAGAACGGCAGCTTCATGGGCACACATATTTTAGTGCCAAAAGAAGGTGTCGCCATTCATATCAACGCTTTCAATTTCCCGGTATGGGGCATGCTCGAAAAAATAGCTGTGAACTTATTAGCCGGTGTCCCTGCTATTGTGAAACCGGCCACTGTCACTTCTTACCTGACAGAAGCGGTCGTAAAAGAAATTGCCGCTTCAAAAATTTTACCCGAAGGGACCTTGCAACTGCTATGCGGCTCTGCCGGTGATTTATTAGATCATGTTTCATCCCAGGACGTTGTTACGTTTACCGGATCGGCATCCACGGGACTGATGCTGAAAAGTCATCCAAAAATCCTAAGCGAGTCTGTTCCTTTTAATATGGAAGCTGATTCACTCAATTGTATTGTGCTGGGCGATGATGTCACACCCGACAAACCTGAATGGGATATTTTCATCAAAGAAGTGAGAAAGGAAATGACGGTAAAGGCCGGGCAAAAATGTACGGCTATCCGGAGAATATTTGTACCCTCAACTAAAATGGAAGATGTGTGGCAAGTCGTAGCAGCTTCACTGAAGCAAACCACCATCGGCAACCCGCTGAATGAAAAAGTGAGAATGGGTTCGCTGGCCGGAGAAACACAGCGATCCGAAGTGAAAGCACAGGTGCAAAAATTATTAGCTTCATCGCAGATCGTGTATGGTTCATTGGACAGTGTGGAAGTGATAGATGCCGACCCGCAAAAGGGAGCTTTTCTTTCACAGGTATTACTGGTAAATGATAAACCTTTCAGTTCAACTGAAGTGCATGAAGTTGAAGCATTTGGCCCGGTAAGTACCATCATGCCTTATAAAAACATGGATGAAGCCATTGAGCTTAGTAAAAAAGGGAAAGGTTCTTTGTGTTCTTCCATTGTGACGGGTGATAACAGGATCGCCAAAAAATATGTGATCGGCGCTGCCACGCATCATGGAAGAATTTTGGTGCTGAATGCAGAGTGTGCCAAAGAAAGTACGGGTCATGGTTCACCATTGCCGTTGCTGGTGCATGGCGGTCCGGGTCGGGCCGGTGGTGGTGAAGAAATGGGAGGCATGAGAGGCGTAAAGCATTATCTGCAGCGTACGGCTCTGCAGGGTTCGCCAACAACCATCACCGCCATTACTAATGTTTACCAGTCCAATGCAAAGGGGAAAGACCCAAGCAAACATCCTTTCAAAAAATACTTTGAAGAACTGGAAATAGGCGACCAGATACTGACAGAGAAAAGAGTCATCACATCAGAAGATATTGACCGCTTTGCCGACCTGAGCGGTGATCATTTCTATGCACATATCAAAACCACTGATTTCAACGGAACCATGTTTGAACAACAGGTGGCGCATGGCTATTTTATCATGAGTGCGGCAGCGGGATTGTTTGTGGACAGTTTTGAAAAGAACCCGGTGTTGCTGAACTACGGCATTGATGAACTGCGTTTCACCAAACCGGTTTATCCCGGAACAGAGATCCAGATACGGTTTACCTGCAAAGAAAAATTGCCCTCTGATAAAAGAGTGGTGGAGAAGCCCGAAGATTTTAGGAGAGGTGATGATATTGACAAAGGCATTGTGAAATGGCTGGTGGAAATGCTCGATGGTACCGAAGAGCCGGTGGTGGGTGTAGCAACCATTTTGACGATGGTTGCAAAGAAGAAATAACCGCGAAGTCGCTAAGATGCAGAGTACTCTGCGCCTCCCCGCCTCTGCGGTATTTATTTCCCTGAAATGAACTGGTAAAGATTAAAATTCCCCCTCTGCCAGGCTGCTTCAATTTCTTTTTTCAATATTAATTTATTGATGTCTTTCATCCGCTTTTGCTCAATAAGGTAAAATGCTTTTTCCGCCAGTAGCCAAAACCGCCTGTCGGTGAGATGAGATTTTTGCAATAAATGAAGAACAGCATCCAGTAATTCCGTCACTCCTTCTTTTTGCGAAGCCACTGTTTTCAGCACAGGCACTTCATGGTAATGTGTTTTGAAAGTCGGCGCCAGCATCTGCCGCAGGTTTTTTACAAACATATCCGCATCGGGACGATCAGCTTTGTTCACCACAAACACATCAGCAATCTCCATCAGCCCGGCTTTCATCGTTTGCACTTCATCACCTGCTTCGGGAACAACAACAACAACGGTCACATCAGCCAGTCCTGCAATTTCTATTTCGCTTTGCCCCACACCCACTGTTTCCACAATGATATGATCTAAAGGAAAAGCTTTCATCAGGTCGCTGATCTCAATGATCTTTGGATGCAGACCACCCATAGAACCTCTTGTGGCCAATGAACGGATAAAAACATGGGGATGGGTGTACCAGTCGCTCATTCTTATCCTGTCGCCCAGCACAGCGCCGAGATTAAATGGTGAAGAAGGATCGACACAAAGCACCCCAACATTCTTTCCCGCCTTTACCAATAAACCAATCAACGAATCCACCAACGTACTCTTTCCTGCTCCCGGTGGCCCGGTGATGCCGATGATCTTTGTTTGTGAGACAGGAAGGGATTGCAGCAGCTCTTCGTAACCGGGATGCTCATTTTCCACCAGCGAAATACTTCTTGCCAGTGATTTCACATCGCCCTGCTGAATTTGCTGTAATAATTGCTGCCACATAGAATGAACCGGATGTTGTACGTTTACAAAAGTATGCCGGACAAGTTACAGAATGATCCGATAAATACGGGGTGGAGAAATCAGTTGATTTTCGGGCTCATCCTGCTGATGATGATCTCACTGCTGTTTTCCCGTGCCCTTTTGTCCATAAGCATGGCGGGTTTCATTCTTCTTGCTGTTCTGCAGCAGGATATCCGCAAATTGTTTCACCAGTTTATCACTAACCCGCTACTGTGGGGTATGAGCTTATTGTTTTTTGCTCCTTTTGCTTCAGGATTATGGAGTGCAGATAAACAGACCTGGCTGGAAGTGGTAAGAGTGAAACTGCCCCTGTTGCTTTTACCTTTTGCTTTTGCCGGCAACTGGAAGCTGAATAAGTTTCAATGGAGTTGTATTGTCGCAGTTTTCTTGTTGACAGTTCTGGCAGGAACCACCTGGAGTGTTGTGCAATATCTAAATGACCGTGATGCTATAGATGCCGCATACCTCGGGGCGAAGACAATGCCTGTGCCGCTGCAGGGAGATCATATCCGGTTTAGCTGGATGGTGGCTATAGCGGTGATTGTGTCAGTGGCGGCGATACTTGAAATTTCAGGGAGAAGAAAAAAAACAGTGTTGCTGCTTTTAACCGCCTGGTTCATTGTTTACCTACATATACTTGCTGCAAGAACAGGTCTGTTTGCCTGCTATCTTTTCCTGGCAGCATTTTTTATTTACTCGTTATTCCGCAGCAGAAAAAAAAGCTTTGCCTTTATTATCATCCTTGCAGGAATACTGATCCCGACCATAGCATGGTTCTTCTTTCCCACTTTTCAAAACCGTTTCAAATACCTGCGGTATAACTTTGACTATGTAAAAAATAACAGTTACCTGCCCGGCGCCACAGATGGTGGCCGATTGTTTTCATTTAAAGCAGGATGGCAGATCCTGAAAGAAAATCCATTGGGGATCGGAGCCGGCGACCTGCGGCAGGCTGCTAACAAATGGTATGATGAACACATTCCCGGCATTGCAGACAGCGACCGCATTTATCCCAGCAATGAATGGCTGCTGTATGGCGGGTTTGCAGGATGGCCGGGAGTATTGCTGATGACCATAGCAGCAGGAATTCCGTTTTTCATTTTTTTTTCAAAACAAAAATTCTTTTGGCGCTGTTTTCAAGCAACAGCCATTTTATGTTTTATGGTTGACACCGGGCTTGAAGTGCAGTATGGTGTTTTTATCTACTGCTTTGTAACCTGTGCCTGGTGGAAATGGCAACAGGTGCAAAAACAACAGCTTTTCGCTATTCCCCTTTAAAGTGCGGGGTCTTAACTTTGAACCATGACGAATTTCATCCCGATATTCCCTTTAGGCATAGTGGTGTTTCCCGGTGAAAACCTGAACCTCCATATTTTTGAACCGAAATATAAACAACTAATCAGTGAATGTCATGAACAAAAAAAACCATTTGGCATTCCCACGGTGATCGAAAAGAAGGTGCAGGATTTTGGTTCGCTGGTAGAGATAATTGAGATATCGAAAGTGCATGAGAACGGCGAAATGGATATAAAAACAAAAGGCAACCGTGTGTTCCGCATCCTGGAACTGATCAAGGATATTCCCGATAAACTATACAGTGGCGCCATTGTGAATTACCCGGAAAGCTATGACGAAGGAAACCCGGAAATAATGTCAAAAGTGATGAAGAGCATCCGCAACCTGCACGAACTGCTGAAAGTGACAAAGGATTTCCACAAACCGGATGAAGCTATCAAATGCTATGAAGTGGCGCACCATATCGGTCTTTCTTTGGAAGAAGAATACGAACTGCTGCAACTGACCGAAGAAAGACAACGACAGGAATACCTGAAAAGACATTTGGCCAATGTGATACCGATGGTAGCCGGAATGGAAGAATTAAAGGAAAAAATAAAACTCAACGGTCATTTTAAGAATTTATCAGGCTTCAATTTTTGAGGGCTGGTCTCACCTGAAAAAAAAATCATGTCCATCACACTTTGTTTTGATTTTGGCAACACAAGAAAAAAAGTGGCTGTTTTTAAAAAAGCAAAACTGTCCGAAGCGGTTGTGCTGAAAGATGATGCGGCGGAAACCATTCAGCAGCTTATTAAAAAATATAAACCCGCAAGGTCCATTCTTTCTTCCGTGATTGAACACAACCCGGCAATGGAAGAATTGCTGAGTGCACATAGTTCCTTTCACAAGCTTAGCCATCTTACCAAATTAGCTTTCACCACACCTGTTGGCAAACCGGAAACTATTGGTGCAGACCGTCTCGCATTATGTGCGGCAGCCGTTCGCTTTTATCCCAAAAAGAATAACCTTGTCATCGGTATGGGCACCTGCATCACTTACAATTTCATCAACAAGTATCATGAATTTTTGGGAGGCGCCATTTCACCCGGTTTGGAAATGCGGCTGAAAGCCATGCAACAGTTCACCGCCAAACTGCCCTATGCAAAACCTGACAGCAACGTGCCGCTGATCGGATACGATACGAACACCAATTTGCTGAGCGGCGCTGTGCTGGGAATGGCAAAAGAAATGGATGGTTTCATTGAGGCCTACAAAGAGAAGTACAGGAACTTTAACGTCGTCTTAACCGGGGGTGATATAGTGTATTTGGCTTCGCACCTTAAAAACAAGATATTTGCAGACCCTGATTTAATTTTTAAAGGTCTTTATGCCATTAGCGAAGTCAATAACCCCTAAGAGAATCAGCGTTTTATCTCTTAGTCGTTATGCAATAACCATCATACTGATTGCTCTTGTTTTCCCTGCATTTTCACAGGATAATTCGCCTTACACAAGATATGGAATAGGCGACCTGGTCCCCTCTACCAATATCAACAGCAGAGGTATGGGTGGAATTGCAGCGGGTTATATTGACCCTTTCGGGCTTACAATCAATTTCAACAACCCTGCATCTTATTCAAACTTCCAGATCACCCCTGAACCAAAATCAAAAAGAAAGCTGGCTGCCGGAAGGGCTGTGCTGGATGTGGGTGTGAACTTTGACAGCCGTACCCTGCAGGAGCCCGGAAACCCGGAAAAATTCAAAGCATCCAATGCCATCTTCTCTCATGTGCAGGTGGGTATGCCGCTGAGCCAGCGATGGGGGATGAGTTTTGGCATCAGGCCGATATCAAGGATCAGCTATAAGATTGGAAAATTTGAACGCCTCACCGACCCTGACAGCAACCTGCCTATTGACAGCGCTTACACACAATATCAGGGCGAAGGTGGTTCTTACTTAGCTTCAGGTGGCTTTGCGGTAAAACTTATTAAGAATCCTAAAAACCAACTCAGCGCCGGGGTGAATGTGGGATATTATTTTGGCGAAAAAGATTACAGCACCAAGCGAACGCTTATCAATGACAGTATTGAATATTACAGGGCCAACTATGATTCGAAAACCGTTTTTGGCAACCTGTTCTTTACAGGCGGGCTTTTGTACAGAACCAGGATAAAGGAAAATCTTTCCTTCACTGCAGGTGTTTATGGCAACATGCGCCGCCAGTTAAATGCGACACAGGATATTATCCGTGAAACTTTTTATGCCGATCCTACGCTGGGTGATGTACAGTTAGACAGTGTATCTACTCAAACGGATATAAAAGGAAAAGTGATTTATCCGGCCAGTTTTACGGCCGGTTTCACCATTGAAAAATTACCGGAGCAAAAAAAGGGTGGGTGGATGCTGGGTGTAGATTTTCAGCAAACAAACTGGGATAATTACCGGTTTTACGGGCAGGTGGACTCTGTAAAAAATAAATGGGAACTGCGGGTGGGCGGAGAACTGTATCCTGCTCCCAGTAAGAACTATTTCAGTTATGTAAGATACCGGGCCGGTTTTTTTGTCGGGCCTGATTATATCAGTGTGAAAAATAAATTGCCGCTGTTTGGATTATCCTTTGGCCTGGCTTTGCCCCTATCTAACCAGGGCATCCGGTATGGAACACCTAACCAGTCAACAATGGTGAATGTAGCTTTTGAATACATCAGGCGGGGAAATAATGACAATGTGTTGCGGGAAAACATGTTCCGTTTTTCGATGGGCTTTTCTCTCACCGACCTGTGGTTCATCAAACGCAAGTATGATTAATTCCGGCCTCCGCAGGGGCTTTTACAAATCTGTATGATAAAAACAATCATACATACTCATGCACCCGGCAAACAAGGAAAAAATCGTGTTACTTTTCTTGCTAGCTTTTCCTTGTTCCTTCTATCGTTTTTCTTTTCCGGCTGTGAGAATGATCAAAAAACGATTGATGCATGGTCGAGAGATAAACTGATGACGGAGGAGGCTACCGACATTGAAACCTTTCTGAGCCAGGATGGTGTCATGAAAGCAAGACTCACCGCCCCGTTGATGATACGGGCCATGTCTGATACGCTTTATGTAGAGTTTCCGCAAAGCCTGCATGTTGATTTTTATAATGAGGATACGGTCATTGAAACCCGCCTTGACAGCAAGTATGGCAAATACTATGAAGCGCTGAATAAAGTGTACCTGCGGGACAGCGTGGTGGTGATCAATATCCAGGGTGATACATTAAAAGCCCCCGATCTTTGGTGGAACCAGAACACCGGTAAATTTTACACGGATAAATATGCCATCTATCACGGCATCAACAAAAATATCTACGGTGGCGAAGGCATGGAAGCCACGCAGGACCTGAACAGTATTATTTTTAAAAAACCAACGGGAACCGTAAAAGTTCCGGAAAGCGGAAGCCTGCAATAAACTTCACTGCTTCTCTTTTGTTTACCATTCCTGTTAAATTCTAATCAACTAATTTTAGGAACCCGTTATACACAACTATAAACTAAAAATTCTACCTGCCTGCAGGCACAAACTATCATTATGGAATATCGTCGTATGGGTCGTTCCGGTCTCCAGTTAAGTGTGCTCAGTTTTGGAAGCTGGGTCAGTTTTCATAAGCAAATAGATGACAGCATTGCTGATGAACTGATGGGCATTGCTTTTGATAACGGTGTCAATTTTTTTGACAATGCAGAAGTATATGCACTTGGTGAAAGTGAAAAAATGATGGGCCGTGTGCTGAAAATGAAAAACTGGGACAGAACTTCCTACACCGTTTCATCAAAAGTGTTCTGGGGATGGAGAGGAAAAGAGAACAAACCCAACCAGCATGGCCTGAGCCGCAAGCATATCGTGGAAGCCTGTCATGAAGCCCTGCAGCGATTGCAGCTCGATTACCTTGACCTGTATTTTTGCCATCGCCCTGATAAGAATGTGCCGATAGAAGAAGTAGTGTGGACGATGCATCATCTCATTCAGCAGGGAAAAATATTATACTGGGGTACCAGCGAATGGAGTGGCGTGGAGATCATGGAAGCCCACCGTGTGGCACAGCAGTATGGACTGATAGGTCCGTCTGTAGAACAGCCGCAATATCATTTACTGGAAAGAAACAAAATGGAAAATGAGTTCCTGATGATCTTTAAAACGGTTGGAATGGGCACAACTATCTGGAGTCCGCTGGCTTCAGGATTACTCAGCGGAAAATATAACAACGGGATTCCTGAAGGCAGTCGTTTTGCCCTTACGGGTTTTGACTGGCTCAAAGACCGCTGGATGCAGGAAAGCTTTTTATCCAAAGCAAAAAAGCTTGCTGAGCTGGCTCACCAGTTGGGCATCAGCATGGCACAGCTAAGTATCGGCTGGTGTATCAAAAACCCAAATGTCAGCACAGCTATTCTTGGCGCCACCCGCAAAGAACAATTGCTGGAGAACTTAGGCGCCATTGAAGCATCGCAAAAACTTTCACCTGAAGTAATGGCCCAGATTGATGAGATCGTTCAGACTAAACCCGTTTTGCCGGAATACTGATCAACGTATCGCTTTCACCACGTTGGCAATAACATGAGGTTTACCCAGGGTGTAATAATGCAGGACGGGTACGCCGGCTGCTTTCAGTTCTTTGGACTGGGCAATAAGCCATTCTGTTCCTACCTTTTCTACATCACTATCGTCTTTGCAGGCCAGTATTTCATTGGAAAGTTCCGTCGGTATGTCAACATTAAATGTTCTCGGAACAACAGAAAGTTGTTTTTTACTGGTGATGGGTTTTAAACCGGGAATGATAGGTATTTCTATGCCCGCATCACGGCACAGTTTCACATAATCAAAATAACTTTTATTATCAAAAAACATCTGTGTGACGATATATTCAGCGCCGGCTTCCACTTTTCTTTTCATATAAACCAGGTCGGTTTGCATATTTGGCGCCTCGATATGCTTTTCAGGATAGCCGGCCACTCCAAGGCAAAATTTGGTTCCTGCTGTTCCCTTCAGTTCTTCTTCTAAGTAAATGCCGTGATTTAGATCTACCACCTGCTTCAGCAGGTCAATGGCATATTTATGACCGCCGGGTTCGGGTTCAAATGCTGTTTCATTTTTGGCAGCATCACCCCGCAACACCAGCACATTGTCAATGCCGAGGTAACTCAACGTAAGCAATGCATCCTCGGTTTCTTCAATGGTAAAGCCGCCGCAGATAAGATGGGGCACGGTGTCCACAGTATAGCGGTTCATGATGGCAGCACAAATGCTCTCAGTTCCGGGCCGCTTGCGGATGATCACTTTTTCAAATGTTCCGTCAACCCTTTTCCGGAACACATGCTCGCTACGGTGATAGGTGACATTAATGAACGATGGTTTGAACTCCATCAAAGGATCAAGGTGCTTATACAAAGCCTCAATGCCTTTCCCTTTCAGCGGGGGTAAAACTTCAAATGAGATCAGGGTGTCTTTAGCCTGTGCAATATGATCAATAACCTTCATGACGCTTCAAAATTCCTGCAAACATACAGCGGCAGCGCATCATATCAAAAGCATGTTTGAAATGCCGGAAACAACAGGAAAAAGAGAACCCTTAAAATCTTATCCCTATGGAAAGACCAAACCGGAAACCGGGCAGGAAACCCTTAAAGTTTGTCCGAACATTACGGGCATTGGCGTTCACAGTAACATCAAGGTTATCCTTCAGCAAAGGGATATCATTGACAAAATCATTGATCTCATCTTCTGCATCCTGTGCTTCTGCGTTGCTCCAGGGTGCTCCTCCCCCTGTTTCCTGCGCAACAAGATTATGTTTGGAAGAATTGGCTTCAGGTCCGAGGAAATACCAATCAATCACTACACGTTTGGCGATAACAAATTGTACGCCTAATTGTGCGCCTACACCCACCCCGCTGTATTCACTAGTGACTACAAAGGGCCTGTTGGTTCCGTCAATATCGAAATCAGTATTGGTGCTGGCCTTATTGTCGAGGTATTTCAGGTAAGGCTCAATATACAAACCCTTCATTGGCTTTTTGCCAAAATACATACGATAGCCGGCCATCAGCGAAAAGGTCTTCATGGTCAGGTTCCGGTCTTCACCATCAATTTTCCAGGATAACCTTTGTTCCATCGGAATGCCGGCACTGAACGTGATTGACTTTTTTCTTTTAAAGTTAAACTCTGAACCAAGGCCAATCTTTCCAAAAGCAAGGCTGGCAGGAGACCATTTTATGGCGAAGGAATTTTCAAAGGCCGGCTGATCATTCTGGGCATTCAAACTGTTAATAGCAAGAGTGAGACAAATGAGCGTTGTAATTTTTTTCATAAAGATGGTTTTAGACTGCAAATATCCGGTATCCTATGCAGACAACCTGATTTTGTCATAAGTCACTTGCCCGTTTTGTTAATAGTTATCGTTTTACCATTGAGTGCAACGGTAGCAAACCCATTTTGATTAAAAGCAATACTGTTGACTGTCGAAAATTGTGTTTTAGGAATTGAAAACTGGTAGGGTATTACGAGCTCACCTTTAGTATTTATATACCCATATTTGCCTTCTTTATTTGGAACAGCTGCCAGCCCGTTGGAAAATTTCCCATGATCAAAAAATTGTTCTGACTCTGATTTGAAGACTTCTTTACCTGCTTTATCTATATACCGGACTGTTTCTGAAAAACCCGTTTTCTGGTAGAAAGCTAATCCTTCTTTAAAATTACTGGCGTTCAGATAATCGGCCCTGATCCCGGGCATTTCTTTTCCTGCTTTATTGATATAAACCATATAGCTATTTCCATTTTCTCCTTTTTCCTTTTTCTCAACAACAGCCCATCCTTCGCTAAAATCATCCACACTTTCATACACCGGGATAATTTTAAATACCCCCGTTGAATCAATGAATCCCCATTTATCTTTTTGACCGGCAGCCATCAGGCCATCGGAATAACGATTATAATAATAGCCGAGTCTTTTATCTTTTACAAATTGAAGATTAGTCCCTATAAACTTTCCGGTATTTAAATTATAAAGCCGAAAATCTCCTTCACCAGATTTTTTTACCAGCAATAAACTTGCTTTGTCAAGTGATGTTCCGGCAGGATAAGGTATAGTAGTTTGAATTTTATCGAAAATAATTTTACCGGAGGTTGTCATTAATGTACCGCTTGTGTACTCCCAATCTTCAATCAGCAAAAGCTTTTGCTTGCTATAAAATTTTACTCCCTTGAATGCGTTTTCCTTTAATAGCCCTTTGTGAATATTATAAACGGTTGTTGCAGTTGTGCCGGATGTTTCTGAGTATAAAACCAACAGTGTGTCAGCGCCTACTATTCTGAAATATTGGTTTCTGTGGTTTAAGCTGAGTAAGTTTTTTCCCTTGGTAGTAAGTAAGAGATATTGACTTGCATATCGTTCAGCTTCTTTACAGAGAAATGTAGTGTCATTAAGCCTTGTAAAGCTGCTGTAAACAGGTGGAGTTATTTCTTTTCCCATGCTATCGAGCAATCCGTAACCGGTGCAATTGCTGATAGAGCCGGATGTTTTCCCATAATAATAAATACCAGGTATAGGGCTTTCCTCAAGGCAGGCATATTGTGCCAGTACGATCTCTCTTCCTTCCTTATTTATTAACCCATATTTAAAAAATTGCAAATCGCCGGATTTCCTGTGTAAGCTCCCCCAAAGTTCGGCCAATCAGTTTAGAGTTAACATGAATGATATT
>CAYTGN010000030.1:0-35485 GCA_964437415.1 uncultured Chitinophaga sp. | reverse complement strand
GCATTGTTTCCGTTTGAATTTATCCCATGTACTAGCAATAGTGGCGGTCTTACAAATTCAATGATTTCCTCATGGTATATATCGCCAGTTGTTGTGTTAATCACCTGGAGTATTTCCTTCCGGCTGAATTTGTCAATGAGAATATCCGGAACTGAAGGATGATCATATAAGTATAGTATACTGTCATTATACTGTTGATATAGGATTAATTTCCCATACTTTTCAGTGTTTGTTGCGGTGATATCGTTTTTTATTCTCAGGGTATATTGATTAGCGTTTGGCAAGATAACTTTGAACAAAGTAGAGATAGTGGAGTCAGCTGCTATCATTATGTTCTCATTTTGTTTATTATACTCAAATTTACCTCTGCGCAATGAAGGGTTACCATTTTTAATATTAAATACTTCAATTGGGTCGTTATTTATTATGTTCCAACGTGCAATCCCATTGGTTGTCGCCAGTATAACACGATGGAGATTTTGTGTTAACGTGTCTATAGCAATTGCCTGCACACTGCCTAGTTGGAAGTCATTATTTCCGGTATAACGTTTATAGGAGCTGTTGTCGGTTATCACTCCACCGTTATAGACAACAAGCCCGTTGCTTGTACCGATATATACCCTTCCCGACTTGTCACCGGTAATAGCATTGAAATTTACAATTGTTCCCGATGGGAATATATCAGAGAAATTGATATGATGCCAGACATTGTTTTCAAATACATATACTCCGCCACTGAACATCCCTACCCAGCCTCTTCCCTCGTTATCAAAATAGATTGCCCTGGCCATGAAGCCGGCTGGAAGTGAGTCGGTGGTCAAATCATCATAGGCGCCTATGAAGTATGTGGTGTCAAAGTCATATCTTAATAGTTGGCTGCGGCCGAAATTATTGGAAGCAAAGACCCAGACTTCATTGCCGTTACCTCCAATCGTTTGACAGGAGCCGGCCTCGTTTACTGTTTCAACACCAACAGTTCGTGTTTGAAATACTGGCGGCTGATCATTTCTTCCTATTCCTACGGCGCCTGTTCTGGATTGCCCTCCTGTTATGTCCGCCATGTTCGCCGACCAAACCCTGTAGGCGGGATATATTACATTAGAGGCTTTGTTGTTGATGTACAAGGATCTTACATTGCGGGTAGGTATGCCGTCAAATGTTGTGTAGAAAGTATTTGAAAAAGTCGTATCCGGGAAATAATTGATGCCGCCTCCGGTTGCCTGTGCCCCCGTACTTCCGTACTGGCCTATCCAGATGCCCCCGTTCCGGTCGGTTTTAATGTCAGCGATATTATGATTCGTAAGAAACGTACCCGATTTTTCCCAATAGTTGCCATTGAATTTATATAAACCCTGGTTAGCAGTGCCAGCCCATACATAACCTCCTTTGCCTATGCCTACAGATTTGAAATTGTTTGTACTGAAAACGGATACTGAATCAGTGTTATAATAGATAAGATCCATGTCCTGCGCATTCAGCAGAAAACAATAATTAAAACATCCAAAAAGCAATAGAAGCTTTTTCATACAAAACAATTTTTAATAATTAATTGTAAAGAGTTGAGTTGTTCGGAGGATATGGAAATTTCCCGGTGCTTCCTTTGTTTCACTATACCGGGGAGGAGGGTTTACGGAAGTAACTTGTCAGTTTTAAAGGTATAGATTGAATTATGCGAAACAATTCCCCTTTCGGGGAATCAAGTATCGTAAAACTACCAACTTTACTAACGGATGAGAGTAACTGTGCCTTTCCGGAAAACAGGTCCGCAGTTGGTTTCAGCAGAAACCTGGTACACAAATACTGCGGTTGATTCCAGCTTTCCTTTAAATGTTCCGTCCCAGCAACGGGATGGATCGGTAGTGGCAAACACCAGTTGTCCCCAGCGGTTGTAGATATGCAGTTTCAGGTTCGATACATTACCCCATGTTCTCACGCCAAAGCAATCATTTTTTCCATCTCCGTTTGGTGTGAAGGCGCTGGGCAACTGGAACCCGGTTTCTCCATTACTGTTGTCAACTATCACGGTGATGTTTCCGCTGCTAACACAACCATTGCTGGCGGTGGCCTGCACGGTATAGGTGGTGGTGGCAGCAGGGGTGGCCACCGGGTTGCTGCTCGCCGGGTTGGATAAGGAGCCGGCTGGTGACCAGGTATAGCTGCTTGCCCCCGATACAGCCAGGGTTGAAGAACCAATGATGCAGTTGATGTCATTGGATTTGGAAAGGGTGAGAACAGGTCTTGGGTTTACGGTTAGATTTATTGTTCTCATTAAACTATCACAGCCGGTGGCGCTACGGAGAGTGTCTGTATATACACCGCCGGTGGTGACCACAACACCCCATGGGAGAGTATAGCTTTCTCCCTGGCAGATCGATGCATTAAGGCTGCTACTCGCAGCGGGAATAACAGATAAACTGACGATGCGGTACAAACTGTCGCAATTGGTTTGAGTATAGCGTAGGGTATCCCTGTAAATGCCATTTGCATTCACAACTGCTCCCCAGGGCAGGGTATAAGATTGTCCCTGGCAAATAACCGGGCTTGTGGTTTGTGTGGCGGGTGATTGCACCGTAAGGTTTATGGTTCTGATAATACTATCACAGTTGGTTTGTGTATAGCGAAGGGTATCCCTGTATACTCCACTTGTTGTTACAATAGTTCCCCACGGCAAAATATAGTTTTGCCCGAAACAAATCGTTGCATCAGTGGCTGGTAAAACCTGGACAGATTCCACCGTGAGATTGATAATTCTATAAAGGCTGTCGCAACCGGTATTGATATAACGTAAGCTGTCACGGTATGTTCCGGTCATGTTCACAACTGCACCCCATGGTAAGGTATAAGTTTGCCCTGCACAGATTGCAGGGTTTAGTATGGAAGTGGCGGGTGATTGCACCGTGAGATTAACAATACGGTAAACACTATCGCATCCCTGTGTATAGCGTAATGTATCCCTGTATGTTCCTGTTGAATTGACGGTGACGCCCCATGGCAGTGTATAGTTTTGTCCTGCACAAATGGAAACGTTGCTTACAGTACTGTCAACAGCTAATACAGTGAGATTAACAATGGTATACAAACTGTCGCAGCCGGAAACATAACGGGCTGTATCGGTATAATTGCCCGATGAAGAAACTATAACACCGGAAGGCAACATATAAGTTTGCCCGGCACAGATCACCGGATTTAATACAATATTTGATGCTGCCTGCACAGTAATATTGATCACCCGGTACAAACTATCGCAACCTGAATTGTAGTAAAGTGTATCCCTGTAAGTGCCGGTTGTGTTAACGATAGTTCCCCAGGGCAATGTATAGTTTTGCCCGGCGCAAACAGATACGTTCGTCATAATTGTTTGCGGTGATTGTACCAGCAGGTTTACAACCTGGTACAAACTATCGCAACCGGTGCTGATATACCTTATCGTGTCTGTATATGTACCTGTTGCTGAAACAACGATTCCCCATGGTAGTGTATAGGTCTGCCCGGCACAAATACTGACGTTGGTAGTATTGGTCTGGGCTGAGGATAAAACGAATAAATCAACTACTGTATATAAACTGTCACAACCGGAGTTGCTGTAGCGGAGTGTATCACTGTAAATGCCGGGCATGTTTACCACAACACCCCAGGGCAGGGTATAGCTATTCCCTGCACAGATCGTATCATAGATATTCACCAGTTGAGATGACTGAACAAGAAGATTAACAGTTGTGTACAGGCTGTCGCATCCACTGTTATAATAAAGTGTATCGTTGTAGCTGCCTGTGTTGCTGACGACAGTTCCTCCGGGAAGTGTATAGGTCTGACCGGAGCAAATAACAGCATTCAGTGTTTGGGTTTGTGGCGATTGAACGCTTAACGTTACGGTTCTGTATAAACTATCGCAGCCTGTTGTGTAATATAAAGTATCCCTGTAAATGCCGGGAGCAGAGACAATAGTTCCCCAGGGCAAGGTATAGGTTTGTCCTGCACAGATGCCATCAGTTATCTGTATGGCTTGTGCCGGTTGAACAAAAAGGTTTACGGTTGTGTACAAACTGTCACAACCCGAACCTGCATAGCGGATGGTGTCCGTATAAACACCGGTAGAATTGACTATACTACCCCATGGCAACGTAAAATTCTGTCCTTCGCAGATCACCGCATTGGTTGCGATGGTAATAGCAGATGATTGCACGGTAAGATCAACAATGGTATATAAGCTATCGCAACCTGTGGCGTTATACCGGAGTGTATCGTTGTAAATCCCGGTTGTCGTCACATTCACCCCCCATGGCAGGGTATAATTTTGCCCGGCGCAGATCGTATCTGTAATAAGAATGGTTTGTGTGTTTTGTACGGTGAGATTTAGAATCGTATACAAACTGTCGCAACCGGTGGAGTAGTAGAGTGTGTCGTTAAATACTCCAGTGGTCGCCGCAACAATTCCAGAAGGAAGTGTATAAGACTGACCCTGGCAGATTATGGTATCAATGGTTTGGGTTTGTGGTGACTGCACCGTGAGGTTAATTGTTCTGTAAAGGCTGTCACAACCAGAGCTGTAAAATAGCGTATCATTATAGGTGCCGGTGATAGTAACAACAGTACCCCAGGGCAATGTATAAGATTGCCCGGCGCAAATAACTGTATCCAGCACATATGACTGGGTTGATTGCACAGTGAGGTCAACAATTGTATATAAGCTATCACAACCCGAACTGACGAAACGGATGGTATCAGTATAGATTCCTGACGCTGTTACAACAGGGCCCCAGGGAAGCGTATAAGTTTGCCCGCTGCAAATAGTTGCATTGCTCGTTATGCTGATAGCTGATGAAAGAACTGTCAGGTCAACAGTATTGTAAACACTATCACAGCCGGTGATGGAATATCGAAGTGTATCGGTATAAATCCCGGTTGCCGTTACAATGGTACCCCATGGCAGGGTATAGGTTTGTCCGGCACAGATCGTATCGGTCGTAAGAATTGTTTGTGTGGATTGAACTGTAAGGTTGGTAATCCTGTATAAGCTGTCACAACCTGTTGTATAAAATAAAGTATCCCTGTAAATGCCGGGAGCAGAGACAATAGTTCCCGATGGCAAAGTGTAGGACTGGCCGGAACAGATAGTTACACTGTTGCTGTCGGTTTGCGGAGTCTGAATAGATAGGTTCACTGTCCTGTAAAGACTGTCGCAACCAGTTAAGTAATAAAGAGTGTCACGGTATGTACCTGCTGTATTTACAACTTGTCCCCAGGGCAGGGTATAGTTTTGTCCTGAGCAGATATTGGCATCGGTTATTTGTGTTATGGCAGTTTGAACGGTGAGGTTAACGATTCGGTATATACTATCACAATTGGTACTTGTGTATTTCAGTGTGTCGCGGTAGATCCCCGGCGTTGTAACAACAGCCCCCCAGGGTAAACTGTAAGTTTGACCATTGCATATGTTAGCATTTATTGTTTGTGTAGCATTTGTTTGAATGACAAGATCGATAGTATATATCAGGCTGTCACATCCCCCGGCATACCTGAGGGTATCATTAAAAATTCCAGTGCTGCTATAGATGTTACCGGATGGAGCTGTATAAGTTTGGCCCTGGCAGATACGGGGACTCAGATTCTGGAAGATGGGATTAATGCCCGTCAGCAAGATGCTGTCACGGTAGGTGCATCCGCCCAAAACAATATCCACCCAATATAACCCCGGACCGGTTGCATTGAAAGTTGGATTTGTTGAACCATCCTGCCAGGTATAGCTGCTGGCATTACTGATCGCAGGATCTATTGTATAGGGCGATGCAAAGCAAACCAAGGTATCCCTCCCTATAAAAACTGTAGCGGAATTCATAGCCACATCAGCAATAGCTCTGCTTCCTCGCTGGTATCCTTCAGGGTATCGCCATGGTCCATACACCTGTCCTGTAATGGAGGTAAGAGGATCATATTTAACTCTTAACCGGGTAAATGTATTAGAAGGAGCAGAGGCTTTTGTAATTATTGCCTTCAATTCAACTCCTGCCAGGCCCAGATCAGTATTAAATCCTTGTTGAGATGTATATTGAGTACTGTTCGTTATCGGATTGCCGCTAAAGACATTTCCATTGCTTGTCGTTTGCCAAACCAGTTGCCCTTTTTGGTTTCCTAAAAATGATTTTGCATATAAACCAGCTCCAAATTGTGCAGGGTCTGTAATATTTGATTGCGTCATTGGAGTGGACAGATTGACATCATACAAACGAACATTGTTCCTTATGCCTTTACTGTTTCCGTTAAATATCCAGGCCATACCAAACCCGCTCCAACTTCCTTTATAGCCGCCCACAACAATATCGCTGAAGCCATCTCCATTGATGTCGCCTGCTGCGCCAACGGCATGACCAAAAAATTGCTGGTTATTTATATTATCCGTGATAACCAAATCTGGGGCAGCAGATACACCCGTTGCTTTGCCGAAGTACACGAATGATCTGCCTTGAGGAGCCGCGGAACCGGTGTTAGCATACTGTGGTACACCCACAATAATATCACTGTAGCCATCCCCGTTGATATCTCCGGCGCAGCTAACACCCATTCCCATTCTATCGCCGTTCGCATTGCCGGCAATGCTATTTTCCAGAATAAATGGCGTAGTGGTAAGGCCAGCTCCGCTTCCATAAAATACATAAGCCCTTCCGCTTTGGTTATTGTAGCCAAACTCCCCCACTAATACATCACTAAATCCATCCCCGTTTATATCGCCTGCGGTGGACAGATGAAAGCCAAAAGAATTACCTGGTTGATCTGCACCGGAAATCGCCAGGTCAGCTGCTATAGAAATACCTGAACAATTGCCGTAATAAACAAAAGCTATGCCCTGGTCATTATTTGCGCCGTTGTCGAATCCATAAGAGCCGATTATTATATCACTAAATCCATCCCCATTGATATCTCCGGCCGTTGACACTGAAAATCCAAAATAGGCATTGGCCTGGTTTGCATCACTTATAATTGTGGGAGCAGCGGTAACTAATCCGGTAGATGAACCCAGGAAAACAAAAGCTCTTCCTTCATCCGCATTGCCTCCGTCATCATAAGCGTAGGAACCAATCACGACATCGCTATACCCGTCGTGATTTACATCACCAGCCGTGGCCACGGACACACCAAAACCTTCGCCTGTTTGTGTACCATCCAACACCTGGTTGGGAGTGGAAGATAAGCCGCCCGGACTTCCAAAATAAATATAAGCTCTTCCGATGCTATTGTATCCCAGGGCACCCACAATGACGTCGCTATACCCGTCACCGTTTACATCGCCGGCGCTGCCAAGCGAAAAACCGAAATAGGCGCCCCCCTGATTGGCTTCATCCAGTACTGCACTTGCGGTGGTTGAAATGCCGGATACACTGCCGTAGTACAGGAATGCTCTTCCTTCGTCTGCACCATTATCGTCATACCAGGGGGCACTGATGAGAACATCGCTAAAACCATCGCCATTGACATCGCCGCCTACGGATACAGCATATCCGAAACCAGACCGATCCTGGGTGATATTATCTATTATCAAAGGAGCCAATAGCAGTCCGTCGGGGGAACCATGATAAATAAAAGCAGCACCTTCATCGGTTTGCCCATTATCATACCACATTGCACCTATGATCAAGTCGCTGTAGCCATCGCCGTTTACATCGCCGGCACTTTTTGCCTGTATGCCAAAAACGGTATTGTTTTGGTTGGACTCAAGAATGTTGACAGGTGTGGTAATGATCCCGGAGGAAGAGCCATAATAAACATAAGCAGCGCCTTCATCCGTATGTCCGTTATCGTAAAAGTAAGAGCCCACCACAATATCACTATATCCGTCGCCATTGATGTCGCCGGCGCAGGAAACTTCGTAACCAAAACGGGAATCTGCCTGGCTGCCATACAATACCTGGGCAGCTACGGGGTTTATACCGGTGGCAGAGCCATAATAAACAAAAGTGGCACCATCATCTCCAAACGTATTGTCGAATTGCGCCGCCCCGACAATGACATCACTGTAGCCATCGCCATTTATATCGCCTGCACCTGCCAGTGACTGGCCGTAATAGGAATTGGCCTGGTCGCCTTCAAGGATCACAGCTGGGGTAGTATTGATACCTGTAGCCGAGCCGTGATAGATAAAGGCAACTCCTTCGTCGACTTGACCGTTATCATATAAAGATGCGCCAACGATGATATCACTGAAGCCATCGCCATTTACATCGCCGGCACTTTTTACTTCCCGTCCAAACAGGCTATTCGCCTGGTTGGATTCCAGAATGGCTGCGGGGGTTGTTACCAGGCCTGTAGCAGATCCGAGGTAGACAAATACGGCACCCTCATCGGTTAGTCCATTATCATATTGAAACACTCCCACCACAATGTCCGGGTAGCCGTCACCATTCAGATCGCCGGCACCGTCTGTAAAAAAACCCATTTGAGCATTGGCCTGGTTACTTTCAAGCAAGGCAACCGGGGTTGGGATTATACCGGTTGCTGACCCATAGTAAATAAATGCCGCTCCCTCATCGGTCTCGCCATTATCATAAAAGAGTGCACCAACTATAATATCACCATATCCATCACCATTAATGTCCCCGGCCCTGCTAACCCCGGTACCGAATGCGGCCCCCGCCTGGTTTGCTTCCAGGGTAACGGCTGGAGTTGTGCTAAGGCCCGTTGCCGAACCATGATATACAAAGGCAGCACCTTCATCCGTTTCACCATTGTCAAACTGGAAGGCGCCAATTACTACATCGCTATATCCATCACCGTTTACATCGCCTGCGGATGAAAGATATCTGCCGAATAGCGCATCGGCCTGGTTGGACTCAAGAAACGTATTTGCAGTTGAGCTTACCGGATCAATCGTGACCGGGTAAAGGGCTCCTTCCGCATTGACCTCAATGCTGACGATATTATCCTTAACGTAAAACGATGCCTCCAGCTCCTTGTTATCCGCATCCCAGACCTTTAGCTGGTTGTAGGTGAGTTTTTTATCGTAACCATCTGCAACGGCTTTGGCAAAATGAATTTCCTTTGCATGCACTTTATTGATCACCCATCCTTCATTCACTTCCAGTTGCACAGAAATGGTTTTTGCTTCAACCCCTGGCTTTTTTTCAATGATAAAATTCTGACGAACGCCGGCCGGGCTGTTGATATATTCAGTTATGAAATTATTTTTTTGCCGGAACCGGATGTTATTCCTGTCCTGAATTACCTGGGGCATTGAATCCGCCAGATACAGCAGTTTGTCATCGGCGTAAATTCCCCGGGTGGTGAGCCGGAGGTCCCATTTGCCGGCACTGTCATTCCGGGGCTGGAGCCTGAATGTATTTCCGGTATAAAATGCCCGCAGGTTTTGATCACGGTTGGCCGATTTGTATAAGCCGGATCCCTGGTCAAATTTTATCTCGTATTCACTTTCAGTGATCTTATGTAATGCATCTGTGTACCAATTGCTCTTTTTAAGCTCCGCAGTATCCAGTATTATTGAAGGGGATGACGGCTTGCTTTTCTTATCAATGGAACGATCAGGCGGCCTGTTTAAAAACGGGTTTCCATTGTTTGACAACAGCTTCTTTTGTTCCGCTGTTCTTGAATGCGGCTCTTTGGTAATAAACATATACAGCACCGCAATGCCGGCGCATACTATAGCAAGGTAGCGGGATTGCAAACCGGTTAAATGTTTAGTAAGCATCAGGAAGCTAAATATGTTTGGCGGATAGGAATTGCATGCGGTTAAGCAATTTCGGTCATTGTAAATATGCCGAAAATGGCTAAGCGGGACAATTCCCCGTTCGGGGAATAGGCTATAGTAATTTTACTTTGGTCAGTGCTTCAATTTTGTTCTGTACTTTCAGCTTGCGGTAAATATTTTTCAGGTGCTTTTTCACTGTTTCCGGGCTCACTTCCATTTTTTCAGAGATCTCTTTATAGGTCAAGCCTTTGGAGAGGAAAAATAAAACCTCTTTTTCCCGGATGGTGATGGCTTGTAAAATATCTGTCATCTGCATACTTCTGTTTGGTAAATATGCAGGGGAGTTACTGGAAAATCAATTCCCTTTCGGGAATACAACTATTTAAGCAGAGGTGGTTAATGGCTTCCACATTATAGACCGCATGCAGGTATCGGTACACTTTTTTCAGGTAAATTTTGATGCTTTCGGAACTAACACCCAGAAACAGGGTTGAGGCTCCGTCCACTTTACATCTTTTTGGGTAAAAAGAAGGTTGCTGATCATCATCAAAAGCGCAGCTATTCTGAAATTATTTTTCATGCCTGTTGCTAATTAATGACTTTATAATAAATATCATAATAGTCTTCCGGCCGACAAATCAATGGCTTCTTATCAGTTCCCAGGTACACAAGCCGCTCCTTGTAATCTTTTGCTTTATCAGGGTCTTTATATGCATCATTGGTTGAATACAGAAGATACAGTGCATTTGTGCAGCAGGCATTACTTTTAGCCATCCCTTTTTCATAATAACTGATGGCCATAGGTATATCTTTATTCACCCCCAGCCCATGTTCGTACATTTGACCGATGGCATAATAGCCGTTTGTATTACCGAAGTTTACAGCTGTATCAAAATAGGCCCTTGCTTTAACAGGATTGTAGATTTCTTTTTCTCTTTCCCATTTCTTTAAATACACATAGCCAAGGAACAATGCCGCTGTATCATTGCCAACACTCCAGAGATACTCCAGTAACTCTATTGAATAAGAGGCAAAATTATCCAGGTAATGAAGAATGCTATTCTTCATATTGTTTGTTAATGCATAGCCACAGTTTATGGGAGTGTTTGGTCTGTTGTCAACATCACATTCTGCATAGCAAGACCAAGACACAGGTATATGAGATTGATAATAATCTACACACCCCTCTAATCCAAAGCATACATAACTAATTTCAATTTTTACACTATCAGGATAGGTGGGGGATTCTATTAAATAAGTTTTTTTTATATCTCCGGGGTTTAATACAATAGGATAATCGCCCATAAATTCTTTTTTACCTGCTACCAATAAGTACATTGCAAACGACACTTTACGGTCATAATCGTTTCTTACTTCGGCATAGTATTCGTATCCATTTGGGTAAGATGTATATTTCTTTTTTTTATCAATTTTCGAAATGGTTACCCGGCTGCTGAAACCCTTAAAACAATTGGTGGATTTTACCCACGCTGCAGTATTGGTTTTCTGCGCAGAAACTATTGTGTTGTTGAATGAAATAATTACTATTGATGCAAAAACTATTTTGAGTAGTTTGTTTGTACAGTTGCGCCATTTTGAAATATAGAAAGTTGACATCATTTTTTTATCCGTTTGTAAGTCCACCCACTATAATTATTAGTGTAAACATATGGATCAACACAGCAAAAAAGAACTGATTTAATTTCATCTTGTGAAACGAATTCATACCCCCAGACATCGTGGCAACCTTTCCTTCTCCCAATTTGCACATAGCTACAAACATGGTCACAATTAAACCGATTGTTATCCCAGCATTCCCGACTCACAAATAGGTTCTGTACAGTTTTAAAAGATTGAGAATTGTAGTCATAACATCTTGCCGGAGATACTTTTAAATATCTAACCAAAATATTTTCTGTTGCTCCGGTACACCGTAATGAATTAACCTTTTTCATACTTGGATAACTATAAACGAATAGCTCATTGTTTACTACTTCTGTTTTAATATAATAGGTTGAATCTGTGTAAGGAATGCGTCCTGGTATGGGATTCCGGGATTCCCAGATACCATCAAAAACAGATCCTTGACCCACTGTTTCTTTTTTTGGTTCAGCTTTTGTAATTACTGGCTCTTTCTTTTCTTCCGGTTTTGTAAAATAGCCTAACAGGCTCCCATTGTTCCAGAAACTTATACGGTTATCACTTTCAAATCGTATGATAAAAAAGTCGGTACCTACCTCGTAGCGATAAGTGCCCTGCCTTATATTTTTAAATAAGACCGGGGGTTCATTGGTATTTTTCTTCCAGTAAATGCCGTTTTCATCCTGGCCAATGCTGAGTTTGATGTCTTTTCCTTCCTGCCGCCATTCAGTAAAGGTACCGCTGTAACCTTTGTCTGTTTTTTGACCTTCTGGTGCCTGTGCTGTACCTGTAACATCAGCAGACTGCTGGTTTTTGGAAGGATCATATTTTCCATCGCAGGGCTGGTATTCATTTCCCTGGATCCGGTCACATTCCGCATAACATTCATTGAGGCCGCCGCAATTCTCCCCTTCAAAACAAACCTGTGATACAGTAAGTTTCCAATTGGCAGAAGAGGATTGAAACATATTTCCCGTAAACACATCCCCGCCATCTGTCCAGGTGGCGCCGGGTTTAAGTTTCCAGGCTACTCCGTGGCCGCTCATACTTTCATTGCCCACAACAAGGCGATAGCGAAATGTAACGGCCTTGCGGTAATTATTGGTGATGCGTATTCCCCAGAGATAGGCTTTAGGGGCTTCCTGGTAGCCCATATTCAGCACACTTATTTTTAAACCGTAGAAACAGGGGTGAGCCATGGGTTCTGTCCATTTTACATCTTTTTGGGGAACTGCAGAAGTTGCAAGTAATATAAAAAGTGAGCTTGCAGCTATGTATTTCATAGTTTGTAAATTTGGTTGGGCATATTATTTAAGATACTATTCGTTAATTTGTTGGGGTGGCATTCAATCTGTTTAAAACCGGGATTTAAATAAGCCAGTTGCTCATAATACAGTTTTGCCTTTTCCCGGTCCTGGAATCCATATTCATTAGTATAGATGAAATACAGTGAACTTATACAACAAATATCACCTTTGGCGGCCCCTTTTTCATAATAGCTGATGGCTTTAAGTACGTCTTTTGAATAACCATCATTATTGAAGCCAACTTGGTACATCCAGCCTAAACCATAATTGCCGGTAGGGTTACCGCTCAGGTAAACAGAGTCGAAGTAAGCCTTGGCAAGGGCTGGATTGTATAATTTATTTTTTTCTCCGATACCTGATTCTAAATAAAGAAATCCAAGAAACAAACCAGCAGTATCATCGCCCAATGACCATGCTTTTTGATATAAGTCTCTGGCCATTTCAAAATTTTGGAGTACACCTTCGCCAGAGAAGAAACGGTTCGCTTTATCACGATAAACATATAAGGTATTTTCTCCGGTCAATGGTTCCCGCAATGCTAATTGTGCAACAGAATCAAATGCCGCTTTCACATTGAATGAAACAGGACCGGCTTGTCCGAAGAAAATACGGTTAAATTCATCTTGTTCTTCTGCCGGGTAGTTTTCAATATCGATACGATAAATTATAGGGTAATATTCGATTTTTGTTTTTTTCTTCTTCATCCCGGCAAAGGGCTTGTTATGTACGAATGCTTCATAATCACTATATTGATCAAAGGAGAACCAAACTTTTGTTTCATGTACTTCGCCACCTTTATTGTTTGGATGAATAAAATAAAAAATGTGGAGCTTGAGTTTGTCAAATTGAAAACTCGCCACACTCGAGCTGGAATTTAAGGTGTATTCCAATAGAAATTTAGTCCGTAGGTCATATTCTTTTTCCACTTTATTAATCCAGAACTGGCAAAGTGTACTAAACTTTCTTTCATCTATATTACTCGCATATTGGATTGTTTCGTTACTATTTAATGAACAAAATTCAAAGTAGATAGATTCATATATTGAACCACTTCCGTATGGGGTCACAACCGAAGTTTTCGAAACCCCGATATCAAATGACTCGGTGCCACATATATCTGATGATATAAAACAGGCAGGAAGCAAAAAAAATCCGATAATATTTTTTTTCATTGTTGCTTGTGAGTTAATTTGAAAATGGCTACATCTGTCATATATCAATAAACACCAGGCCGACATCTATATCGTTGTGCACCGGTTAAATAAAGCATTCGTTGATAATAATCTTTTGCTTTTTCCGGATTTGCTTTGGCATATAAGAACCAAAGATGATCCAAACAGCAGGTTTCATTTTTGTCTGCACCTTTCTCGAAGTATTGAATGGCCATTTTTATGTCTTGAGGAAAACCATCGTATCCAACCTGGTACATCCAGCCAATACCATAATTCCCTATTGGACTTCCGCTCAGGCAAACGGAGTCGAAGTAAGACCTTGCAAGCGAAGGATTATATAACTTGCTTTCATATGGCGATTCTAAATAGAGAAACCCTAAATACAAACCAGAAGTATCATCTCCTATATTCCATGCCTTTTGATAAAAATCCCGTGCTGTTTCGTAGTTTTTAATCACTCCCATACCAGAAAAATAACGGTTGCCTTTATCACGGTATGCCGCTAGTAGATTTTCACCTTGCACTGGTTGTCGTAATGCCTTTTGTGTTACTGAGTCAAAAGCTAATCTCACATTAAATGAAAAGTCATCTGTTTTACCCGTATAAATGTCTTTAAAAGAATCCTCCTTTTCATATGGGTAGTTGTCTACAAGTACTGTTCTGCTATCAAGAATATTTACTACTGTCTTTTTCTTTTTTAAAGCTGAAAAAAGGTTAGAGGTAACAAATTGATCCGCACCTTCTTTCTTCGAAAAGTTTAACTGAACCGAACTAGTATGTTCTTCCACTCCTTGATAGGGTGGAGAGATAGTGTATGAGCAGGAAAATTGAAGTTTATCGAATTGGAATATAGCCAGGTAGTGTGTTTCAGAAAAAAGGATATAGCGGGAAAAAGTTGTCAGTGTAAAACCGGACTCTTTCTCCAGTTTATTGATCCAGAACTGGCAGAGGGAGCTGAATTTGTTTTTATCAATTCTTGAATTGGGCTCACTCCTATATGATTTAGCCAGCGCTTTTTTCGAGTTACAGTTATCGTTCGCATTTACCCCTTTTGAGCATGTAAGTATACATAATACAATAAGTGAACAACTGATAATAGTTTTCTTATTCATACCCGGTGGTTTTGAACCTTGTAACGATTTACTTAAAGAAAGTTTCCTGGATACAAAAATCTGCTCACCGTTACTGGTCAACTTTTTTTTGACAGTCCAAATTTGGCCTTTGCTTCCCTGCCGGACAATTCCCCGTTCGGGGAATATGGTCATTTTAACAGGTGGTTAATGGCTTCCACTTTATTGGATGCATTTAGCTTGCGATACACCTTTTTCAGGTGCATTTTGATGGTTTCGGGACTTACACCCAGCTGCTGCGCAATCCTGCCATAGGTAAGGCCGGTGGCCAGTAGCTGAAGCACTTCTTTTTCCCTTTCCGTCAGTGAGGAGAGATTGTTTTTCAATATAGTTTGCATCTCCCTGTAAAATTCAAACGCCGGGGGCAATACAACAATTCCCCTTTCGGGGAATCCATCAGAGCAGCTTGAATTTATTCAGCGCTTCGATCTTATTCTGCACATGCAGTTTCTGGTAGATATTTTTCAGGTGCTTCTTCACGGTTTCAGTACCCACACCCAACTGTTGGGCAATCTCTTTGTATAATAGTCCTTTTGACAATAATTCCAGCACTTCCTTTTCCCGATGGCTTAGTAAGGATTCTGCATCATTGATAACCGGTTTCTGAAAAGAGCCGATCACTTTTCGGGCAATGAAGGGACTCATGGGTGAGCCGCCATTGTAAAGGTCCCTGATGGCTTTAATGATTTCAGCAGCAGTAACTGGGTCTTTCAGGATATAACCGGAAGCCCCGCATTTCAGGGCTTCAAAGATGGTGTCGTTGTCGTCATGTATGCTGCAGACCATGAATTGTGTTTGCAGCAGTTTTTGCTTGAGGCGAACAATCAGTTCAGTTCCTTTCATCCCGGGCAGGCTGATGTCGGCAAACACAATATCCGGCGGATTGGCCGGGAGATCTGTCAGCGCTTTTTCAGCATCGGGGTAGGAGGCGATCAGCGAAAAATCGGGTTCACTAAGGATGATGGCCTCGAGACCATTCCGGAACTGCTCATTATCTTCTACAATGGAAATAGTGATCATACAGTTGGTTTCAGTGGTATTTCGAATGTTAAGGTAAGACCGTCTGCATTTTGAATGAAAAAATTTCCCCGCAATTGCTGCACTCTTTGCTGCATGTTTTTCATGCCATTGCCTTCGCCTGCTTTTTTATCGGGGCTGAAGCCCTTGCCATTATCTTTTACCTGTATCCGCAGCTTTTCATCACAGCTAATTATTACATCCGCTTTGCTTGCCCCTGAATGTTTGATGATGTTGTGCAGGGCTTCTTTCAGCAACAAGTAAATATGCCGCCTGGTTTCGCCGGTCACCTGTATATCCGGAATATCGGCAGGAACCGTGATGCTGAATATGCCCGGGTAGTTTTCCATCATGGCACGGGCTTGTTTCTGCAAATAGGAGAGAAGGCTGCTCAAATTATCATTCTCGGTGTTCAGGCTCCAGATCACTTCTTTCATTTTAGAAGAGATGTCACCTACCGACTGGTAGATCTTGTCCACTTCTTCTGCGGCCTGCTCGTTTTGAAGCTTGTTCTTTGTCATTTCAGTGAGCAGCCGCACCCCCGACAAACCGGCGCCGATATCATCATGCATTTCGGCGGAGATACGTTGCCTTTCCAGTTGTATGGCTAATTGCTTTTCCATGGCTGCTTTTTGCTGGCGCAGCCTGAGCAGGTAGATCTGTCTTGCAATAAACAAAACCAAAAAGACAGCAATCAAAACGATCAATGTTTTGAACCACCAGGTTTGCCACCAGGCGGGCCGGATGATGAAGCGATAGGAAAATGTTTCTGTCCATTGCTGTGACGAACCGATGGCTTTTAGCTGGAATTCATAATTGCCGGGCTGCAAACCCCGGAAATCTGCAGTTGTGGTTGCGGATGGTTCGCTCCATGCATTGTCTAATCCGGTGAGCCGGAAGCTGTAATTTATTTTGTGCTGCGCTACCCAGTCAAGCGCCGTAAAATGAAAACGAAGATGATTCTGATCATAAGGTAGTGAAAGATCATCCGGGTAATTACTGAAGGGGGCTACACTGCCATAACTGATTTTCTTTTTGGTACTATCGGTCATGGTTCGGAAATCAAGAAAGCGGTCATTTACTTCAATATGGCTGATCAGGAGTGACTGAGGTGTAAATGTCTCAACAGGAAGAGCAAGGTCACGGGTGATCAGCGCCTTGCCGGTTCCCCACCAGATGCGGTTGTTATTGTCAATACAAACACTTTTTAAATTAAAGTCGGTACTTTTCAAACCATCCCGCTGGTCAAAACTTTGAATAGAGTAACGGTTTGTTATAGCTGATGAACTATGTCTTTCCGGTATCAATACTGAAAGCCCCCTGTCAGTTCCCACCCAGATCCGTCCCTTATTATCTTCCTGCAACGACCAAACATCGTTCATTGCAAGTCCTTGTTTTTCGGTATAGTAAGTGAAGTTTGTTCCATCATAACGACATACCCCGGCTCCCAGGGTGCCCAGCCATAAATGTCCGCTTACATCTTCAATGATGGAAGTAACTCCTCTTCCAAACAAGCCCTGTTTATCGGACAAAACCGTGATCTTGTCAGCATAAAATTTCAATACCCCGGCTCCCTCGGTACCAATCCAGTAATGTCCCTTGCTGTCCTGTAATGTGGTGAAAACACGGCTGACAGGAAATCCGGCTTTTTGATAATAATGTTGGATGGTATTTCCATCAAATATGGCCAATCCATTCGCATTGGTTCCAATCCATATCCTACCCTGTCTGTCCTGGTAAATCGAAAGAAAACCAGTATTCAGTGAACCGCATGTAAACCGGTAAAACCCATTCTGATCAAATTTATACCAGGCACTCCCGTCAGCTTCTGCAAACCACGGGTTGCCGCTATCATCCGTTATGGCTGATCTGAATCCCTGGTACCCGTAGAAGTTGTTGCCGAAATGTTTGACGACCGAATTTCCATCAAACCGGTATAGACCGGCGCCCTCTGTACCAAACCAAAGATCGCCTTTACTGTCCATGCTGATAGGCCTTACCCGGCTATTGCCGAGATAATCCAGGGGAATAGGTTCAGAAAATCCTTTTAAGTTGATTCTATTGATGCCTCCGCCATTTGTTCCACACCAAATATTGCCTTGTTTGTCCTCCATAACGCAGTTTATCTTGTCGTCTGACAATCCTTCGCCGGTACTGTAACGGATAAAGTAATTACCATCAAATTTGTTGAGCCCGCCATAACGTGTTGCGATCCATAAATCATCATTCGAGTCTGTTGTCAGCGCCATGATGGAATTATCCGACAACCCGCTTTTTTCAGTATACTGCGTAATCTCCTTGCCGTCAAATTTCACCAGGCCATAATGGGTTGATCCAAACCAAAGGTTACCCTTGCGATCTTCGGTAATAGCCAATATCATCTTTAAAAAATCATACTGCTTATTAAAAGAATAAAAGCGATCACCTTCAAGAATGTACAATCCCGTTTCTGACCCAAACCAGAGATTTCCTTTACTGTCTTCAAATAAAGTTACTGTGCCATTGGAGGTAAGCCCTTCATTTTCTGAATAATGGGTGATGGTTTTACCATCAAATTTTGAAATACCTCCTCTAAGGCTGCTCAACCAGATATTGTCCTGCTTGTCTTTTTTTATTTTGTAAATACTGTTGCCGGGCAATCCTTCGTTTTCTGTGAACTGCAAAAAACGCTGTCCGTCAAAAACGGAGAGGCCATCCTTCGTGCCCACCCACAAATTGCCTATATTATCCTGTTCAAGGACAGTTATACTGTTGCTGACCAACCCTTCTTTTTGGGTGTATGTGGTAATATAAACCCCATCGTATTTGCAAAGTCCGTAACCATCTGTGCCCAACCACAGAAAACCCTGCTTGTCCTGCAGCATGCAGGTGATGTAAGAATAACTGAGGCCGCTGCTTGCATCAAGATAACGGATGTCGTGTGTGGCATTGTCTTTAGCCCGCATGGGCAATAGCTTTACCGGTTTGGGTTCATGCAGTTTCCTTACCACTCCCTTTAAAGGATAAGGTTTTCCGGTAGGAATGGAGTCTTTTGAATTTTTAAAAACAGCCGGCGTTTGATGCGGCTTAATGATATTGAATGCTAAAGCTGTATCAGCAGGAATGATTAACGGCAGGGTTGCTTTAATCCTGTTGGATGTAATAGTGGCCCGTACAGGAGAAGCAGGATTGGCTATCAAACTTTTTTGGATCTGTTTCCTGTCTATTATTTCCGGCAGCATTGTGTAAGGCCGTCCGGTTATTACCGTATCTCCCATGGAGTTGACAAGGGGTTTTATAGAATCTTCTGTGAAAAGATTTATGCTGTAACCATTTTCAAGATCAAGCGGCACCACAACAGGTTCGGTAAATAAGGGGGGTGGCCCTTCTGATTGTTGATTTTTTTTAGAATGGCAGCTATAAACAAGGAGAATAGGAATACAGTATTTCAGGCATCCTTTCATGGGTGGCGCTGGCTGGTTGGCTTAAGATTAAATGTATTCATTTCCTTTCTATAAATGAAATCAACAAAGCGGCTATAAAAAAACCTGCAACATCTGCTGCAGGTTTTATAGTATTTTCTTAAGTATTAAAGTTCTTCGGCTTCACTGGTTTCCGCTGCCTGGTTGCCAAATCTTCTTCTTTCCTGTGGTTGTTCTTTTGGTTTTTTCTTCAGCCAGTCGGGGTCTTTACGCAGCATCTGCACATCTTCCAGTTTGGCAATATAAATGCTGCGGCCATGCGTCCCCAGCACAATTTCATTGTCTCTTTCCTGGATGGCGATATCATGCACCGGCACTGATTTGGGGAGACCGGCATTCCATAGCATAAAACTGTTGCCCCCGTCATAGCTTACATATAAACCTCCGTCTGTACCCACATATAATATGTTCTCATCCTTCGGGTCTTCTTTCACCACGTTAATGGGTTCCATTGGCAGATCAGCCCCGATTTTTTTCCATGTTTGTCCATAGTCTTCGCTTACATATAAGTAAGGAGCAAAGTCATCAAAGCGATAACCATTCAGCGAAACATAGAGTCTTGCTTCTTTGTGTTGTGAAGCACTGACACGGCTGACCCAAAGTTGATTCGTTTGCAAACCCTTGGCTTGCTGAAGGGTTTTGCCTTTTGTTTTTCCTTTTTGCACTTCGGCAGGCTCAGTGCTGTTTAGTTGCTCCCAGCTATAACCACCGTCATAAGAACGATGAATATTTCCGTCATCGGTGCCGGTATAGATCAGCCCAAAACGCAAAGCTGATTCAGCAATAGTGGTGAGTGTGCCATAAGGAACATTGCCCATTACTTTTCCTCTTGTAAGATCAGCACTCATAGCGATCATCGTGTCGCCTTTGTTCAGCGAACGATAGAAGCGGTTGCTGCCATAATACAGCACATCCTGGTTATGTTTACTAAGCCAGATGGGAGTTTGCCAGTTGAAACGCAGCGGCTTTTCACCTAACTCATGCGCCGGGCGAACAGATCGCTGTCCGCCCCTTCTTTCTTTATTGTAACGGCCATAGGAACCAAACTGTGAACCAGAATAAACAGTTGTGTTATCTCTTGTATCCACCTGCGCCTGCATACCATCGCCACCATTGAGGCGACGGTGGGCATATTGCCCGTCATCCACCCAGCCGATATCTTCCCGGTGTGTGGACGGGCCCCACCAGCTTCCGTTGTCTTGCATGCCGCCATACACATTGTAGGGTCTTGCGTCATCTACTGCCACAGCATAGTATTGTCCAACAGCAGGTGTATTGGCCTTGAACCAGTTTTCACCGTCATCATAAGTGATATTGGCACCGCCGTCATTGCCATTGATCACATGTCCGTCTCTTTTCGGGTTCACCCACAGGGCATGATGATCCACATGCACATTGGCTTTGTCCATGGTCTGGTAGGTTTTACCGCCATCGGTTGACACCTGTGCCCAAAATCCCATGATATAGGTTTTATCAGGATTGGTGTGTGATGTGTATATCTTTCCGAAATAATAACCATAGGTCTGGAAATTGGGATTGGGTTTTGTATTTGTTTTTCGCCAGGTTTGCCCGCCATCATCGCTGCGATAAGTTTCACAACCCGCAATGCCGGTGTTTTGAAAACCATCATCGCTGTCCAAATAATCCCACAGCGCTGTTGGCGGCACTTTATCAGCAGCCACCATTTGCTTCACATTCTCAGCATTGTATTTCCGGGGAAAACGATTAGCCCTTAAAAAATTATTCAGCTTTTTATCATCCAGTTTGCTGAAATCTTCTTTGGTCAGTGATTTCAACTCTGCTTTATAATACAATGTGTCTGCTTTTTTCGCTGTGTCGGGCAACGGAGTGTTGTTATCCACTACGGCATACACAATTTTGGGATTGCCCGGAAAAACCGCCACACCAATGCGGCCGATCTTATCGCCTGTCATAAATCCTGAACCCGGACCGGAGACCAGTTTCCAGGTTTCGCCGCCGTCATTGCTTTTATAGATGCCGCTTGTTTTTCCGCTTTCTTCAAATTTCCAGGCACGGCGGACACGATACCACATAGCTGCATACAATTCATTCGGGTTTGAAGGATTGATATCCATTTCAACACAGCCGGTGTTGTCATCCACAAACAAAGTTTGTTTCCATGTTTTTCCACCATCGGTTGTTTTATACACACCTCTTTCTTTGTTGGGTGAATACAGGTGGCCCAGTGCAGCCACCCATGCCGTGTTATTATCGGTGGGATGCAATTGTATCTTGCCGATATGGTGCGATTCGGGTAAACCAAGATATTCCCATGTTTTCCCGTTGTCATTGCTTTTGTAAATTCCAATGCCGGCATAGGAAGAACGGCTGCTGTTCACTTCACCGGTTCCCACCCAGATAGTTTTTGTCTTCCAGTTCACCGCTATATCACCGATAAACAACACATCTATGTTGTCCATGATGGGGGTGAAACTCTGTCCGTTGTTTTTGGTATGCCATAATCCCCCGGTGGCATAGGCCACATAAAATTCGGTGGGGTCATCCGGGTTAGCCTCAATATCAACTACCCGGCCGCTCATGACGGTGGGGCCGATGTTTCGGAATCTGATCTCGTTCAGTACCGATTTGGCCTCAAGGGCTTTACGCTGTTCGATTTTCTTTAATCGTTCTTCCGCAGGCGTCGGTTTGGGCTGCGCAGAAGAAAAAACAGAAATAAGTAAAAATGCGAATGTGAACACGGTCACCGCAAGGTTTTTCCACTTGCCGGTTCCTTTTTTTAACAGGAAGAACATAAAAGCAGTTAATATTCGTTAGTAAATTGCAGTTGTCTGTGGCTCACAGCTCAACGCTGCCGGCCCAGAGCTACCTCTCAAACTTACTAAACTATGCGGTTTATCCTTGCTTTATTGCTTCTTATTTCTCTGGACAGTGAGGGTCAGTGGAAAAGTTTTATCATCAGTGTGAAAGGCGATACGCTGAACCGGGTGGATATGCAGGGTAAAAAACAAGGCCCCTGGGTGATCAGCATGCCTGAATTAAGGGGTGAACCCGGCTATGAAGAACAGGGATATTTTATTGATGATAAAAAAGATGGGCTGTGGGTCCGGTTTTCGCTGATGGGTGACAAAATAGCGGAAGAGAATTACCGCTGGGGTGCATTGGATGGCAAAAGCCGTTACTACACCCGTAACGGAGGTCTGCTGCGGGAAGAAAGCTGGCGGGCTGTGGACCCCAAGAAAACTATGGATACTGTGGATGTGGTTGACCTGCGGGATCCATCCAAAGTGATAGACAGGGTGATTGTGAAAGTAGAAGGACAAACCTACAGGCATGGCACATGGACCTATTATGAACCCATGTGGGGAAGAGTTGAAACAACAGAAAAATATTTCCTCAACAAGCTGCAGACAGGTGATGAACTCAGCCTGGGCGATGATGATGACATACGGCCGCTGGATGTGAGTGCAGGCAGGTCGAAAACAGATTCTCTGGGTAACAAAAAAGTGACCAAGCCACAGGCTGTGCTGGACTACGAAAAGAAAAATCAGAAGAAAAAGATCAAATCAAGGGACGGGCAAACGGGGTTGTGATTTTAGGGTTTTGATTTTCGATTGATTGCCAGACTTCATTCATTACATATTTTGGCGACGGTGTAGATTACTTTTGTTTTTGACAATTTATTTCCTTCCATCCTTCTAAGTGAAATGTATCTTTTTGTAAGCATTGCTTAAAGCCCCGCAGGAGCAATACCTTATTTCGGTTTTGAAAAATAATCCCTGAAAAATAACAATTGATATTGCACGGCATTCCGCCAGTATGCCCAGTCGTGTTTGCCGGGCCTTTCAATATAATCATGCGGAATTTTCAACTGCAGCATTTTTTCATGCAGCGCTTTGTTCACATCATAAAAAAAATCACCGGTGCCGCAATCAATGATAATGGCTATTGAATCTTTGGGATAATCTTCTATCACGGTGTTCACAGAATAGGTTTTCCATTTTTCTGCATGACTTGCCGAATCGCCAATACTTTTGCTGATCTCCCAGTTGCGGGGAAAGGGTCGTATATCCACACCGCCGCTCATGCTGCCACAGGCGCCAAAGCGATCGGCATTTCTGAATCCCAGGAACAATCCGCCATGCCCGCCCATGCTCAACCCGGCGATGGCACGGCCGCTTCTGTCTTTGATCGTTTTGTAATGCGTATCAATATAGGCTGGCACTTCTTTGGCAATATAAGTTTCATAGCGCAACGAGGAATCCAACGGGCTGTCTATGTACCAGCTATTGGCGCCATCAGGACAAACGATTAGCATATTAAAAGCATCAGCATGATCTTTCAGTTGCGGCACCCGGATGATCCAGTTGCTGTACCAGCCGCCATAGCCATGCAACAGGTAAACCACCGGGAAAGCTGCCTGGCTTTGTGCATAGGAGTCAGGTTTGATGACCACAGCTTTTATCTCTCTTTTCATTGCATGACTGTAGATGCTGACGGTGTCAACTGTTGCGGCATTGAGTGATAAGGCAAAAAATGTAATTGCAATCTGGCTGATTATTTTTCTCATTGGCTAAAGATAGGAAACAGAAAGGCACGGATCATCCGTGCCTTTGCCTGGTTAACTAATAAACCAGTTAACCAATCAACTATTTCCTTTCACTAAAACCCTTTCTTCTCCATCGCCTTCTGCATCGGGTTCAGTTGCGGCACCGGGGTGACTCCCTGTTTCTGTTTGAACAACTGGAACTTGCTTGGCGGCGCTGTCACATTCCAGTTATTATTACTAGGATTGATATCCGCCGTCTCGTTATGCGGATCAAGTTTAATAGAAGCCACTTCTTTATCTTTCATAAAGGTCTTCACCACTTTGTTTTCGTTATGTCTCCACACCTGTGCCGGAATGCGGTCAATTTCTTTGGTTCCGTCTTTATAGGTCCATTCAATGATGATCGGCATCACCAGGCCACCTTTGTTGCCAAAGCTGAGCTCATAAAAATGTTTGTCGCTGTATTTCTTTTGTTCTGCTTCATTTAGTGTTTCTAACTGGGCCTTGATGGTAACAGGATATTTGGCCGTATCATATGGCTCCATGTCACGGCCATACCGCCAGTAAAAATCACGAAGCGTAGTATCCCTGTCTGTTTCAAAAACTATGCTTTTGTCTTCACGGTTACGGATCTTAGAAAGATCATCCACCTGGCTCACCTGTGTCTTTGCCAATGGCCTCATCACCACCGTATCCCGCAACAATTGGGGAACCGCTGTCACATCCGGTTTGGCATATTTCACAGAATCAAGTGAAATATCCACGGGGTCGGTTCCATAGAACCAGCCTCTCCAAAACCAGTCGAGGTCTTCACCGGTTGCATCTTCAATGGTGCGAAAGAAGTCGGCAGGTTTGGGATGTTTGAAAGCCCAGCGACGGGAATATTCACGGAAAGCATAGTCAAACAATTCCCTGCCAAGAATGGTTTCACGCAAAATATTTAGCGCAGTGGCCGGTTTATCATATGCATTCTTTCCAAAATTGATAATGTTCTCTGAGTTGGTCATGATGGGCTCCAACTGGTCTTTGGGAAGTTTCATGTAATCGGTGATCGTCCACGGCGCTCCTTCTGATGACGGGAATTTATTGTCCCACAGTTCCTGGGTCAGGTACTGCAAATAAGAGTTCAGTCCTTCATCCATCCATGTCCATTGTCTTTCATCGCTGTTGACGATCATCGGGAAGAAATTGTGACCCACTTCATGAATGATCACCAGTATCGCTGCGTTCTTGGCATTTTCGGTATAAGAACCATCCGGGTTGGCACGGCCGGGATTGAAACAGATCATCGGGTATTCCATTCCCTGGTTGCCTTCCACACTTTGCGCTACCGGGTAGGGGTAGGGTATAGAAAACTTTGAATATGTTTTAATCGTATGTGCAACCGCCTTGGTAGAGTATTTCCGGTAGATGGGATAAGCCTCTTTGGCATAAAAACTCATACACATCACTTTCTTGCCTTCTACTGTCACCGGCATCGCATCCCATACAAATCTTCTTGATGATGTCCAGGCAAAATCACGGACATTATCGGCTTTGAATATCCATGTTTTTTTCGCAGTAGTTTTCTTTTTTGATGCAGCCAGCGCTTCTTCCAGTGTTACAATTTCAACAGGTTCTTTTGCCGTTTGTGCTTTGGCCCATCTTGCTTTTTGAGTTGCGGTCAGGTTGGTCGCATAGTTTAAACATTCTCCTGTAGAACCCACCACATGATCTGCCGGCACCGTCATCTGCACTTTGAAATTGCCAAAACAAACGGTGAATTCACCTCGGCCGGTGAACTGCTGGTTTTGCCAGCCATCTGCATCATTATACATGCAGAGACGGGGATACCATTGTGTGACGGTATAATTATTATTACCATCTTCCGGAAAATGTTCATAACCGCCTCTTGCTCCGCCATAACGCTGAAAATCGCCACGGTTGGCCATTTTATAATTCCAATCAATTTTAAAAACAAAACGCTGGCCGGGTTTAAGTGGCATTGGCAACTCCACCCGCATCATGGTTTTATTCAAAGTATGCTTCAGTGGTTTGCCCAGCGCATCCACCAGTTTGGTGATGTTAAACCCATAGCCGTTATCTTTTCTTTTTTCCTCCAGCACATCAATGGTCTTATCTGTTGCCTGCCGGGGCATGGCATTGTTGGTTTGATAATTGGCATTGTTCACGGTGCTGTGCTGGTTTTCGTCAAGCTGCAGCCACAGGTAGGTGAGCACATCGGGTGAATTGTTATGATAGGTGATGGTTTCTGAGCCGGTCAGAGTTTGGTTGTCATCATTCAGTTCACACTTGATGTCATAGTCCACCCGCTGCTGCCAGTATTTTGGGCCCGGTGCGCCGCTGGCCGTGCGGTATTCATTAGGTGTGGGAAAAATGGTGCCCAGCTGTTCAAACTTGTTGCCGTGATTACTGCCGGGATTGTTCTGAATGTTTTGCGCCATCAAAGTGCTGCAAAACATGGAGAGCAGGAAAAAACAAATGATCTTTTGCATGTTCAGCTATTTTTTATAAAGATGAAATTCTTTCCAATGACATTTTCAGCGACAGGGCAAACACACCTGATGACAGGAAAAATACCCAGTCGCGACGGTTTACTTTCAGCACATTCACTACCACAAAGGCCAATGCCATGATGACCGTTACAAAAACAATCTGCCCGGCTTCCAGCCCCACATTAAATCCAAACAGGCTCCAGCCCAGGTTTTGATCGCTGGCCAGGATAAAGCGGATGGAGTTGGCAAACCCCATTCCATGGATCAATCCAAACAATAATGCCAGCATATAGTTGATACGAACAGAACGGGCATTGAATTTTTTCTGAAACAAATTAGAAAAAGCTGTTATGACAATCGTTACGGGTATCAGGAACTCCACCCATGCGGTGGAGAATCTCACCACATCCAGCACACTCAATGCCAAAGTGAGGGAGTGGCCGATAGTGAATGCCGTCACTAAGATCAGCACCTGTTTCCAGTCTTTTGGCAAATAAATGGCGGCCAGCGCTGCAATGAACAACTGGTGGTCCAGCGCATCAGTGCTGATGATATGCTCCCAGCCATAGCCAAAATAGAATCCAAAATCACCCATAAATGTTGTGAGGGAGGCACTATGTCCAACCGCTGCTGTAATTTTACCGTCCCGCTTTTAAGGCGGACAAAATAATCCAGACTTTTGTAACGAAAAAAAATATTCGCTTAATGGCTGCATCTGTTTATAAATGGTTTTTAATATCCCTGTTTTCCGGACATTGCTTTCAGGAAGGAAATTTTCTGCAATCAGCATCCGGAACCCCGTTGAAAGGGGGAGGGGGGCCTCATCCCTTTCATGTCAGTGTTACGGAGATCAACCATAACGCAACTGATAAAACACTGGAGATAACCTGCAAGCTGTTTACAGATGATTTTGAAAATGCGATTGCCAAACATTTTAAAACAAAAGCCGACCTGATTAAGCCTGCCGATAGGGAAGCAATGGATAAACTGGTGCAGGGCTATGTAATAAAGAATCTGTTGCTGAAAGCCGACGCCAGACCGGTTTCAATAAACTGGCTGGGTTATGAAAATGACGGAGAAGCCACCTGGTGTTATTTTGAAGCCGTCAATATTCCTGCAGTCAAAAAGATTGAGATCAGCAACACTCTCCTATATGATCTTTTCACCGACCAGTCAGGCATCATGCATGTGATCGTTGATGGCAAACGCAAAAGCAGCAAACTCGATTACCCGAATAAGGAAGCGGTGTTTAATTTTTAGGCGGCAATCCTGAATTCTATGACTTCGGATACGCTTTGTTCTTATGCGCAATTAACCGTTGACTGATTGTCAGACACTATTCCTCCATCTCTTCCCTTAGCTTCTCACTGATCTTCACCAGCACTTTGTCAATACGGTGACCATCCATGTCCATGATCTCGATGCTGAAACCTTTCCATTCAAATTTATCACCGGGATTGGGAATGCGTTCTAATTCATGCAGGATGAAACCGGCCAGTGTGTCAAAATCATGTTCCCCTTCATTCATCCATTCCGTTTTTTCAAAACGGGTCAGAAAATCATAAAAAGGTATCTGTCCATCCACCAGGAAGCTGCCATCTTCCCGTGGAGTGACCTCGTAATCGTCTAAATCCGGTTGCGGCATTTCGCCAACAATAGCCTCTAAAATATCGTTGAGGGTTATCATGCCGAGAATGGTACCGTATTCATCCACTACAAAACAGGAATGTTGTTTGGATTGTTTGAATTTTTCCAGCACCTGGTATGCAGAATTGTTCTCAGGAACAAACATGGCCGGCCGCATGATGTCTTTGAACAAACGATGGTCAGGAGTGATATAAAGGTCTTTGATTGAAACTATGCCCTTGATCTCATCAATCGTTCCGGCACAGATGGGGTAAACTGAATGCGGTTCAGAAAGTATCTTTTCTTTTATTTTTTCTTCACTGTCATCCAGGTTGAACCAGATGATGTCGCTGCGGTGTGTCATCAGGGAGGTGATGTTGCGGTCACCGAGATGAAAGACCCTTTCGATGATCTCCTGTTCTGTTTCTTCTATAGCGCCATGTTCCGTTCCTTCGCTGATGATGGCCTTGATCTCTTCTTCAGTTACCTGGTTTTCATTGCTCTTGATACCAAGTATTTTGATAATGATATTTCCGGATTTGGAAAGCAGCCAAACAAACGGGTGGGTGATGCGGCTCAAAAGCTTCATCGGTCCTGCCAGGATTTTAGAAATTGCTTCCGGGCGGGCCAGACCCAAACGCTTTGGAACCAGTTCTCCAAATACAAGAGTGAAATAGGTGATAACTACTACTACAATACCGGTTGCCACTCCACGGCTATATTCTCCTACAAGTGGCCATGTTTTTACTTTTTCTGCCAGGTCATCGGTCAGTCTTTCGCCAGACACAATACCCGTAAGGATGCCGATCAGGGTGATGCCAATTTGCACAGTAGAAAGGAAAGTTTCGGGACGGTTGGCAAGACTCAGCGCCTCTTTGGCTTTTTTATCCCCTTTGTTAGCCTGTGCTTCTAATCTTGCTTTACGGGCCGAAACAAGGGCAATCTCGGTCATTGAAAAGATGCCATTCAATAATATGAGACCTGCCAGTATGAATATTTCCATTAAGACATTGTTGATTCCTTGCCGAAGGTAGCAAATCCGTAGCGCTTATTGAACAGACAGCCTGTGACGGCCCCGATGAATGTACCCAGTAATGCTCCGCAGATCACATCCAGCGGATAGTGCACACCTACATACACCTGTGAATAAACAATAGCACCGGCCCACGCAAATCCCACCCATGCATAGCGGGGCAACAGGCGCCGAAAGGTTACAAAGAAAAAAGCAGCCATGCCAAAATGATTGGTGGCGTGGGAAGAAGTAAAGCTTTTGCCGCCTCCGCAGGCTGGCAGCAGCAATCTCACCTGCATCATCATATCAGGGTCATTGCAGGGCCGCAACCTGTCCACTGTTTCTTTAATCAGCCGGCTGCTGATGAGATCGGTGAGGGCAAAGGTGCACAGGAAGAACAATATCCACCACCAGCCTTTCACACCAAAGTTCACCGTCACAAACACCACGAGAAAGAGATAGAGCGGGGCCCAGTAATATTCATTGCGCAAAAAAGGAAATAAGCTGTCAAAAAAAGGATTGGTCCAGTCACTGTTCAGTTTGGTGAACAACCACTGGTCCCATTTTTCCAACTGTTGCAGAATATTCATCAGCATAAAGGCAAATGTAATGCAACATGAACAAGTATGAATTCAGAACTTTGACATACAATAGCCCAAAAGTAGCAGCGATAAAGGTTGCAGGGATGTTCGTACTTCTGACTTTGTACCTCGTATTTCAAAACAGTCTTTCTTGGATAAACCGGTTAAATTGAGTTTTTTTGTAGTCCTTTTGCCATGAAGAATAAGCAGCCCTGATGCTCGTCAGATACAAAATACCAAAAACATTATTGTGGGTGGTGAACCTGTTCGGCATCTTCCTGCTCATCTTCACCCTTTTCCGCTTTGCCACTTATTTTGCCTTCAGGCCTTCCGGGTTTTCATTCGGCGACCTGTTGCCTTCGTTTTTGATGGGAGTCAGGTATGACCTGCGCTGGATCGCAATCATCCTGCTGCCGGTTATCCTCGTCAGCATGTCGCCCAGGTTTTCACCTTTCTTTTCGGCGAGGAATAAAAAATGGTGGACATGGTACCTCGCTGTTGTCACTTTTGTGGTTTTCTTTTTTTTCGCAGCCGATTTCGGCAGTTTCTCTTACAACCAGACAAGGCTCGATGCCGGCGCCATGAATTTTGCAGAAGATTTCGGCATCTCCATGGAAATGATGTTCCAGACCTACCCGATGGTGTGGATGCTGCTGGGGCTGCTGGTGGCGGTTATCTTTTTCCGGTGGATGTATCATAAAAGTCACTGGCGGGTCATCAACCGCACAGACGGGTTGGGCATTCCTTACCGCCGCAAGTTTTTCATCATTGCAGCAGTGGTGCTGGGCTTGTTCATTTACGGCAGCCTCACCTGGCCACCGCTGAAATGGCAGCATTGTTTTGTGTTCAGGGATAATTTCAAATCTTATCTCGCTTTAAACCCGCTGCAGAATTTTTTTTCCACGCTGAAACTGCGCAGGCCTGAATTCAATGAACAAAAAGCAAGGGAAGCGTTCCCGGTGATGGCGGAATGGATGCAATTGCCGGACAAGAATACTTTTTCATATAAAAGGATCATACAGCCGGGCAGCAATGCACTGGAGAGCCGCCCCAATGTGGTGCTGGTCATGTGTGAATCATTCAGCATGTACAAAAGCACCATGAGCGGCAACCCGCTGAATGCAACGCCTTATTTTGATTCACTGGCCAACGACGGTATCTTTTTTGAACGTTGCTTCACGCCGCATTTCTCCACCGCAAGGGGTTTGTTTGCACTTCTCACCGGTATTCCCGATGCGCAGTTGTTCAAATTTTCCACCCGCAACCCGCTGGCATCGCGGCAACATACCATCATCAATGATTTTGAAGGATACAATAAGCATTATTTCCTCGGCGGCAATCCTGAGTTCAACAACTTTGAGGGTTTGCTGAAAAATATTGACGGGCTGCAGATGCACACCGAGGGAAGTTTTAAATCACCGAAAGTGAATGTGTGGGGCATCAGCGATAAAGATCTTTTTCTGGAAGCCAATGAGGTGTTCAAAAAAGAAACAAAACCTTTTTTTGCCATTGTCCAGACATCGGACAATCACCGTCCCTTTATGATACCGGAGAAAGACCATGATTTTATTAAGCTGAATCCTTCAGAACAGGAGCTGGAGAAGTATGGCTTTGAATCGGTGGATGAATACAACACGTTCCGCTATTCAGATTATTGTTTCCGGAAATTCATAGAAGCAGCAAAACAGGAAACCTATTTCCATAATACCATTTTTGTGTTTATCGGCGATCATGGTGTGGCGGGTGATGCATCAGCGTTATATCCGGCTGCGTGGACAGAACACCGGCTCACGGATGAACATGTGCCGCTGTTGTTTTATGCACCTTACTTGCTGCAACCACAAAAGCGAAGTGAAGTGGTGTCGCAGATTGACGTGCTGCCCACTATTGCAGGCATGGTGCAGCAGCCTTATGTGAATACAACCTTAGGCCGTGACCTGCTCGACCCGCTGAAGAAAAACAATTTTGCTTTTATTACCAACACGGCGGGCAAGATAGGGATGGTAACGGATGATTTTTTCTTTATTAAAAATCTCAATTTCCCGGATGAACAGTTGGTGCCCGTGCAATACAACGATCAGCGTTATTCACAACCACAACGGGATTCAGTACAAAAGAGACTATCGGAATTTACATCTGCTTTTTTTGAAACAGCGAGATACCTGATCATGAATAATAAGAAATAAAAAATCAGGAATAAGAAAAAAGAAACAGGAATTTTATTCAATTATTTTTTCTCAGCTACAACAATCAGTCTCGGCGTTTTTCTGACATCATAAGCGCCTAATTGATAATCACCAAACACTTCCTGCACCTGCAGGCCCTGGTAGGCCAGCATTTCGGTGAAATCACCCAATGAGAATTTGGCCACCTGCTCAGTGTATTCTAACGGTTGTTTTAATGAAGGATCGGTGATGGTTACCCGTTTGTAGAAATGGGTATCATCATGCCAGCGGTGTATTTCATATGCCGTGCTGTCTATTTGTTTCACTTCGTTTTTCAGCAGGTGATCTTCGGCATAATGCACATTCAGGTAATCTATCACCAGTTTGCCACCGGGCAGGAGGCTTTTGGCAATGGTTCGGATGCTGTCATCATGTTCCCTTTTTGTTTTGAAATAACCAAAGCTGGTGAAGAAGTTGAACGCAAAGTGAAAATAGTTGCCCCAGAAAGGCAGCCGCATATCATGCACAAAGAAATCGAGGTGGTCGTTTTCAAATTGTTTGGCAAAATCAATATTGGCAAATGAAATATCAATTCCGGTGACGGTAAAGCCCATATTGGCCAGGATGCGGCTGTGTCTTCCCTTGCCGCAGGCAATGTCGAGTATTCTGCTGCCGGGGGCAGGTTGTAAATGCTGAATGAGTTTTTGGATAAAAGCCTCTGCTTCTTTTTCGTCCCGATCAAAATAGAGTTTGTGATAAAATGGAGAATTGAACCAGTTTTTGTACCATGCTGTTGAGGCCATGTGCAAATGTAGGGGGAGTTTTGGTTTCACGCAAAGGCGCAAAGGGGTTGGATAAGGTATGCCATACCTGCGGTTTAAAGCAGAAACATAGTTGACAAACAGGTATAGCATACCTATTTGCCAAACCCGTATTTTTGCGACCTGTTAACCATTTAACCAATCAACCTTTCAACTATCCAGCGTGGCATTGATCAAGAGCATATCGGGCATCAGGGGCACTATCGGCGGCAAGCCGGGAGAAAACCTAACACCTGTGGATGTGGTAAAGTTTACCGCAGCATATGGAACTATCATTAAAGGAAGCCCTTCGACAAGCTCAGGGTGTAAGATAGTCATCGGTCGTGATGGACGTATCAGCGGGACGATGATACAAAGTCTTGTGGCTAACACTCTCATCGGTTTAGGTATTGATGTGGTTGATCTTGGGCTTTCCACAACACCCACCGTAGAAGTTGCGGTGAAAATGGAAAAGGCGGATGGCGGTATTATTTTAACGGCCAGTCACAACCCCAAAGAATGGAATGCACTGAAACTGCTCAACAACGAAGGGGAATTTATCTCTGCAGAAATCGGGGCACAGGTGCTGGAGCTGGCCGCCAAAGAAGATTTTTCTTTTGCATCGGTTGACAAACTGGGAATTGTTACGACTGATGACAGCTATTTGCAAAAACATATTGACGCCATCCTGAAATACCCGCTGGTGAATACCCGGCTGATCAAGAAGCAGGATTTCAAAGTGGTGGTGGATGCAGTGAACTCAACAGGCGCCATTTTTGTACCGGCCTTGATGCATGCTCTCGGTATCAATGAAGTGATCGTGTTGAACGAAGAGGTGAATGGCCGCTTTGCCCATAACCCCGAACCGTTGCCGGAACATTTAACACAACTCAGCAATGAAGTGGTAAAGCAGCAGGCACACCTGGGTATCGCTGTTGATCCCGATGTTGACCGTTTGTGTTTTGTGTGTGAAGATGGCAGTATGTTTGGTGAAGAATATACATTGGTGGCCGTTGCCGATTATATGCTGGGCAAAATAAAAGGTAACACAGTAAGTAATATGAGCAGCACCAAATCGCTGAAAGAAATTACGCTGAAACACGGTGGTGAATATTTTCCTTCGGCGGTGGGAGAGGTGAACGTGGTGAAGAAGATGAAAGAAGTAAATGCTATTATCGGCGGCGAAGGCAATGGCGGCATCATTGTTCCCGATTTTCATTATGGCCGGGATGCACTCATCGGGATCGGTTTATTCCTGAGTCATTTGGCTGAACATAAGAAAGGCATCAAATCACTGCGCAGCAGGTATCCTGATTATTTTATCTCCAAGAATAAAATTGAGTTGCAGAACGGCGTTGACCTGAAAGCCATTTTTGAAAGGATCGGGAAGAAATACAAAAAACATCCTGTCAATACCGAAGACGGGCTTAAGATCGAATTTGACAATGACTGGGTGCATCTCCGCCCCTCCAACACCGAGCCCATCATCCGCATTTATGCCGAAAGCGATTTTGAAACCACGGCCAATAACATGGCGCTGCAGATCATGCGGGATATAAAGGAGTTTGGTCAGTAAGGTCTTTTCTTTGGGCTTTGCCGCATGTCAAACAGGCAAAGTATTTCTATGGTATTTCTTTGATAGCGGTAGAATATCTGTTGTGAGGAGTGAAGAGAACACTGCGGATATTTTTTCGTGCAGCAGACAATTTTCCAGCTTCTGGATTCCGGGCAATAAAATCAATTCTTTTTTCAAGACGTTCAAGAAAACGATGAGCAGTGCTGGCAGAAAATTCTTTTAACAGGTATTGGTAAACACGAAGTGTATTGTTGCGAAACCGGCGGGTGATGATTATTTTTTTCTCCATTCATTCATTTCCTTTTTAAAATCATCCCATGAGATTGTCTTTTGGTTGTCGGCTTCATAAATCGCTTTGTCCAGTTCCTTTATCTGTGCCGGGGTGAGATCATCTGTAATGTCCTTTTTAGTGGCATAAAATGCCACGTCTTCCATTACCTGGCTCAGGATGGCTTTATCTTCGATGCTATCCAGCAGTTCGTATATTTTGGATTTTATTTTTTTGCTCATTGTCAATAATTATCTTCTAATGTACGAAAATTAAAGAAGCTTACCCTACCGGGCAAACACTACCGCCTGGGGCCGCCAGGTTTCAGGATCGCCAGTGACACCTTCTTTGCCGAGGTATTCAATCCATTGCGGCCGGATCCTTATCAGGACAAAATCCTTGGGAAAGGCGGGCCAGAAGAAACGGATCATGCCTGAATCAATTTTACTGTTTAAGAATTGCGCAGCTTCTGCAGCACGGTGGTCCGTAAAAACGGTGGCCACTCCCATTATGGATGCATACCGCTCTGTAGCATCATCGTTGAAATACAAAGTGACCCTCGGGTCGCTTTGGAGTTGTGACACTTTTCGGGTGCTGGTGCGGGTCATCACCCATATCCTTGTTTGATTACTGATCGTATTGGCTGATGCTTCTTCAATAACCGGGTAAACAGTTCGTACACGGGGGCGGCCTTCTGCATCGGTAGTGATCATCGCCACATTGGTATCCGCAGCCATCAGCGAACGGGCCGCCAGCAGCAGTGCGGCTGAATCTTTTGCCATGTTTAACTCTGACCAGGGTATTGAATCCGTGGATGCCGCTTTATCGGCGCCGGGTTTTGTTGTGTCTGTACAACTTACGGAGAATAGAACTACGAGGAGGAAAAGTGCCAGGCTTGTTGGGTTGTTTTTATGGGGAAACATAGAGTTTGAAATTAACAGAGAGTTTTACGCCGTTGTTGGGTGTGTCACGAATCAAAGATGAGGATAGTTCTTTGAATGCTGAATAAAAG
>CAYTGN010000029.1:0-37358 GCA_964437415.1 uncultured Chitinophaga sp. | reverse complement strand
GGGAGCCTTATAAAAAAGGATTTAAAGCTTACCTGCAATTAGAGAAATCACTCTCAGACAATTCTGTTGAAGCCTACCTGCGGGATATTGATAAACTGACGCAATATCTTCTCACAGAGTCCGGTGGACAGGGGGCTTCTGTTTTAAAAAGCCCTGCTGATATAACCCTGAAAGACCTGCAGCAGTTTGTGAAATGGGTAGCAGAACTGGGCATGACCGCTTCATCGCAGGCAAGGATCATTTCAGGCATCAAGGCTTTTTATAAATATTGTCTCACCGAGCAAATTGCAAAGAACGACCCCACCACCCTGCTGGAAGCGCCGAAACTGAAACGGGCTTTGCCGGATGTGCTGAGTTTTGAAGAAATAGAAACCATCATCGGGCAGATTGACCTGAGCAAACCGGAAGGAAGCCGCAATAAAGCTATACTGGAGATCATGTACAGCTGCGGGCTGCGGGTAAGTGAAGTGGTGAACCTGAAAATTTCACAGCTTTACCTTGATGTGGGATTTGTGAGAGTGCTGGGGAAAGGCGATAAAGAAAGACTGGTGCCAATCGGCAGCACGGCAATTAAACAGGTGAACATTTACAAAGACCAGGTGAGGGTGCATATTACTCCTAAACCGGGGCATGAGGACATTCTTTTCCTGAACAGCCGCGGCAGCAAACTTTCGAGGGTGATGATCTTTCTGACCATCAAAGAACTGGTGCAGAAGGCCGGTATCAAAAAAAATGTTTCACCACACACTTTCCGTCATTCCTTTGCTACACACCTGGTGGAAGGAGGCGCCGACCTGCGGGCCGTGCAGGAAATGCTGGGGCATGAAAGCATCACCACCACCGAAATCTATACGCATCTTGACCGGGAGTTCCTGAAGAAAACACTGGAGAATTTTCATCCGGCGTTTAAGCGTTGAAATAGTTTAATGGTTTAAGACGTTGCAAGGTTGAATTATTGAATAATAATTTTTTCTGTATAGTTTTTTCCTGAACCCTTATGCAGCATCCGCAAAAAATATACTCCTGCCGAAACAGAAGTCACCTGGATATTCAATACCCTTGCTTCTGCATCAATCCATAGCTGCCTGCTGTAAACCAAAGCCCCTGCCTGGTTTATTATCTGCATCGAATAATCACCAGTCTCCTTCTGTGTCCATTCAATATTAAGCGTAGCGCCGCTTTTTACAGGATTGGGGTAGGTTTTGAATTTTGGCGGCAGGAAAAAGCTTATTGCCTTTTTTAGCAGTGAATCTTCTTTTACTACAGTATGAACTACTGATACCCCGCCTGCAATTCCTATTAAAGTGCCAATTTCATCGTTCTGAGGTTTAGTATATACTGTCCCTGTTGTTATCTTGCCCTTTGTCACTCCCATTGATACCACAATTACTTCAGGCAATACAAGAGTATCATTAAAATTTCGCTTTGCTTTATCAGGTTTTGATATTATTTCAGAATCAACTTCTCCAACAACAGGTGGCAGACAAACAGCAGGATTTTTTTTAAGTAATGGCGAAAGCAACACTGTATCTCCTACCACAGCATTTTCCTTTACAATAACTCTTTCATTGGATTCAATCCTCACTTTTCCCTGTGCTGCTACTTTTGCCGAAGCCAGAAATGCCGGCAACGCAATCTGCAAAAAATACTTCACCCAGGGTATCCGCTTGCGGGGCAATGCAATATCCCGGTGCAACTGGTCCTGCATAAAACGGCCGCACAAAGAACCTCCCTTCGACAAGCCCTGGATCGGTTTCTTAAAAAACTGTGCGATCTCCCTGTCACTCATTAGGCTGAAATCAATTACTTCTTTCTGGCAGGATGCACAGAAACGTCCCTGATCAACGGGTGTCATTTGATTCCAGTTCTCATGACAGGGTTCCGGGATGCTGAGTTGAAATTTCTTTGCCATAGCAATGGTTTTGCATTATTGAATAAGCAGTTTCTCTTGCTGAAGCCTCCGGCCGCTTTCATCCAGCAGGCTGACGATATACATACCGGCTGTCCAGCGGCTGTCTGCTGTTACCGTGAGCCGGTTGTTTCCTTTAAAGCCTTTTACCGATTGCGAAAAAACCGTGCGACCGGTGAGATCAGTAATGAACAACTGCATCGGTTTATCGTCACTGGATAAGGTTTGAATGGTAATGGTTTGGCCCCGTTGAGCAGGATTAGGATAGAGTCCTGATATACTGTTTATCGCACTTGCTGCATCTTCCTGCAGTTTCTCAGTTTTTACATTGATAATATTTCCACCACAACATGATAAAAAACGACACCTGTTAATGGAATAGCCTGAAATAACAACTAATTCGCAGTCCTTCACCTCTCTTTCAAGCAATAACTCCTGCTCCCGTTTATACCCGTTTTGTATTCGTGAAATAAAAGGCTTGTAACCAACTGCACTTACCTGCACTTCATAACTTTTCCCGGGTTTCAGTTCACTGGTCTCAACAAGACCATCTTCTCCTGCAGCAAACATCAACGTATCTTTTCCTGCTGTAAAAGTTACAGTAGCGCCGGGTATTGCAGCACCGTCCAGGAAATCTTTAACCATAAATTGGCGGAGCCCTGCACTTTTGGTAGTAATAATAATAACACCGTGTAAAGCCCGATGGCCATATAGAGCAGTTGCTGCTGCATCTTTTAAGATGGTAATACTTTCTATATCGTTTGGATTAAGATTTTTTAACGCTTCTGTTTCTGCCAGAATGCCATCAATAATATAAAGTGGTTCGTTATAAGTTGTGATGGAACGGCAACTTCTGATAATCCTGGTTTGAATGCTGTCCTTTTTGACAGACAGGTTTCTGGTAAGACCACATCCCATAACACCCTGTAGATTTTCTTCAATTGATGTGGCCGGCATTTCAGGAATATCAATAACAACCTGTGCACGGGTTGCGGTAAAAAAATAAGTAAGAAGGAAAATTGTAAAGAATCGTTTCATAAGCATTTTAATATTTCGGTTTACAGAATTCTAAAAGTGGGACCGGTGGAAACCGGCCCCGTATCACTACTACCGATCTTTATATCGGTATGCTGACTTTTATGTCAGCACCGGCTGTACATCATTAACTGTTCTTCTTTTGATGCAACTGCATCGAAAATTGCATATCGTTATGAATAGAAAGTATGAGCAGGCAGGTGGCTGTGCAGAAAACCGGGCTGGTGATGCAATGATGCCCGTTCCAGCTTCCGTCATTGTTCTGAATAGTGAGCAGCTTGCCGGACATCATATCATACCACTTCTTCCATTCATTGCCGCCCTGCATCAGCATACTTTCGCCTGTCATTAAAAAACTCATGAACTCTTCGCCACCATTGTTACCAAAACCCACCATCACATCTTCCCGCACCGCCTGCTGCTGCGAAGCCTTGTTGATGGAATAGGCTGTCACCAGTTCCTTGGCTTCTGTGCTGCTCACACCGGCCGCTTTCAGGTTGTCTTCCGTCACGGCATCGTCGTTCAGCCTGCCTTCCTGTTTAGCTTTATAAATTATATCCTTCGCTCTTTTTGATTCGCTGGCACTTGCCCTGGTAGTGCTGGATAATCCATAGAGCATCACCCCGGCGGCTTTACCTGTCACCACGGCATTGGTGTTCACATCAAAATTGCTGTTCTGGTATTTCCGGGAGCGGTTCATCACGGCAGTGTCCACTTTTCTGCCGATGCCCGCAGCGCTTTCCAGTGCATTATTGGCCATGGCCGATTGCAGCACCGGCGCCCAGCCGCCATCTTTCCAGCTTCCGTCATTGTCCTGTGCTTTTTGAATTTTCATCACCAGTTTATCCAAAGCCGCTTCAAATCTTTTTCTCATTGAGGCATCTTTGATCTCATAGTGCAGTATGTTGGTAAAGAACTGTGCCGTGAGAATAGCATCAATATTTCTGCCCAGTTTGGTTTGTGGCTGTGTGCCCTGCAGTGTAGTGATATAAGGCTGGTTGTCGGGACAATCTTCTGTTGCTTTCAGCAAAAACCTTGCAGCCTGTTCCAGGTTCTTTGCATAAATTCCTTTGTCTAACGTATTATCTGTTCGCAACAACGACATCGCCACTAAAGCAGTGCTGGCAGGATCACTTTGCACCGCATGAGGATCACGGATATGCTGCTTGCTATGCGAACCGGCGCCCCAGCCGCCATCAGGATTCTGCGCTTCTCCCATCCAGGTCAGTCCTTTCTTTACCGATTGCTCCACTTTCTCCGGTGTTTTGAAACTGCTGATAAATTTTGCTTCGGGACTTTCATCAATACCCAGGATGGTCTTCATTACACATACGTGGTGAACATCGGGATTGTTACAACACACTACATCTTTTTTACCGCCGGTTCCTGAGGTAGTCACTGCCAGCACGGCGCCTGTCGCCAATGCAGAAACAGAGAGCAACAGGTTGCGGTTTTGAAACAACATTTTCATGGCTTATGTTTTTGATTAAATAATGAGGAAGTTGAAAAATAGAAACCGCAACGCCGGGTACCGGCGTTGCGGGGGAAGGGATCAGTCTTTCTTCACCAGTCCGTCTTTTTCACGAGGTTTATTTTCTGCAAAAGATTGGGCACTTTCCACCAGTCTAACAAATTCGGCACGGTAGCCTTCTTCATCTTTACCCCTTGCCTTGCGGGCCATTTGTATCACATTCTCAAAAGAAGACGCTGACCTGAATTCTGAATTGCGGAGCAGTAACCCAAACTCAGCCACGGCTGCGGCAAAACGGAAATTGTCTGACATCTTCAGCAATGGGATTTGTTTGTCTTTTACCGGGTGTTCGATAAGTTTGCTCACATCACCGTCCGGAGCTTTGCAGCGAAACTTCACCGTCATCATCTCATCACTGTGTGAAGATTTGCTGAGCGGCTGCACCTCTTTCTGGTATTTCAGCGGATCCACTTTTTGCAAAAAGCTGCTCTTCACTCCCATGGGTATCACTTCATACAATGCTGTCACTGTATGCCCGCTGCCTAATTCACCGGCATCTTTTTTATCATCATTAAAATCTTCTTTAGTCAGCATCCTGTTTTCATAACCAATCAAACGATAGCCCTGCACTTTTGCAGGATTGAATTCTACCTGCAGCTTCACATCTTTGGCAATGGTGAACAAAGTGCCTCCAAATTCATTCACCAGCACTTTCTTTGCCTCGGTTATGCCGTCAATGTATGCATGATTGCCGTTGCCTTTGTTGGCCAGCTTCTGCATTTTACTGTCTTTGTAATTACCCATGCCGTAACCCAGCACCGTCAGGAAAACACCGCTGTCTCTTTCTTTTTCGATCAGTCTTTCCATTGCATCATCACTGCTCTCTCCCACATTGAAATCGCCATCGGTGCAAATGATGACACGGTTATTGCCATTTTTTACAAAATTTTCTTTTGCAGTTTTGTAAGCTAGTTTCAGCCCTGCCCCACCCGCCGTAGAACCACCGGCCTCTAATTTATCCAGCGCATCTTTGATCTTTGTTTTTTCAGCGCCACTGGTGGGCGGCAGCACCAGACCTGCAGCACCTGCATACACCACAATCGAAACTTTATCCTGCTCCCGCAACTGGTCAACCAGCATTTTCATGGAAGATTTTACCAATGGTAATTTATTACCGCCAAACATGGAACCGGACACATCAATAAGGAAGGTGAGATTGGAAGCCGGTAAATTTTCTGTTGGAATCTTTTTTCCCTGCAGACCGATCAGCACCAGTTTGTGGTCTTTGTTCCAGGGGGCCTCTGAAATTTCTGTATTGATAGAAAAAGGATGATCATTTTGCGGCTGGGGATATTCGTAAGTGAAGTAGTTGATCATTTCCTCTATCCTCACGGCGCCGGCAGGGGGCAATTGTCCCTGGTTCAGGAAACGGCGGATATTGCTGTAGGCCGCAGCATCCACATCAATGGAAAAAGTGGAAAGCGGGTTATCAGATACTTTCAGAAAACGATTCTCCGTTATTTTATCATAACCCTCAGTATTGAAGTCCTCGTAAATTCCGTCATGATCTTTCTTTTGATAATAATTTGTATTAGGGCTCACCTGGATGCCGGGTGCATATCCTGTCAGCGGGGCAGCAGATTTATAAGATTGATCATATAAACCTCCTCTTCCACCATAACCAACCACCACCACTTCCTGCAGTTTTGCACTTACTGTTTTCAATGAAATATTCAACACCGATCTTCCTTTCAGCTTCACCTGCTGTGTTTCATAACCAACATAACTGAAAGTGAGGGTCGCATTTTTATCCGCAACTGTTATCTTATAACTGCCGTCTGCTGCTGACACGGCGGCGGTTTGTGAGTTCATTACAGTTATCATTACCGCAGGCAAAGGGCTGCCTTTGTCGTCAGTAACAATACCTGTAACCGTATGTGAGGTAACGGGACGGAAAGCCAGCATCAGCAAAAAAACCGGCGCCAGCATAAAAAGTATTCGTTTCATAAAATGTAGTTTGAAAAAAGAGATGCCGGCATTTTTATAATTGCATAAACAAGCCGCAACCTTTTATTTGTTAATTTTAACGCTGTGTCATTTATCCGGAACATAGGTCACTCATCTCTCGCAGATAAAGAACTGGTTTTTTTATACAAAGAATCGGGGGATATGACTGTTTTGGGTGAATTGTACCAGCGTTATATGGACCTGGTGTATGGGGTGTGCCTGAAATATTATAAAGAACCGGAAGTTGCCAAAGACAGTGTGATGATGATCTTTGAGGAACTGGTATCAAAATTGAAAAAACATGATGTGGATAATTTCAGGGGCTGGCTGCACCAGTTGGCCAAAAACCACTGCCTGATGCAGTTGCGGACACCTAAAAATCTGAAAACCGTTGAGTTTAAACATGAAATTGTGCAAACTGAGGAAAATGTGCATCTGAACGGTGTACTGGAAAAAGAGGAGAACCTGGAAAAAATGGAATATTGCCTTGGCACACTGGTTCCTGATCAACAGCAGGCGATCCGGCTTTTTTACCTGGAAGGCAAATGCTATAATGAAATAGCAGCCATCACCGGGCAGGACTGGAACCAGGTGCGGAGTTTTATACAGAACGGGAGAAGGAACCTGAAGATATGTATGGAAAAACAGGAAACCCGGGAAGCCAGTGCTGAAAAAAATAAATGATGAATTTTGTAATGCCTCATGGCAACTAATGACAATATAAAAAATTTCACCGCCGTTGATATTGAAAAATATCACAGGGGCCTGCTTTCTGCTGCCGAAAGACATTCGATGGAAAAAGCTGCCCTTGATGATCCCTTCCTGGCCGATGCGCTGGAAGGATATGCAGTGGAAGGAGTGAATGCAACTGCCGACATCAATGAACTGAAAAAAAGACTGGCGGAAAAAGTGGATGAGACCAAAGTCATCCCGATGAAAAAAGGCGGAGTTGGTTCTTTTCCCTGGCTGCGGGCGGCGGCGGCAGTTGTTATTATTGGTGGCGCAGCCCTGCTGGCTTACCAGTTTGTGTTTACCGGCAAGAACGAGAATATTGCACAGGCGCCTGTGAAAAAAGAGGAAGCCGTTGCCGGCGCAACTACAGACTCTGTTGCATCTGTTGACAAAATGAATAATGCTGCCGCCGAACAAAGCGGTGATGTTGCGAATAAAGATGTTCCCGGCAACACTCAAACCGTAACACTAAACGGCGGCAACGGAAGAAAGGCAGATACAACTAGTAGTGGCGATCTTTCATTCTATAAAAATCAACAAACAAAACAGCCTGTTGCAAATACAACTGATGATAAAAGCACCGAAACAGCCGCAATAGAAAAAGCAAGGAACCAGCCTGCCGGTATTGCTGCTAAAGAAAAAAATGAAGAAGCAGTTGCCGCCACACCTAAAAAAGATACGGATGCCGATGGCGTTGCTGATAAAATTGACCAGTCAAAAAGAAATGAACTGGCCAGGAACCGGGCTGCAGGTACTGATAAAAAATCACAGGGCCTGGTCAGTCGTTATCAACCCAATATTTTCCGTGGCCGTGTGGTAGATAATAATAACAACGGAATCCCCTTTGCTAATGTGACCAATGTAAATGACAATGTTGGCACTTATACCGATGCAAGAGGTTATTTTAATCTTACTTCCCCGGATTCTGTACTGAATGTTCAAACCCGTGCACTAGGATTTAACAACAATAATATTGAATTGCGTAACAATATAACTTCTAACCAGGTGGTGTTGCAGGAAGACCGGGATATTGCAGCCCATGTATTGTCAAACCGCCGGGTAAATACCGAACGCAGGGCCAATGATCCCAATTTTAAATTAGAAGGAGAACCGGAACCCGAGGATGGCTGGGATAATTATGACAGCTACCTTGTCAACAACCTGAACATTCCGCTTGATTTCAAAGTAAAACAAGCCGCCCCTGCCACTGTTGAAGTTTCGTTTGAAGTGACCCGCAATGGAGAGCCTGTAAATTTTAAAATTGAGCGGTCACTCTGCGGCAAATGCGATGAGGAAGCTATCCGCCTCATAAAAGAAGGTCCAAAATGGAAACGCAAGGCCCGCAAAGGCAGAACCAGGGTGGCTATTCCCTTTGAGCATTACCAATAATCCGGTTCACCCCCCCACTTTTTCAAACTGCTTTTCATATAGCAAAAGAGCTGAATAAGGAGATGCATCAGAGCAAATTCCTGCCTGTATCACCTAAATAGTAAAAATTTTCGCTTCCCCTTCTTTCCCTACCTTTGCTTTCTCTAAAAAAACTTGTATGAAAAAAATAATTTTATCTGCTGCGGCAGTATTTATGCTTCTGGCGGCTGATGCGCAGCAATTGCGTACACCGGCCCCCAGCCCCACACAAACCATCAAACAGGATTTTGGACTGGGCAATATCGAACTTTCTTATTCCCGTCCCGGTGTGAAAGACCGTAAAGTGTATGGAGACCTCGTTCCTTTTGGCAACGTATGGCGTACCGGCGCTAACCAGGCCACAACCCTTACTTTCAGTGATGAGGTTTCTATTGGCGGCAAAAAAATACCAGCAGGAAAATATGGGCTTCTCAGCATTCCTGGTAAAGACAAATGGACGCTGATCATCAGCAAACAGACAAATGTGACCAGTCCCACTGCCTACAAACAGGAAGAAGATGTGGTGAGAGTGGAAGCAAGTGCCATGAAAATGAATGAGAAAATGGAAACCTTCACCCTGCAGTTCGCCAATATAAAATCAAATTCCTGTGAACTGCACATCATGTGGGAAAACACAGCTGTTGCACTGCCTATCAGCACGGACGTTGATGCAAAAGTGATGGGACAAATAGACCAGATGATGAACAAGGATAACAGGCCCTATTTTGCTGCTGCCATGTACTATCTTGACAACGGGAAAGACCTGAACCAGGCACTGACATGGTTTGATAAAGCAGTGGAAGCTCAGCCAAATGCTTTTTGGGTTCATCACCAGAGAGCTAATTGCTTAGCCAAACTGGGCAAAAAAGCAGATGCCAAAGCAGCTGCCGAAAAGTCAAAGGCCCTTGCGACTGAAGCAAAGAATGATGATTATGTGAAACTGAATGAGAAACTGATCGCTGATCTGAAATAATTGATTTTTTTTCTACAACGAAACCCTGTCAATATCCGGCAGGGTTTTGTTTTTGCCCGATGATCTTGTTCAATAGCATACTGAACGCTATCACGCCGAATGCCCCGATCGGGTTCAGCCAGAGGAAACCCATTTTGAATGCCCCCGTTTTGGTCAGAATAAAAACGGTTAATACCAGCAGTTCCGCCAGCACAGCCGCCCAAAAAACAACATGACCGCTCCTGATATGTTTGAAGAAGAAAGCAACAAGGAAGACACCGAGTATCACCCCATAAAATAATGAACCCAGCACATTCACAGCCTCGATAAGACTGTTGCCCAAATTATAAGTGAACATGGCCACAATGATGCAAAAGATCCCCCAGGCAAGTGTGTACCGCTTTGACAAGCGATACTCGTCTTCACCGGTTTCTTTCTTTTTGGTGAACCGTTTATGAAAATCCACCATGGTGCAGGATGCCAGTGAGTTGATCGCTGCTGCAATGCTTCCCCATGAAGCTAAAAAGATAATAGCAATGAGCAACCCTACAAGTCCCACCGGCAGATGGTCCACCACAAACCGCAGGAAAATATAGTTGGTATCATTAGCATCTCCCTTCACTTCTTTGCTGCCAAGCCATTCCTTTACTTTTCCGCGGAGACTGTCCGACTGCTTTTGCAAAGCCTGCAATTGACCAAGCGATTCATTTTTCAACAGTTCATTCCCATCGTCTGATGCAAGGGAATAAGAAAGTACTGCTTCCTGCTTTTGCACTGTCAGCACATCATAATGCTGCTGAAGAGCATGCAAAGAATCTTTATAGGATGACTGCTCTATTTTTTTAAGCTGGACCTCATTAAAGAATACAGGGGCTTTATTGAACTGGTAAAATGTAAACACCAATGCACCCACCAGCAGGATAGCAAACTGCATTGGCACTTTCACAAAACCATTCATAATTAGACCGAGGCGGCTTTGTTTTAATGATCTTGCAGTGAGGTAGCGGCCTACCTGGCTTTGGTCGGTACCAAAATAGGACAAAGAAAGAAAAAAACCGCCAATGATCCCGCTAAGAAGATTGTACTGGTCGCTCCAGTTGAATTTTCCTGACTCGAAACCAGTAGTGATCACATTCAGCTTGCCCATTTTACCGCTCACTTCCAACGCATCGCCAAAGCTCACATTGGCCGGCAGCATATTCACTACCATATAACCTGCGAGGAACATGCCCGTGAAAATGATGATCAACTGTAACTGTTGCGTATAGGCTACTGCTTTGGCCCCACCACTCATCGTGTAAATAATGAGCAGGCCGCCCATCAGTATATTTGTATAATAGATGTTCCATCCGAACAGCGAGGAAAGAATGATGGAAGGTGCAAAAACGCTGATGCCTGTTGATAACCCTCTTTGCAAAAGGAATAAGAAAGAAGTGAGTGATCTTGTTTTATTATCAAAGCGGTTTTCTAAATATTCGTAAGCAGTATAAACTTTCAGTTTCCTGAAAATGGGAACGAAAAAAATGCAGATGACCACCATAGCAAGTGGCAGCCCGAAATAATATTGCACAAAACGCATCCCGTCGGTATAAGCCTGGCCCGGCGCAGATAAAAAGGTGATGGCACTGGCCTGTGTGCCCATGATGCTCAGCAACACCAGGCCCCATGGCATGCTCCGGTTGCTGAGAAAATATCCTTCCAGGTTGCGGGAAGTACGGCTTTTGTACAAACCATAACTGATGATGGCAAGCAATGTTACAACCAATACTATCCAGTCCGGACGGCTCATGCAAATTTTTTAGTGAATAAGAAAAACAGAACGATCAGCAAAACAAGAAAGCCGATCACCAGTGCATACCAGTGTGTCCATGACCTGAAAAAAGGGGCCTTATCATCATCCTTTTTTTGCATACTATCTTTTTTTAACCCGCAACCAGCCGGTGAAAACAATCAGTCCTCCAAGTATAAGCCCTATCAAAAGTCCGATGCGTATCTTTTTTATAAAGATACCCAGCAACAGCCCAAGCACAATGGCAAATAAAAATGCCATTTCACTTCTGCGAATGCTGGGTTTTCTCTCTGTACTCATTAAAATATTTTCAAAAATTCAAACTACTAAGAAGGGGCTTTTCAAAAAATATATACCCGCAAAGAAAACATAAAGTGTACGCAAAGAGCACAAAAATCAGAGAATTAGACTTCATTATTCTGTGCAGTTAACTTTTTAAGGCTATCACAGCCCCTTGTGGAATGAGGACTTTTAAAACCCTTTCTTCTTATTTAATGCAATGATATTTGCCAGCAGGCGGTAGGCCCCTGGCACACCGGCAGGCAATTGCCTGAAGAACACTAACCCGGTATAAGTGAAATACCCTTTGCCATATTTAGCGATCATCAATGCCCCGTCCTCCGTTTTTTCATTTGGGTCATTCATGCCCAGCACCTTTTCAAACTTCCCGGATGTGTCAGCGCCGTGGTAAATACTTCTTTCCTGCACCCAGTCTTTGAAATCATCCTGTGTGATCTTATTGGGAAAATTGAAAACAGGATGATCGGGCTTTAGCATTGTGACGGGTGAATTTTCATCCGTGACCCTTGTCCGGGTGATGTTGAAATTATAGGGAGCAATCTTGGCCCTGACCGGACCGATATTGCTGCTGGTATTGTATTGGACGATCATGTTACCGCCATCATTCACATATTTCATCAGCTTATCGTAGTGATTATTCATCCAATCATTGGTGTTGTAAGCCCTCACCCCGGTGATGATCGCATCAAACTGGTTCAGGTTATTTCTCGAGAGTTCTTTATCCGTCAGCAGGGTCACTTCATAACCCATTTGTTCAAGGGCCTCGGGTACTTTATCACCGGCACCGGTGATGTAGCCGATTTTTTTTCCAGATATTTTAAGATCAGTTTTGAGATACTTTACATTGGCTCCATTAAAGTAGCTGATTGCCGGAATGTGATCATATTTTATTAATCGCATATCGTCGGCATATGTTGACTTTGCAATAGAGTCATAAACGCCAAGCACTATATTTTCTGTCAGTTTACCAGGTTTTTTGGAATACTCCATATCACTTACCTGATTTTTCGCATTGAATGAAATATATTCCTTATTGTATGAAACATCAGGTGCCCTTCCGAAGTTTTCCTGATTCAATGCAACCAGTTTTCCATTAAAATCTTTTTTAGTCGCCTTTATTGAAACAATTCCTGATAAGTTTTCCGAATCTGTCTTAATAATTTTCAATTTCTCAGAAGGAGAAATTAGAACGGGAGAAATTACCATCAATGGCCAATAAACCTCCCCTCGCACCGGGTCAGTAAATTTATATTTCACTGGTCTTGTGAAACTGAAATTCTCACCAAAAATTTTCAGCTGCATAGTCGATATATAGGCCGGATCAACATCCGGCTGCCCGATCTGCTGCTGGTCATGCACATTAAAATAGCCTTCTTCCATTGTATTCGCCAGCCAGTAGGGTTGTGTCACCGGTTTTGCAGAGGGCACAAGGAATGTTTTAGAAAAATTCACATTCCTGTTCTTGTCCAGTGTCCTGTTCAGGCTGGAGTCAAAGGCATCAATGGTTACTCGCTGCAACACGGCATCCACACCAAGACGGTTGTTAAATGAGAAGTTTATTCTTATTGAATCAGTTTGGACAGCATATTGTTCCGTTGTGGTTGCATCCATAAACAACCCGCTGCATTGTGCTATGAGTTCTTTCACTTCTGTCAGCTTCTTGCTTTTCCAATAACCATCTTCCAATGCAGAAAGAGCTTTAAACAGTTCCACTAACCTTTTCACCGATTTTTCAGGATGAATGAAATCAAACGAAGATGATAAATTGTTAATCATCTTTTCGATCAGTTCTCCGTCTTTCACTCTCCTCCAGCTCATATCTACGCCATCTGCAAGGTCATTAGTTGGCGCATCCCCATTTATTGTTCTGAAATACTCTAATGCTTCACCACGACCGGCCGGTACGCCAAATCCCTGGCTCTTATGCTGGCTGCGGCTCTCGGCGGATATTTCACCATAGCTTTTTCCCAGCAAAGGATTATAACCACCAACATCAAATTTAAATTGATCAGGGCTGGTGGTATTGATGCCGCCAAAATTGAAGGAATTCCACAACACTCTTTTAGCCTGCCAGGGTTTCACATATTTTAACTGTTCCGGAAAACGGTTCGGATCAGCAGCCGCACTAAATGCTTCATTAGCCAAAATGGCAGAAGCAGTATGATGTCCGTGTCCTCCCTCCCCTGTTGTGGGAAATCTTGTGATGATGACATCGGGTTGAAATTTCCTTATCACCCACACCACATCACTCAATATTTTTTCTTTATCCCATTTGGTAAACGTTTCTTCGGGTGTTTTAGAATAACCGAAGTCGTAAGCTCTTGTAAAAAATTGTTCACCGCCATCAATTCTTCTTGCCGCTAATAATTCCTGTGTCCGTATCAGCCCTAATTCTATTCCTTGTTCATCACCAATAAGATTTTGTCCGCCATCGCCACGGGTAATGGATAAATAACCCGTGCGGTATAACCTGTCTTTGGACAAATAAGCGATCAGCCTTGTGTTCTCATCATCAGGATGCGCCGCCACATATAACACAGAGCCGAGCACATTGAGTTTGCGGATGGCCTGGTACATTTCGGCAGAGGTCCAGCTTTGGGGAGATTGGGCTAAGAGACTAAAGGAGCAAAAGAGAATAAGTGTGAATACAGCAAGTTTTCGCATAGCCAGAATTATTCGGCGAATATAACTCATGTTCATAAAGAGATCATCCCGTTTGTCAAACAAAAAACCCCGTATCAACCTTGCCGAAGGCGATACAGGGATTTTTTAAACGTTTTTAACAACTACTGTCCTCTCTATTGACCCACCAGGAATACAGCGTTGCAGAACATCAGCTTGCCGTTTTCCCAGAAATTACGGAACAAAAGGTTGTCGGTAAAATAGGTGATGCTGCCATTGCCCATCGGCTGCACAGCAAACAACAGCCCGTCTTTCAGGCGGTCTTTTAATTTATTGCCCACAAATCCCGCCACCTGGTTATCTTTTTTGATCACACCCACATTCCAGCCGCGGTCTTTCATGAAATCATAAATAACATCATCGAGCTTGAGGGTGTAATAATAATTGGGATAACCAAATGCCAGCGGATGGCTGTTGTCGAGTTCCACTTTATAGATGGAACCGGGAGTGGTGCCGGGAATAAAATCCCTTTCCCTGTTTTCAAATACCCGCAAAGCATTGTAATCATCTTTCCCATCTTTTTTGTCACCGTCATCATCTTTTTTGGATTTGATGCCAAAATCAGCTCTTGATAATGCACCCACAGCTCCTTCCAGGGCTACCACCCTGCCGCCTTTATTAATCCAGTCACGGAAAATGTCGGCAGACGATTTTTCATTGAGAAAACGGTAATTGCCTGTAGGCATCACCAGCACATCTATCTCGTTCCAGTTGGCCCTTCCCATATCATTCACATTGATCAGCGTAATGGGATAATCAATCTGCTGCTCAAAGAAATGCCATACCTCACCCGCATCATTGGCGCTGATGCCTTCGCCGGTGAACATTGCCACTCTCGGCGCTTTCAGCGGATGCACCCTGCCGCTGCCAAAATCATAACCCTTATCTACAAACCCGGTGGTAACAGGGTACAACTGCACATTGTTGTCATCAGCCGCCTTTCTCACTTCGTTCCAGAGATTATTGCCAAAAGAAGTATTGGCCGTCCTTAGGATGATGACAGAGCCCCTGTCAAATTTCTGACCGTTCACTTCAAAAGGTTGCTCTGCATAGCGCAGTAAAATTCCTTTTTTCAACATCTGGCCCACAGCTTTCACGGTTTGCAATCCATTCCAGGGAAGCACATAGCCATATGTCGTGTTTTCATTAGACACTTTTATTTTGGCAGGCGCCGCACCGGCATTGATCCTGTCACGGCTGGCAAAAGCATCCACACCATACACATAAGGTAAAGCCCATGCAGTGATATCGTATGTTGCGGAATCTACTAATTTACTTTTGGGTTCAAACAACACTTTCACCATGGCCGAACGGGGTTGCAATGCGCTGATCACAATATCACCGCTGCCAAGAGTAAAAGCTTCTTCTTTCCCATTATGATAATTGAATCCCTTGCCTGCACCTGAACCACTACCATACTGGATGCCGTTTTTATCAAGCAACTCTAATAAAGAAGCGATCCGCTCATTGTTTTTGGGATTGTTTTTAACGACATAAGTTTTGTATTCACCAATACCTGCAGAAACGGCATCATTGAAATATTTGCGAAACTCTTTGATGAGTTTGGATGCGTTTTGTGATGACACTTCAATAGTGGCCAAAGAAGTGGTGAAATGATGGGTGGCCCTGTCCATCAGTGTTAGGGTATCGCCTTCATCATTCAAAACCGCCGCACCACCGGCCCCGCCGCCTCCTTGTTCATAGGTCATGCCAATGGCGCCGTTGTAAGTTGGGTAGGTGTCGCCATAAGATGGATAAAAAAGATCAAATATCTCTTTGGTAAAATAGAGCCAGCCATTCTGATCAAAATATTTGGCGTTATTTTTTCCAATGGCCACCTGGAATTCCCGCTGGAAGGGGGTGATCACTTCATGATAAGGCTGTGCCGCCGGTGCGAAATAATAAGGCTGATTGATGCCCTGCTCATGATAATCTACATGTATCTGCGGCATCCATTGGTTATATTGAACAATACGCTGCCTGCTTTCCAATTGTGTTTGCCAGGCCCAGTCACGGTTCAGGTCAAAATTGTAATGATTCGTTCTGCCGCCGGGCCAGGGCTCCCGGTGTTCTCTTGCATATATTTTAGGGTCAGTACTTTTTCCCACCACGGAGTTGAACCAGTTAACATAGCGGTCCCTTCCATCGGGGTTGATGCAGGGATCAATTACCACCACTGTATTCTTCAGCCATTCTTTGGTTCTTGCATTCGAGGGATCCACCAATGCCCAGATTGTCATCAGCGCTGCTTCGGATGAAGAAGTTTCATTGCCATGTACATTATAGCTCAGCCAAACAATAGCCGGAGCATTTTCTTCAATAGGGGCTGCCCTGTCCCTGGCAAGATTGGCCAGTCTCAGGTTATTCATCCGTATCTGGTCGAGGTTGCGGATATTTTCTGCCGAAGAAACAAAAGTGAGCAGCAGCGGCCGGCCTTCATTGGTCTGGCCATATTGCTGCAACTTTACCACAGAAGAAGCATTAGCGGCAACATGATTAAAATAACCGGCAATTTTCCAGTGTGGCGTATAGCGGCTCCCCACTTTATATCCTAAAAATTCATCTGGTGATTTCAATTGCGACCAGCCGGCAACACAACCGGCAACCAGCAAAACAGAAAGCAGTAATTTCCTTCCCATGTGTATTGGTTTTAGTGCAGCAAGATAACGAAGCCCCCGCATTTGCCCTGAAGATTTCTGGGGTTTGAAAACCCGATTTATGTAGTTTTATTTTTTAAGTAACTGATATATGTATAAAAAAGCATGGTTTCTTCTTTTTGCAGGCGTCCTCTTTTATTCCTGCACTTCTTCTAAAAAAAATAACAACCTGGTCATTGACCCCTACCACTACACAATCACCAAAAAAGTGGTGGCTGAAAATGGCGCCGTAGCCTCTGCCCACCCGCTGGCCAGCGAAGTGGGTGTATCAATACTGAAACAAGGTGGCAATGCCGTGGATGCAGCGATTGCTACACAATTGGCGCTGGCAGTTGTTTATCCCAATGCAGGTAACTTGGGCGGCGGTGGATTTACAGTAGCAAGACTTGCCAACGGCCAACTGCTCGCCATTGACTATCGGGAAAAAGCGCCGGGCAAAGCCCACCGGGATATGTATCTCGACCCCGATGGCACACCCCGTAGTGATAAAAGCATGTATGGACATTTGGCCAGTGGTGTTCCGGGTTCAGTTTCGGGCATTTTTGAAGCCCATCAATATGCAAAGTTGCCTTTTGAAAAACTTATTCAGCCGGCCATAGATCTTGCCGAAAAAGGATTTGTCATCACAAAACGGGAAGCCAATGGGCTGAACCGGCTCCAGGATGACCTGAAAAAATATAATTCGGTGATGCCGGTGTTTGTAAATGAAAAGGGATGGAAGGAAGGCGACACACTTGTGCAAAAAGACCTTGCCAACACATTACTAAGAATTCAAAAAAACGGGGCTGCCGGTTTTTATGAAGGTGAAACGGCAAAGCTCATTGTTGAGGAAATGCAAAGAGGAGGAGGCATCATTTCATTGGAAGACCTGAAAAATTACAAAGCTGCTTCCCGTGAACCGCACCAGTTCAGTTATAAAGGTTACCAGATCGTAGGAATGCCCATGCCCAGCAGCGGCGGGCTGCTGCTAAACCAGATGATGAAGATGATCGAAAACAGGAATATTGCTGCAATGGGTTTTCATTCCACGCAGGCGGTTCAAATGATGACCGAAGTGCAACGCAGGGCTTTTGCCGACCGTGGTGAATATATGGGCGATATGGATTATTATAAAGTGCCGGTGAATATTCTCACTTCTGAAAAATACCTGGCCGATAAGATGAAAAACTTTGATCCGGCAAAAGCCAACAGCAATGACATAGTGAAACCTGGTGTTGCTTCGGCTTATGAAAGTGAAGAAACCACACACCTGAGTGTGATTGATAAGGAAGGTAATGCTGTTACTATAACTACCACGCTGAACAATTCCTATGGCAGTCGCACCGTGGTGGGCGGCGCTGGTTTTTTTATGAATGATGAAATGGATGACTTTAGCATCAAACCGGGTGTGCCCAATATGTATGGCGCCATCGGCAATGATGCCAATGCCATTGTGCCCGGCAAAAGGATGCTAAGCTCCATGACACCTACGCTTGTGCTGAAAGACGGAAAGCCTTTCATCGTTGTAGGCACTCCCGGTGGCACCACCATTCCCACACAGGTTTTTCAAACCCTGGTCAACCTGCTGGAGTTTAACCTTAGCCCGGAGGATGCCGTGAACAAACCCAAGTTTCATCACCAGTGGCTGCCGGATGAACTAGCCCTTGAAAAAGGATTTCCACAGGCGGTTCGTGACTCTTTGCAAAAAATGGGTTATTTGATCAAAGAAAGAAGCGGCATTGGCCGCACAGAACTTATCGTGGTGAGGCCCGATGGAAAATTTGAAGCCATTGCTGACAGCCGGGGAGATGATGGAGCGGCAGGATGGTGAGAGCAGGAATTGGTCTATAGTCAATAGTCGGTAGTCATTAGCCAATAATCTGATTTTAATTTTTTAGCTATGTCTTCAATTGGTCAAGAGTTTTTAAATACTGCCATACGCCGGGTGAAATATTACAAAGACCTGGCAGATAAAACATTTGCCCAGCTTGCTGAGGAGGATCTTCATTTCAGGCCTTCGGCCGAATCCAACAGTATTGCTATTATCATCCGGCACATGGCCGGCAATATGCTGAGCCGCTGGACCAATTTTCTTACAGAAGACGGCGAAAAAGAATGGCGTCAGCGTGATGATGAGTTTGAAGTTCATGACCTGAGCAAACAACAACTGTTCGAATTTTGGGAAAAGGGATGGTCCTGCTTCTTAAATGCGATTGAACCGCTGCAGGATGATGATCTGCTGAAAACAATTTATATCCGCAACGAACCACTCACAGTTATCGACGCTATCAACCGGCAATTGGCTCATTATCCTTATCATGTTGGCCAGATTGTTTATTTGGGCAAAATGCTGAAAAATGAAAACTGGAAATCCCTCTCCATTCCTAAAGGGCATTCGGCGCAATACAATAAGGGTGAGGACATCAAAGACCCGGCGAAAAAATTCTCTTAAAGACACAAACAACCGGCAAAATCAACCTAAACTTAAATAAAAGCAAGCCAAAGTAACTGCTGACATTTCACTCATTTAGGCACTATTTCAAAACGACATAAGCCTATACACTTGCAAAACCCGATTTAATTTATCATTTTTATCTTCTGTTTTCCAGCCCCTCCTTTGTGATGGCGGCAAAATCCTTGCAAGAAAAGCCATCCATTACCCTTTCTTCTTATTCAAATACTGATCTATTAAACTACAGAAATGAGAATATTACTGCTGTTATTTGTGTCGTCATTTGCCTTTCATGGTCATGGCCAGGTGCAGGTGGGAATTTTCGGTGGCTCACATCTTTCTTCCGTTAATTATGTTATCGAAGGTGCCAAGCAAAAAGATAAATTCAAATATGGCTACCATGCGGGTATCAACTGGAAGGTGCCGGTAGAAGGTAATCTTTATTTTTCCCCCGCAGCATTTTATAGCAGGAAGGGCTATAATGTCAAGTTTGATAAGCCGGCATATCCCCCCGGCCCTGAAGCGCTGACCAACAGAACAACCTTTCATACCGTCGAACTGGCTTTCTTGCTTCAACATGATTTCAGCAATATGCCCGATCATTTCTTTTTCAGGTCGGGGCCTTCACTCGATTTCCATCTTTTTGGACGGGAAAAATTTGACACCGATGACGGGAAAATAAAACGCAATACTCCTTTTGGCTACGATAAATATGGCCGCTATTCTGCCAATTTCCTTATCCAGTTTGGTTACGAAGCCCACAATGATCTTTTCTTTTTTGCACACTACACTTACGGGCTGGCCAATATCAGTAATAAGGATGAGGGGCCAAAGATCAGGCACCGGCTATTTGGCATATCCATTGGCAAATACATAAGCAAGGGAAAATCCTGGTAATCCTCCGGCTTCAAAATGGTTGTTAATGGCAGTAATCAGCCTGCATACTTCCCTTTTCCCGCAAAACTTTGTTAAGACCTCCAACACGTCAACATAAGCACCTTAATCTGGCTATTGAGTCAGGCGGCATTTCGGCTAAATTACCGCCTGCATAGGGCAATGACCGGTGGCTACTAATTTATTGGTACTGAATTTGCCCGACGAAGCTGAATATCTATTTTTACAGTACAAAAAATTGTCCCTGAAGCGGTTCAAGAAAATATTGTTTTGGTTCCTGGGCTCTCTGCTCTTCCTGTTGCTCGCAGCTTATATCTTCATCCAAACCCCTTTTGGTCAAAACTGGATTGTTTCAAAAGTAACCAAGCGGCTCTCCAAAGACCTGGGCACAGAGGTCAGCATTGACCATGTTGACTTTTCCCTTTTCAACAGGATGCACCTTGAAAAAACATTGGTGAGAGACCTTTCCGGGGATACACTGCTTTTTGCAGGTGACCTGAAGATTCGCATCACCGACTGGTTTTTTATTAAAAAGAATGTTGAACTGAAATATATCGGCCTCGAAGATGCGGTGATAAAATTTCAACGAACAGATTCTGTATGGAGCCAGCAATTCCTCCTTGATTATTTTTCTTCTCCCTCAAGCGACAAGCCTTCAAAGAAAGGAGGAATGGCGCTGAACCTGAAAAAAGCTGAACTAAAGAATGTCTATTTCCTGAAAAAAGACGCCTGGCTGGGTGAAAACATGCTGGTAAGGTTGGGTTCACTAAGTCTCGATGCAGAGGATTTTGACCTGGCCGGTAAAAAAGCAGATGTAACCTCGCTTATTATCAATGAACCTTATATTCATTTATCCAGCTATCCGCAGTTGAAACCTTATACAAAAAATGGAGATGAGCCTGATGACGATATTATAGATGAAATAGAAGCTGCTGCCAATGATTCTACCTTGCAATGGAATGCAGGCGGATGGTTAGTGCAGGTGAGCAAATTGAAGATCAAAGACGGCACTTTCAAAACAGACAAAAAAACGGAACGGGAACCATTTACCTATTTCGACGGACAGCACTTAACCTTTACTGATATACAGGGTGATTTTGTTGACATCCGCTGGTTCAAAGATACTGTCAGCACCCGCATGAGCCTTTCCGCTAAAGAACGCAGTGGTTTTGAAGTGAAGAAAATGCTGGCTGATGCCAAAGTGACCCCCACTGAAATGGCCTTTGCCAATCTTGATATTGAAACCAATAACAGCGTAATCCGCAATTATTTCCGGATGAGCTACAACAGTTTCAACAGCATGGGTGATTTCATCCACCAGGTAAATATGCAGGGAGAATTTGACAACGCAGAAATTGACAGCGATGATATTGCCTACTTTGCCCCTGCACTCAGCACCTGGAAAAAAAGGATCGTTCTCAATGGTCGCATACGCGGCACAGTGGATGATCTCGTCGGTCGTGACCTGCTGGTACAGGCAGGCAGCAGCACTTTACTGAACGGGGATATCACCCTCACCGGTCTTCCGGATATTGACCGAACTTTTATTGACTTCAAGGCAAATGATTTCAGAACAACTTACGGGGACGTAATTACCATCGTCCCCTCTTTAAGAAAAGTGAGCAGCCCTGACCTGAGAAAAATCCAGTATCTGCGGTTCAATGGAAGTTTCACGGGTTTTGTAAGGGACTTTGTAACCTTTGGCAGCATTGAAACAAACCTCGGCATTATCAAAAGCGACCTGAATATGAAATTGCCTGCCGGTCAGCAGCCGGTTTATTCGGGCAGTATCGTTACTGATAATTTCCGGCTGGGTGAATTTATCCGTGAGCCGCAGCTTGGCGCCTTATCTATGGAGGCCGAAATAAAAGGACAAGGGCTGGATGAAAGATACCGTAATGCGAATATCAGGGGCCGCATCCGCTTTATTGATTTCAATGATTACCGGTATCATAATATCGGCATCAACGGTGATCTGAATAAAAAACTTTTTGACGGTTTCTTTTCAGCAAACGATGAAAATGCAGAACTGGCTTTGAACGGTAAAATTGATTTCAATGATGAAACCCCGGCCTTTAATTTTACAGCAGACATCAAAAAGCTGTGCCTCTTACCGCTTAATCTTACAGAAAATGACATCTCCTTCACCGGCAAGCTGAACGCAGACCTGATCGGTGCAACCATTGATGATTTCTCAGGCTCTGCATCCATTTATGAAGGCAGCCTGTTGCATAACGGTGAACGGCTGCCTTTTGATTCGCTGACCATATCTTCATTCTATACCGATAATGAAAAAAGACTCAGTGTAAGTTCCAATGAGTTTGAAGGAAATATTTCCGGCAATTTCAGCATCATTGACCTGCCCGAATCATTCCAGTTGTTCCTGAGCAAATATTACCCGGCATATATTAAAGCCCCGAAAAAAATACCAGCCAACCAATCGCTCAAATTTGATATCACCACCCAGTTTGTTGAAGACTATGTAAGAATCATCGACAGCAGCATTTCCGGTTTTAATTACAGCCATATCACCGGCAGCCTCGACACAAGAGAGAACAAGCTGAGCATGCAGGCCAATATTCCTCAGTTCAAATTCAAGCGTCACAATTTTGACGATGTGACCCTGCAGGCCAACGGAAACCTTGACAGTGTAACCTTATCCGGAAGCGCCAAAAACATCCATATCAACGACAGCCTCAGCATTCCGCTTGCAGTTTTTGACATAAAAGGAAAACATGATTCTTCGTGGGTAAGCATTTACAGCGGCGCCAATCAAACTGTTGACAAAGCCAATCTCAATGCGCTGGTGCTGACCTATGAAGACGGAGTAAAAATTGAAGTTAACCCGTCGAGTTTTGTCGTCAGCAATAAAACATGGACTATTGACGATAACGGCAGCCTCGAATTCCGGGGCAATGCAGATGCAAGCGGCCAACTGCTGCTGAAAGAAGGCGACCAGGAGATCAGGGTACGGACAGTTCCCTCGGTCAACAGTAACCGAAATGACCTGCTGGTAGAATTAAAAAGGCTGAACCTGGGAGATTTTTCTCCTTTCCTGATGCCACAAAACCGCCTGGAGGGCTTACTGTCCGGAACAGTGAAGATCGAAGACCCGGCAGGAAAAAACATTCGGATCAGTTCTGATAATATAGAAACAAAATACCTGCGGCTGGATAATGATTCACTGGGTGAAGTAAAAGCCAGCCTGTTATATGACGGCGCTGCACAGGAATTGAAAGTGAATGGTAATACGGTGAACCAGGATAATTATCTTGGTTTTAATGCCCATCTCTTTTTTGGTGACAGGGAAGCACAAAAGAAAAACCTGATTGCGTTAACACCCCGCAACTTCCAGTTGAGTGTGCTGGAACGTTTTCTTGGTGATCTTTTCTCCGATATCCAGGGCTATCTCACTGGTGATTTTACGGTGCAGGGTGAATTTGATAACCTGAGTGTATATGGTAAGGGGCAAATGAAAGATGCCGGACTGAAGATCAACTTCACCCAATGTTTTTATCATATTGAAGACACCGAACTGGAACTAAAGCCTAGCGAGATCAGGCTGGATGGCATTGTGCTGAATGACCCTGTAAGCAATAATCCCATCTATGTGAATGGCAGCATCCTGCACAGCGCTTTTAAAAACATGTTCTTTGATGTGAGAGTCGGCACCCGCAAGCCCTTTTCAAAAGGAGAAGAAAACAACCGGCCTGTACAATTGCTGAACACGACCTACCAGGACAACCAGCAGTTTTATGGTAATGTGAAAGGTACTGGTTCATTTGTGTTACAAGGTCCGCAATCTGAAATGATCATGGCCATCAGCGCCATTGCATCAACAAGAGACAGCAGTTATATCACCATTCCTCCTGACAAAAGCAGGGAGTCAGGCATGGCTGATTTCTTAGTGGAAAGAAAATATGGTCGTGAATTAAGCGACAGCAGCCTGAAAGCCGGTGGAGGTAATGTGATCTATGACCTTGATATTACGGCCAACCCGATGGTGAATGTGAAAGTGCAGTTAGACGACCTGACCGGCGATGAAATCAAAGGCAGAGGAAGGGGTACTTTGAACATCTATTCCGGCACCAATGAGCCGTTGAGAATAAGAGGTCGTTTTGATATTGAGGAAGGCGACTACCGTTTCACCTTCCAGAGTTTTGCCAAAAAGGACTTTAAAATAAAAAAGAACGGTAACAATTTCATTGAATGGACAGATGACCCGTATGATGCCCGCATCAATTTTGAAGCGGTTTATACAGCCGACAGGGTGAGTTTTGCCCCATTGGTCAACTCATTGCCCGGTGTGGATGCCGCTCTTTCCCGTGCCCGGGGAGATGTTTATGTAGTTGCTACTCTTTCCGAGAAACTCTTTGAGCCTGTTATAAGGTTTTCGCTGGAATTTCCTACCAGCAGCCCGGCTGTTACAGACCCAGGTCTTGCCTTTACATTGAAACAACTGGAAGAAAACACCAATGAAATAAACAAACAGGTCACCTACCTTATAGTATTCAACAGTTTTGCACCAGTGGATGGCGGGGCATCCACGGCATCATCCGGGTTTGACATCGGTGAAATTGCGACCAGCACCATTTCCGGTATTTTCCTGGGTGTGATCAACGATCAATTGAATAAGATTCTTGGGAAGTTGCTCAAGAATGAAAAATACCTCATCAACCTGAATACCTCTGTGTATAACCGAAACGTCATTGACCCCAATAATAAGACAGCGCTGAACCTGAGCAGCAATGTCAATTTCTCCATTGGTCGTTCTTTCTTTAACGACAGGTTCATCATCACAGCCGGAGGCGGTTTTGATGCACCGTTGCAGCAGGAGAGCAATGTGCAGCAAAGCATACAGTTGCTGCCGGATGTTACGATGGAATGGCTGATCAATGAATCGGGCACCATCCGTGCCTCATTCTTCTACAGGGAAAATGCAGATTTCCTGACCACCAACTCATCAGGCGGCCCCAACAAAGCCCGGCGTTATGGAGGCAGTATTTCTTATAGAAAAGAATTCAACAAACTCAGCGATCTTTTTAGTGGCGGAAAGAAAAAACAAACCGAAAAAGAAGACCCCCCACCTACCCCACCTGAAGGAAATAAAGAGGAAGAAAATGATCGCAGCACAAAGGAAAAAGAGAACCAGGACTAATACGGTCTATTTCCCTTGCAGTATTTCATGCCCCAATTTATCCCTTTTCGTTTGCAGGTATTTTTCATTATGAGGATTAGGTTCTGTAACAATCGGGATATTCTCAACGATCTCCAGCCCATACCCTATCAGCCCCACTCTTTTTTTCGGGTTATTGCTCATTAGCCGAAGCTTGGTAATTCCCAGGTAGCGCAGCATCTGCGCCCCGATGCCATAATCCCGCTGGTCCATTTGAAATCCAAGATGCAGGTTGGCTTCCACGGTGTCCATACCCTCTTCCTGCAGACGGTATGCTTTTAGTTTATTGAGCAGGCCAATACCCCGGCCTTCCTGGTTCATATATAAAATTGCTCCTTTCCCTTCCATTTCTACCATTTGCATAGCCTTGTGCAACTGGTCACCACAGTCGCAACGCAAAGATCCGAGAATGTCGCCTGTGAAGCAGGAAGAGTGAACCCTTACCATAACAGCTTCATCTTTTTCCCATTCTCCTTTCAGCAAAGCAAGGTGTTCATTAGTTGAATTCTTTTCACGAAATGCCACCAATCTGAAATTGCCATACAAGGTGGGCATATCCACTCTTACAATTTCCTCGATCAGCGAATCAGACTTGATTCTGAACTCAATAAGATCTTTGATTGAAATTATTCTGAAATCGAATTTTTTGGCGATTTCAATCAGTTGAGGCAACCGGGCCATGCTTCCGTCATCGTTCATGATCTCTACCAGCACACCTCCCGGTTCCAGCCCTGCAAGCCTTGCCAGGTCAACAGCAGCCTCTGTATGACCAGCCCTCCTCAATACCCCACCCCTTTTTGCCCGTAGCGGAAAAATATGACCGGGGCGTCCAAAATCTGAGGGTTTTGCCTCAGGGCTGATCAATGCCTGAATGGTTTTGGAACGGTCATGAGCGGAAATGCCTGTGGTGCAGCCATGACCCAGCAGGTCAACAGAAACGGTAAAAGCTGTTTCATGCAGCGCTGTATTATTGTTGACCATCAGTTCAAGACCCAACTCCTCGCAGCGTTCTTCCGGCAGGGCGGCACATATCAATCCCCTGCCTTGTTTCGTCATAAAATTCACTACTTCGGGTGTCACATGCTGCGCCGCTGCAATAAAATCGCCTTCGTTTTCCCTGTCCTCATCATCCACCACCACCACTAGGCGGCCATCACGGATATCTCTTATCGCAGCCTCGATTGTATCGAACATATACCGATTTTTTGCAAAGGTAGGAACAAAAAGCCGGGTGCCGGAAACCCCAGGTTTGAAGGCAGCAAAAACCGGGGTAATGCTGTCTTTATGAAAGCTTAACCCTTGGTTACGATTTGTTAATATTTATCTATATTTAGCAAGGGAATATTCCCTTTCTTTGCAACCGAAAACTAAATCTTTATGCTTAAGAGAATCATGACTTTGGTTGTCCTGCTTTTAGCTTTTTCATTTGCAGTAACAGCACAGATAACCACTTCCAGTATTTCGGGAACAGTTAAAACTGCCACAGACGAACCACTTGTCGGGGCTACTATTACTGCCACCCATCTGCCTTCAGGAACAAGGTACAGCACCACTACAAGAGCCGGCGGCGTTTATGGCATTGCAAACATGCGGGTTGGTGGTCCATACACCATCGAGATCAGCTTTGTGGGTTTTGTCACAGACAGACAGGAAGACATAATCCTTAAACTTGCTGAAACCTTCCTGCTAAATTCTTCCATGAAACCTTCTGCCGGTGAGCTTACCAATGTAGTAATAACAACGGCTGCAAGAAGAAACCCTATTCTTAATTCCAAGCGAACAGGCGCTGTGACCAATATAGGTATTGAACAAATGCAGCGGCTGCCCAGCATCAGCCGGGGGCTTAATGATTTCACCCGTGCCACTCCCCAGGCAAGCGGCAACGCCATCGGTGGTGGTAATTTTCGCCAAAACAACTTTACCATTGACGGCGCCGATTTCAACAACAACTTTGGTATCGGTGAAAACTTGCCTGCCAACGGAGCTCCCATTTCAATTGATGCCATCGAAGAATTATCAGTAAACATTACGCCGTTTGATGTTCGCCAGTCCGGCTTTATCGGCAGCGCCATCAATGCCGTTACCCGTTCAGGAACAAACAATTTTTCGGGTTCGGTTTATAATTATTTCCGTAATGAAAAAAACAGGGGTGACAGGGTTGGCAAAAACACGGTGGTTCGCCCTGCCGAGGAATTTGACCAATGGGGTTTTCGTGTCGGAGGTCCTATTATCAAAAACAAGTTGTTCTTCTTTTTCAGCTATGAAACTGAAAAGCAGCCTACCGTTATACAATCAAGAGTAGCGGCCACACCCGGTGCAGCTTTCGGCAGTGCTCCAAATATTTCCCGCCCCACGGCTGCAGAACTGGATCTGATAAGCGACTACCTGTTTAATACTTATGGTTACGTTACCGGCCCTTACCAGGGCTATTCAACAGAGATCAACCGTAAAAAATATATGGGTCGCCTTGACTGGAATATCAGCGATAAGCATAAACTGAATATCCGTTACAGCCAGGTGGAAGGCGGTGAGCCGGTAAGCCTCAATGGATCAAGATCGCCTATGGCTCAGTATGCATTCGGGCAGGGAAGACTTGATAACACAGCCCATTGGTTCAAAAACTCCAACTATTTCCAGGGCGCCAATTTCTATTCATTGGCGGCTGAACTGAACTCAACTTTAGGCAAAAACCTTTTCAACACTTTCAGGGCTACCTATACTTTCCAGAATGATTCCCGTCAATCAGACAGCCAGCTGTTCCCGTTGGTTGACATTTTGAAAGATGGTATTCCTTTCACCACTTTTGGTTATGAGCCTTTCACATTCGGAAACCTGAGAAAAGTGAAGACTTATTCGTTTGTAAACAATCTTAGCTGGACAGTGAACAAGCATAGCTGGACAGTTGGCGCACAGGTTGACCTGAATGAAACTATAAACGGTTTCCAGCGTTTTGGCACAAGCTATTATACCTTCAATTCATGGGATGATTTTGTGAATGGTGAAAAACCAAGAGATTTTGGTATCACTTATTCATTAGCTCCTGGTTTTGCACAGGCTTTCCCGAAATTCAACTTTGCCCAGTACTCAGTTTTTGGACAGGATGAGATATCAGTAAATAAGAATTTTAAACTCACATTGGGACTGCGTCTCGACTTGCCAACTTACCCTGATATTTTTGAAATTCAGACACATCCCATTGTTAGCAGCCTGAGCTTTGCAGGTGGTGAAAAGATCAATACAGGTAATCTTCCTTCCAATAAATTGATGTGGTCACCAAGAGTTGGATTTAACTGGGATCTGTATGGTGATCGTTCACTCCAGATCCGTGGTGGCACAGGCATCTTCACCGGGAGAGTACCCTTTGTGTGGGTAGTTAGCCAGTCTGGTGATGCTGGTATGTTGCAGATCACTGAAACATTCGTAGGGCAAGCCAATACACCCGGCCCCTTCAACCCCGATCCTGCAGCTTACAGGCCTGCAACACCTCCGACAGCTGGTACTGTACTTCCTAACCCGATCAGTGCGCTGAAAGAAGATTTCAAAAATCCGCAAACATGGAAGACAAGTTTAGCAATGGATACAAGATTGCCTGGTGGTATTATTGCTACAATAGAAGGTATTTTGAACAGGGATATTAACACGGCTATTTTCAGAAATGCCAACCTGGTAGATCCTGCAGCATTGAATGCAAGCGGTAACTATCCTGACAGACGACTGATCTATCCAAGCGGAAACGCCAAATATATCAATCGCATTACTAATGGTTTGCCCAACCCGAACGGAGGTGCTTTTAATGCAATCGTTCTGGATAACGCAAGCAAAGGATACTATTTCTCATTAACCGCCAAATTAGAAAAGCAATTCCGTAATGGTTTGTTTGCCTCTTTGGCTTATGTAAAATCAATGGCGGAAAACTTCTTTGAAGGGAACGGAAGCCAGCCATTGTCTGCATGGCAGGGTGTTCCGGGAACACCGACCGTGAACGGCGCCAATAATCTTACATTGGGAACAGTTGGTTATGTAGTTCCTGACAGGATCGTTGCTACTTTCTCCTATCGCAAAGAGTATTTCAAAAAACTGGCTACCACCATCTCTGTATTTTACAGTGGCGGTATCCAGGACAGGTTCTCTTATACCTATTCAGCTGACTTCAACAACGACGGAGCCAACTTCGACCTGATATATGTGCCGAAAAATGCATCTGAAATTGATTTTGTAGCCCAAACCGTAAACGGTGTTGTTTACAGCCCGCAGCAGCAAAGCGATATTTTCTTTGCCTTTATTGAGCAGGACAAATATCTAAGCAGACGTAAAGGTCAGTATGCTGAACGTAATGGCGCCCAATTACCCTGGAGAAACCAGTGGGATGTGAAGATCCTGCAGGATGTGTTCACCAATATTGGTAAAAACAGGAACACCCTTCAGTTCAGCCTTGACATTTTCAATTTTGGCAACCTGCTGAACAAGGACTGGGGTGAATTGAAAACAGCCAATGTACCTTCTCTGCTGGTGCCTGTTACCTTCCCCACTCCGGGAGGCACAACAAGACCAACCTTCAGGCTGAATGTGGACAGGGGCAACCTGCCAACCGAAACATACCGGGATAATGTGAGTGTGTTCTCCACCTACTCCATGCAGTTCGGTCTGCGTTATATTTTCAACAACTGATAACAACCGGACAAACCATAAAAGGAAAAGACCATCATTTGATGGTCTTTTCCTTTTAAAAGAAATATACTCCTATTTGCCTGAGAGCCATTTTAAAAATACCGGCACCGCTTTTCCCCATGTTGCTATATCATGCGACCCATCCGGCATTTCCAGGTAGAAAATGTCATTGTTCTCATCATACCCTTTTGCTGCCAGTTCATTTACCAGGTCACGGGTATCATCTATCGAATCAATGACCCCGTTTTTGTTGCGGTCCCATGTTTCATCCCTGTTACCACATTGAAGAAAAAATTTCAACCCCGGCTGATAGTTTCCATTCCTGACCCGCTGATGCATGATGCGATGCTTATCATCATCATATTGTTCATCATCCTGGTCAACGCTTCTCCACCACAAAGAACCTGAAAACACACCGGCAGTATTGAAAATTCCGGGATGATTCCATACAATATCCAAAGCACTAAGCCCGCCAAGTGAAAACCCCGCAAAAGCTTTTTGTTTAAAATGAGAAACCCGGTATTGCTGATAAACAAAAGGAAGTATTTCCTTAATAACAAAAGACGTGTAAGCGGCAGCTCTGGCACCCCTTCCCAGATAATCCGTTTCGGCGGCAATGCCATATTCCATTTTTCTCTGATCACCTGCATGAATGGCTACACAAAGTAAGGGCTCAAGGGTATTGTCAACATACAACTGCTCAAGGATGGAAGCAAATTCCATCTCCTCCATATTTTGCCCGTCATTAATAAGCAGTAAACTGAGTTGGGAAGGATCGGAAATATTATAGGGCAGGTAACAATCCACTTTCACATCCCGCCCAAGCGATTCCGATCTGATCACATTCTTTTCCACCAGGATTCCGGAAATATTCGTCCCATGCATAGCGGCAAAAATAGTGAAATCCGGTCTGATAGCCGCCACCTGAGCAGTTTTCAAATTCCAATTATCACCTCAACTTGTCAGACGGAACAAGTTGAATTTGTTATCTTGACCCTAATAAAATAAATTTGGAAAAGACCGTTTCAAACGGTCTTTCAGGCCTCGCAATTATTCATATCATTTCACACAACTAAAACCAGTTTATGAAGAAGATCGGAATCCTCCATGGCAAAGAACGTTCTTTCCCGGAAGCATTTGTTGCAAGAGTCAACAGCAAAAATGTGCCCGGTATAACAGCTGAACCTGTTCGAATAGACAAAGCGATGCAGGGAGTGCATAGTGGCTACGCTGTTATCATTGACCGTATTTCGCAGGATGTCCCTTTTTACAGGACATGGCTGAAGAATGCTGCTGTCACAGGCTCGGCTGTTATCAACAACCCGTTTTGGTGGAGCGCCGATGATAAGTATTTCAACAACTGCCTGATGACAAAAGTGGATGTGCCGGTGCCCAAAACAGCCATCATTCCTTCCAGGGATCTTCCGGATGATACTTCGGATGATTCTTTCAGCAACCTTGCCTTCCCGCTGGACTGGGACAACATTTTCAAATATGTTGGCTTTCCTGCCTATATGAAACCCTTTGCCGGCGGTGGCTGGAAACATGTCTATAAACTGACCAGCGCAGAAGATTTTTTTCAAAAGCACAGCGAGACAGGCCAACTGGTGATGTTACTGCAGGAAGAAATTGTCTTTACTGAATATTACCGTTGTTATTGTATAGGCGGAAAATATGTGCGGATCATGTCATACGAACCGAGAAACCCGCATCACCTGCGCTATGTGGCCGATTTTAAACCTTCGGCAGAAAGATTACAGCAGATGACCGATATTGTACTTCGCATCAATAAATACCTCGGCTATGATTTCAACACTGTAGAATTAGCTGTAAGAGACGGTGTCCCTTATGCCATTGACTTCTGCAACCCCGCCCCGGATGCTGAAAGAACAAGCGTTGGCGAAGAAAATTTTGAATGGGTGGTGGAAACAGCAGCGAATTATGCCATTGAAAAAGCTATGAGTAATGTTGAAGGAGCAGATAATCTTACCTGGGGTGAATATGTAAAAAGAAGCAGCAATAAAAGTCCGCTGGCATGAGTAAACTGACGGTATATAATGAAGAGGACAACACTTTCACGAAAGTGGAAGAACCCGATCCATCGGCAAGCTATACCTATGCAGATTATCTGAAATGGAAGTTTGAAGAGCAAATGGAACTGATCCGGGGCAGGATATATATAATGAGCCCCGCCCCTGCCCCCATTCACCAGGAAATTTGCAGCAATCTTAACCGTGTTTTTGGTAATTACCTGCTAAAGAAAAAATGTAAAGTTTATCCTGCACCATTTGACGTACGACTACCTGTGAAGAACAGGAATAAGGACAGCCAGATTAAAACTGTTGTTCAACCTGACTTGTGTATTATTTGCGATCTTTCTAAAATAGATGCAAGGGGTTGCATCGGTGCACCTGACCTTATTGTTGAAGTGCTTTCTCCCGGAAACTCAGAAAAGGAAGTGAGCCTGAAACATGAGTTATACGAAGAAGCTGCTGTTAAAGAATATTGGTTAGTATATCCATCCGAACAGAACATTGCCGTGTTCTTACTGAATGAAAATGGAAAGTATGACGGGGCTGCACTTTATGCCGGCAAACAAAGTATCCACTGCAAAGCTATTCCCGGACTTATAATAAAACTAAAAGATATTTTTCCTAAATAACTGCTATGACCCTTAACTACAAGACATTCACCCTCGGCGTAGAAGAAGAATACATGGTGCTCGACCCTGTTACTCATGAACTGAAAAGTCATGAACAAAAGATCGTCCAGGAAGGACAAAAAGTGATCAAAGACAAGGTGAAGGCCGAAATGCACCAGGCTGTGGTGGAAGTAGGCACAGATATTTGCCAGGATATTGATGAAGCATGGCAGGATGTATCCACTTTGCGAAAGACAATTGCCGGCATTGCAGGTGAATTAGGTTTTGCCATGGGCGCCGCAGGCACACACCCCTTCAGCCATTGGGAAAGCCAGCTGATCACCGATCATATCCGTTACAATGAAATTGTGAATGAACTTCAGGAAGCAGCCCGCAGCAACCTGATCTTTGGCCTGCATGTGCATGTCGGTATGCAGAGCCGGGAGATGGCCAATCATATCGCTAACTCAACAAGATATTTCCTGCCGCACATCTTTGCACTCAGCACCAATTCGCCTTTCTGGGAAGGCCGCCAAACGGGTTATAAATCTTTTCGCACCAAAGTATTTGATAAATTTCCCCGCACCGGCATCCCGGATGCATTTGAAAGCATCGAGGCTTATGATAACTATGTAAAACTGCTGATCAAAACCAACTGTATTGATAATGCGAAAAAGATATGGTGGGATCTGCGGGTACATCCTTTCTTCAACACGGTTGAATTCCGCATCTGCGATATACCGCTTTCAGTGGACGAAACCATCACCCTTGCAGCTTTATTCCAGGCTGTTTGTGCCCGCATTTATATGCTGCGGTCAAAGAACCTCAACTTCATTCAGTATTCAAGAGCTTTACTGAATGAAAATAAATGGCGGGCCAGCCGTTATGGTGTGGATGGCTACCTGATTGATTTTGGAAAAGAAGAAGAAGTGAATACAAGAGCACTTATTTATGAACTGCTCGATTTTCTGGACCCGGTCCTGGATCATCTTGGCAGCAGGCATCGCATCGCCTATGTTCATAAAATGCTGGAAGGGGGCACCGGTGCTGACCGGCAACTGGCCGTGTTTGAAGAAAAGAAAAACCTGGATGCAGTAGTTCAATATATTCAGGGCCAGTTTTTGGCAGGCCTGTAAAAAAATCATTCTTTATTTCCACGGGCAGGGAATCACTTTACTGGGGGTTCTTGTACCCCGGAGAATAAAAGAAATTTCCCAGGTGTTGGGCCGGCGTGCCGCCTGGTTTAGTTTTGAAACTGTAAGATCATAAGTAGCGCCTACCTGCAGGTTTTTATAAGCCACACCGAGATATGGAATAATTGCATTGTCTGACCAATACCACAACCCACCCATCAGCATTGTCTGATTTTCGTCTTCCACAAGATAACCCAGCGCTGCACCGGCAGAAAAATATTTAGCTTCCTGTTGAAACTGGTAAATGCCATTGGCATTGAACACCACCCTGTCATTCAAAAAAGTTTCGAAATTGGCATGCACCACTTTTCTCACAGGGAGCACCTGGTTCTGATCCTGAAGAAAAGTTTGTTTGGGCTTATTCACATGAAAAGCCGCCACACCAATATCAAAATTGCTGAACTCGTTTGTATAACTATATACAGCGCCGGTACTCACAGAAAGATAAGGTTTCATATTGGACAAAGCCGTTTCACCGGTAGGCAGGTTAGTGTTAAATCCAAACCCGGTAAATTGTTCCTCAAAATCTACCCGGCTAAAATCCATAAAACGACGACCATACATGACACCAAAACCAAGACCTAAGCGGTGAGCACCGTAACCGTCATCAGCAAGTTTAATATTGTAAGAAAGATTGGCCGAACCATACACACTTTTTACTACACCCATCATGGCATTATCAAAAAGCAGCATTCCTCCCACACCCATGACATTACCCTCGTCATCCACATTCATCACTTTGTTCTGCATTACTTTTGAATCAAACGAAACAGTACCTGTCACATAAGGACTGGCAGGCCCGATCCACTGGTCTCTCACATTCGAGATCAGCCGCCAGTCTGCATTGATACGTCCTGTCAGGGCAGGATTGATATTCAGCGGTGTGGCAAAGAACTGCGAAAAAGCAGGATCCTGTGCCCTCAACTGTTGCAGTAGCAACAGCGGCAATAGCATAGCGGCTATGTACTTCATTGTTTTCATAAATCATTTTTTATCGTACAAGCACTGAGTTTCCACTTCGTTTGAATACTCTTCCATCCGCACCGACGGCTTCCGCAGTCCATGTATAAACATCCATCACCTGCGGCTGGCCTCTGAACATACCATCCCATCCCTGTCCGATCACATTGGTCTCAAACACTAATTGCCCCCATCTGTTAAATATCCTGAAGTATTTCAGTTCAGCTATATTGACTGTCAGCGGGAATAGTTTATCGTTATGCCCGTCGCCATTCGGTGTCCATGCTTTTGGAACAAAGAGATCAACCTTCAGCATCGCACCTTCTTCCGGCGGAATTCTTACCAGCAAAGTATCCACCACACTGCAGCCAGCAGGTGATGTTATCGTAATAGTATATTCAGTAGTTCTGTCATAATTGTAAACAGGGTTCATTACTCCGGAGAAGTCAAGTCCTGCAGGAGGATTCCACTGGTAAGTATAGCTGGCTCCCATATTTCTTGCCAGCAATTGCGTTGGCACATTTGCTGCCGTCGTGATGGTCGGATAACGTACCGGTGTAAGTGACGGGTAAACTGTCACTGCAAGAGAACTGTTATTGGCCATGTTGCTGCAACCGGCATCTGTTACACTGGTGATTGTATAGGTAGTATTCACCAATGGGGTTAATGTCAGTTGATAGGATGGCCCTGCAACCGGTCCGATATTGAAGTTATTAGTTCCATCTGTATAAGTAAAGTTGAATGGCCCGGTGCCGGCTAAGTTCACTGTCAGTATGATTTGCTCTCCTGAACAAATGGCTGCAGGCCCTGAGAGTATCGCTGTTGGCACAGGACTGATACTTACAATGACAGGTGCAATGATCGAGCAACCTTCGCCATTAGTAGCCTGAATATAATAAGTGCCGCCAATAGCTACTGCGGAAGGATTGGGCAGCGGGTTGGTAGCCGCAGCATTGGCCCAGTAGGTAAAACTAAGGCCAGGTTCACTGCCGGCTGTAATAGCAGAAGCAGTAATATCTATAGTTCCCGGTGCACAAACAGGTGCAGGATTATTAACCACTAAGTTGATGGCGGGTGGTTCTGTGATCACCACAGTCACATCAGCTGTACAACCATTAGCATCCGTAACAGTGTACACATAAGTACCGGCGCTGAGACCCGTAAACGTTCCCGTTCCCGTATAAGGCGCCGTTCCACCTGTTGCTGAAATCACTGCCCCTCCGTCTGAACCTGCATTACATGAGACATCCGTATGTGTTTCGCTTACAACCAGCACAGCAGGTTCTGTTATTACTATGGTAACATCATCAGTACAGCCATTGGCATCCGTTACCGTATAAGTATAAGTTCCAGGAGCAAGGCCAGTAAACGTTCCAGTTCCCGTATAAGGTGACATTCCTCCTGTTGCGCTAATGGTTACTGTACCGTTTGAAGCACCATTACACAATACATTGGTATGTGCTTCACTGGCAACAAGAGTTTGCGGTTCACTAATAGTTACATCAATTGATGCAGAACATCCTGATGCGTCAGTCACAGTATAACTATATGTGCCGGCAGCAAGACCTGTGAAAGTACCCGTTCCTGTATAAGGCGCTGCACCGCCTGTTGCACTGATCGTTACCGTGCCGGTTGAACCGCCATTACATAAAACATTTGTATGCGTTTCACTCAATACCAATGCTGCAGGCTGATTGATTGTAATATCTAAACTGGCAGAGCATCCTGTTGCATCAGTCACCGTAACCGTATATGTACCGGCAGCAAGACCTGTTTGATCTTCCGTCGTAGCCCCGTTGCTCCATGTATAACTATAAGGCGCTGTACCACCTGCAACAGAGATATCAATATCTCCGGTTCCCCCGGCACAACCCGGATTCGACACTGTTGGTGTTATAACAATAACAGCAACGTTCTGATCAACAATAAAGTCCTGAGTCACACTGCAGCCGTTAATATCTGTAATGACTAAATTGTAGGTTCCCGCATCAAGTCCTGTGATGTCTTCATTACTTGAGTTAAATCCGTTTGACCCCGTCCAACTGATGATATATGGGGCAGAACCGCCTGTAACTGTAATATCAATTGATCCGGAATTAGAAGCACAAACTGTATTATTGACAACACCGGTCACTGCGATCGTTACATTGTCAACCGCTACTGTAAAGTCTTCTGACACGCTGCAGCCATTGGCATCCGTTACTGTCACTGTGTAATCTCCTGCTTCCAAGCCGGTGATATCTTCATCGGTTGATACAAAACCGTTCGGGCCCGTCCAGTTGACCGTGTACGGTGCCGTGCCGCCCGTAACATCTATACTTACTGTTCCATTATTAGCGGTACAGACTGTGTTAGTGACAACACCGGTCACTGCGATCGTTACATTATCCACCGCTACTGTAAAGTCTTCGCTGATTGAACAGCCATTAACGTCAGTAATGGTCACCGTGTAAT
>CAYTGN010000028.1:2387-38560 GCA_964437415.1 uncultured Chitinophaga sp. | reverse complement strand
CCAGACCTATGTTTTTCTTACAGGCCACCAGCAGTTCCGGAGTTTCTGCCGTGCTTTTCCTCGGCACGCTGGGCATGCTGGTGCTCACCACCAGCCTCATCCTGTTCATCATCTTCCACCAGCGCAAGGTGATCCGCTACCAGAACAAACTGCAGCAGATGGAACAGGAGCAGCAAAAAATATTACTCACCGCCTCCATCAAACTGCAGGAAGAAGAACGCCAGCGTCTCGCCGCCGACCTGCACGATGATGCCGGACCCTTGTTGGCTACTGCCCGTTTATACCTGAATGAGAATTTAGTGAACCAGGACAAAGCCACCCAGTTACAGTCCATCTTCCAGGCCCGCCAGATCATTGATGACACCATCCAGCTTATCCGCAACATCAGCCACAGCCTGATGCCGCCCACCCTCAAGAATTTCGGTCTGGAATCTGCCATCAATGACATGTTCCAGAAAATAAGCGGCTCCGGAAGCATCAATGCCAGCAGCCGTTTCCATGAATACAAAGACCGCCTGAAAGGTGAAAAAGAACTGGTGATCTTCCGTATCGTGCAGGAACTTATCAATAATATACTGAAGCACAGCAGCGCAAGTTTCATCCACCTCACCCAGAATGTTCATGCCGACAAATTTTACCTGCGTATCCACCACGATGGCAAAGGAATTGTACAGGCGGATTTTGAAAAGCTGAACAAAAGTAACCTGGGCCTTGGCCTGAAGAACATCAGCAGCCGCCTGCGGGTGGTGCAGGGCAATATCAATTTTGAAAAAGATATTTCGCAAACCTATTACAAGGTGACCATCGAAATGCCCAAAGACGACCCGTATCAATAAGATAAAAGAGCCTGGAAAACAAAGAAAAACGCAACTCCCGGAAACAACCGGCAGATGCAGGTAAATCATTAATTTTGGCCAATATCTGATAACTATGGGAATTATCAAGGTTGCGATTGCAGACGATCATAAAATATTCCGCAAGGGTGTCATACTTTCTCTCCGGCCTTTCACCAATATCAAATTTGTACTGGAAGCTGAGAATGGTGAGGAATTGCTGAATAATATCCCGCAGGCAGAACCGGAAGTGATCCTGATGGATCTGCGGATGCCCGGTAAAGATGGTATTGAAACCACCAAAGCCGTAAGCAAACAATATCCCCATATAAAAGTGCTGGTGCTGAGTATGTATGAAGATGAACGGTTTGTTTATCACCTGATGGAAAACGGCGCCAATGGCTACCTGCTAAAGAATGCCGAACCCCAGGAAATAAGAAGGGCCATTATGGAAGTGCATGAAAAAGGGTATTACCTCAACAATTTTGTGAACCGTATCCTGCTGAAAAAATCACATTCCCGACAGAAAGTGGTTCCTTCACTTAATAACGAGATCACACTGAGCGATAAAGAAAAAGATGTGCTCCGCTATATCTGCATGGAGTTTACCGCCCAGGAAATTGCCAAAAAAATGGAGATCAGTCCCCGCACAGTAGAAGCCATTAAAGACAGGCTGATGGAAAGATTTGGCAGCAAAAACACAGCAGGACTTGTATTCTTTGCAGTAAAGAATAACCTGATTGATTAAGGCTTAAAATTGCATTTCGGGCACATCTCCCTCTATGATAAGCTTGCCGGCTGTTTTGGATTTTATTTCTTCCACAGATACACCCGGCGCCCTTTCTGATAATTTAAACCCATGAGCAGTAACATCCATCACTGCCAGATCCGAAACAATTTTTTTAACGCATTTCACGCCGGTTAAAGGAAGTGAACATTTCGGCAGCAGTTTTGATTCCCCTTTAGGATTGGTATGCATCATGGCCACAATAATATTCCTGGCGCTGGCCACCAGGTCCATGGCGCCACCCATACCTTTCACCATTTTGCCAGGAATTTTCCAGTTGGCAATATCGCCTTCTTCACTCACCTCCATAGCGCCGAGAACCGTCAGGTCCACTTTACCCGCCCTAATCATTCCAAAGCTCATAGCAGAATCAAAAAAAGAAGAGCCCGGCACTGTGGTGATCGTCTGTTTGCCTGCATTGATGAGATCGGGATCTTCTTCTCCTTCGAATGGAAAAGGGCCCATGCCCAGCAAGCCATTCTCACTTTGCAGCACCACGTTGATGCCCCGGGGAATGTAATTGGCCACCAAAGTAGGTATGCCAATACCTAAATTGACATAGTAGCCGTCTTGCAGTTCTTTTGCTATCCGATTTGCTATTTGTTCTTTTGTCAGCGCCATACTCAGTTTCTTTTTTGGGTGGTTCTTTGTTCAATTCTCTTTTCATAATTGCTCCCCTGGAATATGCGGTGCACATAAATGCCCGGCGTGTGGATGGTATTAGGGTCCAGGTCACCGGCAGGCACTAATTCCTCCACCTCAGCAATGGTGGTTTTGCCGGCCATCGCCATCAACGGATTAAAGTTCCTTGCTGTGTCTTTATAAATCAAATTACCCTGTGTGTCGCCTTTCCATGCTTTTACGATAGCGAAATCTGCTTCAAAAGCATATTCAAGCAGGTAGTCTTTTCCGGAAAAATTTCTCACTTCTTTTCCGCTGGCCACTTCTGTACCTGCGCCGGCAGGAGTGAAAATGGCCGGCATTCCATAACCGGCAGCCAGGCAACGGGTTGCCAAAGTGCCCTGCGGGATCAGCTCCACCTCCAGTTCACCACTGAGCAACTGCCTTTCAAACTCGGCGTTCTCACCCACATAGGATGAGACCATTTTTTTTACCTGCCTTTGTTGAAGCATCAGGCCAATACCAAAATCATCCACACCGGCATTATTGGAAATACAGGTTAGCTGCTTCACTCCTTTTTTTACTAATGCGGCAATACAGTTTTCAGGAATACCGCACAGGCCAAAACCACCCAGCATCAGCACTGCTCCATCAAGAATATCCTGTATAGCAGCATCTGCACCGCTGACAACTTTGTTCATACGTCTTAATTTATTTGAGCAATAAAATTAGGGAAGTTGAGGCAGGGTTATGCCCGGTGGTTTAATTCGTTTTCAACAGTTCCGGTGTCAGTTCATGCTGGCTGGCAGTGTCCCGCTGTGTCTTTGTGAGTGTATCCCGCATAGAGGCCGGTTTCCAGTTTTCCAGCGAATCAAATAATATCTTCAATTCTTCCGGTTTTGATTTGTAGTGATCTAGACTTTGGTAAAATTCTTCCTTTGTGGTCTTATGAATATAGAACACCTGCTGGTAAAGCTTTATACTTTCTTCACTCCTGTTCAGCGAGGTATCCTTACTGAATATATTATCTGTCAGGTAATGATCGGCCAGCATCATATCCCACATCACCGCTTTTATTTTTTCTTTCGGCAAAATATTCTTTGGCGTCTTGCTTTGATGGCAGGAAGCTGCTAACAATGCAAAAAAAGCTATAAACCCCGTGGTCCTCATTTCAATTCCCGGTTATAAGCTGTTGCGTTGGTGATGTCAAGCTTGGCTAAAATCTCCCTGGCCCTTCCCTTCATCTCGGGATTGGCTTTGCTGAATACTTTCAAAAGTTCATTGCTTTTCCCCTGGAAAAAGAACTGCATCAGCATAGAATTGGGGTTATTGGTGTGTATTGTGTTCAGAAAATTGAGACAATTCATGATGCCCTGCCGGCCCTCATCTTCATTGTTGTAAAAAATGTCAAGCCCGGTGCGGTAATAAGAATAAAGTGCATCATATAAAAGGGCAAACCGGTTACTGTTCAGGTTTTCTGCAAGCCAATAGCGGTTGCGGAGGCTTTCAAAAGATTTCCAGCCTTTGATATCGCCTGACTCAGGGGCGTTATTAACGATATTCCATGCTTTTTGAAAATATATGTCTCCTCCCCTTAATGAAAAAGAACTGTAATCAAACCCAAGGATGATATTGACATAATAGGCCAGCACAGCAGGAAGATTGGCAGCAACAGGATCGTTACCCTGCACCCTGTTCTCATTGAACTCGATGGGTTGAAACTCCTGGTAGCGGAATACAACATTATCATCTATGAAATTGATCAGCGGAGAATCATAGTTGGTGCTGTGCACAGGCCTGGCTGCCTGCACCGTGAGACTGGCTTTGTAAATATTATTGCCGGGTGCCTCGTTAATCGTGAGCAGGAAATTGCAGTTGATCTTTTCGTTGGGGCCAAACACGTCGTTGGACCATTTGCGGTTGTTCAGAAAATTGGTCAGCGATGTTTGCAGCGTCATGAACACTTTCCTGTCTATCTGGGTGCTGACTTTCTGAGACATCACCGTAAGTCTTGCCTGTATTTCCTGGGCAACAGCATTGCTCACGGAAGCAAACAGCAGCAGGATTATGAAAAATTTTCTACGCATAATGTATTTTAATGATGGTATCAACTATATCGGCAGCCACTTCCTGTTTCGGTTTGTTGTCAAAATTAAACTCCTTTCCTTCCCTGGTGAAGATGGATACTTTGTTGGTATCATGACCAAACCCGGCACCGGGATCTGCCAGGGAGTTTAACACGATCATATCCGCATTCTTTTTCTTAAGCTTTTCCAGTGCATTGGCCTTTTCATCATTGGTCTCCAAAGCAAATCCTACAAGCACCTGGTCATTTCTTTTTTCTTCCCCCAGGCTTTTTAAAATATCTTTTGTTTTGGTGAGATGCAGAACCAGTTCCTCATTTTTCTTTTTGATCTTTTCATCTGCTTTTTCTTTTGCTGCATAATCTGCCACAGCAGCAGCCATAATAGCCAGATCGGTCTTTTCAAATTCCTCCCGGCAGGCTTCATACATCTCAGCCGCAGTTGTCACCCGTTTCACTGTCATCCCATTGGAAAAAAGCTCAAGTGAAGATGGACCTAAAACCAGCGTAACATCCGCTCCTCTTTTGTGCAACTCTTTGGCAATGGCCACCCCCATCTTCCCGGACGAATGATTGCCAATAAAACGAACCGGGTCTATATGTTCGTATGTGGGACCGGCGGTTACAAGGGCTTTTTTACCCGCCAGGGGAGAGCTTAAAAAAAAATTGTCTGTGAGGAATTGAACGATTTGCTCCGGCTCTGCCATCCTGCCATCACCAAATAGACCACTCGCCAATTCTCCTTTCACAACCGGGATAACTTTGTTGCCAAAAGATCTTATTTTTTCCAGGTTTTCATGGGTCGAAGGGTGATGCCACATATCTTCATCCATGGCCGGTGCAACCACAACGGGACAGGTGGCTGAAAGATATACAGCCATCAAAAGGTTGTCGCAACCGCCATGAGCCATTTTTGAAAGGCTGTTACAGCTAAGAGGGGCAATGAGCATCACATCGGCCCAGCGGCCCAGCATCACATGATTAGCCCAGCTTTGCTCATCAAACAAATCTGTCAGCACCGGGTTTTTAGACAAGGTTGATAATGTGAGGGGCGATACAAAGTCTTTGGCTACAGGTGTCATCACAACTTTCACCTCCGCACCTGCTTTCACTAAAAGCCGAACAAGGATAATGGATTTATAGGCTGCGATACTGCCCGTGATACCAACCAATATTTTTTTCCCCTGTAACATGGTCTGTCAAAAGTACTATTTACTTATAGAAAGCAAAAGCGACCCTGTTGAGCAGGATCGCTGTAAAATATCGGGAAAGCTGTTGCAATCAGCTGAACAGTTCGTCCTCTCCTTTTCGGAAATACACTTTGTCCTCGAGAAACTCCTGTGTGGCCAGCAATGCCGGGTTAGGCATTCTTTCGTAAGCACGGGAAATTTCTATCTGCTCTTTGTTTTCATGAATCTCTTCCAGGCTGTCGGTATGACTTGCAAATTCTTCCAGCTTGTTATGCAATTCTTCTTTCAGCGAAATATTGATCTGGTTTGCCCTTTTGCCAATTATGGCGATGGATTCATACAGGTTACCGGTTTTTTTCTTGATATCATCCAGGTTGCGGGTTTCCACATTGTTGGTGATACCTGCACTAAGCTGGCGTCTTAACTTGCTCATTATTTAAGTTTTTAATATTGGTTTGTGACTGTTGTAAAAATTCATCTGCTTCTTTCCTGAATTTGCTTTCCGGGAAACGGTCCAAAAATTCATAGTATTCTGTTATTACCTGCTCAAACCGTTCTGTTTGCTTTTCAGTAATGCTCATCTGGGCATAACGGAAATACGATTTAATGATCATTAGCTTGTACTCATCCGCCTTTTCAGAATCTCCATAGTCATTTAGCAGACTTGAAAAAGCAACTGCAGCCGCCCTGAACTGCCCCATATCGTAATAGAGCATTGCGCCCTTGAAATCCTTTATCTCCAGCTTCTGACGGCACATATCAATGATCGCTGTAGCCTCTTTATTGCGTTCAGAACCCGGGTGCATATTGATAAAGGTTTCCATCATCCCGATGGCCCTGATAGTATTCGTCTGATCAAGTTCCGGCTTGGGAGACTGCTTATAAAAACAATAGGCCCTCATATAAGCAATTTCTTCGGCCCGGATGCTGGAGGGGAATATTTCAATAAAGCTTTTAAAAAGGTTTTCGGCATTCAGGTAGTCAGCCTGGTAATAAGCACAGTAAGCATATTTGTAATATATATCCTCAAACTCTTTGGGCAATGTTCTGAAATAAGGCATGATATCCTCATACACTATCTGGGCCTTGCTATACTTTTTCTTTACAAAGAACTGTTCAGCCATCCGCAATTTATACTCGGGATCAGGATTCTTCAGCAATTTGGTCATGCTCTTATTGCAGGCTGACAATAACAGCGATAATAAAAAAATAGTGACTACTGAACGCATAAAGGAGTGCAAAGTTAACAGATAGTGGCAAATCTTTGGCAAAAAAGATAGATGGCCAAAATCAACCCGTTAAGGTTTTGGTAAAGGCCTCTGAATGCGGGATTTATGCAAAAAACAAAACCCCGACGATTTGGTCGTCGGGGTTTGTCAGCAAAAGTATTACATATTAATTCTTCCGTATGCTTGGGTGCGGAGGAGCAACTGTGTTCGGTCCATCTTCACCTTCACCTGCAGCACGGAGATCAACAGTATTGCAATCTCCATCCTGGCCATAGTTGAAGATAAAGCGGTCAGAACTGATACCTTCCTGTTCAACCATGTGGTTGATCACCTTATTTACATGATCCCAGCTCAACTGCTGTTCTCTCTTATTGGAAGAGCAATAGCCAATCACCACCACTTTACAACCAGGTGTATTACGCATTCTTGCAGCAACTGTAGCCAGTACAGCTTTAGCATCGCTGCTAAGTGCATTGGAATTAGCTTTGAAAGATACGCTGGGTAAAGGTCCCAAAAGTGTTACGCAGTCATTAGCTGGTCCACCCTTACACAGATCAGGGCAGTTTTCGCAAGACGGGCAAGGAACAGGGCATTTACCTACACCATCAGCATCTACCGGCTGGCAATATGTTGGTGTGATCAGTTCTTTATCCTTACAATCAGGAACACCGTCACCATCAGTGTCTTTACTTACACCATGGCTGTCAACCGGGCAACCGGCAGGAGTTTGCTCCTGGTCAAATTGGTCAGTGATACCATCGCCATCGCTATCAGGCAATACCGGCTTGGGCAGGCGCATCAAACGGGGGTTGCGGATTTCGCTGTATGCATAATCCAGCGGGTTCAGCCACCAAAGCGGCTCAACAGCTTTAGCGCCAAGATTGATATTCAAACCTACTGAGGCAAAATTGTAAGAGTCAAAGTCACGGGTCAATACCGGATCTCCCCATGCTTGTTCTTGCCAACGCTGTCCATCCAGCAGATCATCTTTCACAAAAGTGTGACGATTTTCGATTGCGAGATTCAGGCGATTGCTGAGTTTGAAGGCAAACCCGATACCAATAGTTCCTGAAGGCTTGAAGGTATTTCCGAACAGTTTAGGACGACGTTCCCCCTGATTTTCTGCAGGAGTTTCATAAGAATCATCCATCAGGTTCTTTAAGGCCTTCTTAGTCTCTTTTCTATCTTTATATACACCACCGCTAATGTTTGCGAAATTGTATCGTTGTTGACCATTAAGTGCATTCACACGGGTATCATAAACCGTTCCGCCTACACCGGCAAAACCATATATATTGAACCCTGTCTTGGCCTTGTGAAAACGAATATTATTGAGCGTTACCACTCCCTGGAGAGAAAGATCATGAGCCTTAGTTCTGTAATTATGATAAATCAAATCAAACGCATCATTAGCATTCCCCCCCGTTAGAACCCTGGATGAAACAATATTCCCGCTATTATCCCTGTAAGGGGCAGAATAATTAGCACCTGAAGGACCCCAGGCAGAATTCTTGTAATAATTTTCAGAAGGTAACCAACTCAATCCCTTACCAGTACCATACATGTACTCCAATCTCATGGAGAAAATGTAGCCAAATGCTTTTCTTACATGCAAACCGAAACTGGGAAAAGCGAATTGAGCAGGAACATCACCACTGACATGAAACACACCTGCTTTCAGACCCAACTCCCACTGGTTTCTTGGTTTTGCAGGGAAGTTATAAGCTCCATTGAGAAACTCAGTATGCTGAGGCATTCTCTTGGATGGAACTAAGGAAGAATCTTTTACATCATAGCTGGCCCCAACCTGGGAAAAGCTATATGATGCCAGCAGACAGAATACTACTGCCAGAAATGCGTACTTTTTGCTTGCCATAACTAAGGATTAAGATTTAGGAAAACTTTTTCCAAATAATAGGCAAAAATATGACTTGAACCTTAAAAACCAAATTTTTGCAAAAATTATTTACAGTCTATCCATATTATTTTTCAAGTAATTAGTCAAGGTTTCAAAGCAAATTGCTGCATTTGGCGGCAATTAACTTTTGGGGTGTAAATTGCCACGGTTTCACCCATGCAGTTACCCGTTAGCCTCATAGAAAATGAACTCAAAGAGTTTGAGACCCGCTTCAAAGAGGCTGTAAAGAGCCATACCCCTATGCTCGACCGCATCATGCGGTATATCGTAAAACGCAAGGGAAAACAGTTGCGGCCCATGTTTGTTCTGCTCTCGGCAAAGCTTTGCGGGCAGGTTACAGAGCCTGCTTACCGGGCTGCATCGCTGGTGGAATTGCTCCATACTGCCACCCTCGTTCATGACGATGTGGTGGATGACTCTATGGAAAGAAGAGGGTTTTTTTCCGTTTATGCCCTCTGGAAAAACAAAGCTTCGGTGCTGATCGGTGACTACCTGCTGGCAAAAGGACTGCTGCTTTCTCTTGACCATAATGACTACCGGATTCTCCATATCCTCTCCGACGCAGTTCGCAAAATGAGTGAAGGTGAACTCCTCCAAATGGAAAAAGCCCGTAGTCTTAACCTGAAAGAAGATATTTACTACGAGATCATCCGGAATAAAACGGCCTCCCTGCTGGCATCGGCCTGTGCTGCAGGCGCCTGGTCGGGCAGCAACGATGAAACCCTGACGGAGAAGATGAGGCTTTTTGGTGAAAAAACTGGAATGGCCTTCCAGATCAAGGACGACCTGTTTGACTACGCCAGCGAAAATGTAGGTAAGCCTACTGGGAACGATATAAAGGAAAAAAAACTTACCCTGCCCCTCATCTACACCCTTGAAAACGCAGATAAAACCACCCGTCGGCAGATCATTTATACCATCAAAAACCAGAACCGTATTATAGAAAAGGTCAAATGGGTGATTGCACAGGTAGAACAATCCGGGGGAATCAGCTATGCCACCGAAAAAATGAATGCGTTTAAACAAGAGGCCCTGGCGGTGCTGCACCAGTTTCCGCAAGACCCGGTGAGGCAGGGCCTTGAGGACATGGTATTATATGTGACTGACCGTAAATATTGATGACCGTTAAACTCCAATGAGAATTCTCAATAGCATGCAGAAAAGATGGAACATACTTACTGCTGATGGATCAAAGACCGCCTCCCTGCAAAAGGCGCTGAATATTCACCCTGTCATCTGCAGCATTTTAGTACAGCGCAGCATTGAGTCTTTTGATGCCGCAAAAAAATTTTTTCGTCCGCTGCTTTCACAGCTTCATGACCCCTGGCTGATGAAGGACATGGATAAAGCCGTGGAAAGAATTTTAAAGGCCATCGCCCAAAAGGAAAAAATTTTGGTATTTGGAGATTATGATGTGGATGGCACAACAGCTGTTGCCTGCATGTACCAGTTCCTCAAAAAAGTACATGAACCACTGGATTTTTATATTCCTCACCGCTACCGTGAAGGGTATGGTGTAAGCAAAGCCGGAATTGACCATGCCGGGAAAAATGGCTTCTCCCTTATTGTCTCTCTAGACTGTGGCATCAAATCGGCAGACCTGGTGGCTTATGCGAAAACACTGGGTATTGACTTTATCATTTGTGATCACCATTTACCGGACGAAGTGTTGCCCGAAGCAGTAGCTATTCTAAACCCCAAACAAAAAGATTGCAGCTATCCTTTTAAAGAACTCTGCGGTTGCGGAGTAGGTTTTAAACTTATGCAGGCCCTTGCTCCGCAATTAGGTTTGGATGATGCCGACCTGTATCAATTCCTGGACCTGGTGGCTACAGCTATTGCAGCAGATATTGTTCCGATGATCGGCGAAAACAGGATACTGGCCTTTCATGGTCTGAAGAAAGCAAACGAAGCCCCGAACAAAGGTATCAGAGCATTGATGCAGCTGAGCGGACTGACCAGAGAGCTTCACATCAACAATCTTGTCTTCATGATTGCACCAAGAGTGAATGCCGCCGGCAGGATGGATGATGCCCGCAAAGCTGTGCAGATGTTTGTTTCAACCACTGAAGAAGAAGCCCTGCAGTATGCCGAAATGCTCCACAGCGACAATACCGACCGGAAAGAAGCCGACAGCAGTATCACAAAAGAAGCTTTGGAACTGATCAGCGAAAATGAAACATGGATAAACAGAAAATCAACCGTTGTTTTTAAAGACCATTGGCACAAAGGCGTGGTGGGCATTGTTGCTTCCAGGCTTATTGAACACTATTATAGACCAACGGTGGTGCTCACCCGATCCGGCGTATATGCTGCAGGCAGTGCCCGTAGTGTGCCGGGCTTTAACTTATATGAAGCCATTCATGCCTGCCGTGAACACTTACTGGGATATGGTGGCCATTTTGCAGCTGCAGGAATGACCCTTGAATTGAAAAAAATTGATGCCTTCAGGGAAAAATTTGAAGCAGTTGTTGCATCGGCTATTTCACCTGAATTGCTCATTCCTGAAATTGTCATTGATGCAGAAATATCATTAAAAGATATCCGCTGGCCTTTTTACAATATCCTCATGCAGATGGAGCCTTTCGGACCGGAAAATCTCAGGCCTGTTTTTATTGCCCGTGGGGTGACAGATACAGGGTATTCAAAAATTGTAAAAGAGGAGCATATCCGTTTCTCATTACGGCAGGATAATGTCACTCTTACTGGTATTGGTTTTGGCATGGCGGATAAATTTGCTTTACTCCAAATAAAAAAACCGCTGGACATTGTTTTTAAAATTGATGAGAACGAATGGAACGGTGAAAAAAGCCTGCAACTCCGGGTTATTGATCTGAAACTTTCGGATACCTGACACTTATATAATACATAGACATCAAAGTTTAATATCGTTTGTCCAATGCAAAAGTAATTGCCTCGGGCAACCCTTACAATGACGCATTTTCAAAATTTAGGCAGTATTTTATACCAGGAGAAGAACAAAAGACAGGTTATTAAATATCCGGATGGGGGTTTATAAAAACGAATAGACACCCATGCCTGCCAGGATGGTTTATTCTTTTACAAGCAGCATATCTTCAGGCGGGAATACCTGGTAGAAAACAAAGGCCGGTACAAAGGCTACCCGATGCGGACAGGGGATGGCAACACCTGCCGGACTGGGTATAGTGATCACTTTCCTACCTACCTGGTCATGCTCAAACCGTTCAGGAATGGTTTAAAGTCATTCTAAAGCATTATTAAACAATTATTTGCTTCACAATTCCTCCGGATATTATACTACCTTGCCGGGCAAAAATTTAATTCCTGGCAGCCCTTAAGTTCTGCCCTCAACTCCCTATCTTTGCCGCCCCAAATCTGTGTTCGCAGATTCTTTCCGTCACGCCTTTGGCGAAATGGACTGTCCAATGGGAAAAATCGAATTTTTTAATCTTAAAAAGAGGTAAATGAACAATTATGAATTGATGGTGATTTTTACCCCTGTTCTCAGCGATGAAGAATTCAAAACTGAGCAGAAAAAATATGCCGCAATGGTGACCGCTACTGGCGGCAGCGTGGTGGCAGAAAATGCCTGGGGTCTGAAATCACTGGCGTATCCCATCCAGAAAAAAACCACAGGCTTGTACTGGGTACTGGAATATACTGCGCCATCCGACTTCAATGAGAAGCTGAAGATCCAGCTTCTGCGTGACGAGAGTGTGCTCCGTCACTTATGCACCAAACTCGATAAATACGCCGTCGAGTACAATGCTAAAAAGCGAAGTGGCGTTGCAACAGGAACCGAAAAAGCAGTGGAGGCTTAAACAATGGCAAAAAATGAAATTAAATACCTGACCGCCATTAAAAGCGACAAAAGAGTAAAAAAATTCTGCCGCTTTAAAAAATATGGCATCCGCTACATTGATTATAAAGATGTAGAGTTCCTGAAAAAATTTCTGAATGAGCAGGGTAAATTATTACCCCGCCGCCTCTCAGGAAACAGCCTGAAATACCAGCGCAAAGTGTCAGATGCGGTGAAAAAAGCCCGCCAGATGGCATTGTTGCCTTACGTAACAGATTTATTGAAATAAGGCCCGTCTCTAACTCCCTGTTCAGACAGCATCAGAACAACGGAAGACAATGAAGCCTGTAATTCATTGGGACAAAAACAAAGAACCATGGAAGTAATCTTAATTAAAGACGTAGATAATCTTGGCGCTGTGAATGAAGTGGTGAAGGTAAAGAACGGTTATGCCCGTAATTTCCTTTTACCCCGCAAACTGGCTATTGAAAGCAGCCCCGGCAACAAAAAGCAATTAGAAGAAAGACTGAAACAAGTTGCCAAGAAAGAAGCTAAAATGCTGGCAGAGATCAACAGCGTTATTGCCAAACTGAATGAAGCTCCTTTGAAAGTAGGCGCTAAAACAGGTACCAGCGGCAAGATCTTCGGCAGCGTAACATCATTGCAACTGAGCCGTGCCATCCGTGAGCAAAAAGGTTATGAAATTGACCGTCGCAAAATCAGCATAGCTGATGAAGTGAAAGAATTGGGCTCTTACAAGGCCACGATTGACTTTGGCAACGGTCATTCAACAGAAGTTGAGTTTGATGTCGTGGCTGAATAATCTCGTTTGAAACAATACTGCAAAGCCTTCCCCCCGGAAGGCTTTTTTTATGCCCTTCCTCTTTCTATTAGTTCCTAAAAATCAAAGTTTTAGACCCGGTCGGGCAACCCGAAACAATAATTTGGCAATTTCCCGGAAAAAAATCCGTTATTTTGTCTTGCATCGGTGTTCTTTCAGTTTCACAAGTCCTGAACTTTTTACATGTCCTGTGAATGTTCATTGGTTACTGTTTACTGTCGGCACTTATTTGTTTTTTAAAATTTCACAACACAATGAACATTTACGTAGGAAACCTGAGCTGGAACCTGAAAGACCAGGATCTCTCAAACCTTTTCGCAACACACGGCGAAGTAGCATCTGCTAAAATTGTTACCGACAAATTCACCAACCGCAGCAAAGGTTTTGGTTTTGTCGAAATGCCCAACGATGACCAGGCACAGGCTGCCATTGCAGCCCTGAATGGTTCTGAAGTTGACGGCCGTAACATTGTTGTCAACGAAAGTCGTCCGAAACCGGAAGGTGGCAGCGGCGGTGGCGGCTTCAAGAAAAGAAGCTTTGGCAACGGCGGCGGTGGTGGCGGCTTTAAAAAAGGCGGCTACAACAAAGGCGGCGGCGGTGGTTACAACCGTGATCGCGGCGGCTACAGCAACGATTATTAAGCATCACTGCTCTATAAATCCGTTAGCAAATCCTCTCTCCGGAGAGGATTTTTTTTGCCATGCCTGTAACGGCATTTCCAGTAAATTGGCTAACAAAAAAAAGATATGAAGTTTTCCCCAAAGGGACTTGTCATTGCATGCATTATATTACCCCTTTTATTTGCCTGCAACAACAACGGCTCCCGCAAACAGGCTGAAGCGGATAGTCTGGCACAATTGGCCAGGGAGATCATTGATATTTCCATCCCCGGGGGATTCAGCAGCCAGGAAAAACTGCGCTTCGATTCGGTGACGCTTGAGCAGTTCCTTCAACGGCATCCCGGTTTCAGTTTGTTTGATGAAGACATGCATCAGTTTTACAACAAAAGAGAATATGCTTTTGCCTGGTATGATGATAAAGGATTGATAGAACAGGCCGGCAATTTATTCAACCGCCTCATGAATATCCGGGATGAAGGTTTGCCGGACAAGATACCCTACCGTGATTCTTTCGCCATCGTGATGGACAGCCTGCTCTCACTGGAAAATAAAAAACCGGATACAGAAACAGAACTGATGCTGACAGCTCAATACTTTGCTTATGCGAAAATTGCCTGGCAGGGATTAAGCGAAAAGGAAAGCAAGGACATGGATTGGTTTCTGCCAAGAAGAAAAGTGAACCTGGTGCAACTCATGGATTCCCTGCTGAGCAACCAGTCTGCATTAGTTAGTAACGAACCGGTCTACCGCCAGTATGGACTTTTAAAAAACTATCTCAAAAAATACCGCGACATTGAAGCTGCCGGAGGCTGGCAGGAAATCAAACCTGGTAAACGGAAATATGAGGCCGGGGATTCTTCAGCAGTCATACAACAGGTAAAAGAACGGCTTTACCAGCTCGGGGATATTGCAGGAAATGACAGCAGCGCAGTGTATGACTCCGCATTGATCAATGCCATCAAAGCTTTTCAGCAGCGGCTGGGGTTGAAACAGGATGGTATCATCGGACCCAATTTTTTCAAAGAAATCAACTACCCCATCAGCAAACGCATTGAACAGATCATTGTGAATATGGAACGCTGCCGCTGGCTGCCCGAAATGCCGGGTAAAGAATATCTCGCTGTCAACATTCCTGAATTTGCACTGCATGCCTATAGCGGCGATTCGTTGCTCTGGAGCATGAATGTGGTCGTAGGTAAAGCCGTTCATGAAACAGTGGTCTTTAGCGGTGAGTTAAAATATGTAGTGTTCAGCTCCTATTGGAATGTGCCGTCGGGTATCTTAAAGAATGAGATACTTCCAGCGCTGAAACGAAACCCCAATTACCTGAAGCGGCAAAACATGGAATGGAACGGGAATACCGTTCGCCAGAAACCCGGCCCTAACAATGCACTGGGCCTGGTGAAATTTTTATTTCCCAACAGCTATAATATTTACCTGCATGATTCACCTGCCAAGTCATTGTTCAATGAAGATAAAAGGGCATTCAGTCACGGCTGCATAAGGGTAAGCAAACCTAAAGAACTGGCAAAATGGCTGCTGCGGGATTATCCTCAGTGGACAGAAGAAAAAATTACCAAAGCCATGAATGCAGGCAAAGAGCAATACTTCACACTCAAAGAAACAGTGCCGGTCTTCATTGCCTATTTCACCGCCTGGGTGGACAGGCAGGGAAAGATCAACTTTCGTGAAGATGTGTATAAAAGAGACAGCCGCCTGGCAGAGATGATCATGGAGTAACTATTTTTTGCAGGCTCTTAATACCTGAAATAAAAAGCTGAAGGCATCACCCTGATCTCCATTTTTGATGCAGTATAATATTCGCCGTCAAGATGTGCCTGTACAGGTTCATCACTTTCAATACGGATAGCAACGGTCCGGGTATGTTTTATAAAAGACAGGCCAAGATGTTTTCCCTTTTCAATGACCGGCAAATAACGCAGCCGCTGAAAAACATTCAGCGGTTTCACCAGCACAATATCAAGCAAGCCGTCATGGAAAACAGATGCAGGACTGACCATAAAACCACCACCGGCTCTTTTCCCGTTCATAACGCTTATAAAAAGAAATTTTTCTTTGCTGGTTGATTCATCAATGACAACTGTATATTCTTTTGACTGATAGGAAAATATTTTCTGGAGTATCACAGCAAGAAACGAGATCTTTCCCGGCAGCTTTTTCTTGCCAGAAAGACTTCTTGCAACTTCTCCTTCAAACCCGATCCCTGTGCCATTCATAAACAATCTTCCATTGCAATTACCGGCATCTATTGGTTGGGAGGGCACATCCAGCGCCAATTGCACCTGTTCTTTCCAGTTCATTTTACCATAGAGAATAGAGTGCACATCATTTCCTGTCCCTCCTCTGAAGATCACCAATGGCAGCCGTATGTCCGGGTAATGATTGATAAAATAATTGAGAGTGCCGTCACCGCCAACGATCCACACATCCGTATAGCCATCAAAAGCAATAGGCCAGCTATCTGTAAATAGTGTATGACCAAGAGTTCTTATCTCCAATTCCGCCCGGATATCAGCAGCCAGCCGGGTGGCCCTGCCAACACCTGCCAGCGGATTGCAAACTATCGCAATATTTTTTTCTCCGGCAGCAATCATAAAAAATCCCGTCTTTCCAAAATAACCGGAAAGACGGGATAATAATACTGATTTTTTTACTCAGTGATCCTGATCACACCTGCCCCATGATACGAATGATACTCCCCGTTATACATCGCATCAGCGCTGACGGGTCCCATTTTATAATTACCCGGCGACACTGCACGGACAGCATAGTAATAGGTCTGTTTGTTATTATGTGCATCCACAAAGAAATGGATACGGTCATCACGGACATCCAGGGCTGTAGGTGTGGAAGCATCTTTGATCCAGTCCATACCCGGTATCTCTTTGGTTCTTGGATTTTCAATTTCAAAACCGGCAGGCAACAGGTCGGTGATCACCACATTCTCAACAGAAGTTGAGAATGACCGTTCTAAACTGATGCCGATCACCACCAGCTCATTTTGCTTAAAGCTGTTACCATTGATGGGCTGGCCAAAACGGTTATAAAAACGTTTCCGCACTTTCAGGTAGCTGTCCCCCTCTTTATAAGCGCCGCTGCTGCTGATGCCTTCAGCCTCCCAGAAATAATAAAGCTTGCCGTTTCCTTTGGTAATAATCTCGATATTGTTGCCCTTCAGCGCTGCCTTATCACCTTTCCATTGACCGGCTTCCACCTTGGCAATGATCTTTCCGTTCACTTTCACTTCTGCAGAAACATCGGATTTTGCAGCGCTCCTGGATAATTTTCCCAAAGCAAGAAAAGCAAAAGCCCTTTCCTGTGTGCTCAGCCATTGTCTTGATTTCAGTTTATCGGAAACATGTTTTGCCATCACGGCTATTTGTGAATGAGCAGGATCGGTATCTATCAGTGCATTTAAAGCAATCGCCTCATCCCGCACATCCGAGTAATAACTGCCTCCCGTTTGCGGCACCGATTCCTCACCGGCAAAAGCAGAAGGCAGCATCGCTGCGAATGATTTCTTATCTCCCGCCACTGCATAGGCAGCCGACAACAGGTAACGGCTGTCCAATGCCAGCAATGCCTGGTTGGCTTTGTAATAATTCATCGTGGGCACATTACTGCGGTCGGCCATTGCCAGCACATATAAACTATACGCTACTTCCTTCGGGGCAATTTTCTTGTTCTGATCCCGGTTATAATAATAAATGATGGTCTGTTTGTTCTTCAGCCTGTTGTTGAGATAATTCAGCATGGTGGATAGTAAACTATTGTCCACATCAAAACCGGCTTTCTTTGCTTCTAAGAGGAAATGAGCCGCATACACGGTGGTCCACCAGTCTTCGGTGCCACCGCCATCCCAAAGCGTCAATGCACCATTATACAACTGCCGCATTTTGATCTTACGGATCGCCTCAAGAATATTGCTGTTTGCATTGATGACATTTTGCTTACCTGATTGCATCAGATCAGACATATCGCTGTAATACAATTGAGGGAAGGCCGCCGACACGGTTTGCTCCGTGCAGCCATAAGGGTATTGCACCAGGTAACGGAGATGCTCACCCAGTTCAAGTGCAGGTGACCGGCTGATCACCAAACTGTAATCCGTACTGCTTTCTATATAATCGCTCAGCCCGATGCTGATCTTCTGGGTGCTGCCGCCTGCTATGGAGCCGCTGCCGGTTGATTTTTGCAAAGTGGATGGCGGACGAACAGATATTTCCGTTACATCAGTAAACTTCTCTCCCATACCGCTTACTGTCACATTCACTTTTGCAATACCCATATCAGGATTTGCCACCAGGCTGAATACAGCCCTTCCTTCACTCTTTGCCGCAAGCGATACAGACTGGCTTTTACTGCCCAGCACTTTTATCGCCCCATCGCTGCTGATATCTGTCGAAACCGTAGCTGCTTTATCAGTGGTATTACTCAATGTCACCGGCACCAGCACCGTATCACCGGGGCTCAGGAACCTGGGCAAGGCAGTACTGATAACGACCGGGTCGGCAACCGTCATCGTATTATCAGCGCCGCCAAAACTTTGTCCTTTATAAGAAACAGCCATCAGCCGCAGTTCCCCGCTGAACTGCGGAATATCAAACTCAAACTCCGCCTCCCCGCTTCCGTTGGTTTTCTTGATACCGCTCCAATAACTCACCACTTTCACCCGTTTTGCAGGCATCGGGTTCACTCTTTTATCCATGCTCAGTTCGCCATCACCTCCGGTGCTGCTGAGCCGGGCTCTCACTTCTGCAAACAATAAGGGATAAAGATTATAGGCATTTACCTGCAATGCTTTTTTCTGGTAGAAATAATTGTAAGGATCAGGTGTTTTGAAATCCGTCACCTGCAACACACCATTATCCACGGCAGACAAACTAACATAACTTCCCGGCGCCGCTTTTACCTTCACTTTTTGTTTTGTCTTGGACCGAACTGTTTTCTGTGCCAGGATCTCCACCGGTATCTTCCTGTTCTTTTCTTCCACCGGCACATTCTTAAATCCATTGGCAACGGTCAATGGAATATCCGACACTTCATGCGGTTTGATAAGGGTGGCTGTAATATATACATTCGGCACATGTTCACCTGTCAGTTTCAGTTCCACATTGGCCACCCGGTTGCTTACTTCCACATATTGATAGGAGATCACTTTATCCGTTTCCATGGTCACCAGCATCCGTCCGCTGAAAGGTGTTTTGAATAATGCTTTCACTGTTTCGCCGCTGAGATAAGATTTCTTTTCCAGCTCAATATCAATATGACCTTCTGTATTCACTTCAAACGAATTGCCGGTTAAACCCCAGCCGCCATAGCTGTAAAAATTTCTTTTCACATAACTGGCAGCCCCGGGGCGATAAATGCGCAATTCATAATTACCCGGTGATCTGGGTATAAACGTATAGGTGGTGTTGCTGCCGACATTCACTGCACTTTCTGTCACTAACTTATCATCCTGTTGCGATTCATAACGGAAATAGCTTCCGCTTTTCACCAGCACGGTCCGGTATTCTTTTTTAATGACTTCAATCCGGGCAGCGCCGCTGGCCGCATTACCATCCTTGTTCACAGCAGCAAGTAAAAATTTAACCGGTTGGTTCAGGGCATAATAGTAATAGCCATCCTGCTTCAGCCCGATAAAAACATCCTGGGTATAAATATCAGCCGATGCAGCACGGCTCACAGGTCTGCCCGTTTCATCAAAAACCGTAGTATAAAAACTGGCCTGCAGCACACCTCTGTTGGCAAAGGCAGCCGGCACTTCATATTGCTCACCGGCATTGCCATCCGCATCGGTCTTTCCTTCGCGGATCACTTTTTCAAAATAGGTTTGCAGGTTGGCAAGGCTGAAATCAAAATCAGCAAACTTTTCAGGAGAAAAACTTTTTTGTTTCACCTGTATTTCCGTTTCATAATTACGGTTGGCAGCCGGCGGGCCAAAAAAGTTCATCGCATTAATGGCCAATCCTGCCTTATCACCGGGCTTCAGGGCATTGCGGTCCAATTTGGCATTCACCCTGATACGGTCTGGCACAAATTCTTCCACCGAAAAACTTTTGCTGGCCAGCAGCACATCTGCAGAGGTATAAATTTCCAGTGTATAACTGCCGGTGATAGCCGAACTGGCAATATCAACACTGGCCTCCGCAGCGCCTTCTTCATTCAGGCTCTTCCGGAATGTCCGCAACTCTTTTCCGTTGGGCATCACAAATTTCATCTTCAACGGCATATCGCCGGGGCTTTTCCACTGTCGGTCCCGGATCACCACCGCAAAATTCACTTTCTCACCGGGACGGTAAATATCCCTTTCCGCATACACAAAAGCGTCTAATCCTGCCGGGTTATTTCTTTTACCACCCACATCAAAACGGGATACGTTCACACGGGTATTGGTAAAGGGCAGGTAGTTGAAATCATCATCCGTTTTCGCAACCACCATCGCCGGTCTGAAACCGCTGATGTCATTTTTGCTGTAAGCGATCTCTGCGACACCTTCTGTATTGGTGGTTCCCGACCCGATCAGTTGATTATTATTCGCATAAACGGTTACGTTCACACCACTCACTGCCATTGCTGTTTTGATGGAATTGGCAAATACAAACAGTTTATCTGCTCCTTCTTTGGCAATAAGACCAAGATCGGACAATGAAATATAACGGCTGTCCCTCACCCAATAGTCTTCCACAGAGCGGATCATCACATGATACACTCCTTTAAAGTCCGGAAGGCGGTCTTCAAACTCCGCAAAGTTCAATAACCTGGCGCCGCTGCTTTTCGGCAATGCCCTTGTATCAATTTCCTTTTCATAGATCACATCACCCAGTGACACATTATTGCCATAGTAATTGTCTTCATAATAATAGTCGCCATATTCATCTTCGCTATACGATGCCTGAGTTGATCTTGTCTCCTGCGGGTAATACCCGTAGCGCTGCGCCATCAGCAGGTTGTTCTCATATATTTTGGAAATGATCAGTTTCACTTTGGGCACATTCGTTATCATCACCTCCAGGTTCTTTGCCCCCTTCTTTGACAGGTAAACAGCCTTTTTACTGTTAAAACGGATATTCGCCTCCAGTTCTCCAAATGCCACACTGCCATAATAATCTTCTTTCAGCACCCCGCCTATTTTTCCACGCAGGTCTTTGGCAATAGTGAGAGCATAGCTTTTTTCAAGGTCAAACTTATCACTGCGTATCTCAAATCCCTCATCGGTAAGCTGCACTGTATAGGTCAGGACAGGATCGAAGCGGACAAAAGACTTAAGGCTTTCATTGGTCAGTTGCTGGCTGGTGGCCACTCTCACCACCCCTTCTGTTCCGTCATGCTCCGATTCAATATTCAGCACGGACAACACAAAAGGAGAAGGTATCAGCATGCTGCTCTTCATTGCTTCGGCAGTTGCATTGCGTCCGCTTTCGGGTTTCAACCCTTTGTCAATGGAAATATTAGCTGCCAGGTCCTTATCCTCCTGTTTCAGGCCATTGATACGAAGAGATATTTTGTTGTCGGGAGATACTGTTATAAATCCAAGATCGGCTTTGTTGCCTTCTATTTCTACACTCAGTTTGCTTTTCAGGTCTTCCGGGTTAATGCGGTAGTTAAAAAAAAGATCTAACTGCGGTGCAGCCGTGGTGCTGCTTTCTCCCACCCAGATGATCTGCGACTGATCAAGTGTGAGTGGCGGCGTATAAAAACTGATCTTATCCCCGCCGGATACCGAACCATGCTCACTAAATTTCAGAACGGCATTTTTAATTGTAGCAGAATAAGTGGTAGCTGGGTTCAGCGGCTGCGCAGGAGAAAACACCAGTTGATCGGGACTCTCCCAGCGAAAACGACCCGGAATGGCCGGCTCAAAACTGATATACTCGGTGGAATCCCACAGATTCAGCAGGGAGTCCTTCATCAGCGACTGGTTAAAGCGAAAGGTCAAATTGCCCAACTGGGGCACTTCGCCTTTGGCATTGGTATAAGAAAGACTGACGGTTCCTTTCTTGCTGCAGGCAATAAAAATAAATGAACTTGCCAGCAACGAAACGGCTAAAGAAGTAATACGCATAGTTAAGGATGGTTAAGGTGTGTTATGAGAGGAGAAGGTAAAGAAATTTATGGAACCGGGACATCCCGGCAACCATTCTTTTTTCACAATGACATCACAGCTATGGAGGAATATCTTTTACAGGGCGGGACTGGTCGGGTGTGTCCATAATGGTTAAAAGAGTTGCTGCTGTAAGGTAGCAATCTCAAAACAGGCTTTGCAAATTTGCGTGGATAAATGTTTGTTAAGAGCAGGTGTGGCACGGTGGAACACTGTGTCAAAATGCCGGGGTGACACGGTTACACACCGTGGCACCCCTTTGCAGAAAAGATATATTCTTTACCTTAGTCACAGCATTAATCCTATTCAATGAATTTTTCTGACCAGGGGCTATATCATATTTACAACAGGGGCAACAATCGTCAAAGAATATTTTTCAAGGATGAGAACTACTGGTTTTTTATTGATAAAATGAAAAAATTTATCCTCCCGCATTGTGATTTGCTGGCATGGTGCCTGATGCCGAATCATTTTCACATTCTCATAGCAACAGACCGGAGGTCAGCATTTGAAAAAATAGTAGCCGGACAAAAAAGAAATGTATTAAGCGAAGGATTCAGGAACATGCTTAGCTCCTACTCGCAGGCAATAAATAAACAGAATGGCAGCACCGGTTCCCTGTTTCAGCAAAACACCAAAGCAAAAGCGGTAGCTGCCGGAAGCAGGTCTTACGATCTTTTATGTTTCCATTATATACATCAAAATCCGCTTATTGCTAATCTTGTCAAAAAAATGGAAGATTGGCAATATTCCTCCTTCAGAGACTACTGTGATTTAAGAAAAGATAGTTTTTGTAATATAGAATTGGCAACTCAACTATTGGGCATAAAGCCAGAAACAATATACCCGGATTCTTACCAGATGATAAATGCTGATGATGTCAGCAAAATAACCTGAGGCCAGCCGTGCCACGGTTTAAAACCGTGGCACGGCTGTAGCATCACAGCGGCCACACCATGAAACTCCGCATCACAAGAAAACATATCATCCGTTTCTTCAAACGTCTCGGCATTGCCATCGCCGGCCTTTTTCTTTTATTTCTCTTGCTGAACCGGATATTTCCACTTCCCGATAAGGTCGAATACTCCACGGTGATAACAGATAACAAAGGCGAAGTCATCAACGCTTATCTCACCAGCGACCACAAATGGAGAATGAAAACAGAACTGGATGAGATTTCTCCCCTGCTGCAAAAGACCATCATTGCCAAAGAAGACAAATATTTCTATTCGCATCCCGGTGTAAACCCTTTTGCCGTAACAAGGGCCTTTTTCAAAAATCTTTTCCGGATGAAACGAACCTCCGGCGCCAGCACCATCAGCATGCAGGTGGCAAGAGTTTTGGAACCCCGCAAGCGGAATATCGGCAGCAAGATCATCGAAATGTTCAGGGCTTTTCAGCTCGAATGGAAATATGATAAAAAAGAAATTCTCCAGCTATATCTCAACCTTGTGCCCTATGGCGGCAATATCGAGGGGGTGAAATCAGCTTCTCAATTATACTTTAACAAAGACCCGGATCATCTTTCACTGGCCGAGATCACGGCATTAAGCATCATTCCCAACCGGCCTTCTTCATTGGTGATCGGCAAAAACAACGACCGCATCATTGAAGAAAGAAACCGCTGGCTGCACAAATTTGCCAATGAGAAAGTATTCACCCAAAAAGAGATCGAGGACGCACTGGCTGAGCCATTGACCGCTGCAAGAGGAACCGTGCCGCATCATGTACCGCATCTCTCCTATAAATTAAAGAAACAGGGCGGCTATTTTATTCAGACAACCATTGACCTGAACACCCAGTTGAAAACAGAAAAATTAGTGGAAGATCATACCCGGGCACAGCGGCTGCGCAATATCCGCAATGCAGCCGTTGTGATCATTGACAACAAAACGCATAAGGTCATCACCTATGTCGGTTCTTCCGGTTTCAACGACAGCCTCGATGGCGGGCAGGTGAATGGCGCCAATGCCGTGCGGCAACCCGGCAGCACATTAAAACCCCTGTTATACGCCATGTGTTTTGATGAAGGGTTGCTCACACCCAAAACAATAATGACAGATGTGCCTGTTCATTTTGAAGGCTATGCTCCGGAAAACTATGACAGAAAATTCAACGGCTATGTCAGCGTGGAATATGCCCTCGAACATTCCCTCAATATTCCTTCGGTTAAATCGCTGAAGATGCTGGGACTTGAAAAGATGATACAAAAACTGGCGGTCTGCCATTTCAGGCAAATTCAAAAAGATCAGCGAAAGTTAGGGTTATCTATGATACTCGGCGGTTGTGGCACTACGCTGGAAGAACTCACAGGTTTGTTTGCCGCCTTTGCAAACAATGGTGAATATGTTGCTCCTGTTTTTACACAAACAGACACTGCGCTGCGAAAGACAACTATTATCAGCCCGGCTGCCAACTACATGATCAATGAAATTCTTTCCAAAGTAAACCGGCCTGATTTTCCGTTGAACTGGACGGCCACCGAACGAATGCCCAGGATAGCCTGGAAAACCGGCACCAGCTATGGACGAAGGGATGCCTGGAGTATTGGGTATAACAAAAACTACACAGTGGGTGTCTGGACAGGCAATTTCTCAGGAGTCGGGGCTGCTGATCTCAGTGGCGCCAATATTGCCACGCCGTTGCTGTTTAAAATTTTTAATACAATAGATTATGACAGCGATGCGGAGTGGTTCACACAGCCGGATGATTGTGATATCAGGCAGGTGTGCAATGAAACAGGTTTGCCACCGGCTGAACACTGTACGAACCGCATCACAGATTATTTTATACCGCTTATCTCCACCAACAAATTCTGCGACAACCGGCAGGAGATCATGATCAGCCCCGATAACTATCGGGGTGAAAAAATATCGTATTGTAAAAGCTGTATGCCGGCAGCGGGTTATAAAAAGAAATGGTATAAAGCAATTGACCCGGCCATGCAGTCGTGGATGGAAGACAACCGGGTAGCCTATGAAAAGATACCACCGCACAATCCGGACTGTGAACTCATTTTTAAAGGCAGCGCACCATTGATCTACTCACCTTCCAATGGCCTGGAATATTATATCAGCAAAAAAAACCCTGAACCGCTGCAACTGGTTTGCAAAACCGCCAACGATGTCAGCAAAGTGTACTGGTACATCAATGATAAATTCTATAAAAGCAGCGCCCCTGGCGAAAAACAATTCTTTGTGCCGCAGGAAGGGCTCAATAAAATATCCTGCACCGATGACAAAGGAAGAAACCGGGATATAAAGATCACGGTGAAATATGTGAGCCTGTAACTATACAGTATTGGAGAAAATTGTAATTTTAAACACTATGAGTTCATCCCAATATAAAAGAAGATCAATCAAAGCCTGGAAGCAATGAACCAGGCTGAACTTCAGCAGGCATGGCTGTTATTGAAAGAAATTGGTCCCAGCAAAAAAATACTCCCTGTACACAGCAAAAAAGAACTGAAAAAAAACTGGCCACCGGCATCCGGCAATTAGACAATGGCGAGGGGAAAAATTTCGGGACATACCTGAATGGTTTAAAGAAGAAATATGGCAAGGGGTAAACGAAAACCTGTTATCATTTCTCCCTTGGCACAAGAAGTAGGAGTAAAATTTCTTGACCTTTTGCAAAGTAAAAAACCAGATAGAAAAAATAAGGTAATTATTTGGCTTTTAGTATAGTTAACTACAACCTCAAGCTTCTGAGTTGCGAAAACAGCATTAGAACAAACACTTAATGTTCTTAAATTCTCCTTCAGTAATTATTGTTGTTCCTCTATTAAGATAATTTGGCGGCATTCCAAGAGAAGAGAATGGCGTAAATTTTGCAGAAAAAGTTCCACTTATTAAACTATTTGAGTAAGAAGTAATGTTAATTGTCAAAAAATCTCCCCCATAAAACAAAGCAGATTGTTGTCCGTTATAGGTCATTGTACAAATAATGCCTAACGTATTAATTGATGTGGTATCTAGACTATATGTTTGAATCCGCAAACTATCAGTTGGGATACCAAACGCCCAAATATTGTTTGTTCCTTTTTGAGCATTAAGCATATAACGGGTCTGAGTTATCAATGAACCAGCTATTTGTTTAAAAAAAATAACATATTCACCACTTGAAATACTAACGTTGCTTATTTTGACTAAACTTCCATTCACTTTATACTGAAACTCACCGTCCGCCAATGAGTTAACTCCAGGATCTTGACTACATGATATTAAAACAGAAAGTGCAATTACTATCAGTAGACAATTCTTCATAAGTTAAATTTTTTAATTATGAATTTCCAATAATCATAAATACAAACAAAAAGGAGATGGATTTATTATTCAATTCACTAAATCTTTCCCGCCGCTTCCTCACCCATATTGATCGCCCCTTCCATAAAACCCTGCCAGTCGGCCAGGTGTTCCCCGGCAAAATGCGTATGAATATGAGAACGTTTCAGTATCGGCATCACCCGGAACCACTGTCCCGCTCCATACAAAGCATAGGCGCCGTGGGAAAACGCATCATTGCCCCAGTAATAATTGATCTGTTTTTCCAGCAGCTTTGTTACATCTCCAAAATGAGGTTTCAATGTCTGCTCAATCATGTTTGTCTTCCATTCATCACCCTGGTTGGCTACCACCGCCGCTTTTTCCCCAATGGTATAAGAGATTAATACTCCCTTATTTGAGCTTTGATTTTTTGTTGCATGATAGAAATAGTGCGGCGACTGGTCGGTCACCATATCAAAACTCTCATCCTTCCAGAAGCGTTCGGTAAACAGCAAGGGGTTTTTATTGATGCGGGCATACTGCAGTTCATTCATGGCATTCACCTGGTCTGGCGGCAGCCCCGGCTCCCATTTAATTTTTTTAGCAGCAAAAGTCGGAACAGTGCAAATGATCTTGTCCCCGGTAAAACTTTGCCCGTTATCACAAAAAACCTTCACCCCGCCTTTTGCATTTTGCACAATCCGGTTCACTGCATGTTGCATCCTGATGCTGTCCATTCCTATTTTTTCAGCGATCTTATTGGCCAGCATACTATTGCCGCCTTTGATCTTCAGGTCCATTTCATTTTTCTCACTGCTTTCGGCATATTCTGCCAATGCTGCAAAAGCAGACACATGACGGATGCTTTCGCCAAAATCGGTGCTGTCCAATAATTCCCTCAGATCAAGGTCACGGCCTTCACAGCCATTATTGACCAAAAAACGCCACCAGTCCATTCGGTCTATACGCAGCTTCTGGGCCTGTGTCAGTTTGGGATAATTGTCAAGGATAGATTGAAATTTCTTTTTCCAGTCTCCGCTGTAGTCCCACTCACCGGGCTTGAAGTATTGGCCTTTGTAGATAAGATGCGAATCAAACTGGTTGTTCAGCAGTTCCAGCCCGAATTCATTGCAAAGGTTTTGCATCCGTTCATGTGAGTTGCCCACCCATTCGGCGCCCAGTTCTATCACCAGGTTTTCTCTTTCATCAATAGTGTGGGAAAACACCCGGCCGCCAATGCGGTTCCTTGCTTCGAGAATAATGAAATCAATTTTCTTTTTATGGAGATATAAAGCGGCAGACAACCCGGCAAAACCGGCGCCGATGATAATCACCATGGGTTTCTTCACCATGAAAATATTAGCATAAGAAGACGCAAGCAGCAAACCACCGGCAGCCAGGCTTGATTCCTTGATAAAAGTTCTGCGTGAACTCATAGCGGAAGGTTTTGGTAATGTCCTAAGTTCTGCATTTTAAGCAATATGAAAAAAATATTTGCATTGTTCATTTTTTTGCCCGCCTTGCTGCAGGCATTAAAGCCAGATTAAAAGATCATTAACTCCAGAGAAAACACCGGCATGACAATATCTTCCTGATCCGGAAACCTGCCTCACAAGAGTTCGGCTATTAAACTGGTTACAAGTTGAAACAACAACATTATTTTTTTTCATGTTTTTCAAAAAAAAATTCTCAGACACCTGCAGATTTATTTTCAGCACAACAGCATCATTAGAACTTACTGCAGCAAGCGCCGCTGCAATAAAAAAAAATCTACCTTTCATCACAACAGCGCTTCAACAGCATTTTTCAACAACGTTCTTTTTGGTACAATTTTTTCAAGAAAATATTACAGCATAAGATAAGCTGCATTATTTGCAGTGGACGATATCCCTATTATTCATTTAAAATTGAGTGTTATGACAAAAAATTCAAAGATTGCATTAGGAGTTGTTGGCGCATTGGCCGCCGGCGTGGTGATCGGCTTACTCGTAGCCCCGGAAAAAGGAAAAGACCTGCGCAATCGTCTTAAAAAGAATGCCGGCAAATGGGGAGACCAGTTAAGTAACCTGCTTTCAAACCAGGGAAATGAAGGCAAACAAAACCTGAATGAAAAAATGAGCAAAGTGAAAGAAGCTGTAAGCTGACCTCCTTAAAAAAAGGTTGCTTCAAAAGAAGTTTCAGCCTGAGCCGGGCGAAGCCGATCGTTTTGAAGCAACCTCTTTTATCAATTTTATTATTTATTCAGGAACACAGATGGAAACCGTAAAAGAAAAACTGGAAGAGCTGACGGAAAATGTCAGCAGCTATGCTGAAACGTTTTATGAGCTGACCATGGTAAAGCTTACACAGCAGGCAGCCAACGCTGTTGCAGCAATGGTAAACGGCGCTGTCTTTCTCCTGGTCACCATATTGGTCCTGCTGATGGCCGGCATCGGGCTGGCAATATGGCTGGGAGAAAAAATGAACAGCATGGCCGGCGGTTTCCTGCTTGTGGCCGGTTTCTTCCTGCTTTGCCTGCTCGGCCTGATCCTGTTTGGAAGGAAAACAATATTTCCGCATATCCGCAACCGTATTGTCCGTAAAATGTATGAATAAGCCCCTTCACACATACGATGAATTGTTGCAACGCAGGGCAATCCTGGAAAACCTGCTCCAAACCCGGAGGGAACTCATCAGGTTAGACATCGAAGAATTGAAAGCATCAGTCACACCCCTGCTTGACACGGTAAACAGTGTCAGCCGTTTCGTCACCGGCAATAAGAAAGCGGGGTTATTGGGATTCGGAGCCAGCACACTTGTTGACATGCTGGTAAAAAAAGTATTGTTGCCGGGATCCGGCTGGCTCAGCAAACTGGTCATCCCTTTCTTTGTAAGAAACTACACATCCCATTTTATTGCCAGTCACCAGGATGAATGGATGAAAAAATTATCCGAATGGATAAGCAGCAGCAATGGAAACGGCAGGCAACACATGGCCCAGGAGTCCTGAACACATAATCTTTTTTGGCAAATGTGGTTGCTCCTTTTCAACCTTTAAACTCTTCCTCCCTTCAATCCACTTTCTTCACACTCCCCGCACCGGATATTTTTGAACTCACCTGTGCATTCCCTTTATATTTAACAGACGCAGCCCCAGATACTCTCACATCTAAGCTCACACTGGCAAACACTTCAGCGCTGCCGGCTCCTGTCAGCCCCACACTGGTTGTTTCTGATAAAAAATCAAAAGCATGAATATCCGTGCTGCCCGAACCACCGGCAGAAAATTCCCTGGTGGTCCCCCTTAGTTTCACCGAACTGGCACCGCTCATATCCACCCTCACTTTAGGGGCATCCAGTTCTAATTCTGCATCACAGGCGCCACTCATATCTACGTTCAGTTCACCGGAAGATTTTAAAACAGTTTCGCTGAAAAAATCACAGGCGCCGGATGCCTCCAGCCGGCTGAAAGATGGCGCAGACACATACAGCCTGGTACTGCCGCTGGGTTTCAGGTTTGTGTTTCGCTTTGTATGAACATGCAGCATGTCTCCTTCTGCATACACTTCTATCCATTCATGCAGGTTCTCATCTGTTTCCACTTTCACCCGGAAAACAGAATCCTGCGACAAATACACTTTTATCGCCCCGCTCACATCCACCCCGCTGAAACCATCAACACTATGTGATTTGGAAATGACATTGCCATTGCCTCTTATTCTCTTGCCTGAAAAATTAGTGCAGGAAACCACCGACAACGATAACAACAGCAAACAAAGGATTGATTTTCTCATATAAAATTTTTTGTGCACAACAAATATAACCCCTCCGGGCAACAGCATGTAGTATGACGAATTTCCCTTTAACCTGGTTACAGTTTCACAACTACAAATCTGCCTGCCGTTCTGATGACTATGAGGTGTATCCGACTCCGTCTGAGCAGACTGACAACAAATAACAAACTACCAACTGCAAATATCCAACTCTCCCAAATCCTTACCTTCGCAGCATTATGACGGAAAAGATCCTGATCCTCGATTTCGGTTCCCAATATACCCAACTGATCGCCAGGGCAGTAAGAGAAGCCAATGTGTATTGCGAGATCATCCCCTACCATAAAGCATTTTCTTTTGAACCCGGCCTGAAAGGCATCATCCTTTCGGGTTCGCCTTTTTCAGTGAATGAGGACAAAGCCCCGGATGCGGACATTCAGTCTTTTGTAAAAAATGTTCCGGTGCTGGGTGTGTGCTATGGTGCACAACTCACAGCCAAAAGATTTGGCGGCCTGGTGGCAAAAAGTAATAAAAGAGAGTATGGAAGAGCCCTCCTGCAGCGTACAAAAGATGATGTATTGTTTCAGCAGGTCTCCGCCAACAGCCAGGTGTGGATGAGCCACAGCGATACCATCAAAGAACTGCCCGAAGGATTTGAATTGCTGGCCACCACCGAAAGCATACCCGTCGCCGCCTTTCGAAAATCCGCAAACGGCACTCACGACCTGCCTACCGGACAGGCAGGTTCACGACTCACGACTCACGACTTCCCTCTCTATGGCGTACAATTCCATCCCGAAGTATATCATTCCACAGAAGGAAAAAAAATCCTGCACAACTTTCTTGTCAATATCTGTGGTTGCTCGCAGGACTGGACACCTGCTCATTTTATCACAGACACGGTTGAGGCCTTAAAGAAACAGATCGGCAACCGGAAAGTGATCATGGCATTGAGCGGTGGTGTGGACTCCACTGTGGCGGCTACGCTTATTCATAAAGCCATTGGTGTAAATCTTTATGGCATTTTTGTTGACAATGGTGTGTTGCGCAAAAATGAATTTGAGAATGTATTAAAAACCTATGCACAACTGGGGCTGAATGTAAAAGGTATTGATGCCCGTGAACATTTCTATACCAAACTCGCCGGCAAAACAGACCCTGAGGCCAAAAGAAAAGTGATCGGCAGCATGTTCATTGATGTGTTCCAGGAAGAAGCAAAAAAGATTGAAGGTATCGGGTTGCTGGGCCAGGGCACCATCTATCCTGATGTGATAGAAAGTGTGTCGGTACATGGCCCTTCTGTCACCATCAAATCCCATCATAACGTCGGAGGTCTCCCGGAACATCTGCACCTCGAATTAGTGGAACCGCTGCGTTATTTATTCAAAGATGAAGTAAGAAAAGTGGGAAGAGAACTGGGCATCCCGGCAGAAATGATAGACCGGCACCCTTTCCCCGGCCCCGGTTTGGCGATAAGGATATTGGGAGAAATTACAGAAGAAAAGGTACAGTTGTTGCAGGAAGCCGATCACATTTACATCAAAGGATTGAAAGATAACAACCTCTATGCAACCGTGTGGCAGGCCGGCGCAATCTTACTGCCTGTAAAAAGTGTGGGAGTGATGGGTGACGAAAGAACCTATGAATTCACTGTCGCATTAAGGGCCGTTACAAGTGTGGATGGCATGACGGCCGACTGGGCACATTTACCCTATGAGTTCCTGGCGAATATCTCTAACGAGATCATCAATAATGTGAGAGGCATCAACCGGGTGGTCTATGACATCAGCAGCAAGCCACCGGCAACGATAGAGTGGGAATAAGCCCCTCCCCGACCTGTCCTGAGCTTGTTAAAGCAAAGAAGGGTTAGGGGTGAGGACTAAACAACCAGCAAAGAATTTTACTATGAAGAAATCCTTTCTATTCTTTTTTTTGTTTCTGTCTTCCATTCATTCTATTCATTCACAGAATGGGAACAGTAATCCCATACCGAAGATCGCCATCTTCGCTCCCATTTATCTCGATTCGGCATTCGACAGCATGAACAATTACCGCTATGCCAAAAACCAGTTCCCGGAATTCATCCTCCCGGGCCTCGAATTTTTTGAAGGTGCACAATTAGCACTGGATTCATTAGCCAGAGAAGGAGCGGAATTAGAGGTGTTTGTTTATGATACCCGTTCATCATTCGAAACACTCTCTGAACAACTCAACAAACCCGAGCTAGACAGTGTGCAACTCATCATCACACATTGCTCGGCTGCCGAGGTTCGCTATTTTGCCGATGCCGGCATGAAAAGAAATATTCCTGTCATCAATGTGAACCTGCCCAATGATGGCGGCATCCGCAACAACCCGTTTTATGTGATGCTCAACTCCACCCTGAAAACACAGTGTGAAGGCATGTATCGCTATATACAGAAACACTATCCCCTGGAGCCACTGGTTGTTTTTCGCCGCAAAGGACAGATGGAAGACATGATCCGCAACATCTTTGATGAATTTGGAAAAAACACCATGGCAGTGCCACTGAAATTAAAATATGTGGACCTGCCCGACAGTTTCACTGTCAATCATCTCACAGCACACCTTGACAGCAACCGTAAATCCCTTTGCATAGCCGGCAGTCTGAATGATGCTTTTGGCAAACGCCTGGCCCTTCACCTCGCTGCGGTCAATAAACAATACCCTGTAACGGTGATGGGTATGCCCACCTGGGATGGTATCAAAGATTTCAGCCGCCCGGAATACAAAGACCTGGAGATCGTATATTGCACACCGTTCTATAACCCCCGCACCGACACCGTCAGCGCCTCTATCAGCAACTATTTCAATACGGTCATGTTTGCACGCCCCAGCGATATGGTGATGCGGGGTTATGAAACCCTCTGGCGTTTTTCAAAATTATTGCTCAAATATCCCAACGATTTTAACTCCAGCATCACCCGCAAAGAATTCAACCTGTTCCGGGAGTTTGACATCCAGCCGGTCTTCAATAACAACGAGCAGATGAGCCTCGATTATTTTGAAAACAAGAAACTCTATTTCCTGCACTGGCTCAACGGAATCATTACAGTAAAGCAATAACCAACCTTTAACCTCTTCAAACCTCTTAAACTTTTCAACCCCTTCCCCCTTGCGCCTTTCTTCGAAAAGGTTGCCAACCCTTCAACAGCCACTCACGACTCCCAACTCCCAACTCACGACTAACCACCCCCCAAAAAAAATCCACCCGCAACAGCAGGTGGATCATCGCAAAAATATTTTATTTAGCTTACAGCTTCTGTATAGAAATCGTTGAGTTCACTGTGCCATCAGCCGTCTGCACCTGTATCATGTATTTCCCTGCAGCTAATATCGGCGGCAGGTCATAGCGAAAAGACTGTATATCGTTCAGCTCCACATTGGTCAGTCCCACGATCTTGCCGCTGTTATCCAGCAGCGTCAGCCGGTAGCGGCCTTTGAACAAACCCTCTTTGGTTGCGATCGTGATATAATCAATATTTTCAACCGGGTTGGGATAACCGTAGATTGCCAGTCGTGCAGCGCAATTGCCATTCACCGATACCACTTTGCTGTATTTGAAAGTACCATCACCATCAATCATTTTTAAACGTACCAGCACATTGCCACCCTGCCACTGCGCATCCAGCGGGAAAGAAGCTTTATACACCGAAAGATTCTGGGCATGAACGGTCGCTACTTTGGTAAACACAGCGCCATCCTTACTCGCTTCCAGTTCATAACGGTCAAAGTCAACTTCTTTTTCCACCTGCCACTCTGCATGAACCTCGCAGTTTTTGACATTCGCTGAAAAACCCAGCAGGTTTACCGGCAGCGTTGACTGCGCCACCACATTATAAAGAAGACTGTTGCTGTTATTATTCCCATTTATATCCACGAGGATAAAACCGGGGTTGTTATGGTTGGAAGCAAAGAAATTACCCGATGTCGTGTATTGTCCCTCCAGTACGGTCTTTACCTGGAACGACAATGTTCCGGTAAAACCCGTAGGTAATGCCGTATGCTGCACACCTGTAATCTGGACGGGTGTACCGCTTTGGCTCCAGGTAAAATACTGGCTCAGCGGCGCCGTTGAAAGGTCAAAATCGGGGTCAACGATCATCCCCGAGCCCAGTGCAACGATCACTGAAGTGCTTCCGGAAGGGATTGTGCCAACAGGGAAAAGATTAAGTGTACCTAATTTCAGCTTATACACCGTATTGTTGTTAAGCAGGTTGGCATTCACTGCCACATCGGCGAGATTGGTAACACTCAGCGAACTTACTGCCGGGTCGGCAATTACCGGGATTTGGGCTGACGCTCTTCCAAAAAAAGCAAAAAGCGGCAACAACACAAATACTGACTTCCAAGGGGTGATCTGGTAACGTTGTTTCATAACGAGTCCTTTTTAATACTTGATTTAATTTTCGTTAGGTACGGTGCCCGCCTGTTGCTGCAGCATAAACAAGTCATGACTGCTGCCGGCAAAAGCACAGTGGCTTAACTTCAGAATTGTCTGAAAAGGCTGGATTTTGAAAACTGGCTGTTTTCAGGGACTGGGATAGGAAACTACATTATTCAGGAGGAGATTGGCTGGATGGTTTTTCGCAAATCTTGGAGAGTCAGGGGGGAAAAGTAGAAAGAATAACCGGGAAATCCAATACAATCGGTTAAGTTTCTTTATTCACCCGCCGGGGAGCCTTTTTTTCAGCTCCATTTTCTATTTTCTTGCGGCTTTCTCTATTTTTCAACACCTGTCTTTTGGTCTTTTTCCTGGCTTTCGGTCTTTTAAAAAGCGCCTGCCGGTCCGATGACCGGCAGGCTGCTGCTTATTCTGCGACAAACAGAATTGAGTTAATGTTATTATTAAAGTTCACTTCGCTGTCCGCCGGCATCAGCACACAGTTCAGGTTGAACGTGGACTTGTTCGGCGTGTTGCGTTTCAGCGTGAAACCAACAAACTTGAGATTGTAGCATGGCAACGGTCCGCTTCTGGTGAATTCATAGTAGAACGCATTCTCATCCGTCAGCGTCCAGTTGGCATTCTCAACCGGGTAAGGTCCGCCTACCGCATTCACCGAAGTGGCGCTTCCGTCAAACAGCAGGTCATAACCGGCCGCTTTGAAGATCCGCAGCTTCACAGGGCTGCCCGGCTTGCCGCCTATCTCTGCTATGTTATACACCACCGTCACCTCATTACCTATGGCTAAGAACTGTGTCGAACTGGCTGCCGAACCGAGGTTCAGGTCACTGGTCTGAGGCTCGTTGATCGTTACAGGAACCTGCACCGTACATCCGGTAGCGTCTCTCACCAGCACCGTGTATCCACCTGCTGCCAGGCCGCTGAAAGTGCCACTGGCCTGCCAGTTATCACCTCCGTCGATACTGAACTCATAGGCAGGTGTACCGCCGGCTGCTGACACTGTCACCAGGCCGGTGCTGCTGCCATGGCAGAATACATGGTCAATCGCTGTTACAACCGCTTCAATCGCTGTGGAAACTCCTATCACGATATTGTCCACGGACACACATCCATTCTCACCGGTCACGGTCAGGGTGTAAGTATCTGCTGATGTAACAAACAGTTGATTGCTGTTGCCTATCACCTGGTTGTTCGAATTGGTCCACACATAGCTGCCATTGCCTGAAGCCGTCAGCGTGATGCTACTCACTTCACAGGTCAGCGTGGTTGCGCTGGCTGCGATCTCAGCTCCCGGCAGTGTTTCGTCGGCGCTTATTGTTATCTCGTCAGTTGATTCACATCCGTTGGCGCCTGTCACTGTCAGTGTATAAGTACCTGCCTGTGTAACGATCAGCTCTTCGTCTGTACCAATCACTTCATCAGCCGCATTGGTCCACACATAGCTGCCATTGCCCGTAGCCGTCAGTGTGATGCTGTTCACTGTACAGGTCAGCGTGGTTGCGCTGGCTGCAATGTCAGCTCCCGGCAATGTCACGTCGCCACCGATTGTTATCTCATCGGTTGATTCACATCCGTTGGCACCGGTCACAGTCAGGGTATAAGTACCTGCCTGGGTAACGATCAGCTCTTCGTCTGTACCAACAACTTCATCAGCCGCATTGGTCCACACATAGCTGCCATTGCCTGAAGCCGTCAGCGT
>CAYTGN010000028.1:0-2287 GCA_964437415.1 uncultured Chitinophaga sp. | reverse complement strand
ATGATAACTGAGGTATTTGAAGTGCATCCATTGCTGCCCGTTACGGTCAGCGTATAAGTGCCTTCCTCAGTTACCTGTATCTGGTCAACACCCGCAGCTATCACCGTAGCGCCTCTTGTCCAGAGGTAGCTGCCACTGCCGGTTGCTGTAAGTGTGATTACACCTTCATTACAGGTCAGCACTGTTCCGCTGGCTTCGATAGATGCCCCCGGCGCTGCCAGGTCACTGCCTATTGTTATTTCGTCGGTTGAAGAACAGCCGAATTCATTGGTAACCGTCAGGGTATAAGTATCAGGTGTGGTTACCGTTAATTGCTGGTCTGTTCCAACCTGGATATCAAGGCTGTTGGTCCACACATAGCTGCCGTTGCCGCTGGCTGTCAGGGTGATCTCTGGATCATTACATGTCAGCGTGGTACCGCTGGCTGTGATATCGGCCCCTGGCAGCGGGTTCACAGTTACTGTGATCTCATTGCTGCTGGCTGGGTTGCCTGTAGCACAGTTGGCTATGCTGGATGTCAGCTCTGCATACACTACATCGCCTGTTGAAAGGGTCGTGGTCGTATAAGTATCGCTGGTTTCACCACCCACTTCCACATTATTCACAAACCATTTATAGGTTGGGCTGCCGCCGCCATTTGTTGGCGTAGCTGTGAAAGTGATGCTCTCACCGGCACAGATGGTATTATCATCTGCATCCGAAGATATGCTCACACTTACCGGCAGGTTCTCATTCACGGTCAGTGTTGCTGCATCCGAGGTCACATCATCACCACATTCGCCGCTGACGATCACCCTGTACATATGGCCGCTGATGGCCAGGGTAGCAGGGTCAATGGTCAGGCTGCTGCTTTCTTCTCCGTCAATATTCACCCATCCGTTGCCGTCATTCACCTGCCATTGGTAGCCGGTGGCCCCGGTGGCAGATACTGTGAATGTAGCCGGGCTTCCGTCACATACAGTCTCATCCTGCGGATCGGTATTGATCACAGCCGGGTTCGGGCTAACGATCACATTCTGTAGCTGAATACTGGTATTGCCCGCCTCATCCGTATAGGTCCATTTGATGGTATAAGTACCCGGTGCATCAAAGATCAGCGGCAATGCCAGCGGATCATCGTTGTCATCAACTGGCACAGCGGTGATTTCTCCATCACAATTGTCATTGGCCGCCGGCGCTGTGGTCACGGTCACACTGCACACACCTGTAATATCAGGCAGGCTCATTACCGCAGGCACAGGAGCCTGGTTATCTTCCACCGTAATAGTGAACTGGCAGGTAGCCGTGTTGCCACTGGCATCCGTAGCCGTCCAGATAACGGTATGCACTCCCACAGGGAAGAAGTTACCCGGCAGGTAATCAGTATTGTTGATCACCGATGACACCCCGGGACAATTATCGCTGGCTGTTGGGGCCGTATAGTTCACTTCGGCACCACAAAGACCTGCTTCCGCTTTCACGGTGATATTGCCGGGACATCCTGTATACACAGGCGGGTTCTGATCCACCACCGTAATGGTGAAGCTGGCCTGCGTTACATTGCCATTCACATCTGTAGCTGTATAAGTGATCGTATTCACACCTACCGGCAGTGATGCAAACTGCAGACCTCCGCCCAGCGGAATGGTTGCCACATTGCTTACTATGCTTTGTACAGCACAATTATCACCCGCCGTCGGAGCCACCCAGGTCACATTCGCAAAACAGTTATTGGTCACTGCATTCACTGTCTGGTTGGCTGGCATATTAAGAATTACAGGGCCTGTTACATCTCTTACCGTTACGATTGCCTGCGCTGAAGCGCTGTTTCCACACTCATCGGTTACAGTCAGGGTCACATTGTTCGGTCCAACATTACTGCAATCAAATGATGTCTTCGAAAGATCAAATATCAGGGCAGCGCCACAGTTGTCAAATGATCCATCGTTCACGGCATCATCGGCAATAGTTACAGTACCCGTGATCGGATCCAGGTCAACTATGATATTCATAGTTTGAACCGTCGGTGCTGTATTGTCTTTCACTGTTATGATCTGTACCTGGTCAGCTGCTGCATTGCCGCAGTTGTCAACCAGCGACCATGTACGGGTAATGATCACTTCACAGGGGTCGCTGTCATCTATTTCATCACTGTATGTAGCATTCAGGCCCGTTGAGCAATTATCCGCTTCATCTGTCACATCGCCTGTAACTGCTACAGATATATCATAGCCGCAAGTTGCGTCACGGTATATCTCTGTATCCGCCGGAACGGTGAACGTCGGCTTGATATTATCACTTACCGTAA
>CAYTGN010000027.1:0-41076 GCA_964437415.1 uncultured Chitinophaga sp. | reverse complement strand
TCGCCAATGAGAGGCCTGCTCTCATCATTATTGTACCTTCGCAGGGCACACACATGCAGTTTTGCGGCAGCGGGGGGCGACGTAAAAAAATTGCCCCGCCGACCGCAAAGTTTTCTATGTTCTAACCAAATAATATTTCAGGCTACTATTACCGGTTTATCATCAGTTTTTCAATGACGATTCCAAAACCGCTTACTGCGAGCTGTATTGCAATATTGATCTAATAAATGAGATAGTAGAATTTCATGAAAAGGGTGAAGAATTTAGAGAGAACCCGATTTTAACATTTTCGGATATGCTTGAATGAGTATCAGCCAATATGAATTAATTCAGAGCAAAAACAAAAGCCCAACCATAGGGTAAGTTGAGCTTTTTGTTAATCATCCATCCTTGTGTGTGTCCAATCAGCCGTTTAATATTTTAGATCCTGCCAGGTAGTGTTTCGCCGGGTAGTATATAAAAAGACAGGTTCCGTTCTTAATGGTATTGATGAGCTCCGCACTTTTTTCCTGCGGCACGGCCGGGCAACCATAGCTGCGGCCCATGAAAGAGCTTTGCTTCAACCGTTGTTCGCCAATATAGTCAGCCCCATGGATCACAATGGCCCGTTTGTAGGCCTTGTCATTAAAACCCGGTTCTACACCTTCCAGCTTTAACGACAACCCATGTGCACCCTGATAGGGTTGCTTCGTTACATAAAAACCCAGACTGCTCTGCAATGATTCTGGTGTGTTGGAAAACTTTGTGGCCATATCGAGGCCGGAGTTCCGGCCATGCGCCACCCAGGTGTTGAGCAGCACTTCGTCGTTGCAAAGATCAATAAGGTATAACCGCTTTTGTTTGGAAGACTGGCTAAAATCGCAAATGGTGAGGTAATCGCTTTTGCTGATCAGTTTCTTTTCCAGTAAAACCTGGTATCCTTTGTAAGCATGGTTAAACGCCTGCGCTGATAGTCCTTTTTCTTCAAGGCCGAGGCGGCGATATAAGGAAGCAGCTTCCTCATCAGCCATTGTATTTTCACGGAGGGTCTTATCATGATCATAGGCAGCCGCACCCGTTGTGGTTTTGTTTCCTGCAGGCAACTCAATAAATGATGCCAGCAATACATAGAGGCAGGACATGGACAGGACTGCAATGAATTTCTTCAAGGGATACAGATTTCAGTTTTTAAAACGAACAACGGTTCAAAAATATTATCCGCAAACAGGGTTTTTAAATAATAAAAGCCTGTTTTGTAACAAGTTGCGAAGAAATACGCAGCCCTTCTTCGATGTTGCAGAAAAACTACTAAAGGTTATTGCGGAAAACAGGTGTTTTCATTTACCGGAAAACACAGCGGTATTATTTCTTCCGGGGAGCGGCCCTTTGTTTGCTGATGAACTCACTGGAATAGATCTTCAGCAGCAAAATGAACAAGGAGATCAACAGCGGGCCAAATATCAAACCGATAAAGCCAAACAGGCTCAGACCAATGATCACCCCAAACACAGTAGTGAGAGGATGCACATCGCCGATTCTTCGGAGCAAAGTAAAACGAAGCACATTATCAACGGTGCCTATCACACCAAAACCAAAGATCAGCATGGCAACGCCCTGCCAGGTTTGCCCGTTGGCAAGCAATATCAGCGATATAGGCACATAGGCCAGCGCTGCACCCACAACCGGTATCATGGCAGCAATGCAGGTGACACCAAACCAGAAGAAAGGCTCTTTCACACCAATGACAAGATAACCAACAAAGGCCACCAGCCCCTGCGCCAGTGCAATCACCGGAATGCCGAAGGCATTGGATACCACCATGCGGTTGATCTCGTTGCCCACCTTTGATACATTCTCATCCTTCAGCGGTGTGTGTTCATACAATGTATCTTCCATCTTTCTGCCGTTCACCAGCATAAAATAGAGAATGAAATACATGAAGAAAATAGTGATTAATGTATCGAAGGTGGCGTCCAGTATTTTAGGAAGGCTTTTGGCGATGGTGTCTCCAAGCTTGTTGATATTCTCATCGCTGGCAACAACAACATCAAACCTTTCTTCCAGATCATGCACAATCGTTTTCAGTGCTGCCACCAGTTCGGATGAATGCTGCACGGCATAAGTGAGTTTGGCCGAAAGCATGTTGACCAGCGTAGCCACCGGCAGCAGGATGATAATAATGGACAACAGCATCAGCAGGATGGCGACCCACCCTTTTCTCCATTTCTTTTTTTCGGTGAGGTAAAACATCCAGCGGTGCATCAGGATGTAGAGTGTGATGGCGCCAAGCAATGCCGGCAGAAAAGTGTACAACTCAAGAAAAAGCAAAACACCCAGCAGCATTAGCACAATGATAAAGAACACCTGCCGCACCCGGTTTTGGTCAATTGTTTCTGGCATAAGGAAAAAAGTTTATGCAGCACTAAATTAAAACAATAAAGGTTGCCCGTGAGAGCAACCTCTAAAGAATAGCAAGAAGCATTTTACACTTTCACCAGCTTCCATTTCCCTTTTTTAAAATAATACCAGGCCGCCAGGGCAATGAGTGTTTCCGCTACGGGAATGGCAATAAACGCTCCGGTGATGCCCAGGTTAAACACTTTGGCCAGCAAGTAAGCAAAGGGCACCTGGAATAACCAGAATCCTGCAAAGTTGATCCAGGTGGGTGTCTGGGTGTCGCCGGCGCCGTTCAATGCCTGTATCATCACCATGCCGATGCCATAAAAAATATAGCCGGTGCCGATGATCTGCAGGGATTGCACACCGATGCGGTGCACTTCCGGCTCATGGCTGAAGATGCTGATGATGGGAGAAGCAAACAGTATGAACAAAAGCATGACCCCCGCCATAAAAATGGCATTATACCTTGCCGTTAGCAACACACTTCGTGAGGCCCTGTCCGGGTTGCCGGCGCCAAGGTTTTGACCAACGAGAGTTGCGGCGGCATTGCTAAGCCCCCATGCCGGGAGAATAAAGAATACCACGTTGCGGATGGCGATCTGGTAGCCTGCGGAAGCGGCAGTGCCCCCTGTTTCCGCCACTAATTTTGCCAGCACGATCCAACTGCCCGAAGCGATGATAAACTGGAATGTTGCCGGCCATGCTATTTTGATCAGTGATCTCATCAGTGGCCAGTCAATGATGAAATGTTCTTTCCGCAGGTTGATGATTCCTTTTCCGCCAAACAAATGGCTGCACTGGTATAAGACACCAACACCCCGCCCGATAACGGTGGCAATAGCAGCGCCTTTCAGTCCCCATCCCTCCCAATTACCGATGCCATAGATGAGCAAAGGATCCAAAATGACATTCAGAATGCTGGCGATCCAAAGGCTGCGCATGGCAATGGCTGCATTGCCGGCGCCCCTGAATATGCCGTTGATAAGAAAAATAAGAATGATCACCACACTTCCGCCCAGCATGATGCGGGTATAAATGGCGCCTTCTTTCACCACTTCTGGTTTAGCTCCCATAAACCGCAACAGGTCTGGGGCAAAAACAATCCCTGCAATACTGATCGCTATTGTTGCCATTAAAGAAAGTATCAACGCCTGCATACCCGCATGAGAAGCGGCATCAGGATTCTTTTCTCCAACACGACGGGCCACCATGGCAGTGGCAGCTGTGCTCAGGCCAATAGCAAGAGAATAAACAAGGGTGATAACGGATTCTGTGAGCCCGACGGTTGCAATTGCATTTTCACCGAGGCGGCCCACAAAAAACATATCTACCACGGCAAAAACAGATTCGAGGCTAAGTTCAAGGATCATCGGAACGGCCAATAACAGAATGGCCACTTTGATGCTGCCCTGTGTGTAATCATGATCGCCGCCCTTTATAGATTTTTTGAGCAGCGAAAAGTAATAAGACAGCCTATGGGTATAAGTCGTTTGCGACATGATTGAAAAAGAATTTGAAATTAAATGAAATCAGCTCCCGGTCAACGGGAAACTTTAACCGAAACGGTTTGTCTTTACCAGCATGATGAGGCTCTTATATAAATTGGGGTCGAGCCAGGGAGATTTTCATATTCCTGTGATTGAAAGGAGAACAAAAGTAGCGGAAACCATCCGTTGCACTCAACGCTATTTGAGTGGAATGATATTTTACATGGATAAAAAGAGTTTTTGGGATGATGAAAGGGAATGAATAAAATAAAAAAAGCCTTTCCTTGAAAAAGAAAGGCTGAGCAATCACATGAGAAAAAGGAGCTGTAGGGGGAGGGTTCGAACCTCCACGGGGCAGTTAGCCAAAGAGCAAAGGTTTAGTGGTCAATCCTGGTCGGCCTGACGGTCGGCTCTACTCTTCGTTTATCCTGTGATCCCCACCCCCGAGACGAGAGGGCATGTCTGCCGGGCTTGCGCCATTTCATCACCCCACAGTATGGTTGTTGTTTAAAGAACTGGCCGCTTGTTGTACATCAGCGACAGAACAAATATAGGCCGTACGGCTATTTTGTTCCAAATTTTCTAACAATTATTTTGAAATTATAGAATTTATTCAAACATTTGCACAAAACAAGAATAAATTTCAAAAACACATTCTAAAATGGCGGCAAAATTAAATCTTGACAAACTGGACCTGCAGATCATTCAGCACATGATCGGAGATGCGGGCATATCCTATGCAGACCTGGGTAAGAAACTCTTTGTTTCGGGCGGCACTATTCATGTCCGTATCAAAAAACTGCAGGAGGCGGGTATAGTTAAAGGTACGAAACTGAATGTGGACCTGAAGCAACTGGGCTATGATGTTATTGCGTTTATTGGAATTTATCTCCGGGAAAGCTCTTTGTATGATTCTGTAGCGAAAGAACTGCAAAAGATGCCCGAGATCGTAAGGCTGAACTATACCACAGGCAACTACAGTATGTTTGCCGAAATTGTTTGCAAGGATATTTCGCAATTGCGTTCAGTGCTGCACGACCAGTTGCAAAAGATCAAAGGCATTGAGCGAACAGAAACATTTATCTCGCTGGAAGAAAGCTTTAATCGTAACGTGAAGGTGATGTAACCTCTTTGCTGAAATTAAACAACAGATTATGCCCGATATATTTTACCTGCTGTCAAAATGGCGAAAACAAATACTTTTCATCGTGCTGCTCTCAACAGCAGTGGCGGTGATTGCCTGGTTTATTTCCCCGTCAAGATATATATCTGTCAGCACAGCGCTGCCGGCCAGTTCGCTTACTGCCGACAAAGCAAGACTGTTCAATGAAAATATCGAGGCGTTGTATTCTGTGCTCGGCTCTGCCGATGAGCTGGACATGATCACCGGAACAGGAAAACTCGACACCCTCTATCTTGCCGTCACCGATAGTTTTCGCCTGCAGGATCATTATAAAGTGCCGGAAGAAGGAGAAGCGGCAAGAAACAAAGCGGCCTCGTTGCTGAAGAAATATTCCAAAGTGATGAAAAGCGAGTACGGGGAACTGAAAGTGAAAGTGTGGGATAAGGATAAAGAGCAGGCTGCCGCCATGGCCAATGCGCTGATGGAAAAGATAAGAGCCATTCACCAGGACCTGCAAAATGAAAGCAACCGCCTCACCCTCGAAAGCCTTGAAAAAGCAAGAAATGATTTAAAGCTGCAGGCGGATAGTATTCCAGTTGACATGCGATCTTCTTTTACAGAACGGTTGCTGAAATATGAAATGCTGATCGCCGACTATCGCCTGATGGCGGGTAGCCGGCCACCCGTGTTGCTGGTGGTGGAAAAAGCAAGACCATCGCAATGGGCCGATAAACCAACATTGATAACAGTGGTAGCTGTTACCATTTTCCTGGCCTTCCTGTTTTCTCTGCTCCTCGCTGTGGTTTTTGAAAAAAGAAAACAAACGGGGTCGTGACTGCTGCGTCAAACAGAAACGCTTTCATTACTCTTTCAGCGGTCCTATTACTATCGCTGGCAGCAACTGTTTTTTTCAATAATGCACTTTTTTTACTTGTGCCGGCCGCAGCCCTTTTGTTTTATGCAGGATGGGCTGATACCCGGATGCTGTTCCTGCTGCTGATATGTTCACTACCATTTTCATTTGAGTATAATTTCACCGCCTCTCTTGGCACCGACATTCCTGATGAAGCGCTGATGCTGCTGGTATCTTTTGTCTTTTTGGGCTATTGGCTCTATACTCCTGCTGCCATTGAGAAACAAACCTGGCATCATCCTTTACTGCTGTTGTTGTTGTTACATATGGCATGGATTGCCCTGACAACAATTGCATCGGGCAGCCAGTTACTTTCTGTAAAATTCCTGCTGGCCAAAGGCTGGTATCTCGGCGCTTTTGTATTGGCGCCGCTCATATTGTTCAGCAACAAAAGAAACATCAGACTGACCGCCGCCTGTTTTGCCATGGCGATGCTGCTGGTTACTGTGACTGCTCTCATACGTCATGCTGAATATGATTTTAGTTTTGCAACAGTGAACCGTTCGGTGGAACCGTTTTTCCGCAACCATGTGAACTATTCCTCCATGCTGGTTTGCGCTATTCCCCTGTTTGTTGCTTTTTTTTGTCTGGCAAAAACAAAAGCGACCCGTTTTTTGTACGGACTTATTATTCTCGTTCTTTTGTTTGCCTTGTTTTTATCTTTTGCAAGAGGGGCCTGGCTGGCCTTGTTGCTGGGCGGCATGGCTTACCTGCTGATAAAATACAGGCTGCTGGTTACTGCCTTTTTGCTAGTCATCATTATTACTATCGCTTCCCTTTTCTGGCTTAAAAGCAATGACCGCTATTTGCTTTATGCCCACGATTTTCAAACCACCATTTATCATGAAGATTTCAAACAACACCTCGTTGCCACTTACCAGCTAAAAGATGTTTCCACCGCGGAACGGTTTTATCGCTGGATCGCCGGAGTGCGGATGATCAAAGACAAATGGCTGACAGGCTATGGCCCGGGAACTTTTTATGATAATTACAAACCTTACGGGGTGCCGGCCTATAAAACATGGGTGAGCGATAACAAGGAAAAATCAACCGCACACAATTATTTTTTGTTGCTGGCCATTGAGCAGGGACTGCCGGGACTGATCTTCTTTCTTCTCCTGCTTGCTACGATGCTTTATTATGCGCAGCGTTTATATCATCGTATCCGCGACCCGTTTTACAAAACAAGTGCTGTTGTTACAGGGGTGATCATTGTCATGATTGGCACTGTAAATTTCTTAAGCGATCTGATCGAAACAGATAAAGTGGGAAGTCTTTTCTTTTTGTGTTTGTCTGCCCTCGTAATGATTGACATCAACACAAGAAAACAATCAGAGCCTGCCCCTGACATTCAGCGCATCTCTTAAGCCATTTCCTAATAAATTAAAGGCCAGCACCAGCAGCATGATGGCAAACCCCGGCGCCAATGCCAGCATCGGGTTTTGGGTAATGATAAAATTATAGTTCTCTTTTATCATCAGCCCCCAGCTTGGTGTGGGCGGCTGCACACCAACACCCAAAAAACTCAATCCTGCTTCTATCACAATGGCTGAAGCAAAATTGCTGGCAGCGATCACCATCACCGGGCCCATGATATTGGGCCAGATATGCCGCACAATTGTCCTGGCATGAGAAAACCCCAAAGCCCTTGCGGCCTCCACATATTCTAATTCACGAACGGCCAGCACCTGGCCTCTTACCAGTCTTGCAACACTCACCCACATCGTGAGTCCCACAGCAATGAACACCTGCCAGAAACCTTTGCCCAATGCTAATGTGATGGCAAAAACCAATAACAATGTCGGAATGCTCCAGATCACATTGATGAACCACATGATGATATTGTCTGTTCTGCCACGGAAATAACCAGCCAGTGAACCCAGTATCAAACCAATGCTGAGAGAAATAACGACTGTAATAAGTCCCACACTCAGGCTTACCCTTGTGCCAACAATAAGACGGCTTAGAATATCCCTGCCGAACTTATCAGTGCCAACAAGAAATTTTCTTGTCGTTATGGGTTGTGGCGCTATTTCTGAAGTATGATAGGATTGGCTTTCGCTTAATTCTTCGTCAATATATTTTTGTACAATGATGCTATCCGCCCTTTGTTCGTGGCTTATGATGGGCACATAATAAAACGCATCTTCTTTTCCGGAAAACAATTGGTTAAAAAAACCGGTCTCGGTTACCTGTTTTTCCTTTTTGACTTTGATGAAATCCTGTTTAAAACCAGGTTTTTCACCGCCGATCTCCAGGATGATACGGTTGGCATATGGTGAAGTATCTGGAGCAATGAAGTAAGCAAAGATGGCAATCACTACAGCCAGTGCAATCACTATCAGCCCAAACACAGCGCCTTTATTTTTCCTCAGCCTTTTCCATGCCGCCTGCTGAAATGATATGGATTGATTGGTCATGAAACGGAAAGATAAATAAATCAACAGGCAAAAAATCTCCTTTCCTCTTTTTCTCTTAGCTTACTTTTCTCCCCTTCCACTCGTATTTTCCAAACTGACCAAAAAGACCCGAGATAATCGTATAAACAATATGCAGCGGCTGGAAAAACAAAAACCATTTAATGGCCCATTGCTTATCAAAGAATTTTGCCGTAGAAATAAAGAGCGGCAGCTCAACAAGAGTTTTTGCAAGCAGCAAACCTAAAAGCCAAATTCCAACACTGATATTTATCGGGGTCAAATTCCAAAATGAAGCAACGGCAAGAGCTAAAAACGAAAGATTAAATAGGTATACCAGCAGCAAAACCGGGAATATTCTCTTGTCCTGGTATTTTGCCGCCTTACTGGCCCAACGGATACGTTGCTGAAAAAATTCTTTCCAGGTTGAGGCCGCCTGCGTGGAAACAATGGCTTCTTTTGCTTTCAGGTAATGAACAGCATCGGGGTACTTTTTGCTGATCTTATACATCAACAGCATATCATCGCCTGAAGCAATATGGTCAATGCCGCTGAAACCGCCCACTTCGTAAAATACCTTTTTGTCGTAAGCAAGATTGGCGCCGTTGCACATACTCATTTGTTTTTTATGTACCACCGCCCCGGTGATGCCCTGCAACACCATAAAATCCATGGCCTGGAAAACCTGCAGCAGCGACGAATTGCAATTGATGGAAACCGGGGCAGCAACAAAAACAGCGTTTCTCTCCTCTTTAAAAGCAGCGATTGTCTTCAGCCAGTCTTTGCCGGGAATGCAATCAGCATCTGTTGTAACAATAAGTTCCCCGGTGGCGGCAGCAATACCTGTTTCAATCGCCTTTTTTTTATAGGAATTGATATTGTCGTGTTTTAGCTGAATGAGTTTTGCAAAAGAGAATTGTCCAACAATAGCCGCTGTTCTGTCTGAAGAATGATCATCAACCACGATCACTTCAAATAAATTGCCGGGGTAGGATTGCTCGTTCAGGGCCTGCAATAATGCCCCGATATTCTTTTCCTCGTTTCTTGCGGGAATAATAACAGAGATGATTGTTATTGCTGATCCGGCGCCGGAAACATACTGAAAAGTTGCTCGCCAACTGTACCAATAATAGAGCACAAGGCCGCCGTAAACGACAAATAGCGCTATAATGATATAGATAAAGATCATGTGGATGGGCAAATCTAAACATTGTCATCAGTGCAGCAAAGCTGTTAATTTTGTTTTTGCATTTCAATAATTGAAAGGATAAGTAATCTTGGCTTTTATGAAGATCAAACCACTTTCTGCTATAGCAATTGCTTTGCTTTTAACGATAGCAGTCTCTATTGCCTGTAACCAAACTGAATCAAAAGTTGGCAATATCCGGTCATTGTCGCCAGATCCTTGCGCAGAGGCAGAGGCAACTGCAAACAAGGCAACAACCCTTTCACAAACCGGATTCTATTCAACGGCAAAAGACAAAATTCGGGCTGCCTTTGCTGAGGATGGTTTAGAACATGCCATATCCTTTGGAAAAGATGCGGCAGGTAATAACATAAATTCTGCAATGAGTACGGGCAATGGACATAGTTCACACATTGAAGCCGGAACTAACATATTTGCGGACATTCATAACCATCCGAAAGGAACGCCTCCGTCAAGCGGTGATCTATATGGGTTTATTGGTATGGCTGCAGATAATAGTCATTATGAAACAAGGTATATAATAACCGCCGGTGATGTCGTATATGCTTTAGTAATTGTTAACCTGAAAGCCGCAAAGGATTTTGTCACGAAATATCCAAAGGTATCAAACCCCGGGTACCAGCCTGGATTTCCAGACTCTTTAGTTGATGAAATCAATCAGATGAAGGCTGTTTATGCTGCAACTGATGAAATGGCCACGGCTTTTATCCTGGATAAATATAATACCGGAGTGGCGCTGCTAAAACAAGAATCTGATGGAAATTTTAAACGGCTTGTTACAGTTGAGGCAACTGACCCGACAGGGTCAAAAAAATATGTTGCAGAAAATTGTCAATAAGCTTAGCGCAAAGCCGGCAAAATTTCTTCCACATGTTTCTCGTGCAGCACCTGGTGACCGGAATGAATAACAGTAAGATCACAATGTTCTTCTATGCCTTTCCTGAACTTTTCACCTACGGAAGAAACAATGATGCGGTCGTGTTTGCCATAAACTAATCGTACAACCGTATTGTTTTCCCGAATAGAGTTTTTGATCTGTTTCAGGTCTGGTTTCAGTTTACGTAAAGCGGTCCATCGGTTATAGAGTGATTGCCGTACTTCTCTGTCCCCGATATAATATTTTACAAACTTGAAAATACTTGCATTCACAAAACCGAGTTTGTTCAGCAGTTTTAAAAAGCCAAGGAACCAGCCGGGTTTTCGCATGGTGAGTGCAAAGAATTTATTTCCCAGCCACGTTTGCGTGGCAAGCCAGTACCAGAAATTCACTTTTAATCCATCGGGAGCCAGCAATACCATTTTTTCAACCACTTCTGGTTGGGATTGATAGAGGCTTAAAGCTATACGGCCGCCGAGGCTGAAACCGAGAAGAGAGAATTTTGGATTTTTGATTGCAGATTTTTGATTGTGCGTAAGTCTGATTGTCTTGCAAATTTGCTGCAGATCACCTGTAGAAAAATTTAATCCTTCTTTCCATTCTGTTTTTCCGTGGAAAGGCAGGTCAATTGAATAGAAAGTGAAAACATCGCCGGCATATTTTTCCAAAAAACAATAGACAGAGGCCTCTTCGCCATACCCATGAAAACACATGACCGTTCCGGGCCCCGTTCCGAACCGGTAATAGCTGATCCTTGAGCTTTTGTAAACGAGATAATTATGTTCCATTAATATGTCCGGGAGTTTTGCAAAAAATAACTTGGCCGAATCAAAAATAAGATTAATTTTGATTAGTTGCATAAACAACGATATGCCAAACAACCAATTTAAGAAGGGAGAGCTCTATAGCTTTGTGACCGGAAAAGCTTCAACGGCTATCGCAAGGCGACTGCAAAAAAAATTCAATACAGCGGGGTTGAATCTTACCATCGAGCAGTGGAGTGTGCTGTATCATTTGTGGAAACAGGAAGGCATCAGCCAGCAAGAGCTGTGTAATGCGACATTCCGTGATAAACCAAGTATCACAAGACTTGTTGATAATCTTGAAAAGCAAAACCTTGTAAAAAGGGTGCCCTCCGAAACTGACAGGAGAATTAACCTTATCTACCTGACCAAACAAGCACAAAAGTTGCAGGAAGAATCTATGTTGTTGGCAGAAGAAACTTTAAACGAAGCCCTGGAAACTGTGCCCGCAGATAAAATTGATGTGTGCAAGGAAGTGCTGCAGGTGGTGTATGATAATTTGAAGTATTAGCTTCCCCAAGCCCCTCCTTTGGAGGGGTTTCAGGACGTACTTAAGCTGCAAGTTTCATCACGGTTTATTTTGAAAAAAAACCATTTGAACGCCTTAAACTTTTAAACTTATACTCATGAGTGCTGCAACAGAAACAAAAACCGTCCTGAAAGGCGGTGAATGGTTGGTGAAAGAATCATTGCCCGCTGAAACTTTCACAGCAGAAGATTTTGCTGAAGAGCAAAGGATGATACGGGACATGTGTGACCAGTTCCTTGATGCGGAAGTCTATCCTATTCTCGACAGGATTGATAACCTTGAACAAGGGCTGATGAAATCGCTGGTTGCAAAAGCCGGTGAACAAGGCCTTTTGTCTGTTTCTTTCCCGGAAGAATATGGTGGCCTCGGAAAAGATTTTGTCACTTCCACCATCGTGAATGAATATCTCGGTGCCGGGCATTCGTTTTCTGTTGCCATTGCTGCACATACCGGCATCGGCACATTACCCATTTTATATTTTGGTACACAGGAACAAAAGCAGAAATACATTCCCAAACTCATCACCGGGGAATGGGCTGGTGCATATGGACTGACCGAGCCCAACAGTGGCAGTGATGCATTAGGGGCAAAGACATCTGCCAAACTGAGTGATGATGGCAAATATTATATTTTGAATGGCCAGAAATGCTGGATCACCAACGGTGGCTTTGCCCAGGTCTATACCGTGTTTGCAAAAGTGGATGGCGATAAGTTTACCGGGTTTATTGTAGACAGAGGAACGGAAGGATTCACACAAGGACCGGAAGAACATAAAATGGGTATCAAAGGTTCGTCCACCGTTCAGTTATACTTCCAGGATTGCAAAGTGCCGGTTGAAAATGTATTGGGTGAGATCGGCAAAGGCCACAAGATCGCTTTCAACATTCTCAACATTGGTCGTTTAAAATTGTGTGCAGCTGCCATTGGCGGGGCAAGAAGAGCCATTACAGAATCGGTCACTTATGCTAAAACAAGAGAGCAGTTCAAACAACCCATTTCCAATTTCGGCGCTATTAAACATAAACTCGCTGAAATGGCCATACAGGTTTATGTGGCTGAGTCTGCTCTCTATCGCACATCAAAATGGATTGACGACAAAGAAGAGGAACTGCTGTCCTCCGGCAAGCCCTTCAATGAAGCATTGCTGGGTGCAGCAGAAGAATATGCCATTGAGTGTGCCATGCTGAAAGTGTATGGAAGCGAAGTGCTGGATTTTGTAGTGGATGAAGGAGTGCAGATACACGGCGGCAATGGCTTTAGCGCTGAATACAACATTTCAAGAGCTTACCGGGATAGCCGCATCAACCGTATTTACGAAGGCACCAACGAGATCAACCGCCTGCTCACACTGGATATGACACTGAAAAGAGCTATGCAGGGTCGTTTAGACCTGATGGGGCCGGCGATGACGGTTTCAAAAGAACTGATGAGCATTCCGGATTTTGGCAGCGACGATGAAGAAGCTTTTGCAAAAGAGAAAAAGCTTTTAGCCAACCTGAAGAAAGCTATTTTGCTGGCAGCAGGGGCTGCGGTGCAAAAACTGATGATGAAAATAGAGCATGAACAGGAAGTGCTGATGAATATTGCCGACATGGCTATTGAAGTTTTCAATGCTGAAAGTGTTTTCCTGCGTGTGGCAAAGATGGTGGAACAAAGAGGAGAAGCGGCGAGCCAATACTATCTTGACATAATGCGGACATATCTGTATGATGCGGCGGACAAGGTGAATAAATCAGGTAAAGACGCCATCAATGCTTTTGCCGAAGGCGATGAACAAAGAATGATCCTGATGGGGCTGAAACGTTTCACTAAGGCAGAATCTTTTAACAGCAAAGATGCAAGAAGAAGAATTGCAGATAAAATGATTGAAGAGGGCAGGTATTGTTTTTAATTCCACTGCTCCCGGTCAAAATCAAAAACGGCTGTCTTTAGCGGGGCGGCTGTTTTTTTTTCGCCATAGAGATCGGAGAGTTCCTTGCGGGTAATTTTCAGTTCGGTCAGCTTTTGCACTCTTTTTCGTTCTATTAAAATGCCGGCACTCAACAGCAGGGAAGAAAATGTTGATACCATAAAATAAACCAGGAAAGTATCTGCTACATTCTGTTCTTTCAACAGGTAATACATTACATAGATGATGCTGAAACATCCGTAAGCAAACAGGATGGAGCCGATCATCATTGCTTTGCCGGTTGCTTTCTGGTGCATAATGGTGATGCGGGTCTGGCGGAAGAAAAACATACCGCTGAAAAACAAGATCAGCAAAAGACCGGGACCCATAATGACCGTAATGGCCTTTACCGAAAATCCATAAACCGCCACCGCCACCAGTTCATAAGCTACAAAAGCAGCTGTGAGTATTTGCATTCTTTTGGTCAATGTGGCCGATGTGCTGAAATAAGTAAGAAATGTTAGTATCAGCGGTGCATCCAGCAGGTTATTGGTAATGCCATAAATGCGGATAAATTCAGGATTAACATTGATATATCCTTCTGTCAGCAGGTTATAACCCATCACTATCACATAGTAAGCAAGCAGCGCAGGAAATGCACGGTATGTAGTGAGTTTTGTAGCAAGTATCGTTATTATAGGAATGGACAAGGCTATTGTTGAGACCAGGCCCATCACGGTATTCCAGTTCATACTCTCTTAATTTTTCTGCAGGATATGGATTCTAATATGTTACGGTTTTTTCCGCCACAATATTAACGGATGATTCTCATGCATAGTGTTTGGTTCTAAGTGTTTATACCGAAATTCAGTAAAACCATTTATTTATTCAGTATTTCTACGGAAGGCCCGCAAACGGGTTTTTATGTTATCTTCCTTTCATGATACGACTTCTGTTTCTGTTTGGTTTTTTAAACTGCTTTACCAGCTTTGCTCAATTGCCCACAAACGGGTTTTTAACAGGAAAAACTACGGGTACATTGCCATATCTCGAATACGGTTTGGGAGACGACCGCCTTGGCGGGGCAAAAATGACTTTTTTAGACACCGGTATTGTAATGAAAGTAGTGGACAGCGTAAACGCCGACTACAAAGTGCAGTTATCCAAAAACAGGTTTGCCTGGTTGCCGAAAAGAAATTTTTTGGCTGACACAAGCCTGAAGATCCAGCCCTATTATTTAACAGCAAGCTGGAAGGTGGCAGGAGATGAAAAATACGATTACGTCATGCTGTCGCTGGATGAAAAACTTCCTTATCAAAGCCTGCAGCAGATCAATCCTTCTAAAATTGTGGTGGATGTATTTGGCGCAACCGGCAATACCAACTGGATAACACAATTAGCCTCAGTAAAAGAAGTGACGAACGTTTATCATGAACAAACCGGGGATGATGTATTCCGCATTATCATTGAGCTGAAACACCGTCAACACTGGGGTCATCATATTTACTACGAAGGGAAAAGATTAGTGATAAAGATCAGGAGACAGCCGTCTGATCTCCGGTTAAAAAAATTAAAGATCGCAGTTGATGCAGGACATGGTGGTGATAACAAAGGTGCCAGCGGCAAAACAAGCGGCATACTGGAAAAGGATTACACCCTCATGATGGCCAAAGAACTGCAAAAAGAATTGCGGAAAAAGAAAGCTGCCATATTCATGACAAGGGATAAAGACACTTCGCTGAGTATGCCCGAAAGGATCGCCATGCTGAAAAATGAAGACCCTGATCTGCTGGTAAGCATTCATCTGAATTCATCCGGCAGGGAAACAGTGAAAGGAACAAGTACTTATTACCGTTATATCGGCTTCAGGCCGCCCACACAATTTATTCTGAACCGGATGCTGGAGCTGGGATTGGATAATTTCGGTAATATCGGCAGTTTTAATTTCTCTCTCAGCGGACCCACAGAATATCCCAATTGTTTAGTGGAGGTAGCTTTTCTCAGCAATGAAGAGGATGAGAAAAGAATAGTAGACCCCAAATTTCATAAACAGGTAGCTGCTAAAATTGTCCTCGGCATCAGGGACTGGTTGAAATCGCTTTAGTATTCGGGGAAAGCCTCGCCCCGGTGACAGGTGTTGCAATGCACCACGTTGAGATACTCTGGTCGCTTGCTGCTGTCGTAATAGAACCAGGTTTTGTTAATATAAATGGTCAGTCGCATCATCTTTCTTGCTTCTTCCTTCATCGGTTCGGCATCAGAAGCAAAATCAAGACTGTCGGGAAAATTTTTATACGGTACATGGCAGAATTTGCAGTTAACCCCCAATGCCACATTATAGCTTTCCATGATGCTGTCTAATTTTTGATCGCTGATGTCCTGCGGAAGGATTTGCAGGTTCTTGTGTTTGCCCGGTTGCCGGGTGCTGAAAGCAGCTCCAAGCACTACAAAACCGATCATTGTGACAAGAACAATTACTTTTTTGGCAGACCGCATAAAATATCCTTTAACGGTGAAGAATGAATACAGGACGTAACAACTCTCATGCAGGTGGCAATATCAGAATTCTTTTTTATCATTTATCCATCGTTCAAAAAACTCCCATGTCCGCAGCATTTGATCAATGCGTTGACGGTTGTTGCCGCTTCGTGTTATCTCGTGGGTGGCGCCGGGATGACGGACATACTCCACCGGGCGGCCCAACACCTTCAAACTTCTGTAAAGCATTTCACTTTGTATCACTCCTGTTCTTCTGTCGTTTTCTCCATGAAAGATGATCAATGGCGTTTTGATATTGTGTACATAGTTGATCGGGGATTCTCTTTCAAGTATCTCTTTTGCCGGTGATTCCCAGGGAAAGCCGCCAAAATAATTGGGCACCAGCCGCCACGCATTTCCTTCTCCAAAGAATGTGGCAAGGTCATACACTCCTCTTTGTGCACAAGCTGCTTTGAAACGCTGGTCATGTGCAATGATCCATGAAACCAGGTAGCCGGCATAAGAACCACCGGTCAGCATCAGTTTCGATGTGTCGGCCCATCCTTCAGCAACAGTTTTGTCAACTGCCGTCAACACATCGCTGGCCGGGCCTGCGCCCCAGTCGTTGATATTGCTGCGCAAAAAATCCATACCATAACCTCCGCTTCCTCTCGGATTGCAATACACAACACCATATCCTTTGCTGCAGAAATACTGGTATTCATGCCACATGCTGGGCTCGCCGGGCCCCCACATGGCCGAAGGACCGCCGTGTATTTCCAGCAAAAGGGGATATTTTTTTCCGGGCTCATAGTTTGAGGGCTTCATCACCCAATACTCAACAGTTTGCCCTTTTGAATTGACAAATGTTTTTTTCTCCGGAAAAGAAAGCTTTTTGGTTTGCAGCCAGTCGTGATTGAAATAACTGATACGGTTGGCATTCTTTGCTGCAGCATCAGCCATATAGAGTTCCGAAGGGTTGGTCACTTCTGTTTTGGCAAAAACTATTTTGTTACTCACCAAAGCAAAACTTCCCACGCCACTGTTATAATCTGTAAGCAGTTCCACCTTCCTGGTTGCCACTTCTGCCCGGCAAAGCGGTGAACCTCCATTGCTCTGGGCAGTAAAATAAATATACTTTTCATCCTGGCTCCAGGTGAGATTGCTTTTGTTCCTGTCAAACGGAATATCGGTTATAGTTGCCGGGGAGTTTGACTGCAATGAGATCAACCCCAACGCCGGCACACTTACAAAAGATGTATTGCCGTATTGGAAGGCCAGCCATTTTCCCGAAGGAGAAACCACCGGGGAGCTGAAATTTTTTCCGGTTTCTCCAAGCAATTTGCTCAATCCGCTGCCATCTACATTCATGATATAGATGCAGGACTCCAAAGCCCTGTCGGGATGTTGCAAAGAGTCTGTGTTGCCTGCAAGAATAATTTGCTTTCCATCAGGCGTAAAATTGGCAAACGTATAACGGTAAAACCCGCTGGTGAGTCGTTTTGGTTTCGCTCCCGGGGTCACATCCACAATAAAAAAATGATTGAATGACATATCAGGATTCACATCCGTCTCATCCTGGAAATTGAGTTTGTTCACCACTCTTGCTTTTCTGTCGGCAGAATTATTTTCCAGGTAGGCTCTCACTTCCTCCATGCTGCCATCGGGGTTGGCCTTTGTTGCTAACGGTTTCAGGTTTTCATTAGCTGCAAAACCCGGTCTTTCATAAGGCCATTTTGGAACTTCTTTTCCGGGGTTGAGTAAAGAGTCTTTTAAAAGCTCTTTTAATGGAATATTAGCTGAAAAAAGGATCTGCCTGCCATCGGGACTCCAGCGGGGGTTGCCAGCGCCATACCTGAACCGGGTAAGCTGTGTGGCCTCGCCGCCATCCAGCGACAAAATGAACACCTGGCTGCGACCATCTGCAGCACGAACAAAAGCCACCTTCTTTCCGTCAGGACTGAACACCGGTTGTGAGGCATTTTCTTTGGCCGTCAGTTGACGGGGTGCAGAATTACCATCCGTATGTACCATCCAAACCTGGTTTACATACCTGTATTCCCACTTGTTTTCAGCATCAGGTTCAATGGAGGTGAGGGTAAACGCCGCTTTTGTTCCGTCCCTGCTCATCGTAACACCACCTGCTGTCCTGATCTTTAACATATCGGTAATCTTTACCGGGTCTTTTCCCTGCTGTGCATGAACATTTATCAGCAACAGACCTGCTACGAAGAGCAGCATGATTTTTCTCATATCAAAATGTTGAAATTTGAAAAATGAATGTACAAATTCATCCGCTTTCCGTGAATAGTAATTGACGGACGGGCGACTTTGCTACTTTTGCTGATTAAAATTTACAACCATGAGTACTCTCGTCAAAGAATTCAACGAATACAGAACGAAAATGAATGAGGTGATCCTGGGCAAAGACAATCTCGTCATCAAACGGCTATGGAATTTGGACACTAACACCTATGCCGCAGGAGCCCTTGATACAAAAACCAAAGAAATGCTGGGGCTGGTGGCGAGCATGGTGCTGCGTTGCGATGATTGTATCAAATATCATTTAGGAAAAAACCATGAGCTGGGGGTGACCGCAGAACAGGTATATGAGATATTTGCCGTAGCCAATATTGTTGGCGGCACGATTGTGATACCCCACACCCGGAGGGCTGCAGAGTATTGGGAAGAGTTGGTGAAAGAGGAACAAAAAAATGAGAAATAAGGAATAAGAAAGGATGAGCTGGTCTGCTATTGCTTACCTGAAAATGCCTAAAAGAGCCAAAAGACCGGTCTTTGATGCTCTTAAACCCTTGTCCGGCATTCTTTATTCATTAAATTTGTCGTCAACCCCGAATTTATGAGTGAGACAATAACCGCCCCTGTTTTAACCGCCAAGGATTTTGCAACTGACCAGGAAGTTCGCTGGTGCCCCGGCTGTGGTGATTATTCCATATTAGCACAGGTTCAGAAAGTGATGCCCACACTGGGTATCCCGAGAGAAAATATTGTGATCATTTCCGGCATCGGCTGCAGCAGCCGTTTCCCGTATTATATGAACACCTACGGCATGCACTCCATTCATGGCCGGGCCACTGCGGTAGCTTCAGGCCTGAAAGCTTCGCGGCCCGAACTAAGTGTATGGATCGTTACCGGCGATGGCGACGGACTCAGCATAGGCGGCAATCATACCATCCATTTGCTCCGTAGAAATTTTGATGTGAATGTACTGTTGTTCAATAACCAGATATACGGTTTGACAAAAGGACAATATTCTCCGACATCAGAACCAAACAAAATAACCAAGTCAACGCCGTTTGGAAGTATTGATCATCCGTTTAATCCTCTGGCGCTGGCATTGGGCGCCGATGCAACATTTGTTGCCAGGACAATGGACCGTGACCCCAAACATTTGCAGGCGATGCTGCTGCGGGCCAATGGACACAGGGGAGCATCTTTCTTAGAGATATACCAGAACTGTAACATCTTTAATGACGGCGCCTTTGAAGTTTTTACCGAAAAAGGATCCAAGGCACAGGAAACTTTATTCCTGGAGCAGGGCAAACCGCTGACTTTTGGCGCCAATAATGAAAAAGGAATCAAACTCGATGGCTTCACTCCCAAAGTGGTTGACCTCAGCAATGGCCATAGCGCTGATGATTGCTGGGTGCATGATGAAAATGATATGTACAAAGCGCAGATACTCGTCCGCATATTTGATGATCCGAAAATTGAAGGCCACCTGCCAAGACCGTTTGGAGTTTTCTACCAAACACAGCGCAGTTGCTATGAAGATGTGATGGCGATGCAGATCGAAGAAGCCATTGCGAAAAAGCCCGGCGATTTAGATAAGCTGTTAAAAGGAAATGAGGTTTGGACGATACAGTAAAACCAAAAAATAATAAAGCCCCTTATCGGGGTTTTTGATTTAGCTTTTTGTAAAACTCAATTCTCTCTCTGCATTCGCAAAAATTTTCTTCCTTTTATTCTCATACCACCATTTGGGGGCGGTCTTTTTCATCATGGTGTCAATGCTTCGCATTCCGAAAAGATTCCAGACTCCTTTCAACTTCCCACCGAGAGAAGGCTGCATGGCTCTTAAGCTCATGGCAAAACCGCTGTCGAGGTATTCCATGTGGTGCCAGTAACCCGCAGGCATAAAGAGGGTGTCACCGGGCTCCAGGATAAAGTCAAACCCTTCGGCCAGCTTCAATGCCGGAAATTGTTCATAATCCGGAGAGCCATTGCCTAAGTGATAATGTGAAAAATCGGCAAGGCTCAGCACTTCAAATGGTTTGCGGTAAAGCTTGTGTTGCTCTTTGAAGGGGAACATAAGCACTCTTTTGCGTCCACCGAACTGGGTGTGCAGTATATGCGAAAGGTCAATGTCAAAGTGCATGTGGGTGACACTGCCTGCGCCGCCGGTGAAAAGCATCGGGTATTTTTTCACAAAGCCCTTCATCAGGTGTTCGGGCCAGGTGAAATCCTGAATCAGTTGCGGGGCATGGTCAAAGATGTTGAACAAAAAGATGCGCCAGCCGGCCGGCCCCTGGCTGATCATATCAATGTATTCGCCAAAAGTTTTGTAATCATCCGCTTTATTGATGGGAGTATAGGCGTCGCTTTTTGTATTGTTGTACAAAGGCACCCGCTGGTTTCCCACCAATTGTTTGAAATAGTCCCAGTTCCATTTTGAATGGGCCGGCCATTCTTTAGCAAGGTCTTTGATAATAACAGGAATACCCGGCTGGTAAAATTCTTTTCTGAAAACAACGGGATCAATACTGTCAAAAATGGCAACTGGTTGTAATCGCATGCTGCAAACTTAATTGGTGGCCAAATTACAAATTGTCAACGAATTGACGGATGAGACCGACTTTCTTTGATAAATCAGTATTTTTAAGACCCTGTCATTGCTATGATATTAAGAGTGCACCCAAAAGATCCCCAGCCGCGGCTTGTTCAGCAGGTGGCAGACCGCCTTAAACAAGGCGCTGTGATCATTTACCCCACAGACACTATTTATGGTTTGGGTTGTGATATTTTGCAGCAGTCAGCCATTGAAAGGATCTGCCGCATCAAAAAAGTGGACCCGAAAAAAGCGCAGCTCTCGTTTGTGTGCAGCGACCTGAGCCACCTGAGTGATTATGCCAAACAGTTGCCCAATAGCACCTACCGGCTATTAAAAGAATACCTGCCCGGCCCCTACACTTTTATTTTGCAGGCCAGCAAACTGGTGCCAAAGATCATACAGGGAAGAAAAGATACGATTGGTTTGCGCATTCCTGACAACACAATTGCGCTTGCTATTGTGAAAGAATTAGGCAGGCCCATACTCAGCGCTTCGCTGCCGGGGGAGTTAGTAGAAGACTACACCGACCCGGACATCATGTATGAAAATTTCCGAAATGACGTTGACCTCGTGGTAGACGGAGGAATCGGCGGCACCATTCCTTCCACAGTCATTGACTGTACAGGCGATGAACCGGTATTAATAAGAGAAGGGTTAGGGAAGTGGCTATTTGAAAACTAAAGGACCGTTCCCGACTGAACGACCCTTTACTTAAAACCCAATCTGCTTTATGAAGCAGGCTTCAACCACATGATTCTTGCTGTATTTATTTATACTACTGCTTACAATGATTAGATAACCCGGCGTTGCCTGTTGTGTTTGTAACGGAAAAGTTGCCGGCTATTTTCCATCTTCATTTTTTGCAACCTTCTTTTTTCTGCAGGTGTCACTTCGCCATTCCGTTTTGCCCGTTGCTGCATCATATTATACCGAAACTCGTCTCTTCGGACATCTCTTAGTTCCGGTCTTGATAACTCGCCGCTTCGTATACCATCCCGTACACGCATTTTATGCAGGCGGTCGCCGGATCGTTGTGCAGATGCAATGATGCTAAAGAACATCAGGAACATTCCAAGGGTAATTATTTTTTTCATATACAAATGTTTTATTGTTTTGTGTCCGGCTTATGACGGGTTGAGATGCTGGTGGTTTAAACCCGGCATCAAAAAAAAGCCCGGTTCAAAATCATTAGATTTTCTATAACAATCAGAAAAGTACTGTTTGTTGTGACAGCAACCTGAAACTTTTTCTGTGATAAATACACAAACCATGTTCTTCAATGGCTTTGCGGTGGGATGCAGTGCCATAACCTTTGTTCTGGTTCCAGTGATAGTGAGGAAATTCACGATGAAGTTGCAGCATGTATTCATCCCGGTAAGTTTTGGCAAGAATGCTCGCCGCAGCAATAGAAGCAAAACGTCCGTCGCCTTTCACAAAACAGTGGTGCGGAATTTTTTTATACGGAATGAAACGGTTGCCGTCAACCAGCAACAGTTGTGGCTTTGTAGAAAGTTTTTCAATGGCCAGGTGCATCGCCTTAAACGAAGCTTTCAGGATATTAATCTGGTCAATCTCTTCATTGCTCACAGAAGCTACCGCTAAAGCAACGGCTTCTTTTTCTATCAAAGGTCTCAGCTCATCCCTTTGTTTTTCGGAAAGCTGTTTGGAATCGTTTAGCAAAGGGTGATGAAAATCATAGGGCAAAATAACAGCGGCGGCAAACACCGGGCCCGCATAGCAGCCTCTTCCGGCTTCGTCACAACCGGCTTCAATAAGTTGTTTTTGGTAAAAGGCTTGCAGCATGACTGCAATTTCCGAAATATTGCTTAACAAAATTGACCCGCTACTTTGTTGATAGGCTAACTTTGCGACCGCTATGGTAAATGATATTTCGCAGCGTTCTTCCCGCCCCGTTGCCATCTGGCTGATGGTTGGGGTGGGCATGATCATCATACAGATTTTATTAGGCGGCATCACAAGACTTACCGGCTCTGGTCTTTCCATCACCGAATGGAACGTGGTGACCGGAACATTTCCCCCGCTGGGCGAACAGCAATGGCTTGCCGAATTTGAAAAGTATAAACAAACCCCGCAATACAACCTGCTGAATTTTGATTTTACCCTGAAAGATTTCAAGTTCATTTTCTTCTGGGAATGGTTTCATCGCTTCTGGGCAAGGTTGATCGGTGTTGTGTTTGCTGTTCCTTTCATCATTTTTCTCTGGCAAAAAAGGTTTAAACCGGAAATGGTGAAACCGCTGCTCATTTTGTTTTTGCTGGGGGCTCTGCAAGGGGCTGTCGGCTGGATCATGGTGGCCAGCGGCCTCACGGGTGATGCCATCTATGTGAAACCAACCCGGCTGGCCCTGCATTTCATTCTCGCCATGGGTTTGTTGTGCTATACGTTCTGGTTTGCCCTGCAACTGCTGGTGCCGGCAGAAAAGCTGGTGCTGAACAAAACTGCGAGAAAACTCACCATAACTATTATTGTTGTGCTGGGCCTCCAGTTGGTCTATGGCGCACTGATGGCGGGCCACAAAGCGGCAACAGCAGCAGCCACCTGGCCCGACATCAACGGGTATCTCGTTCCGCCCCGCATGTTTGGTAATGATGAAGGGTTGTTGAATTTGATTGACAACCGCATCACCATTCACTTCATCCACCGGGGACTTGCTTACCTGCTGGTAATATTGGTTGTCCTGCTCAGCATTCGTCTATATAAAATCAAAGGAAATTTACTGCTGGACAAAACCCGCTGGTGGCCGCTGCTCCTTGTTATGGCACAGGTGGTCCTTGGGGTGTTTTCTGTTCTTACCAGTTTGCAGATCATTCCCAACCGCTGGGGCACATTTGAATGGATGGCGCAACTGCATCAACTGGTGGCGATGTTCCTGTTATTGTCATTGGTTTGGGTATTGTATATGGTCAGGACAAAAGTTCCAATTAAGGTTTAATGAACACCTGTTTGAAATAGCCCTCAATAATCTGTATTTTTAAGCATCATCAACAAGCCTGACTTATGAAAGCCTGGTTAAGAGGTTTTTTTTATTCATTTCCCATCCAGTTGCTTTTCCTTCATTTCAGGAAATACCAGGTGCTGTTGTTGTTCTGGTTCATCCTGTTCAGTACAGTGGGCGGCGGGTTTATGAAAACCTTTGGCGCCGACTCTCTTTACCTGGCGCCGGAATATCTCGGCGATGTAAATGCAATCGGCTCTGCTTTTGTGGGTATGTCTATCGGTATGTTCATCATGAGCTGGAACATTGCCACATTCATTTTGTTTTGCAAATATTTTCGCTTCCTTGCCGCCACCACCAATCCTTTTTTAAAATATTGTATCAACAACGCTATCATTCCATTTATCTTCCTGCTGTTTTACTTTTTTAAGGCCTATGAATTCGACCGCTACCGGGAGCTTATCAGCACCGTGGATATTCTTTTCCTGGTCGGTGGTTTTCTTGCCGGTTTTATTTTGATATTCGCCATTTCGCTGATCTATTTTTTCCGGGCCGATCGTTCCATCCTGCGGCGTATGATGCCAGTTATCAGCAATCCCAATTCATATATCAGCCACCTCACCAAAGTGAAAGAAGTGCATGTGGGTGAAACGTTGATGAAAGTGGAGTGGTATTTTGAAACACCGTTTCGCCTGCGCCGCACCCGTGATGTGTCGCATTATACACAAGAGTTTGTTGACTCCATTTTCAAGCGTCACCACCTTGCCGCTATTCTTTCTGTTTTTGCAGCCTTTGTTTTTCTCATCATTCTTGGGTTTTTCCTGGAAAATCCATTTTTCCAGATACCGGCCGCCGCCAGCATTACCATTTTCTTTTCTATTCTTATTGGTGTGGCCGGGGCATTCAGTTATTTTTTACAAAGCTGGAGTGTTCCTTATCTCGTCGGGCTGATCCTGTTGCTGAATCTCCTCTACAAATTCGATTGGATTGATCCCCGCAACAAAGCTTACGGTATCAACTATGACAACAAAAATGAAAGGCCTTCTTACAGCAGGGATGGCTTGCTTGCTTTAAGCAGTCCTGAAAATGTGGAAACCGATAAGCGAAACATGACCGGCATCCTGGAAAACTGGAAACAAAAACAAAAAGAAGAGAAACCGCTGCTCGTTATCTTGAACACCAGCGGCGGCGGCCATCGCAGCGCCACATTCACTATGAGTGTGCTGCAATACCTCGACAGCATTACCAATAGTTCCATTCTCAATAAAGTATTTCTTATCAGCGGCGCATCAGGCGGCATGATCGGAGCGGCCTATTTCCGTGAGCTATACCTGCAACGATTAAAGGGAAATAATATAAGTATCGGTGATAAAAAATATGTGAATGATATTTCAGGCGACCTGCTGAATCCTTTGTTCTCTTCCTTTGTCGCCCGGGACCTGATTGCACCGGCGCAAAAGTTCAATGTGGGTGATTACACTTATGTGAAGGACCGGGGCTATGCTTTTGAAGAAAAACTAAACCACAACACAAGGGGATTTTTAAACAAACAATTAAAAGATTATGTAGCAGAAGAAAAAGCGGCCAATATTCCGCTGATGTTTTTTAATTCGGTGGTCACCAGGGACAGCCGGAAAATGATGATCAGCACACAACCCATCCGTTTTATGATGCGGGGCTGGCAGGACAGCACCCGGATGCCGGCCATGGATCCCGATGTGATTGACTATGTTTCTTTTTTTGAAAAACAAAACCCATACAATCTCCGTATCCTTACGGCATTGCGGATGAATGCCACTTTTCCGATTGTGCTTCCCAATGTGTGGCTGCCTTCCAACCCGGTCATTGATGTGATGGATGCCGGTCTTCGTGACAACTACGGCCAGGAAACTTCTTTGCGTTTCATGGAATCATTTGATGACTGGATCCGGGAAAATACCCGCGGAGTACTTATTCTGCAAATAAGGGACAGGGGCGCCGGCGCCTGGGAGCATCCTTATCTTTCTGACGACATCAGCGACCATTTCACCAAACCTTTCCTGCTGCTGCAGCACAACTGGTTTAAGATGATGGAATTTTTTCAGAATGATATGCTGAGCTATTATAGTGATAAGGAAGGAAGGAATATCTATAAAGTGACATTCCAGTATGCCAGCGAGAAAGAAGAAAACAAGGCTGCGCTGAATTTTCACCTTACCAAACGGGAGCAAAATGATATCATGTCTTCTGTTTACTCTGCGTACAACCTGGAAAGCACCCGCAAACTGCTGGACCTGCTCAGCCCGCAGGCTGAATAAGCCGGAAACATTTTTTCTTTATATCCACTTTGATCTCTTCCGGTGTTTCGGTCGGCTCCCCGTCAATATGCAGCAATGCATGAGAAAGGTTTTTGATGGACAATTTTTCAGCCTGCAGGTAGATCACCGCTTTCTTTTTTACAGGAGCATTGATTGATTGCGGCTTGTTTCTGCCGCTGAGTTGTTTTAGTGTCTGCAACACCATGCTCACTTTGTGCTGGCGGCTTACGATCACAATATCCAGCAGTCCATCGGACAAACTGGCTTTGGGGGCAATGGTGAAATTATTGCCAAACTGGTTGCTGTTGGCAATGCTGATAAAATAGGCTTCGGTTGTAAAAGATTGTCCGTTTAGTTTTACTGCAAACGAATAGGTTTTAGCTGCAAAAAAATTCTTCGCCACCTGTTTGATATAGGTCATCAGCCCCCGTTTAGGTTGCTCTGCAAAATCATGCGCCACTTTTGCGTCAAAACCTAAGCCGCTGAGCATACAGGCAAAATGATCGTTGATATAAAATCCATCAGTCGCTACGGGTATCCCGTCAAAAACAACTTCCAATGCTTTAGCCGGTTGTTTGGGAATTCTTGCGGCAAACGCCAGCCCGTTGCCCGATCCGCAGGGAATAATGCCAAAATTTACATCCGAAGACATAAGACTGTTCACTACCTGGCTGACGGTGCCATCACCCCCGGCAATGACAATATCTGTAAAGGCTTCTTCTTTTATTACCGGCAGCAGAAATGAATAGTCGCCGCTTGCCACAGAAGGAAATATCTTAAACGGAGTGTTTCTGGCTGCTGTCTTTTTCTCAATAAAAGCCTGCAGGTCTTTTTTTGTCCTTGTGCCCGAAATGGGATTGATGATGTAGATGATCTTTCGCATTGGCTATTCCAGCTCCAGTGTGCACAAATGTACCCTGCGGACACGAACCCTTGCAGCCAGCTCCGGATCTGTAGGAAGGGAAATTGTATAAATACTTATTTTCTTTTTGCCGGTAAAGAGTTCTTTCAGTGTACTTAGTTTTACTCTTGTTTGTGCCGTAACACTGTCTTTGCGAAGCTTCTCATGATCGTTTTCGTCAACAAAGGTCAGCATCCGTTTCCAGCCTGCCTGCGGATTTGCTTCTTTATACAGCACATCGAGGGTGCCGGTGTCGTTATTCAGTTCGGCTGCCTTTACTTTTTTTATATTGGCATTCCGGTCTTCCGCTTCGCTGCCCAGCAACAGTTTCCCGTTGAGTTTTATCTTCCAGCTATCCTGAGCCGTAGTTGTCATGGCAAAAAAAAGTAAAGGCAATACCCAACAAATCTTTTTCATTTCTTTCCGCTGTTTATTTCACCACAAAGATGGCATTCTTTTGATGATGGTTGTCCTGCTTTTACACAAATCACCATCTTAGTATAGCGCTGGCCCAGGTGAAGCCGCTGCCAAATGCCGCCAGGCAAATCAAATCACCCTCTTTCACTTTTCCCTGCTCCCATGCTTCGCAGAGAGCAATCGGCACAGAAGCAGCAGTGGTGTTGCCAAATTTCTGGATATTATTATGCACCTGGTTGTCGCTTAATCCCAGCTTCTTTTGCACAAACTGGCTGATCCGTAAATTGGCCTGGTGGGGTATCAAGAGTGAAATATCAGAGGTCTGAAGTCCGTTTGCCGTCAACGCTTCCATAATAACTGCGGGAAATTTCTCCACGGCCACTTTAAAAACGGAGGGGCCATCCATGAACGGGAAATTTTGTGCGTTGTCAATCATGGCATGGCTCATAAACATTTCACCAATCTCTGCTTCACCAAAATCAGCAAGCTTTTGCTCTGTCCAGTGATTGGCATGTGTGCCGGGGTTATACATGGCCAGTATCTCTGCATTGTTGCCATCGCTGTGCAGGTGTGTTGAAAGTATGCCTGAGCCTGTCTGGTGTTCGGCGGGCTGCAGCACCACAGCACCAGCACCATCGCCGAATATCACAGATACATTTCTGCCCCTTGTGCTGAAGTCAAGGCCAAAAGAATGTTTCTCGGCTCCCACCACCAGGATATTCTTATACATCCCGGTTTTAATGAACTGGTCGGCCACACTCAGGGCATACACAAATCCGCTGCATTGGTTGCGGACATCGAGAGCCCCGACATCTTTCATTTGCATGGCCCTTTGCAGCAACACACCGCAACCGGGAAAATAATAATCAGGGCTCAGCGTGGCAAAAACTATGAAATCAATATCCTGTGGGGTGATCCCTGCTCTTTCAATGGCGATTCTGGCAGCTTCCACACCCATGGTGGTAGTGGTTTCGTTGCTGCGGTGTGCATAGCGCCGTTCTTTGATACCGGTCCGTTCCTGTATCCATTCATCACTGGTGTCCATATATTTCAACAGGTCATTATTCGTCACCACATTGGCCGGAACATACATGCCAATCCCGGCTATCTTTGATCGTTTCATGGCAAGCGTTTAAGAAAAGAAAGATAGGAAATGTACACAACATGCAACTGTTTCGTTTGAAATAGTTGTAGCTTGAAACGCTTTAAAATAACGGACAAGATGACCATTGCCTCACAAATCGCAAAGCATATAAGAGATGTTCATTTCGGCGGAAACTGGACCTCGGTGAACATGAAAGCAACTTTAGCTGATGTTACCCCGGAACAAGCTGTTGCAAAAGTTCATTCATTCAATACCATCGCCACGTTGGTTTATCATACAAATTATTATATCAGCGCTGTCCTGAAAGTGATGCGGGGCGGACCGCTGGAAGCAAAAGACACCTATAGTTTTGATCATCCCCCTGTGCAATCGCAGCAGGATTGGGAGGCTCTATTACAAAAAACATGGGAAGACGTGGAAGCATTTGCACTGGAAGCGGAACAATTGCCGGATGAAAAACTGGGAGAAGTTTTCATTGATGAGAAATACGGAACCTGGTACCGCAACCTGCAGGGAATCGTTGAGCACACACATTACCACCTCGGGCAAATGGTACTGATCAAAAAGATACTGGTTGAAGGATAATTTTTATTTGCCGGATGAACAGTAACACGGGTAAGTAAGTCATTAAGCGGTTGTAAAATCATTCTTTAAATGAGGATAGCAGTTCTTTCACTTTATCTTTTATAAAATCTCTTACTTTCCTGAAATCAACTTCATTCATATCCCTGGGATCGGGTATCTGCCAGTCAATAAATTGTTTGGCGGGCATCCAGGGACAGGCATCACCACAACCCATGGTGACCACAGCATCAAAGGGGGCAAACGTTTTTACTTCATCCAATGATTTGGAGTGATGTGTAGTGAGATCATACCCCAGTTCTTTCATGGCGGCAATGGCCTTCGGGTTGATCTTTCCCGATGGCCGTGATCCTGAACTATAGGCCTCAACCGAATCGCCCCCGAGCATATTGGCAAAAGCCTGGCTCATCTGGGAACGGTTGGAGTTTTCAATGCAAACAAAAAGGAGCTTCTTTTTCATGTTTCTTTCTTTAATAAACATGTCACGGCAAGAGGCCGTGACATGTTTTTGATGTTAGCAGCAACCGAAATCGGTCAGGCCGCCACAACAACCCGCTCCGGGATCGTTGTACTGGTTCATGTTTACATTCATGGCTTTACTTTTTATGGTTATAAAATAGAGAGACGTATCAGCAACAACCGCTGCCCGGTTCGCAACAATTACGGCTGTCTTTGGCTGGTTTTTCGGCATACACGGTGACACTGGTTATTCGTGTGTTACTGTTCTTAAATGCAGCGATCTCTTCTTCAAGGAAATAGCTTTTCAATATTTCATCCGGAACGGTGATCGTCTTATCTTTTTGAACCGTGATATTGGTAAACCCGGCTTCTGCAATGATGCCGAGATATTCTTTCTTCTGGATCGCCCCGGAGATACAACCCGCATACATTTCTGCAACCTCTCTCCATTTAGCAGGCAATTCCCCTTCAAGCACAATATCAGAGATAGAAAAATGGGCGCCGGGTTTCAGCACACGATAGATCTCGCCAAATACTTTATGTTTATTAGGAACAAGGTTCAGCACACAGTTGCTGACAATAACATCAGCTTTGTTAACTGTTACCGGCATGCTCTCAATATCTCCCTGCCGGAACTCCACGTTGTTGAAACCCAATTTATCTGCGTTGGCTCTTGCTTTTTCGATCATGGCTTCGGTGAAATCAATACCGATCACCCTTCCATTTTCGCCAACGATCTTCCGGGCCACAAAAGCATCATTGCCGGCCCCGCTGCCCAGGTCAATCACAGTGTCGCCTTCTTTGATCTTTGCGAATTCGGTGGGAAGGCCGCAACCCAACCCCAGGTCGGCATCGGGATTATAGCCTTCGAGTTTTGTGTAATCATCGGCCATAATGTTATAGACATCATCGCCGCAGCAGGCGGTGGCACCGCAGAAGGAAGACTGGTTTACTGTTTTTTCCTGTAAAGCTATTTCGCTGTATTTCTGCTTTACTATTTCTTTTAATTGTGCATCGTTATTCATGACTATATTTTTTATTAGCAACATTTAGCATTCTGCTCTTTTAGTTTTTCAAATAGCGAATTAAAATCAGTATTGAATTTTTCAAAGGCCTTCCAGTTGATGCAATAGCAACTGCGGGGGCCATCGGTTTCACCGTCAATCAGCCCGGCATTCTTTAATTCTTTCAGGTGCTGGCTCACGGTGCTTTGTGCCAGGGGCAGCACCTCTACTATTTCACCACAGATACATTGGTTTCTTTTGGCCAGCACACCCAATATGGCAATGCGGGCCGGGTGGCTCAGCGCCTTGGCAAATGCCGCCAGGGATTGTTCTTTGGCGCTGAATTCTTCTTTCTTGTGGACAGCCATTTTTAATCTTATATCGCAAATATACGATTAAATAATGCAGACCAGCAAATCTTTTTGGATGAGTGGTTAAGAAGATTGGCTTACTGCCCGATTGCAGGCTTTTGCCGGGGCACCAGGTGAACCTGTCGTTGCCTTCCATTTATGTAACGAAAACCCTTTCCGTCAAAATAACCGTCTTCTTCAAGCATGATGCGAATACTTTTCTTCCACTCCGGAATATAGGTGGCGGCATTGAGTTCGATGGAGTAAGCAGTTTGTTCATATAATGGATGATCTCCCGAACCCGGAACCACTCCCTGGTTATCCCACATGCCTATCGTGGGGCCGGCTGCATGACCATGATAACCCAACGGATGTGTATAGATGACGGCCTGTATATTTTCGTTTTTGCATTGGGCCAATGCATCTGCCAGTATTTGATTCCCGGTTTTCCCTTTTTTGAACTGACCTGTCAATATATCCTGCACCCGGTTGGCAGTGACGAAAGCTTTTTCCAAAAAAACGGGCATTGCAGTTTCACCGGGTAATAATATATAGGCGTGCTGCTGGCAATCTGTATTCAACCGCAGGTAGGTGATACCAATATCAACATGCAGCAGGTCGCCGGGGCGGATCACATCATCTTTGGGGCGATTGGAAAAACTGCGCAGGTGTTCAAAACTGCTGCTGTCGCTTCGCTGAACGGTAACAGACGGATGAAACCAGGTATCAAGCCCGAGCCCGTTTATTTTTTTCCGGAACCACCAGACCACATCATCTGTGGTGCTGATGCCGGGTGTGATCACTTTCTCCGAAAACCCTTCTTCAATGATGGCATGGGTGATAGAAACCAATTGTGGGTAAATCTGCATTTCCTTTTCTGTCCTGGTTTCCAGCCAGCGAACGGCCAGTTTTTCTGCTGATACCACTTTCTTTTGGAATGCTGCCGGCAACTTTTTTATCAGTTGCAGGTAATTGGTATGATCCATTCCGTTGGCATGGCCAAAATCTTCTGAGATATTGACGCCGATCTTTTGCGGGTTCCGGGTTGTAATAATATTTGCCAATGCCTCCCACTGGTCAGGAAATTTTTGCATGTCCCATGCCGCTTTGATACTTTCTCCCACATTGTAACGGGCTATCGCCAGTTTTTCAACAGTATTCTTTTTTTCATCATAGAAAAAAAGCAGCATGGTGGTGCGGCGGGCCGACATCCAGGTGGCCGGCAGCATGGTCCGCAACACCGGGTCTTCGTTATATTCTTCACTGATGAGCAGCCAGCAATCCATTCCTGTTTCTTTCATGAGTGAAGGCAACAGGTTGTTCAACCGGTCGGCCAATATTTCATCAATCACTTTAGCCTGCTCACGGGGTGAAAGAATTTGCTGCGCCTGTGCATTGGAAAAAAACAATACGAATGAAAGCAGTAGTAAACGATAAGCCATACAAAAAGGTTTGTACACCGAATGTAAAAAACATGCTGCAGAAATCAGGTTCTTGTTTTGCGTTTGAAAAGAGAAATCAGCACACCGCTTAGCATGATGCAGCAAATACCGGACAGCGACATCAGATCAGGGAAAGCATCACCCAGCGCCATACCGATAAATACGGAGAAAATGATATTGGCATAACCAATGGAAGAAACAACACCGGCCTTATCGGCGCCATAGGCTTTAGTCACAAAATATTGACCGAACAGTGCAAACAGACCCAACGAAAGTACATATGCCCACTCAAAACCCTGCGGCCAGCGCCATGCAATAAAGAAAACATCGTCTGCGGGGATATTAAATATATATCCGGTCAGCATAAGTAATATTGGAACTAAAACACCGGTTCCAATAAAAGCAAGCACAATGATCCTTGCATCATAATAACCGGCGAGGCGGTTCACAGTGATATAGGCCAGCGCCGATGTGATACCCGACAATAAACCCACCAGGTGATAATGCAGCGGAAAATGCATCGCCGGTTTATAAATAAGCAACATGCCTGCAAAGCCCAGCAACACGGCGAGCAGCACTCTTTTTCCGTGATATTCCCTGAATAACAAAAACGAAAATACAGCAATGAACAGTGCCGATGTGAGGTTATAGGTCATCGCTGTGCCCAGCGGAATATGAAGAATGCTGTAAAGCAAGGTGTAGAGGGCGGTGGTCCCCATCATGCCGCGGAAAATGAGCAGGTGGAATTTTTCGCCTTTGTTCACCGGTGGCCGCAGCATAAACCCAACTATCAGCACCAGCAACCCGATCATATTTCTCCAGAAAACCAGTTGCCCGGCGCCAAAACTTCCTTTTAATAATTTAGCAGCGCCGCCCATGAGTGAAAAACCAAGGGCGGCAAGCAGCATGTAAAAAATCCCTTTGTAGCGGTGGTCAATGCTCATTGCGATAAAGGTAAATGTTTAAATTACAGTTCAACATGCCAACACTATATATCATAGCAGGTCCGAATGGAGCCGGAAAAACAACTGCTTCCAAAACAGTTTTGCCGGATATGCTGAACTGTTACCAGTTTGTAAATGCAGATGAAATTGCCAAAGGGCTTTCGCCGTTTGCCCCAGAGTCTGTCAGTTTTCAGGCTGGCAGAATTATGCTGAATAGGATTGAAGAACTATTGAACGAAAAGGAAGATTTTGCCATAGAAACAACGCTTTCGACCATATCTTATTTATCTCTGGTAAAAACAGCAGGGATCAAAGGCTTTAATGTAGTGTTGCTTTTTTTCTGGTTGCCCAATGCAGAACTAGCTTGCCAACGTGTTGCTAAAAGAGTCAGCGAAGGCGGGCATAATATTCCTGAGGATACTGTAATCAGAAGATATAAAAAGGGGTTTAAAAAATCTGCGGTCTTTTACAATTATGGTCAACCGCTGGTATGTGTATAATAATGAATCAGCACCGGCATCCCTTATTGCGAGAGGTGGTTTTGAGATAGAAACAGAAATAATTAACTTAGCGGTGTGGCAGCAAATAATAAAATAAAGAAAAACAGCAGGTGGAGCAACCTTGACAGCAAAATTGAAGAGGGTTTAAAAATTACTTCACAGCGTCTTATCGCCGAGGAAAAAAAGAAAAATGGGTATCTCGTAATAGCCGATAAAAACGGGAAGGTCAAAAAAATACCTGCCAAAGACCTTTAGTCTTAGATCTTCATCAACCTTTCTACCGCCGCTTCCAGTGTTTCCTCTTTCTTGGAAAAACAAAAACGCAGCACTTTATCATCTTTTCCGTTCCGATAAAAAGCCGAAACGGGAATAGTGGCAACCCCAACCTCTTTAGTCAGCCGGATGGCCAGATCCTTATCGGCCTCATCGCTGATGCGTTCATAACTGCCGCAGATAAAATAGCTGCCATAGGATTCCTGCAGGGTGAACCTCGTTTGCTGCATCAGTTGTTTAAAATAGTCTCTTTTGGCCTGCATGAAGGATGACAATGACAAATATGCTTCCCTGTTCTGTAAAAATGTGGCCAGCGCCACCTGTGTCGGCGTAAAACAACTGAAACAATTGAACTGGTGCACTTTCCTGTACTCCTTCATCAATTCCGCCGGCGCCACACAATAGCCCAGTTTCCAGCCGGTGCAGTTATACACTTTGCCAAAGGAGAAACAAACAAAACTGCGTTGCAACAGGTCGGGATAGCGAAGGATGCTTTGGTGCGGTACATTGTCAAAGATGAGATGTTCATACACTTCATCGCTGATGATAAAGATATTGGTGCCGGCAACGATCTTTCGCAATTCCTCTATATCCTTTTCACTGATCACCGTGCCGGTGGGATTGTGCGGTGTATTAATAATGATTGCTTTGGTTTTTGGAGTAATCGCTTTTTTCACCGCCTCCCAGTCAATATGATAACCGGGATAAACAAGGTGGATGGGAACCGCTTTAGCCCCGTTCACTTCAATATTCGGAATATAGCTGTCAAAGGCCGGTTCAAAAAGAATGACCTCATCACCGGGCTGCAGGATGGTAGTGAACGCTGTGTAGATGGCATAGGTGCCGCCGGGGGTGATGGTAATTTCCGTGGCGGAATGAATTTTTGCCTGGTACAGGAATTCAATTTTTTCTGCAATGGCATTCAGCAGCGGCGGCCATCCGGCCATGGGCGCATACTGGTTATGATCATTCTTCATCGCTTCATTCACCAAAGCCGTCAGCTCTTTGCTCATCGGGAAATCAGGAAAGCCCTGGCCGAGATTGATGGCATTGTGTTGCGTAGCCAAACCGCTCATCACGGTGAAAATGCTGGTGCCGATATCGGGGAGTTTGGAATGAACTGCTGGTGAACTCATGCAGCGAAGTTATTCAGTGATGATCGCAGTTGCTTCAATTTCTATTAAATATTCCGGGGCGATCAGTCCTTTCACTTCGATCATGGAGGTGCAGGGTTTGATTTCGTTGAAAAATTCGCCGTGGGCCCTGCCATATTCTTCCCAGCGGCTGATGTCGGTGACAAACATACGGGTCCGCACCACATCTTTGAGTGATGAACCGGCACGGATGAGGACTTTTTCTATCTTTTCAAGAATGAATTTTGTTTGGGCATAGGCATCGTCTTTGCCAACAAGCAGGCTGTTTTCATCCACAGCCACGGTTCCTGTCACTTCCACAATATTGCCCACTTTAACAGCACGGCTATAGCCGACAATATCTTCCCATTTGGCGCCGGAGGAATAGTTGGTTCGTTGTGTCATAAACAAATTTTAGAGGTTGCGAATCCTGATCTTTATTCTGTCTGTGCTGTTCTCTGCAACGAGCATAAAAGGAAATACAGTTTCGGCCAGGCTGGAGAACACAGCGGTGAGAGAGGCGATGTGAACCCTGGCATTTATATGACCCGGCCTTAAAAAGATGATACCCGTATGAAGGCGGTAGCCGGAAAAAATAATCTTTCCGAAATCACTGTCATGGGTAATGACAATTCTTTTTTCTTTGTTGGCCGTGTCCAGGATGGTGATGTCTACCGCCCCGGAGAGTTTTTCTTCTTTTATATCTTTTACATCATGTCCCCGCTGCCGTATCCACTGAACAACATCGGGGTCAATATTTTCATCTGTCAGAAACCGAAAGGAATCGCTGTCCATCAGGCAGAGGGTTTTACCTCAACAATAATTTCATTCTTAGTAAACTGCGCTGCATACCTGATAGCCTCGCTAACAGCCTCTTTTGTCAGCAGGGGATATTTTTTGACAATTTCATCAGCGGTGGCGCCGGAAGCTATCCATTCCAGGATCACTTCAACGCTTATTCTTGTTCCTTTTATACAAGGCTTGCCTCCCAAAACGGAAGGATCGGCTGCAATATGAGGAAAGGCTGTCATGCTATAAAGATAAAGAATGTTTGGGGTGCTACCTGATTTCAATATTTTCCGTCCTGATCAGCGCCTCTCCCTGTAATCGTAAAAATATCTGTGCCACCGTCACCACATCTTTCTGGCAATAGGTGACAATGCGGTCAAGGTTTTTTTCTTTCCAGTACACTTCCCACACCATGCTGCCGTCAATATCATCTTTTGGCGTAGGCACACCGAGTGCATGGGCCAGCAGGTTCAGAGAAGTATAACTTTTAAAATCGCCGAACTTCCACAGCTCCATCGTGTCCAGATGATTTACTTCCCATGGTTTTTTGCCCGACATATTCAATACCGCCGGTATGGGCAGGTGGTTGATGATAAGACGGCGGCACAAATAAGGGAAATCAAATTCCTTCCCGTTATGTGCACAGAGAAATTTAGGTTCGCTGGCCGCCCAGCGGTTCACCATTTCAGAAAATTCATGCAGCAAAATTTTTTCATTATCACCGGCAAAAGATTTCAGGGTCATTTTTTTGCTGTCGCCATGACCCTGTATATACCCGCAACTGATGCAGACGATCTTGCCAAACTCGGCATAGATGCCGGCGCGGGGATAAATACTTTCGGTGGTTTCCTCCTCTCTTGTCCGCAACAGCGCTTCCGCCTTTTTTGTCCAAAGATCTTTCCAGTCATTCGGCACCAGGTCAAAAGACGGGTGCTGCGGCACCGTTTCAATGTCGAGGAATAAAATGTTGTGAATGGGATAAGGTAACATACAATGAATTTACCTAAAAATAAACAACCCCGGCGAACCGGGGTGTGACTTAAAGAAATTTATCTCCCTTGTTCCGCTTCACCTCCGCCACATATTCTTTGATCTCCTGTTCTTTCTCTTTTTTGCAGATCATCAGCACATCTTTTGTGTCCACCACGATATATTCATTCAGCCCCTGCAATAACACTAATTTTCCATCGGGCACATGCACCATGCAGTTGCTGGCATCCACCACCATCACATTCTTTCCGGCCACAGCATTGCCGAAATAATCTTTCTCCATATTCTCCCAGGCGCTGTTCCAGGTGCCGAGATCGCTCCAGGAAAAACTGGCAGGTATCACATATACATTCTCCGCTTTTTCCATAATGCCAAAATCAATGGAAATATTGGTGCACTGCGGATAGATCTGTTCAATAGCCGCCGCCTCCTCTGCCGTGTTGAATTTGTTTTTCTCAGCCGCAAACACTTCATACATCTCCGGCAAATGTTTTTCAAAAGCCGTAATAATGTTTTTCACTTTCCAGGTGAAGATGCCCGCATTCCACAAAAAATCGCCGCTGGCAATAAATGTTTTGGCCAGTTCTTTATTGGGTTTTTCGGTAAAGGTTTTCACCTTGTAAATACCTGGCACCGGCACCAGGTCATCGTGCTGGATATAACCATACCCCGTGTTGGGATAAGTAGGTTTCACACCAATCGTCACCAGGGCATTGATAGAGTCTACAAAATCCAGCGCCTTCGTGGCCGTCTGGATAAATTCATCCGTTTCAAGAATAAGATTGTCCGACGGCGCTGCGATCATCACCGCTTTGGGGTCCTTTTTGAACAGCTTAAAACTGATATAGGCGATGCAGGGCGCCGTATTCTTTTTGGATGGTTCGGCCAGGATATTATCCTCACTCACATCGGGCAACTGATTTTTTACAATAGAAACATATTCCTGCGAGGTGATGATATAGATATTTTCCTTTGGCACCAGCTTACTGTAGCGTTCAAAGGTTTGCTGGATAAGTGTTTTGCCGATATTGAGAATATCCAAAAACTGTTTGGGGAAATTGCTGCGGCTCATGGGCCAGAAACGGCTGCCGATGCCCCCGGCCATTATTGCTACGTAGTGATGTTTGTTCATTCCTTTCTTCCGCCGGGGGCGGAACTGATTTTCAATTTTTCAAATACGATCCTTGCTGCAATCCTTTTCTATGTGGCGGTAAAATTAGAGGATTTACAAAGAAGTACCCGTCACGCAATCGTTACAGCTCATTTTTAACGGAAACACCTGCCAAAAATCACTAATCCGTTGTAAATTCGCCGTCTTTCCGAAAAAAGGGCCGTGCGACAGGAATTCCTGCCGGTGTGTGGCGCAAAGCCAATTGCCCTGATGAACAGAGAGAAAACACTTATTCACCCGATCATTCAGACCGCCTGTGTAAAAATTCGCCTTGCCGCAGCAACGGGATCGGGCAAAAATGAGTATCTTAATAAAATCTGCATCTATTAAAGTGCGATGGAAATTTTTGAGTAATGGGAACAACAGTTAAAAAAGCCGCCGGAAAAACTACTGCTGCTAAAACGGCCAAAACAAAAGAATCAGCACAGCCAGGCTTAAAGGCCGGCAACGCAAAGAAGAAATTTGACCTGCACAAAGCTCTCCAGGAATATTTTGGCTTTGATAAATTTAAAGGCACACAGGAAAAAGCCATTGAATCACTGCTGGCCGGTCATGATACTTTTGTCATCATGCCAACCGGTGGTGGAAAAAGTCTCTGCTACCAGTTGCCCGCCATGGTAAGCGAAGGTGTGGCCATTATTGTTTCACCCCTTATTGCTTTGATGAAAAACCAGGTGGACCTTGTCCGCGGCTACAGCAGCAATGATGAAGTGGCCCACTTTCTCAATTCAACACTCAATAAAAAAGAAATAAAAGAAGTTCATGATGACCTGCTGACCGGGAAAACCAAAATGCTTTATGTGGCCCCGGAAACACTGACCAAGCAGGAGAATCTTGAATTCTTTTCTGATCTCACCATTTCTTTCTTCGCAGTTGACGAAGCACATTGTATCTCTGAGTGGGGCCATGATTTTCGTCCTGAATACAGAAGACTGCGGGAAATGATGATTCAGATTAATCCAGATGCGCCGGTGGTTGCACTCACAGCTACAGCGACGCCAAAGGTGCAAAGTGATATTGTCAAAAATCTTGACCTGCAGAATCCGAATATTTTCATTTCTTCTTTCAACCGGCCCAATCTTTACTATGAGGTGCTGCCCAAGATCAAAAAGAACCAGGCCGATGAAAGCATTGTCCGTTTCATCAAGGGAATGAAAGAAAAAAGCGGCATCATTTACACACTGAACCGCAAGACAACCGAAGAGCTGGCCAATATTTTAATGGCCAACGGCATAAAAGCTGTTGCATATCATGCCGGTCTCGACAGCAAGCTGCGGGCAGACAGACAGGACCAGTTTCTCAGCGAAGAGGTGCAGGTGATTTGCGCCACTATCGCCTTTGGCATGGGTATTGACAAACCAGATATCCGTTTTGTCATTCACTACAATATTCCAAAATCTATTGAGAATTATTACCAGGAAACCGGCCGTGCCGGTCGTGACGGGCTGGAAGGAAAATGTATTCTTTACTATTCGCATAAAGATGTCAGCAAACTGGAACACCTGATGCGGGACAAACCACTCAGCGAAAGAGAGGTGGGAGCACAATTGATCGGCGAAACTGTTGCCTTTGCTGAAAGTGGTGTATGCCGCCGCAAAGTGCTGATGAGTTATTTTGGCGAAGAGTATGAAAAGGAAAATTGCGGTCACTGCGACAACTGCAAGCATCCGAAAGAAAAAGTGGAAGCAAAAGATGAGGCAACGATCGCATTAAAAGTGATCAGGATACTCGACGAAAGATTTGCAACCGAATACATTGTTCAGATACTGATCGGGCGGCTGACTCCTCAGATACAAATGTTCCGCCATGACGGGCTGGATATTTTTGCCAGCGGTAATGATAAGGACAGCCTGTTCTGGAATTCACTGATCCGCCAGCTGATACTGGAAGGAATGCTGACAAAAGATATTGAAGAGTATGGTGTATTGAAGTTTACCAAAAAAGGTGAGGCCTTCCTGAAAAAACCAAAATCATTCAAGGTTATTCTCAACCACCTGTATGATGATGCCAATGCCGACGATGAAGAGGGAACTGAAACAACCATCGGCGCAGCAGCAGATGATAAACTGTTCGAAATGCTGAAAGAATTGCGGCAGAAAGAAGCCAAAAAGAAAAACCTGCCGCCTTTTGTGATTTTCTTGGAAACATCATTGCAGGATATGGCCACCATGTACCCCACCACCGTTACCGAACTGGAAAAATGCCAGGGAGTGAGTAAAGGAAAAGCAATACGATATGGAAAACCGTTTGTGGAACTGATCGCCAGGTATGTGGAAGAAAACAATATCGAAAAGCCGGATGATTTTGTGATGAAGAGTGTGGTGAACAAAAGCGGCAGCAAGGTTTATATCATTCAGAATACAGATAAGAAAGTTTCGCTGGAAACCATCGCCAAAAACAAAGGCTGGCGGATGGATGAAATGCTGGAAGAAATGGAAACCATTGCCGCCAGCGGCACCAGGCTCAATCTTGATTATGCCATAGATGAGATGCTTGATGAATATGAGCAGGAAGAGATCATCGAATATTTTAAAGGATGCGACACATCATCACTGCAGGTGGCGCAGGAAGAACTGGCCGGGCATAATTTCAGCTGGGAGCAGCTTAAGATCATGCGGATCAAGTTCCTGAGTGAATACGGCATGTAACAGAATTGAATATTTTAGAGGGAATATTGCATTATTTAGGCTGAAATCCTCTATTTTTGCTGCCCCGAATTGAGATCAGTCTTAAATCGGAAATCTAAAATTCTCATGGTGCGGTAGCTCAGTCGGTAGAGCAAAGGACTGAAAATCCTTGTGTCGGCGGTT
>CAYTGN010000026.1:0-41272 GCA_964437415.1 uncultured Chitinophaga sp. | reverse complement strand
TTAAGATGAAAAAATATATCTTAACCACCTGTCCTAATTTTGGGGAGCATTATACTTACTTGTAGCTTCTCATAGATATTAAGAAGATGTGTGCGGATAGTATCAAAACCGGTAACTATTCGTCAAGAATTTCTTCATAACAATATCCTTTACCCAGCTTTTCCCGCATTTCCTGTTCGCGGCGGCTCAAGTCCTGAAAATACTCTTTGGTCTTACTTATAAAAGGCCTCCTCTTTTTTGGCATATTCATCTGCTAGAGCTTCCAGAGCTTTATCCGAAGACAGTATAAGGTTAAAACCAAAAGTACTATAACTTGCCCCGCTATATCCATTGCCGGTAAGCCAATTCAGAATTGAAAGTGTTTGAAACCTTTCCCGAAGAACTGTATAAAGCTCCTTACTTGTTTTAAAACCATCTCTCATGCCAGTATACTTTACCAAATAGTCACATAAATTTTTTAGAGCTAATAAAGTATTATACTGATAAATTATAAAATTCCGTACTTCTGATTTTGCAAGTGTATCTAATGCAGGTATCTTCATATAAGTGGTCAGCCCGGCATTGGTAAATCCATAGTCGAATACTTTCAGATCAGGTGTGTATGATTTTGCATAGCTTAAAGAGTCAAGACTAACGACTGGCAAATACTGATAGTATCCCTTGCCTGCATTATTAATTAAATGAACCGAGTAACCGCCATCATTGTCATTCATAATATGCCGTGTCAACCCGTTTTTTATTTCACTATAAAAAACTTTCTCTTCTTTATTTCCCGTTATATAAAAATAATCGGCTCCTCTTTTTTTAAACGCAATTTTATAAAACGTCGGTTCGTCCGTTTCAAACTCGACAACTGTAAGGGTATCTGCAAACTGGGCATTTACAGACGCAATTTGAAAAAGAAAAACAACAATAAAACAGTTCAGTTTTTTCATTTAAAAATTTAATTACTGTAATTGATTAGTACTTCGCTTAATAGTTTTTAACTTGATCAGAATCAGCCTTTGTTTCAATAAAAATATCCTTTGGGGAAATTGCATTAAATGTGAAAAAAGTAGTAGGCGCATTAAAGAAAACCTGTTTTCTTCAATGCTGCCGCCCTGTTGTTTACCTGCAGCTTATCGTAAATATTACGGATATGTGTGCGGACCGTATCAAGACTGACAAATAATTTATCGGCGATCTCTTTGTAACGATATCCTTTGCTGAGCTGTTCGAGTATTTCCTGTTCCCGGCGGCTCAGTTCCTGAAAATATTCGTTGGTTTTTTCTTTCACCGAAAAAGCTTCGATCACTTTCCGGGCAATCTGGCTGCTGATGGGGCTCCCGCCTTGCTGCACTTCAGCAATGGCCTCCAGTATTTTTTCTGCAGGTGTTGATTTTAGTAAATAACTGGTGGCACCCGCCTTTAATGCATTAAAAATAGTGTCGGGGTTATCATACACTGTCAGCACCATCATCTGCATACGGGGGTGCAGCATCTTAAGCCGCTGAATGCAATCAATACCGTTCATGCCAGGCAGGTTCACATCAAACAAGGCGATCTCGACAGGTTCTGCTGTCAGCTCTTTCAATGCGGTTTCAGCATCTCCAAAAACCCGCAGATCACCCACTTCAATATACAGCTGAATTTGCTCTGCCAGGTAATGACGAACTTTGTCATCATCTTCTATGATCGCTATAGAATTTATATTCACCATTCAAATGTCGGTATTGTGCTTTGCTTAAAAATGTGATTTAAGTAGTAGCCTGTAAAGGTATATGGTAAACAAAGCTGCTTCCTTTTCCCGGTACTGATTCAATCTTCAATATCCCACCCAGCTCTTCAATCCTTTGCCTTATATTTCGCTGGCCACTACCGGTATATTTTCCATTTATATCAAACCCTGTTCCGTCATCCTGTATTTCAAAGCCAAGACTGCCATCCTGCAAAGTTGCATTCACTGATATATTCCCGGCTTTGCTGTATTTAATGGCATTGTTGACGATTTCCTTTGTGACCAATAAAATATTGCGTCGTTGTTCGTTTGTCAATAGAATGTCGTTGCCTGTTTCAGGAAGCCGGATAGAATAATGAATGCCTGAGTATTCCAGTTGTTTATTTAATTGCTCCCGCAGGTAGGCCAGCAACTGGTCCAGTGTTTTGTTTTCCGGGTTCAGGCTCCAGATGATCTCACTCATATTGCTCACCAACTGACGGCTGGTTTGGGCAATTTCATCAAGTTCCCCGGCCTTGTGCTTTGTTTTGGCTGATTCACTCATCAGGGTGATCTGCGTGAGCCCGGCGCCAATATCATCGTGCATCTCTCTTGAGATGCGCTGCCGTTCCTTATCAATTTCTTTTTGTCTTTCCAGTGCCATAACTTTTTGCTTCAGCTTTTGCTGGGCAAAATAACGGGTCAGCAGAACCAGGACTGTCATCAGCAGGAGGACTACAAGACTATAAAACCACCATGTTTTCCAAAACGGGGGAGCAATGCTGATGGAAACCGTATACTCTTTATCACCCCACACCCCCGAACCGTTTGCTGCCTTAATTTTAAACACATAATTGCCGGGAGTTAGGTTATTGTATCTCACTTCGTTTAAGCTGCCGCTATAAACCCAACTCTTATCCCATCCTTCGAGTTGGTAGGCATACCTGATCTTATCAGCATTGTTATAGTCTATTGCCCGAAAACGAAAAAACAAATTATTATTTCTGTATGTCAGCCTGATATTCCTGACAAACTCCGGCGCTGTTGCAGAATCCGCTTCTTTATCATTCACCCGAAAATCAATCAGCCGCATCACAGGTAAGGGGTATTGCATCCGGACTTCTTCAGGCTGGAACCAGGTGACGCCCTTCACTGTACCAAAATACATCTTGCCGCTGCGGCCATGATGATAAGCCCCGGTATTGAATTCATTGGCCGGAAGCCCTTCAGATTCGGTGAACGTTAAAAACCTGATATCAGGAAAAAGGGCTCCCTCATCAAATTGCATTTTCCCTGTTGCAAGACCATTGTTCGTACTCACCCAAACATCATCGTTCTTAATAAGGATGCCATAAACATAACTGTTCGGCAACCCATTGGCTTCGGTATAAATTTTGAACTTTTCGCTTTCGGCGCTGTATGCTATAAGTCCACTGGCCGTGCATATCCATATCAACCGCCCCAAGGAATCATATCGGACAGCCTTTATGTTTTCACCGGTAAATATCCGTTTTGCATTATTAAGTTCTTCCACTGCAGAAGCAATATATATTCCGCCGGTTTCGGGCACCACCCAGGTTTGTTTATCCGGCCCTGTCCAGACTGTTGTGATCTTTGTACCTGCAAATTCTTTTAAATGGCTGATATTGTACTGACCCTGTTTTTTAGAGACCAGGTACAAACCAATATTGGTCGCCAATAACCAACCTTCTTTATAACTGGTCATTGCCCACAATTGAGGTGACTGAAGGTAATCAGGCGGAAAAGGTATTTTAAGGGGAATGAAGTTCTTCTTCCCCTTTTCTTTTATATATAAATGGCCGGAATAGCTTGTCCATAGGTTGCCGCTATCGTCTTGTTTTACCAGCGGAACCGATTTGGCATAAGGAAGTAAAGGGTCAAAGTAGGGAAACTGCACCTGGGTGGTTTTGCCAGTTTTGGGGTCCAGTTTCAGCAAACCATTCTGAAATGTGCCCAGCCAGATATTTTCATCTTCATCCTCGTAAATGGAATGAATGAACAGGTCTTGTATTCCATTGCCGGCAGAAGAGGCCGCAGGAAATTTCCTGAAAGGAATCGGATTAATTTCTGCTTTTGACAATCCCAGGACATCTGCTCCTGTCCAGAGATTCCCGGTGTTATCTGCATAGATACTATACACCGGAAAAAGTGTTTGTGCCGGCGGGTACCCGTTGATATTACCCTTCCAGGAAAACTGACTATCCTGAGATGATTTGAGATAGACATTCCCAGTCTGGTCTCCGGCCCAGGTATTTTTTTGTTCATCTGTATAAAAACACCTGATCATTCCCCCTGGTATATGAGCAGGTTTGCCGTTGATGGCAACAACACCTGTTGATAATGTTGCGGGATCAATCCAGGTTATTCCATCATTGTTTCCAGTGTAAAGAGTATCATTGCAACTGGTGATAGCAAATAAAGAAACCCCTTTTATAAGCCATTTCCATTCCTTTTTGCTCAAATCAAATGACAGCAGGCCTTTATTACTGGCAAACCAAAGACGATTATTTGCATCATATGTGGCATTATACATCAGGGTTATTTTGCCGTTTCTATCATCCTTCATTGAAACAGGATAAGAAATACAGTTCCCGTTTTTTGTATTCAATGCATACAACCCTCCGCCGGCAGTAGCAAACCATATATAATTATCTTTTTTAAGCAGGGGGTTCGCAAAAGTTTCTATGTCTGCTTTTTGTTCCACCCCTTCCTGCTCCTTTTTATTGGCAAAAAAAAGTTTGTGTTGGGTAAATAAACGGGTGCGTTTGTTGAAGCTATGTACGGCAATGTCTGTTGAAAACCAGATCTGCTCTTCGTCATCCTCCAAAAGGGCAGAGCGGATGATTCTGCCTTTCATTTGTCCTGCTGCATTTCCAAAAGAGGGTTTATAGGCTTTCATTTCGACCCCGTCATACCTGTTCAATCCACTGGCTGTTGCTACCCAAAAAAATCCCTGCCGGTCCCTGAGCATGGAATAAACTGTGTTTTGCGAAAGTCCCCTGATCCGTTCAAATGAAAGCAGCTCTCCCTCCTGGCTGCTGGCCCCAAAGACTGCCAGCACAAATACTATGGAAAAAAACATCCTCATCCCGATTGAAGTTATAAACTATAATGAAAAGTTGGGTTAAATGCAGGCTTAACTTCAGCCGGTTTTAGCCGAACCCTTATTTTTGCCCAATGCCGTTAGCAATTCAGACAAAAGACCTGGTAAAGAAATACGGGCAACGTGTGGTGGTCAACCATGTTTCCTTTGAGGTGAAACAGGGTGAGATTGTGGGGCTGCTGGGACCTAATGGTGCCGGCAAAACTACTTCCTTTTACCAGGTGGTGGGGCTGATAAAACCCGACCAGGGAGAAGTTTTTCTTGGCGATGAAAACATCACTAAACTGCCAATGTATAAAAGAGCCAAGATGGGCATTGGCTACCTGCCGCAGGAAGCCTCCGTATTCCGCAAGCTGAGTGTGGAGGATAATATACTGGCTGTGCTGGAAATGACCAACCTGAGCAAACGGGAACAAAAAGATAAATTAGAATCAATATTAGATGAATTTCACCTGCACCATGTCCGCAAAAGCAATGGCGATGTGGTGAGCGGCGGTGAAAGAAGAAGAACTGAGATCGCAAGGGCATTGGCTGTTGATCCAAAATTTATTTTGCTGGATGAGCCTTTCGCAGGTATTGACCCTATTGCTGTAGAAGATATACAGGCTATTGTTGCCAAACTTAAACACAAGAATATCGGCATTCTCATCACTGATCATAACGTGACCGAAACTCTCTCTATCTGTGACCGGGCTTATTTGCTTATTGAGGGAAAAATATTCAAACACGGCACGGCGGAAGAACTGGCTGCTGATGAAGATGTGAGACGTTTATATCTCGGCCGGAATTTTGAACTGAAACGCAAGGATTATTTGCATGAGGAGGCCATCAAAGCATCAGAAGTATCAAAAGAACCGTAAGTTTTCTCTATTCCTTTAATTTCTCTATTTTGCCTTCAGCATGAAACTGTTGTCGCCTGCCATATCATCCCTTGCCCGTATGCGGCTCTGGCGCATCGAAGGATGGAGAGATCATCCTTTGGATGCGCAAAGGGAAGTGCTCCAGGACCTGGTCACATCAGCACAGTATACCGAATTTGGCAGAAAGTATAATTTCTCACAGCTTTTCAATGTGAAATCTTTTAAAGACGCAGTTCCTGTACATGAATACGAGGACCTGAAGCCCTACATTGAAAGGATCATGAATGGTGAACAGAATCTTCTCTGGAATACTCCAGTTTACTGGTTTGCCAAAAGCAGCGGCACTACCAGCGATAAAAGCAAGTTCATCCCCATCAGTGATGAAAGCCTGGAAGATTGTCATTTCAAAGCAGCAAAAGATGTTTTGACCTTATACTACCAGTTCAACCCTGATTCAGAATTGCTTACCGGGAAAGGGTTGGTGATCGGTGGCAGCCACAACATCAACCCAATGAATAACGAAGCGCAGTATGGCGATCTCAGCGCTGTGCTGCTGCAAAACACACCATTCTGGGGACATTGGCTGCGGACACCTGATCTCAGCATTGCCCTGATGGATGAATGGGAAAGCAAGATTGAAAAACTGGCCACCAGCACTATCAAAGAAAATGTGACCTCCATCTCAGGTGTGCCCACCTGGACCCTGGTTTTATTTAAACGCATCCTCGAGATGACCGGCAAAAAAACGATGAGCGAAGTGTGGCCATCGCTGGAACTCTATATGCACGGCGGCGTTTCATTTATGCCTTATAAAGAACAGTTTCAAAAAATAATCGGCAAAGACATTCATTACCTCGAAATGTATAATGCCAGTGAAGGTTTTTTTGCCGCACAAGACAAGCCCGGCGAAGAAGGTATGCTGCTGTTTATAGATCATGGCATCTTCATGGAGTTTATGCCGGTAAGTGAATATGGCAAAAAACATCCGCAAACTTTTGGGTTGCAGGATGTGGAATTGGGAAAAAATTATGCCCTTGTTGTCAGCACCAATGGCGGATTGTGGAGATATATTGTAGGCGACACCATCCAGTTTGTTTCGCTAAAACCTTTCCGGATAAAAGTATCAGGAAGGCTGAAACATTATATCAACGCTTTTGGAGAAGAAGTGATCGTGGACAATTCTGACAAAGCCATTACTGTTGCTTCAGAAAAAACAGGAGCTGTTGTCAATGATTACACGGCGGCGCCGGTTTATTTTTCAGACAGCAGCAACGGCGCCCATGAATGGCTGATCGAATTTGAAAATGAGCCGGCGGACATAGACGGGTTTACCAGGGAGCTTGACGCTGCGCTAAAATCATTGAATGGCGATTATGAAGCCAAGCGGCACAAGGATATTGCCCTGCGGATGCCATTGGTTCATGCTGTGAAAAAAGGAACTTTCACCGAATGGCTGCGCAACAAAGGAAAACTGGGAGGGCAACATAAAGTACCGAGACTATCGAATGACCGGAAATACCTGGAAGAGATATTACAACTCATTATTGATTGATCAATTCATCTACATTTGTCCATATAAACAACAACAAATGAAATTACTTGACGGAAAAGTGGCCATCATCACCGGCGCTGCCCGTGGTATTGGCGAAGGAGTAGCATTGAAGTTCGCTGAACATGGCGCTAATATTGGCTTCACTTATGTAAGTGACAGCAGTGCTGAAAAAGCAGCGGCCTTAGAAGCAAAACTGGCAGCACTCGGTGTGAAAGCCAAAGGATATAAAAGCAATGCCGGTGATATTGCGCAATGTGAGGCATTCGTAAATGATGTGGTGAAGGAATTTGGCACAGTGGATATATGCATCAACAATGCCGGTATCTCAAAAGATAATTTATTGCTCCGCATGAGCCCTGATCAGTGGGATGATGTGATAAAAACAAACCTGAACAGTGTTTTTTATATGACCAAACAGGTCATCAAGCCGATGATGAAAGCAAGAAATGGCGTTATCATCAATATGAGTTCCGTGATAGGCGAAATGGGCAATGCCGGACAAAGCAGTTATGCGGCGAGCAAAGCCGGCATCATTGGTTTCACCAAATCGGTGGCAAAAGAACTGGGCAGCCGCAATATCCGTTGCAATGCAATTGCGCCTGGTTTTGTGGAAACGGATATGACCAGTTATCTGAAAGACGGCGAAGGTGAAGAGAAATACAAAGCCGGTATCCCGTTGGGCCGTTTTGCTTCGACAGAGGAGATTGCCAATGTTTGCTTGTTTCTCTCTTCTGATATGGGAGCTTATATCACCGGGCAAACGATCAGTGTTTGCGGGGGATTGAATATCTAAGGCTAAGAGACAAAGGAGAGAAAGAGATGGTAGTAACTCTTATTTATGCCTGTAGCTTAATGTTGCGCTTTTTAATATAATCATGCCACAGTATCATCGAAGCAATTGTTCTGTAGGGCCGCCAGGGTTCGGCGATCTTCAGCATTTTCTCTTTGCTTACTTCTTTCGGCAATTGTTTTATAAACTTCAGGCTGTTTACCAACGCAATATCACCCAATGGAAAAAGGTCTGTTCTTCTGAGGGCATGCATAAGGAACACATCGACTGTCCAGTCACCGATGCCTCTTAGTTGTATCAGTTCTCCCCGCACCTCCTCATCAGGTAGAGCAGATAATTTTTTTATTTTAATTTTTTTTGACTTCACCGCTTCTGCCAGGCCTCTTGCATAGCCCATTTTTTGCCGGGTAAGATAACAGTTCCTCATTTCTTCGTCGGTGAGGGAAAGTATTTTCTCCGGGGTCACATATCCGATTTTGTTCCGTAATTTTTTAAACGCAGCATAGGCTGACGACAGCGACACCTGTTGTTCGAGTATGGTCAGTACCAATGTTTGAAAAGTGGCCGGTCTTGTCCACATAGGCGGATAGCCATGTTCCTTTATCACTCTCCGCAAATCTTTATCCTTACGGGAAAGCAAATCACAATACCTGTAAAAATTGGTTGAATCAAACTGCTGCATAGCTTAGCCCCCTTTAGGAAGTTTGGGGGCTTTGAATTTGGCAATAGCTTCCCTGGTAAAATCACTCAGCACCAGCCTTCCGCTGATCTTTGCCCTTTCCATCAACAACTGATCCCAGTGAGCCGTTCCCTGCCAGAACACTTTTTTCATTTCCGCCATCGCCTCAGGACTGGAATGAACCAATGTGTTGCTCAGTTTTTCCAGCGATTCGTCCATACTGTTTGTATCAGGATGCAGCTCAGCAAACAATCCTTTGCGCCGTGCCCAGTCAGCATTGCGCCACATAGCTGCATCAATGGCTAATTGAGAATAGGCAGATGTTCCGATCTTTCTTTCCACGGCAGGGCCCACCACAAACGGCCCGATGCCTACAGCCAATTCACTCAGCTTCACTTCAGCTCCTTCCACAGCAATGGCATAATCCATTGCAGCAACGAGCCCCACGCCGCCGCCCACGCATTTGCCATGAATGCGGCCAATAATGAATTTGGGGCAGGTTCGCATAGCGTTGATGACATGGGCAAACCCGCTGAAAAACTGCAAACCCTCATCTTCATTTTTGATTGCTGCCAGTTCATCAAAAGAGGCCCCTGCACAAAATGCCTTTTCACCAGCCGACCGCAGGACAATCACCTTGGTTTCAGCATCATCCCCGGCAAGCCGGATGGATTTTGCCAATTGGGCCAGCAGGTGACCGGGCAGCGAGTTGCTTTGGGGATGAAAGAACTCAATGTTGTTGATGCCGTGCTTTACGGTGGAATGAACATAGGCCTCTGTCATAAAATAACCGTTTCAGTTAAAACTTGGTTCTGCTAAAGTACAAATGTCGCCGGAATCAGTCCGCTGTTATGAAAAAGGTTGACGGCCTTTGTATTTATTTATGATACAGGTGAATGTTTGCATCTAAGGTTGGCAACCTTTATACAGAATCTGTATACTACATCGGGCCGCCGCTCCTTATCTTTGCGGCACTTTTGGCAAACAACTATGGCGCTGCTCGATTTTATCAATAGGCGGAAAAAGGATGAAAAAGGCGAAATGTCCTTTATTGATCACCTGGAGGAATTACGCTGGCATGTAATAAGATCAGTAATTGCCGTTATTGTTGGCGCTATTATTATTTTCATCAATGTTGATTTTGTAGTAGATCATATTTTATTTGCGCCTACCCGGACTGATTTTATCTCTTCCCGCTGGCTTTGCAGTCTTGGACAAAGCATAGGCATCGGCGACACACTTTGCTTTGAGCAGGTAAAAGCCAATTTTCTCGAAACAAGAATGACAGGACAGTTCATCGCTTCCTTCACCCTTGCATTCATGGGCGGGTTCATTGTTGCATTTCCTTATATCTTCTGGGAATTCTGGCGTTTTGTAAAACCCGCCCTTTCACAAAAGGAACTAAAAAGAACCCGCGGCGTAATCTTTTGGGTTTCTATACTTTTTTTTGGCGGGGTGTTGTTTGGTTATTTTATTCTTACCCCTTTCATGGTGAATTTTTATTTTAACTACAAACTCAGTGAACAAATAACCATCATGCCGTCGTTTTCCGATTACCTGGAAAATCTCATTTACACCACTGTTGGTATCGGCATTTTGTTCCAGATGCCGCTGCTGGTAATGGTGCTGACCAAGATCGGTATCATCACGGCCCGTTTCCTGCGCAAATACAGGCGACATGCTTTTATTATCATACTGATAGCCGCAGCGATCATCACTCCATCCACCGATCCGTTCAGCCTGACTATTGTAACAATTCCCTTATACCTTCTTTTTGAAGCCAGTATCATCATTGCTGCCCGCATCAACCGGCGACAGGAAAAAGAAATGAAAGAATGGAGCTGATTAACAGGTAAGAAGTACAAAGTTTGAATTACGAAGCCTTCAAGTCACAGAATCCATTTAGCTTTGTATTGTGTTTTTGCGCAGTTCGTATTTCTTAATTCTAACTCGTTGTTATGAACTCTCCTTTTGACCTCAGCAAGCCCATCGCCATTGGCAGCGACCATGCCGGGTATGATTACAAAGAAGAACTGATCTCTTTTCTTGAGGGCAAAGGATTTCCGTTTGAAGATTTCGGCACTCATTCAAAAGATTCGGTGGATTATCCTGATTTTGCCCACCCCGTGGCCAACGCTGTAGAAAGTGGCAACTATGCATTTGGAATTTTACTATGCGGCAGCGCCAATGGTGTGGCGATCACAGCAAATAAACACCAGGGCATCCGGGCTGCCATTTGCTGGGGAGAAGAGCTGGCACAGTTGTGCCGCGAACACAACGATGCCAATATCATTTGCATACCTGCCCGTTTTGTGAGGGAAGGCGATGCAGAAAAGATGGTAAGCATATTCATGACAACAGCCTTTGAGGGAGGCCGCCATGGCCGCAGGGTGGAAAAAATTGCCTGCGCCTGATAGAGCCAAAACCAATCATCATTTTTTTATGGCCTGTTTCATCAAACAGGCTATTTTTATTGCTTATCAACATCAAATAAAAATCTATGAGGAGAACATTTATTGTTTTGCTGCTATCGCTCCCGGCAACTATTGCCATTGCACAGAAAAAAGACAAGGTCGCTGAAAAAATGGCAAAGACCATTAATGCCGATGATATGAAGAAACATCTTTATATCATTGCCAGTGCGGAAATGGAAGGAAGGGATACTCCTTCCCCCGGCCTCGAAAAAGCAGCTAACTACATCGAAGAGTATTTTAAATCCATCGGTCTGGTACCGGGAAACAAAGGAAGCTATCGCCAATACTACCCGCTTTACAAGGATTCTGTGGCCGGGGCCAATCTCAAAGTGAATGGCAACTCTTTTGAGCTCAACAAGGATTACCAGCCGCAACCAACCAACTATGCCGCCGAGATGCGTTTCTCCGAAGTGGTCTTTGCCGGTTATGGTATCAGCGATGGTGACAAAAGAGATGATTATAAAGACCTGAATGTTGCTGGAAAATTAGTGATGATATTGGACGGAACCCCGGCAGGCTACACGGCTTCCCAACAGGGTTTTCGTTCGCCTTCCTCTTCTTTTGGTAAAATGAATGCTGCCCTGGGCAAAGGTGCTTCGGCTGTTTTGTTTGTAGCTTCCAATTTTCCCAGAAGAGCCGGCGCTGCCAGCAGCAACTGGAGCATGAACAGCTACCGTGCTTCACAACCGGCTTTCACATTTAATATTTCAGGTGATATCGCCGCAGACATACTGGGGCAAAAAGGCAAAAACGTTTTTGATCTTGCCAAGAACAACGCCATCGAAAGCAAAACCTATGCTGCAGAAGTGGACCTTGGTTTTTCCAAGATCACACAAACCACGCAGGTGTCAAATGTGCTGGGAGTGATCGAAGGCACCGATCTGAAAGATGAATATGTAGTTATTACTGCACACTATGATCATGTGGGCAAGAGAAATGATACCACAATCTACTACGGCGCTGATGATGACGGCAGCGGCACCACCGGTGTGCTGGAACTGGCAAAGGCTTTTGCAGAAGCAAAAAAAGCAGGCAAAGGGCCCCGTCGCAGCATTTTGTTTATGACAGTCAGCGGTGAAGAGAAGGGTTTGTGGGGAAGTAAATACTATTCCGACAACCCGGTTTTTCCATTGGAAAAAACTACTGTTGACCTCAACATTGATATGATCGGAAGAGTAGGATCCGAATACCAGAAAAATGCAAAAGACTCCGCCAATTATATCTACATCATCGGTGATGATAAGCTGAGTTCTGACCTCGCTGTTATTACCGACAACGTGAACAACGCTTACATGAAGATGAAACTGGACCGCAAATACAATGATCCTAACGATCCCAATCGTTTTTATTTCCGCAGCGATCATTACAATTTTGCTGAAAAGGGAGTGCCGGTGATCTTTTATTTCAATGGCACACATGCCGACTATCACCGCCCCACCGACACACCGGATAAAATAAACTATCCGCTGATGGCAAAGAGGGCACAGTTGGTTTTCTATACCGCCTGGGAAATGGCCAACAGACCAGACATGTTGAAAAGAGATCTGAAGCTGGAAAAGCCGAGAGGGTTCTAAAACATTGGATGATCACTGTCACCCTGAGCATAGCGAAGGGTGTTGAAGAGAGATTTAAAGCTGGAGAAACCAAGAGGTTTCTGGTAAATAAGAAAAGCGTTCCCCCGGGGACGCTTTTCTTATTTATTTTCACCAGAGAATACAGCAATCATGGACGAAAACCAGCATGAAGCCGCCCCTGAACAGGGACTGTTTGACAACTACCAGGAAACTCAAAAGGAACTGCTATTTATCTACACCCGGAAAGTGAGAAACAAGTTGTTTGCAGCTGCAGCATTTATTTTTTTGAGCGACCTGATCGGTTTGGCTGTGGCCAGGGCCGTTTTGCCGGCAACAATCCTGGTGATACTGGTGGTGCCTGTCCTCTTTATTGGTCTTGCCTTTCTTTCCTTAAAAGAGCCGTTGACGGCAATGATAATAGGTGCGCTGCTCATTGCCGCCGTGTGGGTTTATACGATTATTATTACTGATGGAAGGGCCGCTATCCGGGGCTGGTTGGTAAAAGCCCTCCTGATCTACCTGATCATTGCAGGGTTTCAAAGCGCTGTTGAAGCTAATAGAATTAAAAAGGAACTGAAGGGCTAGCCCTTCTACCTTTTCAATGCTTCCAACCACTTTTTATGATTTTTGGATAGTTCAATCTTATTCCTGCACCTGTCAATATTTGCCTGGTAGTCTTTTATCTTTTCATCACTCAGTGCTACCAGTATCGCTTTCTCATAGTAGTTTATAGCTTCCTGGAAATCTAACCGCAGCTCTTCCATGAATCCAAACTTCATGTAAACCCACGACTTTTCGATGGAAGCAACGCTAAAACAACGCTGAAGAAGATCAACCAATTCTTCAAATCGCTCCATATCTGTCAGCAATGTTGCATAGTTATGATAGGTATGAGGATAAGAAGGGTTTGCCTTTATACAAGCCAGGTAATATGTTTCAGCTTTCTGGTAATCTTCAATTTGTGTTTTACTGAGCCATCCGAGGGAATTTAATGTAGGACCGTTGGCCGGTTCTTCCTCAAGAATCACTTCATACTTCCTGAAAGCCTCTGCATAATTTCCATTCTTAATGTCAGCCTCCGCTTCCAGATATAATTCTTCAAGTTTTGAATTCATATTATCAAATTAAGGTATTACCACCCAAGCACCCACGCAAAGATCAGTGGCGCCACGATCGTTGCATCACTTTCTACAATAAACTTAGGAGTATTAATATCCAGTTTGCCCCAGGTGATCTTTTCATTGGGCACAGCGCCGGAATAAGAACCATAGGATGTTGTGGAATCGTTGATCTGGCAGAAATAACTCCAGAACGGCACATCATGCCACTCCAGGTCCTGGTACATCATCGGCACCACACAAATGGGAAAATCACCGGCAATGCCGCCGCCGATCTGGAAAAACCCCACCCCTTTGCCGGATGAGTTTTGGCGATACCAGTCGGCCAGCCACACCATGTATTCAATCCCGCTTTTCACCGTATCAGCTTTCAGTTCACCTTTGATCACATAACTGGCGAATATGTTTCCGGTGGTGCTGTCTTCCCAGCCCGGCACCACAATGGGAATATTTTTTTCTGCCGCCGCAACGATCCAGCTATCCTTCGGGTCAATCTCATAATATTGTTTCAGTTCACCGCTTAAAACGGTTTTGTATAAAAACTCATGCGGGAAATATCGTTCGCCTTTTGCTTCTGCATCCTTCCATTGCTTCACAAGGTGCTTTTGCAGGCGGCGAAAAGCCTCTTCTTCGGGAATGCAGGTGTCTGTTACCCGGTTATAATGATTTTCGAGCAGTTCCCACTCCTGCTCCGGAGTAAGGTCACGGTAGTTTGGAATACGTTTGTAATGTGAGTGCGCCACTAAGTTCATCACATCCTCTTCCAAATTGGCGCCGGTGCAACTGATGATGTCCACTTTTCCCTGGCGGATCATTTCAGCCAGCGATATGCCCAGTTCACCGGTACTCATGGCGCCGGCCAGTGTCACCATCATCTTTCCTCCTTCGAGCAAATGTTGTTCATAGCCTTTGGCAGCATCCATCAATGCAGCAGCGTTGAAATGACGATAATGGTGCTGAATGAATTGAGAAACGGGTCCTTTGTTCATTTTCAAAATTTTGAAAGACCGCCTTCGGATCACAATATGGTGAGACAATGCGGATGAGAACCGCAAAAATAAAGGATTCAGCAAAAAGCCCCGCCTCACCATGTGAGACAGGGCATACCTCATGTGCTGCTATGTAATTTTCTTATTTTCTTTTTATCCGGTACACATCTGAGATGGAACCGTCCGGGTAAAGTACTGCTTTGAATTTCTTTTCCTTTTGTTCAAAAGAGAGGTTGTAGCGGGTGCCTGATTGGGTGGTGATCTCCATGATCTCTATCATGGTAACATTGGGATAGGCTTTTTCCAACGAACGCATGGCTGCCATGGGCAACTGGTTGTAGAAAATGCTGCGAGCTACTACTACCAGTTCACCATCGTTGCTGAACCATGCCTCGGCCCGAAACCCCGATACAACAAAACTAGCTTTGCTGTAATCGCCGGACCGGCTCCATCTCACCTGCTCAGCGCCAGCAAATTCTTTTTCAAACGAGGCTTTGATACGGGGATTGGTGTCGTTGTAAACATTGGCCACAGCCACTGCGGCAATTGTCAACAATAAGGAAAGTGAAAGAATGAACTTTTTCATAATTTAAGGTTTAAGCCTGCCAGCCGGTCGCAGACTCTGTGAGCAGGCGGGTTAATGATTGTGATGTCGTATCAAAAATAAGGTCAGTCACAGGCCAGGTCAAGTGAATAGTGACTGGTGGATGTATTTGTTAATAAGGAATAACAAATGAGAGAAAAGAAAAGCAAAACAAAACCCCGCATCCTTTGACAAAATCGCAGAATCGGGGCTTGTTTTTTACCACACACCAAAACTAACTGCCTGTCAGTATCCGCTGCCTGTGTTGCAAGCGGAACCCGGAATTAATTAAACTTTTTTCACTTTCTTATAGACAGTCCATCCCTCGTCAGCCGTTGCTTTTAATACCACCTGGGTGTCGGCATTTTCAAGAGTGATATAGTAAGAGGTGCTGCTTCTTTTGGTGAGTTCAAAAAGATCACTGATCCAGTAATCGCCATACGATTTTTTCAGGCTTGCCTGCAAGGTAATAGGCAGGTCCAGCGAAGTGATGTTACGGGAAATCCCCATCAGCTCACCATCCAGTCCGTAAAATGCAGTAACATGCTGGCTGTTGAAAGTAAACTCTGCCTTGTAAAAGCTTGCGCCGGTGGTCCAGCTTACTTCTTTTGCTGCAGCAAATTCATTTTTGAAAGATTCGAGCACTTTGGGATCCACTTCATTTTCGCCGGGGAATGCAAAAGCGCTGAAAGAACCTATGGTAATGATCAGCGCAAGGATAAACTTTTTCATACAAAAATTATTTAATGGTCAGGTTTGCTTAATTGGTTTTGTCATTAGTTTGACGATACAAATGTAGATCGTGTTACAAGCGATGACAAGCCAATTGTGATTAATGGGTGTCGTTGTTAAACAGGGTTAACAATGATGAACAAATGCGAACCGGTCATCATTTCTTTATAACCGCCTGTAACTGAAAAGCTGCCTGCAACAAAAAAAGATTTGAAAAGTTGATTAAATATTTAGATATTTGTCTAAATAATTAATGAATCAACCGTATGTATGAACATAGTTTTTAAAGCGCTGAATGACCCTACCCGGCGGGAAATACTGGAAATGCTGCAGGAAAAAGACCTGACAGCCGGCGAGATCGCTGAAAAGTTCAGCATGAGCTGGCCTAGTGTATCACATCATCTCGACCTGCTAAAACAGGCCAAACTGGTGACGGCAGAAAAAGACGGGCAATATGTCTATTATTCGCTGAACACAACGGTAGTGGATGAACTTTTGAAATGGTTCATGCAATTCAAATCAAAAAAGAAATAAAAACAGCTTATATGAAAAATAATGTGCTTACAAGAAATCTGCTGATGTTGCTGGTCAGCCTGGTGCCGGCCGGATATCTTGCTATTGTCTGGAACAAACTACCCGAAAAAGTGGCGCTGCATTATAATGCCAGCATGGAACCCGACCGCATCGGTAGCAAATCAGAGCTCTGGATTGTAGCAGGCATTCTTGCCGTTGTTTCATTTGGGATTTACCTGCTGCTGCAAAACATCCACATTTTTGATCCGAAAAGAAAAACCAAAGACAATTCATCTGTGTTCAACAAACTGGCAACAGGTGCCGTTGTATTTATAGCTGCACTGGGCTGCATCATTATAGCCTCTGCAGCAAATGGCAATCTTGTGCTGAGCCGTTATATGTTCCCGCTGATCGGGCTGATGTTTGCGTTTATCGGCAACTACATGCACTCAATCAAACCCAATTATTTTGCCGGCATCCGCCTGCCCTGGACACTGAGCGATGATGAAAACTGGCGCAAAACACATAGCCTTGCCGGCAAGTTGTGGTTCTGGGGAGGATTGCTCTTTGCCCTGGTTAGTCTTTTCATTCCTGAAAAAACGATAATATGGCTGTTTATTCCGCTGATGGTGGTGCTGGTGCTTGTTCCCGTTGTTTATTCTTTCAGGATGTACAGAGAAAAGAAAAGAGGATTATGAAGTAACAGGATGCTAACAGCAAAATCCGATTGACAGGTAGAATCAGTAAATTAGCTGATCTTCTCACCTGTCAATCATTTTCCTATCAATTACCTGGCCCACGCATACCTGTCATTCGATCATCCTGAAATTCTGGTTGGCAATCTTATCAGTGATTTTGTCAAGGGAAAGAAAAAATTCGATTACCCGGAGAACATACAAAAAGGGATTACACTTCACCGGGCCATTGACAGCTATACCGATACTCATTCTGCAACAAAAGAAGCCAAAGAAGTCTTTCGTCCCCACTATCGTTTATACAGCGGCGCTTTTGTGGATGTGGTCTATGATCATTTCCTGGCAGCCGATCAGGATGAATTTACAGAGCAGCGCCTCGAAGCTTTCTCACATAAAGTGTATGCCACCGTAGATGAATGGCAGCATGTTCTTCCGCCTTACTTCGCAGGTATGTTTCCCTATATGAAATCACAAAACTGGTTGTACAATTACCGCACCCGTTGGGGAACAGAAAAAAGCCTTGGGGGTGTTGTTCGCCGGGCAGCTTATATTTCAGACAGCCGCAAAGCTTTTGAACTGTTTGAGCAGCACTACCAACTATTAAAGGATTGTTATCGTCAGTTCTGGGCAGATGCAAAGCCGTTTACCCGTGAACAGTTTTATTTACTCACAAGCGGCCTTTCACCCCGGTCAGATACATGAATGGCCGGTTGTCAATATTCAAATCAGTTATTTTTGCAGCTAACTTTATTTATATGAAAAAAATCCTGGTCTTTGTTCTTGCTTTTCAGTGTTGCCTTCTATTCACTCTTGCCCAAAGCGGGCAATTGCCCCCGGTTGATAAATCCCCGATGGATATGAGTTATTATCCTTCTAATTACCCGGTGCTCAAAGTGCAGGACAAGGCTACGGAACCGCTGCTGGCAAGGGTCATATTCAGTCGTCCGCGGAAAGAAGGCCGGGTGATCTTTGGCGGGCTGGTGGAATATGGTAAACTTTGGAGGCTGGGCGCCAATGAAGCCACAGAGATAGAGTTCTTTAAACCGGTCAGGATAAATGGCAAAAGAATACACAAGGGCCGTTACACCCTTTTTGCCATTGCGAATGAAAACTCATGGACAATTATCCTGAACAATGACACTGACACCTGGGGGCAATTCAAATATGATGCAAAGAAAGATGTGGTTCGCATAGATGTCCCTGTTCAAAAAACACAGGAGATGCATGAATATTTCGGAATGATATTTGAAAAATCGGCTGCCGGCATCAACCTCGTTATCGCATGGGATATGATAAAAGTTGCGATGCCCATCCAGCTAAAATAAACAGTATGAAAAAATTATCCTGGCTATTTTATTACAGTGCGGTTCTTATCATTTTTTCCTGCGGACAGCAAACAAACAACAACCCTGTCGTTACTCCTCCCCCTGCAAAAGACAGCAGCATGCAGCAGGCCTATGACAGTTTTCCCAATCTCTATGCCGCTATTGATATTTCACCAATGGATGTGAGCTATTTCCCTGTTGATTATCCGAAACTCAAAATGTCAAAAGCCAACAGCCCTGCGCCTTATGCAAGGGTGTTATACAGCCGGCCGCACCTCGGGGGAAGACGAATGTTTGAAAACATACTGAAGTATGATGAGCCCTGGCGGTTAGGCGCCAATGAGGCTACCGAGATACATTTTTTCAGTAATGCCAGCATACAGGGTAAAAAAATTCCTGAAGGCCGTTATATTCTTTATTGTATCCCGCAAAAAGATAAATGGACCATCGTATTCAACAGTAATATTGATATATGGGGGCTGGAACCTGATGTCAGCAAAGATGTAGCCCGTTTTGATATTCCTGTTGCCAGCAGCAGCCTGCGACTTGAATATTTCACCATGCTATTTGAAGGAAAAGGTAATGAAACCGAACTGCTGATGGCATGGGATGATGTGCAGGTTCGTTTGCCGATCCGTTTCTGATCACATTTTCCGGAATGGCGCCTGATCTGCATCAATAGCTGCACATTAATTCAGATATTTACAATATGTGTGGCATTGCCGGCATCATACAATCCCATCCTGGCTTGTTCAGCAAAGAGCAGCTTAGCAAAATGACGGCAGCGCTGGCTCACCGCGGGCCTGACGGTGAGCAATACTGGCAAAATGAATCAGGTCATGTCTTATTAGGTCACCGGCGTCTTGCGGTGATTGACCTGAGTGAAGCCGCAGCACAGCCCATGCATTATCTCAACAGGTACAGCATCATTCATAACGGAGAAATATATAATTACAAAGAACTAAGAGAAGAGCTTGGGAAAAAGGGCTATACATTTCAAACCCGGTCCGATACAGAAGTGATACTGGCCGCCTATGATCATTGGAGTGAAGAATGTACGGCACATTTTGACGGCATGTTTGCCTTTGCAATCTGGGATGAACAGGAAAAAATGTTATTTGCCGCAAGAGACCGGTTTGGAGAAAAACCATTCTTTTATCATTTTGACGGCAATAATTTCCTGTTCGCTTCTGAAATGAAAGCGTTATGGTCAGCCGGTATCGAACGGGTGCCCAACCTGCAGATGCATTTTAATTTTATTACCATTGGCTACACCGGTAATCCTTCAAGACCTGAAGAAACTTTTTATAACAACATTTATAAACTTCCCGCTGCCTCCAGTCTTTGTTATTATTTACCCGAAAAAGAATTAGTAACAGAGTTTTACTGGGATATTGATCCGGAAGAAATGAATAAGAAGATCACTGATGAAGAAGCTGCCGAACAATTCTCCCTGCTCTTTTCGCAATCGGTAAGCAGGAGGCTGCGAAGTGATATTGCTGCCGGTACTTCCCTGAGCGGAGGGTTAGATAGTTCGTCTGTAGTTGCTGAAATCAATAAGGAAAGATCAGGCGCCTGGTCACAAAAAGCCTTCACGGCTATTTTTCCGGGATTTGAAAAAAATGAATCTCCTTTTGCCAAAACCATTGCCGGTAAATACAACCTGGAACACAGCACCGTTACCATCTCCGCAGAAGATTTGCTGAAAGACTGGGACAAACTTTGTCAGCAGCAGGAAGAGCCGTTTGGTTCGGCAAGCATCTATGCACAGTATAAAGTATATGAACTGGCGGCAGCAAGTAATATCAAAGTGTTGCTGGACGGACAGGGAGCGGATGAATTGCTGGCTGGTTATCATAAATACTACAAATGGTACTGGCAGGAACTTTTCATCAAACGAAAACTGATAAGCAGCGGCGAAATAAAAGCAGCACGTCAAAACAATGTAAAGGAAAAGTTTGGAGTTAAAAACATCATCGCATCCCTGTTTCCGGATATTGCATCGGTGGTGCTGGAACGGCAATACGTGCTCCATGCTTTGCGACACGAAGACCTGGAAAAAGATTTTGTAAAACTCCAGAGCAGGGAGGCTTATTACAGTACACCTGCACATTATAACCTGAATGGTGTACTTTATTTTAATGCAAGAATACACGGACTGGAAGAACTTCTTCGTTTTGCTGACCGTAATGCAATGACACACGGTGTGGAAGTGCGGCTTCCCTTTTTGCAGCATGAACTGGCGAAATTCATCTTTTCACTTCCTTCACATTTCAAGATCAGGCAGGGATGGACAAAATGGCTGCTGCGAAAGAGCATGGAGCAAGAACTGCCTCCGGATATCACCTGGCGAAAAGATAAAACAGGTTTTGAACCGCCGCAACAACAATGGATGCAACATAGCGGCTTGCTGGAACTCGTTCATGAGTCTAAAAGAAAAATGGTGAAACTGGGAATACTGAAACAGGAAGTATTGAACAAACCGGTAGTTGCCAAAGGCAGTCACGAAGCTGGAAATTACGACTGGAGGTACCTCAGCGCTGCCGCCTTTTTATAAAAATATCGTCCCGCCTCAGGCGGGACGACCGATCATGGATGCTCATGTTCTGCTGCAAAATTTATAATTACATACCCCCGTCAGCTCTTTTGAACTTATCCAACTGCTGCAGGTTGGCATAGGGGTCTGATTTCACCGTAAACCAATGCTTTTCATCTTTGAGAGTAATGGTATAGCTTACTTCGCTGTCGGATGTGACTTCTGTAACACCAAACACTTCTTTGCCGGCATATCTCTTCTTTAGGCGGGCAATAATATTCGGGGGAAGGGTGGATTCTCCATAGTAACGGATTGTTTCCAGCAGGTTGCCATCATTGTCGTACTTAGCTCTCACCTGAATCTCGTTCAGCTTGAAATTGGCCTGGCAACTGTTATCCAGTTCCTTCCATGTTACATCCTCGGCAGTGGCAAATGTTTCTTTAAATGCTTTCAGTACTTTCTCGCTGATCTCAACAGGCGTTGCGGCAGTGGCAGAAAGACCAACCAGTAATACTGCCAGATAAATTAATTTTTTCATGGTTTATACTTTTAAATTATTAGCGATAAATGACAGTTTAAAAGTAAGGTTACACATCAGCCGCAACAAGGTTTTATCTATTATTGGTAAGTGAAGTTTGTCTTACCGTAGTATGTACAATGTGGTAAAACAACCTGAAACCAGATAAAACCTGATTAAAAAAGTTTATTACCTGCACCAGGCATGATTCATGCCTCAACAATGAACTGCTTAAGTAATTGTTAAAGGAACCGAAGGCTGGATGAATGGTAAAAGGCTATCCCATCCATTTGCCTGATATTTCACATCTTTGCGGACTGATACCATTATATATATGAAACTTGCTACAAAACTGATCCACGCAGGCGCTGAGCCGGATCCTTCCACCGGCGCTATCATGACTCCGATCTTTCAAACTTCCACTTATGTGCAGGAGGCGCCGGGAGTGAATAAAGGTTATGAATATGCCCGCAGTCAGAATCCTACCCGCAAAGCACTGGAAGAAGCCCTGGCAGTGATCGAGAATGGAAAATATGGGCTTGCATTCAGCAGTGGTGTGGCTGCCACCGATGCAGTGATAAAACTATTACAACCGGGAGATGAGGTGATCTGCGGCAATGATATGTATGGCGGCACCTATCGTCTTTTCACCAAAGTGTTTGAGAAGTTTGGAATAAAATTCCATTATGTGGATATGCACAGCGCTGCCAATATCAACAAGTATATTAACAGCAATACCAAACTTATCTGGTTAGAAACCCCCACCAACCCGCTGATGAATATCTGTGATATTGCAGCAACAACAGCAATTGCTAAAAAACATGAGATACTCGTTTGCGTGGACAACACTTTTGCATCACCTTACCTGCAAAACCCGCTAGACCTTGGTGCTGACATCGTGATGCATTCCGTTACCAAATACCTCGGCGGCCATAGTGATGTCATCCAGGGATGTTTAGTGATGAATGATACAGATCTGCGTGAAAAATTATATTTTATACAAAAAAGCTGTGGCGCTGTGCCAGGCCCTATGGATTGTTTTTTAGTGCTGAGAGGTATCAAAACACTTGGTGTGAGAATGAAAGCCCATTGCGAAAATGGTAAGATCATTGCACACTGGTTACGCAACCATCCTAAAGTGGCAAAAGTGTACTGGCCGGGTTTTGAAGACCACCCGGGACATGCTATTGCTAAAAAGCAAATGCGGGATTTTGGCGGCATGATCTCTTTTGAATTAAAAAACGATAGTGTGGAAGAGGCTAAAAGGGTGCTTTCCTCTACCAAACTGTTTTCACTCGCCGAAAGTCTTGGTGGTGTGGAATCGCTGATCAATCATCCTGCTTCCATGACACATGCCTCCATTCCCAGAGAGGAGAGGATCAAAAACGGCTTGAGCGACTCATTGATCCGGCTGAGTGTGGGCATTGAAGATGCCGACGACCTGGTGGCTGATCTCGAAAATGCGATTGGATAATAAGTTTTTACACATAGTTTCTCATGGCCGTCCTCCTTGGGCAGCCTTATTTTTTGCATTCATTCAATTTTGTCGATAACAAAAAATATTCTGGTACGGTCATTGTAGCCTTTTTAGGGTAAAATCTATTACTATGAGCAGCCTGCTATACCTGTTTGCCTTTGTGCTGATCGTTAGCTGGACCATTTTCTACTTCATTATGGAGGTCGGCGGATTCATTCACTTATTACCTGTTATCGCTATCATTGCAGTGTTGCTGCGCATTGTTGCCAGCCGCATACTGGTGCGATGATGCATGACCTGAAAGAATTCTTAGATCAAAACGATTTCACGGATTTGCTGATAAGATTGTGCGCAGGCATTGAAGATGCGGATGACCTCATTGAATATCGTGGTTAAGTAACAGGCGATTGAAAGAGTTCATTCATTTTATAGTTTTTCCATTACGATGCAGGCAGGTTGTAAGGGTAGCAACGACTCCTGCAACATGTTTTCTTTTATTAGTCACAAAACTGACAGTCCCAAAAGCGGAGAAACTGCCGGAAGCAGCACTGCTAACAAGTATTATTAAAGTGATTGTTTTGCCGGTCCGGGTCTTAGCATTCCCAAAAACCGCAACAGCATAATTTTGGTACGGTCATTGTCTCCCTGAGGTATAAAATCTATTGTTATGAACGGCTTATTATATTTGCTGGCCGTGGTGCTCATCATCGGCTGGATATTGGGGTTTTTTGTTATGAATATTGGCGGCCTGATCCATATTTTATTGGTTATCGCTATCATTGCAATCCTGCTGCGTCTTATCAGGGGCAGCAACCCTGTATGACTGGTGAATCACTGAAACAATTCTTAGATAAAAAAGTAAAAGAGTTCAACAGGCCTTCTTTTATCAAAGACGACCCTGTCTCCATTCCGCATCTTTTCACAAAGCAGCAGGACATTGAAATTGCAGGGCTATTTGCAGCCGTATTTGCATGGGGCCTGCGGGTCACTATCATCAACAAATGCAAAGAACTGCTGCAACTGATGGACAATGCTCCTTACCAGTTTGTCCGGCAGCATGAAGAAAAAGACCTGAAAAGGCTGCAGCATTTCAAACACCGCACATTCCAGGCGGCTGATCTTTTTTACTTTATCGAGTTTCTTCAACATCATTACAGCCGTAATAAAAGCCTGGAAAATGCTTTTTCAGGCGGAATCAGCAAAAAGGATAAAACAGTTGAAGACGGATTGAATGGTTTCCGAAAATACTTTTTCACCTTTCCCCATGAGAAAAGAACAGAGAAACATATTGCTTCTCCTGAAACCGGTTCTTCCTGCAAACGGTTGAATATGTTCCTGCGCTGGATGGTAAGAAAAGACACCGATAGCTTTGGGGGCAGCGTTGATTTTGATATCTGGAAAAACATATTGACATCGCAGTTGGTGTGCCCGCTGGATGTGCATGTGGCAAGAGTGGCGAGAAAGACCGGCTTATTACAACGGAAACAAACCGACTGGCAGGCAGCCCTTGAACTCACAGAACACCTCCGGGAATTTGATCCCCGAGACCCGGTGAAATATGATTATGCTTTGTTTGGACTGGGTGTGGTGGAAAAATTTTAGAAAAAGAAGAATCGCTGCGTACCTCCTACTTTTCCTGCTTTAAAGTTGCGGATATTATAGGTAAAGGTCAGCAGAAAATAACGTTGCAGGATATTGATCTGCCTGTCTATTATACTGTTTTCTGTCGTGTAGCGAAACACATTGATGTTTTCATTCAGCAGGTCAAAAGCAGATAATTTCAATTGTCCTTTCTGCTCTTTCAGGAACAGAAAAGTGACGCCACTATTGAGCAAAGCAGATGTTTTCTGAATGCCCGGGGCCGCCTGGGAGTTGTAGCGGTAATTCAGGCTGGCTTCCCATACAATATTCTTTGGCCAGCGAATGACCAGTTCTGTATTGGTGCTATGTACGTTCACTTCCAGATCAGTAAAATCATCAGACTGATAAGTTGATTTGCGGAAGCCGCGGGAATGACGGCCTGTCAATTCCACAATATCTTTCCAGTTAAACCCGATGTTGATGTGCGGACCAAAGTCAATGAGTTCAGAATAACTGCTCAAGCCGTTCACCAGCAGGTAATTCCTGCTGAAGTTGACATTATAGCCACCCCCAATAGTAAACTGTACATTATTCTTCAGCTTATATTGCTTGTTGATAAAAAAGTTGGTGTAAAAATCATGCACTCCGTCAATATTTACAGGAACTGTTTCCTGTGAGCCATCCGCATGTATGGTTCTTGCACGAACGATGCCGTTTTCCCGGATATTTCCATTCAGGTAGGCGCTGATGAAAAGTGACTTTGGTGCTATATTCTTAAAATAATTAAAATGAAAGGAATGGTTGATGGCTGGTTCCAGTTCCGGGTTACCAAACTGAATATACAATGGGTTAGAATTATCCGGTGTAGGTTGCACATCAGTAATGCCGGGAGGGTTCACGGAAACATTGTAGCCAAAATTTATTTCTTTCCAGTTAATATTCAACCCGGGCAGCAAATAAGTGAAATGCTGGTTTACCTCTTCGCCTGTTTTCCTGAATGTATTATACAGGTCAAGTTTCACAAAATTCCCGGTGGCCGTTATACTTAACGCCTTATGCTTCCAGTTGATGCCTGTGGAAACGGTATTACGCCATGTTTTACGGGAAAGATGGTTAGATAAAACTACATTAGGCACCTCATACTTACCGCTGCCGCCATCCTTATTAAAGGTTTGCAGGTCGTCGTTATTCTTAAAATAGCTCAGGGCATAGCCGAAACGCAAACTTGTTTTCTTTGAAACCGATTCATTCCAGTTGGCATTCAGGTTGGCGGTTAAATTTTTCTGATCCCTGTTCCTTAACTGCTCAAGCTGAGAGATAACAGGCGATCCGCTGCCATAAAAAATATTCTCCGCTTCATTCACCTGCTGATTATCTATACGGCCATACGAAATGTTATTCGTCAGGTTCAGCGTTCTTCCTTTTTTCTTAAAATTCCGGAACAGCAGGAGTGAGTGATTATAGCTCAAATCATCCCTGTTCGCCTGCTGATGATTGTCGCTGCTGTTCAGCAGCCCTTCTGCAGTGCTGGAGCTGTTCATTTCAGTAATGCGGTTACTGCGCTGATCAGAAAAAACTATCCCCGGCCTGAAATCAATTCTTGTCAGTGAATCCAATTTTCCTTTTAATGAAAACCCGATACGATGGCTATTGCTTTTTGCCACTTCGTTTCTTTCAGTTCTTGTCAAAAAGTCTGAGTTGCCAAAAAATTGCTGGTTGTTATTCAGTTCAAGAATATCGTTGCGGGTCTGGCCATAGAAATACTGAGAATTCAGCGTAAGACCGCCCCGTAAAACATGGTTCATATTGAAACCGGCGCCCGATGACTGGTTGATCCCCTCTCCTGTGCCTCCAAAAGAAATGCCATTAACATTAATGCCGCCATTGCTGTTCATCATCATCATATTGATACCGCTTCTGTCAAAACCACCCAGCGAACGAATATCATTGAAACCAAAACCTGCCCTGTTCAGGTTATTGGAGAAACCAATCAGGCTCACCTGCATGGTATCACGGAATAAGTTGAGAATGGTTCCGGCTTCATAACGTTCATCCGTTCCTGCCCCGGCATAGGCTTTGCCAAACCAGCCCTTCTTAATCGCTTTTTTGAGTTTCAGGTTGATCACCTGGCCGATATTTCCTTCCGCCATGTCGGGGTTCAGGTCTTTCTGGTCTTTATCTTCCGTTACTTGCACCTTATCAATAATGTTGGCAGGCAAATTCCGGGTGGCCATTTTAGGATCATCACCAAAAAACTCTTTCCCATCAACGAGAATTCGGTTCACCCGTTTTCCATTAACGGTAATGTTTCCATCAGCGTCCACCTGCACTCCGGGCAGTTTTTTCAGCAGGTCTTCCACCAGGGCAGTTGGTAATGTTTTAAAAGAATTGGCATTGAACTCGATGGTATCTTTTCTGACGGTGACAGGTGGCCGCTCAGCGATCAGTAATACTTCATCAAGTGTTTTGCTATCCGGAATAAGTGTGATATCACCCAGGTCAAGCTGAGTAGAAGAAGCATCCAGTTTGAATTCTTTTCTGTAAACAGCATAACCCGAAAAACTGATCACCACCCTGCTCTCCACATCAAGGGGCAGGCCCGGCACTTTGAATTCACCATCGGGAGTGCTTAGGCGATAAGTGATCAAAGCGGTATCTGATGCACGGAAAACAGTGACAGTCGCAAGCCCCAGTGGTTTTTGGGAAGCAGAGTCAACGATCCTTCCTTTGAGGTTCCCTTGCGAAAAGACAGAAGCGGATAGCAATAAAAAGAAAAGAGATAAAATAAATTTCATGGCGCTGGCTTTAAACAATTTGCTAACATACGACTGATTTCGTATTTCGCTTACTCCCATTCCCTTTTTGGGATAAGTGGTTAATGAAAGGGATAAAATGTCTTAAACCCGTTAACATACTTAAAAATAGACACAGGCCACCGGGATATGATACCGGCCCTGCATCAACTGTGGTTTTAAAAGTATAGATTGCGGTATATGACAGCGGCAGATAAAAAAGCCATTGAACAGACTGCTTTATCAATCGGGATCGAAATAAAAACTACCCGACATCAACAGCTCCGGGATATGATCATCGAAAGAATAAACCACCTGCTTGAAAACGATTTTACGGGATTGGTAAACATTCTTTACCGTATTGATGTAAATGAACATACCCTCCGGTCGCTATTGGCTGAAAAAACCGGAACCGATGCCGCTGTTATCATTTACGATCTGATCCTTGAAAGACAAATAAAAAAAATTCAAAGCCGGCAAGACTCGCAATCACGGGATGATATAAGCGAATCCGATAAATGGTGATGTCTATGCCAGGCAAGGATAGCAGCAGCGATATATTGTTTTTTATGCACAAGTGTGGGGATGTGTGGAAAGAAAATATGCGGTTACCGTGTTTCCCATAAGCTAAATAAAATAGTTTTGAATGCCATTACTACTTGCAGCACATGTAGCTGCTGCATTTATCCAAAATATTAAAACTATGGACACCCGTATTTGGTTGCAACAAAAAATAGCTGATGAAGCCGGGTTACCTGCTGAAGAAATCCACTTTGACAAGGAGTTTGAGCATTTCAGTCTTGATTCATTATCAGTGATAACTCTTGCCTATGAACTTGAATCCTATACAGGTAAAGAGCTGATCGATCCCTCTGTTTTCTCAGAATACAATACTATTAACAAACTGGCAGCATGGCTGGAGGCACAAAAGTAATCTGGAGCCCTTTCACGAAAGGTTACCTGGAGAACCCATATCCTCATCTTGAAGAATGCCGGCTCACCAATCCTGTGCAGAAAAGTGAGATTTTGGAAAATGCCTGGTTTTTTTTCAGCCATGAGGATGTAAGCACATTGCTGCGAGACCCGATGCTGGAAGTGGCTGATCTCAGCAGCTACTTCCGTGAGAAAGAACCACAAATCTTCAGGCAGCCCGGCGCCTGCCCTTATTTATCAAAAGGAACTGCGAAATGGCCCATGTACCTGAATGGCCAGGAACATAAATCATTACGGGCACTGATTGGGAAAGGTTTAAAGGAAGTTGACCTTGCAGCAATACTGGAACGATCGCTTAAAGTAGTACTCTCCGAATATGAAAGCAAAGAGTCATTTGACGTGGTTGACTTTTGTACTGATTTCATTTTCTATGTTGTAAAAGATCTTTTTGGAATCAGCAACTATGAAAGCGTTGCCCATGTAAAAAAGTATTCCAACCTGCTGGCCCGTTCGCAGGACCTGTACATACCCAAACCGGTTTACCAGGAAATCAATGAGGGTTTTTTGTGGGGTCAGCGAATGTTTGGTGAATCGCCTTTCCGTGAAAACCTTGAAAAACATGCCACGCAGGCAGGCATCGATTTTTCAGATGACGAGTTGTACTCTGTAATGGCTATCATGCTGATGGCTTCATTTGAAACTTCAAAAGATAACCTTTCGGAGTCGCTGTATGAACTGCTGAAAGAACCCGGTCTTGTGAGCTATGCTGCTGAATGCTCTCCGCAGCAGGCGCATTGGCTGATAGAAGAATTGATCCGGTTTTCGTCACCGCTTCAATATACTATCCGGAAAAACAAAACCCCGCTCCAATACAAAGAGTATAACATTCCTGCAGGCACCAAACTTTTTCTGTGCCTGGCCAGCGCCAACCGAGATGAAAACGAATTTATTCATCCCAACCGGATCATTCCTGACAGAAACCCCAATGAACACTTGTCGTTTGGATATGGCGCACATTTTTGTCTCGGCGCCCAGATAGCCAGACAGGAACTGCGCTATTGCCTGCAACCTATGGCCCGTTTTCTGCAAAACTTCAGGCCGGCAGCAGGAACCGCTGCCAAATGGTCAAAACAAATATTTATGCGGACAATCGAATCGGTGCAGGTGGAGAAAATCAACGGAAGCGGATGGAAACAATAAACCTGCTCATCTTCGGGGTTTTCGGTCTTATTTCATTGGTAATTGCACTGGTGCTGAAAAAAGCAGATCGCTGGAAAGGACTGCTTTTCACCAGCCTGGGATTTTATTACCTGTTGTTTGACTATAAAGTATTGCTGCTGGTTGCCCTTGCTGTTTTCCTTTATTATGCAACATTCTATGTTCAAAAACATCCGGGTAGGCTACTGTACATTGTGTTATTTTTTCTCGCCCCTCTTATTGCAGAAAAGCTCATCAACAATAGCTTTCATTTTAATTTTGATAATAGCGCCGCCATTTCATGGATCAGTGATTTTAGCTGGAAAGAAATTTTTAGTTTGGTTGGCCTTTCTTATTTCACTTTTAACGGGCTTAGCTATGTTATTGATGTGAAACGAAAGTATGTTGATCCTGAAAGAAACTTTTTCCTGCTGTTGCTATACCTGACCTGGTTCCCCTCCCTGCTGTCTGGGCCATTGCACCGTTATAAATACCTGAAGGAGCAGTTCACAAATGCATCTATCACCGAACAAAACATCTCTCTCGGGCTACGGCTGGTATTGTGGGGTTTATTCAAAAATATGGTGATTGCACAGCGGCTCATTTATCTTGTGCTTACTATGGCGGCATCTGAACTGTCCGGTATTTACCTTGTGCTGACCGGGCTGCTGTTTTTCCTGTATCTCTTTGTCAATTTCAGTTCCTTCATTGACATTGTTCAGGGTATATCGCAGGTGTTTAATATCAGGTTGAAAAATAATTTCCACAACCGGGTATATTTTTCAGCTTCCCGGACCCGTTTCTGGAAAGGCTGGCATATCACCCTGAATGAATGGTTCAGGGATTATTTTTTCTTTGCAATTGCCCGGCACGACAGACAAAAAAAGTACACCGATCTTATCTTATTGCTCACCTTCCTGCTGATCGCATTATGGCATGGCTTCACTTTCTCTCTTCTTTTTTGGGGACTGCTCAATGGTAGCTGGGTGATACTGGAAAGAAGATCGGGGCTGCTGCGGCCGGCCAATTCCCCCGTGATCAAATTTTTAGGTACTATTTATCATTTATTCTTTGCAGCTATCCTTGCTTTAGTTTTCATTTCGCCGGATATTCTCCAAACCGCAGAAAAGCTTTTTTCAGGCCCTGCTTCATTTCCAGCATCCATAATCGTAGCTCAGGAAAAAAATCTGCTTATAATATTCCTGACTTTTATGGTCATGGATTTTCATAATGCCAGAGCCGGTCCGCAAAGAATTGATGTGTACCTGGGAAAATACCCGGCCATTGTAAGATGGCTTATATATATCAAGTTGATACTGCTGATCATTTTTTTCGGCCTTTCCGGCAGTATTGCAAACTATTATATACGTTTTTAAATCCTGCATCATGAAAACAGTATTTAAAATTTCGGCTGTTCTTATCCTGGTGATCTCTCTGCTTTTTATTGCCAGGGAGAAAGGGAGCAGGGCATTGCTGAGAAATGCGAATAAACAAATCCTGGAATCAGCAAAAGGAAACGATACGGCGGTATTTTTTGTAGGATCGAGTCGTGTTAAGTATGGGGTAAACGATAGTCTTCTGGAGACATTGCTTCATTTCAACGTTCATAATTGTGCTTTCAGCAATTCTACTTTTTTCAGTAATGTTGTCATTACTGCCGGAGTCATAAAACAAGGTGGAAATAAAATCATTATTACCGAATTATCTCCCCTGATTCCTGATATTCCTATGGGCTCTTCAGAATTCATGCAGGTAATGGGCATTTACAAATTGAATACTATTCACCAGCTGATACAAGCCGATGGCATTCTTAAAAACCGGCAGGCATATATCAAACTGCTGAACCAATACCTGGTGAATACTGTCACCTTAGAAAATGAACTAAAATTCCTGTTTGAAGCTGACTTGAAAAACCAGGTACTGACAGGGTTCCGGTATAAATCTGTTGATCACAACGGGTATAAGCAAACGGATTCCTACCTTAAAATCACTGACTTTATCCCGCCGTTATATACTCACCCGCAAGCAAGACTTCATTTAAAATTTATCAACTACCTGGCCAATCTGGCTCAACAGCATCATACAAAACTTTATTTTGCTATGCCTGTGCTTTACCGAGACCAGGCAGAAAGAGCATTGGTTCGTTCAGTATTTCATAGTTTACCGGACTCCCTCAAGATTACCTATAGTCCTGACCTGATTGAACAAGTGACCAATGCAACTTATCTCTATGACATTATGCACTTCAATAAAAGAGGTGCTGATAAATTTTCTGAGTTGCTTGCCCCGGTAATTGATAGTATCAGGCGCAGCGCTATTTTCTAGCCAGGTAAAGAAATAAACATTCATTTACTATTCTTTGGATTTCCGGCAAAGAACCAGAATGAGGTAATGAACAAAGCAAACCTGATAATTATTCTGATAATGCTTCTACGCCGAGTAGTATTGCATACATATCCACTTTGTGAAATTCGTAAGCCCGGCCAAAGATAGCCTCAGCACTTAACGCTGCCGACGGAGCAGAAAGATTAGTTTCCTGAAGGCTTCGAAAATGCTTTTGACTTTGAACGTATTTGTTGGTCTTATTGATCACATTTGTTTTTTCCAGCAGTTCATTGGCTATGTTCAGCAGCGTTCCGGTGTTCAGCTTTGTATCCACGCCACTTATGCTCAGCTTGCCTAATTGCAACACACTATCCAACCCGATTGCTTTTGCCAATTCCCCAATTTTTTCAATATCAGGAAACATAGTGGCAATGTCCATGCTGGCAGCATATCGCTCAGCATCGGGAAATTTCTCTTCCATATCCTGCACAAATGCGGCATTGCCAACCGCCGGTGCCCCAAATGTGATCAGTTGCAACCTGGTATTTTTCTCAGCCTTTAATTCCTTTTTCAAATATCCCGCCATCGGGTAAGCAAGATTACCACCCAAACTATGGCCGGTGATAACAAGGCTGGCATCTTCAGGCAATTTTTGGTCAATAAATTCCTTAATGCCCAGGCCGGTCTTTTTATCTTTTAACTGCAGCAGGTTTTGAAATCCTATCCAGGCGCCATTGCTGATATAGGCTTCTTTGACTGTATCAGTATATTTCCATTCTTTGATGCGGAAAATATTAAAGTCCTGCAGGATAAAATTCTGAAAACCGGCGTTACTGAATTCCATTACTGAGCCGCGGATAACAAGGGCATAGCGGCCGGCAGTCTTATCTTTTACAATAACTGCATAATTGCCATTCACAGCTTCCGGAATAAAGACGGCTTCATATGCAGGAGAATAGACTGCCAATGCTTTTTCAATTGTATCCCCGTAAATAAGCTGGTTGAGACGAACGGCTTCTTTTGCATTTAAAAAAGCAGCCGGCTCCTGCATCCTGTTTTCCTGATTATTGCAGGAAACAACTATGGCTAATAAGATCAGTTGAAAAAAAAGAAAGTGTCTTTTCATATTTACGTTTGCCGGGAGATTTACTTCTGCTTTTTCTCAAACATCAGCTCTTTCACTTTTTCTTTATCCTCTTTCTCTTTTTTCAGGTCGAACATGGTGCCGAATACATGATCCCACAAGGTGGAGCTGACACCATAACCGTTGTGCTCGTTTTTATAATGATGCAGGTGATGGTTTCTCCACAAAGGTTTCATCCATTTGAAAGGCGGGTTCCAGGCATGAATGGCATAGTGCATTGTACCATACATCAGGTAGCCCAGTACAAATCCCGGGAAGAACATAAAGGCATAAGTACCCATGATGAGATACATGATGCCGAACAGGGTTGATGAAATAATGAGGCTGGGAACCGGCGGCATGAACAACCGCTGCTTATCTCTCGGGTAATGATGGTGATTGCCATGCAGTGTGTAAACAAACTTGGTGGCCCCCGGCGTTTTGGGCACCCAGTGAAAAATAAAACGATGGGCTACATACTCAAAAAGGGTCCAGAAGAACATCCCGCCTAAAAAAACGAGCAGTATCGTTTTAGTGCTGTAATTGTATTTGGTGGCGGCCAGGTAAATGATATAACTCAGGATCGGGATATACATTCCCCAGATCACCAGCGGGTGGGCTTTGGTCAGGGCTTCGAGAAAATCGTTTTTAAACAAACGGGCCTGCCCCTTATTATGAATTTTTTCAAAATGCATGGCGCAAAGATAATGAAAGAGAGCGGGGAATAGCAAGTGACCGGCATGACTAAAGACTGATTTTAGTCAGTCTTTAGCAGTTCATCAACGGTTTGAAACTGATAGCCTTTGGACTTTAACCGGCGAACCAGTTCCTGCAGGCGGAAATAGAATTTATCGGTCCGCCGGGGGTCGGTGCCGATATGCAGCAAAAGCATAAATCCATTGAGACCTGCCAGCCTGTTTTGTTCATAATCGCTGATGGAGTTCCAGATCGTTTCACTGCTGCGGTAATTTTTATCAGCCGGGGTGGTATAGTCTGCATGGCTGAGTGTGCCGGCTGTGAAATTGATGAGTTGCAGTTTCAGTTCTTTGGTCCATGCAGCGATGCTGTCATTATACCATTCATAGGGAGGTAAAAAGTATTTGGCTTTCTTCACGTTGATGCCCTGCCGTGCCATGGCGGTGTAATTATCAGCAAGATCAAATTTGAATTGTGATTTGGTGACCAGCAGGCTGTCCCGTTTTGTCCAGTCGCAGTACAATAAGTGCTGGTCAGAATGGGCGCCGAGATAATGCTCATCTTTTTTCAGTTGCTGAATGGTATTTCTGAAATTTTCATTCCGGTAAAACCTGCCGGTGAAAAAGAAAGAGGCTTTTACTTTTTCATCTCTCAACACTTTGGCAATAAAATCACCGCCATCAGCAAATTCATCACCGGTGAAGACTAACGAGATTTTTTTTTTGATGAATCACCTCTTACAATGGCTCCGTGACTGTAGGAAAAAGACCTTACCCCCAACCCCCTCTCCAAAGGAGAGGTAGCTTTCCGGAACTCGGATTCCTTTGCCGCCAACAAATAAATCAATGAAGCTGTTCCATCCATCGTAGGTTCATTGGTGCTGTAGTCGCCATAGTCATCATGATAAACAGCAAGGTCACTTTGAAATTCGGCATACTCATCCGGTTCATAGAGTTTGATACCGATAAGATTATTGTAAATACTTCCGTAAACAGGGCCATCCACGAGGCCGCCGTCTATCGGGTATTTTTTGATATGTGTGAATGCAGAATGCGGATCAACCGGTGTGTCGCCCCATGATGGCAGACCATACACCATACTGGTGCCCCAGGGATTGCAGCCAAACAGCCAGTCGAAATTGGCCTGCTCCAGTTCATCAAATTGTTTGTCACCTGTTAACTGTTTGTACCAAAAGCATTGAATAGCAAAAGCAGTAGCGAGATTATTGCTGCACCAGATAAAAGGAATGCCGCGGAAGAAAGCATTTTGTTTGGCTTTGTTCCATACCCGTTGAATACCTTCTTTGTAATAGCTAACAACAGTATCTCTTGCCCAGCCCCTTAATTGCTTTGAAACCTCATAATGCCCGACATTAATGAAAGGATACCATTGATAATGATTAGCTGTATCATTTCCCAACCATGGAGTAATAGGTTCCTTTCTCGCACAATCAAAAGCTTTCCTGGTATAATGTCCATAATCACCCTCGGCACCGGGCTGTTTCATAATTTCATGTATGGAAGCGTTTGCAAGTTCTAAATCATCAATCCAATTTTCCTCAGCATAGATATAGGGAGATTTAACGGATGCTGTCTGAGTAACTCCCAATTTATTACTTGCATATATATAAGCCGACTGTGCCTTTTCAAAAAGTCGATTTGAATACGATGTATCAATACTTGTAAACAGCAGATTTCCCAATGCAAATGCACTTGCAAATTTTCCGGCTGTAGAACTTGTTCCCGTTGTTGCATTCATAAACTTTCCTCTTTGCTGCGGCTCACCACTCACAAAATAAACCGGTCGTTCATAACCCCTGCCATATTGCGAATCCAATGCCGGCATCCGCATACTGATATGGTCACGGTCGTCAGCGATCTGGTTAAACATCCAGTCATCTCTCGGGTGCATTTTCAATAACCAGTCAAGCCCCCATTTGGCTTCATCCAGCACATCGGCCATCCCATTTTTACCATCCAGGCCGTTTGCTTGCTTTTCATCGGTAAACACAGTTGGAAAATCACGGTAAGCCATCAGCAAATGATAAGTGGCATTGGCAGATGTCGTTGAATACTGCAAATAATCCGATGCATCATGCCAGCCGCCTACCACATCAATTCTTGTGCTGTCTTTGATACCGGCATTTTCACCATACAAAACATAACCATCATGAGTATGGCAACTGTCTTTTAAAAAAGGATTGAAACCGGTGCGCTGCTGCCGCATATAGCGCAAACAAAAATCAGCAGCCCCTTTGTACACATCCTCTCCGATCTCAAATTCCGGTGATTGGGCATCCCCGGTTTTCAAGTAATACCTTCCGGGCTGTTTGAAAAAAGAAAAATTCAATCGCTGTGTTGACCTAAAAGGGCCATATGCGCCAAAGACTTTACCTGTTTTGCCCATCATCACCACTTTATGTGTCGCAGCATCTATCAACTGGAAGGAGCCGATGGTCTTTTCTTCCTTGCTGCACCACACTGCCACTTTCACCCCACCGGGTGTATAGCCCAACTGGTTGATGCGTATCCAGGCCTGCGGATTCTCTTTTTCTGAATAACCAATAGAAAGGAAAAAAAATAAAACTAGCAAAACCCGATACATAACTCATTTTTTTAATAATGTAATAAACTGAAAAGGTAGAAAATTTTTACATTCACTTTACTGCGTTTATTTGCTGCTTTTTTCTTTGCTTATTCTTCCTATCTTAACCAATTATTTTTTATGCCTGTTATTGCACTCGACCTTGGGGGAACCAAACTGGCAACTGCTTTACTATCTGAGGAAGGTCAGTTACTGTTTTCGGATACCCAAACACTGGAAGGCAGAAGTGGCCGCCAGGTGAGTGAATTCATTCTCTCACAAACATCATTTATACTTCAAAAAGCAGCAGAACAAAATCTGGATGTATCATCACTTGGCATTTGTGTTCCGGGCATTGCCTATACCAATAGCGGAAGGATTTGGGCCCCGAATATTCCGGGATGGGATAATTATCCGCTTCGTGAGGAATTGGAAAACTTATTGCTCAAAAAGAAAATTACTGTTCACATTGACAGTGATCGTTCCTGTTATATCCTGGGTGAGTTATGGAAAGGGAATGCCATCGGTTGCAGAGATGCAATTTTCCTGGCTGTGGGAACCGGTATTGGCGCCGGCATTCTGGTGAATGCAGAAGTGTTGCGGGGTGCATATGATGTTGGGGGGGCCATCGGATGGCTGGCCCTGGACAGGCCTCATAATAATTCATATTCCTCCTGTGGTTATTTTGAATATAATGCTTCTGGCCTGGGTATTGCAAAACAGGCAACTGTTATGTTGCAGCAAGAGCCCACTTCCCTGTTACACGCAATAAATCATGGAAAGATCACAGCAAAAAATGTTTTAGATGCTGCTCAGAAAGGGGATGAACTGGCTGAAAAAGTATTGCGTAATGCGATAGAGTGCTGGGGCATGGCTGTTGCCAATCTGGTTAGTCTTTTCAACCCGGAAAAAATCATTTTCGGGGGTGGCGTATTTGGTCCGGCATTACAATACCTGGATGATATTTATGCAGAAGCAAAAAAATGGGCGCAGCCCGTCAGTATTACACAGGTGAAGCTAATGGGGTCAGCCCTTGGTTCCCAAGCAGGATTATATGGCGCCGGTTATCTTGCAATAAAAAGTAAAGATAAACACCACCATGTATAAAAAAAGCCAGGTCTTTGTAGCTGCCTGTATCGGTTTATTCCTTTTTGGAATGACATTGATCACTCTTGGCTCCATTTTACCGGAACTGAAAATAAAGTATGCTGCAGAAGGGTTGAATGCCGGCACACTTACTTCTTTATTGCCTGTTGGCATCATGCTGGGTTCGTTGTTGTTTGGCCCTGTTGTGGACCGTTACGGTTATAAGCTGCTGCTCATCATCAGTGTGTTCATTTCAGCAATGGCTTTGCTGGGTCTTGCTTTCAGTTCTTCGATTACGGTTTTATATACCTGTATTTTTTTTATCGGCATGGGTGGCGGCATTATCAATGGCGGCACAAGTGCATTGGTAGCCGATATCAGCACCGAAAACAAAGGTGCCAATCTTAGTTTGTTTGGCGTTTCGTTTGGTGTCGGCGCCCTGGGTATGCCGCTGTTACTCGGTATACTGTCGCGGCAATTTGATTATACAGTTATCCTGGCAGCAGTAGGTTTCTTTATGCTGTTACCTATGATTTACTTTTGTTTCCTGTCTTTTCCGCCTCCCAAGCAGGCATTGGGTTTTCCATTAAAAGAAGGTCTTGGATTATTGAAACAACCTGTGCTCTTGCTAACCGGCTTTTTTCTTTTCTTTCAAAGCGGATCTGAATCACTGGTCAATAACTGGGCTACTTTATACCTGCAGGAAAAACTCAGGGTCAGCAGTGAAAAAGCACTTTATGCATTATCATTTTCGCTGGTAGGACTCACTGTTGCCCGTTTAGTTCTCGGTGCCTTATTAAAAAAAATATCATCGGTGGCAGTACTGGTGTTTTCGCTGTTACTGGTGATAGCCGGCAATCTTATTTTGTATACTACTAATTCCTACATAGCAGCCTTTTCATCGCTGATCATCATAGGCGCAGGGCTTGCCGGTGGCTTTCCGATCATTCTCGGCTATGTGGGACAGTTGTATGCTCAACTGTCAGGAACTGCTTTTAGTATTGCACTGGTCATTGCCCTGGTTGGAAATACATTGATCAATTATAGCTTTGGACTGGTTACAGATAAATATGGTATCGGTTATTTACCCGTGGCTATGCTGGCAACAATGAGTTGCATGCTGCTGTTGTTGTTTTTCATTTATAGAAAAATACGATCCACATTGAAATTATAACCCCATTTCATATTACTATCTAAAAACTACTTGTCATGCTCGCAAAAACCTGGTTACAACATGCCCGAACTGTGATGGATAACATTGAAAATACACAGCTCGAAAATATTCAACAGGCCGCGGCCATAATGGCCGACACCATAGAAGCCGGCCGTTGGGTACACACTTTTGGCTGTGGTCATGCCACCTTACCGATTGAAGAGATGTATCCCCGCATTGGTGGTTTTGTTGGCTTTCATCCCATGATCGAGCTGCCCCTTACATTTTTTACCAATATTGTCGGGGGCATGAGTGTTCACAATTTTGTGTTCCTGGAACGAGTGGAAGGATACGGCACAGAAATTATGAAAGGCTACAATTTTGACTCCCGTGACTGTATGTGGCTGTTTTCTCACACAGGCATCAATGCAGTGAATATTGATGTGGCGATCGAAGCGAGGAAAAAAGGAATGAAGGTGATCGTTTTTGGATCTGCCAAAGAAGCTGAGGGAAAGATCACCCGGCACAGCAGCGGAAAAACGATATTTCAATTAGCAGATCTTGTAGTAGACACCTGTGTGCCGGTCCAGGACGCCTGTGTGCCGCTGCATAATCATGTAGATAAAGTGGGGCCGGTTTCCACCATTGGCTTTATCACTGCTGTTTGGATGACAGTGACCACAGTGGCCGAAATGCTGGCTGGTCGGGGGGTGAAACTTTATATCCATCCTTCACATAATGTTCCGGGTGATACAACTGCAAAAGAAAGATTGACCGAAGCCTTACATGAATACAAACGGAGAATTGCCGGAGTGTAGTAAAATTTTTTCCGTTCTTTGCCGCAAATTACTGATCAATGAAGCTGGTTACCTATCTCAAAGAAGGCCGTGAGCAGGCTGGGGTATTGATAAATGACATGATCTATGATATGGAAGTGTTGCATCCCGATCTGCCCAACAGCATGGCCATGTTCCTGAATTATTGGGAAGATACTTTTCCTGTAGCACAGGCGGGTGAATTGTTGTTGAAAGAAGGAACCAGGACATCCAACAAAGCTGTACCGTTAAATCAAGTGCAATTGCTGGCCCCGGTTCCTTTCCCTACATCCTGCCGCGACGGATATGCTTTTCGCCAGCATGTGGCAGCAGCGAGGCGAAACCGCAAAGTGGAAATGATCCCAGAGTTTGACCAGTATCCTATTTTCTATTTCACCAATCACCACAGCATACAGGGCCCGGGTGAGATCCGCTGCATGCCCGATCATTTTGAAAAACTAGACTTTGAACTGGAAGCCGCCATTGTTATCTGCAAACATGGCCGCAATATCAAAGCCGAACATGCCGATGAATATATCGGCGGACTGATGATCATGAATGATATGAGTGCAAGACGGCTGCAGATGGAAGAAATGTTATTAAATCTTGGCCCTGCCAAAGGAAAAGATTTTTCTACAGTCATCGGCCCCTGGCTGGTAACATTGGATGAACTGCAGTCATTTGAAATACCCCCGAAAGAAAATCATGTGGGCAAAAGCTGGAATTTAAGAATGCAGTGTTGGGTGAATGGCAAACAGGTGAGTGATGGAAATGTGGGTGATATGGACTGGACCTTTGCAGAAATTATTGAACGGGCTTCTTATGGTGTTGACCTCTACCCAGGTGATGTGATCGGCAGCGGGACGGTGGGCACGGGTTGTTTTTTAGAATTGAATGGCACGGGCAAACTCAACGACCCCAACTATACCGAGCAATGGCTGCAACCCAATGATGTGGTGGAAATGGAAATTGATGGGTTGGGGAAACTAAGCAATACGATCATTGCAGAAGAAACGGACTGGAGTATTTTGAAGAAGAAGAAAGTATAACCGGGGAGACAGGGAGGCGCAGAGTTATGGAAGGGATATAATAGTTAACTTAGTTATAGCCTGAAACTTACCGACAAACGGCTTGGCTATCTTGTAAACTTCAATGTCGTTCGGCGTAAAGATGGTTTCAAAAGGTTTGTAAATAATTTCTAACCCTCTGCGCCTCCCCGCCTCTGCGGTAATAATGCAAAAAGTACAGGAGAGAAAGATTGAATTTCACCATCACTCATTTTTCATTTTTCCCCTTTGACGACGTAAATTTATATTTTGTGTAAGCCAACCCACCACTACAATGACTAAAGGCGAAATATTTGCTGGCGTAATAGGGGGACTTATTACAAGTATAGCAATACCTATTACGAGTTACTTTATTTCAAGATTCATAAACAAATGTCTTGTCTGGATAAAAATCGACACACCAAGGTCGGAATCGGATTATCGAGTATATAATTTGAGAATTCAAAACAAATCCTTTGTAACATTAAAAAATGTCAAGGCCTTTATTTCAATTGATAATAGCAAGAATGATATAATTTCTAAAAAGGAAAGCGGAATTGAGATTTTTAATGATGCTAACAAGGTCGACAACTCCTATTTATCTTGGTCACAAAACATAGCTAATGCTAACTTACCTAGTATTGATATTAGTCAAGGTGTAAGCTCCCCCAAAGTTCGGCCAATCAGTTTAGAGTTAACATGAATGAT
>CAYTGN010000025.1:0-44914 GCA_964437415.1 uncultured Chitinophaga sp. | reverse complement strand
AACTTAGTTCTTATTTTAAACGATTATCTGTCCTAAAATTGGGGTCCATCATAATGAACTGTGTAAAAAACCACCCTATTACAAGCCTTTTTCCTGACCGAACCAGGAAACATTTAAAACCAAAGGGCTGAAACTGGAAGAAACCTTACATTTGGTCAGCATCAATTCCTAAAAACTTCTTCTCATGGGCAAATTAGCAGAGATAAAAACCAAACAAACTGATTCCAGTGTGGCTGATTTCATCAGCAGCATTGCAGATGAACAAAAACGGAAGGACAGCAAAGTCATTCTGAAAATGATGGAAAAAGCAACTAAGCTAAAACCAAAAATATGGGGCAGCTCCTTGATCGGTTTTGGAAATATCAGGTACAAAAGTCCTGCCACGGGCAGAGAAGTGGATTGGTTTAAAATTGGTTTTTCACCACGCAAAGCCAACCTGTCATTATACCTGATGGACCTGAAGAAACATGCAGAGGCACTAAAAAAACTGGGCAAACACAAAACCGGTGTGGGCTGTCTTTATATCAACAAGCTGGAGGATGTGGATATAAAAGTGCTGGAGAAAATGATTGCAGCCACGGTAAAATAAAGAATCTGCAATTTCAGCTTACTGCTGCTCCAGCCTCCATTCTGCTGCTTTGATAATAGCATCCAGTCTTTCGGGTTTATCCGGGTCTATAAACAACTGAACCAGTTGCCCCTTATTCCTGTAACTTTTCACAAAAGCTGAAGCGTAGCCGTTTTCATTTTTACCCAACACAATATCTACTTTTCTCTCATCAATGTACAACGAAGTGACCCATGTATCGGGCAATCCCAGAGCTTTCCCTTTACCAATAGCAAAACCGGGATACTGACCCATGAAAGAACGGGTGTCGCCGGGGCCATAATCAATACCCAGCACCGTGTCGGCAAGCTGTGGTGCAAACGCAACAGGATTCTTTGTCTTTTCATCCATCTTGTACACTAACGGGTTGATACCAGTGAGCACAACCCTGTTGCCATTGTCCAAAAATTTCCGAACCAGGCTTTCGCTGCCATCTTTAATTATTGCAGAAGGAAAATAACAGGATGCAAAAACAATAACAACAGCAGTATCCTGCTTACGGGATAGGATAGCCGTCAGCGAATCGCTGTTGATGGTTCGGTACCCGTTTGTATTCAGATAGGCCCGCACCCTAAGATCAGCATGGTTACGGTAATACACATTGATGCCGGGTTCATAAAAAACATAGCGTTTCAATTTGTCATGGTGCTGCCTGTTATCTTCATGCCCGCCAAAAGCATAAACATTACCATCATCGCTGCCTGCATACAGCAAACCATCATTCCACACAGGCGAAGACATCATCATGGCATCTGTTTTATATTGTGAAATGCGGCGGCCCGTTTGCAGGTCAATGCAGGTGAGTTGCCCGTCAAATCCTGCTGCATACACTTTATCGTTTACGATCAGCGGTGAAGCCCACACCGCAAGGGCTGTCCGGTGTTTCCATAATTCTTTCCCGGTTTCAAGATCGAGAGCCTGCACAAAACGGCCATCGGATGTTCCGGTGACAACCGTGTTCCCTTTTACCGCCACCGTAGAAATGATCCATGACACACTATGATCAACGATCCAGTTTCTTTTGCCGTTTGCAGTGTTCACACAATACAGGTATCCATCCCTTGCCCCAAAGATCAGTTTGTCGCCAACAACCACCGGGCTGGAAGTGATGGCCCTCCTGTCGAATCCAAAATGCTCATTGTTCATCGTGTCGCCGTTGATGCGGTATTGCCACTGCTCTTTCCCGGTCTTAAGATCAAGAGCATACAAGCTGGCTTCTGTATCGCCAAAATAGACCATATGGCTGCTGACAGCAGCTGTGCTCCTGATGATCCCTTTGCTTTGAAACTTCCAAATGAGTTTGCCCGTTTGCGGATTGAGGGCATAAAAGAAACCATCATCGCCTCCGAACAGCAGCTTTCCGTCATGTAATACAGGTGATGAATAATAGTAATCATAACGCCAGGGATATTCCTTCTTCGCTCCCATGCTGAACTTCCACAGCAATTGACCCGTTGCTTCATTTAGTGCATAAACAACCTGGCTATTATCTGAAAAATAAATATTCCCGTTGCCGGCAATGGCAGACGAATGCACAGCCTTCCCTGCCTGGAATTTCCATTTCTGCATTCCTGTTTTCTTATGCACTGCATAAAACTCACCGGCGGCATTGCCAAAATAGAGAAGATCGTCTTTAACCAGCACAGTGGCCCTTACGGGTGAGCCACTTTGAAAAGCCCATGCTTTGGTATCATACACTTTGCTATCCGTATTGTTTATCACCCGCTGAAAGATGGGTGAAACGGCAACAGGTTGCTGGGCTGCTGCTGTCTGCAATGCTAACAGCAACAGGAAGAAAAAACTGGTTCGCATACGTTGATGTAATTATTGTTCGCTGATCCATTTGCGGAAATGCGGCGCATTTTCCTGGCTCACAATTATTTGATGATGGGATAGTTCAGCTATGGTCAGCGACACCTGCAGTTTCACTTTTTCGTAAGACTTATATCCTTTCACAAATTCAATATTCACGATGTATTGCCTGTTAGCCCGGAAGAACATGGTCTCATCCAGTTCTGTATAAATATCTGCAAGATTTTTTTCACCGACATATTTCCTTCCTTCACTGTCAAACACAAATACCATTTTGTTCTCAGTGTAAAGCAATGCCACATCTTCGAGCCGCAGCAATACATGTTCAAGTCCTTTGCGCACCACCATGCGGGTTCTCTTTTTTTCATCACTGACATGGATGAGGCGGGTGAGTTGCTGACTGCTCAACATTCCGTCTTCAGGCTGATTTGATATATTCTTTAACATGGGTAATGATTTAGGGTTAAAACTAATTTGGTTCCAGGGCAATATTTTGTCATAAACTGCTTGTTGATCAAACGCAGTTAATCCATGATAAGCGGCAGCTATTTTCTCAGTGCAGTTGTTGTTTGCCGAATTGAGAGGGTGATATACCAAAGCGGCGTTTAAACGCCTTGCTGAAAGTATAAATATCAGGGAAGTTACATTCCAATGCCACCTGCGTAACAGGCAGGTCTCCTTTTTGTAACAATCCGCTGCTCAATTCAAGTCTTTTATTCAGTAAATATTGGTAAGGTGTGGTGCCAAATGCCTGCCGGAAGGAGCGGAAGAAATGAAATTCGGATAAGTTGCAAAACACTGCCACTTCATTCACTTCTTCTATAGCCAGGAAGTTCTCATCCATAAATTGCCTTGCCTTCACCAGTCTTGCCAGCAATTCTTTTTTGGTTTCCAATTTCAGTGATTGGATGCCGTTGAGTGCAAGATAATTTCCATACTCATGGTAAATGATCTTTTCGACAAGGTCATAAAACCATTCTTTGTTAACCTGCCGGTCAGCATCTCCCCGGCGTATTGCAACAACAAGGTCATTTAGTTTATTACTGAATGCTGTGGCTGTGTCCACCGGGCAAACGGCTTCAAAAAATTCGGGATACCTGAAATAGCGGTCGAGGTAATTGTCAAAATTATGATCCCTGCCCGCAGCAATAACGGTAAAGGCCTCTGCCACGGTTTCGGGCCTGATGTCAATGCAAATGCTTTTTACCAGTTCATCTGATTCAAAATATGCCTGCACATGCGGCTGCCTGCATGCAAGTAACAGATTGCCTGAATCAACAACATGTTCTTTTTTTCCTGCTTTGTAGTAAATGCAGTTGTCAATAACATATTTGAGACTGAAACTGCGAAAGGCATTGCTGGTAAACCATTCTTTCAGTTCGGAGTAATAGACCACATCAGTATCAGCAGGTTTGTTCAGGCTGAATTTATTGGCTTCTGTTATGGTGCGGAAATAAGGGTTCATGGCTATAAGCTATTCTTCTAAAACGTACAGACAAGGACTTGGATTTTCAAGCTGCCTGTATTCAGTAAAATTAGCAGGAAATGACAACGGCAGTGAATTTGTTACACAAACGGAACACAGGGCTACTACATATTGTCGGATTTTTCTTTCAGAGGAGTTTTCACCTTCTCAAAGAATGGCGGGCAGCCAAACAAGAGTTTTCGCATATCATTCTTTGCCTTTAAGATGCCGGCACAAACCTCCTGGATACTGCCGGTCCGAAAAACCCGAAGCAAAACCCGCAGTTTCGGGAAAAATTTTTCCTGTTCAGGTCTGTCACTGGTTAACATCTTTGCCTTCTTCCAGTTTTTGAATCATGGCGGCAACACTGTTTTTATTCAATTCATTAGGCGCCTGTGGCAAGGCTGCTTTCATGTATTCAAGTGCTTTTTTGTAATCGCCTTTGGCGGAGAAAGCTCTTCCCAATCCAACATTAGTGGTGAACACATCGGGAAACTTGTCATAGTTCGCCCTGAACACTTTCAATGCCTCGTCCACCTGTTTTGCAGTAAGCAATGTCCTTCCATACTGGTGCACTTCGGCCACGGTTCCCATAGGTGTAGCCTCTTCCATTAGTTTTTTAGCTTCTTCCATCCGGCCCATTTGCATCAGGATGGCGGCTTTGGTGCTGAGGGTCTGGAAATTCTTAACACCCATGATGCGGAAATAAATAGCCCTGTCCATCCATGCCAGCGCCTGCTCCAGCTCAATATTGTTTCTCATACAATAATTAGCTGCCGAGATAAAATCATAAAAAGGGCGGGTGGTCCTTAATTCTGCCTTAAATGATTCAATCTGCAACCGTTGAATATCCACCTCCACTTTAAAAGGGATCCTTCGTTTTTCCCACGACATGGCAATCACCGCAGCATTTGTTGTTTCATCTGTGAATTCATACTTCAGCCATTCTACACTTTTATCCAGCATTTCATTTTTCACCTTCACCCGTAATGCATCCTGAGTTGAATCATAATAAAAACTGCCCCATGAGTTATTAATTTTAGAAAAGATCAAAGTGCTTTCAGTTTCGTCCAGTGCAATAAAAAACCCATACATACCTGCGGCCAGGTCTTTGCCCTCAATCTTTACCGGGTGAGAAAAAGACATTGTGGTGTTTTCATTGGCGCCGGCCCGCCAGGGTGTGGAATAACTGGTGCCATGACCCTGGTCGGCAAAGCCATAATGAGCTATCGGCGTATTCCATATTTTTCCTTCACGACCCTTCACACCGGGGCGACTGTATGTAATAGCAATTTTAACAATGCCGATCTGTTCGGAAACACCGGCCTTTTTATTGTCACCATCGGGTTCAAGTGTCAGCGGCATGATCTGGGCAAGACAAGAGGCAGAAACGAGAGTGCTGTAAACAGCAAAAATGAAAGCTTTCATTGCTCATTGATTTAATTATTTCAGAATAAGAATAACAGTGTTTTGTTAAGTTGAGGAAAATCCCTTTTTGTATCAGCATGATTTACATCAGCGGTGGCATAACATTTTGCTGATCTGCAAAAACAGCAGCAATTGACAAAGAAGAAACAAAAGAAAGTCTTACCGTATCTTCTCCCATGAAGCGATATTAAACTGCAATGAATCCGGCGTATAACCTTGCATCAGTTTTGGCAGGATGCTGTTGTCATTGAAAGAAGCAACGTTATTCCAGGAAAGCCCCGGTCACTTTATCTGCCTCCACTTCCACATAGATATGCTCCTGCAAAGTAGTAGCAACAGAGAGGCCTACATAATCAGGTCGGACAGGGAAAGAGTTATGGCTTCTTTCTACCAGCACCAAAGACTGTATCTTTTTGGGGTGAAAGGCAAGAAAAGGTTTTAGTGCATAGAGCAGGGTTTTGCCGCTGTTGGCCACATCATCAATCACAATTATCACCCGGTCATTAAAATCCATCTCTTTACTCAGTGTAACAGTTCCGGGTTTATTTTTATCAAGCGCCAAGCTGATCAGTTCCGTTTTCACAGTTGATATGCCCGACAAGATTTTTTGAAGATTGGCCGCCAGCACGGTTCCCCTGTCCCTGATACCTGCCAGGATGATCTCTCCCTCCCCGCTGTTGCTTTCTATTATCTCCAAAGCCATGCGCCGCATTTTTCTTCCTGTCGTGGCCTCGTCAAGAATATATTTTTTTGTTACAGACATATTTACTCAATCTTTAGTCATTTGTTTTACAAGCCGTAAATTAGCACTTGTAATTGACTGCCATGCAAATTGTCCAACAAATTTTATTTATTCTCATCAGCGTCGCTGCTGTTTTGTTCTTTTCAAAAAAGGTAAAAGAGATTGCCCGTAACATCCGGCTGGGCCGTGATGAAGACCTCAGCGATAACAGCGGGCAGCGCTGGCGCAATGTGTTGCTGCTGGCTTTTGGACAGAAAAAGATGTTTCGCAATCCGCTGGTGGCCGTGTTGCACTTTTTTGTATATGCCGGTTTCATCATCATCAATATTGAAGTACTGGAAATTGTGCTTGATGGTATGCTGGGCACCCATCGCTTGTTTGCGGCGCCGTTGGGAAGCGTTTATACATTTCTGATCAATTCTTTTGAAGTACTGGCATTACTGGTATTAGCAGCCTGTGCAATTTTTCTTGTCCGCAGAAATATCAACAAACTAAAACGTTTTATCAGCAAAGACCTTGATGGCTGGCCAAGAAGTGATGCCAATTATATACTCATTACAGAAATTGTGCTGATGTCGCTGTTCCTGTTTCTCAATGCAAGCGACACCTTGCTGCAAGCTAAGGGGGTGGAACATTATGCGGCTTACCCTACCGGCAATTTTGTTATCTCTCAATACCTGCAACCGTTTATCAGCGGCATGAGCAATGAAGGTTTGCAGTTTCTTGAAAGAAGCTGCTGGTGGCTGCATATCGTGGGCATTTTTGCATTTTTGAACTATCTCCCCTATTCCAAGCATCTGCATATCATTCTGGCCTTTCCGAATGCCTATTACGGAAGATTGGAGCCGATGGGTAAGATGGAAAATATGAAGAGCATTCAAAACGAAGTGCTCTATGCCATGCAACCCGAACTGGCCCCGACCGGTGAAGCGGAACCTCCAAAGAAATTTGGCGCCAAAGACATCATGGACCTGAGTTGGAAGAACCTGATGGATGCTTATAGCTGCACCGAATGCGGCCGCTGCTCGGCTGCCTGCCCTGCTAATGAAACGGGGAAATTGTTATCTCCCCGTAAGATCATGATGGACACCCGTGACCGGGTGGAAGAAGTGGGAAAGAATATCAATAAGAACGGAGAATACAAAGACGATGGCAAGTCTTTACTGCATGATTATATCTCTGTGGAAGAATTGCGGGCCTGCACCACCTGCAATGCATGTGTGCAGGAATGCCCGGTCAGCATCAGTCCGTTGGATATAATCCTTCAACTGCGCCGCTATTTGGTGATGGAAGAAAGCAATTCACCACAGGAATGGAATGCGATGTTCAACAACGTAGAAAACAATTTTGCCCCCTGGAAATTCAGCCCGGATGACAGGGATAAATGGGTGGAGGAAGTTTGAATAACTGCAATCAAAAGTACAAATCATATTTTTATGCAAAGAAGAATTGTAAATTTGTACCGGCACAGTTGATCAGACCTGGTCTATGATTGATACATGAACATTCTAAACCGAAAATCCCGTTTCTATTTATTTTCCTTCCTAAAACACGACTTCAAAGCCAGCATTACTGTTTTTTTCGTTGCATTGCCCCTTTGTCTTGGTATTTCGCTTGCGTCAGGCTCACCACTCTATTCTGGTCTTATAGCCGGGATTATAGGAGGCGTTATTGTAGGGTTTGTCAGCAAATCACAAATCAGTGTAAGCGGCCCGGCTGCCGGACTTACCGCCATTTGCGCAACCGCAATCACCGAAATGGGAAGTATTGAAATATTTTTTCTTTCTGTTGCAGTTGCGGGTCTGTTGCAAATATTGCTGGGCTTATTTAAACTTGGCGGTTTTACTCACTTTATTCCTTCAACCGTAATAAAAGGCATGTTAGCAGCTATCGGAATCCTTCTTGTTTCTAAGCAGATCCCATTGCTATTGGGATATGATGAGGCCGATTTCTGGACAAAAGAATTATTTAACATTATTACATTCGACCATAGCTTTCAGCATGTAAAAAATATATACTACCACAGCTCTGCCGGTTCCCTGATCATTACCGTTTCTTCATTGGCGCTGCTAATTTTCTGGAAGAAAAAGATATCTAAAAAGTTGCCCTTTATTCCAACTTCTTTTATAGTCGTCGTTTTCGGAGTATTGCTTGCATTGCTATTCAAATACTATTTCCCCGCCATTGCTTTAAAGTCATCGCAGTTTGTCAACTTATCAGACAACCTGTTCGGGCAAATAAAAATACCCGACTACATGGCTGTATTCAGCAATATTGCCATATGGAAGACTGCCATAATTATTTGCCTGGTAGCATCACTTGAAACCTTGTTAAGCATCGAGGCTGTTGACAAAATTGATCCATACAACCGGATCACTCCGCAAAACCGCGAACTAATAGCCCAGGGAACCGGTAATTTTTTCAGCGGGATTATTGGGGGGCTTCCGATCACAGCCGTTATTGTGAGAGGTTCTGCAAACGCTGAGGCAGGTGCAAGAACCAAGCTTTCCGGTATCTTTCATGGAATCTGGCTGTTTGTTTTTGCATTTTTTGCAGCTTCCCTCCTGAACATGATCCCCTATTGTGTTCTTGCCGTAATCCTGATCCGAACAGGCTATAATCTTGCCAAACCAAAAATGATCCTTTCAGTATATAAATTGGGCAGAGAACAGTTTATTCCATTCATCGTCACCTTAATTGCCATATTATTCACTGATCTGTTGATTGGTGTGGCTGTCGGAGTCGCCTATGCCTCATATTTTATTTTTAAAAACACATATAAAGCAGGCTTCACACTCGAGATAAAAAAGGAAGGCCATATTGATCATTATTTTTTCCGGCTGGCTATTAATGTAAGCTTCCTGAATAAAAAGAAATTAAAAGACGAGCTAGAGAAAATTCCCGACTACTCGGTAGTTCATATCCTTGGGGCACACAGTGTTTATATTGATTATGATGTTATTGAGGTGATAAATGAATTTAAAACAAAGGCACATCACAAACATATTGATTTGCATCTGGATGGCATTCCTGATGTGGAAACGATCAGTGCTCACTGATTACCCTATTGCCAAAGAATTACAGCCCGATACAGACAAGAATGCCATAGGAAGAAAATATTTATATTATTTCTTCGTTTATTGCTGTAATGAAAAAACTATTTTTAGCAATATTTTGTTTCGGCTCAGGTTTAATTACTTATGCCCAAAATCCCTTTGAGCTGGGCGCCGAATATATGCGTTCGCTGGGAAAGGGATATAATAATACCATCGCTGCTGCCCGCGGCGAGACATTTCGCAATAAAAGCAGTTTCAGCATCGGGCTCACCTATCATTTTTCTTCGGCCAAATCCTATTCTGTATCAAAAGGTTTTGGCATGTATGCAGGCTACCGGTATGCATTCAGTAATACTTTGGAAGGCAACAATCCTTTTCTTGGAGCAAGGGTAATGTTCTCTTTTGAAAATTTTGAAGGCAAGACCAGCCTGAACAGTCTTCTTTTTACCCCGATGGCGGAAGCCGGGTATCATTTTATATTTGCCAAAAACTTTTTTGCTGCGCCTGCATTTGGATTTGGTTACACCATAAAACTAACCAAGGAATATAATTCACTGGACGAAGATGAGGGAAAGCGTTTCATCCCGATGGTATCGGCCGGTTATCGTTTTTGATCCGGCTCATTATCTTTCACTTCAGCTATATCGAGTATCGTGTCTTCCAGCCCATGGGTCACTTCTTCGGGGTGCTCCAATTTGTGTACCGAGTTTTTCTTCTTCAATATTTTCCAGAGCTGAATGATGGCTGTGATAAGAAAAATACTGCCGATAACATAATTAAGAATATGCTGGTTGTTGTTGATGCTGCTGGCTATAAGCCTGCCCCCAAAAATAAAAACACAATTGCCGATGAGAGTGCCAAGCCCGATCCCGATGATATAAGTGTTGTAATGGTCATTCCTGGGCAACAGCACTTTTTTGGTGAACAACACCGTGCTCCAGCCAAACCAGAAAGGTATCTGCACAGGGTTTACGGCGCTCATCACTACTCCCAATAAAAATGCTGGCAGCGAGCTGCTCAAAATGATGTTCTTATCCACTTTTGGATGGGTGGCAGCATAAAAACTAAACACCGCCAAAGCCAAAACTATCAGCAAGGTGACCCATTCCAGGATTTTGAATATCCTTTCCTGCTTTCGGATCCAGTCCATTGCCACTAAGGAGATGCGTACATAAATTACTTCCACCAGTAAAGAACCAAGAGAAAAAAATATGGCTGCCAAAATCCCGTCTGAAACGGATATTTGCATGGCAGCAATATTCAGTGTTCCCAGAGGCAACGAGCCCAGGAAACTGACCATCATCCCAACCAGGAAAATCTTAACGAGAGGGTGCATCAATCAAAAATACGAAGTTAGAGTTACGAAGTGAGAAGTCAAAGACAGCGGTATCTAATCATATTTTTCAAGCATTTTAAAATGACGACCCGATTGTTTTAAAAATTTTCTGCCTTTACGGAATGACCAGTAAGGTGTTCCGTTCTTATGATTGTGACGGCTAATCCTGTACAATGCTTTCCAGTGCTGCAGGATCACCCCGTATGCTTTCCAGATGCTCATTCCGCAATCATAGATATGATTGGGCTCGGCGCCACAGCCATTGAATTCAATGATCTGGAAATTCTTTCCTTCTTTCAGATCGTCAACAGAAGTGGTTTTAATATCATAACGACCATAGTAAAAATTAGTATGGTGGCTCAGTTCATCAAACACCTCATGCATCTGCTGGTTGATCTCTTTGTGCAGATTGGTGAAATGGGCGCCACGGTTATGATTACCTGCATATGAAAGGTAAAATATCTCCCCTTCGGGGATGATGCGGTCAAAACGATGACCATGCCGGTGCTTCATTTCCTCCATTCTGAACTTGGCACGGGAATGCTTTGCAATAAGTTCCTGCAGGGAAGAACGTCCGTCCCCTTTTACCTGCAATAGTTCTTTATCTATAAAACCGCTCACTGTTCCTTTTTGCTCCCAGGGGTAACGATAATAAAAAACACTCACTTCTACCGGTAGTTCCACCAGGTTCTGCACAATATATTCCACCGGTATTCTTTCATGGTATTTGATGAGTTGCTCCTCGTTGTCAATTTTGCGAAACAGGATGCCTTTCATACCCACATCGGGTTTTACAATAAAGGGAAAAGTGAAGCCGGCTTCATCTATTTTCTTTTTCACTTCAGGGTAGGGCCAGTCGTGCATGATATAAATGGTGCGGGGAACCAGGTGTGGAGGCAACTGGTCATACATTTCCTTTTTCCCTTCCCCTTCAAAACCGCCAAAAGTGATGGTGGGATTTGAGGAGCTGAAAAACCAGAGCGACCTGCTTCGCAGACAATACCAAAACCACACAAAGCTGATGGGAAAATAAAGCACATAAAAATTCCATAGCTCCCAGTTGGTCAATCGTTGAAAAAATTTCTTTATTCGCATTGTATGGCGGCAAAATAAAGCAAAGAATGTTTAACCGGCGAATGAAAAGGCTTTTTCCTTTAGTTTTCCGCAGCAAATATTCTGTTTCATGGTTTGAAAGCGGGAGCTTCACATAAAATTTCTCAGTCAAACGTTAGCAAAAAGGCTGAAAAATTTTATGTACGTTTGAAACAAATTTGCTACATGAAAGTTCCTACCGTTGCAGAGTTTTTTGCAAATGGACAAAGCCCTGAAGTGTTGTTTTGGGTGGGCTGTGCCGGCAGTTTTGACCAGCGGGCACAAAAAATCACCAGGGCCTTTGTTACAATACTTGACAAAGTGGGTATCAACTATGCCATCCTGGGAAAAGAGGAAATGTGCACCGGTGACCCGGTACGGAGGGCCGGTAATGAATTTATGTTCCAGATGATGGCTTACCAGAATATCCAGGTATTGAATAATTATGGCATCAAAAAGATCGTAACCGCCTGCCCCCATTGCTTTAATACATTAAAGAATGAATATCCTGAACTCGGCGGCAACTACGAAGTGATACACCACACTACATTTCTTCAGCAACTCATCAATGAAGGAAAGATAAAACTGAAAGAAGGCGGTTCTTTCAAAGGTAAAAAGATCACTTACCATGACAGTTGTTACCTGGGCCGTGCCAATGATATTTATGAAGCCCCGAGAAAAGTGCTGGAAGCACTAGATGCAGAATTAGTAGAAATGAAACGCTGCCGCAGCAATGGTTTTTGTTGCGGAGCAGGCGGGGCACAAATGTTTAAAGAGGAAGAGAAAGGTGATATACGTATCAATATTGACCGCAGCAACGAAGCGATTGACACAGGAGCTGATATCATTGCGGCAGCCTGCCCTTTTTGCAACACGATGATGACCGATGGTGTGAAACTGGCGGAAAAAGAAGACTCAGTAAAAGTGCTGGATGTGGCTGAATTGGTAGCACAATCAATGTAGAATATGAGCAAACCAAAAACAGGTTTTTGGCGGGGATTTACATGGAAACGCTTTGCCAGGTACAGTGTTATCCTTCTTCTTTTAACATTCACAGTATCTCTGCTGGTTGATTATTTTGACCTGGAGGCTTCAGTCGCAGCAAATTTTACACCCCGCTCAATAATCATTAAAGTAACTAAATCTGTATTACTGGGATTTATCTGCGCTGTTTGGTTTGAGCCGGGGATTGATAAAGACAAAGAAAACCCGCCATTGATCGGTTAACGGGCCAGCAATTTTTCCTGCACTTCAATCGCTTCTCTTAGCTTTCCTTTCGGAATCGGTACCCGTATCTCCAGGCTTCTGTTTTTATCCTCATAACATATCTCCATCACATTCAACCGGCCAGCATCCCGGATATTGACCCGTTGAAAATGGCGTTCCCCTTCAGCAAAGTTTTCATCCCGGTCATTGGTCCAAACCGCATCAGGAGTTATTTTTATTTCCGGCACTTTTTTTTGGTGTCGCCATGTCAGCCGGTCCCAGAAATAATGCAGTATGCTTTTCCTTCGCAGTTGCCAGCGATGAAAAACCGCCCATTCTTCACGGGTATAGGTCCAATGGGCCAGGATCATCGGGTCATGTTTAGAGGATCGTTCCAACAGGATCAGTTTTGGTTGTAATTTAGCAGCATGAATCTTGACTATAAATACCTTCTTGACGGTAATTTTCACCCGGACTCAAAAGTGTGGGTTTACCAGTCCAGTCGCTTGTTTTCCATGGGTGAAGCATTAGAAATTGAAGAAATGCTGAAAGACTTCACGGCCAAATGGCTGAGCCATGGTGTTCCTGTAAAAGGAGCCGGCTACTTATTTTTTGGCCATTTTGTGATATTGGTGGCTGACGAAACCGCTACCGGCGTCAGCGGTTGCAGCACCGACAGTTCTGTAAGGCTGATAAAAGATATTGAGCAAAAGTTCCAGGTAAATATGTTTGACCGGACAACAATGGCATTTGTAGTGAAAGATAAGTTGCAGCTCTTACCCTTATCGCAATTGCAATATGCAGCAGAAAATGGTTTTATAAACGGCGACACTTTGTATTTCAATAATCTTGTGCAGACAAAAGCAGAGTTGGAAAATAACTGGATTGTGCCGGTGAAGGAAAGCTGGCTGGCAAAGAAAATTTCGTTTACTAATACAATGTCATAAGTTAATGTGTCAGACGCTCTTCGAGACGTCAGACACATATTAAGCGGCAGTAGCTCAGTGGTAGAGCTTCAGTTTCCCAAACTGAAGGTCGTGGGTTCGATTCCCATTTGCCGCTCACCGGATAGTCCGCCGGCTGGCGGATCCCAAGCTGTAGGTAGGGGGTTCGAGTCCCGTCTTCCGCTCCTGAACCATCAAAATTGATGGTTTTATTTTTTGGGTAATATAACCGGCCTCTTCTTCGGCGTTGCAGTAAGATTGTATGCCGCACTGATCCTGAAATTTCTTGTTCTTGTCTGACTGAAGCTTTCCAGTGTGAAATTCGGACCATAGGTGAAAATCTGTCGTTGCTGATTTACAAACGGATCAATGATATTGGCTGTTATGATCAGCTTTTTGCTGATGAATTTTCGCTGCACAGCCAGGTTCATACTTGTATTCCACCGGGCAAAACCCTGCGGGTTGGCAAAGCGGTTAAGATTAAAACTGCCGGTAACATTGAACACATCTGAAAAGACATAGCTCGAATTGATATTGGAAGTGAAAGAGCCGCCATCCCGGAATTTCCGTACTGTTTTATCAAATTCACTGTATTTATTATAAATAAAACTGGCACTGGCATTTGCCTTCCATTTTTTGTTCAATGTGATTCCATTCCATGTGCTTATCTCAAATTCATTCCGGCCACTGATATTTTCCCATGTCACCTGTGTCTTTCCTTCTTCCAGCAAGGTCCGCACCTGGCTAAATACTGCTTCCACTTTATTATATCCGACACCGAGGTTCACATAATATTTTGGTCTCGTTCTGCCAATCACCAGGTCAAAATTGTGGGCTGTGGAGGCTTCTAATTTTTCGTTCCCGAAACGAACATTGTAAGGATCGGAGAAATCAACTGTTGGATTTAATTCACCGATACCAGGCCGGCGGATGCTGCGGCGATAGGCAAGCGTCATGCTCAGGCGATCCTGCCAGTTTTTATTGATATTGGCAAAAGGCAGCCATGTGTAATAACTGTTTTTTGCATCCCTTCCTTCTTTCAGTAACTCAAACCAGATATCTGTTTTTTCAGCAGATGTACCTGCTGTTATGCTGAATTGTTTCCCCAAAACCTGTTTGACAGAGGCCCGCAGGTTGCTGATGGTTTGATGAAACCAGAGATCATTGCTCAGCAGCGCCAGTTCTTCCATTGTTCCTTCCGGTTTCTTTTTGTAGGTGGCATGAACTTTTACATGATTGTTGGATCGGAAATAGGCCGAGCCGACAGAAAGAAATGTTTTTTTATTGTTCAGCATCCGGTCATAATTCACCCGCAGGCTATGTCCATTGATCCTTGTCCTGATCAACTGCCGTTGCAGTGTATCCTGGCCGTTTGCTGTATAATCCGGGTTAAAAAATTGCTGGTAAAATTCCCTGTTGTTGCTGTTGGAAGAAAAACTGAAGCCACTGATGATCCTGAGCGTTTCACCCGGTCTCCCCTTTCGGGTATAGCTCAGGTTCATATTCGGGCTGAAATTATCGCCTTCACTTTGCACTTGCCGGCGGCTCAGGCGCCACAGATCGCCAAAGCGATTGATGTTGCGGAACTCGGTATTGTTGGTATTGTCAAAACTGTTTTGATTATAATTAACAGTCAGGTTCAGCAGGTTATTTTTGTTGATGTCATAATCAACATTCATCCTGAAATTGGGACGTATTGATTTATTAGTGTAATTATTATTAGTATTAAAAAAATTAGAAGAATCTGCGTAAATATTGTTACGGATGGAAAATCCATCCCCCTGGAATTGATTATAACCGGCGCCCCCATTGATGGTAATGGCAAGACCTTGCTTACGGTAAGTGAAACTTCCACTCACATTTCCTTCACCTCTTGTTCCCGCAGTGACTGACACTCTTCCGCTGCGACCCACTTTGCCTTTCTTAGTCACAATATTGATCACCCCGCCCTGTTCGTTAGCATATTGTGGTGGCGGGTTTGTCATCACTTCAATTTTTTCAATAGAACTGCCGGGCATTGATTCAAGCAGATCCTGCAACTGCTGCATATTCAGTTCAACCGGTTTATCATCAATCAGTATCCTTGGCTCTTTTCCTCTCACGGTGATCTTTCCGTCAGGATCTTTTCCCACCAGCGGCACATTGGTCAGTAGTTCGCTGGCCGTGCTTCCGGCGGCAAGTGCAGATTCACCCGCATTAAAAGTGATATTTCCTTCCTTTGATTGTATCAACGGTTTTTCGGCATAGATCACAACGGCATCGAGGTTATCATTATTAGCCGGCTTCAACACAAGATCAGTAAGATTGAAATCATATCGGTCGGCACGGAAATGAATACTGTCTAATGTCAGCGTCTGAAGGCTGACAAAAGTGATCGTTAACCGGTAATATCCAAACCCGATGTTGGAGAAACTGAACTGGCCTGTTTTGTCTGTGGATTGTGATCTTTTTCCCGGGTTATCTGCCAGAGAAATTAAGTGAACCGTAGCCCCTTCAAGCGGTTTGCTTTTTTCATCCATCACATTGCCGGTGAGGATGCCCGATACAGCATTTTGCTGTGCGACAGCGGCAAAAAAGAAGGAAAGAACAGTAAAAAGAAGGGCGGCCTTTTTCAACATCGGGTTTTAGACGTGCAAAGATAATTTCAACCTGCTGACAAACAGAACAATTTTGTATCAGTGGAAAAGACAATCGTTTGTATTTCAGCAGATACAGGTTTCTGCCATCCTGTCACCATTTCAGGGATTTGGGTATATTTGCGGTTCAAATTAATAGAAGGATGCTCGATTATGTGACAGATAGGGTGCAGGACGAAAACAGGCAGGGTGAGGCTTTTGCCCCCTTTGCCAGCGATCCCAACCAATATAAAAAGCGGTTCTATATTGAAAGCTATGGCTGCCAGATGAATTTTGCAGACAGCGAGATAGTGGCTTCTATCCTAAATAAGGAAGGTTTTGGCGCCACCCGCAACCTTGAAGAAGCCGATCTTATTTTCATCAACACCTGCTCCATACGGGAAAAAGCCGAACAAACTGTCCGTAAACGTCTTACTGAATTCCGCAAACTCAAAGCACAAAAGAAAGGGATGCTTGTGGGTGTGCTGGGCTGCATGGCAGAAAGACTAAAGTCAAAATTCCTGGAAGAAGAAAAATTGGTGGATATGGTGGTGGGGCCGGATGCATACAGAACACTTCCGGGCCTGGTAGAAGAAGCAGAAGGCGGCCAGAAAGCAGTAAATGTTTTGCTGAGCCGCGAAGAAACTTATGCAGACATATCTCCTGTTCGTTTAGACAGCAATGGTGTTTCTGCATTTGTCAGCATCATGCGGGGGTGTAACAATATGTGTTCGTTCTGTGTGGTTCCCTTCACAAGAGGAAGAGAAAGAAGCCGTGATGCAGAAAGTATCATTAATGAATGCAAAGACCTTTTTGCAAATGACTATAAAGAAGTGACGCTGCTCGGTCAGAATGTGGACAGCTATTACTTCATTGATGAAGCAAAGAACGAGACGGTGACCTTTGCCAGGCTGCTGGAAAAAGTAGCATTGATCTCTCCCCTGCTCAGGGTTCGTTTTTCCACTTCTCATCCAAAAGACATTACGGATGAGGTGCTGCACACGATGGCAAAGTATGAGAACATCTGCAAATACATTCACCTGCCGGTGCAGAGTGGATCAACAAGAATTCTGCAACTGATGAACCGTACTTACACAAGAGAGTGGTATAGGGCAAAAGTGGACCGCATCCGGGAGATCATGCCTGACTGTGGCATCAGCTCGGATATCATTGCCGGTTTCTGTACAGAAGAGGAAAAGGATCATGAGGACACTCTTGATATCATGGAGTACAGCCGTTATGATTTCAGCTATATGTTTTTTTACAGCGAAAGACCCGGCACTCTGGCGCAAAAAAGATATAAAGACGATGTGCCGGAAGAAGTAAAGAAAAGAAGACTACAGGAAATTGTTGAAATCCAAAACAGGCTTTCATCAGAAAGTAATAAGAAAGATATTGGCAAAACCTTCAAAGTGCTGATAGAAGGTGATAGTAAGAAGAACAGTGCGGAATGGAAAGGAAGGAACAGCCAGAACAAGGTGGTTGTTTTTCCCAAAGAAGAATTTGAATTACAAAAAGGCGATTATGTTCAGGTGAAAGTGGATGATTGCACACAGGCCACGCTGCTTGGGAAAATTGTTATTGAATAAGTATTGTTTAACGATTATCTGGTAACACAATGGACATTCAAATCATAAAAAACAGGTTTGGCATCATCGGCAACTCCCCCGCACTTAATTATGCTTTGCAGGTGGCGGTGCAGGTAGCCAATACAGACCTCACAGTGCTGATCAATGGTGAGAGTGGTGTGGGGAAAGAAGTGTTTTCACAGATCATTCATTCCATGTCTGCAAGGAAGCATAATCCTTTCATTGCTGTGAACTGCGGCGCTATACCGGAAGGAACGATAGATTCTGAATTGTTTGGTCATGAAAAGGGCTCCTTCACCGGTGCGGTGGATGCAAGAAAAGGATATTTTGAAACAGTAAATGGCGGCACAATTTTTTTAGATGAGATAGGAGAATTGCCGCTGGGTACACAAGCCCGTCTGCTGCGGGTGCTGGAAACCGGTGAATATATCAGGGTAGGTTCTTCCAAAGTACAAAAGACCGATGTGAGGGTGATCGCAGCTACCAACAAAGACCTGCTTCATTTAGTGCAGATAGGTAAATTCCGGGAAGATCTTTATTATCGCTTGAGCACTGTTCCTATTCGTGTGCCTGCCTTGCGTGACAGAACAGAAGATATTCATATACTCTTCCGAAAATTTGCAGCCGATTTTGCTGACAAATACAAGACTGCGCCGGTGCAATTGGATGATGAAGCAAAACAACTGTTAATAAACTACCCCTGGCCGGGCAATATCCGGGAATTAAAGAATATTGCAGAGCAGGTATCAGTTCTTTCAAAGGATAAAAATATCGGTTCAAAGGAATTGAACAAGTTCCTGCAGCCTTATTCCAGCAACCGCATGCCTGTGCTGGCACACTCCGGTGTTGCCACACAAGATTTCTCGAATGAAAGGGAAATACTGTATAAGCTTTTCTTCGATATGAAAAGAGATGTGACCGAACTGAAGAAAATGTTTTTAGAAGTGCTGCAAAATCCAGAACTGGTGCCGCAAAACCAGGCATTCATCAATGAACTGAAGGAGATAAAGCCACATGATCTTTCACATCCTGTATTGGTGCAATCATCCACGCAGGCCGGTCAGCCTGTTATTATGAACAACGGCGAGATTCATGAACATGTGGAGGTGGAAGAAAGCCTCAACATTATGGATAAGGAAAAAGAACTTATTATCAAGGCGCTTAAAAAACATAAAAGCAAAAGAAAAGATGCCGCCCTTGATCTTGGTATCAGTGAAAGAACTTTATACAGAAAGCTTAAAGAATACGATATAGAAGAATAATGAACCGGTTTATCAAATATTCTAACCTTTGGGTTATACCATTGTTAGCCTGTGTTTTGGTCTTTAGCAATGCATGCCGTGTTGTACGTTACGGGTTTCGGGACATTGGCGCAATTCCGGACAGTATTAATGTCGTCAAGGTGAGTTTGATCGAGAACAGGGCAAGGTATGTTAACCCGCAATTAAGTCCCAAGCTTACTGACAGACTCAGGCAAAAGATAGTAGGGCAAACAAGATTGTCGCAAACCAACAACGATGAAAATGCAGACTGGATCATCAGCGGTGAGATAAGGGACTACTCAGTATCCACCTCCGGTATCTCTAACCAGCAAACTGCTGCTAACCGGCTCAGCGTTGCTGTGCATATTGTGCTTGATGACCGCAAACAGGTTAAGGTAACTGAATTTGACATCAGCCGGAATTTTGAATTTGCTGCGACACTATCGCTGCAACAGGCCGAAGCAGCCTTACTTGATGAAATGATCCGCGGACTGACCGATGATATTTTTAACCGTGTTTTTTCCAATTGGTGAGTTAGGGTTAATTTGCAGCCATGAATATTGCCGGTATCAATGAATGGATCCCTTCTCTTTTATCCAAAACTTCTCTGCAGGATTGTTCGGTGGATGAACTCTCAGAATTGACCAATAGCTATCCTTATTTTAATGCTGCTCAGCTATTGCTGGCTTTAAAGTTAAAAGAAGAAAATAACAGCACAGCCGGCGCACAACTGCAAAAACTTTCCCTGTTTCTGTATGACCATCTTGCTGCACAGCCATTTTTTGCAGAAAAGAAAATTGAGGTCAGCAAAAAAGCAGAAAAAACAGAACCTGTTTTGCCACCAGCAGAAACAGTGCAACAGCCTGAAGTGATCCGGAAGCCGGAGCCTGCTGTTCAGACCATCTTTTCAGACCCTGCGGCATCAATAGTTGAAACTTCTCCAGGAAAAGAAAATGAAACAATGGCCAAAGATGAACTGGTTTTTGAACCTTTTCACACAGTAGATTATTTTGCTTCACAGGGCATCCGTTTCAAAGCGGATGAAAAACCAGTGGATAAATTTGGTCAGCAACTGAAGAGTTTTACCGAATGGCTGAAAACGCTGAAAAAAATATCTGATGCCGTTCCTGCAGCAATAGAATCAGTTAATCCAGACCTGAAAGTGGAGCAATTGGCCGAACATTCCATTGCCGACAGGGAGGTGGTAACTGAAGCAATGGCTGAGGTTTGGTTGAAGCAGGGAAATACTGAGCAGGCGGCTGCAGTTTACCGCAAATTAAGTTTGCTTAATCCCTCCAAAAGCTCTTACTTTGCAGGCCTGATTGAAAAATTAAAGACAACCTGATATGACGATTTTGTTTGTGATCCTGGTACTTATTGCGAGCCTGATCCTTGGACTTATCATCCTGATTCAAAACCCCAAAGGCGGCGGCCTGGCAGGCAATATTGCCGGTTTCAGCAGCCAGTTTATGGGAGTGAAACAAACAACAGATGTGCTGGAAAAAGGAACCTGGGTTTTTGCCGGGATTATCGGCGCCCTTTGCCTTGTTTCTTCTTTTTTTATTAGTGGTTCAGGAAATGTAAAAGATGCCGGCCTGATTGAAAAAGCCAGCGGCGGAACCATCCCTATCCAGCCACAGCCGGGTACCAACACTGTGCCTTTTAACCCGGCACAACCCACACCGCAACCACAACCTGACAGTAATTAACAACCTTTCAAAGGATATTTTAACAACCCCGGCGGCTTCGTTGGGGTTTTTTATTTACTTTGTCTGATACAAATCCGCTCCTGATAAACGAAAGCATTGTCTGATGAAAAAAAAGAAGCTTCTCTTTGGTGTTCTCGCAGTAATCATTTTTTTCGTTTTATTTATCGGCTCCAAATTTTATGGTTCTGCGGTGTCCACCCCGGCAGGAGAATTTTTTTATATCAAAACCGGTTCTTCCTTCAGCGATGTAAAAAATGAATTAGTCAGCAAAAAATATATCAGCGGAACCCGCTGGTTCGGCCTCGCCTCTTCCATCCTGCGCTATAAAAATGTGAAGCCCGGACGGTATAAACTCAAAAAAGGAATGAGTTTGTTTGACCTGGTGAGAATGTTGCGGGCTGGCAACCAAACACAGGTCAGTTTTGTGATCACCAAGATAAGAACGAAAGAAACCCTCGCCGGCAGGATTGGTAAAAACTTTGAATGTGATTCACTGCAAATGATCCGGTTTCTGAATAATGCTGACTCGCTGAAACACTTTGGTCTGGACACCGGCACCGTGATGGTTGCTGCCATGCCCTATACTTATCCCATAAACTGGAACACAACTCCCGGAAAAATTTTCCGGCAATTCCATACTGCCTGGGAGCAGTTCTGGAATAAAGAAAGAAAACAAAAAGCTGATAGTATCGGGCTCAGTCCCATACAGGTATCTGTGCTTGCTTCCATTATTGATGAAGAGACCAACAAACCTTCTGACAGGCCTAATGTCGCTAGTGTGTACCTGAACCGGCTTCGCAAAGGCATGCCGTTGCAGGCCGATCCCACTGTGAAATTTGCTATGAGGGATTTTGGATTGAAGCGAATTTTACATGTGCACCTGAAAACTGAATCACCTTATAACACTTACATGAACAAGGGGCTTCCGCCGGGACCCATTTGCACACCGGCTGTGGAAACAATTGATGCCATACTTGATGCCCCGGAAACAGACTATTTGTACTTTGTAGCCAACAGCAGTTTTGACGGCACACATATTTTTACCAGCAATTACAGCGACCATTTGAAATATGCAAGAATTTACCAGCAGGAGCTGACAAAGCAGATAAAACGGAGAGATTCGATTCAAAAGGCCAGCAGACAATAACGAATGTCTTTTTTGACCAATATAACCAACGCTATTGTTTCATCGGGACCGGTCAGCTTTCTTACCCGGAAAAGCAAATCAATTTCGCTTCCTGGTTTTAGCGGCATCCCGTTGTATGATGTGATACAGTTCTTTTTTGGACAGGTGAGAACGATCGGGATGACCGAACGGGCTTCCTCCATCGCTTTTAATTTTGTGATGGCCATCCCGCCAGCCATCATCTTCCTGTTCACCCTCATTCCCTTTCTGCCTATTTCCGAAAAATTCCAGGAAGAATTGTATCAACTGATACGGGATGTGGTGCCGGGACAAAAAGACAATGCCACCATCATCGGTTTCCTGCAGGACTTCATCAACAATCCCCGCAATGGTTTGTTATCATTAGGTTTTGTGCTATCCCTTTTCTTTTCTTCCAATGCCATGATGGGCATCATGCGGTCGTTTGACAAAAACTATATCGGCTTTCGCAAACGGGGAGGATTTGAAAAGAGATTAGTGGCACTGAAGATCACTCTTATCATGTTTATCATCGTGTTTGTTTCCATATTATTCTTAGTGGCCCGCGGCACGTTGCTTAATTACCTGGGCATTCAAAATGAAACCATAATCGCCATCATCAGGAACCTTCGCTGGCTGGTGATCGTACTGCTTTTCTTCACCTGTATCTCGTTCATTTACCGCCATGCCCCTTCTGTTGAGAAAAGATGGAAATTCATTAATCCCGGCTCGATTTTGGCGGCTTTCCTGATGATCTTGTTCACGATGGGTTTTTCCTGGTGGGTCAACCATTTTGGCAGTTACAATCAATTATACGGTTCTATTGGTACTATATTGATACTCATGCTGCTCATCTATTTCAATTCACTTGTTTTGCTGATTGGCTTTGAGCTGAATGTGAGTATCTCTTCATTGAAAAAAATTGCCGATGAACGGAGTAATAATCCTGCGGACGGTGAGGAAAAATCAACCTGAATACCGAAATTTGAATAACTCTTAAAATTTCATATTATGAAAAAAATGCTTTTTGCTGTAATCCCAGTGCTTGCAATTGCGTTCCTGGCACTGAAACCTGTCAGTGATCCTCTTGCAATTGGGTCCTCCATTCCAAATCCTGATGCAAAGATGAAAGACATCAGTAAAAAAGAAGTTTCCTTCAATGATGCCATGAAAAAGAACGGCTTGCTGGTGATGTTCAGTTGCAACACCTGTCCCGTTGTTCACAAGTATGAATCAAGAACGGTAGAAATATGCAAACTGGCTTTGGAGAACAATATTGGTGTGATCCTACTGAACCCGAATGAGGCGTACAGGGAAAAAGGTGATTCTTATATAGAAATGCAGGAATATGCAAAACGGCTCGGATATGACTGGTATTATGTACTGGATAATAACCATGCCATGGCCGATGCCTTCGGAGCCACCCGTACACCCGAAATATTTTTGTTTAACAACAATGGAAAGCTGGCTTACCATGGCGCCATTGATGACAATGCCAACAATGCTGATGCCGCTGCTTCCTATATGAAGCCGGCCATTGCCAAACTGGTTAAAGGCCAAAAGATTGATCCTGAGAAAACCAAATCAGTTGGTTGCACCATCAAGAGGTTGTGATCACTGTCAAAAATCTTTTACCCGGTCCCTGCACAGAAAAAGTGCAGGGATTTTTTTAGAACTTTTATGGAAATAAAAATACCCGGCATCCCAAGTTAGCACACATCATTTTTAACCCCCGCTCCTCCCGGTGCGGGGCCAAAACCCGGCTTATGATATCCAAGAAGTTTATCAACCGCCTTATCATTTTTGGTTTTATGATCGCTGTGGGATTTTGCCTTGCCAGGGCCATCCAGTACAAAAGCATTTCAGGCACACTGCTGGCAGTGGTGAGCCTTTTTGCAGGTGTCTATTTTCTTTACCTGCTTGGCAAGGCAAAAGCAGAAATGGAAGCAGAAGAATCAGCTTAGCTCCCCGGAGAAAGTATAGCCATGATTTCTTTTTTCAGTTCTTCATGAGATAGCTGCTCTTCATGAAATTTTCGGTACCCTGTCTGTTTGTTGATGAATAAAGTGGCAGGAATAGCTCCTGACCATTTGGGGTCCACTTTCGGACAGAAATAATCTGCATTGGTCTCATCGAGCCAGAGCACAGGTGCAGTGTATTTTCTTCTTTTTACAAAAGCTGCTAGTTTATCAGGATACTGTTCCTCAAAATCAAGGCTGACCAGCAGCAGTTTCACACTGTCTTTTTCATGTTTCTTTGCTTCCTCTAAGAAATAGGGTATCTCTTCGATGCAGGGCATGCACCAGGTGGCCCAGAAGTTAATGATCAATGGCGTTTTACTTTCAGCCACCATCTTTTCCAGGTCGGTTACCTTTATTTTTCTGATATCCTGTGCAGCAACGGCACCGTATGCAAATAAGGATACAGATAAAAGAAGGCATTTTATCATTGAGAATTGAATTTTAGACATTGTGTATTAAAATTTTTAATCTTCATTTTTCAGGATCCACTCTTCCAATAACTGTTTTTTCATGACGTCATCCATATTATCCCGGTTGTAATGTCCTGCCATATTTTTTTGCCTGAAGGCTTCGTATAAAGTAACCGCACAGGCCACACTGATGTTAAGCGAACGGATGATGCCCGCCTGCGGAATGATGAAATTCCCGTCAGCCAGTAGTCTTATCTCATCACTCACTCCGCTGTGTTCATTTCCAAAAACAAGAGCAATCGGTTCCGTCATATCAACCTGGTATAAACCTACGGCATCAGCGCTTAAGTGGGTCGTTAAAATTTTTGAATACCGTTTTCGCAATGATGAAAAGCATTCTTTAGCGTCCTCAAACTGGTGAACCGTAAGCCATTTGGCAGCGCTGGATGAACTGCGGGTACCCCATTTCTTGTGCCTTGGAATTTTTGTGTTGAGTATATATACTTCCTGAACCCCCACGGCATCACAGGTTCGCATCACCGCAGAAATATTATGCGGGTCAAAGACATTTTCCAGCACCACGGTGATGTCTGGCTGTCTTTTGGACAAAACGGCCAGCAGCTTTTCTTTTCTTTCAGGAGTCATTGAAGCGTAGGGCTTTAGCTTGCAAACTTCGGCAAATTAAGTATATTTATAGTTGGCGGAATAACTGTTTATCACTTCTTTACTTATTACAACCACTGCCATATGAAATACTCCCCTGTTCAGAATTATATCAACGGCCGGTTTTTGGATGCTTCTTCTCAGCGAAAACTCGATGTGATCTCGCCGTTAGATGGAACTTTATTATCAAAAGTGCCGATGAGTGCTGCCAAAGACCTTGATGAAGCCGTGAAAGCAGCAAAGGCCGCATTTCCAGGCTGGAGCCGTACCCCCATCAAAGAAAGAGTACAGGTCTTTTTCAGGTATAAATATTTATTGGAAAAACATCTACAGGAACTGGCTGCATTGGTAAGTGAAGAAAATGGAAAGACCATGGGCGAAGCTGTTGCTGAAGTAGAAAAATGCGTGGAACTGACAGAATTCGCTACATCTCTTCCGCAATTAGTTACAGGTGAAGTGCTGGAAGTGAGCAAAGGGGTTGAATGCAGAACAGAACATGTCCCGCTTGGCGTGGTGGCAAGCATTGTTCCTTTCAACTTCCCTGCAATGGTGCCAAACTGGACAATACCCAACGCAATAGCACTTGGAAATTGTATGATCGTAAAACCATCGGAGAAAGTGCCGCTGAGTTGCGTTCGTTTAGCACAACTACTTAAGGAAGCAGGTTTGCCGGACGGTGTTTTCAATATAGTAAATGGTGATGTAGAAATAGTAGAAGCTATCTGCGACCATCCCGGGATTGAGGCGATATCTTTTGTAGGTAGCACCAATGTGGCTAAAATTGTTTACAAACGGGCCACCAACAATTATAAAAGATGCCTGGCTTTGGGCGGAGCAAAAAACCATTTGATGGTATTACCCGATGCTAAACCCGATATGACTGCACAGAATGTAGCTGCCAGCATGAGTGGATGTGCCGGTCAGCGCTGTATGGCTGCATCAGCGATGGTGGGTGTGGGCAATGTAGATCATATCATTGAAAAGATTTGCGAAGAAGCAAAGAAGATCGTTCCGGGAAAAAATCTTGGTGCTGTTATCAACAAAGAATCAAAAGAAAGAATTGAACGATACATCAGTGAAGCAGAAAGAGACGGTGCAAAAATCCTGGTGGATGGAAGAAATGTTAAGGTGGAAGGAAAAGAAAATGGCACTTATGTAGGACCAACCGTAATTGACTATGTGAAGCCTGAAATGGCAGTGGCAAAAGAGGAAATTTTTGGGCCGGTTATTTCCATTATACGAACCAATACAGTGGATGAAGCGCTGGCGATTGAAAACGCCAATCCTTATGGCAATGCAGCTTCAGTGTTTACCCAGAATGGCGGTTTGGCAAGATATGTTATTGACAAAGCCAGCGCCGGGATGATAGGCGTGAATGTTGGTGTGCCTGTGCCAAGAGAGCCATTTTCCTTCGGCGGATGGAATGAAAGTAAATTCGGTGTGGGTGATATTACCGGGAAAAGTTCTATTGAATTTTGGACAAAGCTGAAAAAATCAACCACTAAATGGAATCCGGAAGCGGGGGTGAACTGGATGAGCTAACCCTGTCCTGTTTATAACACATATTATTCTGCATGTTGAGAAAGCCCGTCATATCAGTCATTCTTTCATGTTTAACCGCCATGTGGCTTCATGGCCAAACTCCCGTGACCGTTGCTGAAACTACACTTAAAGTGAATATCCTTGGCGAAGAAATATTTTACTATGGTTTTGCAGAAGGCGACCAGATCATTTTCAACTTTGAAGAAACCGGCGGAAAAGAAATGAAAGAAATTGAGATTGTTGAGATGCCATCCACTTCCCGTTTTCTTGAATTAAAATCCAAAAAGATCGAGAACAAGATCATACAGGTAAAGAAAACAGGTATCTACAAATTTCGTTTTCTGAATTCCGCCATTGGTACCCGTGCCTGCAAATACAGGATACAGCGTATCCCTGCAAACGAAACCACGCAAAACTTCAACTGCACTGTTTATTGGCGCACCGGTTATGATACCACTTACAGCACCGTCATGGAAGACTTTATCTCCTATGCCGACACAGTGATCAACAACCTGCAGGACAGAAATACAAAAGTGCTGCCTTCATCAGGGTCGGGAGGCAATAAAGCAAGTTTCAATTTCATTTTGCCTGAGCACACGATCGCATGGAGCTATTACCTCTGTGTTGACAAACAGGGAAAAGATGTTTTTGATGAATCAGCTAAAAAATTTACTTCAGCAGCAAGTTATATTGTCAGTAAATATAACCGGCAGGGTCCACTGGCCGGGCTTGCCTTCGGTGTTGAATCACATCTTGAAAAAACAACTGCCGGCCCGCAGATCAATTACTGGATCGTGGATGGCGAAAATGAAGGATTGTTTATGACCGGGGCACAGTTCCGCTATATGAAGAAGGGTAAAGTGAACAACGATTTTTCCAGGATGGATGCCCGTAAAGGCACATTACATTTTTGCTTTTCTAACGACCATCCCACAGAAACCTTAGTGGCGACAGTGAAGATAACCACAGTGCAGGTAGCTCCATTTCTCGACACAAGGCCCGTTAAACAAATGCATACTGCACCCAAAAAAGAAATGTATTTAAAAAACTAAACGAATAAAATGCCATGGCAGACACTAAGACCGTCAGTGAATCGCAGGAGATCGTTCAAAACAATCTTGACTACACTTTATTTTCCTGGAGCAAACAAAAAGGCATCAACCCCATCGCTGTTAAATACGCCGAAGGCGTTTATCTCTACGATTATGACGGCAAACGCTATATTGATTTTTCATCGGGTCTGATGAATGTCAATATCGGTCACGGCAACCAGCGGGTGACTGATGCTGTGGTCAAACAAATGCAGGAAGTGGCTTTTGTCACGCCAAGCTGTGTGACAAAAGCAAGAGGTGAGCTGGGAAAGAAGCTGGCAGAAATTTGTCCCGGCGATCTGAACAAAGCATTCTTCACCTTATGCGGCGCCACTTCCATTGAGAATGCCATCAAACTGGCAAGACATTATACCGGACGTCATAAGATCATTACCCGCTATCAATCTTATCACGGCGCTTCTATCGGCGCTATTTCAGGAGGCGGCGACCCCAGGAAGCTGCCGGTGGATTCACAACAGGCGCCGAATTTTGTACACGTTGACCTTCCCTATCTCTACCGCTGGGAATATGGCGAAGAAAATTTTTTGAAAGAAACGGTTGCTTCACTGGAAAGGATGATCGCATATGAAGGGCCGGCTAATATTGCTGCTATCTTACTCGAAGGTGAATCCGGTTCTTCGGGTTGTTTGAAATATCCTGTTGGCTATCTCAAATCTGTAAGGGAAATCTGCAACAAACATGGCATCCTCCTGATCATGGACGAAGTGATGAGTGGTTTTGGCCGCACCGGTAAATGGTTTGGTTTTGAAAACCACGGTATCATTCCTGATATGATCTGCATGGCCAAAGGTCTTACCTGCGGATACCTGCCTTTCGGCTGCCTGATGGTATCAGATAAAATTGCAGCAAAATATGATGATGCCGCATTACCGCTGGGCCTCACCTACTCTGCCCACCCGGTCAGTTGTGCTGCAGCATTAGAAACATTGAAAATTTATGAGGATGATGGTTTGATCACCAACGCAGCAGCCATGGGAAAATACATGGAAAAGCAGGTGGAACAGTTAAAACAAAAACATAAAAGCATCGGCGATTTCAGAAATACCGGGCTGTTGGGTTGCATTGAACTGGTAAAGAACAGGAAAACAAAAGAACCGATGGCCCCTTTCAATGCCAAGCCGGATGAAATGACCGTCATGAATAAAGTGGCGGCAAAGATCAGCGAACTGGGTATGTACACTTTTGTGAGATGGAGCTACATCTTTGTGGCCCCGCCGCTCATTGTCACCAAAGAACAAATTGATGAAGGACTGGCGATCATCAGTGAGGCGATTGCAATTGCAGATGAACATACAACTCCGTAGGAGTTGCATGTTTATAAAAAAGCAGCCGGCAAAGCACAACTCCGTAGGAGTTGAATAAATATAGAACGAACGAGCACATACAAATGCCGATCCCGTAGGGGTCGAACAATCAAAAAAAGCGATGCCCAATACATACACACAATTATATATTCAGTTTGTATTTGCTGTTAAATGGCGGGAAAGTCTTATTCAGAAAGAATGGAAAGATGAACTATACAAGTATATCACGGGGATTGTACAGAATAATAAAAGTAAAATGCTGGCGATAAATGGGGTCGCCGATCATATCCACATTTTTATTGGCTACAAACCTTCCGTACCCATCCCTGATCTGATAAAAGACATCAAAGTAGCCATCAGTTTATGGATCAATGACAGAAAACTTGCGAAAGGAAAATTTAACTGGCAGGAAGGATATGGCGCCTTTTCATACAGGCTTCGTGACATTGAAGAAATCTGCAAATACATTGCAAAGCAGGAAGCACATCATCAGAAAAAATCGTTCTGGGAAGAATATACAAGTCTCCTAAGGGATTTTGATATCGCTTATGAGGATAAATACATGTTTGAATTTTTTGATGAGAATTATTCAACTCCTCCGGAGTTGGGTGTTTCATCCTGATGTTTTGTGTTATAGAGATTGGTCTCCTACGGAGACCTATAAATTTAAAAAAGAGAATAGTAAGATGTATAATGAGAGTGACATAAAGCAGTCTCCCCTCTATAACGAAGATCTTGCCCCGGTTCCTCCTGAAAAAAGAAACTGGAACAAATGGCATATCGCTGCACTTTGGGTAGGCATGGCCGTTTGCATTCCTACGTATATGCTGGCCAGCAGCCTGATCAGCCAGGGCATGAACTGGTGGCAGGCACTTATCACTATTCTTCTTGGTAATCTCATTGTACTGGCGCCCATGATCCTGAATGCACATGTGGGAACTAAATACGGGGTACCACTTCCGGTTTTTTTGCGATTAAGTTTCGGTATCAAAGGTTCCATACTTGCATCCTTGCTTCGAGGGTTAGTTGCCTGCGGCTGGTTTGGTATACAAACATGGATCGGCGGTTCAGCCATCTACCAGTTGCTACTTGTTGTCATGCCCGGTTTGTCTGATTCAGCCTCGCTGGGTTCATTTATCGGTTTGAATATCGCACAGGCCGTCTGTTTTCTTTTCTTCTGGGCCATCAATATTGGGATAGTCTACAAAGGCATCAGCTCTATCAAACTGCTGGAAACATGGTCGGCGCCTTTTCTGCTCATCATCGGTTTGTGTTTATTGCTCTGGGCATGGTTCCGTGTTGGTTCGATGAGTGAGATATTAAACGCTTCTTATTCCCTGTCACAACAAGCCAATGTTGATTTCTGGAAGATTTTCTTTCCCGGTCTCACAGCGATGGTTGGTTTTTGGGCAACACTGTCGTTAAATATTCCTGATTTCACCCGCTATGCCCGTTCGCAGAAAGACCAGGCCATGGGACAACTGATCGGTCTGCCTCCCACGATGGTTTTCTATTCATTTGTAGGCATTGCCGTCACCAGTGCCACGGTGCTCATCTTTGGTGAAGCCATCTGGGATCCGGTGACATTGCTGGGAAAATTTGATTCACCCTTTGTAGTGGTCATTTCCATGCTGGGATTAACGATTGCCACACTCTCCACCAATATTGCAGCCAACGTAGTGGCCCCGGCCAATGGATTTGCCAATATAGCGCCAAGGAAAATCAGTTTTAAAATGGGTGGCTATATCACCGGCATCATTGGTATTCTCATTTTCCCCTGGAAACTGATCGCTGATCCGGATGGATATATTTTCCGCTGGCTGATTGCCTATTCGGCCCTGTTAGGCGCATTGGCCGGTATCATGATCTGTGATTATTATATCGTAAGAAAAAGAACCATTGATGTGGCAGCGTTATTCAACCCGCATGGGAAACACAAAGGATGGAACGGCCCGGCATGGATAGCTTTTATCATCAGCCTGCTGCCGGTGATACCGGGATTTCTCGTTGCAGTAGGAATAAAACAGGAAACCGATTTTTCATCATTCCTTGTTAGCCTTTACTCGTATGCATGGTTTGTGACCTTTATGCTAAGTTTTGTATTTTACTATTTATTAACCGCAAAGAGCACAAAGAGATAAACGCAAAGATTACGCAAAGATGTCAGAGAATGAATTATCCAATAAAGCGATTGGTTTGGCCATTGAGGTTCATTCAGCGTTGGGGCCCGGTCTGCTCGAAAGCGCCTATAAAGAATGCCTTTACTACAAAGCCGGACAGTCGGGACTATGGATTGAAAAAGAAAAACCCATGCCATTGGTTTTTGAAGGAGTGAAACTGGATTGCGGTTACAGGATTGACCTACTGATAGATAATAAGCTGGTTATTGAAATTAAAAGTGTTGACGGATTAAGCGATATTCATTTGGCACAAACATTAACTTACCTGAAATTGGGTATCTACAAGTTGGGTTTATTGATAAACTTTAATGTTCTAAAACTAAAGGACGGCATCAAAAGGGTAGTGAACGGGCTATAACCTTTGCACCCTTTGCGAAAGTCTTGGCGTCCTTTGCGGTAAAAAATTATTATGAGCCTATTAATCAGGAACGGAAGAATTGTTACAGCTACAGACGACTACCATGCCGACATACTCATCGAAGGCGAAGTGGTAACAGCAATCTGTAAAAACTTAAATGTAAAGGCCGAAAAAGAAATTGATGCTGCCGGCAAGCTCGTTTTTCCCGGAGGTATTGATCCGCATGTGCACCTCGATATGCCGTTCATGGGTACTTTTTCCAGTGATAGCTATGAAACTGGCACAAGGGCTGCTTTATTCGGCGGCACCACCATGGTCATTGATTTTGTTTTGCAGAAACAGGGCAACTCACTCCGTTCTGCATTGGAAGAATGGCAGGGCCGCAGCAACGGCAATTGTGTAGGCGACTACAGTTTTCACATGGCTGTGACTGATTTCAATGACAACACAAAGAAAGAGATACAGGAAATGATCGAAAAAGAAGGGATCGTTTCTTTCAAAACCTTCATGGCCTACAAAGGAGCATTGATGATTGACGACCGGCAGATGATTGGCCTGATGGAAGAAGTAAAAAAACACGGCGGACTGATAAACGTTCATGCCACCAATGGCGATATGATTGATTACCTGATTGCAAAACACCGTGCCGAAGGCAAACTCTCCCCGCTTTATCATTATCTATCCCAACCCGAAGTGACCGAAGCTGAAGCCAGCGAACGGTTTGTGGACATGGCGCATTACACCGGCTGCCCCGGTTATATCGTACACCTGACCTGTGAGGGAGCTTTGAATGCGGTGAGAAATGCCACAAGAAGAAACCAGAAGATGTTTGTAGAAACCTGCATACAGTACCTTATCATTGATGCATCGTTATACGAAAGAGAAGACGGCGCCAAATGGGTGATGAGTCCTCCCCTGCGGGAAAAGAAAGACCAGGAAACATTGTGGGCAGGAATTAATCAAGGTTTGGTACAGGTAGTAGCTACGGATCACTGCCCTTTTAAATGGGAGCAGAAACTGATGGGCAAGGATGATTTCTCCAAAATTCCTAACGGCCACCCGGCTATTGAGAACCGTATGGAGTTATTATACAGTGAAGGAGTAAACAAAGGCCGGATCACTTTGAACAAATATGTGGAAGTGGCCTGCAGCAACCCGGCAAAGATATTCGGCATGTTTCCCCGCAAAGGAACCATCGCTGTGGGCAGCGATGCCGATATTGTAATCTTTGATCCGAATGAAAAACACAAACTATCCGCCAAAACCCACCACATGAATGTGGACTACAGTGGTTATGAGGGCTGGGAAGTGACGGGCAAAGTAAAAACGGTATTGCTGAGAGGAAAAGTTGCCATCGAAAACAACCATTGCAAGATTGACAAAGGATATGGTAAATTTATAAAGAGAAATAAAGTTTCACAGACAATTTGATTGAACGTCAGGCTGAGCATGTCGAAGCCTGAATTTTGGTTACCTAACATCACCCTTCGACAAGCTCAGGGTGACAAGAACAACATACTATGCCAAGAATCATTAAATCAGGACTCATCCAGCTATCCCTTCCCATAACCGAAGGCGAAGGAACAATTGAAGAAATAAAAGAAGCGATGGTACAAAAGCACATCCCTTTCATCGAAGAAGCGGGAAGGAAAGGTGTGCAGATACTTTGCTTCCAGGAAATATTCAATACTCCCTATTTCTGCCCCGGGCAGGATAAAGCATGGTATGAAAGTGCCGAAACCGTTCCCGGCCCCACGATTGAACGGATGCAGGAGTATGCAAAGAAGTACAACATGGTCATCATCGTGCCGGTTTATGAAAAAGAACAGGCCGGTGTGTTGTACAATACAGCAGCCGTGATTGATGCCGATGGAAAATATTTGGGCAAATACCGGAAGAATCATATTCCGCATACCAGTGGCTTCTGGGAAAAGTTCTTCTTCAAACCCGGCAACCTGGGTTATCCCGTTTTCCAAACCAGGTATGCAAAAGTGGGTGTGTATATCTGCTATGACCGGCATTTCCCCGATGGAGCAAGAATACTGGGATTGAACGGCGCCGAGATCGTTTACAATCCTTCGGCAACAGTAGCCGGTCTTTCCCAATATTTATGGAAACTGGAGCAACCGGCTCATGCAGCCGCAAACGGTTATTTCATGGGATGCATCAACCGGGTGGGGACAGAAAAACCATGGAACCTTGGCAAGTTTTATGGCAGCAGTTATTTCGTTGACCCGAGAGGACAAATCTTTGCGCAGGCCAGTGAAGACAATGATGAGTTGCTAATAGCAGAATTTGATCTCGATATGATTGAAGAAGTGAGAAGTGTGTGGCAGTTTTTCAGAGATCGCCGACCTGAGACATACGGCAAACTTGTTGAGTTATAATAACTGCAGAGGCGCAAAGGCGCTGAGAAACCCTCTGCACCTCCCCGTCTCAGCGGTAAAAAACATCTAAATGGCTATTACAAATAACAAATTAACCAACGAACAGTACGAAAAAAACTTCGCCGACATCCGTCCGTCGTTTGAAAATAAAACGGCGGCTGTGGTGGAAGCCAACCGCTGCCTGTTCTGTTATGATGCCCCCTGCACCAAAAGCTGCCCCACCAGCATTGATGTTCCCAAATTCATCAAACAGATCGTTACCGAAAATGTAAAAGGCTCTGCACATACCATTCTTCAGTCAAATATCATGGGGGCCGGTTGCAGCAAGGTCTGCCCCGTTGAAAAATTGTGCGAAGGCGCCTGTGTTTATAATTTACTCGACGAAGAACCGATTCAAATAGCCAGGTTGCAACAGTACGCTACTGCTATGGCAATGGAAAAAAACTGGCAGTTATTTGAACGAAAACCATCGGCAGGCAAAAAAGTAGCAATAGTTGGTGCCGGCCCAGCAGGATTAAGCTGTGCCCATGTGTTATCAAGAGAAGGAATTGATGTCACCATCTACGAAAAAGAAAGCAAGGGCGGCGGACTGATGACCTATGGCATTGCCGCATACAAAGTCACTCCGCAGTTTTGTGAAGATGAAGTCAACTACATCACGGCTATTGGCGGCATTGAAATAAAATATAACCAGGAACTGGGAAAGGATATTACCTTATCACAACTGAAAAAAGATTACGACGCCGTTTATCTCGCCATCGGTGTGGGAGTGGCAAGGCAACTGGATATTCCCGGTGAAAAGCTGGAGGGTGTGGTGGATGCGATACAGTTTATCTATGAATTACGAAGTAAGAAATACGAGGAGGTAGCCATCGGCGACAAAGTTGCCGTCATCGGCATGGGCATGACTGCGATTGATGCGGCCACCCAGTCCAAACGTCTCGGCGCCAAAGAAGTAACGATGATCTACCGCCGAACACAGGATGAAATGCCCTGCACAGAGTATGAACTCAACCTCGCCAAACTGGATGGCTGTGAAATCATCTGGCTGGCAGCGCCGCAAAAAATAAAAGGCAGTGGCGGAAAAGTGAAACAACTTGTTTGCAGCAAAATGAAACTCGGTGAACCCGATGCCAGCGGCCGCCGCTCCCCTGTTGATACGGGAGAAACATTCACCCTCGATGTGGACATGGTCATCAAAGCTGCCGGGCAGGTGCCTTTTGAAAAATTGATAAAGAAATCAAGGCTTGATAATAAGAACGGAAAAATTGTGATCAATGAAAACTGCGCCACCAATATCAAAGGTGTGTTTGCGGGTGGTGATGCCGTGAATGGCGGTAAAGAAGTGGTGGATGCAGTGCAGGCGGGAAAAGATGGGGCGACTGCTATATTGGACTACCTTAAGATTTCACGCAAAGACGCAAAGTAAATAAGGCGCAAAGGCTATGACAGAAAACGAAATATCAAAACTGGTGGTGGACTTATGTTATAAAATACATACGCAGTATGGCCCCGGGTTATTTGAAAGTGTTTATGAAGAAATTTTCTGCTATGAATGGAGTAAGAAGAATATTCCTTTTTTCAGACAGCATCCCATTCCTTTAATTCATGAAGAAATAAAAATGGATGCAGGTTTCAGGGCTGATGTGATAATTGATAACAAAGTAATCGTTGAATTAAAATCAATTGAGTTATTAGCGCCGGTTCATTACAAACAAGTTCAGACTTATTTGAAACTGGCAGGATGTAAACTGGGATTATTAATAAATTTCAATGTAGCTCTTATCAAAGATGGAATTCACAGAATAGTGAATAACTTATAAAAGAATTGCACCCAAAGACGCCAGGAATTTCTTTGCGTCTTAATTTCTTCACTTTGCGCCTTTGCGTGAAAAAAAATAAACTTAGCGCCTTGGCCTCTTTGCGCCTTTGCGTGAAAAAATAAACTTATGGCAGATATAACCTCAACCTTCCTCGGCATCCGCTCCCCCAACCCCTATTGGCTGGCGAGTGCACCACCTACCGATAAAAAATACAATGTCCTCCGGGCCTTCGAAGCCGGCTGGGGCGGTGTGGTCTGGAAAACCCTCGGCAGCCAGGTCAAAAATGTTTCGTCAAGATATTCCGCTGTGGACTATGGCGGGCAGCGGGTCATGGGCTTCAACAATATCGAACTCATCAGCGACCGGCCGCTGGAGATCAACCTGCGGGAGATCAAAGAATGTATCCGGCTCTTTCCCGACCGGGCCATGATCGTTTCCCTGATGGCCGACAACGATAAAAAAAGCTGGCATGAGCTCATCAAAAAAGTGGAAGACACCGGTGCCCACGGACTCGAACTCAATTTCGGTTGCCCGCATGGCATGACGGAACGTGGCATGGGCGCCGCCGTGGGACAAGACCCCGAGATTGCCTGCATGGTGGTGGAATGGGTGATGGAAGCCGCCAGCATTCCTGTTATCACCAAACTCACTCCCAATGTACATTCCGTGGTGCCCACCGGCCGTTCGGTGGTCAAAGCCGGCACCCATGGTTTGTCGCTCATCAACACCATCCAGTCCGTCACGGGGGTTGACCTCGACACACTGGTGCCCAATCCTTATGTGGCTGGCAAGTCGGTGTTTGGTGGTTATTGCGGCCCGGCCGTAAAGCCTATTGCCTTAAAAATGCTTACGACCATTGCACAGGATGAGCTCACCAAAAAAGTACCTATCAGCGGCATTGGCGGCATCAGCACCTGGAAGGATGCGGTGGAGTTTATGCTGCTCGGCGCAAGCAATGTGCAGGTATGCACGGCTGTGATGAAACATGGTTTCCGCATCATTGACGACCTCTGCGAGGGGCTCAGCAACTGGATGGATGAAAAAGGATTCAAGACCCTTGATGATTTTATCGGCAAATCGGTGCCCACCATTACGCATTGGGAAGACCTCGACATCAACTACCACCATATTGCCAAAATAAACCAGGACAAGTGCATCCATTGCGGTCTCTGCTATATTGCCTGCGAAGACACTTCGCACCAGAGCATACGCCTCGACAAAGGAAACCCGTACAATACCTACACCGTGATAGACGAAGAATGTGTGGGCTGCAACCTCTGCAAACTCGTTTGCCCGGTTGATAATTGCATTACCATGGAAGAGCAGCGGGTGGCGCCGGAGTATTTGAACTGGATAGAGTTTCAGAAGAGAGGACTGCCCCTTAATGACCATTAGTTCTTTTGTCATCCTGCCTGCCCCGACGAATGTCGTGGGAGTGCAACGAGGGGTGGATAGAGTTTCAGAAGAGGGGGTTGCCGTTGAATGATCATTGAGTTCGTCCATTTAGACCTCATCCCGACCTTCTCCAAAGGAGAAGGCCAGCAGCACACTGCCCCCGCCTGTCGGAGTTTCTGTTGAAAGTCGGAATTATTGATAAATGCTGAGTATTGAACTGAAGCCGATGTAGTAGATATAATGTTTGGATTTGCATTGCAGCACCGCTCCCTCCCTCTCGGGGAGGGAGATGGAGGGAGAGGTCGTACAGGCCAACCTCTGCAAACTCGTTTGCCCGGTTGATGATTGCATTACCATGGAAGAGCAGCGGGTGGCGCCGGAATATTTAAACTGGATTGAGTTTGAAAAGAGAGGATTGCCCCTTAATGACCATTAGTTCTTTTGTCATCCTGAGTGAAGCGAAGGATGGATAGAATTTCAGAAAAGAGGACTGCCGTTGAATGATCATTGAGGCTTCTGTCATGCTGAGCTTGTCGAAGCATGACGAAGGGGATTATGTAGCCAGCGTCCCGTTCATTGGGCATCGCCTGTTGCGTCGCACTCTTGTACGTTCGGTTCTTTATTGAGCAACATTGACGCTTTTTCTTTTAGAGCTTACAGCACATTAATTATCATTTTTTTAGCTAACTTTCAATTTTATCTATCCATTTTACAATGGCTGCAAAGAAAAAGAAATTAGAATTTAGCGGATACATCTTAACTGTAAATGACGAGGCCCCCTTATTTAAAGAAATTAAGGCAAAAATAAAAGCTGGAAAATATCCAAAGAGAATATCCGCGACAAACTATTCCTTCACTGTCGAATATATTCAAATGAGAGAATTGAAGGAGTATTTTATGCGGATTTATATAGAATATGGGCATCCCTTTCCACGAGCTAAATTTCTAGTAAATCAAAACACTCAAAAACAAAGAGAAAATCCCAGAACAGGTGAAGAGTATGAACCAAAACAAGACTTCATCTTAGTAGATTTTAAACGTTCTTCTTTGTGGCTATGCAATTCAAACAGAAAGGGGCTTTTTATTGATTTCTTAAACTCATTCGATATTCAACATGCCAATGTAATTGAAGTATATAATGAAAAAGCATTCGTGTCTCATTTAAAAAAACTAAACGATATAAAAATATCAGTTGTTCCAGAATTATTTTCGCAAAACAGCACACTTTCTAAAGAATTAGTAAATGAAATTAATGGGTATGGCGCTGTACGAGCTACAATTCATTTTCACTATTCTCATGCCAGAGTTAGTGACAGAATTAGAAAGATGTTATCGAATGTTTTGAAACAAAAAGATTCCTTCAAAAGCATTAGAATAGCTGGAAGAGACGAGCAAAATGTAGGAATGTTATTTAATTCTGAAATATTTTCAAAGAAAATATCTACTGAAACAACCGTTGATGAAAACGAGAGGTTTATCCCAAAATATGTTTTTGAGAAATTAATAGGTGGCATAAGAAATGAAAAAGCTTAAAACTTTCATATATACGATCACATCTTTAGCCTGTATATTAATTCTACTATTTTATTTTAATTACGATACATCAAAGGCCTTCTCCAATATAGTTACATTTATTTCAATAAATATTGGGTTTTGTATAACAGCTTTATCAATCATTGCAAATTCATCCTTTTCAAAAAAATTATTTTCAATACAAGATAGCCACGACAACTCAAAAACTTTGCTTCATATTTTAATATCGAGGTTTATAAGTGCGATAATAGTTTTTCTTACAACTATCGCATTTGTATTTATTTACGATTTTGTAAGTATGGGTGAGTTGGTTAACATTAACATTATTGGCAAACATTTTACTCTTACTGCCTTAATACAGGCCTTTGTTTGGTATTTAACAATTTTATCTTTTTATAAATTAATCTCGGTTTTAGCTCTTTTAGGTAAGTTTATTGTAAGGATATGAATTGATCATTATTTTCTTTCGCCCTGCTTCGTGTCCGTAAAAAATAAGTTGCCCCGATGCGTAGCCTGTCCCGATATCTTCGGGATCACCACGCATCGTAATTTTACATATCATCATATTCCTTGCTGCGTGAAGACACGCAGCAAGGCAGCGGCGCAAAGGATGCAAAGATTTTCAGCCTTGGTTCATGTCTGCCTCAAGCAGATAAATCCGTTACAAAAACAACCCCGATACCCGTATTGCATTCGCAAAAGCTCCACGCATCGGAACAGGCGATACAAGTGATGCGGGATAACACACATCACGGAATCAGCAAATGAAACGGATCAAAGCGGATGATGAGAAATCATTGATCCTGCCGGCAAGCGGGTAAGCGGAGTCCTCGCTGTCCCCCGCTGGCGGGGGCCGGATCACCCCGATATTGTACTTTACAAATTGGGGTGGACTACGATGCGGCGCTTAAAATCCACCCCAATTTGAAGCAGGCTGTATGACCAACCCACTTCCCCCGCCCACGGGGGACAATGCACAGTCCTGTTAAAAGCCTGGCGTAAAATACGGGGGACAGTGGAGAGCCTGCACTTCGCAAGGCGTTAAACCTGTGAACCCAACTTCTTCTCAATCCACTCTTCCAGGAAACTATGAACCAACTGTATGTTAGTCAGTACTTCTTCGTTAGTGAACCTGAGTACTGTAAAACCAGCTTCTTCCAACGCCTTCTGTCTTATCATATCATTCTTTCTGATATCCTCCAAGTCATGGATACTTCCATCCACTTCAATAATCAGCATTAACGGTTTGCACATAAAGTCAGCAATATAGTTCAGCACCGGCCGCTGCCGTCTGAAACCATAACCTTTCATCTTTCCGGCCCGCAACACATATTTCCAAAGGCAAGCTTCTGCCTTGGTCATTTCCTTTCGCAGGCGGTTGGCAAAAGGCTGAAGGTTTTTATTGTAATGATGATTGCTGTAACCCTCGTTCATCTGTTGAAATTACAAAACCTGCCTGATGGCCGGCAGGGAAAATAAATTACCTTTCTTGCAAATTGTAGTAATATATGAGAAAGATAATATCCTTCATGCACCTGTCGCTTGATGGTTTTGTAGCCGGGCCCAACGGAGAAATGAACTGGATCAAAGCGGATGAAGAAATTTTTGATCATGTCGGCAAGCGGATAAGGCAGGGTGACACGGCCTTATATGGACGGGTAACCTATGAGATGATGGAAGGCTACTGGCCCACTGCAGCCAACAAACCAAACCCCAGCAAACACGACATTGAACATTCAGCATGGTATAAGCAGTCCCACAAACTTGTTCTGTCAAGGACAATGAAGGCAGCGGACCTGCCTGCCGGACAGGCAGGTTTACCTGTTACAACAATAATCAGCGATAACCTTTCGGACAGGATCAATGAAATAAGACAGTCGGCTGGCCCGGAAATCCTGCTTTTCGGCAGTCCCACAGCCACTCATTCACTGATGAAGCTGAACTTAATTGACGGCTATTGGCTGTTTGTGAATCCCATCATTTTGGGTCAAGGCATACCCTTGTTTGCAGGCATCGGGGAAAAAACAAAACTCAGCCTGGTATCCACTCATCAATTCACCAGCGGGGTAACGGAACTGAATTACACGGTGGACAGGTAATAACAACGCCTCCACGCCGTGGTTGGTGAGAAGAAACACAACTGCTACGTAAAAACAACCTCAGGCTTTCCCGCATTTCCTTAAGAAAAATATTTTGCGAAACCGAATAGTTGCACTTATATTTGCAACCGAATGGTTTCAATAAAGTCAACCAGTATGAGACGAGACGTTTTCCAGGCAATTGCCGACCCTACCAGGCGGGCCATCATTACCCTGATTGCATTACAGGCAATGACACCCAACGCCATTGCCGAACATTTCGATTCTACCCGGCAAGCCATTTCCAAACACCTGCGCATTTTGACAGAATGTGAACTGGTGAAACAGGAATACAAAGGCAGGGAAATCTATTATCAACTCGAAGTTGAAAAAATGAAAGAAATCGATAAATGGTTAAACCAATTCAGAAAAATATGGGAAACCAGGTTCAATCAATTGGATAAAGTATTAGCAACGCTTAAAAAACAAAAAAAATGAACAACAACCTGCTATTTGATTTTACCGTTGACAAAGCAGCGAAAACGGTATACATCACCAGGGAATTTGATGCTGAGCTGTCGCTGGTTTGGGATGCTTTTACCAAAGCAGAACTGCTTGACCAATGGGTGGCGCCTAAACCCTGGACATCAAAAACCAAATTCATGGACTTCAAAGTGGGTGGTAAACGATTGTATGCCATGGTAAGCCCCGAAGGACAGGAACGATGGGCCATCCAGGAATACATTTCCATCAGCCCGAAGACTCACTTCAAAATGTTCAATGCCTTTGCAGACGAAGCTGGCAACCCGCAGTTACCCGGTTCTGACTGGGACTATACATTTATCGAACAAAATGGAAAAACAACTGTGCGAATTACAATTTATAATGAATCACTTGAACGTATGGAGAAAATGATTGAAATGGGCTTCACAGAAGGATTTAAAATGTCAATGACGAATTTGGAAACCCTGTTGGCGACTTTATCACAAAATTGACTTTCGGATGGAAAGACATTAGCCAAAATATTAAGAAACCAAAAAAATAAAAAATGAATAAAGTAATTTTTATTACAGCGATTGCTTTTTGTTTGACAATTTCCTGTTCAAATCCAAAGCAAACAGATAACTCTGATAACACAACCAATCAAATCGTAATGGCAAACGACTCCAGTAAAAATATGATTACTCAAAAAATTACACCCTATTTATGGGTAGAGAAAGATGCCAAAGCTGTAGCAGAATACTACTTATCCATTTTTAAAGACGGTAAGCTAAAAGATTTCCGCAAGTTCGATAGTGACGAAAGTGGAAATGCTGCAGGCATAGAAACAGCTGTAATTGAAATAGCAGGAATGGAGTTTAGTATATTAGCAGCAGGCCCCCTATTCAAATTTAATGAAGCAGTTTCTTTTGTAATCAATACAAAAGACCAGGCTGAAACGGATTATTATTGGGAAGCTCTTACTAAAAATGGTGGTGAGGAAGGTTCTTGTGGATGGTGTAAAGATAAATATGGGTTATCATGGCAAGTTGTACCAATTGAATATTTTGAATTAATACATAGCGATGACCCAATAGTAAGGGAAAAAGCAATGAAGAACACATTGAAGCAGAAAAAATTGATACTTTCAGAACTTAAGTGAACTAAATAAAAAAATTAAAATCATGGCATCATAGAAGGGCCTATTGGTGATAGTCCCTTTGGTTCATATTTAGGTTGTTTAGAGATAAATACGGTATTGAATGGATTGTGAAGTTTGGCCCAAATTATAATTGACAAAAGTTGCTTAACAGCAATCGGTAATTTTATGTTTATATGAGCGTACAAGAACAAATCAAAAACTATATCGGTAGCCAACCTGAACCAAAACGCAGCGACATGCAAGCGTTGCACCGCATTATTCTGCAAGTAATACCAAAATGTAAATTATGGTTCCTGGATGGTAAAGACGATAAAGGTAAAATTGTTTCTAACCCCAATATCGGATATGGATCGTACACTATAAAATATGCTGACGGAACAACCAGGGAGTTTTATCAGATTGGTTTGAGTGGTAACACAAGCGGCATCTCTGTCTATGTCATGGGTATAAAAGATAAGACCTACTTAGCCCGAACGTATGGAAAAAAATTAGGCAAGGCCAGTGTGACCGGGTATTGTATCCGGTTCAAAACGCTGAAAGATATTAATATGGATATACTTGAAGAGGCTATACGATATAGGTTTGAAATGCAGGATGAAAAGCCGGGCTGATGAAAATATCAATACGATAAACCTGTCTGCCGACAGGCAGGCCTTGTCCTCTCTTTGCGGTAAAAAAAACCGCAAAGAGAGGAAAGTGTTACACTATTGAGAGCGGTTTCAAATACGCATTCTGCCACTTTAGTTGTCGCATCCATATTTCAGGTGGCATGAAGCTATTGCCGGGATGTATAACCTTAAAAACGAAAAGATATGAGAAAGGTGATCGCAGCTATGAATTTGACATTGGACGGGTTTTGCGACCACACGGAAATGAACGCTGATGATGAAATACATGAGCATTACAATGAGTTGTTGAAAAGTGCAGACACTGTCCTTTACGGAAGGATCACTTACCAGTTGATGGAATACTGGCCACCACTGGTAAAAAACCCGACCGGCAATAAAGCAATGGATGATTTTGCCGTAACTATGGACAATATCACCAAAATTGTTTTTTCCCGCACATTGCAGCAGTTGGAATGGAAAACCGCCCGGCTGGCAAAACAGGATTTTCAGGAAGAAGTTTCAACGCTAAGGGAGCAACCGGGCAAGGACATTTTAGTAGGTAGCCCGGGCTTAGTAATAACTGCAATGAACCTTAGTTTGATTGATGAATACCAGTTCTGCGTCCATCCGGTGATAGCAAAAAAAGGTTTACCCTTATTCAAGAAAATCAAGGACAGGGTTGACCTCACACTCTTAAAGACAAAGACATTTGGATGCGGCGCTGTGCTTTTCTACTTTGAACCATCGAAAAAAAAGCAATGACCTTTCAGTGAGCAGGAACGTTTAGATGTAAAGCCCAAAATTCTCTTTGTGTGAAAACAAAATGCAGTTCAAGTAGTATAGCCATTTTATCAGCAAAGGAACAGCAGCCGGGTTCCAGCATTAAAACAACCCGGATATTCGCTACCTTCACCAGAGCCCACCAAAACGGCTGCAAGCACCATGAGCAAAAAATGGCGGCACAAACTGCATGAAGCCTTTTTTGAGCACCATTCTCCAACCGGCAGGATTCTTGACATTTTCTTTTTGCTGATGATCGTTGGCAGCATCGCAGTGGTGATGCTGGACAGTGTTCCCTCGCTGCATGCACAATACCAGCCACTCTTTCATACATTAGAATGGATATTTACCATCATCTTCACCATTGAATATTTGCTTCGGCTTTTCCTGTCGCCAAAACCATGGCGGTTTTTTTTCAGTTTCCTGGGTCTCATTGACCTTCTGGCGATATTACCCACCTGGGGAACTATCTTCCTGCCAAATACACAGCCGCTGCTGGTGCTGAGGGCCCTGCGCCTGCTACGGATATTCAGGATATTCCGCTTAAGTCATTTCTTAGTAGAGTTGCGCTTTTTATCCGGTGCCCTGGCCAGCAGTTTCAGAAAGATCAGCATCTTTTTCATGTTTGCCATGATCATTGTGATTATTATGGGTTCGCTGATGTATGTGGTAGAAGATCCTAAAAACGGTTTCACCAGCATTCCTGAATGTATCTACTGGGCAATTGTCACTATCACAACTGTTGGTTATGGCGACCTGGTGCCGGTGACGGCACTTGGAAAAGTTGTCGCCAATACATTAATGCTGATTGGCTATGCCATCATCGCTGTTCCTACCGGTATCATCACCACCGAAATGGCGTTGGCAATTAAAAGCCGTGATACCGGTCACGACAAATGCAGGAACTGCAATAAAAAAGGACACGACCACGATGCCTCCTATTGCAAACATTGCGGGCATAAATTTGAAGAAGAATAAAAAAGCCCCTTGAAATAATCAAAAGTCTTTTAAAGAATGTCGGGATGACTGGATTCGAACCAGCGACCCCTTCGTCCCGAACGAAGTACGCTA
>CAYTGN010000024.1:0-49150 GCA_964437415.1 uncultured Chitinophaga sp. | reverse complement strand
GTGGAGGCGAGGAGAGTCGAACTCCTGTCCAAACATATTCCTCAAAAGCTTTCTACATGCTTATTCTGTTTTGTATTGTCAGAAACAAACTGGAAACGGACAACCGATTTGCTTCTTAGCTGGATGGGCTTATTCAACAGGCACAGCCTACTGTTGCAGCATCTTGTTTTGTTTTAAGTCGGCGGCGGGGCGTGGAAACAAGCGAACCGGCCCGGCGGCCCGAATGACTACTTAATCACTGATTAGGCAGCCATGGCATACTGAGTATTGCCATTTATGGTTTGCGTATTCAGATTTACCTGCTAATTACGCAACGCAGGACATGCTTATACTTTCAAAGACCTATGCTGTCAATACCAGGCGCCCCCGCATAATCAGAAATGAAAAATTAGAAATCAGGAATGAGAAACCGCAACCTGTCTTATACTTCCTCATTTTTTATTTCACATTCTTATCCTCATTTATGCCCTACCTTCCCCATCCAAACCAGTCATTGCCATTTGCGTACAGCATCAAAGCAAATAGTAATATCATGCCAACCACCTGTGCATACTCCAAAAACTTTTCATTTGGCTTGCGGCGGGTAATGATCTCATATAATGTGAACATCACATGCCCGCCATCCAGCGCAGGAATCGGCAGCAGGTTCATAAATGCCAGTATGATGGATAAGAATGCGGTGATATTCCAAAATGCTTCCCAACTCCAGTAAGTAGGGAATACCGAACCGATAGCCTTGAATCCGCCAACTCCTTTATACGCTTCTGTTTTGGGATTCAGGATAAGTTTAAACTGGTCTATATAAAACTTCAGTTTTTCGCCGGCTTTTTTAACTCCCGCTGGAAATGCTGCAAAAAATCCATACTTCCGCTTCTCCACCTGGTACACACCCAGTTCAGTGTATTGCTCATCCGTCAAAAGCGGAATGCCGATCTTCCCATCATTGTTTACCCTTGAAGTCAGTTGTACTTGTTCATTTTTTCTTTCAACAGTCAGTCTTACTGATCCCCCTTTCCGGGCATTCAACAAGGGCACTATTTCATCATAATAGTTGACCGGAACGGAATCAACAGCAACTATCCTGTCCATTTCCTGCAAACCGGCCACTTTTCCATATGAAGTATCCTTTTCGCTATACTTGCCAACATAAGCGGGAACTCTTTGCATCAGCAAAACGGCTTTTTTTCTTTTGCTTTCCACCAGCATCCCGATCAGTCTTTCCGGTAATACGATCTTTTGTTGCTGTCCTTCTCTTTCTAACAACACCTCACTTCCAAGCAGTATTTTGGGAATAAGATTTTCAAAATAATCTACGGGTTCGCCATCTACGGAAATGATCCTGTCTCCGTTGCGCAGGCCCACTTCTGTCATCAGGCTGTCAGTAGTCCAGATACCATTCTTTAAGGAAGTCATCGGTGTTCTTCTTTCACCCCAGACCATCAGGACAAAAGCATAGATGATAAATGCCACGAGCACATTCATGATGACACCTCCCAACATTATGATCAATCTTTGCCAGGCCGGCTTGCTGCGAAATTCCCATTCTTTGGGTGGCTGTTTCATCGCTTCCTTATCCATGCTCTCGTCTATCATTCCTGATATTTTCACATAACCACCGAGCGGCAGCCAGCCGATGCCATACACTGTATCACCGACTTTCTTTTTCACCAATGCAAACCACGGGTCAAAAAACAAGAAGAATTTCTCCACCCGGCATTTGAACCAGCGGGCAGTTATATAATGTCCAAATTCATGCAGAATGATCAAAATCGACAAGGCCAGCAGCAGTTGCCCTGCCTGCAGCCCCACGTTTGACCAGTTAATCGCTATCAGATTCATATGATTAAAAGTCTAAAATAAAAAAACTGAACCGCCTGATTCAGTGTTTTGTGATCAAAGGTTAATAAGGTCTGCAGCAAAGTTACGGGCCTCACCGTCGCTGTCAAAATATTCCTCCAGTGTGGGATTGTTAATAAAGGGAACCCTTGCCATTGTTTTCTCGATCACATCGGTCATATCCAGGAAATTGATCCGGTTGCGAAGAAATGCATAAACAGCGATCTCATTGGCGGCATTCAGCACACAGGGCAGGTTGCCGCCTTTGTTCAGCGCTTCGATGGCCAGCGCCAGGTTGCGGAATGTTTTCAGGTCCGGCTCCTCAAAACTTAGGGTGTTCACTTTTTTAAAATCATAGCGGGGAAACTGGTTGGGTATGCGTTTGGGAAATGCCATCGCATACTGTATGGGCAGTTTCATATCCGGCAAACCCATTTGTGCCTTGATGCTGCCGTCTTCAAACTGCACCATGCTGTGAATGATGCTTTGTGGGTGAATGACGACCTGTATCTGATCTGGCCGCATATTGAAAAGCCATTTCGCTTCGATCATTTCCAGGCCTTTATTCATCAATGTAGCTGAGTCAATGGTGATCTTGGCGCCCATATTCCAGTTGGGATGCTGTAATGCATGTTCTCTCTTCACATTCACAAGGTAATTAGGCTTTCGTCCAAGAAAAGGGCCACCGGATGCTGTAAGAATGATCTTTTCTATTTTATTTCTTGTCTCTCCCACAAGGCATTGAAATATGGCTGAATGCTCCGAATCAACCGGGATGACCGGTACCCTGTTTTCAACAGCGGTCCGCATTACGATATCACCGGCCACCACCAATGTTTCCTTATTGGCCAAAGCCAGCGGCTTTCCCTGGCTGATGGCTTTAAGTGTGGGCTTTAGCCCGGCATAACCCACAATAGCAGCCAGCATCAAATCATAACAATCCAGTGCAGCCACTTCCTCCAATGCTTTTTCTCCTGCAAATACTTTCACATCTGTGGAAGACAAGGCATCTTTTACTTTAGCATATTTCTTTTCATCTCCGATCACCACCATGTTGGGCTTGTGAGTGAGAGCCTGGTGAATCAGCAGATCATCATTATTATGGGCGGTAAGTATCTCTGCAGAAAATTTATCCGGGTTGGCGGCAATTACATCCAGTGCCTGTGTGCCAATGGATCCGGTGGAACCAAAGATTGCTATACGTTTCCTTCCGCCGGGATCAGATAACGGAACAGTATTAGCAGGTTGTGTTTTTATTTCGCTTTCTTCACTCATTATAATTAATTATCGGCCCATTTAAGCAGATCGTCCGCAATCTGGCGGTCATTGCTCAGACGCGGCACTTTGTTCTGACCGCCTAATTTACCGACAGATTTCATGTAATCAATAAACCCGTTTTTTTTCACTGGAGTCACTTTCAGCGGCATCAGGATGTTGCCACCGATAAGATCATTATAATAACTATTATGGAGGCGCATCTGTTCATTCAACTGCGAAGCGAAGTCCTGCATATTCTCCGGGCCATTTTCAAACTCAATGAACCATTCGTGGTATGATTTTCCCTCACTTTTGCTGACATAAGGAGCCACTGTGAATTCAGTGATCTGTACGTTGGTTTCGGCCGCTGCTTTCAGAATGCTTTGCTCCACTTCCTCCCCTATCACATGTTCGCCAAAAGCGGAAATGAAGTGTTTGATCCTTCCTGTCACTACCAGGCGATAAGGATTGGTGGAAACAAACTTGACCGTATCGCCGATATTATACCCCCAAAGCCCTGCGTTGCTGTTGATGATGAGGGCATAGTTTTCTCCGACTTTCACATCCCTCAATGAAAGACGTGTTGGATTCTCACTAAAAATTTCACCTGCAGGGATGAATTCAAAAAAAACTCCGCTGTTGGTATTCAGCAAAAGACCTTCTGCTTTTTGTGAATCCTGAAAAGCAAAAAAACCTTCGCTGGCCGGATAAAGTTCGATCGTATCCACATGACGACCGACACTTTCCATCAGTTTGGCCTTGTAGGGCTCAAAGTTCACACCTCCCTGCACCATTACGGTGAAGTTAGGAAACAGTTCGCCGATCTTTTTTCCGCTTCGCTTCATTAGTTCATCAAAGTACATCTGCATCCAGGGTGGAATGCCGCTGATGAGGGTCATGTCCTTGTTGATCGTTTCATCAACTATCTTACTGAGTTTGGTCTCCCAATCTTCGATGCAATTGGTTTCGTAAGAGGGCAACTGGTTGGTGCGGAGATATTTTGGCACATGATGGTTCACTATACCACTCAGCCTGCCGGTGGGAATATCGCCTACCCTTTCTAAAGTTGGTGAACCTGAAAGAAATATCATTTTGCCATTCGCAAAAAGAGAATTACCGCTTTCGGCCATGTAGCACAGCAGCGCATTGCGGGCCGTGTTGATGTGGTTTGGAATGGAATCTTTAGTGATCGGGATATATTTCATCCCGCTGGTGGTGCCTGATGTTTTAGCAAAATAGATGGGACGGCCTTTCCAGAGCACATTATGTTTCCCCTCCTTGATCTTGTCAATCCAGGGACGCATTTGTTCATAATCCCGGATAGCGACCGCCTGTTTGAACTCGTCATAACTGCCCACCTTGTCGAGTTGCACCGATTTGCCAAATTCCGTATTCCGGCCCGTTTTGACTAAGTTTTTCAGAATAGCTTCCTGGTCTGCCACAGCAGTGCCTATACCTTTTCGGATACTCTTATATATATATGAAGCGAAAGGCCTGGCTAAAAATGACTTGATTTTCATACTTTCATCAATATCAGTCGCAAAAGCCCGGGGTCGGCAACTTGTTTTTAGTCAACAGGTTTAGCTTTACCGGCCGGCAGGGCCACAAATATAAAGGAAGCCCCCGGCAAACAGGGTCATTTTATGCACATAAAACTTTGATTTTCCGTTTGCCGGTCCAACTTTTCCCCTTACCTTTGCCTCCCTAATTTTCAGACTATGATCGCAATAGTAAAAGTAGCCGGCCAGCAGTTCAAAGTGGAAAAAGACCAGACTTTGTATGTTCCTCATGTTGAGGGCAATGCCGGTGATAAACTGGACCTTGAAGTGTTATTTGCAGATGCAGATGGCAAACTGTCTATCGGTGCGGATGTAAAAACAAAAGTAAAAGCTGAGATCCTTGACCAGGTGAAAGGTGACACCGTGATCGCCTACAAGCAAAAAAGGAGAAAAGGCTTTCACAAAAAGAAAGGTCACCGCACTGCTTATACAAAGATCAAAGTAACCAGCATTGCTTAATTCATTCGTTCATCAACTCATTAAACGTATAAATCATGGCACATAAGAAAGGTGAAGGCAGTGTAAAGAACGGCCGCGACTCACAAAGCAAACGCCTTGGTGTAAAAATTTTTGGTGGTCAGCCAGCTATTGCAGGTAACATCATCGTTCGTCAACGAGGCACTGTTTACCATCCCGGTAAAAATGTTGGCGTAGGAAAAGACTATTCTTTGTTCGCATTAAGCGATGGTGTAGTTGAATTTCGCAAAGGAAAGAACAATAAAACCTTTGTTTCTGTAGCTGCAGCCGAAGCGTAAACAGATCCTCCTGTTCCAATTTTGTTGAAAAAAAATTTGGGTAGTATAAAATAATGTTTATTTTTACTAGCGTTAATCCATTTTACTAAACATTAAATTCAACAAAAATGGCAACAAAGAAAAAAGCAGCTAAGAAAAAAGCAGCTCCAAAAAAGAAAGCCGCTAAGAAAAAAGCCGCTAAGAAAAAGAAATAAGTTTTCTAAATTTCTTGAAACTAATAGAAGTCCCGGTTCCCCGGGACTTTTTCTTTGCCTGATACCGGGATGCCATCCTTCTGAAGGAGATTGCCAGTGGCAGAGACAGCCCGGCAATCCGAATCCACATTTTGTTTTGCCAATATCCCATGTCATTGCTCCATCCCATTTCACTAAATTACTTTCTGACAGGCCTTCGTAAATTGCGGTTATGGACAACTACGCCATTGCGGACAACTTTTCCCTGCTGTCAAAGCTCATGGACATAAACGGCGAAAACTCATTTAAAAGCAAGACCTACTCCATCGCCGCTTATAATATCGAAAAACTTCCCATGCAGCTTCGTGACACTCCCCGGGAAAAACTTTTTTCCATCAAGGGCATTGGGGACAGCGTAGGCAAGAAAGTGGTGGAAATGCTCGACAGCGGAAAACTGGCAACGCTGAACGAGTATATCAGCAAAACGCCACCCGGTGTCATCGAAATGCTGAACATTAAAGGCATCGGGCCGAAAAAGATACATACCATCTGGAAAGAGATGGAGATCGAATCCATAGGTGAGTTGTTATATGCTTGTAATGAAAACAGGCTGACGCTCTACAAAGGATTTGGCGCTAAAACTCAGCAAAACGTTATCGAGGCCATTGAATTTTATTTACAAAACCAGGGACATTTCCTGTATGCAGAGTTGTCGGTACTCTTTCCCCAGGTTGAAGCCTACCTCCAAAAAATATTTTCACCGGAGACTGTAAGGGTAACCGGGTCCTATCGTCGGCAAGAACTAACAATTGAAGAACTGGAATTTGTGATATTAGAATCAGCGGACAAAATCAAACCTAAATTCCAGACAGCACAGCCCCCGGAACTTTTGGAAGAAAATGAAACAAGCATTTTATACAAGCTGAAAAACGGGTTGAAACTCCGGCTATGGCATGGCAAAGGCAACCGGGCCGAAAAACTATTTACGACAACCGGTTCGGTTGAATTTCTTGAATATTTTAAAAAACAATTTCCGAAACTGGCATACGACGGAACTGAAACAGAAAATGATGAAGTGGTGTTTGAGAAAGCCGGCATACCTTACATCCTGCCCTGCCTGCGGGAATCCTCCGCTATTATTGAAAAAGCCAAAAAGAATGCATTACCGGAGTTGATACAACCCGGCCATGTAAGATCCGTCATTCATAGTCACAGTAACTGGAGTGATGGAAGCAATACTATAGAAGAAATGGCCAATGAGTGCATCCGAAGAGGTTTTGAATACCTGGTTATTTCCGATCACTCCAAAGCGGCCGCCTATGCCAATGGTCTCACTGAAGAACGTATAAGGGAACAGCAACGTCATATTGATGAATTGAATAAAAGACTGGGTCCTTTCAGGATATTTAAAAGCATTGAATGTGACATCCTGAATGACGGCAGCATGGATTATGACAATGCTATCCTGGCAACATTTGACCTCGTTATCGCTTCTGTACACAGCAATCTTAAGATGAATGAAGAAAAAGCGATGATGCGGCTGATGAAAGCCATCGAGAATCCTTACACCAGCATTTTAGGACATATGACCGGGCGGCTCCTGCTCAGCAGGAACGGCTATCCTGTTGATCATAAAAAGATCATTGATGCCTGTGCGGCCAATCATGTGGTGATAGAACTGAATGCACACCCCCGCCGGCTTGACATTGACTGGCGCTGGATTGATTATGCCGTTGAAAAAAATGTGTTACTGTCCATCAACCCTGATGCCCATGCATTAGATGGTTTTGATGTTATACAATACGGCGTACTCGCAGCACAGAAAGGCGGCCTGCACAAAGAAAATAACCTGAGCAGTTTTTCATTAAAAGAATTTGAAGCATTTCTCGATAAAAGAAGGAAGCAGAAAGGGATATAATGCTGTTGTTCTACAATAGTAATTGCACTCATTCAAATAAAATATCATTGCCCAGCAAAAGTTATGACCGCCTGAACTTGTGAAGGAGAAAACCAATTCATTTCCTTATTCTTTCTGAACCATGTCATCTGCCGTTTGGCATATTGCCGGGTGTTGATTTTTATCTGCTCAACTGCTTGCTCCAGTGTTATTTTTCCATCGAGGTATTCAAAGAGTTCGGCATAGCCAACAGTCTGCAAAGCATTCAGGTGTTTGTATGGCACTAAGCTTCTTACTTCTTCCAGTAATCCAGCTTCCATCATTTTATCCACCCTTGCATATATGTTGCGATGCAGTTCTTCTTTGGGTAATTCCAGCCCTATCTTTTTGATTGTAAAATCTCTTTTTGCCTTTTTCCCGCTGCGAAAAGAAAGAATGGATTGCCCGGTGGCTTCTATCACTTCTAATGCCCGCATCATCCGCTGCGGGTTTTGTATTTCCCCGTTCGCATAAAAGTCAGGGTCTCTTTCCTTCACCTGCTGCTGTAGCCATTCCATTCCTTTTTCTTCATACTGCCTGGTGATGTTCTGCCTGGCAGCCGGGTCAATGGCGGGAATTTTATCAAGCCCTTCGCAAAATGCTTTGATATATAAACCGGTGCCGCCCACCATCACCACTACATCATGCTGCTGAAATAGTCCATGCACTTTTTGCAGCGCATATTCTTCAAACGATGCGGCTGTCACTTCTTGCACTATAGAATGTGAAGCAATGAAATGGTGCTTTACCTGTTGCAGTTCTTCTTCGGATGGCCGGGCAACACCGATATTCAACTCCCGGAAACACTGGCGGCTGTCTGCAGAAATGATCTCCGTGTTGAAATACCTGGCTACCTGTATGGCAACAGCCGTTTTACCCACTGCCGTAGGACCTGCAATAACAATAACCGTTTTGGAAGGAAATTCTTTCAAGAAAAAAATATTCAGCAACTAAGATATGCCGGCAGAATATCAGACTTCTTCTTCGGTGCCGGCGCCTTCATCTGTTATGCCAAGGTCTTCTCCATCTTCATCTTTTTCTGCAAAACCTTCGGCCCCGTTTCCGAGATCATATTTCTCTTCCACATCGGCAAACTTCTCACCCAGCAAACCCTTGGTGCCATACTGGCTCGGCGCTATGCCTTCAACCCGGACAACGGACGGATAACTTATTTTGGGGTTTTCTTCTTTTGAAACATTAATGAGTTCCACCAGGAAACTCCAGTTCTTATTAAAATCATACAGGTAAATGAAACGCTGGTTGGGATCCCTTATTTCGGAACCGATTGTGGTATCACTCATGATCATCGGTGGCGCTTTGTATTCCTTATCATACTTCTCCAACGATATTTCACGGCCACGCTGCCAGTGATCATTGCTGCGGAAAAAAGTGGCTTTGTGCTTATTGTCAAATTCATAGCCACGCAGGATCGCTTCGTGCAGTTCAAAGAAAGTTTGTGTGTGTCTTATTACCACATCGCGGTACACACTTTCGTCTTCTTCAAAATATACCCTGAATCGTAAAATAGCCATGAAGCAAATTTAAGATTTTAGTCCCGATAAAACCGGGATTAGATTTCGGATTTTTGAGCAGTATCCCTCTTTGCAACTCCGTGATCTTTATGCCTCCGTATTTTAAACCCATGCACTACCTCTTTACAATTTCAAGCCCCATCTCTCTTGCCTTACCGAGCATGTATTCATAAGCCGCCTCATATGTGTTGGGAATAATGCCATCCAGCATCGCATCCTTTACGGCATCTTTAATGATGCCAACAGGTTTTGATGGTGACAGACCAAAGGTTTCCATTATCAATTCACCGCTGATTGGTGGCTGCCAGTTGCGGATTTGATCTTTCTCCTCCACTTCTTTGCAGCGCTGCCGTACCATCTGGAAATTTTCCAGGTAGCGTTTTACTTTTTGTTTGTTTTTGGAAGTAATATCTGCTTCGCAAAGCATCATCAGTTCATCAAAATCATCGCCTGCATCAAACAGCAACCGACGGATAGCAGAATCCGTAATATTTTCTTTTGTCAAACTGATGGGGCGCAGATGCAGTTCCACCATTTTTCTTACAAACCGCATTTTTTCATTCTGCGGCAGTTTTAGCTTCGCAAATATTTTCGGTACCATTCTCCCTCCTACCACTTCATGACCATGAAAGGTCCATCCATGTCCTTCTTCAAACCGTTTGGTGGCAGGTTTTGCAATATCATGCAACACTGCTGCCCAGCGCAGCCAGAGATCATTGGTATTTGCAGATAAATTATCAAGCACCTGCAGCGTATGATAGAAATTGTCTTTATGCCCGTGACCATCTTTGTATTCGGCTCCGGCCAGCTCCACCATTTGCGGAAATATGAGCTCCAGCAGGCCGCTTTTATACAGCAGGTCAAAACCAACAGAGGGTTTGGGTGAAGCAATAATCTTATTTAACTCATCTGTTATCCTCTCTTGTGAAATGATGCGGATGCGTTCTGAACTGTCAATAATACCCTGCCAGGTTTTTTCTTCAATGCTGAACCCCAATTGTGAAGCAAACCGGATTCCCCGCATCATCCTTAAGGGATCATCACTGAAAGTTTGTACAGGCTCAAGCGGTGTCCGGATTATTTTATTATTCAAATCTTCCAATCCATTGAACGGATCAACGAGTTGGCCATAATCTTTTTCGTTCAGGCTGATGCCAAGTGTGTTGATGGTAAAGTCGCGGCGGTCCTGGTCATCTTTTACTGAACCGGGTTCCACATCGGGTTTGCGGGAATGGAGCATATAGCTTTCTTTCCGGGCACCGACAAATTCGAGATCAAAGACCTCACCCCCAACCCCCTCTCCAAAGTGAGAGGGGGCTTTGGGAGAGTCATTATTTTCGTAGAGATTTATTTTAATATGAGCTGTACCGAATGTTTTAAAATAATTTACTTGTGGCTTGGGGTGAAAATGTTTGGCGGCTTCTTTCGCCAATTGAATTGCATCACCCACACAAACAAAGTCGGCATCCCTAGTTTCTCTTCCCAATAGTTTATCCCGCACAAAGCCACCTATCAAATAGGTTTCTAGTCCCAGTGCCTGGGCAGCACGGGCCACTTTGTCAATAAATACCTTTTCTAAAGCTGAACAGGGAATCTGCATCGGGCAAAATTAATGAGACGGACTGAAAGGCTAAGACTTTAATGTTTCCAGCAACTGATCATCGTTGATAAGCATGGCGCAATGGAAATGTTTTTGCGGGCATTTCTTTTTTCCATGCAAGCCGCATGGCCGGCAATCAAGCGGCATATTTACTTCAACAATTGTACGGTTATCTGAAAGGGGGCCGTAACCAAAACCCGGAATTGTTGAACAAAAAACAGCCGTGACGGGTGCATTCATTGCGGATGCAAAGTGCAGCGGTGCAGAATCATTCACATAGTTCATCACCGCCCCTTGCTGCAAGGCGGCAGACTGCAAGAAACTTAACTCACCACAAAGATTCTGCACATCTTTTCCGGGGCAGGCATCCCTGATATGGTCGCAAATGTCCTTGTCAGATGGCGCACCCACCAGGAAAATGGTAAACGATGGCGGCAACTTATTAATGAAGCTGATCCATTTTTCAGCAGGATACTGTTTGGTGAACCACACGGAAGAAGGGGCTATAACTATGTATGGACGCAATTGCAATTGTTGTATATGCTTGTAATCACTTTTGGAAGGATAAAGCCTCGGTTTTGCGGCTATGTTATTGGTGATGTCACAAACGAGCATCTGGTTTCTATCCACTTCATGCAGCAGATTTTTTTTATCGCCTATTGAATGCCTGATCTTTTTGGTAAACAGGAAACTCAACGGGTTTTTATCAAACCCCAGTTTTGCATCCGCCCCTGAAAAAGCCGTCAGCAACCCTGTGGCAAAAAAACGCTGGGCATTTATCACCACATCATATTTCCGGGCCCTGATCTTTTTCAGCATTAAAAAGAGGTTGCGGAGTTTCTTTTCTTTCTTGTTCCAAACCAGCACCTCGTTGAGCAAGGGATGATCGGTCAGCAATGCCTCATTACCCTTCCTGAGCAGGAAATCAATTTTGGCTGTCGGATGATGCTGATGCAATTTTTCAATCAATGCTGTTGCCAGCACCACATCACCAATAAAAGCAGTTTGTATGATCAGTATCCGCTGCATTTTCTGTTATGACCGGAGTATTACCGGTCCGTTGTCCCATTTAATCAGCCTTGAAGCCTGTCGTGGCTTGTTATCGTTCTGCCTGTATTGCACAATATAATCCACTCCCTTTTTTATCTCATCACTTACTTCAGCAAACACAGCAGCAGGTTTTTCACCCGAAAGGTTGGCTGATGTGGAAACGATGGGCTTCCTGAACCGTTTGATCAAATGCCTGCAAAAATCTTCTTTGCAAATGCGGATGGCAATGCTGCCATCGGCTGCCGGCAGGTTGTCGGCCAGGCCAATGGCCCCTTCATAAATTACTGTGGTCGGACGTTGCTGCTGCTGCAGGTAATCAAAAATGGAAGGGTCCGGGCCCGCCACATATTGCAAAATATCTCTTTCATCCCCCACCAGCACTATCATAGCTTTTTCATCCGGACGTTTTTTCAACGCATACAGCTTTGCCACCGCTTCTGCATTCGTAGCATCGCAGCCAATGCCCCAGATGGTGTCGGTTGGATAAAGGATGAGACCACCCTGGTTCAATACACGGAGAGACGCCGTGATGTCTTCTTCGTAATCAGTCAGCATATTTTTCGGCAAATGTTGATTTTTGAAGTATCCTGTTGTCATTCTTCTTTCAGCAGTTCAATCTCCCCCAATTTCAGCAAAGCATAAAAACAGGCATTTAAATGAAGCGACTGGATGATCTGGTTGTCACGCATCAGTTTTTTTAATTCTGCAAAAGAAACCAGCCTTGTCCTGATATCTTCCTGTATGTCCGGGTTAGCCACCTCTCCCGGCTCACCGCCTGTTGCCAGGAAAATATAGGTATAGTTGTCAAGGATGCCGGGGTTGCCTGCCACCCTGCCCAGGTATTCAAAGCCGCTGAAACGAAACCCCGTTTCTTCCAGCATTTCTCTTTTCGCGGCTTCAACCGGTTGCTCCTGCTCATCAATAAAACCACCGGGCAATTCCAGTGACAAAGCCTTAACCGGGTGACGGTATTGTTCAATCATGATCACTTCATTTGCCCGGGTCACACCAAAAGTGATGACAGATGCTGCCACTTCCACCACATAGTATGCCGGAATGCTTACACCATCCGGCCTTACACAAACATCTTTTCTCGCTGAAAAAAATGGCGGGTGCTGGTGTATGTATTCTGAACTAACCGTTTTCCACTCCCTGCTATCCATGCTGCAAGTTTACGATTTTGAAAGCTAAGAATGATTGCAATTTTTTATTATACATGCAGGCAACACCTGCAATGAAGCCACAAGTTGTATATCCCATTTTCAGTTATGTTTGCAAAAATTTTTTATGCTTTTACAACAACATATACAAGAGGCATGGGGCAACCGTGAATTACTGAAAGAAACAACATACAGCGATGCCGTAAGAGCCGTGATAGAAGAAGTGGATAAAGGAAGATTGAGGGTCACCTCCCCTTCTGATGCCGGCTGGGTGGTGAATGAATGGGTGAAACAGGCCATCCTTCTCTATTTCGGTATTCAGCAAATGCAGACCTGGCAGATAGAGCCATTTGAGTTTTATGACAAGATGCTGCTGAAGAAAAATTACAAGGAACTGGGTGTTCGTGCCGTTCCTCATGCGGTGGCGAGGTATGGCGCCTATATTGCCAAAAATGTGGTGCTGATGCCTTCTTATGTAAATATCGGCGCTTATGTGGATGAAGGCACGATGGTGGACACATGGGCCACCGTGGGCAGTTGTGCCCAGATCGGCAAAGGAGTTCACTTGAGTGGTGGGGTGGGCATTGGCGGTGTGCTGGAACCATTGCAGGCTTCGCCGGTGATAATAGAAGATGGCTGTTTTATCGGCAGCCGCTGTATTGTGGTGGAAGGTGTGGTGGTGGAGAAAGAAGCGGTGCTGGGCGCCAATGTGGTGCTCACCCAATCCACCAAGATCATTGATGTAAGCGGACCGGAGCCGATAGAAATGAAAGGCCGTGTGCCGGCGAGAAGTGTGGTGATACCGGGTTCCTATACCAAAAAATTCCCGGCGGGAGAATATGGGGTGGGTTGTGCCCTGATCATTGGACAGCGCAAGGCCAGCACCGATCTGAAAACAAGTCTCAACGATGCGCTGAGAGATTTTAATGTGAGTGTCTAAGGGATAAAATCATTCCCTATATTTGCAGCCCCTAAACCCTATAGCCATCGTAAGGAAGCCCGGATGGCGAAATTGGTAGACGCACCGTCTTCAGGTGGCGGCGCCGCGAGGTGTGCTGGTTCGAATCCAGTTCCGGGCACAAAACTCTGGCAGTAATGCCGGAGTTTTTTTATTGTGTAAATCCCGGAAATATTTTTTTGGGAAAATTGATAAAGCCGTACATTTATAAAAGAAAAAAGCAGGCCGGTAAGACTACCACCTGCGTTGGTCTTCGATGACCGTTCACATGAGAAAACTTCTTTTATGATGATCCCGGGCTTACCGGGATTTTTTATTTCTGTAATAAAATTATTGTCGTATCAGCTGACTGGCAACTATGTTTTACCGGAGCATGAATTTTTGAATCTGTAGTATTTCACCTGTAAATCATCACTTCATCTAACCGCCTGTACATAATTTGAACAAAAAAAAAGAATACCTCCCTGATGGGAGGTATTCTTTTGATAACCAGATTTTATTTTAATTCAGTATCCCGGGTTTTGCTCAATAAGCGGATTTTGCTGAATCTCCTCCAGCGGTATGGGCCAGATAAAGCGGAAATCAGCATAAGGAATAAAAACAATTGCTTTTGTCAAAGCAGGGTTTGTTGCACAATTATAGGTTGCAAAGGTAGCGCTGGCAAAAGCCATCTTAGCAGGAATGCCCCCGGTGGAAAAATCCGGATCCAACACCAGCCGGTGAATATCACCCCAGCGTTTTCCTTCTGCCAGGAACTCAATCCTTCTTTCATTAAGAATAGCACCTACGAGTGCAGTTTTATTAGCAAAACTTGCAACAGTGTAAGTTTGCGTCGGCGCATCAGCCAAAGCCCTGTCACGAACAGCATTCAACAGGCTGATTGCTCTTGTGCTGACAGTAGCCGCAGTTCTTGCCTCTGCTTCAGCCAGCATCAGCAACACTTCTGCATAACGTAGATGTGGCGCAGCATCGGTCCAGTTCACATAATCCTTGTACTTGGTGGTGTAATAGCTTCTCCCGTCCTGTGTCAGCAGTAATGATCTTCTCCTGTCATCACAACCCCATGACTGCAGGTTAAAAGAAATGGGGCTTACTCTCACCAAACCCCTTCCATTCAAAGCCGGAGAGCCCAGCATTCTTGGCAGGGCTGCGTTAGTGCCCGGGTTATCATTGGCATCATTCTTAATGGAAAAGATGGATTCATCTGACTGGTTGTTTAAAAAAGGACCATCGGCTGTGGGTGTGAGTTTCCATCCGCCTATTGGACTTACAAAAGGTGCAGCAGCAGGAACTAATTTATTTCCTTCAGTAATCACTGCACCCCAGTCACCCATATGCAGACGAACCCGCATTTTTAAAGCAATGGCTGCTGCTTTATTAGCCCTGTAAGTTTTTATATCTCCTGCTTCAGTCAGGTTTGCCTCTGCAAAATCAAGGTCATCCAGAATTTTGGTATAGTTCTGCGCAACAGTTTCTCTTGGTAAAGCCTTTGCGGCTGCTACTGTGGCGTCATTGTTAATCCCAAAATCACGGTACATTATTCCCAGCTTATTGCCGCTGCCATCAGCATAAGGTTTTGCAAAATTGATCACCAGTTCGTGATGCGCCATTGCCCGCAGGAAACGGCATTCAGCTTCATATTGAGTTGCCAATGAAGAAGGAATGATATTGTTGGTAGCAGCCGCCCTCACACCTTCTATTGTCAGGTTGGCTGTATTGGCCAGGGCATACAGGGTTTGCCACATGAACACATTATTCGCCGTCGTTGGGTTGTAAGTGCTTTCATGTGTCACCTGGTAAAAAGTGGCCTGATTCAGCATATCCTCGCCCCGCATGTCGCCTTGTTCAATACTAGCAGCACCAAAGGGATAGCCGCGGATCACATTGCCCTGGTAAAATCCGCTCTGTGCCGCATCATACACACCATTTAACGCCAGCAGGCAGCGTTCGGGTGAAGAAAAAGCCGTTACATCAGAAAAAGATGTATAGGGTCCCACATCAAGTAATTTTTTGCAGGATGAAACCGCAACAGCCACACAGGTTACTGTTGCCATCAATACTATTTTTGTACGCATAGTTATCATTTTAAGTTCAGAAGTTTTTAAGATCAAAGCCCCATATTCAAACCAACAGAAAAAGACCGCGGCATCGGCACACTGGCATTATCAATGCCCAGTTCAGAATATGCATCCGGGTCAATTCCCTTGTATTTGGTCCATACTGCCAGGTTCTGGCCATTGAAGAATAATTTCAACGACTTGACCACTCCATTGGTGGACGACTCCAGTTTTTTGCTGTTGAAAGCATAGCTGAAAGAAACATTCTGTAACCGCAGATAATCACCATCTTCTACAAATCTTGTTACTCCATTACTTTGAAGATTGTTGTGATTATCCCTGCCTATCCAGAGTCTTGGCACTTGTGTGATCTGTCCCGGTGTTGTCCAACGGCTGAGCATTTCTTTGCCGTTATTTACAAATGCCTGGCTGGACAATGCCTGCTGCCGGGTGATATTGAATATCTTGTTGCCACCGGAATAGCGGAAGAAGATATCAAGAGCAAAATTCTTATAGGATACTGTATTTGAAAGACCGCCAAACCATGTTGGTATCACATTGCCCATGATCTGCCTGTCGCCTGTTGCTAATGTGGTTTGTGTGCCCAATGTGGGATCATCTTCCTTGATCACGGTGTAATAAGTGGTGTTAGCAATATTGCCCTGGATCAGGGTTCCGTCTGCTTTATAATACATCGGGTTGCCATTGCCGCTGTTCACACCTGCATACATATATCCGTACAGTGCGTTGATAGGCTGACCAACACGAAGGATATTCATAGTGGAGTTGTTAGGCCCCGGCAATACGATATCCTGTCCTTCATAAAGTGACAATACTTTGTTTTTTGACTGGGTGAAATTGGCGTTGAAACTCCAGGTGAAATCACCATTGTTTACAAGCAAACCGCCAATAGAAATTTCGAATCCTTTGTTTTCCATGCTGCCGATATTTCTGAAAATGGAATTACCCGGAATACCAAGTGAGCTTGGCAGCGGGGCAGCCAGCACTAACTCATCATTTTTGTTTTTGAAATAATCAAACCCGACAGTAAACCGGTTATTAAACAGGCTCATGTCAACTCCCACATCAATTTTCTTATTCGTCTCCCACAGCAGGGAACTGTTGCCTACTGCTGAAATAGCTATTCCATTAATGGAAGCATAGGGAGAAAGGCCATATGTGCTCAGGTAAGGGAAGCCATTCAGTGTGTTACCCACCACAGCATAAGAACCTCTGAACTTCATTTCATTGATCACCCGGTTCAAACCACTGTTAGTCCAGAAATCCTCTTCCGAAATTCTCCATCCAAGCGAAAAACCAGGAAAGTTTCCATAACGGTTATTTGCAGACAAAGATGATTGCCCATCCCTTCTGAACGACACCTGGGCAAAATACCTGTTCCTGAAATCATAGTTGATCCTTCCAAACAAAGAAGTAAATCCTGATTTGGCATATCCCCCGTTCACACTCTGTGTTCCGACAGAATTGTTGATAATATTATTGCTAATGAAGAAAACATCAGAAATATTGGTTCCCTGCGCAGAAAAATATTCTGACTGGTCTCTTTGTATTTCCATACCCCCGGTGAGCAGGATATTATGCTGGCTGAATGATTTGCTGTAATTAAAATAGTTCTGCCAGACATAGCGGTGCCGGTTAATAGTGGTGTTTTCAACCAACCCGTTTGGCCCTCTTCCGTCTCCATGCCGGGGATCCCATGAACGAAAATCTTTGCTACTCTGGTAATCTACAGAAGCCTGGCTGCGGATCGTAAGCCCTGTCATAGGTGTCAGCTCAACAAAAGCATTGTTGGTAATAAAATACTTGATAGAGCTGTAGTTGTTATTGTCAAGACCAAAAATGATATTCTGGTAATTATTGTCAATAGGCCGCAGATTAGCATCCTGTCCCAGCGCAGCGCCATCAGGAGTGATGTTGTAACCGGTAGGATGACCAGGATTATAGATACGGACATTCGGCAATGCCCTTAGTGCAGCAGCGATGGCGCCTCCAAGTGAGTTGCCACCGTTGTTCTGATCCCGGTCGTCCACTCTTGAAATGGAAAGATTATTGCCTACTCTTACCCATTTATTGACCTTCTGGGTTATGTTCATACGGATCGCATAACGTTTTGAATTATTTGTTTTGATCATTCCATCCTGGGCCATGTAATTAAACGACGTATAATAAGATGTATTGGCAGTTGCTCCGTCAAAACTCAGTGAATGGCTCTGCACAAACGGGTTCTGGTTGATCACTGCTTTTTGCCAGTCGGTATTGGTTCCTTCTGCACTCATAAAAGCCTGGGCTGGCTGACCGGCGTTGGTGAATTTTTCATTATTAATCATTACGAACTCTTCTGCATTAAGCAGGTCATATGTTCTTTGCGGACGGAATGTGCCTACATACATGTTATAGTTCACATTGAATCTTCCTTGTTTCCCCTTCTTGGTGGTGATCAATATAACGCCGTTAGCAGCCCTTGAACCATAGATAGCTGTTGCCGATCCGTCTTTAAGTACTTCTATTGATTCAATATCGTTTGGATCAATAGAAGACAAAGCATTTGTATTGGCGACAGAGGAAAGACCGGTGTTGTTTGACGCACCTGAAACCGGGGTAGTACTGGTTCCGTTTGCCACAGCTACAGAGCTGTTGATATTCTGCAGCACACTTCCTGTCTGAAACGGAACGCCATCTATCACAATCAATGGATCACGGCTGGAGTTGATAGAGTTTACACCACGGATACGAATACGGGGTTCCTGGTTAGTAAGACCGCTTGGCGTTGTTACCTGCACTCCCGGCGCCCTGCCGGCCAATTGCTTATCAAAACTTGACCCTGCAAGATTGTTGATGTTATCTACATCAATCTTGGAAATGGATCCCGTCACTGATTTTTTCTTTTGGGTTCCATAGCCAATCACAACTACTTCCTTCAAGGCGCTTTCCTCGCTACGAAGAGAGACATTAAAAGATGAACGGTTGCCAATGACCAATTCTTCCGTAAGCATGCTTACAAAAGAAATAACAAGTGTTTTGGCCCTGCTGTCAACAGAAAGACTGTAATTCCCGTTGTCATCAGTTGTTGTACCGGTTCCGGTTTCTTTTACCGAAACAGAAGCACCCGACACCGGGTTCCGGTTTTCATCAGTCACCTTGCCCGTGAGGGTTCGCTGGGCATAAATAAGCATTAGTGGCATGAGTAATGCCACCGTCAACAAAAGTTTTTTCATACGCTTGTGTGTTAGTTTAGAATTAGAACTCCGTACAAGGCAACAATTTCAGGCAACTTGCTTCTCTCATTGCGGCTATAATTACTGAAGCATGAATTATCATCACCGGTCTGTTACTGGTAAAGGCTCAACTTTATTTTGCCCTCAAATTGTGAAACCATTCAGCGCCGAAAAAGTCATGCTAAAAAAGAAAGGCGGCGTTAGAAAACGCCGCCGGTAAATGGACCTAAAAACTAACTACATATATTTAGTAACCAGGGTTCTGAGTCATATTAGGATTTGCATCCAGCTCTGTTTGGTGTATCGGCCAAATACGCTTATGACTGTTTGCAGGCAATGTGAGTGGCGTGGCTGGCGGATAATTACTGTTCAGGTTAATGCGTACAATATCTCTGTTCAATCGCAAGAGATCCCAATAACGGTTACCTTCAAAAGCCAGTTCTTTTCTTCTTTCGTTAATAATCTCTTCAATAAGGGTGGCGCCGCTGGATGTATATCCCGTAAAGGATGGATCCCGGATTTGTGCCACCTGGTTTACTGTAGTTCTTGCATTGCCATCATCATTGGTGCGGGCATAAGATTCGGCTAATATCAGCAGGATTTCCGAATACCTGATGATTTTCACATCATCTTTGTCGGGAGAAGATGCAGGAACATTAGGAAATTTTACAACAGCATATATGTTTTGCCCACTCCGTGTAGTTGCCGTCATCCTGGTTCTCCTCACATCAGTTGCGGAGTATTGATTGTACAGTTCATCCGAAGCAATAGCATCACCATACCCGGTTTGAAAATAGAAATAAGCCAATGAATTATTACCTGCATTTTGAACGGCGTCATGGGATATTTCAAAAATAGTTTCAACCCTGTTGCTGGTTGGGGCAAAACCGTTCCAATAAGCATTGTAATTGGCCGCAGAGACCAGGGTGAATCCGCCGTTGGTAACGACATCTAATGCAAAGTTCTTTGCTGCATTATAATCCCCTTTCTCAAATGCGACTTTTGCCTGCAGTGCCCTCACTACATATTTCGACACATAAGAGGAGTTTTTGTTAGGATTTGTAATTGCCGTAACAAGTGTAAATGCATCGGCAAGGTCCTTTTCAATTTGGGTATAAACTTCAGCAACAGTATTACGGGCAGGTTTCAGCGTTGGGTTATAAGCCAGTACCAGTGGTACAGCCGGGCTATTGGGATCAACTGTAAATGGTTTGCCAAAGAGACGCACCAACTCAAAATACAGCAGAGCCCTCAGTGCCATTGCTTCACCACGCAACTGGCTCACATTTGCTGTCGGAGGCAAGTTTAAACCCAGATCAATTACATTATTAGCCCGCTGAATGCCCGTATAAGCATCAGACATTGTTGCCAGGCTTTGTCCAAACTGGTTAGTATAGGCATAATTGAATTCGCCAATATACCTGTTGGAATTAACCGTAGCAATATATACATTGTCCGCAAGCAGGTCACCAATTAATGGCAGCGTTCTTCCATGAAGGTTGGCTCCACGAAAGCTGGAATAAACACCATGCACTGCCGATTGCAGATCTGCTTCATTCTGGATTGCCAGGGTGAGGGGAATCGAATTATACGGTTTTAAGTCCAGGAATTCTTTCTTGCACGAAGAGATAAAAATAACAAGCGCTGCCAGCACAAGAAATATTTTATTTTTTTTCATACTACTTTTTTTTAGGTCATTAAATTAAAAGCCAAGGGTAATGCCCAAACTGATTATTCTTGGGTTCATCACCTGAAAATCAGCCGTACCATTAAAACCAATCTCAGGATCGAAAGGAACATTTTTATCGAAAATATGTGTCCAGAAATTAGCTCCCTTTACATATACACTTGCATTGGTGATTTTAGCCTTATCTAACAGCGATTTCGGCACCTGGTAGTTGAGCGTCAATTCACGAAGACGAACAAAATCTCCTCTGTAATACCAACGGGATGATTCTGCATTGGAGAGTGTGTTATTGTTATAGACATACCTCGGTAAATCTGCGATATCGCCAGGTTGTTGCCAGCGGTTCATTTGCTTGCCGATCTTATTCAGTGTCGGAAAAGCACCGTCACTCCACATGATGAAGCCCCAGTTGTCATAAATCATATTTCCATACTGAAAGTTGAATTGAGCATCGAGTGAAAACTCCTTATAGGTAACCGTTGTGCTTACGCTACCGAATCCTTTTGGCATTGCCTGTCCAATGATTTCACGGTATGCCGGAACATTCGGAGCTGTCACGATAGTTTTGTTAGCGTCCGAATACCACTGAGCTGCCCCGGTTTGCGGATCCACACCTGCCCACAACCTGGTATAAAACGATGATACGTTTTGTCCGAGGCGTCGTATCTGGTTGCCTGAAAGAATATCATTTCCGTTGGGCAGTTTTGTTATTTCGTTTCTATTGAAGGCAACGTTAAAGCCGATATCCCAGCGAAAATCCTTGGTTCTGATGGGTACTGTGTTTACCTGGAACTCCCAGCCCTTGTTTACCATTTCACCAACATTATCATTGATGGCTGTTCCTGAACCAGCAGTTCTTGAAACCGGAACTCCGAAGATAAGGTCACTGGTTGTACGCCTGTAGTATTCAATTGTACCACTCACCCTGTCTTTAAACAAAGAAAAATCGACAGCAAAATTGAGGACTTTATTCTTTTCCCAGGTCAAATCTTGTGCAGTTCCATGACTATTCACCGCACCACCTGGCAATTGGTTGTAAGATGTACCTCCACCTGCTGCAAAAGTTGGCCTCCAGCTATAAAGACCAGTACCAGTATTGTTGCCGTTTTCACCATAAGACGCTCTTAGTTTCAACGCATCAATAAATTCTGTGAAATCCATGAATTTCTCTTCATCAATATTCCATGCTGCACCAACTGAAAGGAAATTCCCCCATCTTGATATTTCCGGGAAACGTGATGAACCATCCCTTCGGAAACTACCGGATAAAGAATAGCGCCGCTTATAGTCAAACTGTACTTGCCCAATAATTGCTGCCAGTCCTTCGTCTGTTTTTGTACCGGAAGCACTACCAGGAACAGTGGGTGTAGGCAATATTATCAGGGAGGTTAATGGCAGACCGGTTCCATCTGCACTAACATTATATGTCATCATTTTCTGGGCCTCATAACCTATTTTTACATCCATTCCAAGATCCTTGCTTTTCAGAAAATCATGATGATAGTCGAGCATATTGGTCCAAACCCAGTTGAACCATCTTGTATTATAATTGGCCGATTGCCCACCGCTAAGACGAGCATCACCATGAAAAGGATTCCAATACAATATTTCCTCAAGGTTGATATAATCAATTCCGAATTTTGAAGTGTACTTCAGGTTTTTCAGGATGTTATACTCTAATGTAAATGTTGATATCGCTTTTACATTGTCATATCTTTCCCTATCGAGATCGGCGATCACTAGCGGATTATAGATTTGATTGAAAATTGAATTGTTACTGTTTAATGTACCATCCGGATTGTAAGCGGCAACACCTGGTCTCAATGCATAAGCAGCCAATACAGGGTTTCGGAACTGGGCAGCTTGAGTGGGTGCAGCCGTCTTGTCATAACTGCCAAGTAGATTAAAAGCGATCGAAAGTTTGTCAGAAGCCTTATGACGAACATTGATATTAGCAGTGAAGCGTTCGAACGAAGATGTGATAACAGCAGCTTCTTCCTGGCGGTAACCTATCGAACCGTAAAAAGTCGTTTTGGCATCTCCGCCGGAAACTGAAGCATTATAGCTTCTGTATCTTCCTGTGCGGGTAACCAGGTCGAACCAGTCGGTATTAGCGCCGCTTCCAAACCCGTTAGATGCTTTGATTGATGTTACCTGAGCAGGAGTGGCGCCGGCGTTAATCAACCCCTCTTCCAACAAAGCGTAATAGTCGTCATAATTCAACGGCCTGCCGATGTCAGGCACGGCAGCAATATCGCTGAAACCAAATTCCACATCGGCCCTGATCTTGGATTTGCCTGCCCTTCCTTTTTTGGTGGTGATGAGGATCACACCATTGGCGGCTCGGGAACCATATAAAGAAGCAGAAGCTGCATCTTTCAGCACAGAAACACTCTCAATGTCATTAGGGTTGATCCCAGCCAAAGCATTTGAAGTATTAATCAACCTTGAAAAATCACCCGTACCAATCGGTATGCCATCCACCACAAACAATGGGTCGTTGCCACCGGTAACCGAACTTACCCCCCTTATGCGGATTGTTTGCGGACCACCTGGTTGACCATTGGCAGCCACAGATTGCAGGCCGGCAACTTTACCCTGCAGTATTCTATCAACAGAAGACTGAGCTCTGTTTTCAAGTTCAGCCGATGCTACTGTAGAAACAGATCCTGTCAATTTCTTCTTCACCTGTGTACCATAGGCCACTACCACCACTTCTGACTCGGTCACAGTATTGGGCCGCAATAAAGCATTAATAGAGGATTTGTTTCCGATTGACTCCTCAACTGATCCTTTTCCTACATAAGAAAACACAAGTGTTTTTGCCCGGCCATCCACCTGGATGGAAAAATTTCCGGACCCGTCTGTAGTGACACCGATCCCGGTCTCTTTAATGGTAACAGAGCCGTTGACAACCGGGTTGCCATTTTCATCTGTCACCCTACCCGTAATGGTTCGCTGTGCGAACAAAGCCACCACGAGCAACATTGCTGTTGTAAGCAGTACTAATTTTTTCATAAGCCTATGAGTGTTGTTTAAAAAATGAAAAATCGAGTTCAAGGCAACAATTTCTGTCGTTATGCTTCCAATTTTCCCGACATTATTACTGAAACATGAAAACTAAATCATGAACCCAGTTTTATCAGATCCGGGCTTTTTAATTATTTAATAAGCGTAATAATGAACAGTTGTTATCAGCTCTTTCATGAAATTTGATGAGCAAAGCAGCGATTCGTCATTCCGAAGTCTCCTGTCAGTAATTTCTCACCGGCCATGATATTTTCGCTGGATATCATTTACCACTTGTAAGGGATTTTATCCGTGAAAAGAATATTTGCTATTGCTTAACAGGTTACACAAATAGTTTTATGTCCGGTTTCGTTATAACTATGCACATGAGAAAAACCGGAACAACAAACGGCCTTAATAACCCTAACCGCTGCCATGATCAAGGATGCCCGTTTACGCCTGGTTTTTATTCCTGTGCTGGGGATTATTCTCCCGGTGGTGTCCGGCATTATAAGCTATGACCTCTACTCAGTTCCCGGGCTGATTGGTGCTAACTTCTTTTTTATCCTGACATCTTTTTTTATCTGGATCGGATGCAACTGGATCCATAGCAGGCTCAGGTCTCTTTATTCTTCAGCAGAAAATCCGTTTACGAAAATTGCGGCTGTTTGCAGCGTTTCAGCATTGTACGGAGCCAGTATTGGCTGTATATCTGCCCTGGCATGGCTGGAATTTTCAATAGAACAGTTTTCCTGGACCAGTCTCTGGCGTTTTATTCTCCTGTGCATGCTGGCGGTTATTGTTTTTACCCTGATCTATGAAATACTCTTCTTAAGCAAGGAAAGAGAAATAGATTCCAAAATTGTTCTGCAATTAGACCAGGAAAGGACACAGGCGGAACTGCAGGCATTGACCAATGAACTGGATCCTCATTTCATATTTAATGCCCTCAACACCCTGAACCATCTTATTGTGAACAACCCTGAACAGGCTTATCTTTTTAATAATAAACTTGCCCAGGTATATAAATACTTTCTCATAAACAGGACGAGAGAACTTATTTCACTTAGGGATGAACTGGAGTTTATTGATAACTATTTTTTCCTGCTGCAGATAAGACATGACAATAAACTGCAGCTCATTTCAGAACTGGGCGACAACTACCAGTTAGTGATGATCCCCCCATGTGCCCTCCAGATATTATTGGAAAATGCCATCAAGCATAATGCGTTTACCGACTCCAATCCGCTGCAGGTAAATATTATTATGAACGGCCATTTCTTAAAAGTAAGCAACAACACCCGGCCCAAACCCTATGCGGTCAATTCAACGGGTATCGGGCTAAAGAATCTCCGGGCCAGGTACAGGATCATTTGCAGGAAAGACATAGTGATCGAACACAACCGGGAAAACTTCACTGTCAAACTACCCCTGATAAGATAACCCTAAAACCATTTGCCATGTTAAACGCCATTATTATCGAAGATGAAAGGCCCGCATTAGAAAACCTTGTGAACACCATACAGGCTGTTGCAGACGATGTAAATATTATTGCCACACTCAGCAGTGTCAGGGAAAGCATTGAATTCCTTGATTCATCCCCCGGCGCTGACCTGATCTTCAGTGATGTGCAGCTTGGAGACGGGCTTTCGTTTGAAATATTCAACCATTCGGGCAACCGCATCCCTGTAATATTTATTACCGGCTATGATGAGTTTATGCTGAATGCTTTTGAATACAACGGGATTGACTACCTGCTGAAACCTGTAGAAAAAGAAGGGATGCGCAAAGCCCTGTCGAAATACAGGATGCTGGAGAAACATTTTACCGGGCAACATTCCATGAATAACCTGCTCCAATATATCGGGAACCACAAAAAGAAGAGACTGGTGGTTAAAAAAGGAATGGAAAACATCTCTCTCCGGCTGGAGGATGTTGTTCTTTTTTTTACCGAAAATAAAATTGTGTATGTAGTGGACCGCATGGGCAAAAAATACCTGACGGATAAAAATCTTGCCGAACTGGAGCAAACACTGGATGAAAATGTTTTCTTCCGGGCAAACAGGCAGTACATCATCAATATCAATTTCATCAAAGGTTTCAAGTCATTCGAAAAAGTCAAGTTGCAGATTGACCTGACAATACCAGAACTCAATCACAGTATCATCGTAAGCCAGGAAACAGCACCACAGTTCAGGGATTGGATGTATAATGCATGATAAAACAAGGCAGTAGCTGTTGATTTATTATTTTTCCAGCATCAGGCTACAACCCCGTATATCGCTATTGTCAACCCTGCCAATAACCTCAAAACTACCATCAGGATACAATTTCCCGGCATCGTCTGTGGCTATGAAACTACAGGAATAGATATTTGCCAGGTCAATGATATTAATAACCCCTCTTTTTGCTGCTGTTTGCTGTAGGGAAGGCAAATGCAATGTAAAAGGATCTTCTTCATCCCTGAGCAATATTTTCATCCAGGGCGGGCAACGAAACAATCCCTCTCCAACCGACCAGGCCTGTGATAAAAGTTCCGTCATCCCATACTCTGAATGAATAGCCGGGACACGGAAAGCCTGTTTAAGTTCCGCATGCAGTTCCTCCCGGATCATTTCCTTTCGCCGGCCTTTCATGCCACCGGTTTCTATAACAATAGTGTGTTGCAGCGGCAGCGGATGCTGCTTTGCAAAATCGAGCAATGCAAAGCTTACCCCGATAAGCAAGGTCTTTTGCCCTGAACTTTCCAGTTGCTGAAGCACTGTTGCCAGTTTTTCAAATTCATCTAAATAAAAACCGCTTTGCGGATGGCCGCTTTGTTTCACCAGGTCATTCACCATAAATACCAGTGAAGAGTTTCCACGTTCCAAATAAGAAGGCAGCAAGCCGATGATACAATAGTCACGGATATTTCCATAAACCCGGTTAAATCCCTTGTTGAAACTTACCTTATAAACCGAAATATTTTTTAGCAAGTGCCGGCTGCTGACACTTCCCGTTGTGCCGCTGCTTTGAAAAACAGTCTCGGAGGTAAACCGGCCCGTCACAACTTCATGTGATTTAAAAAAATTGATGGGAAGAAACGGTATCTGCCACAGTTCCTGAACCTTTTCCGGCCTTACCTGTAAAGCATCCGCATAGGCTTTGTAAACCAGGTTTTCGCGGTATTGGAAACGAAAAATATCCAGCGCCCGGGCATCGAAATCTGCCCCGTTGTTGTCAAAAATTTTGTGAGTCTCTTGCGTTTCCATAAATCTGCGACCGTTACAAAAAAGCTTATATTTGTTTTACCTGAAAATTGAATATGAAAACAAAACTGGCCGGTATCATTTTAGTGGCAACCTTTTTTCTGGTTGCCTGTGAAAAAAACAAGTTTGAAACCATTCCGCAAATTACTGTGAAATCCATTTCTCCGGGAACTGTATTTCAGGATGATATACTTCAGTTGCGGGCCAATTTCACCGACAAAGAAGGCGACCTGGATTCAATACTGGTCGTTACCAAATGGTATGATGGCACCACGGTCACAAGAACTCTTGATACATTACGCTACGGTTTTGACGTATTTAGCCTGCCTCCCAGCATAACGCAAGGTGACCTGGTGGTTGAGTTTATCTATGGAAGACTGTCTGACACCTATTCAACATTGCCCGGAAGCCCGGTGGCAAGGGACACAACGGCCACCATGGGGCTTGTCATTATTGATAAAGAAAATAACAGGAGTCCATTTGCCGAATCAGGGCAGGTCCGTTTGAAAGCGCCATAATCCCTTTCAATATTTTGTTTGCAAACCTTCTTCGCTTTTTTGTTTACAGCAACCTTTTTATTGCCTGTTGCGCCACACTGATGGTGATGCAGACCTGTCAGTTCCTGCTGCATCTGCCAGCCAATAACGATTTATTGCTTTTCGTTTTCTTTTCAACCCTTTGCAGCTACAGTTTTCATTGGTATCTCACGGATGATACCGTTTTGCCCTCGCCCCGAACAGGTTGGCTGGCACAATACCGCTGGCTGCATCTTGCATTATTTATCGTGGGGGTGGTTGGCGCTGCCATTTACTTCTGGTTTCTTTCAGTGTACCGGATATGGCTGCTCATTGCAGTTATTATTACATTTTTATACTCTGCTCCTAAAATTCCCCACCCCTTGTTCAGGTCGCTGAGAAAAGTAGCTATTGGTAAAACTATTTTTCTTGCTCTTGCATGGACCTATGTTACGGCTGTTCTGCCCATCATCATTGCAGGACGGGAAATCAATGAAGCATCATGGTATTTTATTGGAAGCAGGTTGTTCTTAATATATGCTATCTGCATTTTGTTTGACTACCGCGACCGTGAGGACGATAAAGCAAGGGGTGTTCGCAGTCTCATCACATGGCTATCGGAGAAAAACATCACCCGGCTTTTTATTGCGACCCTGCTGTTGTTTTTTGCCATCACCTCCGCCCTTTTGCTGACCGGCAGCAGCGTAGTGTTCGTAACGTTTTTGCTGATTCCGGGGATTATAACTGGATTGCTGCACAAATATGCCCGGCGAAATTTTTCGGATATGCTCTATTACCTGGCGCTGGACGGTCTCATGGCTCTTTCATCTTTGCTGATGCTGATAGCCGGCATTTAACTATTTTTGAGCCTTAAACTTATCACATGGCGAAATCTGTCAAGAAAACTCCTGCAAAAAAATCATTGCTCAATAACCATTCACATGAATTTCTCCGCAATTACATCAATAATGCCTCACCTGTCGGGTTTGAAACCTGGGGGCAGAAACTTTGGATAGAATACCTGAAACCTTATATTGACACTCACTATGTTGATCCCTATGGCACGGCTGTGGGCATTGTCAATCCTGATCACCCATTCAAGGTGGTAATAGAAGCCCACGCAGATGAAATAAGCTGGTTTGTGAATTATGTAACTGCTGACGGCCTCATATACCTGAAAAGAAACGGCGGTGTGGATCACCAGACTGCGCCTGCTTCAAGAGTGTTTATTCATGGAAAAAAAGGAAAAGTGAAAGCCGTGTTTGGCTGGCCGGCCATTCACACCAGAAACAATACTGCAGAACCCAAGGAACCGACCCCCCGAACAGATAATCTCTGGCTGGACTGTGGTGCACGCAATCGGAAAGAAGTGGAAGAACTTGGTATTCATATCGGCGCTGTGGTCACTTACCAGGATGGTTTTGACGAACTGGCCAATGGAAACTATATTGGCCGTGCATTTGACAATCGTGTTGGCGGCTTCATGATCGCTGAAGTGGCCCGCCTGCTGAAAGAAAACAAAAAGAAACTGCCCTATGGATTGTATGTGGTGAATGCTGTGCAGGAAGAAATTGGCTTGCGTGGCGCCGAGATGATCTCACGCCGCATCAAACCTGATATCGCCATCATCACTGATGTGACTCACGACACCACTACACCTATGATTAATAAAAATATCGAGGGTGATGTGAGCACCGGCAAAGGCCCGTCTCTCTCCTATGCCCCGGCTGTGCATAATAAATTATTGGGTATTGTAGAAAAGACAGCTGCTGATAAAAAAATACCTGTGCAATGGCGGGCATTAAGCCGCAGCACCGGAACAGACACTGATTCTTTTGCTTATTCCAATGATGGTTGTCCTTCTGTTCTTATCTCAATTCCACTGCGCTATATGCATACCACCGTGGAAATGCTGCACCGTGATGATGTGGAGAATACAATCAGGCTGATGTATGAAACTTTGCTAACTTTGACACCTAAAACAAACCTCAGCTATCTCTGATGTTGAATCACCTGCTATATGTTGACCCCGGAAGCAGCAGCTACCTTATACAGGTAATTGTTGCAGCCCTGCTTGGCGCTGCATTCTGGATCAAAATGTCGTGGCACCGCATAAAGGCTTTTTTCTCCGGTTCAAAATTGAAAAGTGAGGAAAACAAGACTGAGGAAAATCCTGATTAGTCCTTTTTGCACAGACCCAGTACATAGTTCAGCCCTTCTGAATATGCTTTTTCCGAATTGAAAAAAACGGTTTTGCCAAGGTCGTCCATTTCCCGTGCAAAATCATCTGCCAGAATTTTTGCTTCGCTGATCTTATGCGGTAATAGGTCCATCTGGTCTGGCAACAATGAAACCCCTAACCGGGAACGCAAAAAATTTTCGATTGGTTCAATCCCAAGCATTTCGTAATCGGGATTTGTTTTTTTGAGGGCAGTATCAATAAAGACTACCGGCTTACCGGCTCCAAATGCAAATTCAAAAGCAATTCCTGACCTGTCTGTAATCAAAATATCGGTTATGGGAAGCCGGTCAACCACATGAGACATTTTATCTATTGAAAAACTGGGATAAGCAGTCGTCATTTTATGAATCCGTCTATAATCCTTTTTCTTTCTTTTCTCATATTCCGGATGCGATCGTAGTATTACCTTATATGGCAATGATGCTAACTGCTGCAACATTTCCTCCAGGCAGGTATCAAAAATGCACCCTTCAAACCATGATGGCGCCACCAGGATGGCAGGATCTGTATTGTTTCTTTCTGCAGATTTATTTTTTATTGAATCAAACAACGGATAACCATACCTGATAATTGTTTTTTCTTTTTGCCCGTATAATTTTTCTGCCGCCCTTATCTCTTTCACCTGGTACTCACCGGTGCAGAAAATGCTGTCATAATTAAAAAAGGCAGCAGACCTGTATTGCTGGTGAGTACTTACGGCCGCATGAAACATATAAATATAGCAGCCCACACCTGCAGATCGTTTAAACAAATAATTTCCCAGATCAGGCATCGTCATAATCATCACATCGGCCCTGATGCGGGAAAACAAAAAACCAAGCATCCATTTTGCATAGACAACTTTCATCATTGCCGGAGCCCGGTTCAATAAAGGATCGTTCTTATCAGAAGTGATATAACATATTCTGACATTTCCTTTCTCCAGTATGTCGTTGATTAGCCTTTCAAAATAAGGAAAGTAATGCCTGCTCTCTGCATAAAAAACAATTTGATTTTTTTCCTGCAACAATTTGGTGATCTCTTTATATTCTGAGAAAAAGCCCATAGTATCAGATATGTTCTGTCAAAAGAAGTTTTAGTTTCTCCCTGTCAAACGCAACAGGGTTGTTAGCAAATCTTTCTTCATTCACTTCATCAAGCAGGGCCTCGGAAACATTCTCATACCGGATTCCCAATTCAGCAAGTGTTGTGGCTAATCCAGCTTCTTTCATCAATTGCTCTACCAGTTGTGAAGCCTCTGTATATTCTATTGCCCCGATCAAACTGCACAAATCACTGCCTGGAGAATTGTAAATAAAGAACAGCGGGAGAAATAATGCCACAGCCTGCCCATGTGGCACATTGTAGTTGGCCGTTAAAAAATAGGACAAGGCATGTGGGCCGGTTGTCCGGGTGATATTGATAGCCTTTCCGGCAAAGTTTGCCGCTTCCAGCATTTCACGCCGCCCTGTTTCATCATTGCCATTCTTTACAACATTTAATAAGTGTTTATTGCATAAGGTTATTGCTTTAGCGGCATATTCTTTCGATTCAGTCGTTGCATCCCTGCTCCAGTAAGATTCAATAGCCTGTGCAAATGCATCCATCCCTGTCACCGCTGTTTGATATGCGGGAAGTGAATATGTCAGTACCGGATCAAGTATCACTATTTCCGGCAACAATGATAGATGAACCAGTGAGAATTTTTTTTTGCCTTTATAAACTACTGCAAATGCTGTTGCCTCACTGCCTGAACCGGCTGTAGTTGGAGCTGCAATAAAGAAAGGAACCGGAGCCAATGTTTGAACAAGCTGATAAATGATCCCCTTGGCAAGATCCATCACACTTCCTCCGCCTATGGCCAAAATTGATTGCGAACCAGACCGGTTAAATATCTCTGTTGCCTCCGTCACCTCTTCCTCTTCTACATTGCTCCCTTTTTTGATATAATGACAAACATCCAGCCCGTTGAGAAAATCAAGTTCATGTGTCTTTAAAAAATGACTGCCGGAGACAAGGAAAACACTTTTACATCCGGCACGAGCTATTTCACTGCCAGCCTGCTGTATAGAATTCACTCCTTTTAAAATATGCTGCATGAAATGGCGGCTGTTAATTTTTCGTTGAATTCATAAATTCATTTTTCCACTCCCGCGGCTCTCCTTTGGGACGACCAAGATCCTTTCTGCTGAAATTATTGATCCGTATTTCTGCAAACTGTTTCCCGCTTACGGAAGAAAGATTCTTTAACCAATCGGTTAATTCATCCTGGTTCGTAATAAGAACAGCACTGGAGTAACCACATGCTTTTGCCACAGAACAGAGATCAGCAGCAAACCCCTGCGTGGGTTGGGCTCCAACTGATTCATGACTGCCGTTATTCAAAACCACATGCACAAAACTTCCCTGAACAATATTCCCGATCACGGGCAATGAACCCATCTGCATGAGCACCGCCCCGTCCCCGTCAAGCATAACAATCTTTTCCCTGCTGTGCAGGCTCATACCTAAAGCAATATGACTGGCATGGCCCATTGCACCAACACTTAATAAGTATTTTTTTATCTTTCTCCCGGCAAGCTCATTTTGTTCATAGAACTCACGACTCGTTTTGCCTGTTGTGCAAACCACGACCTCATCTCCTGCCAGGTGAATTATTATTTTTCGGATAACCTCTTCTCTCACCAGCGCATAATTATTCTCTTCAGGTCTTCCTTCATACTTTTCAAAAATATTCTCCGGTGCCAGCAAGGCAACAGGTTTTTGCTGCATTGTAGCTTCGTCAATTGCCCGGCTTATCTTTTCAAATGAAGATGATGCATCAGTATCCAGCAGGTAAACCGGCACTTCGAGAGTATCCAGTAAGGGAATTGTAATTCTTCCCATTTTTTTATGCTGTGGTTCATCCTTTATTCCCGGTCTTCCCCTCCAACCTATCAGCAGCAACATAGGAACGGCATACATTTCTTTATCTGCCAGCGATGTCAGCGGATTGATAATATTACCCAAACCAGAGTTTTGCAGGTAAACCAGCGGCAGTTTGCCTGTGCTGAAATGATAGCCCGAAGCCAGCCCTATCGCCAACCCTTCATTAGCTGTAATGATATGATCAGCAGCAGCAGCCTGATCCTGGATAAACTTCAAAAATTCCTTAAGCAAAGAATCGGGCACACCTGCATAGAATGAAACACCTTTTTCCTGCAGGAAATGATATAGCCGTTCCGGGGCGATCATAATTGTGAAGGAATTAGCTGAAGTAATTCATTTACCGGCATCAGGTCTGCCTCCGCCTCTTTGCTCCGGTTGTGCTCTAAAATTGAAACTGCGGTTGATTGCATAGACGGATAGGCGCTGCGCAAAAGATGATTTGCATACACAACAATATTAAACCCGGCTGCTTCCAGTTGTTGCCAACTGATCTCATTATATGCTGTGGGAACCGCAACAAGCGGCACTTTATTTTCAAAAGACCTATACTCCTGTGCAAACAGCAATATCTCTGCGGGGTCAGCAGATTTGCTATGGATCATAATGCCGTCCACGCCGGCTGCAATATAGGCTTTAGCTCTTTGTAATGCATCTTCCGGCGACTTGCCTAGCACAAGGCTTTCAATTCTTGCGATGATCATGAAATCTCCCGTCACACAACTTTTCTTTCCGGCTTTTATCTTCTCACAAAAAGCTTCAATGCTGTCCTGTTCCTGCGAAGATTGTTCTTGCAGCAATGAATTTTTCTTCAACCCGATCTTATCTTCAATAACGATAGCCGAAATGCCTAATCTCTCAAGCGAACGAACAGTAAATACAAAGTGCTCCGTCTTTCCCCCGGTGTCGCCGTCAAAGATCACGGGTTTGGTTGTCACTTCAAGAATATCATGTAAAGTTTGTAACCTGGAAGTAAGATCAACAGCTTCGATATCAGGTTTACCTTTAGCCATTGAGTCGGTGAGGCTGCTGATCCACATTGCATCAAATTCATGTGATGTACCGCCTGCATCAGTAAAGGATGTGTTTTCCACTATCAGTCCGCTCAAACCATTATGTGCCTCCAGCACCCTCATACATGGTTTTACGGAGAGTATCCTCTTCAGTCGTTTTAAACGGTTCTCTGCAGTTGTGCCGGCCTCCCTGATCGCCTTCTGAATAACTGTTGAGCTGATACCCCCGGTATAGGGCACTTCCACCAGTTCCCCGCCCCACTCCTTTAATGTATCAATCACTTTTTGCCGGGTGGATTGCTGCACACCTGTTTTCCAGTCATCGCCGTGCACCACATACTGTGGCTTTATTTTCCTGAGATTGTCCGAATAGTCCAGCGTCTCCTGCGCCAGCACCTTGCTGACACCTGCAATATTCTCAACAATGATCTTTCGCTGCTCATAATTGAGATAAGGAACTCTTTTGTAACTGGCGATGGCCTTGTCCGTGAGCAAACCGATCACTACCCGGCCCAATTTTCTCCCGGCATTGATCACATTCAGGTGGCCGGGATGGATAAGATCGGCGCTCATGCCGATGTAAACTATTTTCTCCATACAGACGCCGAAATTACTTCTTTTGGCCTTACAGTAAACCCAAATAATTGATCTGTGTTTTATTATGCTTCCGTAGATTTGGGCTTTTTAAGAAAATCTGAATGAACCAACTATTGACAAAAGCCTGGTATCTTTTTCTTTTACCGCTTTTTTTCGTCATCCATGTTTGTGCAGAAAATGCCGGGTTGGTTCCTTTCAGACTGGCATTCCTTATTTTTCTTGAATTTGCTGCCGTTGCATTAGCGCTGTCCTTATTGTTTTTTTCCCTTTTAAGGGATTTCCCAAAAGCTTCACTCGCCGCCTCTTTTTTGCTCAGCTTTAACCTGTTCTTTGGCAGTTTGCACGACTGGTTAAAAGAAAATTTCAATAACAGCTTTTTGGCCAAATACTCGGTACTTATATCATTAATTATAATTTCACTGATAGTGCTGCTAATTTTGCTTAAGCGTTCAAAAAAGAATTTCCGGCAATTATCCCTTTTTCTCAATATCCTTTTCTTCTTATTCATTCTGACAGATATTATTAAGCTCAGTGCATTTGCACTGCAGCCACGAAAACCTGATGTTGAAAATCTTCATAACAAACTGGCAGGTTGCGAAACCTGTTCCAGGCCTGATATTTACCTTATAATAACAGATGGATATCCCGGAGACACTGTATTAAAAAAATATTTTAAATATGACAATTCTGCTTTTACTTCAGGCCTAAAGGAAAGGGGCTTTCATATTGTGCCTCATTCCACATCAAATTATAATTTCACCGTTTACACAGTTGCTTCCTTATTTAATATGGATTATATCCAAAACCTGAATAAGGACCATAGTGTAACTCAGCAAGATATTTACCTGTGCAGGGATCTGATCAAAATAAGTAATTTTTCTCATTTTCTTGAACTCAATGGCTATAAAACCGAAAACTTTTCATTTATGAATGTTGGCGGAGACAATAACAAAATCCGGCTGGCATACTTCCCGCCCAAAAGAGCCTTATTCACTTCACAGACGTTTGTTAACAGGTTTTTCCGAAATGCAGGGTTTAATATACCGTTTCTGGCAAAATTTTTTTACCGGGATATCCGAAATGCTGATTTCAATAACACAATGATGGATAGTCTTATCAGAAAGACAAGTATGGCAAGAAGTGAAGAACCCCGTTTTGTCTTCTCACAACTTATCATGCCTCATCATCCGTATTTTTATGATAGTCTCGGCAACAAGAGAAACCCGGAAGAATTGTCAACAGACAGCTTACAGGAAAAGCAGAACTTCATTCAATACCTCGTTTATACCAACAAAAAACTGCTCAGCCTCACCGACCATATTTTAAGCACATCAAAAAATCTGCCTGTGATCATACTAATGAGTGACCATGGCTACCGGAAATTCTCAGATACTGCACTCAACAATTACCAATTCATGACGCTGAATGCTGTTTATTTCCCGGATAAAAATTATTCAGGTTTTTACGATGGAATGTCAACGGTTAATCAATTAAGGGTGCTTTTAAATAACCGGTTTGGCCAGAACTTACCGATGCTTAAAGACAGCAGCAGCTTTTTTATTGAACCCTGATAAAATTGACAGTTTGAACCGGCTAACAGATCAAATAAAAAAATTCTTATCAAATAGCAGCGTTACTATTGCCATTCTTTTGCTGGCTATAGCAGGCCGCATTATCCAACTCATTTTCTTTTTCAACTTCCGCCTTGATGCTTCGCACCAGGTGATCGCCACCAAAAATTTTCTGCGTGGAAACGGCATCAGCATGGATAAAGTGTTTGCAGAAGATCTAGCATCCACAGTTTATGAGCCACTGATCAACTGGCCGCCTGCTTATTCGCTCCTCCTGGCTCCATTCTATGCAGTTTTTGGGAACTACCTTGCTGCCGGGCTGGCACTAAGCATTGCTGCCGGCATAGGATTGATATTTATTTCCAGGAGCATCCTGAAATTGTTGTCAATTCCCGTTTACTTAGTAAACCTATGGACATTGGCAGCAGGATTTTTTATCTACTTTTTTTATTTTATCGCCTGCTCCGATGCCATCGCTATTTTCTTTGCACTTGTTGGCATCTATTTTTGCCTGTCATTAATAAAATCTTCTGTTCACACTCAGTTTAAAACAATTGGCATCATTGCTCCTTTACTTATTTGCGGAGCAATGAAATATTTATTCACACCGGTTATTTTTATCGTTCCCGGATATCTTTTACTAAAAGGATTTGCGGAAAAAAGAAACCAATATATCCGGCCGGGCATCATCAGCATGCTATCGCTTATTGTTATACTTGGAAGCATGCTCCTTTGGCAAAAATCCATTAGCGGAACAGCAGCCTATATCAGCGAGCCGGGCAGAGGCTTTTTTCCGGATCACCTGCTGGCATTTTTCCCATTTGTGCCAGGGTCTTTTATAAAACCAGATACGATTGCACTTGCTTTTCAGACCACTGCCCCGCAGGGTTCCGTCACGCTGTTATTTTTTCAACTCATTCATTTGGCAGTTTTTCTTATCCTGACATGGATAATGATCCGATTTCTTATTGCAAAAAGTATAAAGGGAATATCACTGCAACACGATTTTTTTACTCTTAGTCTGCTCTTTTCATGGGGAACCACCCTTCTGCTTGCTGTTTTATCCCTGCAGGTGGAAAAAGAAACCTGGGAATCAGGGCAATTGTGGACTTATATTGAAGAGCAGCGCTATTATGGCTTGCCGATAGTGATGATACAGCTTTGCGCCATCATCTTTTACCAGCATTACAAACAATTTCTTTCAAAATGGATAAAAAGACTGTACCTGCTATTACTTTTATTCTTTACTACGGAAATTGCGAGGGGTGTTGTTTTCACTCTTAACCGTGTTGTACATTTCGGTAAGGAAGAATATAGCTGGCAGTATGAATACCGGCTGCAACAATATGCCGACGGCATTATCAAAAAAGCATTGCTAAGGGCACCTGCAGAAAAAATCGTTGTTGCCGGGCCCAGAAACTATATCAATCACCGGGTCTGTCTTTACAGCAATGCCCCTATCCTGCAATTAAGAAATACGATCCCGGAATTTGATTCGCTGAAAGCCAGCGAAAAAACGTTACTGATCATCATCCTGGAATCGAAAGACAGCATTTCATGGTCTTCCTTCATTGCTGCTGCCAATAATGAAGTTGCTGGACATTTCAACGGGTTATACTTTTACACCGTTTATGTCAACCCCCAGTAACAGGCAAGCTGTTTTTGTCATCATCCCTGCTTTTAACGAACAGGCTGTGATCCGTGATGTGCTGGAGCAATTCAGGTCATATAATTACAGTGTAGTTGTAGTTGATGACGGATCATCAAAAATGCTTGAAGAATTCCTGGCCGGGATGCCCGTTTACCAACTCCGGCATAAGGTGAACCTGGGACAAGGAGCTGCCCTGCAAACAGGAATTGAATTTGCTTTATCAAAAGACGCAGCATATATTGTTACATTTGATGCCGACGGCCAGCATGATGTAAAGGATATAGCTGCGCTAACAGAACCGCTGATGCAACATAAAGCAGATATTGCACTGGGTTCCCGGTTTTTAAAAAATACGGCACATAATATACCAGCAAAAAGAAAATTTCTTTTGCAACTTGCCCGAAGGTTCAATTTTCTTTTTACCGGCTTACTGCTTTCCGATGCCCATAATGGTCTCCGGGCCATGACAAGAAAAGCGGCGCTTTCCATCCGCATTAAAGAAAACGGAATGGCACATGCAACAGAAATACTCATCCAGATCAAAAAGAAAAAACTGAACTATGTTGAGATCCCGGTGAATATCTATTATTCCGAATATTCAAAAAGGAAAGGGCAAACTACCCGGAGCGGTTTTCGTATAATTTTTGATATACTTTTAAATAAAATTTTCAAATGAGCGGAATCCAGGTTTTACTGATTGCCGGTGTAGTAGGATTGTTTTTCTACTATGCATTCAGGTTGCGCAATGCCCTGCTTGATATGGTCCTGCTGGTCATCTTTGCAGGTCTTGCTGTGTTTTTCATTCTTTTTCCGGAGTACACCAACAGCATAGCTCATTACTTAGGAGTGGGTCGCGGCGCTGATCTGCTTTTTTATACCTGCATACTGCTTTTCCTGTTCATCATCCTAAAATTGTTTGGCCGCATCCGGCGGCTGGAGCAAACACTAACAGAACTTGTACGCAAACTGGCAAAAGATGAATCAAAATACCTGGAAGAAAACGAACCAAAATGAATTAGCAGAATGAAAGGCTTTACTGCATTCCTCAAAATATGGCCTTTGCATATCCTGCTATTGCCTTTCTTTTTTATTGCCGGTGTTTACAGCCAATATGCCGGTTTGTTTTCTTTAAAAGAAACGCTGTCTGTTCTTGTATTTGTTTATGCCGGCTTATTGTTTGGCTACGGATTTTTATACCTGTTATACAGGAATAAAACCAAAGCCGGTATCGCAGCCACTGCCGGCGGCATTTTCTATTTATTCTTTGGCCATATCAAAGAAGCGTTAAGAAAAACAGAGATGCTGGAATTCATTTCGCACTACAAAACATTACTGCCCCTGGTGTTTATCCTTTCTCTTTTTTTGCTTTACAGGCTACGTAAAACCAAACCTCCTTACCAATTCAACTTTTTCCTGAATATTCTATTTGTTATTTATTCACTTATCGAGCTATGGAACCTGAGCCGTTTGTCTGTTACCGGAGGCCAGGTATTTCCGGCTACAAACATGTTCACCACTTCTGCGGCATCCGCTGAGCGGCAGCCCGACATTTACTATATACTTCTCGACTGTTATCCTAACTCAGTTTATCAACAGGAAGTGCTGGGTGTCGCATCCAACGACCTGGACAAACAGCTTGAAGAAAAAGGTTTTTATGTAGTAAAGAATGCAAGAAGCAATTACAATTATACCTCTTTCTCAATGGCTTCCATCTTCAACATGGAATACCTGTCATGGCTGAAAGATCCAAAAAGCGTTAGACCTTTCCACTACAATCGCACCATTCAATTAGTAAAAAATGCAGTTGTCTTTAACTGGCTGAAAGATCAGCAGTATGAATTGCATAATCTTTCCTTCTTTGATATTCCTGGTGTTCGTTCAGTAAATAAAGAAAAATTCCTGAGCACTACCGGCCGTGAGATCATCCTTTACTATACGTTTTACAAATGCCTCCGGCGGGACGTCATACCCGAAATGTTCCCGTCCTTACGAACTGCACTGATTGAAAGGAACAGAAAGATGTGGAAAGAACGTTTTAAAGATTTGCGTGAGCATAACCGCTATGTCCTTGATTCATTAATGAAATACCGGCCTCGTAAAGAAGAAGACAAGCCACGATTCCTGTATGCACATCTTGAAATGCCACATTTTCCGTACTATTTTGATTCAAGCGGGAAAGCTTACCCTGATGAATTAGTTTACGGGAAAGAAATGATTACCAATAAGGAGCGGCTAAAGAATTATATTGGCTATACAAACCGGCAGGCATCGGCGATAGTGGACAAATTGCAAAGTCTTCGTAATGGCCAGGACATAATCATCATTCAAAGCGATCATGGTCTTAATGACCTGGATAAGAAAAGAAAAGATGATGCATTTAACAGCTATACCGCTTTTTACTTCCCTGACAGGGATTACCGGATGCTGTATGACAGCATGAGCAATGTCAACAGCTTCCGTATCATTTTTAATAAATATTTTGGCCAACAATTATCTTTGCTGAAAGACTCAAGTACTTATATCAAATAACAGCTATGCAAATCCGAAACGACTGGACCATTGATCTGATAAAGGAGATATACAACAGTCCGTTGCTGGAACTGATGTACAAGGCTGCCACCGTTCACCGGGAATATAACGATACCGGCGAAGTGCAGGTTTGTACACTCCTTTCCATCAAAACCGGTGGTTGCCCGGAAGACTGTGCCTATTGCCCGCAGGCAGCGAGATACAATACAGGTGTGGATGTGCAGGCCCTGATGAAAAAAGAGGAAGTGTTGGGATATGCGGCCAAAGCAAAAGAAGCCGGCAGTACAAGATTCTGCATGGGTGCGGCGTGGAGGGAGGTAAGGGATAACAAAGATTTTGACAGGGTGCTGGAAATGGTGAAGGGTGTGAATGAAATGGGTATGGAAGTTTGCTGCACATTGGGAATGCTGACCGAAGAACAGGCCGGGAAACTGGCAGATGCAGGTCTCCATGCCTACAATCACAACCTTGATACTTCTTCAGAGTATTATGGTGAGATCATTCATACCAGGAGTTACGATGATCGTTTGCAAACACTCGACAATGTGAGAAAAGCCGGTGTAACGGTTTGTTGCGGTGGCATCATCGGCCTGGGTGAAACACATGAAGACCGGATCAAAATGCTGCATACGTTAGCCACCATGCCCGAACACCCGGAAAGTGTTCCTATCAATGCATTGGTGCCGGTGGCCGGCACGCCATTGGCGAAAAACCAGAAAGTGGATGTGTGGGATATGGTTCGCATGATCGCTACAGCAAGGATATTGATGCCAAAAGCGATGGTGCGGCTGAGTGCTGGAAGAAATGATCTCTCAGTGGCTGAGCAGGCATTATGCTTTATGGCCGGCGCCAACTCGATCTTTGCAGGTGATAAGTTACTCACAACACCTAACCCCTCTTTTGATGAGGACAACGCTATGTTCCAATTGCTGGGGTTGAAACCACGGGAGGCATTCAAAGAAGAAAAAGAAACAGCAGTTCACTATGTTTGACCCGCAGAAAATACTTGTTCTTGCACCGCACACCGATGACGGCGAACTGGGCTGTGCCGGAAGCATTGCGAAATTCTACGCAGAAAAAAGAGATGTATATTATGCCGCCTTTTCCCTTTGCACAAAATCGCTGCCTGCAAGTTTGCCCCCCGATACTTTAGAAAAAGAATGTAAAGAAGCCACTGCGCAACTGGGTATTGAGCCGGGCAAACTGATGTTATTTGATTTTGAAGTAAGAACATTTGATCAAAAAAGACAGGAAATACTGGAAACATTAGTGAGCCTGAACAAACAGATCAGCCCCGATCTCGTATTGATCCCTTCCGCTTCAGATATGCACCAGGACCACCAGGTGATACATCATGAAGCAAAAAGAGCTTTTAAAAACAGTAGTTTGCTGGGCTATGAACAACCCTGGAACCAAACACAGTTTCAAACACAACTGTATATCAAACTCAACAAGACGGAGATAGCAAAAAAAATAAACGCTTTGAAAGCATACGCTTCACAGGCTCATCGGAATTATATGCAGGAAGAATTTATCCGTTCCCTTGCTGTGGTGCGGGGCGTGCAATGCAACAGTGAATATGCAGAGGCTTTTGAAGTGTATAAATGGATATCCTGAACCTCTACCAGCCAATTTTTTCGCCAAATTTTCCCAAACCAAAATATTCATTTAACCGCATGTTAAGACCAAACTGGTTGTAGCCGGTGTTATTCTGGTAATGTGATCTTGCATAGCGAACGGTTATCTTGTTGAGCAAAACAGCAGCACCGAGGGAAAATCCGTTTAGCCCGTTTCCAAGATTTCCGACATTCAATTCCTTTCTTCGCAAATGATTGTATCCCGCCTGCACCTCCACCCTGTCGCCAATATAGACGGTGGTGGCGAAAACAAAATGCCGAAAAAGCTTATCAAAACTGAATTTGGCATTGCTGCTGTTGCCAAACCCGTTCTCATTATTAAAAGCACTGTCATTATATAAAATATCAAACCGGTGAAGGCTATGTGCAGTTACAGAAAAACTGAATGGTGCATCTTCTAATTTTTTGGTAATGCCCAACTGCAGGTCAAATGGCATGTCACCGGCTTCTGAGCCCTGGTATTTTCGTAATTGAAATCCCATGTTCTTCGCCAATAATGAGGCTGAAAACAATTTTGCCGAATCATAATATAACAACCCGGCATCGGCGGCTATCCCGTTGGAACGATATTGCCCGTAATTGGAACTGATGAATTTCAGCGTAAACCCTGCATTCCATTTCTCTAAGTAGCTTTTGGAAACTGACACCTGCATCACAAAATCATTTGGCCTGAATTCACCCAATATGTTCCCTGCTGCGTCAGTTTGCACAGTGTTGCCATAATTGAAATAATGCAGCCCCCATAAAAAATTTGCATTGAGCGGCTTATTGTGGTATGCCATAGAAAGATGATAAGCTGTAATACCCGCATACATATCATTGAACACAGCATTCATTTGTGTGTGCATGGAAGGCTTCAGTAGCGCAGGATTGTTGAACGCAAGACCCGCATCCGGCGAAATTTGTGAAACATTAATGCCTCCGAGACCTGTTAACTGGGGAGTGTTAGGCAGCTTTAGAAAATTAAATACTGCGTTTCCACCAAGGGTTTGGGCCTGAAGGTTTGCACAGAGCAGCAATAGCGGTATGAGAAGCCGGATGAACAAGACATTACGAAAATAAGCAATTGAAAAAAGAAAAGCCTCCCGGTTTGCGGGAGGCCCTGTTTCCGTCTGCAACGGAAACCAATCTTAAAACAACCAACATGAACTGTTGATAATTACAACAACAATTTTTGTATTTGGTTGAATGAAATTTAAAAAATCAGTTCACCAGGGCCAGTTCCAGCACCTGGCTCATATTTTTCACGAAGTGAAACTTTATCCCTTTGATGAATTCGGACTCGATCTCCTGCACGTCTTTTTCGTTTTGCCAGCAAAGAATGATCTCTTTCAGACCGGCCCGTTTGGCAGCCAGCACTTTTTCTTTAATGCCACCCACAGGCAACACCTGTCCACGCAGGGTGATCTCTCCTGTCATTGCCAGGAAAGCTTTCACTTTTTTTCCTGTAAGCGCTGAAGCAATGGCTGACATCATCGTGATGCCTGCACTTGGGCCGTCTTTTGGCACAGCGCCTTCCGGAACATGGATATGGATATTCTTCTTTTCAAACAATTTCTGATCAATGCCATACTTTTTTGCATTGGCCTGCAGATAGGTCAGCGCAGTGCTGGCACTTTCCTTCATCACATTGCCTAAGTTTCCTGTCAGTTTCAGTTCGCCTTTTCCATCGCTGAGGCTGGTTTCAATAAAAAGAATATCACCGCCTACATAGGTCCATGCAAGACCCACCGCCACGCCGGGCATATTGGCTGTTTTATAGATCTCATTGCTGTATCGTGGCTTGCCCAGTATTTTTTCAATATCATGGGCTGTAAGCGAAGCCTTGAGTTTGTCCTTCATGGCCAGTTCTCTTGCCTGGAAGCGCATTACGGAAGCCAACTGCCTGTCCAGTTCCCTCACACCACTTTCTCTGGTATAATCCTGTATGATCTTCTCCAGCACTTTGTCGGCAATTTTAAAGTTGCTGCTTTTTAACCCGTGCATTTCTTTTTGCTTAGGCACCAGGTGGCGTTTGGCTATCTCAACCTTTTCCTCCACCGCATAACCGCTGAGTTCAATGATCTCGAGCCTGTCACGCAGCGCCGGTTGTATATTCTGAATGTTATTGGCTGTTGCGATAAACAAAACCTTACTCAGGTCATACTCCAACTCCAGGTAATTATCATAAAAATTATGATTTTGCTCCGGGTCCAGCACTTCCAGCAAAGCTGAAGAAGGATCGCCACGAAAATCATTACCCACTTTGTCAATCTCATCCAGGATCATCACCGGGTTGGATGATTTCACTTTGCGGATAGATTGCAAAATGCGGCCGGGCATGGCCCCGATATAAGTTTTACGGTGTCCCCTTATCTCGCTTTCATCATGCAGGCCACCAAGACTAAGCCGGGAGTATTTTCTGCCAATGGCAGATGCAATGCTGCGGCCAAGCGATGTTTTACCAATGCCCGGGGGGCCGACAAAACAAAGTATCGGGCTTTTCATGTCGCCTTTCAATTTCAACACAGCGAGGTACTCTAAAATTCTTTCCTTGATCTTGTGCATGCCATAATGATCGGCATCGAGGGTTTTCTTTGCCTTCTTCAGGTCATAGTGATCTTCGGTATATTCTTCCCAGGGCAGTTCCAGCATCAGGTCAAGATGGTTATACACCACTGAGTAATCTGGTGTGGTAGGGTGCATCCTTTCCAGTTTTTCAATCCCCTTCTTAAACATTTCTTTTGCAGTCCCAGGCCATTTCTTTGTTTCAGCCTTTTTCTGCATTTCCTTCACTTCCTGCACATTTGATTCGCCGCCAAGTTCCTCCTTAATGCTTTTCAGTTGCTGCTGCAGAAAATATTCCCGCTGCTGCTTGTCAATCTCCGTCCGGGTTTTTGTGGTCACTTTATTTTTCAGTTCAGCAAACTGCAATTCCTTTTGCAATAACTGCATCAGCACATCAGCTCTCTCCCTGATATGGTTCAGTTCAAGCAACTTTTGTTTTTCCCGTATATCCGTATTGAGGTTGCTTGAAACAAAATGGATGAGAAATGACGGGTTCTCAATATTGCGGAGAATGATGGATGCTTCTGACGGGAGATTGGGAGAAAGCTGAATGATCTCTGTTGCCAGGTCTTTGATGGTGGACACATAGGCATTGAAATCAGCATCAGTCGGCGCTTCTTCTTCATCCAGCTTTTTGATCTTTGCTTTGAAATAGGGTTCTTCCGTAAATACCGACTCTATCGCAAAACGGCTTTTGCCCTGGATGATTATTGTGGTGCCACCATCCGGCATTTTAATTTGCTTCACAATGCGGGCCACAGTGCCAATGTCTTCAAGATCGTTTACAGCCGGGTCTTCCACCTGGCTGTCTTTTTGAGCCACCACACCTATCAGTTTGTCTCCTTTGTAGGCATCATTCACCGCTTTGATGCTTTTGTCACGGCCCACTGTGATTGGAAGCACCACACCGGGAAACAAAACCGTGTTGCGAAGAGGTAATAAAGCAATTTCTGAAGGCACTTCAATGATGCTGCCATCATCCTGGTCGCTTTCGTTGAGGGGAATGATGGGCAAAAAATCCATGTCATCCTCACTGCGCAGTAAAAACTTTTCAAAACTCATATCCAGACTTCAATTAGACATTATGTCACCCGGCTCCGGGGGAGTTGGGTGGAAAAATAAATATATAACGGGAAATCAGTATAGCCAAGATTTGTGCCTGACATAAGTTAACTGACAAAATAGGTAGCTGAGTGGTAAGTATTTATAAAAAAATCTCCCGCCGGGCGGGAGACTTTTTCATGGCATACGATATTGATATTTATAAGGCCAATCCAACGGATAATTGAAATCCCTGGTTCCTCCATTTGTCCTGGTTGTCTATATCATTGATATTGTTCAGGCCGATAGAGTAACGTCCGGAAACACGAAGCGCAGCTATCTTGAGTTGCACACCGCCCAGCATAGAGAGGTCGCCATTCTTAAAAGCCTCGCCGCCGTTTTGCAATAAAGTTTTGTTGTTATCCAGCAGAACGCCGAATTGCGGGCCGGCTTGTAATGTCAGGAACTTACCCAACAATTTATAATTCACCAGCAGCGGTACGGAGAGATAATTCAATTTTACGTTTTTCTGGTAACTGGGATTGAATACATTTTGATAAAGGTCTTCATAATCGCTGCTCACTGTGGTGGAATACTGGTTAAAGAGCACTTCGGGCTGAATACCCAATTTGCCGCCAAAGCCGATCTCTGCAAACCCACCCAAATGGTAGCCGTATTCAAATTCCTGGCTGAATGATTTCCCGTCAACCTTGGTGACATTCGCCCCTCCTTTTATGCCAATGTGAAACTGCGCCATGAGTGCCTGTGACAAGAGCAGCGCTGCTGCAAACGGAAGGAATAGTTTTGTTTTCATGTTTTTTGATTTTTGATTGTTGATGGTTATCCCCGATCGGGGACGGGAAAAATTTTCAAGGATAATGCCAGTAACCCGTTGGCGCTGTTAAATTGCATTAACGGCATTCGCCAACTGAAAACAGAAAATCAGGTTTCTTATTGTTTATTTTTTGTGAAGGAAATCTAAAATCATCAGAACACAAGACCTGCATTAACGGATATAAAAGTGCTAAGGTTCTTTTCTGTAGCCGGGAAATAATAATCAAATGCAGCCTGCGGCTGAATGAAAAACTTGCCTAAGGAATATTCGCCTCTCAGGAAAAGAGTTAAAGATAAAGGCTGAAATTCTATCCGGTCGTCCAGGTATATATTTTCAGAATTAAACAATACACTTGAGGTGTTCCGGAGATTGACCCCGTAAGTATTGCTGGTTTGATTAAAACCAAATTTTTGAGTGCCGCTTGTAAAGTTGAGTTGCGGTGTAAACCGGATATGGTCTTTGTTGGTAAAAACATCCAGCCAGTAAAAATCATGACGTACTGATGTGATCACAGAAAAATCTGAAATGGATTCAGTGGTATTGATATAGGTGTAGCCCCTTGGTCTTAACCGCAGCGACTGGATCAAATCTTCTCTTTTTTCATATTCAGACCGGCTGCCCCAGCCATAGCTAACGGCCAGCATGGGACGAAACCATGATTTGCGCCAGGCAAAATAACCGTAGAGTTCATTGCGTAATGGCGATGTATAAAAAGGAACGGAATCCTTCATGAAATAACGGGTATAAGACAGCCCTGTTGCCAGGTTGCGGTTTTGCAGGTAGTCAAAAGAAGGGGACAAAGCAAGCTGGTAAAGGTTCAGGTTTTTATCATCATTGACAAGATAGCCGGTGGCATTTAAGCCAAGGCCGCTTTTATGATACCAGGTGAGCATGGGCGAATAAGCAATGCGGGGGGAGGTTTCCAGCAGCATGTCGTCTTTGCTCTTGAAGCTGAAAAAGCCCCGGTTCAGGGAAAGGCTGGCCATAAAAAAACTCCGGGGCATCAGGATGGAATCCATGAAAGCCTCAAAGTCCCTGAAAAATTTTTCGTCAAGATCAAAAATGCTAGTGTCGGCTAAAAGCTCATGAGGGGGTGCAATTACCGTATCCGCCGGGTTTGACTGGGAACGAGCAGTCATACCCAGCGCTGTGAAAATCAGCGCTATAAGCCATTTCTTAGCCATCAGGCAGTGGTATTTTGGCGTCATAGGTCAGGATGGTGCTGGAGCAGCCGGTCTAAGACGGGCGGGTTAAAAAAAAGTTTAATTCCGGGGTCCTCCTGCAAAAACGTCCGGGTGGCTGAAATTATTGAAAGACAGGGGCAGACTCAGGTAAGCTGCAGCAGGGTTATCTCCGGCAAAATTCCCACCCTTCCAGGGTAGCCGATGAAGCCAAAACCCCTGTTCACATACAATTTTTGGCTACCCGCTTCATATAAACCCGCCCATTGGCGATAAACGTACTGCACCGGGCTCCATTTGAAACCGGGTATTTCCACCCCAAACTGCATTCCATGTGTGTGGCCGGAAAGCATCAGGTCTATATCAGGGTAATGCTTCCGAACTTCCGAATCCCAATGGGAGGGATCATGGCTAAGTAATATTTTGAAAGGATAATTGTTGGCGCCTTCATACGTCTTTTTCAAATTCCCATAACTGTGAAAATTGCTGCGGCCACTGATGTTCTGCACTCCCATCACAGCTATCTGGTGACCGTCTTTTTCCACCACCACATGCTCATCCATCAGCAACCGCCAGCCCAGGGTTTGATGCACCTGTTTCAGCTTTTCAAGATTGGTTGTTTTTTCTTCTTCGCTGCTCCATTTCACATAATCACCATAGTCATGGTTTCCCAATGTGGAATAAACCCCCAGTGGCGCCTGCAGTTTATCAAACACATCGAGGTAATCATCCATTTCACTGGCGAGGTTATTGACAAGATCGCCGGTAAAAAGTATCATATCCGGTTTTTCACCCATGATCTTCTCCACCCCTTTCTGCACAGCCTCTTTGTCGGTAAAACTGCCGGAATGTATATCGGAGATATGAGCAATTTTCAATCCCCTGAAAGAGGCTGGCAGGTTGGCAAATGTCATTTGAATCTTTTTCAACTGATAGCGGTATTTATTGCCAAAACCATAAACAAGAGACCCGAACAAACCGCCGCCAAACAACATGCCGGCCCAACTCAGGAAAACCGAACGGGAAATCCTTTCTCCCTGCTGCAATTGTTCGCCTTCGGTGTTGCTGAAAAAGAATTTTCCGGCGATCCACTGGATGCCCCTGCGCAGGTCATCTACGAGGAAGAAAACGGCAGCGATCAGTTTTGCAAAAAATAAACCGGCTATAAGAGCAAATATCGTAGCTCTGAAAACTTTTGCCTGTTGCTCAAATTTCAGATAGGGCAGAATGATAAGAATGATGATGGCAGCGGCTGATATTGTCCAGTACACTGCAAAAATGATGCTGCGGGTTTTGTTGCTCGCTGTTTGAGTCACCACTTTCAATGCCTGGAAGCAATAGATATCAAGCAGCACCATCATACCGATCAAAATCCACCAAAAGGGAGTATTGCGCATAGAATGTCAAAATTAAAGATAGCTGGCTTTCGGGCTGTGTTTCAACGAAGACTTATTTTTGCCGGAACGGCTTATAGAATGAAATTCACCTATTACGGACATTCCTGCTTTATGGTTGAAATAAACCTGCCTACCGGACAGACAGGTATTAAGAAATTATTATTTGATCCTTTTATCAGCGGCAACGAACTGGCTAAAAATATTCAGGTTGCAGGTATTGAGGCGGATTATATCCTGCAATCGCATGGACATACCGATCATATTCTCGATTGTGTGCCCATTGCCCAGTCCACCGGCGCAAAAGTCATATGCAATTGGGAAACTCATGAATGGCTTAATAAACAGGGAGTGGCCAACACTCACCCGATGAACATGGGCGGCAAATGGGATTTTGGCGATTTTGTGGTGAAATGTGTGGTGGCACAGCACAGCAGCAG
>CAYTGN010000023.1:0-53685 GCA_964437415.1 uncultured Chitinophaga sp. | reverse complement strand
TTCTCCCGGATGTGGTGAAATTGGTAGACACGTCAGACTTAGGATCTGATGCCGCAAGGTGTGGGGGTTCGAGTCCCTCCATCCGGACTTATTAGGGCATGGTTAATTGGTTTATTAGTTGATCAGGGTTTGCATTTATTAAAAAGCTCTTCCTATGGCTAACTCTCCTAATTCCCAATTAACCAGTTAACCAATTAACTTACAACAATGGCTACAATAACAAAAGAAAACATCGGCCTGCTGCATGAAAAGCTGACCGTGAAGCTGGAAAAGACCGATTACCTGCCTTCCTTTGAAAAAGCATTGAAGGAATATGGCAAAAAAGCCAATATACCCGGCTTCCGCAAGGGTATGGTGCCTGCAGGGCTCATCAAAAAAATGTATGGCTCATCCCTGTTTGCCGATGAAGTGCTGCGCACTGTGGACAAAGAACTGATCGGCTACCTGCAAAATGACAAGCTCGACATCTTTGCGCAACCCATACCACTGGAAACAGATATCCGCCAGTTGGATGTCAACAACCCGGCTGATTACACTTTCCATTTTGAAATAGGCATGAAACCCGGTTTCAGCCTTGCAGACCTTGGTAAAGCCAGCATCACCCGGTATGTAGTGACAGTGACCGAAGAGATGATAGAGAATGAAGTGGGCCGTTTGCAAAACCGCCACGGCAACATGACGGACAAAGAGGCGGTGGATAATGATGAGAATGTTGTCAATGTGCTGTTCACTGAAACAGACGCTGCCGGCAACGAAGTAGAAGGCGGCATCAAAAAAGACAATTCACTGCTGGTAAAATATTTTGCCGAAGGCTATAGGAAAAACCTGTTGGGCAAAAAGACCGGAGATGTTTTCAATGTGCAGTTAAAAGAAGCTTTTGACGATAAAGAAAGAGAATGGATCATCAGCGACCTCGGATTGAAAGATGACGCAACAGCAGCCGACAAATACTTCAATATTGCTGTCACCAAAGTGGGGCTATTGGAAAAGAAGGAACTGAATGAAGAGTTTTTCAATCAGCTCTATCCCGGTCAGGAAGTGAAAACAAGGGCCGATTTCAGGAATAAGCTAAAAGAAGAAATACAAAACTATTGGGGCAGCCAGGCCCGCAACCAGATACACGACCAGATGTTTCATGCACTGGTTGATAATACCGAGATCGAATTCCCGAAGGATTTTCTGAAAAAATGGATCAAAACGCAGGGAGACCCTTCGGCAGGTGCTCAGGGCCAAAAGACAGATGAGCAGGTGGAAAAAGAATTTCCCACTTTCCTCAACCAACTGAAGTGGACACTGATCACCGACAAGCTGGTGCAGGAGAACAGTATAACTGTTGGGCCTGAAGAGATCAGGGCTTTTGCCAAAAATCAACTCTTCAGCTATATGGGCGGCGCCAATCTCGGCGATGACCAGCCCTGGGTGAATGACTATGTAGAAAAAATGATGAAAGACCGTAAGTATGTGGAGGATTCATACAACCGCCTGCAGACACAAAAGATATTTGAGTGGGCTGAAACAAAAATCAATCCCACTGATAAAGATATCAGCGCCGAAGATTTCACCAAAATGGTGGAAGAGCACCAGCATCATCACCATTAGTGGTTAGGCAGTTAATTTGTTGAAAGGTTGACAGTTTTTCCCAGCTTGTCAACCTTTTTTGTTTCCCTGTAAGCCAACTTGACACCGATTTTGTGGTTTTGGCATTTGGACGGATATTTGAGGAGTTGATAAACAGGTTAATTTGTTTATTGGTAAACTTGTAGCGCCGGTTTGCTAATCGACAGATTAACTAATAAACTAATAAACAAAACATGAGTTTTAATTCGGAATTTGAAAAATATGCGGTGAAACACCGCGGTATTTCCAGCAACACTCTCCACAGCTATGCATCGCACCTTGTGACAGGGATGACACCCAATATCATCGAAGAACGTTCGCTGAACGTGGCAGTGATGGATGTGTATAGCCGTTTGATGATGGACCGTATCATTTTTTTAGGCTATCCCATCAATGATGAAATTGCCAATATAGTCACTGCTCAATTGCTGTTCCTTGATTCAACAGACAGGACAAGAGACATCAATATGTACATCAACAGTCCCGGAGGAAGTGTTTATTCCGGCCTTGGAGTGTATGATACCATGCAGTATGTTAGCCCGGATATTGCAACGATTTGTATAGGCGTAGCAGCGTCCATGGCATGTGTATTGCTCGGCGCCGGAACAAAAGGCAAAAGGGCTGCATTGAAACACAGCCGCATCATGATGCACCAGCCCAGCGGCGCCATCGGCGGGCAGGCCAGCGATATTGAGATCACCGTCGCAGAGATCAGGAAACTGAAAGCAGAATTATATGAAGTTATCAGTCACCATTCGGGAAAACCGGTGAAACAGATCGAAAAGGATTTTGACCGCGACCACTGGATGACAGCCCCTGAAGCCAAAGAATACGGCATTGTGGATGAAGTGCTGGTAACAAACCCGAGAAAAGAAAAAAAGGAAAGCTGATGATTGAAGGATTTAGGTGTTTAAAGTGTAGTCAGCGCAAAACTTTAAACACATTGACCACTAAATTTTCAACTACTTAAACGATATTAAACCTGCCAGGCGGCGGGTAAACTTTAAACGAATACCATGAACCACAAGCAATTTTTATATACCGATCACCGGCTTGATGATGAAGAAGAAGAAAAAGAAAGAGAAGATAAAAGAGATGACCTGGTGATGCTGAACAAAAAATTAGAGAAGTATTTCTTTGAAAAAAGAGCAGTATATCTATGGGGTGTAGTGGATGATAAATCGGCAAGAGAAACAACTACCAAACTGTTATTGCTTGATGCAGACAAACCCGGAGAAGAAATAAAATTCTTTATCAACAGCCCCGGCGGTGTGGTCACCAGCGGTATGGTCATCTATGATACCATGAAGATGCTGAATAGCCCGATAAGCACTATTTGCATGGGCCTGGCCGCCTCCATGGGAAGTATTTTATTGAGCGGTGGTGTGAAAGGCCGTCGTTTTATATACCCGCATGGCGAGGTGATGATACACCAGCCTTCACTCGGCGGTTTTATCCGTGGGGTAAGCACCGACCTGGAGATACAGGCCAAACAAACCAGGAAAGTGAAAGATATTGGTGCAAAAATCCTGGCAGAAAACTGCGGCAAGACAGTTGCCCAGATCATGAAAGACTTTGACCGGGACTACTGGATGGATGCCGAAGAAGCCATCAAATATGGTATTGTAGATGCTGTGATAGAAAAGCTATAATTAATTGATTATTAGCGATTAGTAGTTTTAATAATTTTACTGAAAATCCGTCTGTAAAATTATCCGCCACCTGTCCGGGTGGTTTTATACTTTTGTGTGTTCCGAACCCGTTAGTAGCAATATTACTCCTATACGAAAATGGCCAAAAATCCTTTACATTGTTCTTTTTGCGGACGCAGCCGCGATGAGGTGAAGATCCTCATTGCCGGGCAGGAAGGGCATATATGCGAAAATTGCGTGGAGCATGCCCGTGAGATCATTGACCAGGAACTCATGGTCAGAGAAGAGAAATCTCCTTCTGCTTTCAAACTGACCGTCAGAAAACCGATAGAGATCAAAAAGTTTCTTGATGAATATGTCATCGGCCAGGACGAAGCCAAGAAAGTGCTGGCAGTGGCTGTTTATAACCACTACAAAAGATTACAGCAAAGATATACAGATAATAACCCTGCCAATGATGTCGAGATTGAAAAAAGCAACATCATCATGGTGGGTGAAACGGGAACAGGCAAAACTCTTTTAGCCAAAAGTATTGCCCGGATGCTGAATGTTCCCTTTGCCATTGTGGATGCAACAGTGTTTACCGAAGCCGGTTATGTGGGTGAAGATGTAGAAAGTATTCTGACAAGATTACTTCAGGTTTGCAACTATGATGTGACTGCCGCAGAACGTGGGATTGTTTATATTGATGAAATAGACAAGATTGCCCGCAAAGGCGATAATCCTTCCATCACCCGTGATGTGAGTGGTGAAGGTGTGCAGCAGGGTATGCTGAAATTGCTTGAAGGAACCGATGTGCTGGTGCCACCGCAGGGAGGCCGCAAACACCCGGAACAAAAGCTTATCAAGATCAATACCCAAAACGTTCTGTTCATCTGTGGCGGCGCTTTTGATGGCATAGATAAAGTGATAGCCCGCCGGGTGCAGACCAATACTATTGGTTTCAACGTGGACAAAGAACAGCAGGAGAATATGAAGAAAAACCTGCTGCGCTATGTAAATGCCACCGACCTGAAATCATTTGGGCTGATACCTGAACTGCTCGGCCGCTTGCCCGTGGTCACCCATCTTGATCCGCTGGATGCAGCAACACTGAGAGCCATCCTCACCGATCCCAAGAATGCTCTGGTGAAACAATACAAAAAATTATTTGAACTGGAAGGCATTCATCTCACCATTGAAGATGAAGTGCTCGACTTCATGGTAGAAAAAGCCATGGAATATAAATTAGGCGCCAGAGGATTGAGAAGTATCTGCGAAGGTATTTTGACCGACGCGATGTTTGAACTGCCTTCTTCCCGGGAAACTCATTTCACCCTCTCGATGGAATATGCCAAACGCAAATTTGACAAGAGCAAGCTGAGTTTGCTGAAAGTGGCGTAGAAAAGTTTAAAAAGTTTCATAGGTTTAAAGGTTTAAGAAGTTATGTTTGTACCTTCTTAAACCTTTTGAACTTTTTAAACCTTTAAACTCTTTCTCATGCAAGAGTTGATTGAAAAACTGAAAACCGAAGCCGGTCTCACCGATGAGCAGGCCAAAAAAGCCATTGAAACGATCAAAGGCTTTGTCGTGGAAAAGTTCCCGATGCTGGAAGGCGCCGTAAATAATGTATTTGGCGGAAGCTGAATTATTTGATAGCCCTGCACTTTTTTCCCCTGGGATTGTTGGCTGCCTCGTAAGGAGACATGGCCCGGCTGCAGGATTCAAGCACAATAAAGATCAGTAAAAGCCAAAGCAGGTTTTTTGTTTTCATAAGTTAGCGGATTATGCGGTGAAAGTAATATACAGCAGCCAAAACACAACTAAAGAATCCCTACTGAAATATGCTGCCGAAAACGGGTAAATTTACCTGCCAAAAAATACGGAGGTGCTTTCATTGATCCGTTTTACCTGTATTGACAAGGTGCTGGAATATATTAACCAGAATTTTCATTCAGCAGCTTTTTCCGATGCAGAACCGGCATCACCTTTATGGACTGCTGCCGGAACTTTGCCTGAAACATTCTTCCTTTTGCTGATTGATACCACACAGTCTGTTTCGGAAGTTGCCTATAACTGTGACTTCAACAATAAATCTAGCTTTAACCATCATTTTAAAAAGAAATAAAGCAGTGCTCCTAAGGAATTCAGGGAAAATAACACCTATGAAATCAGGGTGTTTATCTGAATTGGAAAGGAAACCTTAAAACATTACTGTTATTATCATTTAATACCTGAGATTGAAAGAAAGATCAGAAAAGATCAGTGCCAATTCAAATAATCCTTGCTTTCAGCAGAGTAAATAGTAACCTTTTTTTCTTTTCCCTGCAGGGCAATATTTCCAATCATGTCAAATTCAAACCGGCTGTTTTCTAGCTTTTTTTTCAATGACTCAGAAATCAACAATCCTTTATTAAACTCATTGCACTTGCTTTGAATCCTTGCAGCCGTATTAAGCGTATCGCCATGATAAGCAATTTCTTTTTTATATTTACCCACTTCGGTAACCGTTACCACTCCATCATGCATCCCCGCTTTGAAAAAGGGAAAGCAATCATACTTTTTCTGATAGATCTTCCTTTTCCTGTTAAGCAACTCCATAAAGCGGAAATATGCCCGCAGGCAATTTTGATTTTCAATCCCGTCCCCCAGCTTCCATGTCAGCACTGCTTCATCGCCTACATACTGATATATCTCCGCATTATTTTCTGCCACAACGGCCAGATCGTTGAAGCAATCCTGGATTAATGTACTGAACTTTATATGGCCTAGTTTTTCAGCCAGTCTTGTAGATGATTTCATATCGATGAACATGAATATCCTTTCCTCCTCTCTTGGTGAATAGAATTTTCCTTTTAATAACCGGCTTAAATTATTTCCGCCAAGCATCAGGTTGACCTGAATCAGAACAGCCATAAAGATTTCCACCAATACCACATAAAAGTAAATGGCAAGACTGCCGGGATCAAAAGCGAATTCAGCAAAATCATCGGTCATACCAAAAAAAAGCCTGCTTATCCCATAGCCAGCCACTATCAATGTGGACATGAAGATGATAGTATAAAAAAATTTGAGAAGCAGCAATGACCAGATCGGCATCCGCTTGTAAATCTTTTCTTCTGTCAATATCTGAACAAATCCAGAAATAAGCCCAAAACCGGGTCCCAGTATAAGCGATGCCAATACGCTGGATGCAAAGTCAAATTGGGTTTGGAGTGCCAGTTCGATTGTTCCTACCCCCCGGATAACACATAAGAAAATAAAAGCAATCGTCCAGCCAATGACGTAGGTCTTAACAATGAGCCATCTTCTTTTATTTTTATTCCCCTGTTTCATTGATAATTATTACTTAAGCCTGATGGCTACATTTCCTTTTTTATGCCCCTTTTCAACATAGGCATGTGCCTCCGCCATTTGCTCAAAAGAATAGATTTTATCAATTACTGCTTTCAGCTTTCCATCTTCCAGGAGTTGTTTTAAAAAAGAGATATTTTCTGTGGTTTCTTTGGCAACACCTGTTACGGCCTTTTTTCGGTTTATGAGTGATAACAACATGGCTTTTATCATTTGCCCAGGACCTGCAGCAACAAGAATCAATCTTCCTTTTTTCTTCAATGCTTTAAATGCGGCAGAGACCGGGAGCTTTCCTACCGTATCAACTATTATTTCAAATTTTTCATCGCCGGTTATTACATCTTCTTTCGTATAATCAATAACCCTGTCAGCGCCGATTGATCGAACCATTTCAATGTTGGCAGTGCTGCACACACCAGTAACTTCTGCTTCAAAAAATTTAGCCAGTTGCACGGCAGCTGTACCCACAGCGCCTGATGCTCCATAGATCATTACTCTTTGACCGGGAGCTATGTTTGCCTTTTTAAGAAAATGCAAAGCGGTGTTGGCGCCGAAAGGAACAACAGCTGCTTCTTCATGGCTTATGTTATCTGGTTTTATTGCCAATAACCCATTTTCCGGTAGTGAAACAAACTCAGCATAAGCTCCAAAGTTTAATCCTGTGGAACCAAAGACAGAATCGCCTGGTTTGAAAAGGGTAACACCCTTTCCTGCCTGTTGTATGATGCCTGAAAAAACACCCCCTAGAGTTTTAATTTTTGGCTTTCTCAAGCCGAAAAAAAATCTCACTACAAATGGATCAGCTTTTCGCAAACGCCAGTCTGCTGAATTCACTGCTGTGGCATGTATTGTTATCAGGACTTCGTTTTGAGCAGGAACAGGTGTATCTACGTTTTTTAACTGAAGTACATCCGGGGGACCGTATTTGTTATAAACAATAGCTTTCATTTTTCAGCTCTTTTATGCTATTGGGCTTAACGTAAACCAAGGCCTTATATGAAACACTGCAGCTGGGATAAATTGAATATCCGGTGTATACCTGCGCTATGCATTGCAATAAAATAAAGGTAGGATTTTTTTACTTCTGCTCTTAGTTGAAAGTGATAAGTATTGAGAGTTATAGATAATAAAATATATAAATAGAAATATTTTCACTGGTTCATACAATCAACATATACTTTAAGCAATCATTCTTCAAATAAAATTCCGGAATGATCGTAAGGTCAATTTTTTTTAAATATTAGATTCATCTTATTAAAAATTTTCCATAAAAAAGTTCCGGCGCTGTGGCCGGAACTTTTGAATTAATGGGGTACTTTCTTTATTTGGTTTTTCGTCCAAACATTTTTACCCCTTCTCCCTCCGGGAGAAGGGCCGGGGTTGAGGCTAGCTGCAGCCTCCCTGGTTGCCGCAGTTCAGGCATTTGTAACAGGTGCCGCTACGCATCATGATGTGGCCGCACACATTACAGGCCGGTGCATCGCTCTGCATGTTCTTTGCAGCAGCATTGATGGCATCCATGCCGGCATCTGCTTTCACTGTTTGAGCAGCCCGCTGGCTTTTTACCGGTGTGGGTGTCACCCCGGATGAAGGAGTGATCCTTACACTTGACAATTCTGGTTCTGCATATTCCAGCGGGTTGGAGGGCACTTCATCCCAGTCATCCGCTCCGGTATTCATCACTTCGGGTTTGTCCAATACATGAACCAGGTCAGTACGTCCGAGATACTCATAACCCAGCACACGGAAGATGAAGTCTACAATTGAAGTGGTTGATTTGATATTCGGGTGCTCCACAAATCCGGAAGGATCGAATTTGGTGAAGGCGAATTTGTCAACAAACTCTTCCAGTGGCACACCGTATTGCAGACCGATAGAAATGGAAATGGCAAAACAGTTCATCATGCTGCGCATGGTGGCGCCTTCTTTGGCCATATCAATAAATATCTCTCCCAGTGTTCCATCGCCATATTCTCCCGTTCTCAGGAAAATTGCCTGGCCGTTGATCTTCGCTTTTTGTGTAAAGCCTCTTCTCTTTGCAGGCAAAGAACGACGCTCTACAATACTGGCTAATTTGCGTTTCAGTTTTGTATCCGGTGACGACTGCACTCTTTTCTGAACTTCTTCGAGTAATTCTTCGACGGTCAGTTTGCCCAAATCAACAATATTAGAACCGGCAGATATTGTTAGCGGATCGCTGGTTGTGGATTGTTGAGTATCAACGGTGGCCTTTCCTTCGCTGGCTTTCTTCTTCTTATCACTCTTGTTACTGAGCGGCTGAGACAATTTGGAACCATCACGGTAAAGGGCATTTGCTTTCAAACCTAATTTCCAGCTCAGGTAATACGCATCAGCGATCTCTTCCACATTTGCTTCATGCGGCAGGTTGATGGTTTTGGAAATAGCGCCGCTGATAAAGGGCTGGGTAGCTCCCATCATACGGATGTGGCCATGTGCATGAATATAACGCTGGCCTTTTTTTCCACATTTGTTGGCACAGTCAAAAACGGGCAGGTGTTCTTCTTTCAGCATCGGGGCGCCTTCGAGCATCATCGTACCGCATACATAGTCGTTGGCAGCTTCGATCTGCTCATCGGTGAAGCCCAATGCTTCCAGCAGGCTCCATTCAAAATCATTGTATTGTTCCGGTGTAAAGCCCAAACGTTGCAGGCATTCTTCACCCAGTGTGTATTTGTTGAAGACAAAAGCAATGTCAAAAGCAGAAACTACGGCGGCATCCAGTTTCTTTATCTCGTCTGCAATGAACCCTTTTTCACTCAAAACCTGGTGATTGATGAAGGGTGCGCCGGCAAAGCTGGCAGCGCCAACGGCATATTTGATGATCGCTTCTGTTTCTTTCTCTGAATACCCCAAATTCTTCAAAGCAGCGGGTACTGACTGGTTGATGATCTTAAAATAACCACCACCACTCAGTTTTTTGAATTTTACCAGGGCAAAATCAGGCTCCACACCAGTGGTATCGCAATCCATCACCAGGCCGATCGTTCCTGTTGGTGCGATAACAGTAGCCTGTGCATTACGATAGCCATGCTTTTCTCCCAATTCAACGGCATCATCCCATGCCTTGCAGGCAGCTTTCAATAAATAATCGGGGCAATATTTTGAATGGATGCCCTGTGGTTTCAGGCTCAATCCTTCATATTCATCCGCATCATAGGCAGCAAGGCGATGGTTACGCATTACTCTCAGCATGTGCTCCCTGTTCTCTTCATACCTCGGGAATGCGCCAAGGGCCTTTGCCATCTCTGCAGATGTTTTATAAGCAATACCCGTCATGATAGCGGTGATGGCTCCGGCGATTGCCCTTGCTTCTTCGCTATCATATGGGATACCGTTCACCATCAGCATGGTGCCGAGGTTGGCATAGCCCAAACCCAATGTCCTGTATTCATAACTCAGTTGCGCCACTTCTCTGGAAGGGAACTGCGCCATCAACACAGAAATTTCGAGTACAACAGTCCACAAACGGCAATTGTATTCATATCCTTCTACATCAAAATGATTTGTTTTCGTATCGAAAAATTTCATCAGGTTGGCCGATGCCAGGTTACAGGCAGTGTTGTCGAGGAACATATACTCCGAGCAGGGGTTGGAAGCCCTGATGGGGCCACCTGCCGGGCAGGTATGCCACTCATTGATCGTAGTTTCATATTGTGCTCCCGGATCGGCACAGCGCCATGCGGCATAAGCGATCTGGTTCCACAATTCTCTGGCAGGCACTTTTTTCATCACACGGCCATCCATTCTGCCTTTCAGTTCCCAATCGTCATTGTTATCTAATTTTTCAAAGAAAGAATTGGGAATACGAACTGAATTGTTGGAGTTCTGACCTGAAACGGTCTTGTAAGCTTCGCCTTCGTAATCGCTGGCATAACCGGCATTGATAAGGGCGCCTACTTTTTTCTCTTCTTCCACTTTCCAGTTGATGAACTGAATGATCTCAGGATGGTCAAGGTCAAGGCAAACCATTTTGGCTGCACGACGGGTGGTGCCGCCGGATTTGATGGCCCCTGCTGCACGGTCGCCGATCTTTAAGAAACTCATGAGACCGGAAGAACTGCCGCCACCACTCAGTTTTTCCCCTTCTCCGCGAAGGTTAGAATAGTTGGTGCCCACACCAGAACCGTATTTGAATATTCTTGCTTCACGAACCCAGAGGTCCATGATGCCACCTTCATTCACCAGGTCGTCATCCACGCTTAAAATGAAACAGGCATGTGGCTGGGGTCTTTCGTAAGCTGATGTGGATTTTTTCAATTCTCCATCTGCCGGGTCCACATAATAGTGGCCCTGTGGCTTTCCTTTGATACCATAACATTCATATAGTCCCGTATTGAACCATTGCGGGCTGTTGGGCACACACATTTGATTAAGTATGGAATACAGCAGCTCTTCATAAAAAACCTGCGCATCTTTTTCAGTGGCGAAGTAACCATATCTTTCACCCCACACCCGCCAGCAATGTGCCAGGCGATGCGCCACTTGTTTGGCCGAAGTTTCACGACCCAGGCTGCCGTCCGGCTGGGGAACGCCGGCCTTTCTGAAATATTTTTGTGCTAAAATATCTGTGGCAATCTGGCTCCATTGTTTAGGAACCTCCACGTTGTTCATTTCAAACACCACTTCGCCTGACGGATTTCGGATCACAGAGGTACGGTAATCGTATTCGAAGAGATCAAAAACACTTACATCCTCACGGGTGAAGCGACGACTGAACTGCAAACCGCCTCTGGCGGATGCCTGCTTCTTATTTGCCATAACTAAAAAGAATTTAACGGGGTTATCTGTCCTGGTTTCTTTGTTCAACCCCTCTGGCGAGAGGTCTGTTACGAAAGTATTTTTATCAACTCTAAAATCAAACCTTCAAATATTAACATTGTGTGGATAAGGCATCTTTAGCATCCTGAAACGCTTTACTGTATTGCGTTACCTGATTTTTTCACACACCGTGTTTTTACTATAGACAAAATATTTTTGGGAAATTCAACCGTTTCTATTAATAAATTGCTACGCCTCAATTTCATCCCCGGAAATGCAATCCTGTCCTGACTTTCAGCCGTTTCTGCTTTTAAAGTTATAGTATTCATATTTGTTTGCACTATTATATTTCTCCTGAAAATGGCTGTACCGGCAACACAGAACTAACAAAATGATAAGAATCTTATAACAGCATAATTTTGTTTTTTTGCACATGAAAAAATTAATTGTATCTGTACTGACCGTATCTCTTGCTTCTCTCACATCACTGGCCCAAACACAATTCAGCGGATGGACAGGCATCTTCAGCATGGTGAAGACGGGTAAAAAAACCAGCCTGCACACAGATGTGCAATGGCGCAGCACGGATAATATCCGCGGCACCCAAACATTGTTGCTTCGTCCCGGTATTAATTTTCATTTGAATAAAAAAGTGATCCTTACTGCAGGATATGCATACATCAGCAACCAGAGAACCATTGGTGATGTAACAGGCTATGCCCCGGAGCACCGCATCTGGGAGCAATTAATCATTAACCACAAGGTCAGGACTGCTGCTGTCAGTCATCGCTTCCGACTTGAACAGCGGTTTATCAGTAAAACTGTTGTTGTAAATAACGAACTGGAACACGACGGATCTCTGCCAGCTCATCGTTTTCGTTATTTTATCCGGAACATAGTGCCTTTAAAAAAACAATCTTCTTTTAAGAAAGGAGCGTTTGCCGCCCTGCAAAACGAAATCTTTGTCAACATTGGTAACAACGATAATGTCAATGGAAAATTCTTTGACCAGAACCGTCTTTATCTTGCCGCAGGCTATCGTCTCGGCGAAAAGGCCGACCTGGAAACCGGTTATATGAACCAGTATGTAAGCGGCAGCGGCACCCGGATCACCAATAACCATATCTTTCAACTGGCCGGGTATTTACGATTATAAATAAATGAGATTTAATTACTTCGCTGATCCAGCATTTTTTCGCATTTTTGTCACACCAACCGGTACCGGATGAAGTCAGCAATTTATCATTCCTTATCAGAAAAGAAAAAACAGGGCAGAAAATCATTTGCCGTGCTCATTGACCCCGACAAGGTCAATGCTTCTGTGCTGGATGAACTGGTTGAACTTTCCGTTTCTGCCAAAGTAGATTATTTGCTGGTCGGCGGCAGCCTGGTGATCTCCAACCACCTTGATGAATGTGTGCAGCATATCAAAAAGAATTGCGACATACCGGTGATATTGTTCCCCGGCAGTCCTTCGCAGGTGAGCAAATATGCCGATGCCTTATTGTATCTCTCTTTGATCTCCGGCCGTAATCCAGAATTACTGATCGGCCAGCATGTGGTTTCTGCTCCTTTCGTAAAACAAAGCGGCTTAGAGATTATGCCCACCGGTTACATTGTGGTGGATGGCGGCGCACCTACCACTGTTTCCTATATCAGTAATGCATCACCGGTGCCGGCTGATAAAAATGAAATTGCCATGTGCACGGCGATGGCGGGTGAAATGCTCGGTATGAAACTTATTTACATGGATGCAGGCAGTGGCGCAAAGCGGCCCATCACCGAGAGCATGATCGAAGCCGTAGCCAAACACATTGAAGCCCCCCTCATCATTGGCGGTGGCATCATTGAACCGGAAAAAGCTTATCTCAATTGCAAAGCAGGTGCTGATGTAATTGTTGTTGGTAATGCTATTGAGAAAGACGCATCATTGATAAAAGAGATGAGTGATGCTGTGCATAGTGTGCCGGTTAAAATTTAATTTTAGAATTACGATTTCGGATTTATTAATAGGTCCTTGTTAATTCAAAAGTCTGCAATCCAAAATCAAAAATTTTATCGCAACTCTTCCACCTTCACCCTCGATGGTGTATCCTTCCCGGCCACAATACTTCTTGCACTCAGTGCAATAGATTTAATGATCATGGCCATATTATCAAGGTCCAGCGTTTCCACATGATCCGTCACTTTGTGATAATGCGGCTCCCCATCCATCTTGGCAGTGGAAATTGTATGCGCCGGCACGCCCAACCTGGCCAGTGTGGCATTGTCTGAACGATAGAATAAATTTTGTGTAGTGTAAGGGTCCGGGTGAAAAGTGAACCCGGTTCCTTCTAAATTTTTCTGCATAATGGCGCCCATGTCTGTTTTTTCATACCCCGTGATATAGGCGGAATTCTTTCCCCACTTGCTTTCTGTGCCGATCATTTCAATATTGAACATGGCCATCACTTTACCGGCATCAAACTGGCGGGAAAAATATTGCGAGCCAAAACCACCCACTTCCTCAGCGGTGAAAGCAGCAAATACTAATGTCCGCTCATTATTGTTGAGTTGCTTAAAATATTTTGCCAGCATGATGACTGCCGTTGTGCCTGCTGCATCATCATTGGCCCCGTTGTAGATTGAATCACCGTTCACCGGTTTGCCCACACCAATATGATCGTAGTGCGCCGAGAAGATGACATACTCATCCTTTTTCGTCTTGCCCGGCAATACGGCCACCACATTGGCTAGTTTTTGCTCTGTTACATCGTGGCGAACATCAATGCTGAAAGTCGCCGGATCATCAGTGGTCAGCATAAATATGACATTGTTCTCCATGGGAAACGTCTGCCGTTTGAAAAAACCAAGACGACTGAAGTTTCTTGAATAACTGGTATCCACTAAAACAAAATAATTTTTGCCGGAACGGACATATTGCTGCGCTTCACGAATGAAATTCTTTCCGGCTTCCAGTTTCACTTTTTCATAGCCAGTCTTTTCGCTGATCTGTAGCGTCGGCATCGTGGTAATGACCATGATATTCTTTTCGTCAATGGTCTTGCCATCTGCCGACGCAGAAATAGTTGTTTGCTTCGGGCTCATCATGCTGAAATCTTGCCTGTAAGTGCCGCTGTTTTTCCAGGTGGCTAGACAGGCAGCTTTGAATTCGGCAGCAATAAAATCAGCCGCTTTATCAATTTCGGATGAAAAAGTTCTTCGGCCACGCATTTCATCCGAAGCCAGCACCCGTTCGATGCGTTCCGCTTCTTTTGCATTGATTATCGCATCGGCAGAAGTAAGTTTTGTGGTGGTGGTTTGGGTCCTGCCACAATATGTCAATAAAAAAGAGGTTGTTATTACCAACAACACCTGGAAGATCGCTTTTTTCATACGGGGCTACACTTTTAAAAATTCATTTCTTTTCTCTGCTTCATTTTCACAAACTCATCATCTCTTTAAACTTCACCGTTTGCCGGCGGCTAACTTCTATCTTCTCTCCTCCTTTCAATTCCAGCAATAATCCGCCATTGAAATAGGGCTCAATCTTCTCTATCATCCGCAGGTTCACAATATGCTTGCGGTTGGCCCGGAAAAATGTTTTTTCATCTAATCTTTCTTCCAGGGCATTCAGCGATTTTAGGATCAGTGGTTTGTTGGAACCAAAAAATACTTTTGCATAATTGCCCACACTTTCAAACAATCTTATATCCGACAGTTTCACAAACCAGCAACGTTCACCATCCTTTACAAAGACCTGGTCATCCTCTGTAAGTATGCTGTTATTAACACTCTCACCAACGGGTCTTGATTCTTTTGTTTCTGACAAATGCAATTTCTGGATAGCATCGGCAAGTCTTTTCGGCTCTACAGGTTTAAGCAAATAATCCAATGCATTCACTTCAAAAGCTTTCAGGGCAAACTCATCGTAAGCCGTGGTGAAGATCACCTGCGGCGCTCTTTCCAGATCGGCCAGCATATCAAAACCGGTGCGGCCCGGCATCTGGATGTCCAGAAAGATCAGGTCTGGCCGCAGGCTGTCTATTTTGCTGATCCCTTCCTCTGCATTGGCTGCTTCATCTATTACTTCCACTTCGGGAAATTCCTGCAGCAGCTTTCTCAGTTCTGCTCTTGCCAGGCGTTCGTCGTCAATAATGATTGCTCTCATGTGATTTTATTTAATTCGCATCAAAGGGTATCAATACTTTAGCTTCCACAAGTGAGGGAGTCAGTTGTTTTATTTCAAATTTAGCTTTATCCCCGTATAAAAGACTAAGGCGGTTGGTAGTGCTGGACAGGCCAAACCCCTCGCTGTTTGCATGACCATTCAAATACCCGGTGTTTTGCACCAGCAATTCGTGGTAGTTGCCCTTAAACTCAGAAATGATCCTCACCACCCCCCCATTGATCTGTTTGCTGATGCCATGTTTGATCGCATTCTCCACCAGTGTCTGCAACATCATCGGTGGCACGGGCTGATCAAGTGTGTCATCATCAATCTGGTATTCTATCCTCAGCCTGTCTTCAAAACGCATATTCTCCAGCGCAAGGTAATCCTTGACAATATCCAGTTCTTTTTCAAAATGCACCATTTCCACTTTTTCGGTTTGCATGCTGCTTCGCAAAATATTACTAAGCTCGGTGACAGCCGCCCTTGCTCTTTCGGGGTTTTCATCCACCAATGCCCGGATGCTGTTCAGTGAATTAAAAATAAAATGCGGGTTGATATGCGCCTTGATGGTCTTTAGCTCCAGTTCTTTCACCAATGCCTCCAGCCGCAGGGTATCCAGTTGCTGCTTGCGGCTTTTAGTCACATAGTGATACATGAAGTAGATAAGGTTCCAGATAAAGAAATAGATAAAGAAATAAAAAGCCCCGTTGATGACCAACAGTATCTTATTGTTCAGAAACTCCTTTTCGTTGCGGTTGGTGAGGTCATACTTTATCAGCAGCAACATATCTAAGTAAGATCCCAGCATCGAAAAAACAAGGGTGATGATGACAAACTGGAGCAGTTGCTTTTCGAGTTTTTTTTGCAGCACATTCAGCCGGATGATCACCATCCGCATCAGGTGAGTGAGCAAAATACCCAGCACTACAAAGAACCCGAGGCGGCCAAAGACCATGCTGCGATCCTGGGCTGTCACCAGGCGGTCGAATGACCATGCGAAGAAAATGTTGATCAGGGCAAATAATCCCCAACCGCCAATCTGAAAAAGCCAGTATTTCCTGTTAGCCAATCGCATAAAAAACAAATCTACCCGTTTCCATCTATGAGCATTCCCGGTAAATATACCAGTGGACGATAACTTTTACAAATGGGAGTGATCTTACGGGTTTTGTTAAAAAAACATTGACCCGGCTCAACCCCCGGCCCGTTTTATTGTTAATCAACCTTTGCTATGAAGGCTCAGCCGAATATACTACTTTTACAACGTTAAAACTGATGCATGGAAATCACACCCGGACCTCTTTTGCAAACGATTGATTCGCCATCCGACCTGAAAAAGCTTCCCCGTGAAAAACTACACCAGGTTTGCGATGAATTACGGCAATATATCATTGATGTGGTGAGTGTGCATGGAGGGCATTTCGGAGCCAGTTTGGGTGTGGTGGAACTGACCACCGCCCTGCATTATGTGTATAATACCCCGTATGATCAATTGGTATGGGATGTTGGCCACCAGGCCTATGGCCACAAGATACTCACCGGCCGCAGGGATAATTTCCCCAGCAACCGCAAATACAAAGGACTAAGTGGTTTCCCAAAAAGAAGCGAAAGCGAATATGATACGTTTGGGGTAGGTCATTCTTCAACCTCCATTTCTGCGGCTTTAGGGATGGCGATTGCGGCGAAATACAAAGGTGAAAAGGACAGAAAAGTGGTGGCGGTGATCGGCGATGGTGCCATGACAGCCGGTCTTGCATTTGAAGGAATGAACCATGCCGGAGTGGCTGATGCCGATATGCTCATCATCCTTAATGACAACTGCATGGGCATTGATCCCAATGTCGGCGCCCTGAAAGAATACCTCACAGATATTACTACCTCCCCCACTTACAACAAAGTGAAAGATGATGTGTGGAAATTACTGGGCAAATTGCCGGTGGGCAAAAACTTTACCCGATCCATGGCGCACAAGCTGGCAGAAGGGCTGAAAGGGATGGTGAGCAGTAGCGCCAATTTATTTGAAGCTCTAAAGATTCGCTACTTTGGCCCGATTGACGGGCATAATGTGGCCAAATTGGTAGATACTTTAAAAGACCTGAGAGAAATTCCGGGGCCGAAAATCCTGCATATCATCACCACCAAAGGAAAAGGCTATGCACTGGCCGAACAAGACCAGACCAAATGGCATGCCCCCGGTTTGTTTGATAAAATAACCGGCGAAATACAGAAAAAGAAATACGACCTGCCGCAGCCACCCAAATACCAGGATGTGTTTGGGCATACGATCATTGAACTGGCTGAGCAAAATGAAAAGATATTCGGTATCACACCAGCAATGCCTTCCGGCTCTTCCCTGAAATACATGATGGAAAAAATGCCGGACAGAGCCTTTGATGTGGGCATTGCCGAGCAACATGCCGTTACCGTCAGCGCCGGGATGGCCACGCAGGGAATGAAGGTGTTCTGTAATATTTATTCTTCCTTCATGCAGAGGGCTTATGATTCTGTGGTGCATGATGTGGCTATTCAAAAGCTGCCTGTTATTTTCTGTCTGGACAGAGCTGGTTTGGTGGGTGATGACGGCCCCACACATCATGGCTGTTATGACATTCCTTATTTCCGTTGCATCCCCAATATGATCATCAGTGCCCCGATGAATGAAAGTGAGTTGAGGAACCTGATGTACACCGCACAATTAGAAACCACCAAACTTCCTTTTGTTATTCGTTACCCGAGAGGTGAGGGTGTGATGCCCGAATGGAAAACAGAGATGAAAGAAATTGAGATCGGTAAAGGAAGAAAATTGAAAGAAGGAAAAGATATTGCTATTTTATCATTGGGTCATCCCGGCAATTTTGCAGCCGCCGCAATCCGTGAACTGAAAAATGATGGGCTGAACCCCGGTCATTATGATATGCGTTTTGCCAAACCATTGGATGAGGAACTGTTGCATGAAGTGTTCAGGAATTATGAAAAGATCATCACCGTGGAAGACGGAACGGTGAAAGGTGGTTTTGGCAGCGCTGTATTGGAGTTCATGGCGGAACATGACTACAAGAACGAAGTAAGGATTTTAGGTATCCCTGACCGGTTGGTGGAACACGGCACACCCAAAGAGCTGCACCGTGAATGCGGCTATGATGCACAGGGCATAGCGGATGCTGTTCGGGAAATGATGAAAGAAAAAGTAACCGTTGAAAAAAGCCTGGCTGGCTAAATCCTGTTTTAGCTATTCTGATGCAGGGAGAGGATCAACAAAACTGATTCCGTTCAGGCAATTGTCTATTTCCTTTTTTAGTTGCTCAGAAGGTCGTTGATAAAAATGCACCTCGATTGAAAGTGCATCAGGTGCATCTTTGTAAGTGGTCACCGACCAAAGGCGCCATTCTGTTCTTGGCCCCACTTTCACTTCGCATTCCTTCCAGACTGTATAAAGAATATCTGTTTTGTGTGTTTTATTGTCCTGTCTTACACAGGAAATGCCTTCAAGGCTTTCAGATAAAATAGTCTCTGCCGTCCTGCCTCTTTTCCAGTTCGACTTCACACATATTCTCGCTGCATTTCCCGGAGCATTCCAGCAAAGTTCACTTCCGAAACCTGTTCCTTTGGTCCAGCCGGAGGGGATGCTGACTTTTGCAAAATATCCCTTTCCCATTCTCACTTCAAATGTAGCCTGCGCCGAAACAGAGGCGGGAAAAAAAACAGCCGACAAAATGATAATCGCAGTAACAAGAACTTTTTTCCTGATTGCCTGATACATTTTCATGCTCATAAATTTCAGTATTAATTTCTGCCTTTCAAAGCATATTGGTGAAAAATTTAGTGAAAAGCTTTATTACAGTTTCTCACAAATTATCATTTCGTTTATCCATTGTATGGAAATTGTAACGTTAGGCATCAAGGATTACTGGTATGAAGAAATTTTTCCTAATCACTCTTTATCTTTTGCTTATCGGCCTGGTTCCATTTGCCTGGTTGTCTGAAACCGGCAGGCCTAAACGCTATATCACCCTTAATACCACTCCGCAGCCTGCCCTTCACAGCCTGAAACAACCATCGTTTGAAAAGCTGCAAAGCAAAGCGGCAGAAGCGGCTGCTTTTGTCAACCAAAGGAATTACAATAACCAGGTTTGTTTTTTATTGGATATGAGCCTGCCCTCGGGGCAGAGCCGCTTTTTTGTATATGACCTGAAGAAAGACACTATAAAAAATTCAGCTTTAGTCACTCATGGCCGCTGCAATGAATACTGGCTGGAAGGAAGACGTTACAGCAATGTGGTGGGCAGCGGCTGCACCTCTCTTGGTAAATACAGGATCGGCTATAACTACAATGGAAAATTCGGGCTGGCCTGGAAACTGTATGGCCTGGACAAAACCAACGACAAAGCCTTTGAGCGGTTTGTGGTGCTGCATGCCCATGAATGTGTGCCGGAATCTGAAGTGAAAGATGATATCTGTCAAAGTGATGGATGTCCCACGGTTTCCCCAAATTTTCTGCAATACCTGAAGCCGGTGATCAATGCATCGAAAAAACCGATACTGTTGTGGATATATGAATAAAAGCAGTGCCACGGTTTGAAACCGTGGCACTGCTTTCTGATAACCGGTCAGATTACGCCAGATTTGCGTCCATCGTTATATTCGTATTCAGCAATTTGCTGATCGGGCAATTAGCTTTGGCATCAGCAGCACATTCTGCAAATTTATCCGCATCAATACCCGGAACAGAAGCTGTTACTTCCAGATGGCTGGATGTGATGGCGCCGCTTTCCAGTGTAATAGTGCATTTTGTCTCAATATCATCAGGTGTGAACCCCGCAGCACCGAGAACAAAGCTCAGCTTCATGGAAAAACAACCGGCATGAGCTGAGGCTACCAGTTCTTCGGGATTGGTAAATTCACCATCTTCAAAACGACTGCGGAAATCATACGAAGTGTTTTCCAGCACTTTTGATTTGGAAGTGAGGGTGCCAGTTCCTTCCTTGCCTGATCCTTTCCAATTAGCAGTTGCAAAACTTTTCATGATCAAATGATTTAAGTGTTATTGTGGTTGCCCGCTCCCGATGTATCGGGGTCAGACGGGTTTTCTTCTTCCAGTTCGGCGAGCCTGTTTTCCGGCTCGTTGTATTCAATAATAAAATTGTTCCTGCCTTCTCCCACCATGATCTTTAAAAATTTTTGCTGCACCAATTCCAGCAATGACAAAAACAGGAAAATGGCATGAACCCTGTTCTCAGCCTTATCAAATATTTTCTCAAACGACACCGTTTTTTGTTCCTGCGCCAGTGACAGCATGTGCTGGCGGCTTCCTTCCATTGTGTAATTATACTGAACAACCGTGTGTACCGGTTTGTTGACCCGGTCGCTGTATTTCTGCATGGCCCTTTCAAAGGCCTTCATCAGTTTGAACAGGGTGATGTTTTGTATCTCGGTGCCTTCACCGGCATCTTCTCCGATCAGTGCCAGTTCTTTCTGGATATTACCTCTTTTAATCAGCAACATCCTCTCGGCTTCCATTTCTGCCATCTTAGCCGATGCTTCCTTAAATCTCTTGTATTCGAGGATTTTGCTTACCAGTTCTTCTCTCGGATCTATTTCATTACCCTGGGCATCCAGTTCCTTCCTAGGCAACAGCATTTTGGCCTTGATGCGCATCAGTGTTGAGATGAAAAGAATGAATTCGCTGGACAATTCGATATTCAGTGATTCTTGTGCATGAATGTAATCCAGGAAATCGTTGGTGATCCTTGTAATGGGAATATTATAAATATCCAGTTCATCTCTCTCTATAAAGAACAGGAGCAGGTCAAAAGGTCCCTCAAACTGCGGCAACTTGATCTGGTACGAAGTATTGGTCACTCTGTGTCTTTTTATCGGTAAAATGAAAGTCCCTTGCCGGTTTCAACCCGGCAAGGGACTCAAAAGTAAGGGAAAAAGGCTTCGGGACGAGCCGGCTTTTTCCACGTCTATTTTTTCAGTGCATCCCTGATCTCCATCAGCAATTTGTCTGTAGATGATGGCTCCGGCGGAGCGGCAGGTGCTGCTTCTTCCTTCTTTTTCGTCGCATTAATAGCCTTAATAACCATGAATAATACAAAGGCGATAAGAATGAAGTCAATCACCGCCTGCAAAAACACACCAACCGGGAAAATTGTATTTCCGACAGTAAACACCATATCGCCAACACCTCCTTTTCCAACTATAAGACTGATAATGGGCATAATAAGGCTGTCGGTAAGGGCCGTAACGATTTTTCCAAAAGCGCCGCCGATTACAACAGCAACGGCCAGGTCAACAATATTGCCCTTCATGGCAAACTCCTTGAATTCTTTAAGCATTCCCATAATTTTTGGTTTTAGTAGTGAAAAAAACTTTTATCATTGTTTCAATCCCGGGTATTGCATATCCAGGCTTTTCAGTAAACTATTCAAAGCTGATGCAACAATATATTCTTTGTACCAGTTCTGGTCAGCAGGCACAATGATCCAGGGCGGGTTATTGCAGTTTTCAAAACATTCCTCATACATCTGCATGTAAATATCCCACAGTTTTGCTTCTTCAAAATCTCTTTCATTATATTTCCACATTTTGCCTGGGTCTTTTATTCTTTCTTTCAGCCTTTCCTGCTGCTCTTCCGGGGAAATGTGGAGATAGAACTTGAGGATATGTGTCCGGTTATGCTGCTGTAATAATTTCTCAAAATCATTGATGGCCTCCATTCTTTTACGGGCCGTGCTGTCATCACACCATTTATGTACTCTTGTCACTAATATATCCTCATAATGACTGCGGTTAAACACCTGTATCATGCCTTTTGCCGGTGCATGTCTGTGTATACGCCACAAAAAATCGTGTGATAATTCTTCTGCTGTCGGCGCTTTATAAGATTTTACCATCACACCCTGCGGGTTCATATTGCCCAGCACATTGCGGATAGTGCCATCCTTCCCAGCAGCATCCATCCCCTGGATAATGACCAGTACAGAATGTTTGTTTTCGGCAAAAAGCAGGTTCTGCAGTTCATCAAGTTCTTCTATCATAGCTGCTGTTTTGGCCCTGGTCTCTTTTTTATCCCAATCTTCGGGAGCCCGGGTGCTGACCTTGCTAAGCTGAATTCTACTCATGCAATTACCTGTTTAAATGATGATACCACAATATAAAAAAAATGCGAATGTATAAATGTGTTTTATGAACTTTGCCCACCTTTATTTATGAACAACAAAGTTATCAGTTGGAGTATATTCATTTTGCTTTGCTTTATCTGGGGCAGTTCTTTCATCCTGATGCGGTTCAGCACAAAGGAACTGTCTTCAGCACAAATGGCTTCCATTCGCATCTTATCTGCAGGTTTGGTATTCCTCCCCTTTGCTGTTGTTCACCTGTTCAGGATTCCAAGAAATAAATTACTGCTGGTTATTCTTATGGGCATTATCGGCAACCTGCTGCCTGCCTATTTATTTGCTGAGGCCATTGCCAAAAACATTGACAGTTCGCTTGCCGGTATCCTGAATTCACTCACTCCCATATGTGTCATCGTGGTGGCTGTTTCCTTTTTCAGGGATAAAGTAAGTTCCCAAAAGATTATCGGTGTGCTGGTTGGTTTTGCGGGCCTGGTACTGCTTACACTGACACAGGATGATATCAGTTTGGAAAACGCCGGTTATGCCTCACTGGTCGTGCTGGGCACTATACTTTATGGTTTCAATGTGAACCTCTACAGCCATTTCCTGAAAGGACTGAACGCTGTGCAGGTTTCCACCGTTTCACTGGCTTTTATGACCATTCCAACAGCCGCAGTATTGTGGCAACAGGATTTTCTTCATCTTGATTTCGGCAGTTCATCTGTTCGCTGGGCTGTCATTGCTTCGGCGTTGCTCGGCATTGTCGGCAGCGCTTTTGCCACGGTGCTTTTCTATATCCTGGTGCAAAAAGCCGGTGGTTTGTTTGCCTCATTAGTCACCTATGGCATACCGTTCGTGGCGTTGTTTTGGGGTTTTATGGACGGAGAAAAGATTACGGTCATCGAAACAGTTTGTCTCAGCATCATCCTGCTGGGTGTTTACTTAGCCAATAAAAAAGAAAAAAAGGAAGGGAATACCTGAGCATTGCTTTCCTTTAATATCGTTGAAGCCGGCTCCTCACACGGACATAATCTCTTTTTCTTTTGAAGCAAGATGTTTATCCACCGCAGTAATGAATTTATCTGTTACCTGCTGCACATTAGTCTCACCATCCTTCGCTGCATCTTCACTCAACCCGTTTTTTTGCAGTTTTTTGATATGCTCAATGGCATCCCGGCGTATGTTACGGATCGCTACTTTAGAATGCTCTCCTTCGCCGTGACATTTTTTCACCAGTTCTCTTCTTCTTTCTTCTGTAAGAGGGGGCAGGAACAGACGTATCAATGCTCCGTCATTTTGAGGAGTGATGCCAATATTGGCGGCAATGATAGCCCTTTCGATAGGCTGCAACATATTTTTTTCCCATGGCTGTATGCTGAGTGTCCGGGCATCCATCACACTGATATTGGCCACCTGGTTGATGGGCATTGGTGAACCATAATAATCTACAACTATGCCATCCAGCATTTGCGGGTTGGCTTTTCCGGCCCTGATCTTCACCAGTTCGGCTTCAAGGTGATTGATCGCTTTTTTCATGTGATCTTCTGCTGATTCAATAATGGAGGCTATCTCTTCTGCCATAAAGTAGTTTTTGCGGAAAGCAAAGCTAACGAAACAGTGGAATCCAAAAAAAATGCATGAAACAGTTTGGGAAACTTTTTCATGCCTTTTCTTCTGGTAAGAATGATTATTTCTGATCGGCTGCAGGTACTTCCTGTGTCAGTGTCACTACTTTCGAAGTTGTTTTCAGTTCAGTAGCGACTTTGATGGTCTTGGCAATGACCATGGTGCGGCGTGGCCTGCTATAATAAACAATTCCAAAACCGGTAAAAGCAACCAACACCATCGCCAGCAATAAATAGGTGGGTCCAAGAGAACGGCCCATATATGCCATCACGATAAAAACAATATTTACCGCCACGCAGGTGAATGTCACGGCTGCATGTCCCAAACCCCTGTCGAGCAACAAATGATGCACATGGTTGCGGTCAGGAGTGAAAGGTGAACGGGCATTATAAATACGAATGGCGAAAACCCTTAATGTATCAAGCAGCGGAACGATCAAAATGGCAAAACCGATTGCAACGGCCGACTCAACCGGGAATGCAACCGCCGGGTCCCCGGCAGTATTGATGAATTTGATCACTAAAATGGAATTCACCAATCCGATCATCAGCGAACCACAATCTCCCATAAATATCTTGGCAGGATGATGGTTAAAGATCAGAAAAGCCACGAGGCTGCCTGCCATAGCAAAAGCCATCAAAGCATAAGCCTGCTGGCCTATGGCGAAGAAATAGGTGCCAAATACAGACATGGTGAGAATACCCAGGCTGGAAGCAAGCCCATCCACGCCGTCTATCAGGTTGAAAGAATTAATAACAACAATAATGGTCAGGTAAGATAAAGCAAGCCCAAAACCTTCCGGCACCAGGTCAAACCCAAAAAGACCGTGCATGCTGTCGAGGCGGATGCCGCCTAAATGTATTAGGATAGAGGCCGCAATGACCTGGCCGACAAATTTTTTGCTGGCGGATAACACCATCAGGTCGTCCTTTAGCCCAAGGAAGAAAATGACAAGGGCAGCGGCAAAAAAGTATTGAAATTCGGGGTTGTAATAGCCTTGAATGGACAATAATGCGGCAAGAAGAAAGCCGCCGAAGATACCTACACCGCCCAGTGAAGCAACTGGTCGTGTATGCACCTTTCTTTCATCAGGCATGTCATATAATTTCTTTTTTTCCGCAATCTGCAACACCACAGGTATAGCCAGAAAAGATATGATAAACGATACTGAAGCAGTCAATAAAACATCAAGCATCGGGTAAGGTTTTGCTTTACAAAAATAGAGGTTCGCTTTTAGTTTTCCTATTGAAATCCAATCTTTTTAATACACATTGGTGTATTACTTTTCATTCAACACAGGAACATTGATTTTTGTAGACAGAATGATTAATCCGGTTGGATTTTGTATTGAAAAAGATTGCACTTTTGCAGCGCAATCAGGCGGTTTGAACAAACAAGATACAAAAAGTTTAAAAAGAACAAAGTTTATGGCAGAATTAAAATCAATAGCTTCTCAGATACGCAGAGATATTGTCAGAATGGTGCATGGCTCTGCCAGCGGCCACCCGGGTGGTTCGCTTGGATGTACGGAGTTTTTGACCGCCCTGTACTTCAAAGTGATGAAGCACAATCCTGCCTTTAATATGAATGCGGCCGGAGAAGACGTATTTTTCCTATCCAACGGTCACATATCGCCTCTTTTCTACTCCACCCTGGCCCGTTCCGGTTATTTTGACATAAAAGAACTTGCCACATTCCGGAAAATAAATTCAAGATTGCAGGGCCACCCTGCCACCCATGAGCACCTGCCCGGTGTCCGCATTGCTTCCGGTTCTTTGGGTCAAGGCCTAAGTGCTGCCATCGGCGCAGCACTCACCAAAAAGCTGAATAAAGAAACTAATGTTGTTTATTCCCTCCATGGCGATGGTGAATTGCAGGAAGGACAAATTTGGGAAGCAACGATGTTTGCTGCTCATCATAAAGTGGACAATCTTATCTCCACCATTGACTGGAATGGCCAACAGATTGACGGCCCTACTAAAAAAGTAATGAACCTCGGCGACCTTGCTGCCAAATTTGCTGCCTTTGGCTGGGAAGTTGTCCATCTTGAAAAAGGAAATGATATGGATGAAGTGGTGAAAACACTTGAACATGCCAAAACTTTTGTGGGCAAAGGCAAACCCATCGTCATTCTGATGAAAACAGAAATGGGCAAAGGGGTTGACTTCATGGAAGGCTCACACGAATGGCATGGCATTGCCCCTAATGATGAGCAATTGGCCAAAGCGCTGGCGCAGTTACCGGAAACATTGGGAGATTACTGATTACTTTCCCTCTATTCGCTCCGCAGCGAAAACTCCTGCAATGCAGCTTTGCGGGATGGAAGCCATGAAGCCAGCAAAGCAATAACAAAAACAGTTGAGCCTACCAGCACAAAATCCATCAGCCGCAGTTTTACAGGAAAATAATCTATCAGGAAAGAACCGCCCTGCAACGGGATAAGATGATAATTGATCTGCAGCCAGGCAATGATCAGCGCCAGCAACATCCCGGCCCCGCCGCCCACCAGGGCCAGCAACATTCCTTCATTTAAAAATATCCGCTGAATGAAATGACGGTTGCCTCCAAGGGCATGAAGAATACCTATGTCTTTCTGCTTTTCCAGTACCAGCATCGTCAGCGCACCGATCATATTAAAGGCGGCCACCACCAAAATGAGACAAAGCACACCATAGATCACCCATCGTTCCACATTCATCACCGCATACAATGATTGATTTTGTTCGTAACGGTTTTGCACCTGGTAGCCATCGCCAAAAATCCGCTTCACAGATCTCTTGATATCATCAGCAGCCGAAGGATTTACAACGGCTATCTCCACAGCACTGTATTCATCCGGCGCAAGGCGGGAAGCTTTTCTCACAAAATCAATATTGGTGATGCCATATTTGGTATCAAAATCCTGCTGTATCATAAATGCTGCAGATGAACGTATGGTGTCATTGCTGATGTCTTCCAGAAGGTTGATCTGTTCAGTGTTGCCTTTGCGGGGAAGGTAGAGCTTCAACAAAAAAATATTCCTGTCGGCCTGGATGCCCAGTGCACCTTCCACACCAGCGCCAAGCACCAATTTAGGCTGATCCTCTGTTCCCAGATCATATTCCCCGTTAACAATATGATCGGCCACACCTGTGACGTACCGAAAATTTTCATCCACCCCTTTCAGGTAAACGATGGATTGATTGTATTCGCCATTCTGCAGCAATGCTTTTTCTTCCAGCACTAATGAAAGATTTTTTATCCCGTTCACCTGCCGCAACTGCCGGAGTTGTGCTTCTGTCACCGTCATTGTTTTACCAGCGACCGGGGAAACTTTGATATCTGTATAAAAAGAAGAATAAAGCGATTTGACCAGGCCTTCAAAACCATTGAAAACACTTAACACTAATATCAGCGCAGTTGTACCAACAATGATGGCCGCAATGCTTGTCCATGCAATGATGTTGATGGCATTGGTGGATTTTTTGGCTTTGAAGTATCGCCAGGCAAAAAGAAAATGCAGTGCTCTCAGAGTTATAAAAGTTTAAGTGGTGTGGCTATGAATCGTCGCCGGGCTTTTTTTCGCCCCCGATTTTCTTAAACAGTTCTTCCATTTTGAAAACATGTTCCAGGGTATCATCCCGGAAAAACTTCAGCACCGGGATGTTCCGCAACTGGTGCCGTACCCGTGCCGCCAGTTCCTTTTTTATTTCACCGTGCCGGTCTTCTATTTTTTTCAAAGCCACATCAATATCTTTCACCTGGAAAAAACTCAGGTAAAACCTTGCTTCGAGCAGATCGGGGGTCACTTTCACCGATGAAATGGAAACCATCCCGCCTTCGAGCATACTCAAACCCAGCCGCTGAAAAATGAGGTTCATCTCTTCGTTCAGCAAACCGGCAATTTGCTTTTGTCTTTTTCCCTCTTCCATTTTGCTATAATTTACCTTCTGCAAGCCCTCAACCTTCTGCAGACGCTGCAAAAGTAGTTACTTTGCCCCGTTTACATCACTTTACTCATCAGTATGAAGCAATATTCACGGATTTTTCAATATCTCGGCGTTTATAAAGGAAAGATCTCTTTGTATTTCATCTTCATTGTACTGAGTATTATTTTCTCTATTGTTTCTATTGCCATGCTGATGCCTTTTTTGCAACTGATCTTCACCAATCCCAAGCCGGAATGTGCAGATTGTGGCAGTTTTGGCGGGGTGAGTAACAACCCAATTGTCCGGTATGTGAATGATTTTCTTGCCAGTTCTATCAGCACAAGAGGCAAAGTGCCTACACTGGGTTTTATTTGCCTGCTGATGATCGGTTTCATTTTCCTGAAAAATCTTTTTCTCTACCTGTCTTTTTATGTGCTCAACCCGCTGAAGAATACTGTGGTGAACAGGATCAGGGAAGAACTGTATGATAAAGTGCTGAAACTGCCCATTGGTTTTTTTAATGAAAAAAGAAAAGGCGATATCATGAGCCGTATGACGAGCGATGTGGCAGAAGTAGAAAATTCTGTTGTGGGTGCGTTGGAAGGATGGATACGGGACCCGCTGACGATCATTATCACCCTAGGCGCCTTGTTTTTGATAAGCCCGCTGCTGACCGGCACCATCCTGCTGGCAATACCAGTTCTAGGACTGGTGATCGGACGCATCACCAAATCATTAAAAAAGCAATCACAGGAAGTGGCGAATAAATACAGTGAAACACTTTCAACGCTTGACGAGACCCTTGGAGGGCTGAGAGTGATCAAAGCTTTTAATATTGAACAATTGCTACGCCGAAAATTCTTTAAGGGTAATGATGAGTTACTTCATTCCAAGAACAGGATCAGTTACCGCCGTGATATGGCCTCCCCTTTATCTGAAGTGATGGGTGTAACTTTATTCACTGCGGTATTATACTATGGCGGAAGGTTAGTTTTGAACGGCCAGTTGCTGGAGGCTTCAGTTTTTCTTGGTTTCCTTGGTATTTTTTACAATATCATTCAGCCGGCCAAGAGTTTTTCCACCTCGTTCAGCAATATGCGCAAAGGATCAGCTGCCATAGGCCGCATTGAGGAAATATTGAAAACGCCGGTGACGGTGGATGATAACCCGCAGGGAAAACAAATCAGCAGTTTCAATGAGAAAATTGAATTCAGGAATGTAAGCTTTGCCTATCATGATGCAGTGATCCTCGATAATGTCAATCTTGTGATTGAAAAAGGAAAAACCATTGCACTGGTAGGTTCATCAGGGGCCGGTAAATCCACATTGGCTGACCTCGTTCCCCGGTTTCATGATGTGACCGGCGGCGAAGTGCTGATTGACGGCATCAACATCAAAGACTATTCGCTGCATTCCGTTCGCAGCCAGATGAGCATTGTGACACAGGAGCCGATCCTTTTCAATGATACCATCGCCAACAATATCAAACTTGGAAAAGAAGACGCTACCCTGGAAGATATCATTGCTGCTGCGAAAGTGGCCAATGCCCATGATTTCATTATGCAAAAAGAGCTGGGTTATCAAACCAATATCGGCGACAGGGGCGGCAAACTCAGCGGCGGCGAACGTCAGCGTTTAACAATAGCAAGGGCTGTGGTAAAAAATCCGCCTATCCTCATTTTAGATGAAGCCACTTCCTCTCTCGATACCGAAAGTGAAAGACTGGTGCAGGATGCTATCAACAACATGATGCAAAACCGCACCAGCATTGTGATTGCCCACCGCCTTTCCACCATCCGCCATGCCGATGAGATCATTGTTTTGCAAAAAGGAAAAATAGTGGAACGGGGAACCCATGAACAGTTATTGGCACAGAACGGGTTCTATAAAAAACTGGTGGAGATGCAGGAGGTGAGATAATTATTTTGAAAATGTCTATAAAAAATTGCTGCTCCAAAAAGCAGGATTCACTTTTCACTATTATCTGTTCACTCTTAGCTCCTCAGCACTTCTCTTGAAATAACTATTTTTTGTATTTCAGAAGTTCCTTCCCCTATCGTGCAAAGTTTGGCATCCCTGTAATATTTTTCTACCGGAAAGTCTTTCGTATAGCCATAACCACCAAATACCTGCACGGCATCATTCGCCACTTTCACCGCCACTTCGCTGGCATAATATTTTGCCATGGCGGCTTCTTTGGTCACCGGGAGTTTTCTTTCTTTCAGGTCACAGGCCTGCAAGGTCAGCAACTCCGCTGCTGCAATTTCAGTAGCCATATCTGCCAGTTTGAAAGAAATACCCTGGAAACTGGCAATCGGCTTATCAAACTGGTAACGTTCCTGTGAATATTGCAAGGCTGCTTCATAAGCTCCTTTGGCAATTCCTAAAGAAAGGGAGGCAATGGAAATTCTTCCGCCATCGAGCACTTTCATTGCCTGTTTGAATCCGTCGCCCACTTCACCCAGGCGGTTCGCATCCGGTATCCGCACATTATCAAAGACCATCTCCGCAGTTTCACTGGCCCTCATGCCGAGTTTATTCTCTTTCTTGCCTGCACTGAACCCTTTGGTTCCCTTTTCTACAACAAAAGTTGTTGAGTTATTTCTTGTTCTTGGTTCACCGGTTCTGCAAATAACCACGGCCACATCACCGCTATTACCATGGGTGATCCAATTCTTCGTGCCATTGATGATCCATTCATCGCCATCTTTCACCGCCGTGCATTTCATATTGCCTGCATCACTGCCGGTGTTGGCTTCAGTGAGCCCCCAGGCACCAAGCCATTCTGCCGTGGCCAGTTTGGGCAAATATTTTTTCTTTTGCTCTTCATTCCCAAATGTCATGATATGACCTGTGCAAAGAGAATTGTGTGCAGCAAGGCTCAACCCGATGGAGCCACATACTTTGGCTATTTCCTCGATCACTGTTTTGTATTCAAAATAGGTGAGCCCTGCTCCACCGTATTCTTCGGGTACCAGAACTCCCATCAAACCCAGCTTTCCCATTTCTTTAAAAACATGAACCGGAAATTCCTGGCTCTCGTCCCATTCCATCACATGGGGTTTGATATGTTGCTGTGCAAAATCCCTGGCCGTTTGGGCTACCTGTTGCGTTAATTCTGAAGTTTGAAAATTCATAATCAAAAATCGTTGATTCACTTTTATAAACTGTGCCACTTCAAACTGAATTGGAGTGGCACAATCATTCGCCTTGGATCATGGCATAACAATCGCTAAAGGCAATGCAAGATACGGAGTTTTTCCTAACACTAACAGATGTTAGTTAAAATTTGAGCTATTTGTCAGATGTGGAGAACAAGCCCATCCCAGGCCAGGTGGATATTTTCCGGCAATTCACTCTCAATGGCATCATGCAATCCTAACTGGTGAGAAATATGGGTGAAATAAGCTGATTTTACCTGCAATTCCTGGCTTAAGGCAACTGCTTCAGCAAGGTTGAAATGAGAAACATGAGACTTTTTCCGAAGAGCATTCAGCACCAGCACATCACTTCCCCTGATCTTTTCTTTTTCGGTTTCATCAATCCGGTTGGCATCAGTAATATAAGTGAATTTGCCAAAGCGAAAACCCATCACCGGCATTTTCAGGTGCCAAACCAATATGGGTGTGACGGGAATATCACCCACCATAAACGGTTCAAGAGTGATCGTATTCAGGTTCAGTTCAGGGATGCCGGGATATTTTGTGTCGCTGAAAGCATAATAAAAATCACGGCGCACAGCTTCTTCTGTCAGCGAATCAGCATATACATCAATTGGCTTTTTCATAAAAAAATTAAAAGCCCGGATATCATCTAACCCTGCCAAATGATCCTTATGCGGATGGGTGAATACAACAGCATCAACTCTTTTCACTTTTTCACGCAGCATCTGGTAGCGAAAATCAGGACCTGTATCAACAACAAGAGTTGTTTTTGCAGACTCAACAAGAATACTTGATCGCAACCGGTTGTCCTTCGGGTCAGCAGAAGTGCACACTTTGCAGTCGCAGCCTATCATTGGCACACCGCTGCTTGTACCTGTACCGAGAAATGTTATTTTGAGAGGTGGATACACAGGTAAAAATAAGAAATGAGAAATTAAAAATGAGGAATGAGAAAATGCTTCTTTCAAAGATTTCCATTTCTTATTTCAGTTTCTTTATTCTCCATTCGTCTCCGTCTCTAACCTGGAAACAATACTGAAGTAAAGCTTTTTGGATTCTTCGCTCAGTGCATCTGTTTTGATATCGAGTTGGGGAATCAACTCCAAAAGAGTATTGATGCGGCCTTCGGTTTGCAGAAATTTATTCAGCACCACCACTTTTTTGTCTTCCAATATACAATACCCGCTTTGAAAAGTACCTCTTTCATAACGCAGGATATAACCGGACTGTTCGGGAATGGCTTCTAATTTGTCGAGAGTGGTTTGAGTGTACTTCATCTTACCCCCATCCCCTAAAGGGGGGTTATGGGTATCTGCAAATTTATTTGTTGTTATCTTATGACTTCGTGATGTAAAAAATGTTTTTTCCACAAATGCTCCCCGCCAATTGGCGGGGATGGGGGTTATTTACTCTGCATCTTTATCACCGGCACAATCATTTCTTCCAGGCTCACCCCGCCATGCTGAAAGGTGTTGCGGTAATAGTTCACATAATAGTTATAGTTGTTGGGATAGCATAGAAATCCGTCTTCCTTGGCGAAAATGAAAGAAGAGTTCACTGTTGGCACCGGCAAACCTGCTTCTCTCGGGTCACGGAAGGCAAGCACTTCTTTTGGTTCATAGTTCAGATTTCGGCCGTGTTTGTAGCGGAGATTGGTGGTCGTTTGTTTGTCACCCACTACTTTATATGGTGTTTTTACTCTCACACTGCCGTGATCTGTAGCTAACACGATTTTTATATTCTTATCAGCGATCTTTTTCAGTGCCTGGTGAAGCGGTGAATGTTCAAACCAGCTTGTAGCAATGCTGCGGTAGCTCATTTCATCGCTGGCCAGTTCTTTCAGCACTTCCATTTCTGTGCGGGCATGACTCAGCATATCCACAAAATTGTAAACAATCACATTCAGGTCATTATTCAGCAGGTTATGGATATTATTGAGCAGATCAAGCCCTGCCTGGTTGTTCAAAACTTTGGTGTAAGAAACTTTCAGATCAGCCTTGCCCTGCCGTTTCAGTTGTGCTTTTAAGAATTCTTCCTCATGCAGGTTCTTTCCTCCTTCCTCTTCATCATTCTTCCATTGCGCCGGAAACTGTTTTTCGATATCTGCAGGCAACAACCCGGCAAAAATGGCATTACGGGCATACTGCGTAGCCGTGGGAAGAATGCTGTAAAAACTGTCTTCCTCCAAAATGCGAAAGCTTTGGGCAAAGATGGGCTGGATCGCTTTCCATTGATCGAAACGAAGATTATCAATCAGGACAAAGAATAATGGTGTTCCTTTTTCGAGGTGCGGCAGCACTTTAAATTTCATCAGTGAGTGGCTCATCACCGGTCCGTCTGTGCTTTTCGGAGAAACCCAACCGGCATAATTTCTTGAAACAAATTTGAAGAACTCGGTATTCGCTTCTCCTTTCTGGCTCTGTAATATTTCCTGCATTTCGGGGCTATCGCTTTTTTCCATTTCCAGTTCCCAGAAAACCAGTTTCTGGTAAATATCCATCCACTCGTTGTAATCGGGGTTGCTGTTCAGCGCCATAAAAAGATTGCGGAACTGTTGCTGGTAAGCCGAAGTTGTTTTCTCCGCTACTAATCTCCGGTTATCAATGATCTTTTTCAGGCTCAGCCATACCTGGTTGGGATTGACGGGTTTTATCAAATAATCGCTGATCTGCGAACCGATGGCCTCATCCATCAGGTTCTCTGTTTCATTCTTGGTGATCAGCACTACGGGCAGCGACTGGTTCACTTCTTTGATCTTGGCCAATGTTTCCAGGCCTGTTATGCCGGGCATGGTTTCGTCAATCAGCACCACATCCACCGGGTTTTCTTTTACAAAATCTATGGCATCAAACCCGTTGGTAAAGGTTTGTACTTCGTATCCCTTATTTTCCAGAAACATTTTCTGTGATTGCAGGCTTTCGATCTCGTCATCCACCCAGATAATTTTTGCTATGGCCATTCTGTAGGTTTATAATGTGTGTGATAATAACGCTGAAGCTTCAAATTTAGCTTTTTAAATCCCGGCTTTGTACTTTTACCGCCTGCCTTTTCCGGGCCTTTAACAAAAAGCCAACAAAGATGCCAACCCGCAAGATCATCAACGACCCCGTCTATGGCTTTATTACCATTGACCATCCGCTGATACTGCAGATAATTTCCCATCCTTACTACCAGCGGCTGCGTAATATTCACCAGATGGCTTTTGCGCATCTTGTTTACCCCGGGGCAGTACATTCGAGACTGCATCATTCCCTCGGTGCTTACCACCTGATGTGTATGGCGCTGGCCGAACTAAAAAGTAAAGGCATTGGCATTTCACCGGATGAAGAACTGGCCGCCAAAGTGGCCATCCTCTTGCATGATGTGGGACATGGACCTTTCTCCCATGCGCTGGAAAATGAACTGATCCCCGGTGTACATCATGAAGCTATTTCGCTGCTCATCATTCAAAAACTCAATGAAGAGTTCAAGGGGCAGTTACAAACAGCCATTGAGATTTTCACCGGTCAACACACCAAACGGTTTTTATCACAATTAGTATCAGGCCAGCTGGATGTGGACCGGATGGATTACCTGAACCGGGATAGTTTTTTTACCGGAGTGGCTGAAGGTGTGATCGGTTATGACCGGATCATCAAAATGCTGGCGGTGAAAGACGGCGAATTGCTGGTGGAAGAAAAAGCTATCTATTCCATAGAAAAGTTTTTGGTATCACGGCGGCTGATGTACTGGCAGGTCTATCTCCATAAAACCGTGATAGGCGCAGAGATGATGCTGGTAAAGATCATCCGCCGGGCCAAAGAACTGACCGCAAAAGGAGAAAGCTTTAAGGCAGCTTCCGATAGTTTTGATTTCTTTCTACATCAAAAAGGAAATATCGAAAAGCATCTCGGAACATTCTGCAGTTTGGACGACCACGATGTGATGGCCACCATCAAAAACTGGCGTCAGCATCCCGACAAAATATTATCCACCCTTTGCCGTTTTATAACCGACAGGCGGTTATTTAAAGTTAAACTTCAGGCCGGTTTATTTGCAGAAGAAGTTGTTGAAGAAAAGAAAAAAGAAGCGATGAATGTTATGGGTCTGAGCAACGATGAAGCAGGTTACTTTGTCTTTACCGGCGAGGCGGTAGGCACCACTTATAATCCTGCTGATGAACGCATCAATATTTTATTCAAAGACGGAACGATCAGGGACATTTCGCAGGTGGACAATGCACTGATCCATCCGCAACTGGCCAGCCCTGTGAAAAAACACTATTTTTGTTACCTGAGATAGCTGCAAGCTATGAGTTGAGAGACTGGAATGGTTGTTGCTCATAGCTCCTGGCTTATACCTCAAAGCTTTACTACATGACTTTTCCTGCTGCACAAATAGCTCTCATAGTTAATGGTAAAATTGAAGGTGACCCCAACACTGCTGTTGCCTCCTTTGGCAAGATCGAAGAAGCGAAAGAAGTTGAACTGAGTTTCCTTGCCAATACAAAATAAGAGGATTATATCTATAACACTAAGGCTTCCGTAATTATCATCAACGAAAAATTCGTTTTAAAACAACCCGTCAACGCCACACTGATAAGGGTGGCCGATGCTTACAGCGCCTTTGCCACTTTATTGGGGAAATACCAGGAGATCAGGCAGCAGCAACTGACCGGTGTGCAGGAGCCCAGCTATATTGCAAAAACAGCTTGCCTTGGGCAAAATGTTTTTATCGGTGCCTTTGCTTACCTGGGTGACAATGTGAAGCTCGGAAATGACACAAAAATATTTCCCAACGCATATATCGGCGAAAATGTTACAATCGGCGACAACTGTATAATCCACCCCGGTGTAAAAATTTATCATGATTGTAAAATTGCAAACAATGTGGTGATTCATGCCGGGGCAATTATCGGTGGCGATGGCTTTGGATATGCTCCCCAATCGGATGGCAGTTTTAAAAAAGTGCCGCAGATCGGCAATGTGGTAATAGAAGACAATGTGGAGATAGGAGCCAATACTACCATTGACCGGGCCACGATCGGTTCCACCCTGATTAAAGCCGGCGCTAAACTTGACAACCTGATTCAAATTGCACATAATGTGGAAATAGGCAACAGCACCGTGATCGCTGCGCAGGCAGGTATCAGCGGCAGCACAAAAATTGGCAATGGCGTAATGATTGGCGGGCAGGCCGGAATAGTGGGACATATACAGTTAGGCGATGGAGCCAAAGTGAATGCACAAAGCGGGGTGAGCAAATCCATCGAGCCCGGCAAAGCGGTTACCGGTTCACCGGCTTATGATTATACTTCTGCATTGCGCAGCCAGGCTGTCACCCGCAAATTACCCGAACTGGAAAAAAGGATCAAAGAATTGGAAAGTATCATCAGGCAATTGCTGCAGAAAAAAATGTAGCTCTGCATTTTCTCCGACTGTATCTTTGCCGATTCCAAATTATTCAACATGACCATCAGTGGTTTCACATTTGTACGTAATGCTGTCAAATATGATTACCCTGTTGAGGAATCCATCCGGTCTGTTTTACCATTGGTGAATGAATTTATTGTAAGCATAGGTAACAGTGATGACGAAACCGTGTCGCTTATTGAATCCATTGGTTCTCCAAAGATCAAGATCTTTCATTCGGTATGGGATGATTCGTTACGGGAAGGCGGCAAAGTTCTGGCAGTGGAAACTGACAAAGCCTTTCAACACATTTCACCCGGTGCAGACTGGGCTTTTTACCTGCAGGCTGATGAAGTGGTGCATGAAAAATACCTTGATACCATAAAAAAAGAAGCTGAAAAAAACCAGCAGAATGAAACAGTGGAAGGTCTGTTATTCAAATACCTCCATTTCTACGGTTCTTATGACTATATCGGTGATTCCCGTCGTTGGTATAACCGGGAAATACGCATTATTCGCAATAATAAAAATATTCAATCCTACCGTGATGCCCAGGGTTTTCGCATGGATGGCCGGAAACTGAACGTGAAACTGATCGATGCATATGTATATCATTACGGCTGGGTAAAGAACATAGAAAAAATGAGACAAAAGCAAAAGGAACTGAAAAAACAATTCTGGACGGAAGAAACCGATATGGAAAAGGCATTAAAAAAAATAGAGCAGTTTGAATTTTCAAATTTCGATTCTCTAAAAAGGTTTGACGACAGTCACCCGTCTGTTATGAAAAAAAGAATTGAAGCAAAAAACTGGAACATTGATCTCGATGTGAACCGGCGCAATATGTTGTTTAAAGATGCACTGCTTTATCATATAGAAAAATGGACTGGCAAACGTCTTTTTGAATATCGCAATTATAAATTAATCTGAACAACTGCGGCCTCTTTTGACTGTTTAGTAATTCTTATATTTGTTCTTATGAATCCAGCAACAGATAAAAAACCTGCTAAAACCATTGAAACAACTGCCCCTGTTTTCAATCCCGATAAACAACATACACTCAAATCTGCCGTCAGTATTTCCGGCACCGGTCTTCACACCGGTATCGTGGCTGAGCTGACATTGAAACCGGCCAGTCCCGGCTTTGGGTTCCAGTTTCAGCGGATGGACCTTCCCGGTCAGCCGGTGATCAAAGCCGATTGCGACCTGGTGACCGATGTAAGCCGCGGCACCACATTGGAAACCAACGGCGCCAAAGTGAGCACTGTTGAACATGTGCTGGCTGCATTAGTGGGAATGGGCATTGATAACTGTTTGCTCGAAATCAACGGGCCTGAAATGCCCATCATGGATGGAAGCTCAGAACCTTTTGTGAATATTATTGAGCAGGCTGGTATTGAGGAACAGGATGCCGCCAAGATATGGTACAGTATTGATGAGAACATCTATTTTTACGATGAAAATAAAAGAGTGGAAATGGTGGCTATGCCTGCCACTGAATACAGCATCACTACTTTAATTGATTTTAACTCTCCTGTGCTGGGCACTCAACATGCCGGGCTGAAACATATCCGTGATTTCAAAGAAGAGGTCGCCCCTTGCCGCACTTTTTGCTTTTTACATGAGCTGGAAATGCTGCTTGACAACAATCTTATCAAAGGCGGTGATGTGAACAATGCAATTGTGATCGTTGACAAACCGGTTGACGACAAAGAAATGGAACGTCTGAAAAAAATATTCCGGAAAGATAAGATAGAAGTGAAGAGTGAAGGCTACCTCAATAACCTTGAACTGCGCTTTCCCAATGAACCGGCCCGGCATAAATTGTTAGATGTTGTTGGTGACCTGGCTCTTATAGGTTATCCTATCAAAGCAAGGATTATTGCCAACCGTCCCGGCCACAGCAGCAATGTGGAATTTGCCAGAAAGATCAAACAGTACATTAAAAAGAACAAGCATACCAAAGGCGTCCCAACCTACGATCCCAGTCAGCCGCCTGTGTATGACCACCAACACATTGAAAAAACACTGCCGCACCGCTTTCCATTTGCTCTCGTTGACAAGATCATTGAACTCAGCGATACGCATATTGTCGGTATTAAAAATGTCACCTTCAATGAATGGTTCTTCCAGGGGCATTTCCCGGGCAACCCTGTGATGCCAGGTGTGCTGCAGATAGAAGCATTGGCACAATGTGGCGGCATCCTTGCCATCAATCTCAGTGGCGGCGGACAGTACGACACCTATTTTATCAAGATAGATAACTGCAAGTTCAAACACATGGTGCGACCCGGCGATACGCTGATCCTGAAAATGGAATTATCGGCCCCCATCCGCCGCGGTATCTGCGAAATGCGAGGCACCGCCTATGTAGGCAACAAGGTTTGCGCCGAAGGGGATTTGGTGGCACAAATCGTCAAACGATAAGCTGGTTCAAGCTGATTTTATATCGTGAAAATGTCTCTTTTCCGGGGGCATTTTTCTTTGCACATCCATCCCAAAAAAGAGTATAAAAAAGCCCTTGTAAATCCCGGTTAGCCGGGTGCATTTTCGTACATTTGCCAGTCCTGTTTTTCCAGCTTTTAACGACAGGAATTTACCCCTTTTATGAACACAGAAACAACAACAAAAACACCGCTACCCGCCAGTGGTTATGGTGCAGATAGTATCCAGGTATTAGAAGGTTTGGAAGCCGTTCGCAAACGTCCGGCCATGTATATCGGTGACGTGGGTGTGAAAGGTTTGCACCACCTCGTATATGAAGTAGTGGACAACTCCATTGATGAAGCCCTCGCCGGTTATTGCAAGAATATTATTGTAACAATTCATGAAGACAATTCCATTTCGGTAGAGGATGATGGCCGTGGTATTCCGACAGCTATGCATTCAAAAGAAAAACGTTCGGCACTGGAGGTGGTGATGACGGTGCTGCATGCCGGTGGCAAATTCGACAAAGACACTTACAAAGTTTCCGGAGGGTTGCATGGCGTGGGGGTGAGTTGTGTGAATGCCCTGAGTTCTGACCTGCATGTGATTGTAAACCGTGACGGCAAAAGATATGAACAACAATACAAGATCGGTGTACCGCAATATCCTGTCCGGGAGGTTGGCGAAAGCGATACAAGAGGCACCAAAGTTCATTTCTGGCCCGATGCAAGCATTTTCATTACCACCACTTACAATAAAGACATTCTCGAAGGTCGTCTTCGGGAATTAGCCTATCTGAACCGCGGTGTCCGCATCATCCTCAACGACATGAGGGAAAAAGAAGATGATGGCAGCATTTACAGCAAGGCATTTTACAGCGAAGGGGGCATTGTTGAGTTTGTGGAAATGATGGACAGCAATGCCGGCCGTAATTCGCTTATCCCGAAAGTGATATTTGTAGAAGGCCGGGATGAGCATACCAATGTAGCTGTTGAAGTGGCCCTGAGTTATAACGACAGCTACAACGAACATATCTTTTCTTATGTAAACAACATCAACACCATTGAAGGCGGGACCCATGTGTCCGGATTTCGCCGTGCATTGACGAGAGTATTCAAAAGCTATGGCGACAAGAATGGCTTGTTTGAAAAAGCAAAGGTGGAAATTGAAGGTGATGATTTCCGTGAAGGATTGAGTGCCATCATTTCGGTAAAAGTACCCGAGCCGCAGTTTGAAGGACAAACCAAAACCAAACTCGGCAACAATGAAGTGATGGGTGTGGTGGACAGTACTGTGTCAAAAGTTTTGGAAGCATACCTGGAAGAAAATCCCAAAGAAGCCAAAAACATTGTTTCCAAAGTGATCCTTGCTGCACAGGCAAGGGCTGCCGCAAGAAAAGCAAGAGAATTGGTACAGCGTAAATCAGTGCTCACCGGTGGTGGTCTGCCCGGCAAACTGGCCGATTGTTCTGACCGTGATCCCAAGCGTTGCGAGCTCTTTCTGGTTGAGGGTGATTCGGCAGGTGGAACGGCAAAACAAGGCCGTGACAGAAGTTTCCAGGCCATCCTGCCACTAAGAGGCAAGATCCTTAATGTAGAAAAGGCAATGGAACACAAGATCTACGACAATGAAGAAATACGCAATATGTTCACTGCTCTTGGGGTGAAGATGGGCACACCTGAAGACCCCAAGGCCCTTGACCTGAGCAAACTTCGTTATCACAAGCTCATCATCATGACTGATGCCGATGTGGACGGTTCGCATATTGCCACCCTGATCCTGACTTTCGTTTATCGCTACATGAAAGAATTAGTGGAGCAGGGTTATGTATATATCGCCCAGCCGCCTCTTTATTTAGTGAAAAAAGGAAAGGAAGCCGAATATGCCTGGGATGAAGAGCAACGGAAAGCGTTGATAGAAAGGCTTGGGGGCGGTAAAGACGAATCAGTGAATGTGCAGCGCTACAAAGGTTTGGGAGAAATGAACTCAGAACAACTCTGGGAAACCACCATGAACCCCGATACCCGCACATTAAAACAGGTGACCATTGACAGTGCTGCCGAAGCCGACCGCATTTTCAGTATGCTGATGGGTGATGAAGTGGCGCCAAGAAGAGAGTTTATCGAGAGCCATGCGAAATATGCGAAGCTGGATGTATAATAACTTCATTTATTAATATTGACATCCCTGTTTCTATTTACTGAAACAGGGATTTTTTCAATACTCAGGTCGCATCGTCACAATGTTCATATCCGCACACCAAACCGCAGCAGCAATGCATTTATTTTTTCTGTGTATCGCCTGGTTGTAATTGGCTGGCCCTGTATCTGGGGGTGTAAAGTTTCTGTAGTTTTAAATGTATGGTAATTATAGCCGACAGCAGCCTGCATCTGCAGGTTTTTGAAGATATAAAAGCGGTGACCAATTCCCATTTCTCCCCAGTAACCGGTTTCAAACTTATAACGGCTGTTGCTGGTAACGGTTATAATAGCAGGCACCTGGTCTTTTTGCAACACAACATTGAGTCCGCTGTTCGCATAGGCAAAGAATCCATATTTCAACTGACTGAATTTTCTTTCTGCCTGCAGGTAGAGCGGATAACTGTGCAATGCATAATTATTATACCCCAAACCAAGGCCCGCAAACCATTTGTCCGTTTCAATGCCATTGGTACTAAAAATACCCGGTCCTCCGGCGCCAATATTCCTGTCGCCTAATGTGACAGCCAACTGGTTGATGGAAACAAATTTTGCCTTGCTTCCATCTTGAGCCATTATAGAATCAACGCAATCAAAGCAAAAGAAAATTATCAAAAAAGAAAATAGCTTCATGTCAGGACCTGACAAACAAATAAAAGAATACGTTGTACCAACTTGAAAGAATTAATAATTCTATTTCCCCCCTTTTATATAAAGTATCAATTCATCAGGATCTGGGTAATCAAACGGGATTAAATCAATACGAAATGGAAGTTTTAAACCTTTAAGTTCACTTATTTTCCTGTAAAGAAGGTTGTTTTCGGCGCAGTAATTATATACCAGCTTCAGGTACCTTCTAATAATCAGCAAGGGTAGAAATTGATCTCCCTTATAATACATCCATTCCAATAAATCCTTTTTCCCTTTTGAACTGTTACAAGCATTGCAAGCCAAAATTAAATTTTCAGCATCATCTGATCCCCCAAGCATTTTTGGAAAGATATGGTCCATTGATAAATTGTTTTTCGAACCACAATAATTACATACTTTACCTGTTTGCAACTTAATTTTCTCGTCATCAAAAAGCGTTCTTATCTTAATTGTCCCTTCTTTTAGCTCCCTGAAAACTTTTGCCTTTATAATATAACTTAGGGAATTATATTTCTTTTGCCCTTTTTCAACAGCAGCATGAGCCATCGCAAGATTTGCATATGAGTAGTATACTAAATCAGCTATTGTTTCAATTCTGGGGTTTGCCATCTGTGCCTAATTTCAGTAAAACATATTATAAATTGATACTTACTTTAAATTTACTCATTTTTTGTGAGTCATCATGACACCGCTGGAATCAACTACTGGTTATAGTATTATAAAGAGCTGGCTGGAAAGCGAAGGAAAATTTCCTTTTTCTTTCCAGCAGGAAACATGGGAGCATATTCATAACGGGCAAAGCGGGCTGGTGAATGCACCCACCGGTTGCGGCAAAACTTTTTCTGTTTTCCTCGCTGCTGCTATTGATTTCATCAACCAGTACCCGGAAAACTGGGACTCAAAAAAGAACAATGGCCTGCAATTGTTATGGATCACTCCCCTGCGGGCATTAGCCAAAGATATTGGACGGGCCATGGAAGAAGTGGTTGACAAACTCGGCCTGCCCTGGAAAACCGGTATCCGGAATGGAGATACCGATACTGCCGAGCGGCAGCGGCAAAAGAGACAAATGCCCGAAGTGCTTATTATCACTCCAGAAAGCTTACACTTGTTGCTGGCACAAAAAAGCAATGCTGAAATTTTTAAAACAGTCCGCATCATTGCCGTGGATGAATGGCATGAATTATTGGGCAGTAAAAGAGGTGTTCAGGTGGAACTGGCTGTTGCAAGAATAGTCAATAGTCAATGCCTGACGGACGGACTGGCAGGGTCATTGTCAAATAGTAAGCCCCGTGTGTGGGGCATTTCTGCAACCATCGGGAACCTGGAGGAAGCAAAAGAAGTGCTGTTATCATCATTACGGGAAGAGGGTGTCATTGTGAAAGCTTCGATTCAAAAGCAGATCGAAGTAGAATCCATCTTTCCCGATGAGATTGAAAAATATCCCTGGGCAGGCCACCTCGGTATCAAACTATTGCCCAAGATCCTTCCCATTCTTGAAAAGAGTAAAACCACCCTCATCTTTATCAACACGAGGGGGATGAGTGAAACATGGTACCAGTCGCTGCTCAATGCAGCTCCTGAACTGGCCGGCGTCATTGCGTTGCACCATGGCTCTGTTGATATGGAATTGCGGACATGGGTGGAAGAGAACCTGCATACCGGGAAACTGAAAGCAGTCGTCTGTACAGCTTCGCTGGACCTTGGTGTTGATTTTCGGCCTGTGGAAACTGTTATACAGGTAGGTTCGCCCAAGGGAGTAGCCAGGTTTTTGCAAAGGGCAGGGCGCAGTGGTCATAGTCCTGATGCAGTCAGTAAAATCTATTTCCTTCCCACCCATTCCCTTGAATTACTGGAAGCGGCAGCGCTAAAATCAGCCATCGCTGAAAACATCATTGAAAGCAGACCCCCGCAATTGCTATGCTTTGATGTGCTGATACAATACCTGCATACACTTTCTATTGCTGATGGATTTGATCCCGATAAAATTTTCCGGGAAATATGTTCCACTTATTGTTACAAAGACATCAGCCGGGATGAATGGGAACAACTACTTTATTTTATCCGGGAGGGCGGCGATGCACTGCAGCAATACGATGATTACCGGAAAATAGAAATCGAGAATGGTTTATACAAGATCAATAGCCGGAAGATAGCGATGCGTCATCGTCTTCATATCGGCACGATCGTAAGCGATTCGATGATGAAAGTGAAATTCATCAGTGGTGGTTATGTGGGTGTGATAGAAGAATATTTTATTTCCCGGCTGGAGCCGGGAGATGTATTTACATTGGCAGGACGAAACCTGGAGTATGTGATGATAAAGGACATGACTGCCCTGGTGCGGAAAAGCAATGCTAAAAAATCAAAAGTGCCAAGCTGGACGGGCGGACGGATGCCCCTCAGCGCCAACCTGGGAAAGAAACTCAGGGAAACTCTGAATCTTGCCTCCGGGCCACAGCATGAAACACTGCCTGTTGAAATAAAAAAACTGCAACCCTTGTTTGAATTGCAGCAACAGCTATCACATGTGCCCCGTGCCAATGAACTGCTGATCGAGCAAATTGAAACCGATGACGGGTTTCACCTCTTCGTTTATCCCTTTGAAGGAAGATTAGTGCATGAGGCAATGGCCGCCATTCTTGCTTTCCGAATCAGCCGCATCCGCCCCATCACTTTTTCTTTTGCTATGAATGATTATGGTTTTGAACTGCTGAGCGACCAGCCAATACCTGTTGACGACAGTAATGTGTACGATCTGTTCTCCACCGAAAACCTGTCAGATGATATTCGCCGCAGTGTGAACAGCACCGAAATGGCCCGTCGCAAATTCAGGGATGTAGCAGTAATTGGCGGTCTTATTTTCCAGGGCATGCCGGGAGAAAAAAAGAAGGCCCGGCACCTGCAGGCATCAGCTTCCCTCCTTTTTAATGTGTTCAGTGAATATGAACCCGGCAACCTGCTGCTGCGGCAATCTTACCATGAGGTGATGGAACAACAAATGGAAGAAGCCCGGTTAAGAGATATGTTAGACAGGATTCAGCATTCAAAGATCATTTTACAATTCCCCGACAGGCTCACCCCCTTCTGTTTTCCCATCAAAGTGGACAGTATGCGGGAAGATCTTTCATCAGAAAGATTGGAGGACCGTGTAAGAAGAATGCAACAACAGCTGGGTAATCCCGGCTAAGTATCGCGGCTCCCGTTTAATCATATTGTTCCCTTTACTTTGCATTAAACTTGCGATCCGTAAAATTTTAAAACCGTGCATAGCTCATCCCCTGTTTCATCTTCAGAAAGAAAATGGTACTGGCTTGCAGTAATGCTGCTGGCCTACGCCTATATCAGCCATATTACCTGGTACCCCATCAATGTGGGAACAGATGAGGGCATCCGGGCCCTGGTAGCCATGGAGATGAATTATTCCGGCAACTATATTGTACCAACACTCAACGGTGAGCTATACCTTAACAAACCTCCCCTTTTCAACTGGATACTGGCTGCTTCATTTAAACTTTTTGGATACAATGAATTTGCACTGCGGCTGCCCACCTTTCTCTCCATTTTTATCGGTGGTTTCCTGGTGTTCCGGTTCACCCGCCGGTACTTAGGCGAAAGAACAGCCTGGATCAGCGCCCTGCTCATGATGATAAATGGGAGGATACTGATCTATGACTCCATGCTTGGGCTGATTGACATCACTTATGCATGGGTCACTTTTCTGGGCATCATGCTGGTTTTCGTTTATGGTGAAAAGAAGCAGTATTATAAACTGTTCCTGTTGTCATACCTTGTTGCAGCAGCAGGATACATGCTGAAAGGTTTTCCCACTTTTGGCTACCAGGCATTGACTTTACTTGCCTATTTCATTTATACCAGAAATTTCAGGAAACTGTTTCACCCGGCACATTTTGCAGGTATTTTTCTTTTCATTGTAATAATCGGCTCTTATTACCTGCTATATTTCAAACAAAGCGGTCTTAGTCCTGAAGAGATGTTCAGTAATCTTTTCAAAGAAAGCACCCAGCGAACAGCTTTCTTTAATAAGGTGGGAGCACTGATACTGCATTTTCTTACATTCCCGCCTTCCTTATTCTATCACTATATACCTCCCATGCTTTTTGCCATAGTGTTGTTCCGGAAAGACTGGTTGCAGATTATCAAAAGCAACCCGTTTGTACTTTTTTGTGCCATTACATTCCTTGTTAATCTCAGTATTTACTGGTTATCACCAAAAATATTTGCCAGGTATATCCTGACGATCCTGCCTTTGGTCTTTATTGTCTTTGCCTATGTTTATACTGAAAGAACATCTTCCAATAACTGGAGAAAAAAAATCCTTCACAATATTTTCCTGGGGTGTGCTATCATCTTTTTGGCCGCCTGCTTTATCCTTCCTTTTCATCCCAAAACCCAGGCAGTGGATCATTACTGGCCTAAAAGTATTATTCTCATCCTGCTGTTTGGCACTATCCTCTTTTGGATGCTGAAAAAACCAGGTCTGAGAATAATACAGTTTTTTATACTTATAGCGGTTTTACGGATCGGGTTCAACTGGTTTGTCATCGAGCAAAGGGGGGAGATCAATACTATCGCTGAAAAGGATGGTGAAAGGATCGCAGCAATTGCAAATGGGCAGTCTTTGTATATATGGGGACGACCTGTTGACCATTCACTAAGCGGCATAGGCGATAAAAATGCAACCAGCTTCAATATCGCCAAACACAGGAACGAAATTCTCCGCTTCAGCACAACAATTGATTATGATGCCTTTTATCTTACGAATCCAACGACCGCAGATTCATTGCCACATAAAGTGTACTACGAATTCAACAACCCCTCAATTGAAAAAGCCATACTTATTAAATTCTTACCGGATGATAAACGAAATATCCCCGATTAATATTACCGGGCCACACTGACACTAAACAATCATTGCAACCGGCAACACTACATACTGCTAACGGGCAACATTTCTGGCTTTCAGCCAGCCGTTGTGTGTTCTGGGAACAGGAGCAAACCCTGATCCTTTCAGATCTGCATTTTGGCAAAACCGGTCATTTTCGCAAATCCGGCATTGCCGTGCCGCAAAAAGTTTACAAAGAAGATTTGCAACGTTTGGTTACCGCCATTCAGCATTTTGGCCCTGAACAACTCATCATTGTGGGTGATCTGTTTCACAGCCACAACAATAAAGAACTGGACTTGTTCAAACGATGGAGGGATGATCTGTCCGGTATTCGTATGCACCTGGTAAAAGGCAATCATGATATCCTGGAAGATATGTGGTACAAGGACTGCGGCTTAGTGATACATCATGAAGAATTAGTGGTTGACCATTTTGCATTCAGGCATGACCTTGCCATGCAAACTGCCAGTGATAAAGCTGAGAAATATGTGTTCAGCGGTCACCTTCATCCCGGCATCAGCATCCGGGGGCTGGCCCGTCAATCCCTGCATTTTCCCTGCTTTTATTTTACTGCTGACCATTGTGTGCTGCCTGCATTTAGCCATTTTACCGGCACTTATACAGTAGAACCCGGCAAAGGCGATACGGTATTCGCAATCGTAAATGATACATTAATAAAGATCGGGTAATGATCACATCCCGATTTTCCGCTTTCTGCGAAGCTGGTTGTAATCAAGAAAGTAAATAAACCTCACCGTTAGTTCATTGCCATGACGGAGATTGAATATTTGCCCGAAATTGGAAAGATAGTTTTTATAGGCGTTGCCGTTCACCTGTTCAGCTTCTCCCAGCCAGTTTTTGTAACCAACAATAAGGCGGCTGCCATAACGAAAATCCCAGGTAAAGAATGCATCAACATTAAAAACATTCACATTGTCATCAATGCCTGAAACCGGGGTCTCGCCTACAGGAAGTCCTCTGTTGTCAACACCTGCTACCCGCTTCCTTATCACCTGGCTCCAGTAATGCCTTGCCCGCAGAGTAAGATTAATTCGGGAGGTAAAGTTGTAGATACCAGAGAAGATTGAAGTCACATCTTTGAAGTCCACAAAATAAATCAGCGGCTCATTCATACTGTTTCTGCCGCCATAGATGATATAATCTGTTTCGGCTTCGTGCCGGTGGTTTACTTCCATGGTCAGCTTATTGCTGAAACGATACCGCAGACTTCCATAAAGGATATGATAATCTTTTTCGGGATTCTTAAAAAAGTCGGCGAGCAACACATTGTAGGAAAAGAACAATTTCTTGCGGCTGTCAGTGCTCCCATCCAGCGACACAAAACCGTATTGTGGACGACGGGCATAATGATTAAAAGGTCTTCTCAGCAAAAAATAATCATGCTGATCTGGCAGGTAGCCTAATGACAAACGGGTGTCCCAAAAATTCTTAAAGAACCAAAAACCGCTGGCGGTGATGCTCAATGTATTGAACGTATTGGGGTCATATAACCGCCTATATTCAGCAACCAATGAATACCGGTAGCTCAGGAAATTTTTTGTAGGCTTAAACTGTTGCCATGACACAGAGCCTAAATTAATGTGCTGGTTGGCTGTAGCGAGATACCCAAGATCGGTAGGGTCATAGTCCGGCGAACGTATCAGGTTCTGAACATAGTATTGCAACTGGCCGCTAACCTTTCCTGCCCGCAGCAAAGTGTTGAAGCCATCGTAGTTTGTTGTATTGAACACTTTGCTGTAATGCCCATAGCCACGGACATTGTAACGATTTTTTTTATCAAAGAAGCTAAAGTCAAGACCGGTCACATTAGCGTCTCTTCCTTTATCGCTGCGGGTAACATTGGTATTGGTAAAGGTGACATAAGACCTTCCCTTGAGTACCTGGTCCAGTACAATGATGTTATAATTGGCTAACGGCTCTGTTTTAATCTTTGTTCTTTCACCTGTCATCGTATTTTCCACCGTTGCATACATGGGAGCACCAACAGCATTGAGCACCCCGATCCCCAGTTTTTTAGGTGTCCGGCCGGAAAGCTTTATGGCATTGTACAGCTGAGTCCTTCCGGGATTACGGATGATTTCAAGATCGGGGTCACTATTCACCATTTGAACCACAGAATTAAAACCTGATGGTCTTGCGCCGATTCGCCGTGAATAAAAAAGTCCGGCCTTATTAAATATGTCAATCCCTTCTGTAAAAAATTGTCTGAACTCATCAAACCTCACTTCATAGGGTGTCAGGTTATTAACCACATTATCGGATATCACCTGGCCAAAATCGGGAATGAGGGTTGCGTCCAATGTAAAACTTTCGTTGATCCCATACTTTACATCCATACCCCCGTTGATTATTTTTTCTGAACGAAACCCGGGGCCTGTTTCAGACGGCTCGCTGCGTAAACCACCCGTTATGTACGGTGAAAAGCTAAGCCTCAATGCAGGCTTAATATCCACCAGGTTTTTCATTAACCCAAACTGGTTAACGATACCGTTCACCTGCGGATCCACATGGTTCCAGAAACTGGTTTCGTTGTTGCGACGTACCGACCGCATAAACTGGATGCCCCAGTCCTGCACATCCTTACGGGCAAACCGAATCGTGATATAAGGAATCTTCATCTCCACTACCCAACCATTTTCTTTAATACTTACTTTACTGTCCCAGACAGCATCCCATGTTTTATCACCATATTCGCCAAAACCGGCATTATATCCCGGCGATATCCTTACATCGGATTGCACATTGGAAGAAGTAACAATGAACTGAAACCCGTTTTGGAGGTCATGGTAGGTATCTAAAAAAACAGAGAAATAATCCAGGTCTTTTTGCTGTTCCTCATCCCTGGCCGTTATCTGGCGACGGATCAGCGCCGGGTCATCATACAGGTAGGCGGCGATGTAGATGGCCTCATCATCATACACCACTTTTACTTCCGTCTTTTGGGAAGCAGGCTGACCAACGTTGGGAAAGTTTTGAATAAAATCCTTTGCAACAGGTACATCCCGCCATGCAGCATCATCCAGCACCCCATCAATTTTTGGGGCAACGGCTGTTTTTATGGCAGGCAGTGTCTTTATTTGGGAAAACAATGAACCACAAACCAATAAGAGGGGAAAGCCAATAAACTTTCTCAGCAGCATGTACTCGGTTTACAACTGGCAAATATAGCAGACGCAGGCCAAGTATAGAAGCCCCTGGAAAGAATATTTAAAGACTTGAACAGAGATGGTTGACATCTGTTTAGTTCATCCTCTTTTTCAATGAAGTAACCTGCTGCTGCAGATCGGAGACCACATGGGCCAGGTGGCTCATATCAAGCTTTTGCTGGGCATTGGCCCTGGCAATTACTACCTGTGCCTGCCACATTTCCAGCACATCTTCCGAATTAACTGTATAAGGATGGTAAACAGGGTTATCACTGACAAGGGTAAGCTTGTTTTTTGACCGGCCATCACGCTGCACTCTTTTATATACTATCCCTTCATGACGGGATACCACAATACAGGGAGTATCATTTCTTACATCTTCAACCTTTTCCAGTTTTTCGCCGACAATAACGGAACCGCTGGGTGTTGGCAACATGGAATCGCCGACAATTTCAAAGGCCCGGTAATTGCCTCCTGACAACATGGGCAGGGTGAAAGTGTTGAGTTCATCAATGAATTCGGGGTCTGCATAACCTGCGAGGTAGCCCGCTGCAGCTTTTACCGGCACAAAAGGAATATCAGGGCGGCCTGTAGCCAGTTTCATGGCCCTTCGTTTTGCCAGGTAATTGCTTTTGTTATCACTGAGGTCTTTTCGGAGTATTTCGTCCAATGTTAATTTAAAAATATCACATACTATTTCCAGCACATCAATGCGGGGCTCTGCCCTTTCTTCTTCGTAGGCGCCGAGCAGCGATCTTTTGATACGGAGCTTTTGAGCAAATTCTTCCTGTGTCCACCCACGCAGTTTGCGCAGGTACTTCAGATTTTGATTGGCAACTGACATAACTACCTAATTTAATTAGCCGCAAAATACTAATTATTTTAGAATTACAAAATTAAACTCTATTCCGCCCTTTCTTGTTTTTGGCTAAGCCGGAAAAATCAAACACTTTTGTAGTGTATGGCTACAAAAAAGACCAGTCGCCCCGGCGGCGGAAAACCTGTTCCGAAGAGATCCAGTTCCAAACCTGTTGCCAAAAACAGGCAAAAACCTGTAATCCTCATCACCAACGATGATGGCATAACGGCCCCGGGCATACGCAACCTTGTGGAAGCGGTAAAAGACCTGGGCAAGATCGTTGTTGTGGCGCCGGACAAACCGCAATCAGGAATGGGTCATGCCATCACCATCGGCCAGCCATTGAGGTTGCACAAAGTGCATGTGTTTGAAGGTATTGAATCTTATGCCTGCACCGGCACACCCGTAGATTGTGTAAAATTAGCCGTTGACAAAGTGTTACACCGCAAACCCGATCTCTGTCTCAGCGGCATCAACCACGGAGCCAACCACAGCATCAACGTCATTTATTCCGGCACCATGTCTGCAGCCGTTGAAGCTGCTATTGAAAGCATCCCTTCTGCGGGTTTTTCTTTGCTGGATTATAATATTGAAGCCGATTTCAGCGGGGCAAGAAAATATGTCCGCATCATTGTGGAGAACATGCTGAAAACAAAATTAGACAAGCACACCGTACTGAATGTGAATATTCCCTCTGTGCCGGAAGAACTCCTCAGGGGAATAAAGATTTGCCGGCAGGCTTATGCTAAATATATTGAGGATTTCATTGAACGTACCGACCCCCATAACCGCATGTATTACTGGCTGACCGGGGAGTTTGTAAACTTTGATAAGGGAACGGATACTGATGTGTGGGCACTGGATCATAAATATGTCAGCGTGGTGCCTGTACAATTTGACCTGACAAATTACGTTTTGAAGGCTCAGTTAGAAAAACAATGGAAATCATGATCTTTAAAAAGGATAATCTAAAACTGGGTTTTGCCCTTGGTTTTGTGGGACCGATCCTGGGTCTTGTCGTTGTATATTTTTTAAAAAGCGATTTCCGGTCTCTTTCTTTTGGTGAGTTCCTGTCGCTTTTCTTCCAGGAAAAAAGACTGATCACTTCCATCGGATCTCTTTCTCTGCTTGCCAATGTGGTGTTATTCACCCTGTACATCAACACCCACCGCGATAAAACAGCCAAAGGCATTTTTGCCATCACCCTTATCTATGGCATCGCTATTTTGCTGCTGAAGATTTTGAATTAGTATTTTGCATCCGCAATGAAATATTACATCATCGCCGGGGAAGCTTCCGGGGACCTGCACGGAAGCAATCTCATCCATGAATTAAAAAAGCTGGACCAGGCGGCGCAAATCCGCTGCTGGGGCGGTGATAAAATGCAGGCAGCAGGCGGCGAACTCATCAAACATTACCGGGAACTGGCCTTTATGGGTTTCAGCGAAGTGCTGATGAATCTGCGAACTATCTTTCGTAACCTCCGTTTTTGCAAAGAAGATATTCTGCGCTATCAACCGGATTTGCTCATTTTGATTGACTATCCCGGCTTCAATCTCCGCATTGCTAAATGGGCTAAAAGACAAGGACTGAAAATCATCTACTACATTTCACCGCAGGTGTGGGCATGGAAAGAGAAGCGGGTGCATATGATGAAACAATGTATTGACAAGATGCTGGTCATCCTTCCATTTGAAAAAGAATATTTTCAAAACAAATGGAACTGGGAAGTGGAGTATGTTGGGCATCCCCTGGTGGAAGTGATAGAAAAACACCGGCAGCTTAGTCATCCGGAGAAATTATCAGACAAACCGGTAGTAGCTGTTTTGCCTGGCAGCCGCAAACAGGAGATATTGAAAAAACTACCGGTGATGCTGGAAGTGAGCCGTTCTTTTCCAGGTCACCAGTTTATTGTGGCGAAAGCTCCCGGTGCTGATGATGCTTTTTACCAGGAGTTATTGCAAGACTATGACAACGTATCATCTGTATCGGGCAAAACCTATGACCTGCTGTTGCAGGCCAAAGCAGCATTGGTAACTTCGGGAACAGCTACACTGGAAACTGCGCTGTTTGCCGTGCCTGAAGTGGTTTGCTACAAAGGATCTTTTCTTTCTTACCAGATCGGCAAAAGGCTGGTGAAAGTGAAATACATTTCGCTTGTCAATCTTATCATGGATAAACCGGTGGTGAAGGAACTTATACAAACCGATCTTACTGTTACAAAACTGGCCGCTGAACTGAAAGACCTGCTTTACAATTCCGAAAGCATAGCAGCCTTACAAAATGATTACCGTGAATTGAAGAATATCCTGGGAAAGGATGGCAATGCCTCGGCCCGGGCAGCAGCGGCTATTCAGCTTTTTTTATCGCAATAACTTTATTGCAAGAATGATGAGGCAAAGAATAAATATCAGCAGGCTGATACGGTTGATGCCGTGCATATAACCGATCCATTTGCTTTTTGGGCGGTTAGGGTCTTTTTTCCGGAGATAGAGATATTCGGCTAATTGTCTGATGACTCCCATAACATCCTGAATCGTAAAAACTATAACAGCATTTGACCGGTAAAGTTTCAAAAAAAATCTGAAATATTTCCGAATAAAAAGCGTCAGTTCTGCTCAGGCACCGGCACTCTCACTTCAATGATGGTGCCCTCTCCTTCACGGCTATTGATCGTGTAGCTGCCCTGCATCATCATGGCTCTTTCTTTCATACCCAGCAACCCCAGGGT
>CAYTGN010000022.1:0-53883 GCA_964437415.1 uncultured Chitinophaga sp. | reverse complement strand
AATGGTTGTGTTTAAAAATATTATCAAGCCGGTCTTTGGGTAGTTCTTTTTTTTCCTGTGCCAGGCACAAAAATGACAAGAAGATGGAAAATCCAAGTATCGCTACGATTCTCATAACAGCAAGTTGACCTGTTCTAAACGAAAGTCGGTTTTTAATATTGTTTGGATTGCTGGTTTGACATCATCACATTACTCTCATTGTCTTTTGCTAATTACCTATTGCCAATTGCTTACTCCCCTTTATCTTGCGGCCCTATGATAGCTTATCTGAAAGGGAATTTTGTGTACAAAAGCCCGACTGTTGTTAAAGTGGAAGTGAATGGTGTGGGCTATGAAGTGCAGATCAGCCTGAACACTTACTCGAAAATTCAGCAACTGGACAGCGGAATCCTGCACACCTGCCTGCTTATCCGGGAGGATGCACACCTGCTTTATGGCTTTTTTGACCCCGCTGAAAAGGAAATGTTCCAGCATATCGTGTCGGTTTCCGGAATCGGCGCATCCACCGCCAGGGTGGTGCTTTCCTTTATGAAACCCGACGAACTGGCCAAAGCCATCATCCAGGCCGATACAAAGGCTCTTGAAGCCATTAAAGGAATCGGAAAAAAGACCGCTGAAAGGATGGTGCTGGAACTGCGTGACAAACTGTCAAAACACCCTCCCGAATCAAATATTTCCGCTGTGAAAAACAATACTTTGCAGCAGGATGCGTTAAATGCACTGACAGCGCTGGGAATCAGCAGACAGGCTGCCGCTCAGGCAGTAGAAAAAACCTTGTCAGCAGAGCCTCAGTTAACCCTTGAAGATGTCGTCAAGAAAGCACTTCGTACCCTCTAGATGCAAAATTTCCGGAAACTAATTGTCAGGAGAAACCTTGAACCTTAAGACTGCCCATATCTTCCGTACATTGGTATGTATAGCCATCCTTGCAGCCTCCACCCAACAGGCATTTGCTGGTTATTCCAATGAACATCCCCGCCTTCCGGGCTTTTATTTCTGGAATGATACCACCCGCTATCCATTGGTTGACCGTTACGGCGACCCTTACTCATACCCCAGCCGAAACAGTTTTGATTTCAGGGATACTTCCTTCATCAAAAGGAACATTGAGTATGATCCCAGAACAAGGCAGTACTATATCGTTGAAAAAATAGGCAACCAGTATTATCGCACCCCTGTGGCATTTTCAATGGAAGAGTTTGTGCGGCTGCAGGGAAGAAAAGACGAAGAAGATTATTTTAAGAAAAGAGCCAGCCTGCTCAGCAACATGAACCGGCGTATGACCCGGCCCAAATTCAAAGTGGCAAAGGAATGGTTTAACCGCATCGTTGGCACTGGAACAGTGGACATCAAACCATCGGGTTATGTGGACATCCTAGCAGGTTTTCAAACCCAGAATATCAAAAACCCTACATTGCCGGAAAGAGCCCGGCGCTTTGGCGGGTTTGATTTCAACATGAACTCCCAGTTCCAGGTGGATGCCAAAATAGGCGACAAACTAAACCTGCCGATCAACTATAACACCCTGGCCAATTTTGATTTTGAAAATCAACTAAAACTTGATTACCAGGGCGGGCCTGATGAAATACTGAAACAATTCCAGGCAGGTAATGTCAACTTTACCAGCAAAAGCACATTGATACCGGGGGCGCAATCCTTGTTTGGTGTCAAAACTCAGTTGCAGTTTGGAAAACTCTTTATCACAGGTGTGTTTGCCAACCAGCGGGCACAACGCCAAACCATGGGATTGGAAGGCGGGGCTGCTACGCAAAATTTTTCACTAAGGGCAGACGAGTATGATGAGAACCGTCACTTCCTGCTTTCGCAACACTTCCGCCTCAATTTTGATACGGCTATGCGCCAACTCCCGATTGTGAACTCACAGGTGCAGATACTGAGAATGGAAGTATGGGTGACCAACCGGAATGGCTCCACTACGGAAACCCGGGATATTGTGGGTCTCATGGACCTTGGCGAGGGACAACCTTTTGGCCCCTGGGGCGGCACGGGTAATCCCCGTTCATTGCCCGACAACGGCATAAACAGCCTGTATGGTTTGCTAACCAGCAACCCCAATAACCGCAACTCCAGCAATGTGCAGAGTTTTCTCATTGGACAGGGCCTGGCGCCTGTGCAGGATTTTGAAAAAACATTTGCCCGGAAACTATTGCCGACAGATTATTACTATAATCCACAGATTGGTTTCTTATCACTCAACCAACCACTGCAACCCGATGAAGTGCTGGGTGTATCGTTTCAATACACCTATCGGGGCCGGGTGCACCAGGTGGGTGAATTTTCACAGGACATTCCGCCGGATTCAACAGGAACCACACAAAGAGTGCTGTTCCTGAAATTATTAAAAGCCACTTCACAGCGTACCAATCTTCCCATCTGGGACCTGATGATGAAGAATGTTTATTCTGTTGGTTATGGCCAGTTGGAAAGACAGGACTTCACATTAGATGTTTTGTATGAAGAACCAAGCCTGGGTGAAAAAAGATATCTGCCGCTTAATGATGTGATACCGGCTTTGCAGGGGCAGCCGCTGATTACCATGCTCAACCTCGACCGGCTGAATAATCAAAATGATCCGCAGCCTGATGGCAAGTTTGATTTTATTGAAGGCTTTACGGTCATTTCATCACAAAGCCGCATCATCTTCCCGGTGCTGGAGCCATTTGGCCAGGCACTCGATTACGTCTATCCATCCCAGGTAGAAAGGGATAAATATCTTTTCTATCCGTTGTATGATACCATCAAGGCCATTGCCCAAACCTATGCCAACCTGAACCGCTTCAAGATCATGGGGCGTTCCAAAACATCGGCACAAGGAACAGGTGATTATCAGTTAGGGTACAATATCCCAAGAGGATCGGTAACGGTTTCAGCCGGCGGTCAAATGTTGCAGGAAAATGTGGACTACGAGATCAACTATGATCTTGGAACTTTGCGTGTCATCAACCAGGCCATCATTGCATCGGGTGTGCCGGTGAATATCCAGTTTGAGAACCAGGCCGCCTTTGCCATTCAGCAGCGAAACTTTATGGGGCTTCGTCTCGATTATCTTGCCAATAAGAAACTGACATTGGGAGGTACGATTGTGCGACTGGGTGAAAGACCATTCTTCATCAAACAGGCATACGGCGAAGACCCGATCCGTAACACGATGTTTGGTGTTGATATTGATTACCGCAATGACCTGCCAAGACTTACCAAATGGTTGGATAAACTTCCTTTCTACTCTACCAAAGAGGTGTCTTCAGTAACGGCTTACGCAGAAGCTGCGATGCTGAAGCCAGGGCATGCCCGCCAGATTGGAAGAGGCAATGAAGGTGTTATTTACATTGACGACTTTGAAGGAACCCGTGCCAATATTGATCTTCGTTTTCCGCTGATAAGCTGGACACTGGCTTCGGTTCCGCAGGGTAATAACGGGCCCGGCGGCGTAAACCCGTTATTTCCGGAAGGATCACTGAACAATGATCTGCGAAGTGGTTTCAACAGGGCCAAGATGGCCTGGTATAATATTGAACCTGTGCTGCAGGAAAGAAGAAACCCGAACAACCCGCTGCGCAACATGCCCAATTTCCTCGATGAATTATCCAAGCCGCAAACAAGACAGGTGTTGCAGCAGGAGATATTTCCCAAGCGAAGTCTTGATTTCGGACAGGGGCTGCTGACCACTTTTGATCTTTCCTTTTTCCCAAGGGAAAGAGGACCATATAACTTTCAGACAGATCCGGCCAGCATCAATGCAGATGGAAGATTGCTGAACCCAAGAAGATCATGGGGCGGTTTGATGCGAAATATTGATCAGACCGATTTTGAAACAGCCAACATTGAGTTCATCGAATTCTGGATGCAGGATCCTTTCATTCTCAATCCCGGCAGCCAGGGCGGCAAGCTTTATTTCAACCTTGGTAATATTTCCGAAGATGTATTAAAAGATGGTAAACGTTTTTATGAGAATGGTTTGCCAACGCCAAGTATTCCTTCACCGGTAGATAACAATACTGTTTGGGGCAAAGTGCCAGCCAACCCGCTGCAGGTGACCAATGCTTTTAGTAACAATCCCGATGACCGCCAGTTCCAGGATGTGGGTTTTGATGGTTTAACTGATGATGAAGAGAAGGATAAGTTTACACAGTACCTTGCCGATCTGCAGGCTAATTTCGGACCCGGATCATTGGTTTACCAGCGGGCTGCTGATGATCCTTCTGCAGATAATTTCAGACCATACCGCGATCCTGCTTTTGATCAAAGCAACACCGGGATACTTGGCAGGTATAAAAATATCAACAACCCTCACGGCAACTCACCTGTGGCCAGCACCGGCACCGAATTTGTCAATGCCTTCACTCAGTATCCCGATGGTGAGGAACTGAACAGGGATAACACACTGAACGAAGTGGAAGAGTATTTCCAGTATAAAGTGGACGTTACGCCTAATATGCTGGTGGGCACAAACTATATCACGGATAAAAGAATTGTACCTGTGTCACTGGCCAACGGAAACAACCGTAATGAAACATGGTACCTGTTCCGTATCCCGGTAAAAGAGTATGAACTGAAAGTGGGTAATATCCCTGACTTTAAATCCATCCGTTTCATCCGCATGTTTGCTACCGATTTTGAAGATGATGCAGTAACAATGCGTTTTGGCAAATTGGAACTGATCCGTAACCAATGGCGTAAGTTCACTTACGAGATTGACACAACAGGTCAGTACATGGCGCTGCCTGCCAATGATCCTACTGCTGTGAATACATTGGCAGTGAATATTGAAGAAAATGACCAACGCCAGCCCGTCCGTTATGTGATCCCGCCGGGCATTGAAAGACAACAACAGCTTAGTAACAATAATGTGCAGTTGTTCCTGAATGAGCAATCATTAAGCATGCAGGCTTGCAACCTGGAGCCTGGCAAGGCAAGAGGTGTGTTCAAGACTATGAACCTTGATATGCGTCAGTATGGCCGCCTGCTGATGTTTATGCATGCAGAGGCTATTGGGAACCCTAACGGACTGGCAGATGGCGACCTTCATGCCGTGGTTCGCATTGGCAATGATTTTTCTGCCAACTATTATGAAATAAGAATACCGCTGAAAGTGACTCAGTGGGGAGCAACAGACAGCCTGGATATCTGGCCGGTCGAAAACAACTTAGACTTTGATCTGGGAGCACTCACAAGACTAAAGCTTAGCCGTAACAGCGCCGGTGTGTCCCCGTCAGTTTATTATAGTGAAGCCGGACCTGATGGCAAACGGTATGGTATTTATGGAAATCCCAATCTCGGTGAAGTGAGAGGTATGTTGCTGGCGGTCGAAAACACTTTTATGGAACCGGTTTGTGCGGAAGTATGGTTCAATGAACTTCGTTTTTCCAACCTGGATGAAAAAGGCGGGTGGGCAGCTTTGGGTCGTGTTGATTTCAAACTGGCAGATTTGGGTAATCTCACCATTTCCGGAACGGCACGCAGCCGTGGGTTTGGCACATTGGAGCAACGGGTGAATGAAAGAAGCCGGGAAGATATTTATACCATTGATGTGGCCACCAATATTGATGCAGGTAAATTATTGCCGAAACAATTGGGAGTGCAAATACCGGTATATGCCGGCATCAGCCGCATCAGCAGCACACCGGAGTATGATCCTTATGACTTAGATGTCACGTTACAGGATAAACTGGAAAATGCTGATCCTGGCAAAAGAGATTCCATCAGGGCCGATGCACAGGATATAACGACCATCAAGACATTGAATCTTACCAATGTCAAAAAGATAAAGACAGATGGTAAGCAACCCAAGCCGTGGAGTATTACCAATTTTGATTTCAATTATTCTTATTTGGAAACCAACAGGCAGAGCCCGTTGTTTGAGAACGACCTGATAAGAAGAACCCGTGGCGCCATCGGCTATACCTATGCGATGCAGCCGAAAATGGTGGAGCCGTTTAAAAAGCTGATAAAGTCAGGTTCCAAATGGCTGGCGCTGATCCGTGATTTCAACTTTAACTATGCACCATCGCAGTTGTCGTTCCGTGCTGATATCTTCCGGCAGTTTGGCGCCACCCGGCCAAGAAATGTAGGCGGTGGTCCGTATAAAATTCCGGAGACCTACGATAAATATTTTACGTTTGACCGCTATTATATCATGCAGTGGAGCCTGACAAAATCATTGTCGCTTGATTTCACAGCAACCAATAATTCACGGATAGATGAACCCTTTGGCCGCATTGACAGCAAAGAGAAAAAAGATTCCGTGAGGAAAAACCTTTTCAAAGGTGGCCGTAACACCAACTATTCACAGGAAGCCACGCTGACCTATAACCTGCCGATGCAAAAAATTCCGTTGCTTGACTGGACGAATGTTAGGGCCACTTATAATACACGGTATAACTGGCTGGCATCATCCCTGCTGGCCCGCAACCTCGGTAACACACTTAGCAATACACAAACAAGAACCATCAACGGCGAACTGAAGTTTGAGGAATTGTATAATAAGTCAAGGTTCCTGAGAGCAGTGTATAATCCCAACCCGCAACCGAAGCCCGCCAATACATTGAATCCAAAGGACAGCACAAGAAAAGACACGGCTAAGGTGAAAAAACCAAAGAAAGTAAAAGACCCCAACCGCCTGCCGCATGTAGGCGCTGTACCGCGGTTCTTTGCTAAACTGATTACATCGCTGAAAAGGGTAGGTATTCAATACACCGAAGATTTTGGAACCACGCTGCCGGGCTATATGGACAGCACAAGAATACTGGGCTATAACCCGAAGAGCCGTGAACCGGGATTTGGGTTCATTTTCGGCTACCAGCCCGACACTAACTGGATCAACAACTTTGGGGCAAGGGGATTGATCTCCCGTGACAGTCTTTTGTCAGCCATGATCATGCAGCGCTATAACCAGCGGCTCAACATCACGGCACAGGTAAGTCCTTTCCGCGACTTCACCATTGACATCAACCTTGATAAAACTTTTGATAAGAATTATTCCGAATTGTATAAGGACACTACCGGTTCGGCAGGATTAGCCCGGATGAATCCGTATGCCACGGGCAGTTTCTCGGTGAGTCATATTTCTTACCAGACATTATTCACCAAATTCGACCCCAATGTGGTGTCTGAAACATTTAAACAGTTTGAGAGCTACAGGGAACAGCTTTCCCAAAAGCTTAAAGGGCTGAATCCTTACGCTTCGGGCAACCCTACCGGCCCTGACGGATATGCGGAAGGGTATGGCCGCTTTGCACAGGATGTGGTGATCCCCGCATTCCTTGCTGCCTACACAGGCAAAGACCCCGGCAGTGTCAAATTCACCAGGAACAGCAACCCGAACCTGCGGTCTAATCCATTCTCAAGCATCATTCCCAAACCTAACTGGACGGTTACTTACAACGGCCTGTCACGGATCAAAGGATTAGATAAGATATTTACCAATGTCACCATCCGTCATGGTTATCACAGTACTCTTAGCATGAACAGCTTTAATACAGCGCTGCTGTTCACCGATCCTAACAGGGTGGGATACCCGTTCTTCAGAGATACGCTGACAGGAAATTATATTCCTTTCTTTTTAGTGCCCAATATCACCATTTCAGAAGCATTTGACCCGCTGATAGAGGTGGATGTCACTTTCACCAACCAACTGAGCACAAGGTTTGAGTTTCGCAAAAGCCGCCAACTTAGCCTGAGCCTGATTGATTATCAACTGGCAGAAAACCGTTCCACTGAAGTGACCTTTGGCTTCAATTGGAGGAAAAGAGGTATGCCGTTGATAAAGAAAATTGGTAAGATGCAGTTGGATAATGATGTCACCTTCCGTATGGATTTTAGCCTGCGGGATGATGCTACAGCCAACAGTAAGCTGGACCAGGGCACATCGTTTGGAACAGCAGGCCAAAAGGTGATCCGCATTGCTCCTTCCATTGACTATATCGTCAACAGCAGGGTGAGCCTGAAACTCTATTTTGAGCAAAACCGTAACATTCCCAAGATCAGTAATTCATTCCCCGTTACCAACACAAGAGGCGGCCTGCAGGTAAGGATTTCATTGGCCCAATAACAACGACCGGTTAAGTTTATAAGATTATGTGGCCAAATACCCACTGCTACTGATATGCTTGTCCGGGCAAAATGGTAGCTTAGGGAAAATTTTAATATGAGCAAAAGATGCACTATCATGGCTGTTTTGTTCCTTAGCGGGCTGGGCAGCACTGCGCAAACAGTACCTGATTCGATCCGGTCGGAAATTGCCAGGCTCACCTGTGAATGTGTTACGTTAATGAAGATTGACGAAAACGAAAATGAAGCAGGTATAGCCAATTTCCAGACCTGTGCCGCTGCCACCATTGATGTATTCGCAAGTAATGGCTTCATAAAAAAGGACTGGAAGGAAGACGAAGACTGGACCGCTGATTTTTTTGAAGACCTTATCGGCAGGCTGGAAACAGATTGTTCCGTTTTCAATCGCTTTGTATTAAAATTAGAACAAGAACAGACCGGACCTCAACCGCTGGAAAAAACAGACCCGCGGTATTTTCTTTCGGCTGATGCAATGACGGCAAGAAACATGGAGCTGAATGTGAATGCCGGCGATGCACAAATGAAAAGATGGTCGGCAAAGGATATGGCCGGTTCAGCTATACAAATAGTATTTGATATACGCTATGCTTTTGCCAGCGATACAGATGCTGCCGCTTACCTGAAAGCAAACCTGGAAAAAATGCGTGAAGGAGGGGAGACCACGACTCACAACCTGAAGGAATTCGGGACTGATGAAAGCTATGTGTATGGGGGCAACCCAAGACTAATGGGTTTATTTGGCGATGTAGATATGGCGCAGTTTAATTTTATTTTCCGGGTAAAAAGGGTAGTGGCAAAAGTTTTTGTTTCTGCCAGCAAAAAAGCTTCTTACAATGATGCTTTGCTGTTTGCCAAAGAAGCTATTGAAAGAATAAAGGCGGTGAAATAGCGATGGAGTGATTTCCACAAACAAAACAGGAAGACAAAAAAAATCCGCCATCCGGCGGACTTTTTTATAGAATGATTATTTTATCAGGGAATCGGTGTTGCGTTGGCATTATCAGCGGCTGATTTTTTGAACAGCATCACATAGCCGCATAAATTCTTTTTCTTTTGCTTGTTCACCTGCACAGGTTTCATCATATGGAACTCAGAGAACTTGGGGATGTAAGAGTAAGAGATCACATTGCCATCCACCTCGCCCCATTTCTTTTGCTGGTACACCACCTGTCTTTCATTCCAGTCAAACATCCGCACTTCATACAGGCGGGAAGAATAGTCGCCGATAAAAACAAACTGGTACCAGCTTCCTTGTGTCAGCGGCACCACCACCGGCATTTCATATTCGCTTTCCATGGAAATGGAAGCTTCTTTCAACAGCACAAAACCATCTTTTGAATACATTGACTTCAGGCTGTCGGCTTGTTTGCTGATGGATTCATTGCTGCAGGTCTGCATGCGGATTACATCCTGTGACCAGGAGATGGCAGACAACAGCATCAGGGATGCGAATAACAGGTACGGCTTTTTCATAACGGTCTTTATATAGAATCGGAATAACACCATAAATATAGAAGCCGGTTATTGTTTATAAAAGGTTATGCACTGAATTTCATCTGTTTAGGTACATTTTCGCAGGAAAACTACGGCAATTTTCAGGCCGTTTGCCCGTGGATAAAGCTGAAGGGAGTTGAAAATAAGGCAAAACACTCAGGCCTGCAATTTTTTTTGCGCCATATCAAGCCTGCCGGTTAAAATAGATGGCATCGGCCTGCTGGGTGCAGGTGATGACAAGGTCGTTGATGCAGACATGCGGTGGCAGTGAAGCACAATAGTAAATGGCATCGGCCACATCTTCTGCAGTTAGTGGCTTCAAACCGTTATATATGCTTTTAGCCGTTGCTTCATCGCCTTTAAAGCGGACCAATGAAAACTCTGTTTCCGCAGCGCCGGGATGAATGCCTGTCACTTTGATATTATGCCGAAGCAAGTCAATCCGCATGGCCTGGTTCAGCGCATCCACCGCAAATTTGCTGGCGCAATACACATTTCCCTTCTCATACACCTGTTTGCCGGCAACAGAGCCCATGTTGATGATATGGCCTGCTGAGCCTGTCGAAGCATTTCTTTTTACCATCAGTTGTGCCACTGCTTTAGCCACATACATAAAACCTTTCACATTGGTGTCAATCATCGTGTTCCAGTCATTGAGATCAGCTTCTTCAAAATAATCACGGCCTGCGGCAAGGCCAGCATTATTTACCAGCACATCTATGTTTTTCCATTCATCAGGAAGTGCATTTATAGAGGTGAATACAGCCTGCTCATCCCGGACATCAAAGGAAAGCTGGAAAACCGCCACATTGTATTTTGTTTCCAGTTCGTTGGCCATTTCATACAAACGTTCTGCCCTTCTACCGTTGAGGACAAGGTCAAATCCGTGAACTGCAAATTTTACGGCACAGGCTTTTCCAAAACCTGAAGTAGCGCCGGTGATGAAAGCGATTCTGGACATGTGTAGTGAATGGTGAATAGTCAATAGTCAATAGGGTAAGCAAATTAAAACATCCTGCTGTTAACGTATCAAAGTCACCGTCCCTTTTTTGAAGAAGGGATTGCCGAGATAATCGGTAGCTCCCACCATCCAAACATAGGTGTTTGAACCCTGCAGTTTGCCGCCGATGCTACCATCCCATCCCTGGCCATCAATGGTGGTGCTGAAAACCATCTGGCCCCAGCGGTTGAAGATGCGGAAATAATTGATACGCTGTATGCCAGCTCCAATGGGACGTACCACATCATTCAGCCCGTCGCCATTGGGAGTGAAAGCAGTGGGAACAAATACCTGCGGCACCGTACGGAATATTTTCACCGTAACAAACGCTGAATCGGCACAACCAACTTCATTAAATACATCTACCCGGTATCTCACTTCATCCACACTGCCATCATAGATACCAACAGGGTTTGAAATGGTTGTTGATGATAAACCGGTAGGCGGAGTCCAGATATAATCCAATCCGCCGCTGGCTTGCAACTGCAATGACTGACCTACTACCACGTTGGTATCCCGGCCTGCATCGGCAAGAATGCGGGGCAAAACGAAAACCACCACCGTATCTCTTCCGGGTTTTGGACAACCCAAAGTGTCAAACACGGTCAGGACAAAAGAAGAAGTTCTTGGTGGCACAGCCAGCGGGTTGGGGATATTGGGGTTGTTCAGGTAATTGACAGGGCTCCACACAAAACTTGAAGCCTGGAAGGTACCGTTCAGTTGTGCAGTAGCGTTATAACAAATGGTGGTATCGTTTCCTGCATTCGCAGTGGGATAGGGTACTGTAAATATCGTTACATCATCTGTGGCAGAACAACTGCCGATTCTTGCCGTTACCTGGTAAGTGGTGGTACCTGACGGGGTTGCAATAGGGTTACTCACCAATGCGTCATTGAGTGTTGCTGCAGGTGTCCATGAGTATTGCAACCCGTCCGAGACTACGGATAGTTGCACAGGATCAGTGAGACAGATGGTAGTATCGGGCATTGCCACCAGCGAAACAAAATCCACCACTCTTACTCTTACAGAATCAGTATTTACACAACCGCTGAGATCTAGATTCACATAATAGGTAGTAGTGCTTGTTGGATTCACCGTTGGCGTCGGACTGTTGGTATTGATGATAGTAGGTCCCGGCACCCAACTGAACACACCACTGCCACTGGCCTGCAACTGCAAAACATCCGGCACACAAATGAGTGTGTCCCTGAAGGCCAGATTAATCGGCGGTCTGTCAATTATATCTACGATCTGGGACACCGTATCAATGCAGCCCTTGCTGCTGGAAACGATCAGTTCAATAGTCTTAGGCCCGATGGAAGAATAGGTCCATTGCGGGTTTTGAAGCCTTGATGTATCTGCAAGGGTGGCAGCGTCACCAAAATTCCATTTCCATGAATCCACCACGCCATAGGCTGCACGGGTGGTATCGTTGAAAAATACCGGGTTGATTACACAGATACCACTTGAAGTGAAACCGGGAAAGAAACCGGGGAATACACTAACCAGCGCTGTGGTGGAATCAGAGCATTGCTGATTACGGTTGGTCACTAATTTGATAGTATATACTCCTGTGTCTGAAAAAGTGTGTGTCGGGTTTTGAATGCTGGCTTCATTATTAGCGCCGCTTGTGGGATCACCAAAATCCCAATAATAAGAATTGATCAGCGGACTGTTGCTTAAATTATTAAAGCTTAGTGTAAAGCCGTCACAGGTGATATAACTTGGGTTAAGAGTGGCAGCGGCAATATTACAATCACCCACTTTTATCTGCAGGTCTTTTCGCTGCGTGGCAATGACCTGCCCGTTTCTTGATTCCGTTACACAAACTGTTACCACATAAATCCCTGATTCGGGTGCAATGCCGGTAAGCAAACCGGTTGTTGGATTAACAGAGATTGTGGAACCTAAAGGCTGAAAAGCAGCATAGGGTGAGTTATAAGGTACTGAACCGTATGGAGGAGCTGAGGGTGGGTTTGGCGCAGGGGCACCAGGCAAACCACCCGGATAGGCCTCACAGAAAAAGTAATTTAACTGGTCTCCGTCAGCATCGGTAGCAGCAAAGCTGTAAGAAAATGCATTGCTGGCACAAACCACGACGGTATCAGGGCCAATGAACTGCGCACTGTTGTTTGCCGGGGCTGTAGCCAGCAATTGTGTGCCTGGTATATCGGCAGTATAGGTTGCACCGACATTATTGGAGCCGATAAGGTTATTGATTCCTGCAATCCGGCAGCAGCGCTGGTATGAAATAGTGTAACCGGAAGGTATGCCGTCAAGTGTTACGCTAAACTCGTAATATCCCACTTCGTAGCAAACCGGGGGGGGATTGGAAATACAAGGGCTTGGGGATCCCAGGTTTAAAGTGACAACCCGGGTTCTTTGAACGACAGCATTCCAGACAATGCTGCCATTTAATTTATTGAAAACAGCAATGCCTGCAGTCAGGTCAAGTCCGGCGCTTCCGGGAGGGGCATTACAGTCTCTGTATAATTTCAACGTGACGTTGTAAGTGTAGCTATTGCCGTTCTGGCTGGTGAGTGTGTAATACATTTCACCCCCGGTAATATGGTTGGCAAAAGAAACTATTGATAACAGGAAACTGGCTGATATGAAAAATAAGATTCGTTTCATTGATCGGATCAGGCAAGATGCTTTAATTCATTCTTTAGAAAATTACTCAACAGCCAGTTGGTCTTATCTGCCTCTTCCAGCATTCCCATATGGCCGGATTCGGAGAGAATGTGAATGTACGATTTTTCGGGCAGATGGCACTGCTGCAGGCTGTCGGTCATGGGCACTGCATTGTCTTGTTCCCCAATGACAAACAGCATTGGCAAAGCCTGTTTTTTCAAAATTGCAGTTCTGTCAGGTCGTTGCATCATAGCCCGGTAATAAGAAACGAGAGAAGCGTCAGAAAAGTTGTGCAAACTATCCAGCAAACGGGCTGGTATTCCCGGTTTTTCTTCCCTTGTTTTTTGCGAAAAGAGATTTGGGATCGTTGTTCTCAAAAATTCAAAACCGCCATGCTGTTCAATAAAGGCTATCCCTTTTTCCCTTGTTGCTTTTTTTTCTTCGCTGTCTGCCCAGGCAGTAGAATGAAAAAGCCCCAATGCGTTTAAATACGACGGATATTTTTCTGCAAAAGCAAGCGCAATATACCCGCCCATGCTGTGTCCAACCATAGAAAGGTTGGAAGCCCCTTCCTTTGGACGGGGTTTGGGGGAGGTCTCAACGTCAATAATTTCCCTTATAACTTCTGCCATTCCTTCCATGCTCATGTCCTCAATCAATTCTGATTTGCCGGATCCCGGCAGATCCGGTACAATGATCCGGAATGAGTCTTTTAAAAAATCAACCTGCCCGTTCCATATTTCGCCATCCTCACCAAAGCCGTGTAAGAGCATCACAAGGGGGCCGCTGCCGCTGATGCGGTAATAAATACGATGATTTTTAAATATGATTTCTTTAGTCAAGCTGGTTTCTTTTGCTGATCATAAAACTCCTCACAGCTATGATACCCAAAACGGGTAATAACGCTGCATTCATTTGCTGTGGAAATAAAAACCAGGCTAACATCAGCGCAAGGGTATAAAAACTGGTAAAGCGGAAATAGTGGCTCACCCATTTCTTTTTACTTAATAAAAAAGCTGCGGCAACTACATGTGTTGGTAATGCCCAAAGCAGGTTAAAATTGTTTTTACACATGGCATGTTCGGTGCCAAACCACATGAACAAAAGCAATATGCCGAGGAGGCCGCATAATAGAAAGAAAATAAAATCAAAAACCTTGAAGAAAATAGCAGCTTTAGTGGACTTAAGGAAGCTGAGACCTGTTATTACCAGCAACAGCAGGCCGAAGACAACGAATGGAGTGAACACTGATTGTTTCTTTGCTGATGCTCCGGCCGGCAGCATTTCTTTTTTTGATGCCACCAAAGGTTGATCGTTATGCACAGCGCTGTCAAAAGCCATCATCAGGTAATCAGGCAAAAACATCGCTTCCCGGTTATTTATTTTTTTATCCAGCGGGCTGCCCAGCAAAATATCAATACCCAGTTTGCTCCAGTATTGCCGGCCTTTGTGGAGATAGTCGTGTATCAGGTGGCGAAACGTTGTGTTTTCCGAAGGCAGAATATTGGTTGTTTGCAATGGGTTGCCGGTTATTTTTTCCAGCATATCCCGCAGCCTTGTGGTGCAGTTGTCATAATTGAAATCATAGCGGTAATATTTGTTTTCTTCTTTGGCATTTTCATAAAGCGCCGCAATGAACCGTTGCTTTTCATCGCAGGACAAATGCAGCACCTGTTCTGTCACGCCTCTTTTATAGTATTCATATTCTGCCAGGAATTCATGAAGCTGGTTCACCGAAACAAAATACAGGAGTTTTCCTTTGATGAATTTTTGATAAAAAGCAGGGTCATAAAAATCAAACGTACCATAATTGAAAATGATATCCGTTCCGTTGCTGCTGTTAACCACCCGGATGGCGCTATGCCCGAATGTGGAATAGAGTTCTTCGCCGGGTGTGCAGGTGAGTAAACTGATCTGCAAAGTGCAACTGTCAGCGGTTGGTTGCGCCGGCAGCAGCCGCACAGAAAACAGGAGGACGAAAAGAAGGATCTTTCTCAAAAGCATTATTTCAGTAAAAATAGCTGATGCAGCCGGTGACACCAAGCTTCTTCATTTCCATAAAAATAATTTTTTGTGGAAAGGGGATGAACGGTCATCTCAATTCTAAAAGTTAAACCATGGAAATCAACAAAATTTTAGCAGCCGATTTTCTTGACCTGCTCTTTGATGACAGGAACAAGGCGTACGGAGCATATGAGCTTCGCAGAACTTATCACAAACGTATCATCAAATCTGTAAGTGTTGTGTTTGTCATCACCGGGCTGGTGTTTGCCGGATCGGTGCTGGCGGGTTCAAAAGAAGTAACCGTTAATGACAAACTCAAATTTACCGAGGTTGAGATCAAATCCATTGATCAGCCGGAATTACCGGAAGAACTACCTGAACCCGAGCCTCAACCTGTGGAACAGGAACCCGTGAGGACAGAGATTTACACAGAGCCGGTTATTATGGACAATGACATGGTGGAGAATCCTCCACCCACGCAGGAAGATCTTTCCACCGCAAAAATTGATCTCTTTAAAAGTGAAGGAGAAAATTTTACCGGTGTTGCTGAGCCAACGATTCCCGGAGATGGAAATGGTGTAGTGGAAGCAAAAAAACCACAGGATGATGATGGTGGAATATTTAGGAAAGTGGAAGTTGAGGCCAAATTTGATGGGGATTGGGCAAAATTTCTTATCCGCAATCTGCGGGGAGATATTCCTGTCAGTAACGGGGCGCCTGCCGGACGGCACACTGTCATCATCCAGTTTGTGGTGGATGTGGATGGAACCATAAGTAATATAAAACCGCTGACCAATATTGGTTTCGGCATGGAAGAAGAGGCTATCCGTGTGATAAAAAAATCAAAGAAATGGGAGCCTGCTTTCCAGAACAGTCAGCATGTGAAAGCCTACCGCAAACAATACATTACGTTTGAAGTGATGGGGGATGAGTGAAGGAGAGTTGGTAAGTTTAAAGGTTGATAAGTTGATAAGGAACTTCCCCTGTCTACTTATCAACCTGTCAATTAACTACCTTCTGCTGTAATTAGGCGCTTCCTTTGTGATCTCAATATCATGCGCATGGCTTTCTCTCATGCCTGCATTGGTGATCTTGACAAATTCAGCTTTCTTCAGTTCTTCAATATTTTTTGCACCGCAATATCCCATCCCGGCACGAAGACCACCGGTGTATTGATAAACGATCTCTTTTAAAGTTCCTTTATAGGCTACACGGCCTTCAATGCCTTCGGGCACAAATTTCTTTACATCATCTTCCACATCCTGGAAATAGCGGTCGCTGCTGCCGGTTGCCATAGCGCCGAGTGAACCCATGCCGCGGTATTCTTTGAATTTTCTTCCTTCATAGATGATCGTTTCACCAGGACTTTCTTCGGTACCGGCGAAAATGCTTCCCATCATTACACAATCAGCTCCGGCTGCCAACGCTTTCACCATATCCCCGGTGTAGCGGATGCCGCCATCGGCAATGATCGGGATATTCTTTTGCTTCAACACAGAGAAGGCTTCCATCACCGCCGTCAGTTGCGGCACACCGGCCCCGGCCACAATTCTCGTTGTGCAGATAGAACCGGGACCAATACCCACTTTCACCGCATCAGCACCTGCTTCCGCCAATGCTTTGGCACCGGCCGCTGTTCCGATATTACCTGCAATGACATTGATTTTTTTAAAGTTTTTCTTTACCTCTTTCAGTGCAGCAATCACGCCTTTGCTATGACCGTGTGCACTGTCCAATGCGATCACATCGGCACCCACCTGCTGCAATGCATACACCCTGTCAAGAATGTCTCTGGTGATACCAACACCTGCACCCACCAATAAACGGCCAAAAGCATCCTTCACTGCATTGGGATGACTTTTTAATTTTAAAATATCGCTGTAGGTAAAAAGGCCCCTCAGTTTTCCCTGTTTGTCAGTGATCGGCAATTTTTCAACTTTGGTTTTTTTGAAAAGCTCTTCTGCTTTTTTCAGGTCAGTGCCTTCAGGTGCGGTGTAGAGATTTTCTTTGGTCATCGCTTCACTCACTTTTCTTTTCATATCATTTTCAAACCGCAGGTCGCGGTTGGTGAGAATGCCGACGAGTTTTCCGTTCTTATCAACGATGGGAATGCCGCCGATTTTATTTTCCCGCATCAGTCGCAGAGCATCACCGATTGTGGCATCGGCACGGAGGGTGACTGGGTCAATGATCAGACCGCTTTCACTTCTTTTCACTTTACGAACCTGCTCCGCCTGTTTTTCAATGGTCATGTTCTTATGCAGAATACCGAGGCCGCCTTCACGGGCCAGTGCGGTGGCCAAAGCTGCTTCTGTAACAGTGTCCATGGCTGCAGAAAGCAGCGGTACATTTAGCGTAATTTCTTTGGTGAGCCTGGTCCGGATGTCCACATCGCGGGGCAGCACCTGGCTATAACCGGGCATCAGCAGCACATCATCGAAGGTCAGTCCTTCACCGAAAAATTTGTTGGAAACGGGGGTTTGAGAGGGAATATTTCTTGTTGCCATGTGCAAAGATAGGACAGCAACCAAATATGCGCCAAATGAAATTTACCGGCCATTCTTATGAAAGTGAATACAGTTTACCGGGCAAACTGCTGACCACATTTTGCAATTCAAGACTCAGGATGGCAGCAGCCACCGTGCTGCTGCTGAGGTTGCTGCGTAAATTGATCTCATCAATATGCACTGTTTCCTTTTCTTTCAGAATATCAACGACTATTTTCTCTTCTTTGGTGAGTTCTATAAACAACTCTTTTTGTTTCTTTTCCTCTTTTTTACTTTTAGCCTTTTCTTCCCAACCCATCAGTTCGATCAGTTCCTGCGCATCGGTGAGCAATACCGCTTTGTTGCTTTTGATCAAATAATTGCATCCGTCACTTTTGTTGTCCGTCACTTTGCCGGGAAAGGCAAACACATCTTTATTGTAACCGTTGGCTAATTCCGCTGTGATCATGCTGCCTCCTTTGATGCCGGTTTCAATCACGATTGTAGCATCACTCATGCCGGCAACGATTCTGTTGCGGGTGGGGAAATTATGTTTGTCGGGATTGGTGCGGCTGCGAAATTCTGTGAGCAGCCCGCCGTTTTTCAGCATGTCTTTCGCCAGGTTGCTGTGATGGGAGGGATAGATCTGGTCAAGACCATGTGCCAATACACCTACAGTTGGCAAATTGTTTTTCAGGGCAGCTTTGTGTGCAATCGCATCTATTCCGTAAGCAAGGCCGCTTACCACAAGCACATTAAGTGAGGCCAGGTCTTTGAGCAGTTTTTCCGTAACCTGTTTGCCATATTCTGTGTGGGTCCTTGTCCCGACAACGGCAACGATCTTCGCCGTGTTTAGATCAGCATTGCCTTTATAATAGAGCAGTTCCGGAGAGTCATAGCAATTCAGCAATCGCTTTGGATATTTTTCATCACTGATAAAAAGCGGCTGAATATTGTATTTCTCAATAAATTTTACTTCCTCTTCGGCTTCCTGGAAGCGGTCAAAATTTTTGATGCTGGCGGCTCTTATCTCCCCAATCCCTTCTGTATTTTTTAACTGTGAGATTTTTGCTTTGAAAATGTTTTCGGCGCTGCCAAACTGCTCCACCAATATTTTAGCCTGCACCGGGCCGATGTTGGAAGTAAGCGATAATGCAATTTGGTATAAAAGGTCGTTGGACATTTATGAAAACCTGACGGAGCGGCAAAATAAAGAACTCTCCGCAACTAAATAGTATTATCTGTTCACTATTCTCTACTGCCCCGTCACTTTCATTTCTGTTCGCCGGTTGAGAGCCCGGCCAGCATCGGTTTTATTATCTGCCACGGGTTTTGTTTCGCCATACCCTTTGGCGCTGAGCCGTTGCGGGGTTATTCCTTTCGATGTAAGGTAATTCACCACAGCATTTGCCCTGTTATTGCTGAGGGTAAGATTGTCGGCAGGTTTGCCCACATTGTCTGTGTGGCCGCCGATCTCGATTTTTAAAGAAGGGTTTTCAGTGAGCAGCAGCACCAGTTTGTCAAGTTCGGCCTGTGACTCTGCTTTCAGATCAAATTTGTTCACATCAAAAAAGATATTGTTGAGCACAACAGCCGCATTCATTTCGATGGGCTGTAAGGGAATGTTTTTTTCATAAGTTGAATCTGTTGCATGCTGGCTGAGGAAAAAATTATCAGAATAAAAAAGGTATCCCTTCCTGTTTACATTAAAGGCATAATCTTTTCCAACGGGCAAAGTGATCAGGTAATTTCCTTTTTCATCTGTCTGCACTTTGGACAAAGGTTCTTTACTGGCAAGATCAATCAGTTCCACTGCGGATGGAAGGCCTTGTTTGGTTTTGTTATCAAACACCTGGCCTTTCACCCATAGTGTTTTATAAGGCCGCACATCTTCCCGCAATTCAAAACTATAAATGTCAAGCCCGCCTTTGCTGTCGCTGCGGTCACTGGCATAGTAAGTGGTTTTGCCATCGGCGGCAATAAAAAGAGTGCCTTCCTGGTCAATAGTGTTGATCGGATAACCGAGGTTGGTAGCATTGCTCCAAACAGCATTAGGCCCTTTTCTCACATAATACAGGTCAGCATCACCATAACCGGGATGCCCGTTTGAGGTGAAGTAAAGCGTCTGGTTATCGGCGTGAATGAAAGGGCTTTGTTCATCACCGGCTGTATTTACAGCAGGCCCCATATTCTCCGGTTCGCTCCAGCGGCCATTTGATTGCAGGTGGCACACATAAATATCACTGCCTCCATATCCGCCCAATCTGCGGCTGGCAAAATATAATTGCCGTTTATCTGGTGAAAGACAGGGTTGCGAATCCCATTGATCTGAATTTACTTTGCTGCCGAAGTTGATAGCTTCGCTCCAGCCTTTATCGGTCAGGTAAGAAATATAAATATCACAACTGCCAAAACCATCGCGGCGGTTGCAACCGGTGAAAACCAGCCATTGCCCGTCCTGTGATATATTCTGTGCACCCTCGTTCATAGGGGTGTTCACATTTCCCTCCATCGGTTTTGCATTTTCCCAGCCCCCCTTTTCATTTTGCCGGCTATAGAAGAAGTCTTCATTAAAGTCCTTCACCCGTCGTGTAAAAACAAATTCTTTCCCGTCAATAGTGAGAGAAGGAAAATATTCCGATTCGGTACTGTTTACGGCATCTCCCATATTTTGCGGGGCAAACACATAGTTTTTATTGGCGTTTTTCTGTGCATAGTTTACGGCGAATTCATAACAGCGTTTCCGGTATTCGGCAGAAGATTTAGTTCGGGGATGAAGTTTTTGTGAAGTGAGTAAACTGTTTATTGCAGTCAATGCCTTTTCAAACTCCCCTTTTCCGGCCAGGTTGATCGAGTAGGGGAGTTTATAGTCAAATGTATAAACGGAATCAATGCTGAAAGCTTTTTCGTAGGCAGCTATGCAATCGTTATATTTTTTACGGTCACTGAAAAGAAGGGCCTGCAGCAGATAGGCATCCACGTAGCGGTTATCGGTGGCTATCGCCTGCTCCAGCAGCGAAAACGCTTCACTGATGTTACCTTCTTCCGCTTTGCTTTGTGCTGTAGTGAAAAGTGATACAGCTTTTTTGCTGACCTTCAGGGGGTCGTAGGGCTGGGAAAAAGAGTGAAGTGAGATAAAAAAAATTAACCAAGTACAGCAATAGATATTTTTCAGGCTTTTCATTGTATGAAGGTAGATAAGAATACTTAGAACGTATGCTTGCATGATTTATTTCAGTTATGCCGGATACCGGTTCTTTTTTTCTGCTACTTTTACAGACGTTATGGAAAAGCTTTCCGTTGTCATTATCACATATAACGAGGAGAAGAATATCGGCCGCTGTATTGATTCAGTAAGTAATGTGGCAGATGAAATTGTGGTGCTGGACTCACTCAGCACCGACCGGACCAAAGAAATATGTCTTGCAAAAGGCGCCAGGTTTTTTGAAAGTCCCTTTTCGGGTTATATAGAGCAGGCCAATAAAGCTTTAGACCTGGCTTTATATGAATGGGTTCTTTGCCTTGATGCAGATGAAGTGTTATCTCCTGTGTTGTCTGCTTCAATCTTAGAAGAAAAAAGTAACTTGTTGTATCCGGGTTATACTATGAACCGGTGTACGAATTATTGCGGCCGCTTTATCCGTTTTGGCTCATGGTATCCCGACAGAAAACTGCGTTTGTTCAACAGGCATAAAGCCCGGTGGACGGGTATTAATCCCCATTCGGGTGTGGAATTCATTTCCAAAGAAAAAGGCAAATGGCTGAAGGGGGATATATTTCATTATTCTTACACTAGTATTGAGGAACACAACCTGCAAAACGAACGCTTCAGCAGTATCTCTGCAAAAGCATATTTTGAACTTGGTAAGAAATCCAACTGGTTTAAAATGACAATAAACCCTGCCTGGGCATTTGTCCGGAGCTATTTTATCAGGCTTGGATTCTTAGACGGTTATTTTGGTTTTGTCATAGCCAGAAAGATTGCTCAATTGACCTGGTTGAAGTACAAAAAACTTTATTTGCTTCAGCAACAGCGGTCTGCCTGAACAGATATTGGCTAAGGCACATTGATGTACTTATGAATCTGTAAACTTAACTCCCATTGGGGATTTGCTTTGATATAATCAATGATCAATGGGGTTAGCTGAGCAGCCTTGTCCCATTCGGGTTGCAGATATAATTTACATTGTGCAGAAACCAGCGATGCATATTTCTCTGCCCATTCAAAGTCTGATTTATTAAAGACGACCACTTTCAGTTCATTTGCAAGTGGAACAACTTCGGGCAAAGGCACTTTGAATTTTTTAGGTGACAGGCATATCCAGTCCCAGGTACCACTTAAGGGATGTGCGCCGGAAGTTTCAATATTTGTTTGCAACCCGGCAGCTTTTAATTCCTTTGTCAGCATATCCAGGTTATGCATCAGCGGTTCGCCGCCGGTGATCACCGCCAGTTTAGCAGGTGTTTTTTTAACGGCTGCCACCAGGCTTTGCACATCCATGGTTGGATGTTTATCTGCTTCCCAGCTATCTTTCACATCGCACCACACACAACCTACATCACAACCACCCAGTCGAATAAAATAGGCAGCCCTTCCCTGGTAAAAACCTTCACCCTGGATGGTATAGAAATGTTCCATCACCGGAAGACTGGAAATAGCTATTGCTCTCAAATTTTATCTTTCACTTTTTCTGAAAAACTAATTTTTCATGCGGCAGGAGGTAAAGGTATTCTTCATCAGGGCGGCTATTGTCATCGGCCCCACACCTCCCGGCACCGGGGTGATCCAGGAACATTTTGGCGACACGGTTTCATAATGCACATCGCCTTTTAATTTAAATCCTGATTTTTTGCTTTTGTCTTCCACTCTTGTAATTCCCACATCAATCACTACCGTTCCCTCTTTCACCATATCAGCTGTCAGGAATTCAGGGCGACCTAATGCCGCTACAATAATATCAGCCTGCAGGCAAAGCTCTTTGATGTTTTTTGTTTGAGAATGGCAAATCGTGACTGTGCAATTCCCGGGATTGGAATTATTGCTTAATAAAATACTCATCGGTCTTCCTACGATATTGCTTCGGCCGATCACAACAGCATGTTTTCCCTTTGTTTCGACTTTGTAATGTTGCAGCAATAGTATGATGCCATGAGGAGTGGCCGGAACAAAACTGGGGGAACCCAGCACCATTTTACCCACACTCACCGGGTGAAATCCATCCACATCTTTATCCGGGTCAATGGCATTGATCACTTTTTCATCTGAAATATGCTTTGGCAGCGGCAGTTGCACCAATATACCATCCACATCCGGGTCATTATTCAGTTCTTCTATCTGCGACAGTAATTCATTTTCTGATACACTATCTTCCAGCCGAAGCAGGGTTGATTTAAAACCAACTTCTTCACAGGCTTTCACTTTTGCGGCAACATAGGTTTCGCTGGCGCCGTTGTTGCCCACAAGCACAGCGGCAAGGTGCGGAATTTTTTTGCCTTCGGCTGCTAACTGGGCCACTTCTAATTTCAGTTCATCGCGGATAGCCTGCGATGCTTTTTTACCGTCTAAAATTTGCATGGCGCAAACGTACACAAAGTTTTTTATCTCAACTTTCTGACATTGAGATAAAAACTTTTTACTATTTTCAAAATAGTCAAACATTAAATACTATTACCCGTATGAAAGGTAGCGGTGAGAAGATGGAAGCCCAAAAAGTCCCGTCTTTTTTTTTGCCGCTCAGCCACATCCTTGTATCTTAAAGCCAAATTCAACTGCTGATGAGAGGGATATTCTTGTTGCTCATGGCATGTAACCTTATCTGCCATTTGGTTTCGGCCCAAACCCTGCGAAAACCGCTGACAGCGGCATATGCCGGAACCGGTGCCTACAGCCTTACCCACACAGATATATTTTCTATGACGGCCAACCAGGCATCGCTGGCCCGTTTGCCACAAAGTGCAGCAGGCGTTTATGGAGAAAAACGGTTTATGCTGAATGAACTCAATTCTTTCAACGCCGTAGCTGGCATAACGACTTCCTCAGGAAATTTCGGACTTAGCACCCATTATTCCGGTTTTTCTGAATATAACGAAACGCAGATCGGTCTGCTCTATGCCCGAAAAATGGGAGAAAAGGCCGATATAGGTGTTCAGTTCAATTATAACGGGCTACAGGCCGCTGGTTATGGGAATGCCTCAACAGTAAGTGCCGAATTGGGTGTGATACTGCACCTGACCGATAAGATTCATACGGGGTTTCATGCCAGCAATCCTTTTGGTGGAAAATTCGGAAAAGACCGGGAAGAAAAACTGGCATCGGTTTATACAGCAGCGCTGGCATATGAAGCATCAGAAAAATTTTATTGCAGCGCAGAGATTATCAAGGAAGAGGACCAGCCCGTTAATGTGCAGGCATCCATGCAATATAAATTCATGCCGCAGCTGATGGGCCGGATTGGCTTTGCATCGGCCACCTCATCGGGCTGGGCAGGAGTGGGGATTTCATTAAAATCACTACGGCTTGATCTCGTCACACAATATCATCCTCAGCTTGGTGTGACACCCGGGCTGATGATCTTGTTTACATTTTCCAAAAAGCAGTCGTGAAACCTGTATTTATCATATGGTTTTTTCTGTGCTGTATCACCGCTTCATATTCCCAGGTGATACCACCCGTTACCGAGCAGCAGTTGGAAAACCTTACCGATGTGGATCAGTCCGAAACAGAAGACGATTCTTATCTACAGCAAATAAGCTATTACAGCCGTCATCCACTTAACCTGAACCAGGCTGATGCCACTGAGCTAAAGGAACTGCGGATTCTCACCGATCTGCAGATAGAAAATTTTCTTGCCTACCGGCGATTGATGGGAAAACTGATCAGCGTATATGAACTTCAGGCTGTGCCGTCGTGGGATGTGGAAACTATCAAAAAGCTATTACCATTTGTAACAACTTCGGCATCGGTTTCTGCTGCCACAGCTTTTTTACAACGTTTTAATGGCGGTGATCACAGTTTATTGCTCAGGGTGTCGCAGGTGCTGGAAAGATCACGGGGTTTTGATAAATCCACAAGCGGTACAAAATACCTCGGCAGCCCGCAGCGTCTTTTTTTTCGTCATCGGTACACTTACAAGAATACGTTGCAGTACGGGTTGGTAGGAGATAAGGATGCAGGAGAGCAGTTTTTCCGCGGGGCGCAAAAACAGGGTTTCGATTTTTATTCTGTTCATTTATTTGCCAGGAGAATTGGCATCATCCAATCACTTGCACTGGGAGATTTTACCGTGAATATGGGACAGGGCCTCATTCAATGGCAAAGCCTTGCTTTCAAAAAGAGTGTTGATGTGATGGGTATCAAACGACAGTCGCCGGTGCTGAGGCCTTACAATTCGGCAGGTGAATTTTATTTCCACCGCGGGGCAGGCATAACCATAAAAAAAGGAAAAATTGAGTCAACAGCATTTGTATCTGTGAGAAAGCTGAGTGCAAATTTTGTGGCGGATACAGTTAACAATGAAGATTATATTTCCTCGTTCCTGAATTCTGGTTATCATCGGACGCCATCTGAAGTGGCTGATAGAAATTTGCTTACCCAAACCGCTTTTGGAGGAAATGTGCTGTACAGGGGCAACCGCTGGCAGGTGGGTGTTAATGCTGTGCATTATAATTTCTCAAAACCGGTTCAACGCAGGGCTGAGCCTTATAACATGTATGCTATCAGTGGCAACAACTGGACGAATGTCAGTATTGACTACAGTTATACCTGGCGCAATCTTCATTTTTTCGGAGAGGCTGCTGCCGATAAAAACTTCAGTAAGGCATTTATCAACGGGCTGATGTTAATTGTTGATTCAAAGGTGGATGTTTCCTTGCTGCAACGAACCATTGCCAAAGAATACCAGGCGGTATATGGGAATGCATTTACTGAAAATACTTATCCCACGAATGAAACAGGTTTTTACAGCGGCATCAGCATCCGTCCTGCCCAAGGGTGGCGGCTGGATGCTTATGCGGATATTTTTAAATTTCCCTGGCTTAAATTCCTGGTGGATGCGCCAAGTAGCGGCACCGATTTCCTGACGCAACTCACTTTCAGCCCTAACCGGGAATCAGAATTTTATATCCGCTACCGCAGCGAAACCAAGCAGGCCAATCAATCAGGTAATTCTACGGTTACCAATTTCCTGGTGAAATTGCCCAGACAAAACCTGCGGACACAGGTGATGTATAAATTAAACGGCACATGGGCCATCCGCAACAGGGCAGAGCTGATGTGGTTTGACAAAAATGGTGACAACCAATCAAACGGATTTCTTTTTTATGCCGATCTCATTTGCCGGCCTATGCTGAAACCTTTTTCGGGAACACTGCGGTTGCAATACTTTGAAACAGATGATTACAATTCCCGGATATATGCCTATGAGAATGATGTGCTGTACAGCTATTCTATTCCTGCCTTTTTTGACAAAGGCTATCGTTATTACCTGAACCTGAACTATGATATTGGTAAAAAACTGACCCTTTGGCTGCGCTGGGCACAGACCGTTTATCAAAACAGGCAAACGGTGGGTTCGGGACTGGATGAGATCAGCGGCAACAGAAGAACGGAAGTAAGAGTGCAACTGCGTTGGCAACTGTGAAAACACCTGCTTCTTGCCTTTTTTGGTTCTTCCAATACGGCTACCTTTGTATTCTTAAAATCATCTGATGGCGGAACAAAATCAACCCAACCAGCTAAACATCGAGATTTCTGAAGAAATAGCAGAAGGAAGTTATGCCAACCTGGCGATCATCACTCATTCTCATGCAGAGTTTGTCATTGACTTTGTGAATGTGATGCCCGGCACACCCAAAAGCAAAGTGAAATCGAGGATCATCCTGACGCCACAACATGCCAAGCGGTTTATGAAAGCAATGACAGAGAATATCAGCAAGTATGAAGCCATGAACGGGCCTATCAAAGACCTGGAGGATATACAATTGCCGATGAATTTTGGCGGACCAACTGCACAAGCCTGATCATTTCACATCATTAATAATGACAAAGGCCACCTATTGGTAAGGTGACCTTTGTCATTATTGTAGTTTGTCTGAAATCAGGATTGAGGCGGTGTGGGTGGAGCAGGAGGATTAGGTGGGGCAGGAGGGTTATTGGCGGGTAGTTTTATCATTCCCATCACCCAGGCCAAACCTGCTGCCCCGGCAATTAAAGCAATCCATATACCAATGCCACCTGAAGCTCCATAGGCCTTACTTTTTGTTGTTACTAAAATGAAATAAATTAGGGCACCTAAAGCAATTCCCCCAAATGAGGCCATAGCGATCTTTTTTGAGTTGTCGTCGTATTCCTTTGTTTTATCTCCAATTAAGGAAGCTACGACAACACCAATGACTCCGAGAAAACTGATCAGGCCAACGCTACGAAATCCGTTCATATTAATAGAACCTCCTCCTCCAAAAAAACCGGCTAAAGGATTTTTTTGAATAGTCCAGGGTAAAAACATGGCGATAAGTGCCAATGCTGCAATTGCTAGAGCAATCATTTTTTGTTTGTGTAGGTTTACATTTTCCATAATACGCTGGTTGATTTTGATTGGGCCTACTCGTTTGGCTTTTCGGCATCCGCCATCCTGTCCCAGGATTACTATTAAAATCAGAAGTTTCTCATATTAAAACCACCAAATTTGGGTGTATTGATTGATTTAATGATCTCTGCCTGTATAATACTTACCAGTATGATGGCTACAACGGTGATCAGGATCACCACGGCCAGGTAAGCTACCTGCTTATCCACGGTTGTTTTTTTCATAATAGGAATGCCCGTATACAGCGGATATATTGCATACAAGGTGCAAAGAATCACCAGGATGTTAAGAGCCGGCAATATGTAGAATACAGCGCCGATATAAGCGGCCGTTAAAGAATATGCCGCCATCTGGAAAGATTTTCTCCAGTGCTTTTCAGACTGGAAAGTCGGGGCCAGCGCATCAATTGCTGCCGCTACTATGAAAACAGTGAGTACTGAAAAAACAACATAAAGCAAAGCGCCGATTAATCCGGCTTTTACGCTTGCTGTACTGCCGCCAAAAGGTCCCATGCTTTTACCAATCAATCCTTGTCCAATAAAAACGGCCAAAGCTCCAATGCCCAATAGAGGAAGAACATAAGTGGTCAAAATAGTGCTGACACTGGTTTCTTCTTTCTCAACCGCTGTCCATTCTTGTTTTGGTGTAACAAGAATATTTTTTGCCCTTTCGATAACATTGATACCTTTTGATGCAGCAGGGTTAGAAGCTGGTTGTGGCGGAGGTTGCTGTTGTTCCATTCCGGTTATACAGTTAGTTAGGCCTACTCTTCTGGCTTTTCGGCATTCGCCCCTGGCGGGCGGGTACGTACCCCTGCAGGTCTGTGAACCTAAAGTAACAATCTTTTTGAAAACTTGACTGTTATGATGCTATTATTTTTAAACCGGTTAATAACAGGAAGGTTTGAATGGAGAAATCTTAATGGGGGTTTGAAATGAAAAATCCGCAGCGGTTACAGGAAGTAATTGAAAAAATCTTTTAGGGTGCAGTGTTACCTGGTTTTTCACCCGGATACCGGATTAGAACAATTTTCCTGACTGCCCGAAGGCAGGCGCTGCGGATCGCTTAGTTATAGCAAATAAAAGAACTCGGAGTGATGAATGTCCAATAAGCCTGGCAAAGGGTGTTTAATAAAATGTATACTAATGAGAGTACCAATAGAGAACGGATCAGGTTATCAACCAGGGTATCAGATTTTATTAAGCCCTCTGCCGCTTATCGGAACAGCGTTGAATGAATTTTAAAAGAACTTATTATCGTATTTCAAATTGCCCGCTCACAGCTTCTTCATCGCCGGCAAACACACGATAGATATATTTTCCTTTGGCCAGCCCGGCAATCTTATACCGGTCTTTCTTTTTCAGTTTAAAGTTTTGCACCAGTGTACCCTGCAGGTCAAATACGAAGAAATCCATTTCTCCGGCATCACCGTCTTTTGCCACCACATGCATACTTCTCTGTATGATGTCCGGGTAAATCTTTACTACCGGATTGCTCCTTGAATTGCTTAGAATGTTCTTTTTGTCTTTGCTGCTGTTTACCGGTTCCTCGCCGCCTGTTTCAGAAGTTTCTATGTCTGTGGCAACTGAGGGGGAGGCAAACAATGGCTGACCGGTCAGCAAACCGGCACTAAGACCGAGAGTGCATAATGTTTTTGCCTTGAATAGCAGAATTTTTGGTTTCATAAGGGTTCGGGTGGTTTATACTGTTAATAAAAAACAGGACATCGTAATTGCTTCTTTGCACGGTTATTTGGTGAGTTGGCTCCGTTTATGCGCCAGCCTAATCGTAGTATACCGGTAAAGAAAGCATCATTTTCCTTAGGGTCGCCCCGTTGTTGATTGATATATGGACGGTTTACAGACGGATTATAAAAATTCTCCCTGTACATCAATTGCCTGGCCCATGTGGCTTGTTGTGGTGTAAGGTATACGTCAAACAAGGAGGGGTCAATATATTTTGTACTAACATCATCTATATAGTCTGTAAATGTTTTGCGGTGCAGTATTTCCATACCTATATACATATTCTCCTTCAGATAATACTTAACTCCAAAGCCCATCGGTATTTCCCGTTGCCAAAGTGAGTAAGGCTTGCGGTCAGGGTATTCTGCCATGCCCTGTCCTTCGAGACGAAGTGGTTGCAGTTCCACCCAGGTACGCTGACCATTCGGAGCAATGTATTGAGCCTTGGGATTATAATGAAACATGCCAAAGCCGATAACACCATAGGGGCGGAGTTTTCCAAAAAGCCCATCGTATTGTTCAAAGAATACAGTAGGGTAAAACTCTAAGGCCGCATATGCCTCAAAAATATTGGAGCGGAAGCCAAGGTTTCTTTCTTTCCGGTCCACTTCCCATCCGCCTTTATCTTTGATAATACTGTCGTGTGCTTCCAGTACGCCAATGTTAGCGGCTAAACGAAACCCTAACCATTCAGTTGGGTAATAATTCACATAAAGCCCTTTCATCAACTTGGTAAAGGGGAAGTTTACATCTTTTACGAAAGTTTTTCCCTCACCACGAATGCCGCCAAGATCACCCAGGAAAAAGGAGGGACCTAAGCCAAGGCCAACTTCAAATTTTCCATCAGGTGTGCTGACAGACTGGGAATGGGAACGAAAAGATGCAAAAGTGAGAAGACAAACAAGTACAAAACACTGCACTTTAGGTACAATTGTTCTCATGGTATCAGATTTCTGGTTTTTCTACTATTGGATTTCAAGGCTAAAATAGAAATAGAAATCCCAAAACAAAGAGAACAGTAATTGTTTTTTTTATTGTGACAGTTCTTGTTGTTTTTCTACTTGGGGCAATTACGAAAAACAACTCATGAAAGTACCATTTCGATATGTTCGATGCCGTCTTCTAAGTATATACCACTGGTTTGTTCAAACCCAAGACTACTGTAAAAATCTTTCAGGTATAATTGTGCACCGATCTTGACCGGGGAAGGACCGCTGATCTTTCTTATTTCCTCAATACTTTTTTGCATCAGCAAACGTCCGGCACCACTGCCACGGACAGATGCAGATGTAACAACCCGGCCAATGGAGGGGAGATGATAAGTCACACCTGCAGGCACCAGTCTTGTATAAGCAACAAGCTGATCATTCAGCCATCCCATCAGGTGATGACTTTGCTGATCTTTATTATCCATGTCCTGGAAAACACAGGTTTGTTCAACCACAAACACTTCGCTTCTCAGCCGCAGTATGGCATATAATTCATCAACACTTAATTGATCAAATTTTTTTAATATCCAGGTTATTTTCATGAAGTATAAGTTAGTTCTGCGGTTTTTTGCAGGAAAAATAAAATTAACGAAAGAGCAAACACACTTTGCAAAAAATGTATTTTTAAAAAAATCATCCGCATGACTCTCTCTGATCTCAGCACGGTTCACCAGCTGGCCGGCAAATTATTTCGCTGGCCCACTTCCAAAAGTGAATGGGAACAATATAAGCTTTCCGAAGAGCAGGTTCATTTCTTTCATGAAAATGGTTATCTCGCCGGGGTAAAGATGCTGGATGAAGAACAAACAGAGATTTTGCGCAACGAACTGACACAGTTAGGTGATACCAGCCACCCGGGTCATTCATTGTTTTACGAGTTTCATTCCAATGAGTCTGCCGATCCTTCCACTATTCTTTTTCATGCTTTAGGGGCCTGGCGTATCACACCCGGTTTTCATGATGTGCTGTGGAATCCACGGTTTCTAATGGCTGCAAGTCAACTGCTGGAAAACAACCCCGTTCGTTTCTGGCATGACCAGTTGTTTTATAAACCGGCTAAAAAGGGTGGAGTTGTGGCTTGGCACCAGGATTATTCTTACTGGACAAGAACCAAGCCTGTGGCGCATCTCACCTGCTGGTGCGGACTGGATGATGCAACAAAGGAAAATGGCTGCCTGCAATATATTGCCGGGAGCCATCAATGGGGTTTGCTGCCCAAGCCGGTTATTGCAGGAGAACTGGAAGGGATCAGGGGTTTCTTAACTGAAGATCAAAAAAAGCAGTTTGATAACCCGCAGTATGCAGAAGTGAAAGCGGGTGAAGCAATTTTTCATCATTCACTCACTTTGCACGGATCCGGTGAGAACAAAAGCGACAGGCCCAGAAGGGCTTTTGTGATCAACGCATTTGCAGACGGGGTAATGTCTGATTCTGATGAACCATTACTTGAAGGAGTGACTGCTGTAAAAAAGGGTAACAAAATGGAAGGACAGTTCTTTCCCCTGCTGTTTGATCCTGCTTCTGAACTTCAATAATTGTATTTATTCTTCCAGCGGCTTTTTAAGAATTTCCGCAACTCTTCTTCTCTTGCATTGGCGCCAGGGTCATAAAATTTTGTGCCGGCTATTTCACCAGGCAGGTATTCCTGCGCCGAAAAATTTCCTTCGTAGCTGTGCGAATACTGGTAATCTTTTCCATAACCGAGGTTCTTCATCAATTTTGTCGGTGCATTGCGGATATGCAACGGCACGGGCAGATCGCCATGCTGTTTCACCGCATTCATGGCAGCCCCGATGGCTACAGTGGCTGCATTACTTTTGGCGCTGGAGGCAAGATAAATGGCACATTGTGATAGTATGAGACTTGATTCGGGATAGCCGATCTTGTTGACAGCTTCAAAAGCAGCATTTGCCATAACTAATGCCGTGGGATTGGCATTGCCAATGTCCTCGCTGGCGAGTATTACCAATCTCCTGGCAATAAACTTTACATCTTCGCCCCCTTCGATCATTCTCGCCAGCCAGTAAACAGCCGCATTGGGATCGCTTCCTCTTATGGATTTGATAAAAGCAGAAATAATATCATAATGTTGCTCACCGCTCTTGTCATACAGGGCTATCTTTTTTTGTGCAGCCTGCATAACCCTTTCGTTTGTAATGATACATTTTTCAGACTTTTCAGAAGCCCCTCCTTCGGAGGCCTTGCCTGCCGACGAGGCAGGGTTTGGGGAGGCTACAAGTTCCAGCAGGTTCAATAATTTCCGGGCATCGCCGCCGGAAATATTTATAAGTGCCTCTGTTTCTTTCAGCTCAATTTTTTTCTTTGATAAAAATTCATCTTTATCAATAGCGGTTTGCAGCAGTTGCACAAGGTCTTTTTCATCTAATGCTTTCAAGACATATACCTGGCAGCGGCTCAGCAAGGCGCTGTTCACTTCAAACGAGGGATTTTCGGTGGTGGCGCCTATCAGGGTGATGATACCTTTTTCAACGGCGCCCAGCAAAGCATCCTGTTGTCCTTTATTGAAGCGGTGGATCTCATCAATAAAGAGAATGGAACCTGTTTGTGTTTTGGCTTTTTCAATCACTTCTCTCACCTCTTTCACTCCTGATGAAATGGCGCTAAGTGTATAAAAAGGGACATGCAGACTGTTTGCAACGATATTAGCAATGGTGGTTTTGCCCGTGCCCGGTGGCCCCCACAAGATCATTGACGGAATGTGGCCCTGTTCTATAGCTGTTCGCAATATGCTGCCCTTGCCTGTCAGGTGTTGCTGACCTGCCAGTTCATCTAATGATGCGGGGCGGATTCTTTCCGCAAGTGGAATATGCTGGTTCACTTTTCAAAGTAACGAAAAACAACAGCATATTGCTGTCAGTTCACATTTGCTTCCAAAAAGGCCTCGATCTTATTAAAGGAATCGGTAAGGGTGGGAAAAAGCCAGCCATGGGCTTCTGCCGGGTAAAAAACATACTGGTGAGTCACCCCGTTTGTTTGCAGCAGTGCAGCCAGTGATGCAGATTGGGAAGGAGGCACAACAACGTCGGCGCCACCATGCAATAATATCGTAGGAGGGCTTTGGGGATTGACAAAACTTGTGGGGCTTGACTGGGCATAAATGGAAGGATTTTGAGCAGGTGTCTGGCCTGTCACAGATGCAAGGATCAGTTGATAGATTACATTGGCATTGTAAAAAGCAACAAGGTCGGTTGGCCCGAAAAATGATACTACGGCTTTCACTTTTTTTCCAGGATCATTTTTATAACCATGCAGCAAAGCAAGATGGGCGCCTGCGCTTTGCCCAAGCAGCACTAACTTTTGTGAAATGGCATATTCATCTGATTTGGAAATTATGAATTCAATAGCGGCTTTTACATCATTTTCCTGTGCAGGAAACAGGTTTGATGAACCGGAGGCCAGCCGGTAATTGATATTGAATATAGCATAGTCGGGCAATCTCTTTTTTAACGAATCAATGCCGATGTTCAGATCTCCTTTGTCGCCGCTTGACCAGCCGCCGCCATGAATCAAAACGATTACTTTGGTGCCTGCAGTGCTGCGTCCTTCGGGGAGATAGATGTCCATTTTTTGTGCAGCATCAGCTCCATAGGCTGTGTTAAGCAATGTTTGAGCAGGCAGGGGGGAAGGCCCTTCATTTTCCCGTTGGCAGGCCGAAAGAAAAATGATCAGTGCAAGAAAGGGGTAATAACGCATGCAGAATAATTTCTGCAACAAAATACAAAAACCCCTCCTTATTGCGGCCTGCATGAACTAATTTTAACGCAATGGATTTATGACCTGTATCTTTTGAGAATAGCCACCTTTATTTTTGTATTTTGGCATTTGCTCAAACATATGAAGAACCATCGTTATTTTCTCCATATCATTTTCAGTTTTGTTTTATTGACCATCACAGGTCAATATTTGCCTGCTCAAACAACCGGGTCGGAGCAGAACTATGCCCGCAATAGTCCCGGCGTGGTGATGGTGCAGGCGGTTTTTTCTGCAACGGTCTATGTAAATAAGGTTGAGATCAACAAAAGGGTTTTTGACAGGCTGGTTGATTCTGTAAAGAAATTAGACACATCGGGCAAGATATTGTCGCCTGAACAAAAATTAGACATCGTAGTGAAAGCCCTGTACCGTTCGCCGCTTCGTTTCTTTTCAGCAAGCGAAGAATATTTCAGGCAGGCCCACCGGGTACAGTCAACCGGAACAGGTTTTCTGATCACCGATGACGGGTACATTATCACCAATTGTCATATTGTAGATAAAGACAGTGCCTTTATCCGCAATAAATTCATTCTCGAAACATTCCAGGAAGTAACAAGGGCCAATATCAGCTCCCTGCAGTCGTCCTGGGCCATGACCCTTTCGGGTCAGCAACGGGAAATGTTGTACAATGCTTACGGTCTTATCTATTCGCAACTTTCATCCATGATCCTCTTTGATCTGAAGAAGGAAATTTTTGTTTTATACCGGAATGATATGGAAAACGGTGAGACCAGCACTGCCAGCCAACCGGCAAGGGTGATCGTAAAAGGCCAGCCTATGCCGGGTAAAGATGTTGCTGTCCTGAAGATTGATGAGGTGGTCAATATGCCATGTTTGGTCTTCAATAATGATTCCCTGGCCCGCATCGGCACACCTGTGCTGGTGCTCGGTTTTCCCGAACCGGTAACTAGTAATACTTTCTTATCAAGTGATGCGGCGATTGAACCCACACTCACTGCGGGCATCATCAGCGCCATCAAAAAATCAATAGGTGGCTGGCCGGTGATCCAGATGGATGCCGCCATCAGTCATGGCAGCAGCGGCAGCCCTGTTTGTAATGATAAAGGGGAAGTGATAGCTCTTGCCACTTTTGGCAGCATTGACCAGGGCGGCAGTGCATTAGCCAGCGGGTTCAATTTTGCCATCCCTGTTTCTGTTATCAATGAGTTTATTGAAGCAGCCGATGTGCAACCGGCTATAGGAAAAGCTACACATTATTTCAATGAAGGGATCAGTTTGTTTTATCAGCAGTTTTACCGCAAGGCGCTGGAGCGGTTTGACCGGGTAAAAAATATGAATGAAAATTATCCCCAGTTATATTTCTACATGAAGCAATGTAAACAAAAGATTGACCGTGGCGCTGACCGTCAGTTGCCGTCACGAAGCATTGTGTTCTGGATCATGGGACTCATCACGGTGATGACGATCGTTTATCTTATTTACAAGATCAGGAAGAACAAAGGGATTGCTTAGCGGTTGTCTGGCTTTTTTCTTTGCTCAAACTCAAATTCGCTGGCGCTGAGATAATTCAGGTAGAGCAGGCGGCGAAGGATGTATAACCCGTAAAGAATTATGAACTGGAAAACCAGGATGGTCGCAAAAAGAACAGGTGTGAGCCAAACCCTGAACGGTAGTTCGGTAATACTGATACCGGTAAGTTGCGCTGCGGCTTTTACAGAACGATAGGATGAGAACAGCAGGCCAAACAAAAAAGCCAGCAACAAAAAATTGATCAGGAAAAGCCAATTGAACGCCGATTTTTGTTTACCTGTTACAGGTTTATCAGGATAGTTGGAACTGATGAGGCTAAGTGCAAAAATGGCTAATGATGCCATCAGGATAAAAGCGATGGTTTCAAATACAAAATAAAAACGGCCATATTGAAAAAAACTGATCAGCGAAGTGAAGCTGAAAAAAACAGTGGCCAGCATTTGCAGCAGGCAAATGATGCGGAACAGGAGCCATGTGGTGGTCATGCAATTACTTTAAGTTTAAGCGTATCTGCAACTCCTCAAACTGCTTCTCATCAATTGTGGCCGGAGCATCCACCATTACATCACGGCCGGCATTGTTTTTCGGGAAGGCGATGAAGTCGCGGATGCTTTCGCTGCCGCCGAGGATGGAGCAAAGACGGTCAAAGCCAAAGGCAATGCCGCCATGTGGCGGAGCGCCGTATTCAAAAGCGCCGAGCAGGAAACCAAACTTGTGCTGTTGCTCTTCTTTATCCATTCCTAAGGCAGCAAACATTTTTTCCTGCAACTCTCTTTGATAAATACGAATGGACCCGCCGCCAATTTCGTTTCCGTTCATCACCATATCATAGGCATTGGCCTTGATATTGGCATAGGGATGTTTTAAGTATTCAGCGGCATTCTCAATCACCGGGCTGTTGCCGATCATGGTATCTATATCAGCAGGCCGTGGTGAAGTGAAAGGGTGGTGTCGTGCCACCCAGCGGTTGCCTTCTTCATCATATTCAAACAACGGGAAGTCGAGTACCCACACTAATTTAAATTCATCTTTTTTGCGAAAGCCGAGACGTTCCGCCATTTCGAGCCGCAACTCACTAATCGCTTTTCTTGTTCTTTCTTCTGCACCTGCCAGGATCAAAACGAGGTCGCCTGCTTTTGCATGGGCTGCATCAGCGATCGCCTTTAGTTTTTCTTCGCTGTAAAATTTATCAACGCTGCTTTTATATGTTCCGTCTGCATTACACTTAATAAAGACAAGACCTTTCATTCCTATCTGAGGCCGCTTTACCCATTCGGTGAGTTCATCGGTTTGTTTGCGGCTGTATTCACTGCAACCCGGCACAGCAATGGCCAGCACTGTTTCGGCCTCATCAAAAACTTTAAAATCCACACCACTCACCAGCGAAGCATGGTCTTGTTTGGTTTGATAAACAGAAGAAGGTTTTTTCAAATTCAGCAGTTTCATTCCAAACCGGATGTCTGGTTTATCGTTGCCATAGTTCCACATGGCATCTTCCCATGTCATTCGTTCCACTTTCTCTGTATAGTCAATATTCTTGACTTCTTTGAAAATGGATTTCACCATACCTTCAAACATATTCAGGATATCTTCCTGCTCCACGAAAGCCATTTCACAGTCTATCTGTGTGAACTCCGGCTGACGATCAGCTCTCAGGTCTTCGTCCCGGAAACATTTTACGATCTGGTAGTATCGGTCGTATCCGCTTACCATCAGCAGTTGCTTAAAGGTTTGCGGTGATTGAGGCAGAGCATAGAACTGGCCGGGATTCATTCTTGATGGCACCACAAAATCTCTTGCTCCCTCAGGGGTTGATTTAATAAGAAACGGTGTTTCAATATCCATGAAGCCGTTGCTGTGCAGATAATTTCTTGCAGCACGGTTCACCGCATAGCGCAATTCGATGTTTTTCTTTACAGCGTTTCTTCTCAGGTCCAGATAACGGTATTTCATCCGCAGGTCATCACCGCCATCGGTATCATCCTGTATGGTGAATGGCGGCACAGCCGATTTGTTCAGGATGGTAAAAGAGGAAACAATCAATTCAATATCGCCGGTGAGAATGTTGGGATTTTTATTGCTTCTTTCATTCACCTTGCCGGTAGCCTGCAGCACAAATTCACGGCCCAGTGAATTTTCATCTAATTGCTGGTTCAGCTCTTCGCCAAACAATAACTGGGTGATGCCATAACGGTCACGCAGATCAACAAAAGTGATAGATCCGAATTTGCGGATGGTCTGCACCCATCCGGCCAGGGTCACTTCATTTCCAGTGTTTGTCAATCTCAGTTCGCCGCAGTTGTGAGTTCTGTACATAGTAAAATCCCGATAATGCTCAATAGAATTGTTGTGGTTGAACGGAGCGTCGCAACAGCAGGTGATAGTAGTATTGTCGCTGGCTACCAAACCCTTATGTTACAGCTGTTTCAACAGGCTGCAAATATAGCGATGATGGCTTGCAATTTGGCCGGTCAATTCCTATATTGTAATCCCGAACCGTACTTTATGCAATCCTTTCTGCGCAAATTGAATAGTGTTTTTGCCCGTGGGTCAGCGAACTCTTCAGCCACCATACCTTCTGAGGTGGCGGTTCCGGATGATATTTATGACAATTATGCTTTTGTGATCGGCAGCCTGTTCACTTATTTCAATGATATGCCTGTTGAGGAAAAGAAACGTTTTGTGAAGAGAGTGTACCAGTTCAGGGCGGGTAAAAAATTTCATTTTATCGGGCTGGAAAACAACGAAGACATTGCAGTGCTGGTGAGTGCATCGGCTGTGCAGGTAACCTTTGGCCTGCGCAACTTTATGCTGGCTCATTTCAAAGACATATATGTACTGGCAGATGCGTATCACATGGATAATGATGAAGAACTCTATATCGGGCATGTGGCGCCGGAGGGCATCTATCTTTCGTGGAAGCATTTTTTATACGGCTATTCACATAAAAATGACAACATCAATGTTGCAGTGCATGAAATGGCGCATGCTCTTTTGTATAATAACTTTTTTGCACAATACGGCATTGATTCACATTTCAGGCTGAATTATGAAAAATTTTCGAGCAGCACCGGGCCTATACTGGCCGATGTGATCACCAATCGCCGCAGCTATTTGCGCAGCTATGCATTCAGTAACCTGCATGAGTTTTGGGCAGTGAGTGTGGAAGCTTTTTTTGAAAATCCAAAAGGACTGAAGCAAAATATGCCTGAGTTATACGATGCCCTTTGCAGAGTATTGAACCAGGATCCTATGACTGAAAACAAGATCATAAAATCCGAACCATGATAACATTTACTATTCTTTGCCTGGTGCGTCATTATTTTCCGGAAACAAGAAAAAAAGAGCATGTGCTTTTGCACGGCTACCGGCTCACTTTTTTCTGATCTCTCCGTACCTATCATTTTGACAGGGTTTTGGTAAATCTTTTTACATCCGCTTCTGCGGTAAGGGCAGTTCCATGCAGCAATTGTCCGGTAAGTTGGCTGGCAAAAAATGGCGCCAGCGAACAACCTTTGGTGCCCATGCCGTTCAGGATGCCTACATTCGGATGAAGCGGGTGCAAACCTGCAAATGGCCGTCTCTCCAATGTGGCTGGGCGAAGCCCTGAACGATGTTCCAAAACTTTGTAAGGCAATTTAAGCCAGCTTTTCAACAGGTCTTCGGCTTCTTTTCTGTAAGCAGGAGTGGGGTCAGTGTTGTCAAAATCCCAATGATAGGCCGAACCGACCCAGAAAATATCTTTTTGCAACATCGGCACCAATGACAAGGTTCTTTTATAAATATTTTCTGCCGGCATGCCGGGTATTTCTACCACCAGTGCTTCACCTTTATTCGGAGCAAAGGGCAAACGGCTGAACCAGGGATTGTTGATGCAGGAGGGGCCATCGCAGAAAATAATTTTCCCGGCGCTGATATCTTTATAAGTGACCGATTCATTTGTTACCTGTAAAAAAGAAAGATCAAAATCTTCTTCCAGCAACTGGTTGTTTTGTTCCAAATGTTTTCGCCATGCCGGCAGCAATGTTTCAAGATGTGCCGTATAAGCAGGGCTTATTTTGCCACAGCCAAATTCGTAATTGAAAACGGAGTTGAAAATCTGTTCTTCATGGTGAAGGCTGACATAAGGATCGCCTTCTTCAATTTTCTTTTTATAGCCTTCCCGCATGAAGGGATTTGGAAAAAAATCTATGATGTTTTTTTGTGAAATAGCGTTGATGTCAAGTTGCTCGCCAATTTCTTTGTATGCACTCCAGGCAAAAGGAATTATTTCATCGGCCATCCACACGGTCACCAGCCGCCGGCCTGAGACAGGATTGATAATACCCGCTGCTATTCTTGAAGGGGCATCTTTGAAATTATTATCAATGACGAGAAAGCTTTTTTCCTGTTTTTGTAAATAGTAAGAAAGAAAAGTTCCGGAAATGCCCTGGCCGATGATGAGAAAGTCTACCTGACCCTGAGCCTGTCGAAGGGGCACTAACGGTATTTCTTTTTTAAAGTTTGAAAGTCTTTTCAATTCATCAATATTTCCATTTATCAGAGCTTCCTTCTTTTTTCTTGACCAGCCTTTTATTTGCTTTTCCAGTTTATTCGCTTCTTCAGATGTTGCTACCCTGGTTTCCCAAACCAGCTTTACCGGTCTTCTTTTAAATGTATAGCAGTTTGGAAAAACCCCGGTCTGATGTTCCCATATTCTTGTATCCATATCATTTGACAACCCGGTATAATAACTGCCATCTTTGCAAAGTAAAATATAAACAGCGTACATAAAACTGCTTAAACATGACCACCCTTCGCCAGGCTCAGGGTTAGTTACTCAACATTGATGCGAACCCCTTCACTATGCGAAGTAAACTCCGGCGCATACATACATTGTATCGTTGTCACCCCATTGCTGAAATTGCCGGCATGTGTCACAAACAAAGGATATTCGAACACATAGGTGCCTTTTCTTAAGTAATTAAAGAAGAAATTTGTGCTTGCATCTTTGGTGCTTTCGTAATAGCCCAAACCACCCTGCCATTTATAGCTGCTAAGTACATTCACCGGTTCTAATGCTGATGCCCGCATGTCTTTCATGTGCACATATTCCATATCCCTGTCCACCCGCAGTTCAATTCTTACTTTGATTTTATCACCCACTTTCAGGTTGTCGCCTTCTTTTACGGGTGTGAGCACTTGTCCCCGGTCTGTGTTTTTTTCAACGAACAGTTTTTTCTCCAGTTTCAGCGGGGTAGAAGCGGTTGTGATTTTGTCGAGGTCTTCAAAGTATTGCCAGTAGATGGAGCCCCAGGTGGTTGATTGGTTAATTGGTTGATTAGTTGATTGGGGATTTACGGCCACAGTTATGTTTCCCATTTGAGGGCTTACGTTTTTCCCTTCAACTACCTTCTTGAAGTAACCTGTTCCCGCTTCTTGTTTGTTATCGGTTGAACCAATTGTTGTACTGCCCAATTTTATTTCCACCACAGGTTCATTTGACAGCCACTGTGTGCCTTGTAATAAGAGAGCATAGCAGGCTTCAGCTGTTGCTTTGGTTGTCTTCCAGTTATTGGTTTGTTTGTTTTTCAGCAACCATGTTTTCAGGTCATCCACCGTTTTTGTGTCTTTGCCTGCTTCTGCAAAGGCTTCAATCAGCAACGCCTGTGTTTCAATCGGCGCCTGGTGCCAGAACCAGCCGCTGCTTTGATTTTTCCAGTACATACCCAGTTCTTCATTGCTGATGGCGGTTTCTTTCAGCGATTTTAAAATAGCAGCAGGTGTTTTTGTATCATTGGTCCGGTGCAATGCGAGTGCTGTCATGCCCTGCATATACTTGCTTTGTGTTGTCCAAGTCAGTTGTGCACGGCTACGGAAATAGTTATATGCCGTCACCGAATTTTTATCAATGGCATATTCAGGGAAGAAACTACGCATATACAAATACTGTATTTCTGTATGGCCGGGGGTATATTTTTTCAGATCAGTCTTATTTTTTTTCAGGTTGTCATAATCTTCTTTGATCTTTTTATCGAGGTAAGGGATAGCTGTTACCAGTATTTGCTTCAGTTTGCTTTCCTGCCCCGGGGCATAGGCATTTAGTTTTTTCAAATGACCAATTCCGGTGATGATGTACTGCGTCATGTAGCGATCATCTGGCCCGCCGCTGAACCAAACAAACCCGCCATTGCTGAGCTGCATCTGTTTCAGTTTTTCCAGTGAACTGTTCAGTTGCTCACTCATCTTCACCATATCAAACAATAAAGCGATATTTCTTTTTTGTTCAGCTTCGTTCTTTGCCTGCAGCACCCAGGGGGTTTCTTCCAATAACACTGCCTTTAGCTCTTGATTCTTCTGAAGATTGCTTAACAGAGCCGCAGTGTCTTTTATCTTCCACTGTTCAAATATCTGTTTGATGCGTGGCGAACTGTAGCTGATCATGGATGCCAGCGAATTGGCATAATAACGGTTCCATGTTTGCTCGGCACAGTCGTAAGGATATTCCATCAGGTAGGGCAGGGCCTGCACGGCATACCAGGCCGGGTTGCTGGTATATTCAACTGTCAATGACTGGTGCGACAAACTTTCACTTTTGTCGCTGTTCAATAATTTATCTAACGTATAGTTTTTTGTTCCGGTTCCCCGCATATTAAGCGGCAGGGTTTCTGTCACCAGCATCCGGTTGGTGAGCACAGGCATCATGTTCTCTTCACCATCACTGAAATCACCGGCTTTTGCCACGATCCGCCACACAAGGGCTTTGTCAAATAAATAAGGAACATCAATCGGAAATTTCACCGCTTCACTTTGTCCCGCTGCCACAGTGAAATATTGATTGGGAAAAGCATTGTGGAACCAGCCATCCACCGGCTGGTTGGTAGCTGCATCAAACAATTGCAACTGCACCTGCCCGGTCAGTTCTTTATCGCTTAGATTGACAATTTTTGAACTGAATTCCATTTTATCGCCTTCCCGCATAAAACGGGGTGCATTGGGCTGCACCATCAGGTCTTTTTGTGTAATAATTTCTTTGCTGCTGTAACCAAAGGAAAGGTCTTTGGTATGTGCCAGTGCCTGGAATTTCCATTTGGTCAGCGCTTCAGGCATCGTAAAGGAGAATTCAATATTTCCTTCGCTGTCTGTTTTCAGATCGGGGAGGAAGAAGGCTGTTTCATTGAAGTTTTTGCGAATTTGGACTTCGGGAGATTGTTGTCCAGTTTTATTTCTGTCAAATTGGTTGGTAATGTCCTCACTATCGATTTGAACACCTGGTGTTTTTTGCAAATACTCAAAAGCCCCCCTGCTATCTTCTTTCTTTTCTTCTCCAGGATGGGGGGGAGCTGCAATTGCTGCCTCAGCCAGCATTTCCTCTCCTCTTCGTTTAGTTGCATATCCTGTTACAATGACATCTCCATATCTGTCAAATAATAAAATATCATATTGCTTATAAAGGTTTTTCCTGTTGTTTTCATTAATATATTTCTGGTTAGACTCAGTTATTGAGAAATTCTGATTGCTCATCCAAACTTTATTACTATAGTAATTGGGCCAAATATCTGGTTCATACCATTCATGATGATAAAACTGATCCAGAGAAGCATCATACATACTCGCCAGCATTTCAGCCGCAACTTTTTCTTTTTTATAACCCGTAAATTTCACTTTCCATTTTTCTTCACTGCCGGGTAATGTCTTGTCACGGTAAGTGGCATATTCAATCGCCAGGTCTTTATTCGTCCACGGGATATTGATGGTTTGTATGTTCTGGTAAAAGCGATTGTGCTTTACGAATAACCAACCCACCCCGTAATCGCCCCGGTCGGCTTCCGTTGCAGGAAATGAGAATAGCTGCTTCTGGTTGTTAAGTTGCAGGAAGGAATAGCTGGCCGTTGACTGTTGACTGTTGACCGTGGACTTATCAATCTGCTGCACTACAAATAAATTGTCTGCGGCTGTACCTAATTCAATTTTTGCTGTTTCTCCCGGTTCAACGGTTATTTGCTTAATACCGGTCCATAAATAACCAGGCCGGTTCAGTTGCTTGCTTTTTTCATCAAACAGTTCGATATACTGCACATCTTTTACTTCATCCCCATTCTTTCCCTTAGCAACAATCTCGATTATATAAAATCCAGCCCCGAATTGACCATTGACCATTGACCATTCACCATTCACCCTCGCAGAGTCACTCTTCTCAAAAACCCTCTCCCCCTTCTCCCAACTCTTTAAATCACTTTCATTGTCATATTCATCATGCGGGAACAAGTTGATGTAATCTCCCTTACTCATCACAAACTGGTCGGGTCTTTCCCAGTAACGTTTGCGGATCAGTCGTTTTTCTTCTTTTAGTTTGCTGATGCTGACAGTGAGGGTTGCCGGTTCAAATTCGCCGTTCATGTTTTCGGTGCGGATTGACAGTGTTTTCAAACTATCGGCGGGCAATGAAGCAGGAATAGTTGTTTTCAGCAGTAATGCTTTGTAACTAACCGATACCATTTTTTCGCCGCTTCTTGTTTCCCCGTTAATGTCCGTTACATCGGCATAGACCGTGTAATCAAACACCGGTTCAAATTTTTTATCCAATGTGAGGTCTGGAATGGCAGTGAACTCCACCACAAACTTTCCATCCTTATCCGTTTTCACTTCACCGTGTGCAATTTCCATTTCATTGGTTGGCGGCTGCCACCAGCGCCAAAATAGCCAGGGGTATAAGAACCTTGGTTGTCTTACCACCCGGTATTTGACATTGGCGCCATCAATATTATTTCCTGCATAGGCTTTGGCTACACCCGTCACTTTTATTTTGTCATTCACTTTGTAAGTGCCTTTGATGGGTTCGTACTCTACATAGAATTTGGGTCGTTTGTATTCTTCTACACGAAAGTCAACTTCACCTGCATCTTTTTTCGTGTAAATACTGAACTGTCCGTTCAATCCGCTTTGCGGTAATTGAAATTTACCTGAGAAGGAACCAAATTCATTCGTGGTTACTGTGATGCTATCTATATCCTGGTAGTTGGCATCCCTGAGATAGACTGTGGTTTCATAACCAGCGCTGACAGCCCCGGTTTTTTCTGTAATATTTCTTGTCAGCACTATTCCTTTAAAATAAGCTGTTTGTCCGGGCCGGTATATACTTCTGTCGGCAAAAAGAAAAATGGAGGTAGTTGTTTTAGGTTGCTCATCTGCGCCATCCCTGTAGTAGTAATAATCGTATTGCAGCTCATCCATGAACAGTCTTTCATCCTGGTATGAAATGTCGAGGTAAAAACTGTAGTTGATATACCGGTTGTTCTTGTCACCGATTGTTTCTAACCTGGCAAACCCGTTTTCGTCAGCCTGGTAGCGTTTATTTTTCTCCTTTATATAGCGGGAGGTTTTGGGGTCATATTTTCTTTCCCAAACCTGTATGGCTGCTTTGGCAAGGGGTTGGCCCGTTTCCCGGTTAAGTACAAAATAATCATAACTGCTGTTTACAAAACTGATATTGGAAACATAAAAGAACCGGGCTCCAATGATCGTTTTCTTGTCATTGAGATCTTTGTCTGTCGCAGCCGCCAGCATATATTCCCCTGCAGGTAAAGCGTCTATTTTTATTTCTGTGCTGTGTTCCTGGAGATCATTATCAGCAGCGGGTAGGGTTTGTTGCCAGCTTCTCTCGGCTTTTGCGGCGATGATGGCAGACCAGTACTTATCGCCATACTGATCTTCTAATTGTTTTTTCAAATTTTCATCTGCTTTGATCAACCGCAGGTGAAGGGTAGTAAAATTCTTATACTTTACCAATGCCCTGAAGGGATGGCCCGGAACATTCACCTTTTCCAGGCTGAATTGCAGGGAGCGGCTATTGATTTGATTGAGCAGGTTATACGCATTGATTTTTCCTTCGGAAGAATCCTTTTGCGCCAATATTTTTTCCGCTATTTCTTTTGCTTTCACTCTTGCAAAACGATGTGTGCTGTCGCCATGCGGTTTGTAAGTATCTGCTTTTTCATTGTGATAGGCTGCCAATAGATACCAGGCCTGGGCCGCCGCCGGATGATTTTCATACTGGCGGGCAATATGGTTGATGGCATTGAAGTATAACTGGTCTTTGTCAGTATGGGCGGATCGTTGTTTCACAAACTGTATCCGCTGAATGTCGGCATCAATCAGTGCATCAGGCTTTACATCCTTCAGGTGAAAAGCGATCAGTTTTTGAAAGAGTAATAAAGCTTTGTGATGAAGTGAAAGGGAATCATTGGTCGTGAATTTTCTTGTTACAAAATCAGCGGCCGGATCAAAAGCAGGGGCCTGATCAATTTCAAATGCGTAGGCCGGTCTTTTGATATCTCTTTCATCGTTGTCAAAATAATTGATAGCACGATGAGCTAACAGGTCAAACAAAGTGGGGCGAAGGTGGCGGACATTTCCTTTGACAATGATGGCATCATATGGCCGCAACTGGGTTAGCTGCAACAGTTTTTCCTCTTTCAGAGACTGCAGGTAGAGGTCGCTGATCTTTTTATGAAAATCTTCGGCGCCCCAGGTGGCTATATCTTCTTTTTTAAAGTCTGTTGTTTTTGTACGGCTATATAAACGCCAGCGCTGATCCTGGAAATAATTCCAGTACATTTCGGCCAGCAGGCTCTTTAATATAGCGGAAACAGGTTCTTTGCTGGTTGAAATCTCTTTTTCCACTTCTTTAATGGAAAATATTTCATTGTCTTCCCTTGTTTCGCTTTGCAGCCCGGTCATATATACCAGCGCCTTGATGACCTGCGCATCCTGCCCCTCTTTTTTGGCGAGGGTATATATTTTCTTTACTTCAGCCAATGCTGACTTTGGAAGATTCTTTTTGGCAATAGCTTCTGCCTTTTTCCATTCGGCTGCATAGGTTTTGACGGGTTGCTGGCTATGGCTGCTCATTATTAATAATAAAAAAAAGCTGCTGGTGAGGAATAAGGTTTTGAAAGGTTTAATCATGCCGGATAATTTTTCTACAAGTTAACTAATCTGTTGAGACCGTAAGATGCACCGGTTTCTTAAAATTCATAAACACCGGCAATACTTTTTCTTTACAACAAATTTAGTTACAGGGGTTGCTTTTCAGGCTTTGCCCTGGAATCCTTATGCAGCAAGGATTCCCGCAGACTCCTGCATTTTCTCCCGGAGAAATGTATGACCCTTTAACGTTTCATTGAACGGATTTTTGGCACGATGACATGAGTTTGGAAAACGAATAAGCGGAAACAATTTTCAATAACCTTCAATCAGATTTTTATGAAAAGAATTTTTACCCTTTTACTAAGCTCACTGTTCTCACTTTCACTTTTTGCCTTTAATGGCAGCCGCCTCAGTATCTCAACGGTTACAAACAACATGAACCTCGTATTTGAGGTGGACGGAAGGAAAGTCGCCATGAGCAAGAACAGCATCACCCTCAGCAATCTTTCCGAAGGCCGTCACACGGTGAAGATATACCGTGAGGTTAAAAGAAACGGTTTTGGAATCAGCCTGGGTAAAAGACAGGATGTTATTTATAACAGCACTGTTTTGATTCGCAGGGGTTTTCACACCGACATCACCGTGAACAGGTTTGGCAAAGTGTTCGTGGATGAACGCCGGATTGACCGTAACGATGACTGGTACTACGATGATGATGATGATTATTTTGATGACGGCCGGGGCCCTGATTTCAGAAATGTGATCTCCGCCCATGAATTTGACCGGGTGAAAGAATCTCTCCGCAAGGAGTGGTTGGAAGCCAACAGGCTGAAATCCGCCAAATTCATCGTTGATCAGAACAATCTTACTGCTATGCAGGTGAAAGAACTGATGCTGCTCTTTTCCTTTGAGAATAATAAACTGGACATCGCCAAGTATGCATACAGGAAAACAGTAGATAAAAGAAACTACTACCTGGCAAACGAAACGCTGACATTCAGCAGCAGTAAGGATGAGCTGGCCCGTTTTATCCGTGATTTCAGGTAAGAATTTCCATGAAAACTTGCATAAAACAAATGGCCCCGGTTTACCGGGGCCATTTGTTTATTGATATTTTTTCTGTTTTCACTTATTTGTTCATCACTTCCGCCATTTTCTTACCGATATCAGCGGGGCTGCTCACCACATGGATGCCGCATTCACTCATGATCTTCATTTTTGCTGCAGCCGTGTCATCGGCACCGCCTACTATGGCGCCGGCATGACCCATCCTTCTTCCTGGAGGCGCTGTTTGACCGGCAATGAATCCAACTACCGGTTTTTTATTGCCCGTTTCTTTTATCCAATTTGCTGCTTCGGCTTCCATGCCGCCGCCGATCTCACCGATCATAACGATAGCATCTGTATCAGCATCATTCATGAATAATTCAACGGCCTCTTTTGTAGTTGTGCCAATGATAGGGTCGCCGCCAATACCCACAGCAGTGGAAATGCCCAGCCCGGCTTTAGCCACCTGGTCAGCGGCTTCATATGTCAGTGTACCTGACTTGGAAACGATTCCTATTCTTCCCTGTTTGAATACAAAACCTGGCATGATGCCCACTTTACATTCACCGGCAGTGATCACCCCGGGGCAATTGGGACCAACCAGTCTTGTGTTTTTGCCTTGCAGGTAATTTTTCACCCTTACCATATCCTGCACGGGGATTCCTTCAGTGATACAAACTACCAGCCTGATGCCGGATTCGGCCGCTTCCATGATCGCATCTGCAGCAAATGCAGGCGGAACGAAAATGATGCTCACATCGGCGCCTGTTGCTTTTACACAATCTGAAACAGTGTTGAAGATGGGCCTGTCAAGATGTGTGCCGCCCCCTTTACCGGGAGTGACGCCACCCACCACATTGGTGCCGTATTCGATCATCTGTGTGGCATGAAAAGTGCCTTCGGTGCCAGTGAAACCCTGTACTAATACTTTGGAATTTTTATTAACAAGAATACTCATATCAGGTGTGCTTAAAAGTCCGGCAAAAGTAAGGGAAAGTAGCGAGTTAAAAGTTCATAGTTTGTAGTTTACAGTTTATGTGGTCCTTTGCAAAAGAAAATTACTTTTGAAGATGAATTTTGCCTATAACACGAAACTATAAGCCAGAAACTGCAAACCACAAACTATTTTAGCAAATCATCCATGTTGCGGTCGTTGGCAATCTTTCCTTTTTCTTCCAACATCCGCATTTCTTTGGCATCCCGCAAAAAGTCGGAGGCAAAAATGAATTCGTTCAGCAATTTGTTTTTGCTGAAAATGATCTCCTTGTTGCTGCCTTCCCATTCTTTTTTGCCCATGTGCATATACATAATATAATTGCCAATTTCCATCACGCTGTTCATGTCGTGGGTGTTGACAACTGTGGTGATATTATATTCAAGGGTTATTTCCCGGATCAGTTTATCAATTACGAGGGATGTCAGGGGGTCAAGGCCGGAGTTGGGTTCATCACAAAAAAGATATTTGGGGTTTAAGACAATGGCCCTGGCAAGCGCCACTCTTTTTTTCATTCCACCGCTTAATTCAGCAGGAAATTTCCGGTTGGCTTCTTCCAGGTTCACTCTTGCCAGCACTTCATTCACTCTTTCCAACTTCTTTTTAATGGGCCATTTGGTGAACATATTCAGCGGGAACATCACATTTTGTTCAACAGTCAGGCTGTCAAACAAAGCTGAGCCCTGGAAGAGCATGCCGATCTCTTTCCTGATCTCTGTTTTTTCTGCAGGATTCATCGTGGTGAAATTCTGACCATGATACATAACATCACCGGCATCCGGCACAAACAATCCCACCATACATTTCATCAGTACGGTTTTGCCACTGCCGCTGGCCCCGATGATGAGGTTGCACTGGCCGGACTTCATCACGGCACTGACGTCTTCGATCACCGTTCTGCCGTTAAATGATTTTTGTATTTTTTTTACTTCTATCATTACAATAACAGAGCTGATAACACATAATCAGCAAACAATATCAGGATGCAACTTACTACCACAGCTTTGGTACTGGCCCTGCCGATTTCCAAAGCGCCGCCTTTTACATAATAACCATAAAAGCAGGGAATGCTCGAAATGATAAAGGCGAAGAAATAGGCCTTGATAAGTGCAAAGATGACATTATAAGGAACAAAATATTCCAATAAGCCTTTATCATAAGTGCTTCCGGAAAGGATGCCTGCCATAGTGCCGGCTAATCTCCCGCCCCAGATGCCCAGCACCATCGCAATCACCACCAACAGTGGAATCATCAGCAAGGCTGCTGCGATCTTGGGAAGTATGAGAAAAGTTTTGGTATTTATACCCATAATCTCCAATGCATCTATTTGCTCACTCACTCTCATATTGCCCAGCTCGCTGGCAATACGGCTGCCGGCAACACCAGCCAGCACAATGCAGACAAGTGTTGGTGCAAATTCAAGGATCACCGTATCTCTTACAATTTGTGCAATGGTAGAAGGGGGGATCAACGGGCTGACCAACTGGTAAGCTGTCTGAATGGTTGAAACTGCGCCAATAAAAACAGAAATGATCGCTACAATTCCCAATGAACCCACACCAATTTCAGCACACTGGTGCATGAATTCTTTCCAGTACATCCTGCCGTTTTCCGGGCGGGAGAACATGCCCTTGATCATAAGAAGATAGCGGCCTATGTCATTGAAAATCGTCATACCAGGATTTGCAGTGTAAAATACAAAATGAGAGGTAAAACTTACCAGTAATTATGACTATAGCTCACGGCTCACTTTCCGGAAGCGTTTCCACCATTTTGATTTTTTTACGATTTCATCGGTGGCTGTTCTGCTTTTGGTTTGCGCATCCACCACGGCGATCAATGCCATATTCAGTATGCTGCGGACAGAACTGCCCAACTGCAGGATATGCACGGGTTTTTTCAACCCTAACAAAATCGGACCCACCGCATCCGCCGTTTCCAATTCTTTCATCAGGTTATAAGCAATATTGCCTGAAGCAAGATTTGGGAAAATGAGGGTATTCACGTCTTTATCCACCAGTTCACAGAAGGGATAGTTTTCCTTCATCAGTTCCTTATTGAAAGCCACACTGGCCTGCATTTCACCATCCACGATCAGCGAAGGCATTTTTGTTTTTACTATTTTTCTTGCTTCGGAGACCAATCTTGCCTCAGGTGAATTGCTGCTGCCAAAATTGGAATAACTCAGCATGGCAATGCGGGGAGTGATGTTGAAGTTCCTGATCTCTTTGGCAACCATCAGGGTAATATCGGCCAGTTCTTCCGCTGTTGGGTTGAAATTGACTGTAGTGTCGGCAAGAAACAGCGGTCCCTGCTTGGCCAGCATCAGGTACATTCCGGCGATTTTTTTCACTCCTTCTTCTGTGCCGATGGTTTGCAGGGCAGGACGAATAGTATCCGGATAATTTTTTGCAAGCCCGGAGATCATACAATCGGCATCACCGCATTCCACCATCATGCAACCAAAATAATTGCGGTCCTTCATCACTTTTTTAGATTCGTAGGCGTTGAATCCTCTTCTGCCTCTTTTGGCAAAAAATATATCGGCATAGGCCAGCCGCTTTTCTTCCATTGCATCACTGCGGGGATCAAAAATGGGCATATCTGCAAGATCAACTCCATTGGAGGCAGCCATATGCCTGATCTTTTGTTCATCACCCAACAGGATGGGATAGCCAATGCCCTCATCAAAAATTATCTGCGCAGCTTTCAGGATCTTCACATTATCTGCTTCGGCAAATACAATGCGTTTCGGATCACGGCGGGCTTTGTTGCCGATCACTCTCATCACCTGGTTATCGAGACCCAGCCTTTTGTTCAGATTATTGGTGTATACCTCCCAGTTGACGATCTGCTGACGGGCCTCACCGCTTTCCATTGCTGCTTTGGCCACAGCGGGGGCCACGGTAGCAAGCAACCGGGGGTCAAGCGGCTTTGGAATAATATAGTTGGCGCCAAATGAAATATTTTTTTCGTTGTAGGCCATGTTCACAATATCAGGCACTGGGGTTTTAGCAAGTCCTGCCAATGCTTTCACCGCAGCCAGTTTCATCGCTTCATTGATATGTCTTGCCCTTACGTCCAGTGCGCCGCGAAAGATGTAGGGAAAGCCCAGCACATTATTCACCTGGTTGGGATAGTCGCTGCGGCCGGTGGCCATGATGACATCCTTTCTTGCATTGGTAGCTTCTTCCCAGCTTATTTCAGGATCAGGATTGGCCATCGCAAAAACGATAGGGTGTTTCGCCATGCTTTTCACCATATCTGCATTCACCACATTGCCGGCACTTAAGCCGATGAACACATCGGCATCTTTCATAGCCTGTGCCAGCGTCAGTTCTCCACTGGCATTTGCAAATTTTTGTTTGAATTCTTCCAGGTCCTTCCTTCCTTTATGTAAAACGCCTTTTCGGTCGAACACTAAAAAGTTATCATGTTTGGCGCCAAGGGCTTCATACAGCATGATGCAGGCCATAGCTGCAGCGCCTGCGCCATTCACCACAAACTTTACTTTATCAATTTTCTTTTTCTGAATTTCCAGGGCATTGAGCAAAGCAGCGGCGCTGATGATGGCAGTGCCGTGCTGGTCATCATGCATCACCGGAATATTCAGTTGCTTTTTCAATTCCTGCTCGATGTAAAAACACTCCGGGGCTTTGATGTCTTCGAGATTGATGCCTCCGAATGTCGGCTCCAGTGCTTTCACGATCTGCACAAATTTTACCGGGTCTTTCTCGTTGATCTCAATGTCAAATACATCAATGTCGGCAAATATTTTGAACAGTACCCCTTTACCTTCCATCACGGGTTTGCCGGCTTCGGGACCAATATCTCCCAACCCTAAAACGGCCGTGCCGTTGCTGATAACCGCCACCAGGTTTCCCTTGGCGGTGTATTTATATACGTTTTCAATATTAGCAGCTATTTCCAGGCAGGGTTCTGCCACGCCGGGTGAATAGGCAAGGGAGAGGTCTCTTTGTGTCTTGGCTTCTTTAGTGGGGATTACTTCAATCTTTCCGGGTCTTCCTTTGGCATGATATTCCAGGGCCTGTTGTTTTCGAAAGTCGTTTGACATAGTTATATTTTAATGTACAGCGCAGCGGGCTGCAATGTACAAAAATATTGTCCGAACGGGATTTTTGTATGCTATAAAAGATATTGCTGTGATTGTAGGTTTCGGCACTGACTTTTTCAGGATCCAGATAGAAAATCTTGTAGTACTGGTTTGTCCGTAGAGCTTTACAAAAGCAATACTTGCGCTACATATAGCCGATTCAAGCTTTTCACTGTTTGAGACCCCTCTTATTTAAAGAATAAATACTATTTTAGAATACAAAACATACATGAACTATGATACTTCAACAAATTCAATCTTGTGGTTTTCAGATTGCATATAAGGAGGTGAATTCTGAGCAGACGAAGACTATCTTATTTATTCATGGAAATTCATGCTCACATCGCACCTGGTACAAGCAATTTTCCGGTACTGAGTTCAAAGATTACAGACTAATTGCCTTTGACTTACCCGGTCATGGTGCATCTTCGGATTCCGCAGATCCTGCCAATGATTATTCACCTCTGCGGTTAGGTGAAATTTTGGCGAATGCGATCAAGCCACTGGCTGGCAATGACCCCTTTGTTTTAACCGGGTTTTCGTTGGGGACCAATGTAGTTTCAGAGGTTTTGAATCATCAAATGAAGCCATCAGGTATTATCCTTGCTGCTCCTTCTTTACTGGGAAAGAATTATGGGCTTGAAAAGGCTTTTAATCTGAATGCCAGCAAAGTTTTCTTCTCAGATGACAGTGATAAAGCTGTTGTCAGCTCTTTTTTTGAGAATGAAATCCTGTCAGGCATTAAAGATGACAAAACAATACATACTGAAGATTTTATGAAAACCCGGTCCCCCTTCAGGACCTCTCTTTTGCAAAGTGCTGCATTAGGAAAACTTTCTGATGAAATACAACTGCTGGAACAGCATGGTGGCCCCGTTATGGTAATGTTTGGAGAGAAGGACAGCCTGCTTAATACCGGTTATCTTGACAACCCTCCATTTGATTTATGGAAAGGAAATGTAGTTAAAATAAAGGATGCCGGGCATTATTGCCATATTGACCAACCTGTTGTCTTTAACAACTTGCTAGGTGAATACCTTAAGGATGTATTTAAGTAACTTCTTTTTGATTGGGTAAAATAGCTATTTACCCAAATTGCAGTGGATAATTTCAAGGATGCCACAAAAATTTAACCTGATCTGCTTAGCAACAGACTTACTAATATTCCTGCATAAAAAAGGCATCCAATCTCAGTCGAATAAGCTGAATGTTTGTGATTCTTCTTTTACCAGGCCTATGTTTTTTGCGAAATAACAATCTGTAATACTTCTTTTTAGGTCTTCATCCAGATCAGGAGAAGAAAGCAGAACAGTAATTCTTACCCACATTACATCGGGATAATATTTTCCATTAATAGTCATAGGCTTTCCTTTTTCCATTACTGCAAATTCTTCTTTTGAACTTATTCCTTGTGATGCCTTTTGGCTAAAACCAGTCCATTTGTCACCAGTTTTGGCACTGCATTTTAGTAATGTTTATAATGCTCCCCAAAATTAGGACAGGTGGTTAAGATATATTTTTTCATCTTAAA
>CAYTGN010000021.1:10812-63777 GCA_964437415.1 uncultured Chitinophaga sp. | reverse complement strand
ATTCACCTGGATTTATTGTTAACCGTGTGGCAAGACCATATTATATTGAATCATTACGGCTGTCAGAAGAGGGGTTGACCAATTTTGCGCAAGCCGATGCATTGCTTGAAGCATCAGGCTTCAAAATGGGCCCCTTTAAACTGATGGACCTGATCGGCAATGACGTGAACTATGCAGTAAGCTGTTCCGTGTATGAACAACTGAATAAACCGGAACGGCTAAAACCATCCTTTATACAGGAAGAAAAAGTAAAAACAGGAAAACTCGGGAAAAAGAGCGGAAGCGGTTATTATGAATATAGCTGACCTGTTTAACCACAGACAAGAATTATCTTCGCCGCTAATTCATCAACTTATCAGTTTGCCAGCTAAAATACTCGTCACCGGGGGCACCGGGTTTCTCGGTTCTTATATCATCAAAGCATTGGTGGAAAAGGGCTATGCCGTAAGGGCAATCCGCAGAAGCAACAAACTGCCATCATGGATGGCCGCTGAGATTCTGGACAAAGTGGAATGGGTGGAAGGGGATGTGCTTGATGTGGTTTCCCTGCAGGATGCGATGGAAGGTATTGATACCGTTATTCACTCCGCAGCGATTGTTTCATTTGTGGCCAAAGAAAGAAAGCAAATGTATTCAGTGAATGTGGATGGCACGGCCAATGTCGTGAACATAGCTTTGGAAAAAAATATCCGCCGGCTTGTGCATATCAGTTCGGTGGCGGCGTTGGGACGAACAGCAGGTGGCGGACGGGTGAATGAAGAAAAAAAATGGGAAGACACAAAAGTGAATACGCATTATGCCCGCAGCAAATACCGGGCAGAACTGGAACTGTGGCGGGGAATAGCAGAAGGGCTGGATGCTGTGATCCTTAACCCCAGCACCATTCTCGGGTATGGTGACTGGAACAGCAGCAGTTGCGCCATTTTTAAAAACATATACAAAGGCTTTCGATGGTACAGCCCCGGTATCAACGGGTTTGTGGATGTGGAGGATGTCGCCAAGGTAACCTTGATGCTGATGGAAAGCAATATCAACGGACAAAGGTTTATTGTTAATGGCGACACCTGGCCTTTTAAAAAACTCACCGACACAATTGCTGATAAATTTGGAAAGAAAAGACCATCGGTTAAAACCACCCGCTTATTATTGAATGTTGCTTGGAGAATGGAAAAAATCAAATCATGGTTTACCGGCAAAAGACCTTTACTGACAAGGGAAAGTGCAAGGGTGGCCATGAGTAAAACCTGGTTTGAGAACGATAAACTACTCCGCAGCTTCCCGGATTTCACCTTCACCCCGCTGGAGGAAAGCATTCAAAAGGCCTGCGAAAAATACGCTGGCACGGTAAATGCAATGCAACGGTAGTCCCGCAGATTGTATCTTTAGTCCGCAATCATCATCTATGCAAACATTTCGTTTTCTTTTTCTGTCAATATTTACCTTTTCAACCTTAATAGCCAGCAGCCAGTTTACGGTCAGCGGCGTGGTGCTTGACTCCGCCACCCGTGAACCGCTCAATTCAGCTTCTGTTTTTTGCCAGAACACCACGTTGGGAACCACCACCAACAAAGAGGGTGAGTTTGTGCTGCAACTGAAATCGGGGGGGTATGAGCTGGTATTCACCTATACCGGCTATCTCACACAAACTGTTCGTGTCACCGGCGAAACCAACCGGTTTGAAATATTATTGTCAAAGGAAGATAAAAGCCTTAGTGAAGTGGTGATCACAGCCAGTAATGAAGTGACAGATGGCTGGGAAAAATATGGCGACTTCTTTCTTCAGCATTTTATCGGCGCCACCCCTTTTGCAGCGAAATGCAACATTCAAAACCCGGAAGCAATAAAGTTTTTCTATTACCGCCGCACTGATAAACTGAAAATACTGGCCACTGAGCCGCTTAAGATAAGCAATGAAGCCCTCGGCTATGATTTGCATTACCAGCTTGATTCTTTTGTTTTTTACTATAAAACAGAAATGAGTTCTTACAGGGGCACCTGCTTTTTCACTGAAAAATTGGGAACCGTGAGCCAGGCAATGGTTTGGAAGGCAAACCGGGAAAAAGCTTACTATGGCTCGCGGCTGCATTTTATGCGGTCCGTTTATGACAGCGCATTGAAAAAAGAAGGTTTCACTGTTTCTGTTCTGGACGAGAGTGATAAAACAAAATTTGGTCTTTTGACTAATCCTTTATCGGAGAAATATTACCATGGGGCCGACTCGCTGGATGAAGTGGAATTATATTATCCGCAAAAGATCAGTGTGGCTTATACCAAAGCCATTCCTGAAAATGAATACCTGCGCCAGTCCGGATTGCCAATGGATGTGGGAGTGCAAATTTCTTACATTGACCTGCTGCAACCGATAGCTATCAAACAGAATGGCTACTATTACGATCAGCAGGATTGGGTGAACCAGGGATATTGGAGCTGGAAAAACCTGGCCGACTTGCTGCCGTATGATTTTACTCCCTGACATATACAGGATTGGGTGTATTTGTTGAAATATTCAGGTTTGTAGTTTAATTTGAGGAACAAACCCTGCCTCCTATGTTATTTCGGTCTCTGTTAGGGATTCTTTTAGTCTGCACCCTTGTAAGATCATCCGCACAAACAGCCTGCGTGGACAGCAGCCTGGTTTTCTTATTAAATGCAGGTTCCGCTAAAATAGCTGTAAGGAATGCCATCCCTCTTGCCGACAGTGGTGTTTTTATTTTCGGACGCATTCTTGAACCTTCATATACCCATGACATTTCTTTTATTGCCAGGCTTGACAAGTTTAATAATATAGTTTTTTCGAAAAAATTAATAGGCGAATATGAAATCGTTCCAGGGAGAGTACTGCAATGCGCCAACGGTGATATTTTGCTGGCTACAATGCAGATCGTTTCAGGGCAAGTACAGGCATATATTCCCCACCTGCACAGAATTGATCTTAACGGAAACCTGGTATGGCAAAAAAAATTGTCACCTGTTTATCCCCCGGTTAATATTTTTAGCTGGATCGGGCTTTTTGAAATAGCTGAAGGCCCGGGGGGTGCTGTTTATTTGGGGACTTCACATTCGGAAGAAACGAATTCCGTCGAAGGCAGTTTGACCGGGTATTATTATTTGCATAAACTATCCCCTCTTGGTGATATTATATGGAAGACCACACTTGTGGCAAATGATATACATTTTAATTATATTAATGCTGTTACGGAAAGAAACGGGGAAGTATTAATTGCTGCACAACAAACAGTGGCAGGCGGCGGGCTATCCTGCAATTCACCCAATCAAAAAACAGTAGCGTTGTTCAAACTGGACGCAGACAATGGTTCTGTGTTATTTTCAAAAAGCCATTGCCTGAATTTTCAGAATCCTCAATGTTTGGGTTCGGCTGATGCAAGTAATAACTCAGCGAAGATATTGGACGACGGGAGGATAATCATATCAGGAAGAATAGCTCTTTGTGGTCAGTATCCGTCATTCCTCCTTTTATTTGACAACAATTTCGATAATTTATCCGCTTACTCGTATAACTATGCAGTTCCTTACACTATCTCCACCGGCATAACCCGAACAAATCAATTCGGGGAAGCACTATTCCTTGCAAGGGGATATAATAATCTTAGTTTTCTATATGCCACCCTTCTGCCAGACGGTACTATTAAAAACCAGCGAAAAATGGAGTTTCCTCCCGGAATAGAGCTTTCAACAGGAGGTTTTTCACCGCTGTTCAAACAACATGACAATTTTATGCTTTTTACCAATCAAACTGAAGATGGCAGTGAATCTCTCAGGGTAATTGAAATAAAGGGCAATAACAACGAATCTTTTGATTGCACCGGCAAAGACAGCAGCTTTATAACCAGTCAGCCGCATACCCTTGCCCCGGTTGATTTTGCATGGGACACTGTTCGTACAGAAACAGTCACGGCAATCAATACTAATTTTTCATTGCAGGATTTTTCTTTCAACAGGGAAGAAGTTTGCAGCAGTGTCAGTATTTGCGATTCAATGAAAATCATCGGGCCGGACAGCGTTTGCCTGAACGCACCCCGACAAACATTCTCTGTATATCGCAATCCCGGTTGCCTGAAACTTCCTAAATGGCGTATAGACCTTTCTGTAGTTCAGGAAATGCAGCCCATCAATGATACCGCTGTCAGCATCCGCTTCAAAGAAGCCTGGGAAGGATATTTATACACGAACAGTGATGCCTGTGGCTTTCTAAGTGATTCCCTGTATATTAAAGTGCTGGCCTCTCCGCCACCAGTGCAATTGGGTAATGATGCCGTGTTTTGCGCCCCGGTAATATTGAATGCAGGCGATGGCTTTGCCTCCTATAGCTGGCAGGATGGATCGTCCGGCCAGCAATTTACAGTAACCGGCGAAGGCGCTTATTATGTAACAGCCACCGATATATGCGGCAATTTTTTTTCAGACACAATTATTTTTACTGCGCCTCTGACTACCTTCTTTATCGGCGCCGATACATGCATCTCTTCATTTCCTCATACTATCAGTGCAGGTGACGGGTACATAAACTATTCCTGGCAGGACGGTTCCTCTCTGTCCCGGTTTGAAGCTGCATCCCCGGGACAATACTTTGTAGAAGTCACCAATGCCTGCAATAAAAACTTTAGTGACAGCATTATCATTTATCAGCGTATTGAGTCATTTTCGTTAGGAACTGATACCACTATCTGCACCGGAACTGCCATACTACTCCAGGCACCCCAGGGCTTCCCGGTTTATCGCTGGCAGGATAATTCCAACAGCAACAGCTATCATGCTGACAGGGCAGGTATTTATTATGTCAGTGTGGAAGACGCCTGCGGCAATATCATCAAAGACAGCATTACAATAATCCCCCTGTCATTACAGTTGTTTGCTGGAAACGATACTATCATTTGCGGGGGAGAAAAAATCAGTCTCCGGGCCAGTGCCGGGTTTATGAATTATTCCTGGCAGCCGGATTACAGAATCAGTAACGGCAGTGGTCGTGAAGTATGGGTTGACCCGGATATTAGTACTGCATATATTGTCAGTGCTGAAAAACAACCCGGATGTTTTGCCAGCGATACAGTATTGGTGGCCGTGAAAGATTGTCCTCAGCATGTCCATATCCCATCAGCATTTACACCTAACCAGGATGGAAAGAATGATTTGTTTAAGCCAATCGTGTCAGGCATTCCCGAATTGTATGAATTTATTGTTTATAACCGCTGGGGACAGGTTGTGTTTAAAAGCAATGATCCCCTGCGGGGATGGGATGGTTCGCTGAACGGGCGGCCATCGGACAATGCCGTGTTTGCATGGAGCTGCCGGTACAAATTTCCAAACCAGACAGCCGTGATGAAAAAAGGAACGGTTATGCTGATCCGCTGATCATTTCTTTCCCATTACTTTCTCCCATAGCTGTGGAATGCGTTTGATCCAGACCAGTTCTCTTTTTTTATCAGATGCATCTTCGGCCGGTGATCCAAAATATGTTTTGCCGGCAGCCAAAGAAGCCGCTACGCCGCTTTGTGCATAAACAACAGCTCCCTGCCCGATAGTCAGTGTTTTACTGACTCCAACCTGTCCCCATAGTATTACATTATCTTCAATCGTTGTTCCGCCTGCTATTCCCACCTGCCCGGCAAACAGGCAATTTTTTCCAACAATGGTATCATGACCGATATGAACGAGGTTGTCAATCTTGGTACCCCGGCCGATAACCGTATCATGGGTCACCCCGCGGTCAATGCTGCAATTGGCGCCGATCTCCACGGCATCTTCAATAACCACCCTTCCGCAACTGGTCATTTTCTTATAATGCACTTCCCTGTTGGCTTTTTTGTTATAATAAAACGCATCACTGCCGATGACAGTGCCGGCCTGGATGATCACATCATCACCAATGATACAGTTGTCCAGTATGGTCACATTGGGGTAAATCAGGCAATTCTTCCCGATGACGACCTCGTTGCCAATGAATGCACCGGGCATGATAACGGTTCCCTCACCGATAAGGGCTGAATCACTGACCGGCTTCGTTGACGGTGCAACAGGAAAATAATGGCTGATAATTTTGAGATAGGCCTCAAATGGTTCATTGGTCAGCAGCAACGCTTTTCCTTCGGGGAAATCCATTGGCTGGTTGATGATGACAAAACTTGCAGCGGATTGAATACACTTTTCATAATACTTTGGATGATCCACAAACACAAGATCACCCTCTTCCACCCGGTGAATTTCATTGATGCCTGTAGCGGATGCGCTACTGTTACCAATAAGCTCTGCATTGATCAGTGCAGCAATTTCTGTTAATGAAACCGGTTCTTTAAAACGCATAACGACAGGTTTTGACAAAGGTAATAAGCCGGTGAATGGCCTTCTTTATTTTAAAAAAGGCCATTGGCGGCGGTTAAACGGCCTTTTGGCAGGCAAGGGGTAAAAAAAATTATATCGGTGAAAAGAGCATTTAAAGAAGCGACATTAATCATTTACTTTTATCACAACACATACAGTTTGTCTTTGTATTCATTAACACATAAAAAAACACAACTGATGAAACACGGGCTGGTCAAGGTTTTCATTGAATTGATTTTTTATGCTGATAAAAAACAAAATCATCTTTCAAACATTCAATGCACTCATCTCATTTCAAGTTCATTCAAAAAACAGCATTGCTTATCCACAAGCCGGGTTAAAATGTGAATAAAAAAAATTGGAAATATTTTTTGGTTAGGAAAAATTATTTTTAATATTGTGTCGGGAAATTTATTTCCCGTACTTACTAACCCATCCATATATTGATCCCTCCGGTACTCCGGAGGGTTTTTTATTGCACCCACTCCTGTTTTTTCTTCCCCCTTTATATGCAAAAGGTGCTGCAATGGAAAATGATTTGGTGTACTCCATGTTTTCGATACTGCTTTTATACAACCGGGTATGCCGCACCTGTTGCTCTTTGCCGGGAAATACAGATAAAAGCATATGGCATACCACCGTTCAAAGCGAAATTCTATAGCTATCAGATTTGAAATGCACCCGAATGATTTTATTCGTTACAATTAAAATACCTTTACAATACATCAAACAAATATCCATGCTGAAATCAATGACCGGCTTCGGAAGGGCTGAAAAAAATGCCGGCAAAAAAACTTTCCTTGTTGATATAAAATCGCTCAATGGAAAACAGTTTGAGCTGAACCTGAAGCTGCCCGCCATCCTTAAGCCTTTTGAATTTGATATACGCCGCCTGCTTTCTGAAAAATTAGGACGTGGCAGCGTGGATTGCACGATCAGCCTGAAAGACACCGGCGATGCCAAACCCGTTACCATCAATACTGACCTCGCCAAAGCATATTACAAACCGCTGGCCGATCTGTCTGCCGCACTCAACCTTGATCCCTCCCATATCCTCAGCACCCTGGTGAAGCTGCCTGAAGTGATCACTCCCAGCAGCGAAACACTCAGTGATAAAGAATGGGAAGAATTTCAACAGGTGCTGCTGGCTGCCACTGATGACCTGAACATGCACAGGCTGGAAGAAGGAAAATCATTGGAAGAAGACCTGCAGATGCGGATAAGCAATATCCTGAAACAACAGGAAGAGGTTATTAAACTGGAACCACTGCGCCAGCAAAAGATAAGAGAAAGTATTACCAAACTTCTGGAAGAATATGTAGGCAAAGACAACTATGATACCAACCGGCTGGAACAGGAATTGATCTATTACATCGAAAAAATTGACATCAGCGAAGAACAGGTACGGCTGAAGAACCACTGTGAATATTTCAGAACCATACTGGCTGAAAAAGAAGAATCAAAAGGGAAGAAACTTTCTTTTATCCTGCAGGAGATCGGCCGGGAAATAAACACTACCGGTTCTAAAGCATATGATGCGACCATTCAAAAATGTGTGGTGATGATGAAAGATGAGCTGGAAAAAGCCAAGGAACAGGTACTGAATGTTCTTTAGAGTATACGAATTTACCCTTATTATATAATATAGTTACGCAATGAAATCTTCTGCCCGGATTATTTTGTTTTTTGTGGCTTCTGCCTTTTGTCTTATCTCCTGCAGCACAGTGGATCTCTATGAAAAAACAGTCGCCATACCAGGCCACAAATGGAGCAGCAGTTTCCGCCCTTTTTTCAGCTTCACCATCAAAGACAGCACAGCACCATACCAGCTTTTCCTGGTGCTGAGGCATACAGAGAAATATAATTTTAATAATATCTACATCAACCTTCATGCTGTGCTTCCCGGTAGCGACACCTTAACCATTCGCAAAGACCTTGTGCTGGCCACCAATGAGAAAGGATGGCTTGCCACCGGTATGGATGATATTTACGAACACCGTTTGAAACTCGGAGATCCCGAATACCTGAAAACCGGCACTTACACTTTCACCATTGAGCAGATCATGCGGGAAGATCCGCTGGAGCATGTGATGAATGCCGGCATCCGTGTAGAAAAACAACCCTGAGCCTATGACCGACCCCAGCCGTAAAGGATTGCGCAGGGCCACCATCACCTACTGGTCCATGCTGCTATACATCATTGCCGCATTAGTGTGGTGGTTCGTCATCCTGGAAAAGCAAAACCGGCAAATCGGGAATATCAAAACCCGGCAATTGCAACATCAGCAGAACAATTTATCTGCCGCTGAATACGCTTCGGAACTCACAGCCATTGACAGGGAAATAAAAAGAAATACCAGGAAGTATGTGGCCGAAGGGGTCACCTTTCTTATCCTTATCCTGATCGGGGCAGCATTTGTCTATCGTTCTGTGCGGCGGCAGTTCAGGATGCAGTTGCAGCAACAGAACTTCATGATGGCTGTGACACATGAGCTGAAAACACCGGTGTCGGTGGCAAAGCTGAACTTAGAAACCATTCAGAAGTATTCATTGGATGAAGAAAAACAACAAAAACTGATCCGCAACACCCTGCAGGAAATTTTCCGCCTCAACTCCCTGACAAATAATATTCTTATCTCCTCTCAACTAGAAGGCGGTGGTTATACATCAACCCGGGAAGAACTGGACTTTTCCGATCTGCTGAGAGATTGCATCACTGATTTCCGGAGTCGTTTCCCGGAACGAATTTTTAATGAAAATATAGAGCCCGAAGTGGAACTGAAAGGCGATCCGTTGCTGCTGCAAATGCTTATCAACAACCTGCTGGAAAATGCGCTTAAGTACTCACCCAAAGAAAGCAATGTGAGCATATCGCTGACAAAAAAATCCACCCACATACAAATGGAAGTGACCGATGAAGGCCCGGGCATTCCTGATGAAGAAAAGAAAAAGATATTTTCCCGCTTCTACCGCATCGGCAACGAAAACACCCGAAAAGCGCAGGGCTCGGGGCTGGGGCTGTATCTTTGCAGTAAGATTGCCGCAGACCATAATGCCGACATTTCGGTGACAAACCATTCTCCCCGCGGCAGTAATTTTGCTGTCACTTTTTATACCTGACTGATGAGTGAAGAAAAAAAGAGTTCTGTTTTACTGGTAGAGGATGAAGAAAATCTTCATGAGGCCCTTCGGCTGAACCTGGAACTGGAAGGATACAGTGTGACCTCATCCTATGACGGCGCAGCCGCCCTTGATTCTCTTGAGGCTGAATATTTCGACCTGATCATCCTTGATGTGATGCTGCCTGAAATGGATGGCATCACCGTAGCAGAAACCATCCGTTTGAGCAACAATGATGTGCCCATACTGATGCTCAGCGCCAAAAACAGCAGCGCCGACCGGGTGCTCGGGTTAAAAAAAGGAGCAGATGATTATCTCACCAAGCCTTTTAATCTGGAGGAGTTGCTGCTGCGGGTACAAAAGCTTATCAATAAAAACAAAAAAATTCAGGATAAAACAACAATAGGCAACACTTACTCTTTTGACAACAACATCATTGATTTCAAAGCACAGGAAGCCACCACAAAAAGGGGGCAGAAGATACAACTCAGCAAAAAAGAAACTATGCTCCTGAAGTTGCTGATCGAAAACAAGAATGAAGTGGTGCCCCGAGAAAAGATATTACAGGCTGTGTGGGGCTATAATGTTTATCCCACCACCCGTACGATAGACAATTTTATTCTCAGCTTCCGAAAATATTTTGAAGAAGACAGCCGTAATCCCCGGTATTTTCATTCTGTAAGAGGAGTTGGTTACAAATATGCCGAGTGATCAGGATTGAACCTGCTCCAGCAGATCTTTCACTTCCGCAAGCAGTTGCTCCCTGTTCTCGTCAATGGCTGCCTGTGTGAACATGCCTGCTTCGCAAAGCTCCAGCACCTGCAAAATTCTTTCCTGGACGGCGGTTCCGCTTTTTTCCAATTTTTTCTCCAGCACTTCTTTATTCATATCCGTGCCGGACAGTTGAAACAAGAGAGTCATTCTTTTCCAAACAGATTGATGAAGGGCCGTGAAAAACTCCCTGCTGCTATTCCCCAATTCATGATAAACTGGTTGCAGGCTTTCTTCAGCAGATGGAAATACAACTGCTGGTTGTTCTTCAGCAATGGCAGTCGCTGAATTCCTTTTTTTGTGCAAAATCCAGTAAAGCATCACAATCAGCACCGCAAACACGACAATGCCGGCTGCAATAAAACTCGTCTTACGGTTGATATCAGTAATGGATACTTTTTCCTCTGGGTCATTCACCACCTCTGTTTTTCTTTCTTCATCCAGAACAGTCAGCTTCATAGGTTTTGCAGCAACTGTTTTGTACCGGTTGCTGTCGGGGTCAAAAAAAGAAAACTTTAATGCAGGAAACAGGTACCCTCCCGGTTTTGAAGAGACAAATGCATAGCGGAAGGTTTTGGAGCCGCTTAAAGGAACGATGCTTTTGTCCAGCGATTCATTCACCAGGGGATCAAATCCTTCGATCCCTTCGGGCCAGTCTATCTCTGGCGCTGATAGTTGCGTAAAATTTCCCTTGCCATGAATGGTGAGCAATAACCAACTTTCTTCGTTTTTTGCCAACTGGTCTTTTTGTAAAGAAGCTGTGATGTTGAAACGGCCGGTGGCGCCATTAAAACCAGCTGGAACCGGCGATGCCGGACGTGGTTTCACCTTTACGGTAACTGCTGCCGTCTTTACGGTTGTTTCAAACGACTCTGTGCCCGGAATATCCTCATTCTCGTCTTTACCGCTTAATCCTTCCGCTATTTTTTGCTCAGGCTTGCGGGAAACAGCGCTGCGGGAAAAACGAACCCGGTTGTTGATCTCCATTGCATCAATGATATATTCTCCCGGCTGCAATGGATAAAGTTGCACCTGGCGGATGGTATGAACATCAAAGAGTTTCCCGTTCACTTTTTCGGTGGTCATTAGTTTATCCCTGAGGTTGACCATATCAAAAACGGTGAAACCATAAAACCCGGGATTCTTGACGATCTCCGACCCGGACTCTAATCTTGAATACAATTTGAACGTGGCCACCACCGGCTGACCGGGATAACAGGCTTGCCTGTCCACCAGCACTTTCACAAAAAGATTTTGCCTGATCTTTTCGTATGGATCTTCTCCCGGCAATAAAAGATAGGAACTTATGTCTGCAGAAGCTCCGTTTTGTTGCTGTTGCTGCAAAGCCTGTTTACGGCTGATAACTTCCACCCATGCATCTTCACTGCGATACAACACATCATTGATCCGTATAGTCGCTCCCTGAATTTTAAAACGACCCGGTGCCAATGGCTCCAACGTATAGACCGTATTTTTGGAATAGCCGTTTCCGCCGGTTAACGTTGCGCTGTTATACACTTCTGGTCCGCTCACAAAGCGAAAGCCCCGAAAAGGCGGCGGGATCAATGTCCCTTCATCCCCGGTGGTTTCGACAACATATTGCACCCTGAATGACTCACCCGCCACCACTGGCTGTTGCGGAACAATGGTCCTGAACAGAACCTGTGCATGTAACAGCCAGCTCAGCAAACAAAAAAATATGGTGATGCCGGTTCGCATAAAAGACAGCTTTAAAAATAGAAAAGCCTTTCTTAAGAATACCGGAAAATATATCAATGGCAAATAGCAGGCATCAAAGGCCGCTTACAGGTCGCCTTGCTGTGGACGAATGATAATATCCTCCACACAGGCCTGCGGTGAAAGAAATGTCGCTGTGTAGATGAGTTTGGCTATATCTTCTGCTTCCATGATACGCTTTTGCGAATTGTCAAAACCACTCCATGAGTCAGTCATCACAGCACCGGGATGCACCGATGTGACATTGATACCGTGCGGCTTCATCTCTTCCCGCAGGTTTTTGCTGAATCCGTAGATAGCAAATTTGCTGATGCTGTATGCCCCTCCATTTTTATAAGAAGCAAGTGATGCAATGGAACAGATATTGAAGATATGTCCCTTTTTTTGCTGCATCATAGCCGGTACAATAGTTCTTGTAAGATGGTAGGCACTGTAAAGATTGGTGCTTAGCATGTGCTCCAGTGCGCCATCGGGTTCGGAATGAACACTGCCGCTGACAAACAGGCCGGCATTATTCACCAGCACATCAACTGCCTCTGTGTTTTGCAAAATCCGGTTGCCATAAGCGATGGCCTGTTCTTTTATGGAAAGATCAACAGCATAAGGAAAAATGCGGGTTCGGGGAAAGCGGCCCTGCAGCTCTTTACCAAAATGATCAATTTGATCCGAATTGCGGGCACAAATAAAGATCGTATGACCCTGTTTGTCCGAAGCAAACTGCTCGGCAATGGCTTTTCCAATGCCTTTAGACGCCCCTGTTACCACAATTACCATGTCGGGTGATTTTGTATAAGATGACAAAAATACCGCTTTCATATTTCTTTACCGGAATGCAGTTAATTAAAGCCGTTTTAGAATGCTTTGTAAATTGCAGCATGAAACAATACCGGCATTTATTTTTCGATCTTGATCACACTTTATGGGATTTTGAAGCCAATGCAAAGACTACGCTTGGCCATCTGTATGAAGACCTGGAATTAGAAAAAAGAGGAGTGCATGATTTTGATCTCTTTTACAAGAATTATATCATTCACAATGACAAGCTCTGGGAACGCTACCGCAAAGGTTTTGTGAAACAGGAGGAACTGCGCATCAAACGCATGTGGCTGGCATTGCTTGATTTCAAAATAGCCGATGAGAAGCTGGCCAACGAAATGAATACCCGATTTCTTGATCTGCTGCCCACCCGTACCATCTTATTTCCTCATGCCAAAGAGATATTGGAGTATCTCAGTGAAAAAAACTATTCCCTCCATCTCATCACCAATGGTTTTGAAAAAACACAGCATAGCAAGCTGCACTATTCGGGATTGGACAAATTCTTCAGCGAGGTAATCACTTCAGAAGGCTCCAACAGCCTGAAGCCGAACAAAGAGATATTTGATTATGCCTTCAGTAAAACAAGGGCCCTGCCAGAGCACAGCATCATGATCGGCGATTCCATTGAAGTGGATATCGCCGGAGCCCTGAATGCAGGCATTGACCAGGTGCATGTAAACCATATCAGCAATGAACCGGTTGCTGTTGCAAATGATAAGCTGCCGACTTTTACGGTGTATTCGCTGAAGGAACTGGAAGAGATATTTTAGTAGAAGAATTTACCAGGTAGCCACCACCGTCACACCGCCCTGTGGCTTATCACCGATCTTCACATGAATTTTTGTATCAAGCGGAAGCAAAAGATCCACTCTTGAGCCAAAACGTATAAAACCCATTTCTTCTGTTTGTTTCACCTCCTGGCCCGGCTGCAGGTAATTAATGATGCGTTTGGCCAATGCACCTGCGATTTGTTTTACTAAAATTTCTTTCCCGTCTTTACGATACACAACAGAATGTCTTTCATTCTCGGTGGATGATTTGGGATGCCATGCCACTAAATATTTACCGGGATGGTATTGGCTGTAGGCGACTTCGCCGGTGACAGGGTTTCGATTTACATGCACATTCAACGGACTCATGAAAATGGAGACCTGGATGCGGCGGTCAGTGAAATATTCATCAGCCTGCACTTCTTCAATGGCCACCACTTTACCATCAGCGGGGGCGATGATGGCATCTTCCCGAAGGGTGTGGTTGCGTTTGGGAATGCGGAAAAAGGAAATGATAAAGATGTATAAAGCCAGGGTGGCGATTAAAATGAACCAGCTCAGAACGGGAAGACTGAAACTAAGAAAATAAAATGAAAGCAAATTGACAGCGCAAAGTAAAATCGTACTGATCGCAATGATCTTATAGCCTTCCTTGTGGATTGTCATAGTTACCGGTTGAGAGGCAAATATAGGAAAATGGTGAATGGTGAATAGTCAATGCTGAATACGGCAGATCCGTTATACCAGCAGATTTACATATAGCCAGACAAATGGCGTTGCCAGCAACAATGAATCAAACCTGTCTAAAAAACCACCATGACCGGGCATGATGGAACCGCTATCTTTTACATTCGCCATTCGTTTAAGTTTGGATTCGAGGAGATCGCCGATAGTGCCTGTGATTGAAGCAATCAAGGCTATTGACCCAAAAAGAAAAGTCAATGTCCAGTAAAATAGTTTTAAATAATACAAGGGAAGTACAAAAGCGACTACTATCGTAGCCAAAACAATACCCCCAATCGTTCCTTCCCACGTTTTCTTAGATGAAATTTTGGATAAAGGGGTTTTACCAATCAATGAACCAACGATATAAGCCATTGTATCATTGATCCAGATACTTGCAATGATAATAATGGGAATTGCTTCCCCTTCAATTACAAACAATGTATCACCCAAATGAATATCGATAGACCACTGGTATAAATCCATCATCAATCCCCAACTCAAGGAAATATACAGCAACCCTAATGCGGCAGCGCCAAATGCTTTCAGGTTAACAACGTTCTTTTGAAAAATACCGGCTAGCAGCAAAACAAATCCAGCAACCGATACCGACAGGGATATATTTTCTTTCAGACCGTATCCACTGATTTGATAAGCTGGTCCGCAAAACAACAGCAGCAATCCATAACCCAACAACATCCAGCCGAGTTTACTATAGGAATGAAAAGTTGTATTATGAATTTTCTCTGTCAGTTTTAAATACTCCCACCAGCAGCCAAAATGAATAATGGAAAACAAAACAAAAAAACTCCAGTGGTTCCAGAGCAGACCGGTGAGCATGATGGCGGCAAAGACGATGGCCGTTAATGCCCTTGAGCGGAATGTTTGCCAGTTAAATGCCATACGGTTTGTTACACCCTGTTTCGTGATGTTAGCGCCGTGGTTATTCTTTTGAAAAGAATGAATAGCCCGATCAGCAGCGGCAGGGCAAAAACACCCCACCAGTTGGAATTGGTCTCATTGATCGCCTCATCCATCGTTTTTCCCTGCCGGATAAAATAATAAAGCACACTTATCGCCAGAGCATTGTTGACAAAATGTGCCAGTATGCTCAGCCATAGCTTTCCTGAATACTGGAAGATGAGCCCCAGTACCATTCCCAGGAAAAACCTTGAGAGAAAGCCGTAATAAGAAAAATGGGCAGCGCTGAAGATCAGGCTCACTACAATCACCGAAAACCAATAGTTTTTTGTGGACCGTGTCAGAAAGTTTTGCAGGCCGCCGCGGAACAATGCTTCCTCGCACAAAGCAGGTAAAAATGCCAATACAACAAGTGCAATGATATACTCAATGTTGTTGTTCAGGCCAAGGATGGCAGCCACCTGTTTGTTATAGTTGTCTTCCATTTCATCAAACTTCAGTCGCAACTCCTGCGACAAGGGTATCAGTTCGTTGAAGTATGCCAGCGAAATAGAAACAACCAATCCCACAAGAATGATGATGACCGTCAGCGCTGTTTCTCCAGGTTTCACGGATTCCGAAAAACCCAGCAACCGCCACGGTTTTCTGTTCAGCAACCAGGCCGTAAACAGGGCCGGGGCGAGGTAACTCAAAACAGCAGTGATAGACTGAATGACCTTATAAGCATCAGAATAAGCCGGATTATTCATTTCTTCTGTAAAACTTTCAAAAGGCTGGCCGGTCATAGCGGTCCACACGGGTAAACTGATCATTGAGGCAAGCATTAATCCTGCAATGGCAAATGCAATCAGCATAAAAAATCCTGCGGTATAGGAAATTCCCTTAGAGTTGCTGTCGTACATAGATTTCAGCGATTAAAGCGTAAATTTGCAAGTTTACCTGCCGCTTGACAGGCTTCCGCCGGGAGGCGGACAAGCAAATGTAATCATTGATAGCAGAATAGTTTGGTCAAAATAGGTAACATATCACTTCCGGAATTTCCGCTGCTGCTGGCCCCGATGGAAGATGTCAGCGATCCGCCTTTCCGTGCTGTTTGCAAAGACAATGGCGCCGATCTTATGTACACTGAATTCATTTCTTCCGAAGGATTGATACGGGATGCCATCAAAAGCAAAAAGAAACTCGACATCTTCGATTATGAACGACCTGTCGGCATCCAGATATTCGGCGGTGATGAAGAGAGCCTGTCTTTAGCGGCAAAAATTGTGGAAGTCACCAATCCCGACCTGTTAGACATCAACTTCGGCTGCCCGGTGAAGAAAGTGGCATTGAAAGGTGCCGGCGCCGGTGTGCTGAAAGATATTGACCTGATGGTACGGTTAACTTCCGCCGTTGTAAAAGCCACTTCACTACCCGTGACGGTGAAAACAAGATTGGGCTGGGATGATCATACCAAGAACATTGAAGAGGTGGCCGAGAGATTACAGGACGTAGGTATAAAGGCTTTGGCGATCCATGGCAGAACAAGGACACAGATGTATAAAGGCGAAGCCGACTGGACGCTGATCGGCAAAGTGAAGAACAATCCCCGCATCAGCATTCCCATTTTTGGTAACGGCGATATTGATTCACCTGAAAAAGCACTGGAGTATAAAAACCGCTATGGTGTGGATGGCATCATGATCGGCCGGGCTGCTATTGGTTATCCGTGGATTTTTAACGAGATCAAACATTTTCTAAAAACAGGTGAGCACCTGCCGTCACCAACCATTGAGGATAGGGTGGCTGTTTGCCGCAAGCATTTGAAAAAATCGGTGGAATGGAAAAACCCGGTGGTGGGCATCAATGAAATGAGGAGGCATTATGCCAACTACCTGAAAGGGCTGCCCAACATCAAAGAGTTTCGGAATAAATTAGTAACACTGAAAACTGAAGAAGAGATCAATGCGGTGCTGGATGAGATCGTAACCACTTATAACGGATTTGAATTTGAAAAAATTCCGATAGAGCTGGTGAATTACCATGAAAAATGCCCGGTTGATTAAAAGGGTTTCCAACCCTGGTACATACATTTCGTTTATATAATAACTTTTGCAGGGTTGGAAACCCTGTGTAGTATCAATATGAACTGGGTCCTACTGATCATCGCAGGTTTGTTTGAAGTAGGCTTTGCCTCCTGCCTTGGCAAAGCCCGGGAAACATCCGGCAGCGCATCTACCTGGTGGATGGCCGGGTTCTTTGTTTGTTTGGCTATCAGTATGTTTTTATTGTATAAAGCCACGCAAACATTACCGATCGGTACGGCTTATGCCGTTTGGACGGGTATCGGGGCTGTGGGAACCGTACTCATGGGAATCTTCTTCTTTAAAGAACCGGCTGATTTCTGGCGGCTTTTTTTTATTACCACCCTTATTGCTTCTATTGTGGGGCTGAAGATCGTAACACATTAGATTTGTTTCTCGCAAAGACGCCACGACGCAACGTTTAAATTCAGTAGACGTTTTCGTTGCGACTTTGCGCCGTAGCGGGATACTAATTTCTTTTTACAAACTCCCGGAGTCCTTTGATATAAGTCTTTCCTCTTGACTCTGCAAAATAATCGGCAGCCAAAGCGATCACAGCCATTACAGCCAGTGCAAGACCAAGCCCCCGCCAGAAGTCCTTTGTGAAATCACGGATGAAATAAATATATAAGGCTGCGCCGATAATAAAGAGAAATATCTCCACCCACCGGATCAACACAAAATTTTTCATCACCTTTTCCATTCTTGGCAGTTCATTTTCTTTCAGTTCCGAAGGGTTCATGTCATAAGCATACACATTTCGGATGCGGTCATCATCGCTTCTTTTGTAAACAGTGTAGCCGACAATGCCCAGGATGATCCCAACCAGCAGCAAGGGAATGGCAGCGCCTTTATAAAAATTTTCTTTCAGCAAGAAGAAAAAAATGAGAGCCGTAAAAACAGCCGCTATCCCTATGCCGAGAAAAAGAAGGCTTTCCTGTTTTTCGCCAATAAAATATTTTTCGATGTCAGTTTTGGTGAACATGGCACTTATTGTTTGTTGATGGCTTCGGTTATGTCTTTTCCAAGCGGCTCTACTGATGGCCCAAAATAATTCAGCAATACACCATTTTCACTTACCAGGTACTTGGAAAAATTCCAGGAGGGAGCCTTTTCGTTCCAGCCATTTTGAGCAGCATCGGTCAGCCATTTGTAAACAAAATGCTGCTCTGCCCCCTTTATCACAACACTTTTTTTAGATAATGGAAACGTGACGCCAAAGTTTACTTTACAAAACTCAGCGATCTGCTCATCAGTCCCTTTTTCCTGTTCCTTAAAATCATTGGCCGGGAAACCGATCACCTGCAATTTGTCCTTAAATTGTTCTGATAATTTTTGCAGGTCAGCATACTGATTGGTATAGCCACACTCACTCGCTGTGTTCACTATCAAAACCTTCTTCCCTTTCAGGCTTGCGAAATCAAGCCCGGTTCCGTTGTTGAGTGTTGCAGTCAGTGAATAAAAAGAAACCGCCGGGGCAGCCCTGTCATTGGAAAGCTGCTTTGTATTCTTACCGGTAAGTTTGGTGAACCACATCCATGCAGGATAAATTGTTTTCAATACTTTTTGGCGATAGTTCATATTTTTTGAATTTCGGTTAGCGATCTCTACCCACACAGCAAACGCCGCCTGGATAACCAAAAGAACAATTAAGAAACGTTTTAGTTTTTTCACCGGATCACCCATTTATACAGTTTAAGCCTCCCTTTGAAAGGCGGGTACTTGATAGCGGGGTCAAACCAGGTTGGTGTTTTCATCACCGCCCTGCGATGACTGAAGGTATCAAAAGAATATTTGCCATGATAAAGACCCGTACCGCTGAAACCCCTGCCGCCAAACGGCAGATGATGGTTGGTGAGATGCCAGCTTGCATTGTTCACACAGCTGCCGCCGGCAGGCACACTATTCAGCCATTCATTTTCCTTTTTCCTGCTTGAAGTAAATACATAAAAAGCCAGCGGGTTGGGATGCCGCCGGATGATCTGCAGGGCTTCTTCTTTTTCAGTAAAAGACAGAACAGGAAGAACAGGTCCGAAGATCTCTTCATTCATCACGGGAGCATTCAATGACACATCTGTAAGTATTGTCGGCTCTATGAACAGTTTGCCTTTATCCGTTCTTCCCCCGCTGAATATTTTCCCGTCATTCAAATAACTGCTGATGCGGTCAAATTGTTTTTCATTGATGATCCTGCAATAGCCGTAATCATCCTCCGGCTTGTCGCTGAAAAATTTTGTGACGGCCGCTTTTATTTTTTCAACCAGTTCTTCTTTTTTGGATGCGTGGACCAGCACATAATCCGGGGCCACACACATTTGACCTGCATTGGCAAACTTGGTAACGGCGATGCGTTTTGCCGCTACGTTGATATGGGCATCCGCTTCCACCACGCAGGGACTTTTGCCGCCCAATTCAAGAGTGACCGGCACCAAACGTTCCGCCGCCATTTTATAAATGATCTTACCCACTGCTGTGCTGCCGGTGTAGAACACATGATCAAATGTAAAATGGTTCATCATGGCAGGTATCACCGTGGCTCCATCCCCTTCTGCATACAGGATATATTCTTCAGGAAAAACGGAGGCAATCATTTTTTTCATCACCGAAGCTGTTGCAGGGGCAAATTCACTTGGTTTCAATACAACACAATTGCCGGCTGCAATGGCGCCGACAATTGGATAGATGAGCAATTGAAAAGGATAATTCCAGGGGCCGATGATAAGGACAACGCCCAGTGGTTCTCTCATCACTTTGCTGGAAGAAGGCAGGTTGAGTAAATTGGTTTTTACCGGCTCCGGCCCCATCAGCCGGGGCAATTCTTTCAGCATGGCGTTGATCTCGGCCACTACCATTCCCAGTTCTGTCACCCAGCTTTCTTCCGGGCTTTTTTTAAGATCAGCATGAAGGGCATCATATAATTCTTTTTCATGGGTAAGAATGGCCTGTTTCAGCTTTTTCAGTTGCTCCCTGCGAAAAGTATAAGATTTTGTGATGCCGCTTTCAAAATAATGGCGTAGCGCTTCCAGCTTGCTGATCCCGGTCATTTACCTGTAATTTTATAGTAAGTTAGATAAATCTCTTGCAATGACTGACGAATATTTCATGATGCTGGCACTCAAAGAAGCCCGAAAAGCTTTTGACGATGATGAAATTCCCATCGGTGCGGTGGTAGTAATGAATGAAAAGGTCATCGCAAGGGGACATAACATGACCGAACGCCTAAACGATCCTACGGCTCATGCCGAAATGATCGTATTGACTTCTGCATTCAATTTATTAGGCAGTAAGTATTTGCCCGATGCCACGCTGTATGTAACCGTTGAACCCTGCCTGATGTGTGCCGGCGCCTTATACTGGAGCAAGATCGGTCGCATTGTGTGGGGGGCAGATGATGAAAAGAACGGGCATAAACATATCACCGGCCCCAACTGGCCTTTTCATCCCAAAACTCAGATCATTCATGGTGTGATGAAAGAAGATTGTGCCCGGTTGATGAAAGATTTTTTCAAAGACAAACGATAAGTCATGCCCAACACTGTCAGCACTAAAAGGATTACTACCACACATCCCCCTACGGCAAGCAGTTCAAAATTGATGCAGTGATCTATGATGCGTTTAAAGCAGCGATTCTGCAAAGCCTGAAAAGCAGTAATGGCAAATCATTCACCGAACTCACCGATGATGTCATAAAGATCATCAAAAAGAAAATGCCCTCATTTAATAAATCCATTCCCTGGTACACTATCTCCATTCGACTTGATCTTGAAACAAGAGGCATTGTGGAAACCTTTACCGAGAACGGAAAGAGATTAAATCGCATAAAAAAAGCCGCACAGTAAGATTACTGTACGGCTGCTGCTTATTGCTTTCTAACTTGCTCTAATTTAAGGTGTATCCCACCACACTTTGCCATTTTGTGAATTTGATCCTCCAAACTGACGGGAAATAGCATCCTGGTAGTTTTGTGCATTATTAAAAGCTTCGTTGTCGGGATAACCCAGTCTACCCGGAACATTTCGACCTAACGGGGTGACAAGATTGTCTGGGAATCCGGTCCTTCTCCATTCCGCCCATGCTTCATACCCATGCATGAACAAATGAACATATCGTTGCATGCCGATTTGCTCCATAGCTGCTAAAGGGTCATAAGCAACTTCAGAAGTAACCATATAAGCACTTAACCCTGTAGTGCCACCTGTCCATTGACGAAAAGATTGTTCGATAGCAAGGTCATAATTTGTCTTGGCCTCTGCATCTCCTCCGGCTATCCATCCCCTTTTAGCAGCTTCAGCTTTTGCAAACAAAGCCTGGGCATAGGTTACAAGATACACAGGTGCGTTTTGCGCATAGATGGCCGGTCCTAACAATGAAACACCGGTTGTATTTGGAATTCCGGTAGTGGTCCCAAATTCCAGCCCCACGTATTCGCTTGAACTATTCAGCTTTCCGAAAGCGGGCAAGCGGGGATCATTGAGCGGTTTCATATAATCAACCAATGTTTCTGTCAAAGCCCACCATTCCCGGTTTTGATTAACTATCTGACCATACCAGTAATTTTGATTGTTGGCATCAGCGAGATGTTTAAATACAAAATTATCGGAGTTGGATGTCATGATGCCTGCGTTCATTGCTTTGACAAACTCGTTCTTTGCTTTATCCCCGGTGTTTCTCTCAGAAAGCCTCAATGCCATGAGCATATGAATGGTATTCCCAAATCGTTTCCATTTAGCCATATCACCACCAAACATTACATCACCCGGGATGGTACCTGAAGTGATCATGCCATTTGCCTCATCTAGCAGCAGGAATAACTGATTATAAATTGACTCCTGTGTATCATATTTGGGTGTGAAATTGGAGGCTCCTTTTAATGCTTCTGAAAAAGGCACATCGCCCCACCTGTCTGTAATATTCCAGAAATAATAAGCCTTCAGAATTTTTGCTACTGCTGTTTGATGGGTTGTTGGTGGCTGAGTAAGGTCCTGGGCTGTTAAAACTGCTTCAATATTCATTAATGGGCCCTGGTACCAGCCATAAAAACTGGTGGTGCCTTCCGGATACTGAGAGGCATTTACATATTGTGTCTCGGCCAGGTATTGCGCAAGAAATTCTCCCTGCGGGGATGAAGAAAGCCCTGGAAGAGATAACATAGCATTAGCCAGCAATTGTGCTGCTGATGCCTGGCTGGGTGAATTTGTGTTTCTGTTAATTTCATCTTTGAATTTATTACAGCTTCCCAGCACCAATCCCCCCGAAATAAGTATTATAAATAGTTTTTTCATTGTCTTTACAATTAGAAGTTCACATTTAGGTTAATGCCGAATGAGCGAACAGTATTGATCTGTCCGGACTCAAACCAACTGATAGACTGACTGCCTGTTGTGTTCTCCGAAGGATCTATCCCCCTTGGTGCTTTTTGCCATATCATTACGGGATTGCGGGCAATCAGCGAAACACTTACTGAGCTGAAAGGCAGTTTTCCAAGTTTTTCCTTGCCAAAGGAATAACCAAGGCGCACTTCTCTTAATTTGACATAAGAAGCATCGTATAACCAATCGTCGTAAACTCTTCTTCCGGCAATTCCAAAGTATGTTTGAGGGTTGACATATGCTGTTACAGGCAGCTTTGTAACCGCATTAATACCATCTACTCTTATTCCTCCCCCGTCTGCCAACGGGTCCCGGATGTTCTTGCCTTTATCATTGAGAACAGCTGTCATGGCATGCTGCCCCGTTCTGACTGCCAGCATTTGAGACCGGCTGAATAATAAACCTCCTTTCTGGAAATCTATCATTGCTGCCAGTTCAAATCCAAAAATCCTGAATGTATTAATAAATCCACCGGTAAAATCGGGAAGAACAGAACCAAAATCATGAGTTGAAGTCGTAAACAATGGCAGGTTATTATTGTCCAGCAAAATTTTTCCTGAAGCGGTATCCCGCTGATATGTAGGTCCTATTAATCTGCCAAAGGATTTACCAACGTATGAATTAACATAGGTAGTAACACTTGAATAGGTCGTTGAATGATGAGGATATACGGTCATGTCCGGACCAATTTCCTCGACCATACTTCTGTTTCTGCCCAGATTAAAAGTGGATTCCCAGGTGAAATTTTTTGTAACAACCGGCGTTCCGGTTAGCGTCAGCTCTATCCCGCTGTTGCTGATCAACCCTGCATTGATCACTGCAGAAGAATACCCGCTGGCACCCGATACATTGAGGTTGATTATTTGATTTTTATTCTTTTGCTCGTAATAAGTAAAATCTACTCCCAGCCTGTTATTAAACAATTTAAGGTCAATACCCGCTTCATAGGAATGTGCAAACGAAGGCTCGATCAGCGGATTGTTCAGGTTATCGGGAACAAACAATGTATTGATTCCGGAATACACACTGCCAATACCATAAACAGCAGAGGTTTGGTAGGGATTCAGGTCTGATCCGGCCTGCGCATAACTGAGCCGCACTTTACCAAAAGACATAGGCTTCCAGTTGATCAACTCACTGAAAACAAAACTTCCTGAAAGCGAGGGATACCAATAAGAATTATTGTTGGATGGAAGTGTTGAAGAGTTGTCGTTTCTAACGGAAGCATCCAGAAAATAAGTGTTCTTATAGCCAAATGAAACCATGCCATACAAACTTCTTATTTCCTTTGTGAGTAAGTAAGAAGTGGTTGCGGGCCTGTCAACAGAGGCATCTATATTATAAAACCCGGGAGCGGACAAACCGCCAACAGTTGCCATTGACAAATAGGTATATCTGCGCTTATATAAGTTTGCTCCAACGTTGGCATTCAAGGATAAATCGCCCCAGCTCTTATTGTATTGCCCGAGGAATTCATAGTTCATTTCCCTGTTCTGGTATTTACCAGTAGAATAAGCAGGTACTTTTCTGCCGCCAAACGCCTGTCTTTCCTCAATGTTTTGTGTGAACATATCGGTTCTGACAAAACCACTCAGCTTGAGACCCTGCATCACTTCATACGTAATACCAACATCTCCAAATAACCGATCCCGGTTGTCATTATTAAGATTTTCATATGCTTCAAAGAAAGGATTGTCCCAATAAAGTGAATTAAAATTGGTGATTTCACCAGTTGTTGTGCTGGGTCTTCTGAGATTCCATTGCTTTACGGTTCCGTCAGGATACTTGTAATCTTTCAGCCGGTTCATATCGACATTACGCTGGAACCATTGAACCGTATATCGAGCCCCAAATTCTGAGCCTTGCGATGGCCGTTGCGCACTATTTGTTGCAAAGTTTACATTGACATTTATATTCAGCTTTTTGGTCAGGTCGAGACCTGCGCTTAATCCCAGGTTATTTCTTCTGAGCCAGGTGTTAGGTTCAATACCCTGTATCCTGGCATCATTAAAACTAAAACGGTATGTGCTGTTCTCATTACCTCCTGTCATCGTCACACCGTTATTAATATTGGAACCGGTTTCATAATAATCACTGATATTATCCGGCTGAGGAACGAATGGTCTTAACTGTCCGTATTCCGGATCTTGGGGGTAAAAACTAAAAATGTGACGAACGGGAGTTCCGTCCATTCTCGGACCCCAGCTCTCATCAACACTCATATCAACATACTTATCGCCATTCGGCAAAGTTCTCCAGGTTTGACTGGCACCACCGCCATAAAGATTTTGAAGTGGCATAAAGTTGCCCGCCTTCTCCATTGAAAAAGCAGAATTAACCTGGACATTTACTTTTTTAGGACCCGCTTTCCCTTTTTTGGTTGTGATCATGATCACACCATACTGTCCTCTTATGCCATAAAGTGCAGAGGCTGCCGGCCCCTTCAACACATTTACAGATTCGATGTCTTCGGGATTGATATCCTGGGCAAGATTTCCATAATCCGCATCTGCATTTCCGGCAAAATTGGCATTTGAAATTGGCGTACCATCCACCACTATCAATGGCTGACTGGACCCAGATATAGAATTAACACCCCGGATATTGATTTTTTGAGTTCCTCCCATATTAGCACCGGAAGAACCAACCACCTGCACTCCTGCAATTTTTCCAGCCAAAGAACCTAAAACATTTTGCTCTTTTGTCAGGGTTAAATTCTCTCCTTTTACCTGTTGAGTGGAGTAACCCAATGATCTTTCCCTGCGGGAAATGCCAAGTGCTGTCACCACCACTTCACTCATGCTGCCACTTTTTTCTTTTAACTGAAAACTCAGTTGCACATCTTCGTTGTCCTTTACTGTTACTTCCCGGGTCAAATCTTCAAAACCAACCGCCGACACCTGCACCGTATATGTTCCTGCTCTTACGGCAGAGATTACAAACTCTCCCCTGCTGTTGGCGATCACTCCTTTGCCGGCGCCAGCCAATTCAACCGAAGCGTTGGGAACAGGATCGCCTCTTTCATCCAAGACCCGTCCTCTTATTGTTCCGTCAAAATCCCTTGTAATTATTGCTTCCTCACCATTCGTACCATTGGACACCAGCTTCCGCAATTTTTTAATCACGATATTGGTGTTGACCTGTTCATATCCCAGGTCGGTGTTGCTCAGCAGTTCCCGCAGCAAACGGGCCAATGAAATATCCTTTGCCTCATAACTGATGTTGCCATAAGGAGCCACATCATCTGTTTTGTAAGCAAAGGGTAGATTGGTCTGCTGCTCAATGGTGCGCAACGCTTTTTTGAGTGTAGTGTTTCTCAGTTGCACAGAGACCATCACTTTGTCCAGGTCCTGGCCAATGCCTTCCCCGGCCAGCAACAAACCACTGACAGAAAGGAAGATAGCAAGGATAGCAACTCTCATAAGTAATGCTTTTTTTCTCAGCGGATGCAAAAGGCGAAACAGTGTCTCACTTTTTGCCGGGCATAGCGGCAGTTTGCCATGCCGGATTGCATACAAATTCATAGTTTTGATTGTTTTAATAATTCTTAATCAGGATTATCTAAAAACACCAGGCCGTCCGGGTCGCATCCGGCCGGCCATTTTGTTTTCCCTTTCAGGGTGGTGATGTATTCAAAAGCATTTTCCTTTTTTATTATTGAATAATATATTCTCCTTCTTTTATACTGAATTCAGTATCGGTCAACCGGCAAAGCACCTGCAATGCCTGCTCAATGCCGATTTCTTTGCGGAATGATGTTGAAAACAAAGCTTCCTTATCTATTTTATCAGATAATCTTACAGAAACATTATAAATACGCTGTATATCCGCAACAATATCCCTGAGGCTTTCATCATCAAATACAAGGTCGCCTTGTTGCCAGGCTGCAACTTTTGTAACCGCTATAGCTTTTTCTGCAGCTTTGGGTTTGTTTTCTTCAATCTTTACCTGCTGTCCTTTTGTGAGCACTGCCACGAGGTCGTCTTTACGGGTCACTTTCACTTTTCCGTTGCTAACAGCCACGGTAATCGCTTTTTGCCCGGGGTAAGCCTTGATATTAAATGAGGTTCCCAGCACAGTAGTGGCCACATCACCCGTATGGATAATAAAGGGAATATTGTCGGCATGTTTCACATCAAAGAAAGCTTCGCCGGTCAGGTACACTTCACGTTTTTCCCCTTCAAAATGATCCGGAAATTCCAGAGAACTTGCTGCATTTAACCATACCCTTGTGCTGTCTTCGAGCATTATGAATTTTAATTCAGATCGATCTGTGGCTTTTTTGGTAAGCGAAGCCACTGTTCCTTGCTTTTCGGAATGAACAGGTTGAAGGAATACTGCAAATAAACCTGCTGCAATAACGATTGTAGCTGCGACTGCGATTGCTGTATAACGTTTGCGTTGTTTGCTTTTAATAGGTATTGTAATAGTTTCTTGTACTTCCTTGTTTTGAAGCACCAGCCGACCTTGCTTGTCTACAAATGCAGAAGTTGAATCTGTTGCCTTCACCCCATCATAGGCCTTGCGGATCATTTGACGCAGCACATCATCATGATCTGCTTTTCTTATCAGCGCAAAAAATTCTTCCAGCTCTTTTTGTGAGCCGTTGCCGTCAAGGTATCTTTTAAAAAGATAATGAAATCTTTCTTCCATAAAGGGCGGAGGATCTGCCTCCGGGATAAAAGACGAAGCAAAGCGGCAATGTTCCTATCGGATTTAAAAAAAAATGGAAAAAAAACGGTTGCTACGGCTAATGAAGCGTCTTACAGACTGAACAGCGCTGAACAATTGGTTCTTCACCGTATGGCGGGAAAGCTGCAGTTCATCAGCAATCTGCTGATAGTTGAGCCCATCTTCTTTGTTGAGTTGGTAAATAAGTTTTCGCTGTGGCGGCAGCTTATCTATAGCAGCCTTTATGAGCTGGTTGTATTCTTTCACGGCCACCTGCTGCTCAGCTTCGTCTGTGTTGTGCTGTAGCCGGTTCCAGATTCTTTGGCGTAAACGACTGTCTGCGGCCGCCTTGCGGAGAAAATCAATCACTTTATTTTCTGTTACCCTATACAACCAGGCCTCGATATTACCAATCGACTCCATATTATTTCTATGCTCCCATAATTTCAGGAAAACATCCTGAATGATATCCTTGGCGACCTGGTCCGATTTTGTCAGTTGTGCAGCAAGTGTGTACAGGCGATGCTCGTACCTGCGAAACAAAGAAGAGAACAATGCTTCGGCACCACTTTCATGGTTATGATCATTATGAGCAGGATTCAGCAGCAAAACAGCAGACAGTTGGTTGAAATTCCTATGCAGTATTAGACAGTTCTAAAGTAAGAAAAAAACAAACAGTATTCCGCTGCATGATACAATAAAAAACAACCTGCAAAAAAACGCATTTCATCCAGCCGGTAATTTACTATGGTAAATCGCCATAGTAAATAATACTAAAATAATACTAAATATGTAGTGAGATAATTATTTAGCAGTGGGGCAACGATAGGACTGCAGGTTGAATGTGAGATGGATCATTGCAGTAACAAAATGATCTTTCTGCCTGCTGAGACCCCTCATCCTGTTGGGTGTGCCGATTGGTTCTCCCAATTCATAGGACCTGTCGTGTAACAAAAAGGCTGCGGAAGGGCTGCCGTCAGGATTGGCGGGAAACACGGCAGGGTCAACATAGGTTTTGCTCACATCATCGAGGTAATCTGTATTGGTGAAGCGATACAATATCTCAAATCCAATATTCATTCTTTCGTTGAATGCATATTTAACCCCGGCGCCAACAGGAAAACTAACGGCCATAGGGCTATAAGGCTGCCGGTCGGGATAAAAACTATTTCCCTGGCCTTCTGTATTCAATGGCCGCAACATAATTTTTTCTCCGTTCAGGTATGCAAACGGATCGTAGCTGAAGACCCCGGCACCAAATGTCACATAAGGTGTGAAGTTGTATTGCGGTTCTCCCGGCATGAAACGGAAAAAATTAAAATCGCCCTGCAGGGTCAGTTCCCACACATTGCTGTTGAAACTGAGATTGCGGCGATACATGTATTCGTTATGCGTATTATACTTATCCGAATAACCCAGCCTGGCATAAGTGGCCCCCAACCTTACTGCCACATAGTTGCCGAAATTTTTGCGGAAAAATGCAGTAGCGGCAATTTTGGGTCTGTTGAGTTTGGCCTGGGTGTTGAGATCGCCAAAGTAATGACCGGCACCCAAACCAAAACCAAATTCGCCTTCCTGGCGAATGGATTCCTGGGAAAATCCCGGCCGGGCTGAAAATACAGCAACAGCGGTAAAAGCAACAGCGGCAAAGAATTGTTTCATGGTACTCTAAATAAGGTTGCGGGATAAATAGAACGGAAAAATAACCATTTTCTTTTATCGGGGGGTGAAATTCAGGCAGAAACAGGCAAAATAGACCCTCCAAAGGCCGTTTCAGCTTGATTTTAGTTTCTCTTATCCAACCCCCAGGTCAGTTTATTATGAAGGGTTTGCAGGAAATTATTTTCGCCTAAACGCAGCAGGCTAATACAGAAATCCTCTTTTTTGACGGCGAGTTGAACATTTTTACCCACGATCTCCCTTCTTGAATCAAGGGCGCAGATGATATTTTCGGAACGGCTTTCAATTTCAAAAGAAATAATGTTAGTGTCCGGTACAATGATCGGTCTGACGTTTAGGTTATGCGGCGCTACCGGGGTTATCACAAAACTTCTGGATTCAGGGAAAACAACAGGGCCGTTGCAACTCAGCGAATAACCGGTTGAGCCGGTGGGTGTGGCCACTATCAGGCCATCGGCCCAGTAAGTGTTTAAAAATTCTCCATTCAGGTAGGTGTGTATTTTGATCATGGAGGCCGTATCCCTTTTATGGACTACAAATTCATTCAATGCATACGGCACATTTCCAAAAAGAGGCAGGTCGGCATCCAGGTGTATCATGGTTCTTTTGTCCACCACATAGCTCCTGTTAGCAAGAGCTTTCAGGGCCTCCACCATTTCATTTCGGCCAATGCTGGCCAGGAAACCAAGGCGGCCAAAATTGATGCCCATAATGGATATGGGTTTGTTGCGCACCAGTGTCACCGTATCCAGCAGGGTGCCATCGCCACCCAGGCTAATGATAAATTCAATATCATCATTTAGTTCTTCAGCCAAGGCAAAAGTGTCTGATTCTTCCGGCAGACGCACTTTATTCAACAGTTGTTCAAAATAGGATTGAAAAATGACGGGTCTGATATGCTGGCGGGTGAGTTCATCAAAAAAAAGCTGAACATCTCCCAATTGATTGTCTTCGAATATGCGGCTGTAAATGGCTGCTTTCATCTTAAAATTAAAAAGTGGACTTACGGTGTAAAAATAGCCCGTTTTGACCCATTTGGTTGAAGGTCCATTCCAGTCTGATGGTAAAATCGTAAGCCGTTAAAATATCCAGGCCTGCCCCGCCGGAATAAAGCATCCGGTTGGCAAGCGGATTATCACCGGGACGTGGGTTATAAACATATCCTGCATTGCCATATATCTTTCCATAAAAACGGAAAGGTATTCGGGTAAAACTGTTTCCTTTTAATGACGGCCTCCTGATGCTGGTGCTGAAAAGCTCACGGGTGAACGTAGTTTTTACAAACCCACCGGCCACACCATCAATTACATAATATTCATAGCCCTGAATAATAGCATCGTTATAGCCTAACAGCCGCTGCATCACAAATGGTTGCCGGAAAGGAAGCCTTATGTTACCATAAGCGGTCAGGTTCAGAAATGTTTTTTTACCGGTGTGCCAGTTGCCTTGTCCTTTAGCCGTCAGGTGCCACATGTTGATGTCCCTGTTGAATCCTTTTCTGCCCACTGTGATCTCTGCCGCATAGCCTTTGGTGGGATAAGGAATATAATCCAGGTCAAAATAGCGAAGTGAATAAAATATTTCAGGAAACCGGATATTCTTTCTTCCGTCGGCAAAATACTGCGGGTTCAGTGTTGCTACCGTGTCTTCAATGTTTTCATGAGTGAACCCAATGCCAAACAGGTGACGGGTCTTTATGGCTGGTCGCCAGGTAACGGTCGCATTAGCTGCTGTAAAACTCCTGATATAATTATTATCCCTGAAGAATAACTGTTTGTTGTCTTCCGTTTTGTAGTTCACTTCACGGTTGCGACCCATGCCCAATGAAGTGGACAATCCCCATTTCATTTCTTTATCTATATAAGGACGATCATAGCCGATCGAAAACTGGCGGGTATATCCATTCACAATAGAAATCCGGAACTTATCATTATAGCCGGTAATATTATGAATGTTCACCTTAACCCCATAGTTCACCCGTTCAAGACTGGCATTTTTTTCAAACAACCACTGGTTGATATTCCTGTCAACTGGCTTGAAATAGGGAAGCGGGAAAACATACCATCTCTCCTTCACTGTTATCAGCACATCCAGTTCGTTAGAGCCAACTGGCTCTGATGAAATCGCTACTTCATGAAAAAGAGCTGTGTTCATCAGCAGCTCACGGGAAGTTTTTATTTTACTTGCAAACTCCTCCTGTGAATATTGTTTGCCTTCTGTGAAAAGCAATTCTCTTACAATAACAACTTTTTTTGTTTTTTTATTTCCGCTTACAGAAATATTCCTGACAGTAACCATTTCTGCCGGAGACGTTTCAACTGTTAAGGCATGATCATTCTTTTCCTGACCTTGTGCTCCCCAAAAAAGTCCGGGCAAAAGGAAAAAAAGAAAACTGCAATAATATGTAATTCGGGCTGACATTAATTCTGGCCAAGGGTGCAACTAAATTAGCCAGTTTTTTGTGAAAGGAGCTATACTCTAAATGGAAAATCTGTCAAATACCGAGATAATTCATCAGGTTGTCGTAGTTGTTCCTCAGTTCGTTGGTGTAGAGTTCTTCACCAAAAAAATACTTCACGTTGTATTCATATCGCTGAAAAGTGGCCACCACATCAGAAACCTCTGCTTTATTGATGCGGATTGTCACCTGCATCAGCCCGGTTTCCGGATCATTAGAGGTATTAAGCTGGGTGATCTGGGCATCGTTGGTTTCTATTATTTTGCTGATCTCGTTAAATGAATACTGGTTGCTGTCCATTTCCAGTACAATCAACCCGCCGGGCTCATTCAGGCTCATGAATTCAGACGCATATTTTAGCAGGTCGCTGTAGGCAACAGTACCGGTAAGTTCATTATCACCATTCAACACCGGCACCACACTCAGGCCATTATCCACTGCCACCTGTATGGCACGGAGAAAATGCTCATCTTCCCTTGCAAAGGCGTTGGCAAATGATTGCTGGAAATCATTCAAACGGGAGTGATCGTTTTCGGCCTGCAACAGGTCATCTTCACTGATAACACCAATGAATTTATCTGCATCCACCACCGGCAGATGGGTAATGTTGTTATCATTCATCAGCTGCAAAGCCTGGTACACCTTATCATCCGGGTGCAGCGACGGAAAACTTTGAGATAGCAGTTCTCTTGTTAACATGGATAGCGGCATTGTTTTTCATAAGACCACAACGATCAGGTAACTGTTGCAGGCTCATTGAGCTTTTTTAAAAATTTGTGCAGTATCGCATTGAACTCATCCGGCACTTCCATCATAGGTGCATGCCCGCATTTGTCAATAAAATACAATTCACTGTTGGGGATAAGCTTGTTGAACTCCCTTGCAACAAAAGGCGGGGTGATCGTATCATTATTTCCCCATACCAATAACGTTGGTTGTTTGATTTGATTGAGTTCCTCTCCCAGATTATTTCTGATGGCACTTTTCGCCAATGCAATGATCTTAATGACTTTCAACCTGTTATTGGTAATGCTATACACTTCATCCACCAGTTCTTTAGTAGCCATTTGGGGGTCGTAAAAGGTCAGTTCGGTTTTTTTCCTTATATACTCATAATCCCCCCTTTTGGGGTAGCTGTCCCCCATTCCGTTCTCAAAAAGACCCGAACTGCCGGTAAGTATCAGAGATTTTACCCTTTCCGGATGTTTTAGTATGTGCACCAACCCAACATGACCGCCCAATGAATTGCCTAAAAGATGAACATTGTTCAGGCCTCTTGCGTCCAGGAAACGATGCACAAACTTCGCCAGCCCGCCGACTGATGTGTGCAGGATGTCCATATCCAGCAGCGGCAGCATGGGAACAATCACCCGGTTGTGGTTACGGAAATATTCAATAAGCGGTTTAAAATTGCTCAGTGCGCCAAACAGACCATGCAACAGCACCAGCGGTTCACCGCTGCCCTCTTCAATAAACTTGAATTTATCCTGTTGTTTGATCTCGTAATCCATGGGCAATCAATTCAGAGCTTTCTCCGGTTGCTAAAATAGTCGTTTTGAAGCAAAAAAATGCCGCCTGTATATGTAAAAGCAAGATTATCAGCCGCAAATATATGCGGTCATTGCTACCTCATCCTGTTTCTGCCATTGTAATGTGCAAAAAACAAGAAATGCTGCTCTTTAGCAGCATTTCTTTCAAGTAAAATATGATTCTGAAAAAACGGTCAGCGTCGAGAGATCTCTTCTGAAACATCACCAAAAAACATTTCCAACTGGGCAAACATATCATGAAACACAGGTACCACTGCTCCAAACCCATTTATAGCTTTGGGTCCCCACGGTTGCGCAAAAGAATAAGTGAGTGAATTTTCTATGGTAGAAGAATTGATCAGCTTTACCTGCTCAGCATAAAACAGCAGCACACTAAAAACAGTGATATAGATCGCAGCATAAAAAACAACGCCGCCAAGCCGGTTCACCCAGCCCAGCATCACCAGTTCCACTGTTCGTTCAATAGCATTGGCGCCCCAGCGAACCAATAAGACAACTATCAGAAACACGATGGCAAATGAAACAATGGGAAGCCATTCATAGGAAACATTCACCGATTCGCCGAGATAGCCGGCAACAACTGCTGAAAGCTTCATTGCTGCTGCCAAACCGATGATGATGGCTACAAAAGAAAATACACCTACGATCAAACCCCGCTGGTATCCTTTGATAGCAGCAAGAATGACGAGGACAACGAAGATAATGTCGAGGAGCATAAGGCTGAATGGATGGTTGATTTCAAAACGGCCTTTTCAAAAATAAATTTTATTACCCGGAAACCAGCCTATCTATTTAACAACTCCTTCACCAGGGCCGAAATCGCTTTGCCATCGGCTTTGCCGGCTAACTGTTTGGTTGCCACTCCCATCACTTTTCCCATATCAGCAGGCGATGAAGCGCCGGTTTCTGCAATGATTTTTGTTAACAGTTCTTTTATCTCCTCCGGCGACAATTGTTTTGGTAAAAACTTTTCTATCACGGCGATCTCCTCCTGCTCTTTTTTTGCAAGATCGGCCCGGTTTTGCTGCTGAAATATTTCCAGCGAATCCTTACGCTGCTTCACTAGTTTCTGAAGCAATTTTATTTCATCGTCTTTTTTCAGTTCGCCACCGGCTCCTTCCGAGGTTTTGGCCAGCAATATCGCTGCCTTCACAGCCCTGAGGCTTCTCAGCGCTGCTTCATCTTTTGCGATCATAGCCGCTTTCAGTTCCGTCATTATTTTTTGTTCGAGATTCATAGCTGGAATTTAGTTCGTTCAGAATTTTTACCGGGCTTCAGGCTTTGTTCTCTTTGAGTTGCTTTTCCTTGAATTTATGATAAAACTCATGTGCAAATTTCTTCATCTCCTCCACCATATCTGCATGATTTGTGGCCCTGCCATAGGTATCGGCCATGGTCATTAATGTCTGGTAAAAAAAATCAGCCATTTCATCCACCATCATATCTTTTGTCCAGAGGTCAATGCGCAAAGCTGTTTTTTCTGCGCCGTCCCAAAAAGAAAGCATAAATGCTTTGGCCTTTTGTGCATTATCGGCTGATGTATCGGAAGCTTTCCATTCGATGGACTCGGGGATACGGCCTGCATCCATGTTCACCCCTATCGTAATAGTTGATTGACTCATACCTGTGTTGAATTAAAAAACGCAAAGGTAGCTGAATTCAGCCTACTGCCTGCTGAATACATTGCCATAAAAGATCTGCTGATCTGTCCCAGCTAAACTGCTGTTCACGGAGTTTCCCTTTTTCGATCAATGTTGCCCGCATGGCTTCATCTTTGTATAGCTGCATCATTTTATCGGCTATGTCTTTGAATGCGGCAGGATCGGCATACAGGGCAGCATCCCCGGCCACTTCCTGCATGGCTGAGTTTGATGAAGTGATGACGGGAACTTCACACCGCATAGCTTCCAGCACCGGCATACCAAAACCTTCCCACCATGATGGATAGATCATAGCATAGGCCCCGGCAGTAAGCAATGCCAGTTCATCATCCTGTACATGACCCGTTATAACCACATCATCCCTGTGCTTATATGCTTTCAAATTTTTGATAAAAGATTCGTTTTTCCAGGCCAGGCGACCGGCGATCACCAGTTTCCAGTTACTTTGCTGCATTTTCTTAAATACTGAAAAAGCTTTTAAAAGATTCAGCAAATTTTTTCGGGGGTGAACAGCCCCGGTATAAATAAAATAATTTCTACCCCCGGTATATTTATTTTTCACATTCAGCTTTTCTGTTATTGTAGCAGGGCGAAACACATCTCTTGCAGCATTGCCTATCACTTGTATCCGTTTTTCGTGGATGCCATACTGTTCAGTAATGTCCTGTTTTGAAAATTCGGAAACAGTGGCTAGTGAATTTGCCTTTTGAAGAAATTTAGGAGTATAGCGTTTGTAAAAAAACAAATGCTGCCGGGAAATAAAGGAAGGAAAATGCAGAAATGCCAGGTCGTGCACAACAAGGCATTGCGGCACTTTTGTTGTCAGTGAGCAAAAACCATCAGCAGAAACAAATACATCTGCATGTAGCTTTTTGAGCAGTGCAGGAATTTTAATGTCATACCACAACTTCCACAACAAAGGATGTCTTGCTGCCGGTCTGCAGACAACAGGTGTCACGTTAGGTGAAAACACCCATTGCGAATCATATGTCCTGTCGAAAATGAATATGAACTCATGTTCAGGATGCTGCTGCGTAATTCGCCGCAGGGTTTCCTGCAGGAAATACCCGTAGCCTTCGAGATAATCCTTCAGCAGAAACCTTGTATTGACAGCAACTCTCATCTGTAGCAGCAAAGTTAATGGCAGCGGAGTTCTGCTGTTTCGTAAAAAAACGGTTGATAACTTTTTACGGCTGTTTTTTCTCTGCCTGTTTTACGGTCATATGATGCCGTTGTTTTGCTTCAGTTTTTTCATTGCTGAAATAGGTGAAATGGCAGGAATATTGCTGCTTAATTCAGTGAAATACACCGCAAAAAATCGGGCACTAATACAATTGACAGGCATTACACAGGGGAGTATTTTTAATAAGTGCAAATGATTATCGGAAATCCAAAATTCTACCTATGCAAAACTTTTACAAAACACTTCTGTTCATCACCTTTTTTTCCGGGATGATGGTGCTGAACGAACAAACCCTGCAGGCACAATGTGCTAACGGGCACACTCCCGGTGGCGTGGCTTATGACACCACAGTAACTACCGGAAGCGGTAACTATTCAACCGAATTCAAATTCCCGAAATTCGATCCGCAAAACGGAATGGTGACCTGTGTGCGGTTGTGCATTACCATCACAGGCGTAGTAAATATGTTCCTGGAGAATAATGTAACAAGTCCTGCCACTTACGACATCACTTATACCCGGCGGGATACGTTAACAGGCCCGGGGCTTAGTTCCGCTATGACTAATGTTGTCTCACAGCCATATGGCCCTTATAATCTTGCTGCTTCTGACGGAACTCCTTTTGGCGGTCCGGATTTTATTTCTATCGGGCCCGACACAGTGCTTCAGGCAGTCACCATTTGTCATGTGCTTACGGACAGTGTTGACCTTATTGAATTTTATGGCCTCGATTCTGTCACCTACACTTACAAGATCAATGCAGGCGCTGTGGTAACAGGAAGTGGCGATTATCTGTTTTCCGTTTCAACAACCGGTTTTGTCAACTATCGTCTTGAATATTGTTATTGCAATCCTGAGGTGTTGTCCACCGGCTTGCGTGACTTTGCCGTGACGAAAACAAGCGACAGAAGAGCAAAGATGAGTTGGAGGGCAGAGCCGGATGCAATGGATTTTTACTATGAGCCGCAGGTAAGCCGTGATGGTATTAACTTTAACACAATTGGCACTGTCGTAAAAAACAGTGATAACAGTCCGCAATACCAGTATCATTACGATATGCCTGCACAGGGCCGTTATTTTTTCCGGGTAAAGCAAACCAAAAACGATGGAAAAACTTATTTTAGTGCAACAAAGTATGTAGATGCAACAGATATAAATCCTGTAAAAATTAATGTGTATCCAAATCCTTCGAATGGCATTGTTGGTATCAAATTTGATAATAATTCTGCCGGAAAATATGTAGTTCTTATCAACAATACACAGGGTCAGACTGTTGTAAGAAAGGAAATTGAAGTGAGTGGTAATTCTTATCAGCAGGTTGCAGCGTTACAAAGCGGAGTTTACTGGGTGAGGGTTATGGATGTAACAGGCCGCCTGTCCTGTGTCAATCAACTTTTCATTAAATGACCTCTTAGGTGGAAGAGGATGGTGGCTTGTAAAAGGGGCCTTGGTTCGGGGCCCCTTTCTTTATGCCCTTTAGGGCGGGTTTTCACCCTTCCGATTTCTTTCTATACATTTGTTGCTATGCAAGTTGAAAACATGGAGTATAATACTACCCGAAATGAATTGGTCATGCGGGAATATGGCCGGCATGTGCAAAAGATGATCGAACATACAATGAGTATTGAAGAACCCGAACGCCGCCAGCGAAATGCCCAGGCTGTGATCGAACTGATGGGATTCCTGAACCCCCATTTAAAAAATGTAGAAGATTTTCGTCATAAACTCTGGGATCATCTTTTCCTGATCTCCGATTTCAAATTAGATGTAAAATCGCCTTATCCCATTCCCACCAGGGAAACATTGAAAGCAAAACCTAACCCGCTTCCCTATCCAAAGCGATACCCCAAATATTCGCATTTAGGAAAAAACCTTGAGGTGATCATTAAAAAGGCTTTGCAGGAAGAAAACCCGGACAAACGACTGGGTTTTGCTAATGCAGTAGCTTACTATATGAAGCTGGCCTATAACAACTGGCACAAAGAGCAGGTGCATGATGATGCTATTCAAAGTGAACTGGGCAGCATCACCGATGGTCAGCTCACTTTTACCAATACACCTTTTGTAAAAGCTTTCCGTCCGCAGCAGGACAACCGCGACCGCGGCGGATACGGCAAACAAAGAGGAAAGTTTCAGCAGCGTGGAGGCAGTGGTGGTGGCCGGCGCAACGATAACCGAAATGGCGGAGGGGGAAATTTCAAAAAGAAAAGATACTAAGCTCCTGTTTGTAAAATAAGTTTTTTAAAAAGTTGACAGATACAACCCTGTCAACTTTTTTGTTTTTACATTGCAACTGCATTTATTTCCCCGGTAGCATATTAACCTGTCAATAATAGCAGATGCACTCCTTTGAAGTAAAAGGCGGAAAAAAATTAAGCGGCGCAATCATTCCGCAGGGTGCCAAGAATGAAGCATTACAGATCATCAGCGCCGTGTTGCTCACTCCTGAAAAAATAACCATCACCAATATTCCCGACATCCTCGATGTGAACCTGCTGATTGAACTGCTGCAGGATATGAAAGTAAAAGTGGAACGGCCGCAGCGGGACACCTGCATCTTCCGGGCCGATGATGTGGATATTGATTACCTGCACAGCGAGTCCTATAAAAAGAAAAGCGGAAGGTTGAGAGGTTCCGTGATGCTGGCCGGGCCGATGCTCTCAAGATTCAGGAAAGCATTTATTCCCAAACCCGGAGGTGATAAGATCGGCAGAAGAAGACTTGACACACATATCATTGGGTTTGAAAAACTCGGCGCCGGTTTTAACTATCACCCGGAAGACGGATTCTTTCATCTTGAAGCGCCAAACCTGAAAGGAGCTGACCTGTTACTGGACGAACCATCTGTTACAGGAACAGCAAATATCATCATGGCAGCTGTGATGGCCAAAGGAACCACCACGATTTACAATGCAGCCTGTGAACCATATATTCAGCAGCTATGCAAAATGCTGAACAGGATGGGAGCAAACATCAGTGGTATTGGCAGTAACAGGCTGAGCATTGAAGGGGTGAGTTATCTTGGCGGCACAGAACACCGCCTGTTGCCGGATATGATCGAAGTAGGTTCGTTCATTGGCCTGGCAGCAATGACACAAAGTGATATTACCATCAAAGACGCCGGTATTGAACACCTGGGTATCATTCCTGAAAAGTTTCAGCAACTGGGCATACAAATGAATTTCATTGGTGATGATATTCATATCCCTTCCCAGGATATTTATGAGATACAAACTTTCTTAGATGGTTCCGTTCTCACCATTTATGATCATCCCTGGCCGGGATTCACACCCGATCTTTTAAGTATTGTTTTAGTCACAGCCATCCAGGCCAGGGGCTCAGTGCTGATCCACCAGAAAATGTTTGAAAGCCGCTTATTTTTTGTTGATAAGCTGATTGATATGGGTGCAAGAATTGTTCTTTGTGATCCGCACCGGGCCGTGGTGATTGGCCTGGAAAGAGAGCAACCACTGCGGGGCATCACCATGAGTTCACCGGATATACGGGCCGGTGTAGCTTTATTAATCGCTGCATTGAGCGCTGAAGGAAAAAGTGTGATCCAGAATATTGAACAAATAGACCGCGGCTACCAGGACATTGACGGAAGACTCAGGAAACTGGGAGCTGATATTTCAAGGATTGCGCAATAAAAACTGTTTTCTGCTTATAGTATCCGTGCAGGGCTTTTTGCAAATGATTAATCTTTACATTTGCCCACTTAGCATTTACCCATGCCGGTTTTAAACAATAAGGTCATCATCATTGCCGCACCTTCAGGTTCAGGTAAAACCTCAGTGGTGCGCCACCTGCTGAAAGCGTTACCGGACAAACTGGCTTTTTCCATCTCTGCCGCCACCCGCAAACCCCGCAATAATGAAAAAGATAAAGCGGACTACTATTTTATCTCCGTTGATGAATTTCAGCAGCGGATCAAGCAGGGTGAATTTGTGGAATGGGAAATGGTGTATGAAGGTAAATACTATGGCACCTTGAAATCTGAATTGCAACGTATCTGGAAGCAACAAAAAACACCTTTACTGGATGTAGATGTAAAAGGCGGCATACATGTGCAGCAACAATTCGCCAAAACATCGTTATCGCTTTTTATCGAACCCCCTTCAATCGAAGAACTGAGAAAAAGATTAGAAGCAAGAGGAACAGAAACTCCCGAATCATTACAGGCAAGGATTGACAAGGCCTCTTTTGAACTTTCTTTCAAAAACCAGTTTGACAAAGTAATCCTCAATGATTCATTGAAAAGGGCATGTGAAGAAGCGGAAGAAGTGGTGAGAGAATTTTTATCAGAAGGTCTGTAATGGTAACTATTATGTTATCTTTTAGTATATGAAAAGCAATCTCCATCGCTTTATCATCGAGTTAAAAGAAATTCCCGCTATCCGGTCGCATGAAAGCCTATCCAAATTACTTAGGAAGATAGACCGATATAGCATTAATGATATACGAGGGCTTATTTTCTTGGACATTTTTTTAAATATTGCTTTGACCAGGATAACCTACCAGAGACTGATAGGGTCACTCTTCAAAATATCATCAAAACAGAAAAGTTGAATAACTTCTTTTCTTTACAACAAAAACCCGAAGAACACTTACCGGAAATAACTGGTTATGTATTAATTAGTGGCGGACTTTTGCTAATCTCTTTTGGTATACTTCAGTTATTTAAAGGTGATTTTGCATATGGTTTAGGAACCAAATATCTTGTCCCGATAATCAGGGAAGCGGGATATAAAGTATTACTCGGGATTGGTTTGCTTACTGCAGCAATGATGAGTTTAAAATACGAAAAGAGTAAGAAGAAGCTATTAACCATCCTGTCAGATACTTCTTTCAAGTAATTATATCGCCGACGTAAACTGTTTCAGAAACCTTACATCATTTTCCCCGAACAGGCGGATATCATTGATGCCGTATTTCAGCATCGCCGGTCTTTCGATACCCATGCCAAATGCAAAGCCACTGTATTTGTTTGGATCAATGCCGCAGTTGCTGAGCACATTGGGGTGCACCATTCCGCAGCCTAATATTTCCACCCAGCCGGTCTTCTTACAGATATTACAGCCTTCTCCCCCGCAGATGAAACAGCTCACATCCATTTCGGCGCTGGGTTCGGTGAAGGGAAAGTAAGAAGGACGGAAACGAACTTTCACATCCTTACCATACATTTCTCTTACAAAGAAGTAAAGTGTCTGCTTCAGGTCGGCGAATGAAACATTTTCATCAATATACAATCCTTCCACCTGGTGAAAATAGCAATGGCTTCTTGCACTTACGGTTTCATTGCGGTACACACGGCCGGGATAAATACCCCGTATCGGCAGTTTGCCTTTTTCCATTTCCCTGATCTGTACATTGCTGGTATGTGTCCGCAACAACCAGTCCGGGTTGGTTTGTACATAAAAAGTATCCTGCATGTCACGGGCGGGGTGGTGCTCGGGCAGGTTCAGAGCGCCGAAATTATGCCAGTCATCTTCTATCTCCGGGCCTTCGGCCACAGCAAAACCCAGCCGCTGAAAGATGGCCACGATCCTGTTCCGCATCAGGGTGATCGGGTGACGGCTGCCCATCGGAATGGCATCGCCAGGCAGCGACAGATCAAGCCGGCTGCCTGTTATTATTTGCTGGCTGGCAGCGGCTTCTTTCATCGCTTCAAACCTGCCCTCTGCAAATAATTTGAATTCATTCAGCAGTTGTCCTGCCTGCTTTTTATTTTCCGGTGCCACATTTTTCATCTCCCCCATGATCTCTTTCACAATGCCTTTTGTGCCAAGCCATTTTATGCGAAACTCCTCCACAGCCTTTGCATCAGCCGCTTCAAAACCGTTGATCTCTGCTTTATAGCCCTCAATCTTCTTCAGTAAATTTTCCATGCTGCAAATATAGGCAACGGGTTATTAGTGAGGAATGTTATATAGTTACCGGACCGATCTCAGATAACATCTTTGAACAATGCCGTCATTATGGGAATTAAGAAAAAGTCACAGACCCTTTCCATTTTTAACCTGTATGATCTGTGCAGCAATACTCACAGCTATCTCTTCCGGTGTCTGGCTTTTGATGGGAAGACCAACCGGTGTGCTGATTCGTTGCAACAATGCTTTCGGGGTTCCGGCTTTACGATATTCAGCTAACAAAGTTTCCATTTTCCTCTTACTGCCCAACACACCCAAATAGGCAAACTCTTTTAGTAGCAGAGCCCTGATGGCAATATCATCGGTACGGTAGCCCACCGTCATGACCACTACATAATGATTGCTGCCGCTGTCAATTCTTCTTTCCAGTTCATCATATTCACTCAGCAAATGTTTCTCATGTGTCGCATCGTTTTCCAAAAAGGTCTTGCAACCAGCCCTTGTGTCATACACCCGGATATAAAAGTCCATTGAACGTATCAGCCGGGACAAGGCTAATGAACAGTGCCCGCCGCCAATGATGGATAACTGGCATTTATAGCCGGTCTTTTCCCGGTAGCACCACTGCTGTTCTGATTCAAAATAATAGTCATGATCGATGGAAGGAATTTCATTTGAAAAATCAATACCCTCCGGGGATAAAAGCAATGTCCCGTTCTTATTATTTTCTAATGAAGAAACCAACTGTTCAACAGCCGGTTTTTCTTTTTGCTGTACCTGGTAAATTAATATGGTTTGTTCCCCGGAACAGATCATACCACTCTGGTTCTTTGCCGCCGATTTATCATGCACCTGTTTTTTTATCAATCCCGCCTGCTGCTCATGGTTTTCCACACGCAGTTTTTCCTTGGCCATTTCGACAAACTTATGCTCCATGATGCCGCCGCCGACAGAACCTTCCATAGCAAACTCACCGGTTTTATTATTCAGCGATACGGCCATAAAAAATCCCTGCCGCCCCGGGCTGCTGCCTTTGCTTTCGAGGACGTAAAGTAGGATAACGGGTGCTGCATCTTGCAGGCACTTATCTATCAGCTTCCATATCCTCAAAGACTTTTCCATAATTATCAGTAGTTATAAACGGAGCTCTTTCTTTAGTCGCCCAAACAGCATGAATCCATATTTTGCTGAATGAATGTGACATGATGGTCGTTTTATTGATTTTGTTTCAATTCCAAAACCGTTAAAACTGTTTTCCTGATTACATCGTTTTCCACCAAAGCCACGGTTTAAGCCGTGGGCTAAATGAGAATACCCTGTTTAGGAATAAATGGTTTTAACCATTTGGGTACGCATCATTTTCCATATAGCGCCATCAGCAGCTTCTCCGCCGTCATCGGGGCATCAAACGGCATCACCACAGATGGGTTAAATGCTTTGATCGCATTGCGTAAGGCAAAATAAGCACCGATGCCATACATCAGGGGCGGTTCGCCAACGGCTTTGCTGCGCAAAACAGCCAGGTTGTCTTTTTCAGTTTCCAAAGCATGAATGGAAATTTCTTTTGGTGCTGAATAAATATCCGGCACTTTGTAAGTGCTCAGTGCATTGCTGCGGAGTTTCCCTTCTTTATCATAAACGATCTCCTCCATGGTCATCCAACCGATGCCCTGCACAATACCGCCTTCGCACTGGCCACGGTCAATGATCTCATTCATGCTTTTTCCAAAATCATGCACCACTTTCACCGCATCAAACTCATAAGTGCCGCGGAGACAATCAACGGTTACAATAACTATCGCTGTGCCATAAGTGTGATAAGCAAAGGGATGTCCTTTTTCAATAGTAGCATCAAAATGAATACCCGGCGGAGTGTAGTGGGCATGTTCAGACAAACTGATTCGTTTGAGATGCGTGGCCATTACTGCTTTTTTCCAGTCCCAATCAGTTTTACCATTATTGATATAAACCGCTTCCTCTTTTATTTCAACAGCTTCGGCAGAAACGTTTAACTCATCACCAATCACTTGACTGATCCGCCTCAAAATTTCTTCACAGGCCATTTGTGTTGCTTTCCCGTTCAGGTCAGCGGTAGCGCTGGCCGCAGAAGGCGAAGTATTGGCGATTCGCCAGGTATTGGTAGAGTTGATCTTTATTCGTTTCGGGTCAACAGAAAAAATACCCGCTGCCACCTGCGCAATTTTTGTATTTACCCCCTGTCCCATTTCTACAGCCCCCGTGCTGATGCCGATGCTGCCATCAGTATAAACATGCACTAAAGCCCTTGCCTGGTTCATAGGTGTTTTGGTAAAAGAGATGCCAAAACAAATGGGCATCATGGCAAGCCCTTTCTTGTAATGTTTGTTATTACTGTTAAATGCATTTATTTCCTGCCTCAGTTTTTCCGGGTCATATAATTCAACAGTTTTATGCCAGCAGGCAGGGGCTTCACTATCGGCTTTTTGTCCATAAGGAAACTCATCGCCTGTTTCCAAAAGATTTCGTTGCTGAATTTCGGAAGCAGGAATACCCAACTCCTCTGCAGCTTTGGCAATAGCCGCTTCAATAACGAACATGCCTTGCGGACCACCAAAACCACGGAAAGCGGTATTGGGTGGCAAGTTTGTTCTGCAACTATAAGCTGTTGCTTTTACATTCGGAATGAAATAGGAATTGGTACAGTGAAACAATGTTCTTTCCATCACTGCCGGTGAAAGATCAGCAGCAGCTCCTGCATTCTGGTAAAAGGTTACTTCATACGCTACGATCTTTAAGCCCTTGTTCAACCCGATTTTAAAATCGGAAGAATAAGGATGCCGCTTGCCTGTCATCCGCATATCTTCCATTCGATGCAAACAATATTTCACAGGCCGCTTTGTCAGATGTGTAGCTAATGCACACATAACGGCCCAGGTGGTGGCCTGGTCTTCTTTGCCGCCAAAACCTCCGCCCAGTCTTGTTGTGTCCACTTCAATTTGGTGCATCGGGATATTCAATACTCTTGCTGCTGTTCGTTGCGCCGCCGTTGGCCCCTGCGTGGATGAATAAATTTTTATGGCGCCGTTTTCCTGCGGCAGGGCATAAGCTCCCTGTGTTTCGATATAAAGATGTTCCTGCCCGTTGGTTTCCGTTCTTCCTTCAAAAATGTGACTACAGTCGTTCCATGCATCATCTGTGCTGCCTATCTTAAAAGTTCTTGGCGGAATGATCAGTTCTCCTTTCTCTTTCGCTTCTCTGGGGTCAGTAATAACTGGTAATGGCTCGATCTCAGCTTTTATTTTTTTAACAGCGACTCTTGCAATTTCTTCTGTCTCGGCGATCACCAATGCGATGGGCATTCCACAAAAATGAACATGAGTGCCTGCGAGCAATTCTTCATCCGGGATAATGCCGCCAATCTGGTTTTCACCGGGAATGTCTCTGGCGGTGATTATTCTAACAACTCCTTTTATCTTTTCCGCTTCTGCCGTATCTAATGAAATGATCTTTCCATGCGCCACAGGAGAATCATACACCGCAGCGAACAATGTTCCTGCCTGAAGGGGAATATCATCCACGTAAATGGATTCACCTCTTAAATGTGTGTATGAGTCAATATTTTTCATCCTTTGCTGCTCTTGTCATCCTGAGCTTGTCGAAGGATGACTTTTTGTTTAGCTTTAGATTTTGACAATTCTTTGATCTTTTCCCAATCCCGGTTGAACAATGCTTCTTTCTTTTTCCTTGACCATCCTTTTATCTGTTTTTCCCACGCAATGGCATTCCGAATATCATGAAACAACTCATCATACATCAATATCACAGGCCTTCTATTATAGGTGAAGCATTTTTATTACGCCCTGTTTCATGCTCCCATAGTCGTCTTTCAAGGTCATTAGTAACACCAGTGTAGTAAAACCCATCACAGCACTTCAGGATGTACACATAATAATTTTGTCCTGTTTTCATAAACAACACTCTAAATCACCCTTCGACAAGCTCAGGGTGACAATGAATCAAAATGTGCTTTTATCAGTTGCGCCAATAACAGCGTTTTGTATTCTTTGCTCCCCCGCACATCACTGATCGGGGAAATTTCTGTTTGCATCACTTCAATGGCCTGCTGAACTGTTTGTTCCGATACTTTTTTACCGGTAAGAAATGCTGATGTTTTTGCTAAATACATCGGCACGGGCCCCACACCACCGGCTGAAAGACCGGCTTTTTCAATAATGTCATTGCTGATGGTTAAACTGATGGCCGAGTTCACACTGGCGATATCAAGATGTGTCCGCTTGCAAACTTTTTCAAAGTTGAAATAAGTATTTGCTGACGGAAGCTCAAATGTTATCTGCTCAATATGCTCATCGGGCTTTTTATCTAATTGCTTATAGCCTTTATAGAATTTCCGGAGCGGAATGATCCTGATCCTTCCCTCGCTGTGCGCCGTTTGCGGATGGCTTCTTAAAACTAATTGTGCATCCAATGCAAGGAAAAATATAGTGAAATCACCAATAGGAGAGGCATTCACAAAATTGCCGGCAATGGTGGCCATATTCCGGATAGGTGTGGAAGAAACCAATTTGGCATAGCGCTGAAAATCCGGGAATGCTTCATTGATGATAGCTGATCTTTTCATATCACTCACCGTCACCGACGGGCCAAGGATACACTTGTTACCTTCCGTATGAATACTGTTTAGCTCCGGGTGATCAAAGAGAAAGCGGATACCGGCATCTTTCATTTCATCATGCGACTGTACATAAATATCCGTACCACCGCCAACGATCCGGGGTCTTTCCTTCATAGCAGCAAGATCGGGTAAGGTCCTTGCTCTTTCTAAAGCTACCAACTCCTGCAATCTTGTTTTAATGTTGCTGAAATAACCGGGTAGTATATTGTTGTTACTTGTAAAAGAAACCGGTTCTTCATCTTTTCTTTCACTCATCAATGCCGCCACTTTAGCTGCAGCCCTTTCAATGGACTTGTAACCGGTGCAGCGACAGATATTCCCATCAATCGCCGCAATGGCATTTTCTTTGGTTGCATCAATATCATTCAAACAAAAACCGGCGAGAGACATGACAAATCCCGGTGTGCAAAAACCGCATTGGGTGGCGCCTTCATCCGCCATGGCCTGTTGCACCGGGTTCAATTCATTGGGGAAATTGATCCCTTCAATAGTAACAATATGTTTGCCCTGCAAATTGCCCAGTGGCAGCAGGCAACTCGTCATGGACTGGTAATGCAATTCATCATGCTGTAATTCTCCCACCAGAACAGTGCAGGCGCCGCAATCACCCTCCCGGCACCCGATCTTCGTGCCGGTGAGATGTTGATGATACCGTACAAAATCCAGCAGCACCATTCCGGGCTGCAGATCAGTCGCAATCGTTTTGTCGTTCAGAATAAAGCGTATCAATGTAACTATATTCGTTGCCAATAAAGTTAATCTAAAACGGCTGAAAGTTAACCCCGTATTACAGTGTGAAAGAAACAAATACCAATTCTGTTTATTTCCGGGTAATTGCACTATGGGTGTTGTGTGAAGCGATGCTTGGCGGAATCATCCACGGATTTCGCATACCCGTTTCCGGGTTAGTGGTCGGAAGCTGTGCAGTGGTTTGCATTTGCCTGATCGCATGGTATGCACCCAAAAAAGGAAGCATTATTAAGGCCACCATCATTGTTGCCATATTCAAAATGATGCTGAGCCCGCAGGCCCCGCTACCTGCTTACATTGCAGTGTTCTTCCAGGGATTGCTGGGTGAGTTGCTGTTTCACAAAAGAAGATTCTATACACTTTCCTGTATCCTGCTGGGGGTTTTGGCTTTGCTGGAATCAGGTTTGCAACGCATCCTTGTGCTGACGATCGTTTATGGAAACGATCTGTGGAAAGTGGTCAATGAGTTTATTAACGGCCTCACCAGGCAAAAAGAAACCAACAATTACAGCCTGTGGATTGGCACTGCCTATGTTGCCCTGCATGTTATCACAGGTTTGCTGCTGGGCTGGTGGGTGTCAAAACTGCCGCAGCGGGTTAATAGATGGAGTGCTGATGAAAGCATCAGAGTAAACCTTGCTGGTACCGTTTCAGCGCTTCCGCAAAAAGAGAAAAGAAAAAAAAGCCGGTTGAAAAAGGGGCTTTTTATTTTCTGGCTGATGCTGATTACCCTGTATATTCAATCCTATTTTTATATAGGAGAGCCTTTGCTGCCATCACATGTTTCATTGAAGATATTGCTTCGTTCCTTCATCATTGTGCTGGGCTGGATCTTTCTCATCGGACCGCTGCTTATAAAATTGTTGCATAACTGGCTAAAGAAAAAGCAAAACCGTTCACAACAGGAAGTGCAGGAAGTATTGCATTTGTTGCCGGTCACTCAATCATTGATTGCTGAATGCTGGAAACGGTCAGCAACGCAAAAAGGGCCCGGACGACTGAACGTTTTCTGCAAAATGGTTTTAGCAAACAGCCTCACTCATCTTTTATCCGAAAGCGGGGTTGAACCAGCCAGCATCACAGGCAGAAATGAAGTCTTTATACTCACAGCTCCTATCCAATCCGGTAAAACAACATCGCTGCTGCAATGGTCAGAAAACCGAAAGGATGTTTTTGGGATTTTAACCCCGGTAGTAAACGGTAAAAGAGTGTTCCTGAATCCGTTGAGTAAAGAGCAATGGCCGATGGAGGCAAATGACGATGAAGAAACGGTAGCGGCTGGTCGTTTTTTATTCAGCAAAAAAGGATTTGAAAGGGCAGTTGCGGTTATTGCGGAAGGAATTGATAAAGAAGGTTGGCTCGTCATTGATGAGATCGGACCGTTGGAATTGAGAGGAGATGGGTTTAACGCCGTATTGCGGGAAGCGGTAAGAAACCGAAAAGCCAGGTTGCTGATTGTGGTGAGGGAAGGAATGGCGGAAAAAATTTCACTGCATTATGACATCAGTGATTATTTTATTATCAAAACAGCTGCTGAACTTCCGGATATAAATTAACTTGCTTTGAAATGAAGCACACTTTTAGTTTTCTGCTGGTTGTTATATTTTATTTTCAGTTACCGGCACAGAATCCCGTCAGATGTTCTGATCTTGGCATCAATATCGGTGTGATGAAGCCGGGCCCGTTGAATGCTATCACTGACCTGAAAGCTGTAAAAGTTGGTCACACAACTTTGATAAATGCTGACTCCATTCGCACTGGCGTAACCGCAATTCTTCCACATGAAGGGAATTTGTTTCAGCAAAAAGTGCCTGCAGCCATCTACATAGGTAATGGCTTTGGAAAACTCTCCGGTTACAGCCAGGTGAAGGAACTCGGTAATATCGAATCACCCGTTATTCTAACAAATACACTGAATGTGTCAACTGCCATCAATGCGGTTGTTTCACACAGCCTTTCCCGGAAAGGAAATGAAAATGTTCAATCGGTAAATGCTGTGGTGGGTGAAACGAACGATGGTTATCTCAATGATATTCGTGGCCGGCATGTTAAAGAAGCAGATGTGATCAATGCAATCAACAATGCTACTTCGGGCAAAGTTGCGGAAGGCAATGTAGGTGCCGGCACGGGTACAGTTTGCTTTGGGTTCAAAGGAGGTATTGGCACCTCATCCAGGCAGTTACCGGAATTACTCGGCGGATATACGGTTGGAGTATTGGTGCAAACCAATTTTGGTGGTGTGCTTACTGTTGACGGTGTGCCGGTAGGTGAAGAACTTAAAAAATATTACCTGCATGATGTGCTTAATGAAAATGCCGATGGCAGTTGTATGATCGTTGTAGCCACCGATGCACCATTGGATGCCCGCAACTTAGAACGGCTTGCCATGAGAGCTTTTATGGGGTTGGCAAAAACTGGTGGAATTGCCAGTAACGGCAGCGGCGATTATGTGATCGCTTTTTCAACCGACAGCACCGTCCGTATCCCGTTTAACGGTCCGCCAAAACTTTCGCAAACAGTTCTAAGCAATGATGCCATGTCACCTTTATTCATGGCAGCTATTGAAGCCACCGAAGAAGCTATCATCAATTCCCTGCTGGCAGCAGAAACGATGAAAGGTAAAGGAGGAAGAACCGTTGAAGCTTTGCCGGTGAATAAACTGAAAGAAATTTTGAGAAAGTATAACCGTATCAAATAGTATTCTATGGCTGCTTTTCTTAATGATAGTTTTTTAGATAACGAACAGGCAACACTGCATGTCTCCGATCTCTCTATGCAGCGGGGCTATGCCGTTTTTGATTTTTTCAGAACAGTTAACGGCGTGCCGCTGTTCATGCAGGACCACCTCGACCGCTTTTTTGCATCTGCCGAAGCGCTGCACCTGGTCGTTGGGAAAAGCAGGGAAGAATTAGTGAGCATCATTCATGAACTCATTCAGCGTTCATCGCTTGCCGAAGCCGGTGTCCGGCTGATGCTGACAGGAGGTTACTCCCGGGACGGCTATCAGCCTGCCGTTCCCAATTTGCTGCTCAACTGCAAACCGGTAAAAACTGCCAGTGAAGCGGATTTTGAAAAAGGATTTTCCATCATCACTCATGAACACCAGCGGGAACTGCCGCATATCAAAAGCATCAACTATTTAACCGCCGTCTGGCTACAGCCGTTACTGAAAGAAAAAGCAGCTGATGATGTTTTGTATCATTACAATGACCGGCTCACTGAGTTTCCCCGTTCGAATCTGTTTATTGTAACAAAAGAAAATATACTGTGCACTCCTTCCCGAAACATGCTGAAAGGTATCACCCGGAAAAATGTGCTGATTATCGGTGCTGAAACCATGCAGTTGGAAGAACGGGATATTCGTATAACTGAACTCACTGACGCTGCCGAAGTGTTTCTGACAAGCACTACCAAAAGAATTTTACCTATTGTAAAAATCAATGGTCAAACAATTGGTGATGGCAAACCGGGGAAAAATACCCGTGAATTATATTTAAGACTAATGGAACTTGAAAAAGACAATGCTGATTTTTTTACCTTGTCAGCCGGTAAATAAGCAGCGCAGCCCTTTTAATGAGTCGGGGATATTCTTTCAGGTTGATCGTTTCTCCCGGTGCATGGGCGCCCCGGCCCGATGCTCCCAACCCATCTAAGCAATCAAGATATTCAGCCACATAAGAAATATCGCCGGCGCCTCTTGAACCGGGATTACCGGCCTTCACTTCTCCATACCTCAATGCCATACTGATTTCATTTACCACTTTTACAAGAGCTTCATTGCCCGTTGTCGGCGGCATGGAAGGAATGCCATCTTTGAAACTAATACTGGCTTTGGCATTAGACAGGCTCTTCGCCACGATCTGCCGCATATTTTCTCTTGCTTTTTCTTTTTGTTGCTCACTGAGGAAACGCAGGTCGCCGATCACAACTGTTTTGGGTGAAATAATATTTGTTTTCCCGGAGACATCGCCTTTCTGTGCAGCAGTATCATAATTAACTTCTGACCCGCCAATAAAAAGACCGGGATTGAAAGTAAGGTATTGCTCACCTCCCAATTTTTCCCTGAACTCATTGATGATCCTTGCTGCTTCAAAGATGGAACCATAGCCGGCGCTGCCAAACACACCCGAAGAATGTGCCTGCCTGGCCTCCACTTCCAGTCTCCATTCACTGGCGCCACGACGGGCTGAGGCTACAATGCCCATGCCACTGGCGGTTTCAAAACCCAGCGCAATATCATGTTCTTTGGCACGGGCAATAAAATCTCCACGGCTAACATCTCTCGGGTGACCGGCATTTTCTTCATCACCGGTAAAATAAACCGTGATGCTGGCATCATCCAGTAATTTCTCTTTGTGCAATGCTTTCAGTGCAGCGATCACCAGCACATCACCTCCTTTCATATCATTGATGCCCTGCCCTGTTGCCGTGCTGTCATTGAGGATTGTGAATGGATTGGGCGGCATATCGGGTTCAAATACGGTATCAAGATGTCCGATCAGAAATAGTTTTTTCCCTTTCTTCCCTTTGCGATTCGCTACAAGGTGGCCTGCTCTTTTTATTGAATCGGGAACGGATACCCATTCGACAGTAAAGCCTAGTTTCTTCAATTCTTCTCCATATAATTCCCCGACTTTTTTTACACCTTCAATATTAAAAGTGCCGCTGTTGATATTGACGGATTCTTTCAGTAAGGCGAGGGTGTTGTTATACTCAGTTTCAATATGCTTAATGACCTGTTGCTCGGTTTTGGAGAGAGGTTGGGAAGCTGCTGTCAGCATAATTGTAAAACAAAAAAATAATGTGGCAGCCTGTTTCATGAGTGATTCTATTATTCAACCCCGTTGGGGTTGCGGTTACTGAATATTAATTCATCTATTCAAATTTAAGCCCTTCGGGCTTTAAAGGGAACAAGAATGATAAACCCCGAAGGGGTTCAACAACAATAATACCCAGGTTTTGCCGGGTGTTGCATACGCAGCTCTCTTCATCAACCCTGAAAGGGTTGAATAATACTAACAACTTGTTTGGCCGGGTGTTGCATACTCAGCTCTTTTCGCCAATCCTGAAAGGGTTGAATAGCCAACTACCCTTTAATACGGCGATGCTTTAATCCCTGTTGGCCATTAGCATGTTCGCTTGATAATCTTTTACTGCCCGGGAAACAAGTCCTGGGCTTCGCAGAAAACAGGAATGACTAACCCCGAAGGGGTTCAACAACAATAACACCCGGTTTTGCCGGGTGTTGCACAATAAGCCCTGTTCATCAACCCTGAAAGGGTTGAATAATACTAACACCTTGTTTGGCCGGGTAAACCATAATCAGCTCTCTTCACCAACCCCGAAGGGGTTCAACAACAATAACAGCCAGGTTTTGCCGGGTGATGCACGATAAGCCCTGTTCATCAACCCTGAAAGGGTTGAATAGCCAACTACCCTTTAATACGGCGATGCTTTGATCCCTGTTGGCCATTAGCATGTTCGCTTGATAATCTTTTACTGCCCGGGAAACAAGTCCTGGGCTTCGCAGAAAACAGGAATGACTAACCCCGAAGGGGTTCAACAACAATAACACCCGGTTTTGCCGGGTGTTGCACGATAAGCCCTGTTCATCAACCCTGAAAGGGTTGAATAGCCAACTACCCTTTAATACGGCGATGCTTTGATCCCTGTTGGCCATTAGCATGTTCGCTTGATAATCTTTTACTGCCCGGGAAACAAGTCCTGGGCTTCGCAGAAAACAGGAATGACTAACCCCGAAGGGGTTCAACAACAATAACACCCGGTTTTGCCGGGTGTTGCACAATAAGCCCTGTTCATCAACCCTGAAAGGGTTGAATAG
>CAYTGN010000021.1:0-10712 GCA_964437415.1 uncultured Chitinophaga sp. | reverse complement strand
TTTGCCGGGTGTTGCACAATAAGCCCTGTTCATCAACCCTGAAAGGGTTGAATAGTCACAACAAGTACTTCTCATCAAAGTCAATTCCATGATCAATAAGCAGTCGCTTGTACTCATCAAAGAAATTCTCTCTTTGATGATGTTGTTTTTGATTTTTGATGTATTCAATGATCATATCTTTTTCCCGGACCGAATAAGTAAATGCACCATAGCCATCCTGCCAGCCCGAAAATTGCGGAAACTTTCCACTACTCTTCATCCAGATACTGCTTGCCACCTTGATATTCTTTACAAAATCACTCAGGCAAATTGCCGGATGAAGGTCAGAGAAAATATGAATATGGTCAGGCACACTGTTAATGCGGTACAACTTGCATTTATGTTCGTTGATGATTCCCCAGATATATTTGTATAATTCATTCTCATATTCCTCACTGATTGTTCTTTCCCTGTTCTTGGTGCTAAAAACAACCTGGTAATATATTTGCCGGTAGGTTCCCATATCAAAAAGATTAATCAACCCGAAGGGGTTGAGGTTATTAATTCTTGGGTATGCCCGTTCAAATTTAAGCCCTTATTTTTTTGTCCTTTAAGCAAACACCCCCCTATTAGCAAAACCTGGCATCGTTGGCAATAGAAAATGAAAGCAGTGAACAACCGGCCCGCTAAAATGTCGCAATCAGCCTGCGGGAATTTCAAAAATGATCCCCAGATTTGTACTGCATTTTTCATCATAAATCAAAAACATGGAAAAACTGTATTTCAGCGTTGACATCAAGGCCCCCATTCAAAAAGTATGGGATATTCTTTGGGCTGATGAAACGTATCGTAAGTGGACGGCTGCTTTTTCAGAAGGTTCTTACGCCGAAAGTGACTGGAAAGAAGGAAGCAGAATCTTATTCCTTTCACCCGGTGGCGATGGCATGCTGGCGAGGATCGCTGAAAAACGAGAGCCGCATTATATGGGGTTTGAACACCTCGGTATGATACTCGGTGGTGTGGAAGATACCACCAGTGATAAAGTAAAACCATGGGCCGGTGCGAGGGAAAACTATTCGCTGTCAGAAAACAATGGACACACAACAGTGAATATTGATATAGACATTACGGAAGAATATAAAGACATGTTCACACAGATGTGGCCAAAAGCCCTGCAAAGTTTAAAGGAACTGGCAGAGCAATAATAAGCTGGCGCCACATTTCATCCGCTTTCTTTTTCAATTCATCCCTTCTTCACATACAAAGAGGGATAAGGTTTTTCATCTTGCAGGCCATTAAACCATAGCCATGCTAAAAAACCTTATCCTTTTTTTCTTTTTATTGTGTACGGTCATTGCCTCATCACAAAGCAAACCGCTGTCTTCCGACCCCACAAAGTGGAGCATGGATGATATGAAGCGTTTTGCAGCCATGAGCCCTGCCGAGCAGGAAGCTTTTAAAAAGAAAATGCTGCAACAGGCCGAAGGACAGTTGAAACAGGTTGCCGGTGCAGCCAATATCAAAATTGATGAAACCGTTTTGCCCACCACACAACTGCAGCCGCCGGTAAAAGACCTTAAACGTCTTGCCGCCATTCCTGTTACCCCTCCAACAAGGCAGCAACTTTTACAGGATGTATCAAAGATGGAACTGGCTTTGAAAACCACCATGCCGGTGCAAACGGTGCAACAGGTGGAAACTTTTGTAGCCGGCAAATCAGTAAAAGAAATACAATCCGCAGCAGCGGGCAGTTTTTACAACACTGACCCGCAGTCGGCTTTATTGCTTGGCATGAAAGGCGCACAGAAAGACCCTGCCGATGTGCAGGGATGGAATAACCTCGCTGCCATCATGAATATGTCGGGGCTGGAGCACCACGCCATTCCTATTTTACAAAACTGCTTGCAGCAGCATCCGGAAAATAGTATGCTGCTGAATAATATAGGGCAGGCCTTTATGGGATTGGGCGACCTGGTGAAGTCAAAAGAATTTTTGCAAAAATGTCTCAAGCTGGATGACCTGCACCCCGAAGCCAACCGTTCGATGGCATTGATTTATTTGTTTGGCAATGATATGGCCAATGCTGTAAAACACCTGGAAAAGGAATTCCAGGTGGGGCAGCGTAAATCATCGCTGGCTTACCTGGTGAAATCGGGACAAAGAGACAAAATCAATCTTGCTGCCCTGCGCAAAAGAAAGATGCAGATGGATGGCACAGACAACAGGGATTTCTTTTCCGAAATAAGTTTGGAAAAATTCAAGATACCTGATCCCCCATCCACTTCTAAATTATCCATGTCATGGAGAAATGAACATGCGTCGCTGTTCCAGTCCATTTCGGAGGAAGCACAGTTCTGGATGAAAGCCTCACTTTTCACCGAAGAGGAAATTGAAGCCAGTGGAAAAAGTTATGCCGGTTTGTATCATGACCTCGTGGATGAACTGCTCCGTGACCTCGGCGACCAGTATATTCCGTTGCTTGCCTATATCACCGATGATGACCTGGGCCACCTGAACCAATTGCACTATGATTACATGAAAAAAGACAAGGCCATCGAATGTCCTGATGGTAACGGCATCAGCCCGGAAGCTTATCATAAAATGTGCTGCGATCTGAAGACCCCGCCGATTGATGACCTGATGAACAAGTACAACAGTTTTATCGGGCAGAGGATCAAAGAGGCGCAGTCCAACTATAAACAATATCTCAATGGTATCATCAGCATTGTGCAGCTGGATCCAAGTATTTCCAATAAGAAATTAGTATATGCAGCCGTAGGACAATACTTCGCCTGGCTGCACGGCGCCATCGGGGCCTACCTGATCAAAGAGCCCTATATGAACTGTTATGATACCAAACTCAGCAGTGATGAAGCGCTGGGTATGCTGGAGTCGGCAAGAAATATCAACCTGCAATGTCCTTCCTGGCTGAAAATGGAGATGAAGCTGATGGTGGCCAAGCTGAAGGCGGACTGCAATGGCTTTAATGTGGAGGCCGATGTTTACAAACTTATCAATGTAGGATTAGAAAAGAAATTCAAGACCGGCACTTCCACACTGTATGTTGGCGCAGGCATAGAAGGTAGCTTCAAAGGAGTGGCCAAGGGTTCCATCAAGCAGCAGTTCTATGTAGTGTTTGACAACAACAATGAATTTGCCGATCTCGGCATGAGAGGAAGTGCCAGCGGCGATTTGGCCGGCGGTATGCTCGGCGCTGAGTTTGGCTATGATTTTTCGATGAACAGTGGTTTCAACGCACAGGGCAAAGTAAAAAGCGGCTGGGTAGAAAAATGGGAGAAGGCAGTCAATTATTTGCCGAAGTGAGCCACTGCCTGGCTACCTCCCTTTTTCCCTCTTTTTGAACTATTTCCATTTTGGAAATAGTTGAATCCCTCTTTAGCTCACCACTATTGAGAATATTCTTAATATGCTTATTAATAGCTGGCACTTCTGTACCAAAGACGGCAGCTATCTGTTTCTGGCTCAGCCACACCGTTTCCTCCTCCAGCCTCACTTCCAGTTGCTGGCTCCCGTCCTTGGCTTTATAGATTAATATTTCCCCTTTGGATGGCATAATCGAACTGTTGAAGACTAAAATTACACAACCGCTTCAACAATCCCGAAACCCAATCCCCAATAAACTAATCAACTAATTAACTAATCAACCAAAACCCTACAACCCCTTCCCCTCACTCAGCGTTTTAATCGCTCCTTCAATAAATTTTTTGTTTTGTTCATCCGGCGCCTGCGTCAGTGCCGCTTTAGCATACTGCAATGCCTTTTTATGATCACCCATCGCCGAGTAAATACGCATCATACCGACATTAGTAGGCCATGCCCCTTTATGCTTGTCAAAATTCTTTTGAAACACAGCCAGCGCCTCGGTCAGTTTCTTTTCGCTGATCAGTTGGCGGCCATAGCCGTGCAGGTCCATAACAGTAGCATTCTCCAGTGCAGCGTTCATCGCATCGGTCGCTTCTTTTTCCCTGCCCATTTTTTTAAGTATCGCAGATTTTGTAGACAGAGCAAAAAAACTATTGCGGCCACCCAGTTGCGGGTTGGTGGCGGAGTTGATCCAGTTCAGCGCTTCTTCATAGTTGGTATCATTATCCACACACCAGCGGGCAGCCGATTCTAAGCTGGCCGGGTCAAAACCGATAGCACCGCTCATTTGTTTGCGGATATCTTCCAGCACGGTAGCCTTCAGGTCCACTTCCACTTTGATGGGGAAGCTCCATCTTTCCCAGTCCAGGCTGATGTCAACAGAACGGTCTGTCTGGTTATTGAAGTTGTAGACCAGCCGCTCCTGCATCATCGGCTGGTTCTTTTTTTGAATCGTAGCCACCCGCAGCACATCCAGTTCCGGTCGGTAGAAATAACTGCCCCAAGCGGCAGTGTTCTTATTAAAGATCAGCACAGAGCTGTCTTCATACACCGCAATAAAAAAAGCATATTTACCCGCAGGCAGTTTTTTGCCATTGATGTTTACATCGGTAGAAAAAGATAGCACCGTACATTCATCGGCGCCGGCCCTCCATGGCGAAGGCATGTTGGAGCCAAAGCCCAGCACGGTAAAGCCATAAGGCACTATATCGGTACCATATATTTTTCCCTCCCTGCCCTTTACACCGGGACTGTTATAGCTGATTTTTATTTCCGTTACCCCAACCCTGGCACCCGCCATACGGGTATGGTTAGTATTTTGCGGAATGCGCAGCGCCTGGCTGTATGACTGGTAAGTACCAACCACTGCCAGCAGCAGGGCGGTTAATGATCGTAATGGCATGATGCGTTGTTTTCAACAAAGGAACTCCTATTGGCGGAGAAAGAAATACCGCTGGTGGAAAAGGGAATTGACACCTATTCGTTCAATATGGGTCAAAAAAACCAATAATTGACACATATCCGTTCGATATAGATCAAAAAACGCAAATGCTGACTTTCAAACTGGGAGATTTATGCCACCCGAAAAACGGAGGCTTCATTATCACCGGCTTGCGGAGCCTGTCCCGATGAAATCGGGAGGAAGTTATCCTGACATAAAAACCTTTTCAAAATGGTGTGGTCTTATGCCACCCAAAAATCAGCCACTCACCCTGAGCCGAGCCGAAGGGCCCCTCCTGGCCTGCCTGCCGTTCTAAGGCAGGGAGGGGCGCATAAGTTCGCTCCCTTCTTTAATCCACGGGGTGGGTTCTATTCCCCTCCCGGAGAGGAGCTGGGGTTTTTGAGCACCTTAATTTCAGCAACTGACTTGCCTTGATATTCATACACTTATAACAAATTCGACACGATAACCGGGTAATCGTACAGCATCAAAACCAGGTAATCGTACATTTTTCTTAGGCTCTCCGGCCCCCGTGTCACGGTTCCACACCGTGGCACGGATATGCTGAAAGGTTCCACACCGTGGCACGGGTATGAGGAGGCTGCACAAGGCCCCAGATTAAATACCAAACTTGAATTATGCAATCTTTAATTTCTTCCGAAGTCTATCCGATTCAGCCGCCGAAAATTCATACACAATTTGAAAATCGGTTCTGCTGATATCCGCCTCTGCAATCTTTATGATACCATCAGGATATTCAAGGAAACATTGGCCAGGCACCAGCATATCAGTATTAATCATAAACGGCAATCCCCGTTTCAGCTTTTCCAGACGCAGCTTTCTAATTGCGGCTCCTGCCCTCCTTTCCAATTGTTTTGCATTCATATTGCACTTACACATATTGTGGTTCAGACATACAACTGATACCTCAGTGATAGGATAATTACTGTATGCCGGTCAAATTTCATTTCAGAAGACTGAACAAACTTATTCATATTGTTAAATCCCCAAAAAGTAAAAGGCTCCTGAAAAGAAGCCTTGAACCCGCCAGACCAACGGCATTGCTGTTAGTATGGCACCATTAAACCTTATCCTATGAAAATTCATGCCTAAGGTATGATACCATTCGGAAAATGTCAATACCTCATCCGTCTTGGCCTACGCCTCCCGAAAATCAGAGTCTCCACTATCCCCCTCGAGAGGGGGAAGCGCCTCGATCACAATACACTTTCAACTTGGGGAGGTTACGCCTCCCGAAAATCAACCACTCACCCTGAGCATAGTCGAAGGGCCCCTCCTGGCCTGCCTGCCGTTCTAAGGCAGGGAGGGGCGCATAGGTTCGCTCCCTACTTAAATCCACGGGGTGGGTGCTATCACCCTCCTGAGAGCCTGTCCCGATGAAATCAGTATGAAGCACTTCGACCACAAGCCCCAACAGGTGTGTGTGGCCCATTGCCCACCACCCCCAATCAACTATCTTCATCACAAGGCTGGCTCTGGTGGGCTGGCTTTTTGTATTTTGCAAACTATGGCCAAACAAAACGGAAACGGAGAGAACCTGCCTGACGGCAAGGCAGGAGTAAAATCCATGGAATCATGGATTTGGGATGCTGCTTGCAGCATTAGAGGTGCTGCTGATGCAGCTAAATACAAGGACTATATTTTGCCACTCATATTTGTAAAACGTTTGTGCGATGTATTTGATGATGAAATAGACCGCATTGCCGAAAAAGTAAAAACAAGAACCAAAGCCTTACAATTAGTAGAAAGGGATAAATCGCTGGTGCGGTTTTATATGCCCATCAGACCGAAAGACCATGAAAAAGAAACGACTTGGGACGTTATCAGAACATTAAGTGATAAAATCGGGCAGCAACTTACTGACATTTTACGTTCAGTAGCAAAAGAAAACACCAGCCTGCAAGGAATCATTGACCGCATTGATTTTAACGCCACCACTCACGGACAAAGAGATATTGATGATGACCGTTTGAGTAAACTCATTGAGAAAATTGCCGAGAAGCGTTTGGGTTTAAAAGATGTTGAGCCTGATATCATTGGCAGAAGCTACGAATACCTGATACGTAAATTTGCCGAAGGCAGCGGACAAAGTGCAGGTGAATTTTATACACCTGCCGAAGTGGGTTTTATCATGGCTAAAATTATGGATGCCGAGCCGGGCATGGAAGTATATGACCCTACCTGTGGCAGCGGTGGTTTGCTGATTAAATGTGAGTTGGTGCTGGAAGAAAAAATGAAACTGAAAAGTAAAGACAAGTATGCTCCGCTAAAACTTTACGGTCAGGAATTTACACCCGCCACTTGGGCCATGAGCAAAATGAACATGGTTATCCATGACATGGAAGGCGAAATTGAAATTGGTGACACACTTAAAAATCCAAAGTTCCGCAACAAGAACAAACTCAGAACCTTCGACCGCATTGTGGCTAACCCTATGTGGAATCAGGGCAGAGATAGTTTGCCTTACATAACCGATGATTTTTTCATTAATGATGAAATGGAACGCTTCCCCGCAGGTAGTTGTGGTGGAAAGATTGACTGGGGCTGGATGCAGCATATATACAGCAGTTTGAACGATGTCGGACAAGCAGCCGTAATTTTAGACACCGGAGCCGCCAGCCGTGGCAGCGGCAACCAGGGCAACAACAAAGAAAAAGATTGCCGCAAATGGTTTGTGGACAATGACCTGATTGAAGGCGTTATTTATTTGCCCGAAAACCTGTTTTACAATACTTCTGCTCCGGGCATTATTATCATTTTAAACAAAGCCAAAAAGCACAAAGGCAAAATTTATTTGCTGCATGCAGGAAAGGAGTTTGAAAAAGGCGACCCGAAAAACTTTATCCCAACCGATGGCATTGAACGCATTGCCAACACCTACAAGGTATTTAAGGAAGAAGAAAAGTTTGCCCGGTTGGTGAGCAAGGAGGAGATTGTAAAGAACGATTACAACATTAGCCCCAGCCGCTACATACAAATTACCGATGCCGAAACCTACCGCCCCATTGGCGAACTGGTGGAAGAACTGAAAACACTGGAAGAAGAAGCTGTAGCTATTGATGCCGAATTAAAGACCATTTTTGAAAAGTTGGGGATATGATAGAAGGATACAAGGATATTGAATTTATTAAAATCCCTAAATCTTGGAATGCCCATTTCTTAGGTTGTGAAAATCCCTTAATTCTAAAAGAAATTAGAAATGGTTTAACTGTTTCACAGAGTAAAGAAGACGGTAAATATAAAGTGTCAAGAATTGAAACAATAAGTAATGAAACTATTGATGAAACTCGTGTCCGTTTCGTTGATGAAATTGATAAAAGTAAACTTGATAAATACTTAATCAAGCGAGGAGAAATACTTTTCAGTCATATTAATAGTGACCCACATCTTGGTAAAACTGCAATTGCTGAAAGAGATTATGATGATTTGCTACATGGGATGAATTTGCTACTATTTAAAGCAAATGAAGAAGTAATTGAGCCTGTATTTTTGAATAGCATATTTAGATTATACAGACAAATCGGTGTATTCTTAAAAATAAGAAGTAGAGCCGTAAATCAATCTTCAATTAATCAAAATAAATTGAAGAATTTACAAATTCCTCTTCCCCCACTCCCCGAGCAACGCAAAATCGCCTACATATTAAGCACGGTGCAAAAAGCCATTGAGCAGCAGGACAAACTCATACGCCACACCACCGAACTCAAAAAAGCCCTGATGCAGAAACTCTTTACTGAAGGCACCAAAGGCGAAAAACAAAAAGAAACTGAAATTGGATTGGTGCCGGAGAGTTGGGAAGAAATTAAAATTGGAGATTTAGGAAAGTGTGTTACTGGAACAACACCAAAAACGGCAGTTGAAGAATATTGGAATTCAAATGACTTTGATTTTATTGCTCCCGCTGATATAGGCAATACAAAATACGTTTACAACTCAGCCAAAAAGATGTCGCAAGAAGGACTGGGCGTAAGCAGAGTATTGCCAAAAAACAGTGTCTTATGCGTTTGCATTGGTTCAAGCATTGGCAAAGTTGGATTGACTTTTAAAGACCAATCAGCTAGCAATCAACAAGTAAATTCAATCATTTGCAAATCAGATTACAATCCAACATTTACTTACTACTTAATGGTTCACTATGCTGAACATTGGAGAGGGCACGCCACTTTCGGTCCTGTTCCAATTTTGAACAAAGGGCAATTTGAACTTATCAAAATCTTCGTTACCAAAGATAAAAAAGAGCAAAGTTTAATTGCGGAATGTTTGCAATCTTGTGATAGCAAGATTGAATTTCATGGAAAGAAAAAGCAATCACTAAATGACCTTTTCAAAACTCTGCTGCATGAATTGATGACAGGCGAAAGAAGGGTGCGTGAAATAGAATTTGAAGCATTAACCAAAGCATATAAAATTAAAGAGCAGCCGTTGAGCATGGCGGCAGAAGATTAATTATGAAATTCCGGAGCTGCTTCATATTGATGCCCTTTACAAAAACGGATCACTTAGATAAAGATGATCTTACTTATATCTATGAGCATATACTAAAAAAAGCCGTAGAAGAGTACCAGGTGAACGGGAAGCCTTATTTTCAACAGGTAGCACGTTATAACAGCAAAGTGGGTTCGATCATTTCAGGCATTGTAAACCACCTGAATACCGCAGATCTGGTGATTGCTGATCTAACCGGCTTAAATCATAATGTGATGTATGAATTGGGCGTACGGCATGCATTGCGAAGAGGAACAATTATTCTTTCACAGGATTTAAGTAAGCTGCCCTCTGATCTGAGAGATTATCTTACGATTGAGTATAAATATTCACAAAAGACAACTGAGCAGCCGGGCAATTACAATTTATTTAAAACAGAATTGCATAAGACAATCAGCGAAGTGTTGACTACAAACAAGTATGATTCCCCAGTTTTAAGTTACCTGCAGCAAAAGCAACGGTTCCGAGATGAGGAAGAAATAGAAAGGCTAAAAACAAATGCAATAGTAATTGATGCCATACATAATGAGTGTTATGAAATTGAGGATATGATTAAAGCAGTACAGGAAAAAGAATACAAAGTTGAAGACGAGTTGTTAACGATTCAGCTATTTAATCTGAAACTGAGCAACCTGACGACAGCGCTGAACGAATTGAAAATACCCTATACTTCCAGCACTCTTTACGAGAACATTACTAATGCCAAAACCATTATTGCTGAAGTTACCAAGATGTTTGGCATGAATGAGTATTTCAATTCATTAAAATCAATACCTGATTTTCCGGCCGGGTTTATGGGTACAACAGATATCAGGGGTTGTATCGAAAAGCCTTTTGTTAATTTGTTAACGCTGGGCTATGTAGAGAAACTTCAGTTTGTCAGTATGGTAGAATTATTTAAAGACGGCGGAGTTTTTGAAACTGAGTTGCTTGATTATTTAAGAGAGTATTTAGAGGAAAAGGCGAAAGAACTGGGTGTTGCGGCTGATGAAATAAAGAAAGTGCTTGAGTCGTAATTCGTTGGATTTGCCGTAAGGGTCATTCGTCAATAAACACAAAACGCTTTTAGGAGTAGTTTGAATAACATTAATATGATGCTTCCCGACCTGCTAATAGAAAATTTAAAAATAGTTTTTTGCGGCACAGCCGCAGGAAACCGTTCTGCTCAGCAAGAAGCTTATTATGCCGGTTGCGGCAACAAATTCTATTGTGTTCTGTTTCATACCGGGTTTACCCCGTTTCAGTTCATCCCGGCCCAATATAAAGAGTTGCTTAACTACGCCATTGGGTTGACGGATTTGGTAAAACTTAAGTCCGGCATGGATAAAGATTTGAAACCAGAAGATTATTATGATGGACCCCAATTTTAGGACAGATAATCGTTTAAAATAAGAACTAAGTT
>CAYTGN010000020.1:0-67161 GCA_964437415.1 uncultured Chitinophaga sp. | reverse complement strand
ACATTTGAAAACTCTAACTGACCCCGGCACTAAAAAAGGGGGAGCTTACACGAAGTGATAAACAAAGTTCTAATTCCTAAAATCATTCAGATTAAATATCCTGAATTGTCAGCCGAAGAGGTGGAAGAAGTTCGTCAGCATGTAGTAGTTGACTCCATTGTTAAAAGTGGAGAAATAAAAGAAGTTGGCGACAAACGTTTCATTCGTATGGCAGACAAGTTCGTAAACATTGACGATTTGCATATTGATTTAATTGACCGAATAAATCCGTTCCAAAAAGCATTTGAGATACTTTCAAAAGACGTTACCACAAAAGTTTTGAAAGTGATTCAAGACGTAATTGAGGCAACAAGAATCCAAATGACTTTGGATGAAGCCTTGCTTTTGTATCCTGACAAAGTGAAAGCATTTATGGATAAGAACGGCAGAGAACCAAGCGTATCATCATCAGACCCGTTGGAAAAAAGAATGGCAGAAGCAATCATTTATTTGAAAGATTTAAAACGTAAAAAGCAAAGTGGACAAGGATAAAAAGCTACAGGAACTTTTGGACAACGACCCTTTGGGTTTGTTGAACGTTAAACCTTCAAATTCCCCTGCAAGGAATGAGGATGAAAGGCTTGTGGCCTCGTTTCAAGAAATAAACGATTTTTTTGAACAGAACAAACGAGAGCCCAAAGCTGATAATGGAATACAAGAGCATCAATTGTATTCTCGTTTAAAGTCAATTCGAACAAATCCGACAAAAATGGAAATGCTTAAAAACCATGACATTCATGGACTTTTGAGCAGCGAACCACAAGAACCTGTTTCCATTGACGATATTATGGAAAATGACCCTTTAGGTTTATTGGATGACGACACGGCAGGTTTATTTGAATTAAAGAACATAAAACCGAGAGAGAAAAGCAGAGCAGAAACCGATTTTGTTGCAAGAAGAAAACCATGCAAAGACTTTTCAAAATATGAATCACTTTTCAAAGGTGTTCAGAAAGACTTGAAAGATGGAAAACGAAAACTGATAGAATTTAAACTTGGCAATCTTCGACAAGGAGCATACTATGTTCATAATGGCATTTTGTTTTTCGTAGAGAAAATTGAAATCACAAAAAAGGAACATTACAAACCAGACGGCACAAGAGTAAGAGAGGACGGACGAACAAGATGTATTTTTGAAAACGGAACGGAATCCAATATGCTAAAACGTTCTATTGAAAAACTGCTGTATGTAAACGGTCAAGTTGTAACCGAAAATGCAGACCAAACAAACGAAGATTTTACAGAAAAATTCAGCAACATAACTGCTGAGGATGAAGAAGCAGGTTTCATTTACATACTCAAATCAAAGTCGGACAAGAAAGAAATAAAAGAGATTCACAACCTTTACAAAATAGGTTTCTCAAAGACAACGGTTGAGGACAGAGTGAAAAATGCAAGTCAAGAGCCGACCTATTTAATGGCAGACGTAAGAATCGTAATGGCTTACAAATGCTACAACATGAATCCGCAAAAACTGGAACAACTGCTACATAATTTCTTTGGTAACTCATGCTTAAATATTGACGTGTTTGACAAAGACGGCAACAGACACACACCAAGAGAATGGTTTATAGCTCCATTAGCAATTATTGAACAGGCAATTCATTACATCATATCGGGTGACATAATTCATTACCGCTACGATTCAACTAACGAAGAAATAATAGAGAGATGAAAAGCCAACGCACAGGTGTAAGCAAATTTGCAAGCCGCACAAGCCCAAGCACAGACCAAAGCTTGCAAAAGAGCTTCCTTGTTCCAACGCTTCCGGGTTTCTCCTCCCACTTTTGTTCCGGACCTCTTCACAACCCGCCAGACAGCGCCGCTCCCGACACAAAAAAAACCCTCCCGAGGAATCGGGAGGGAACAACTAAAAACACTAGCTATTGTAGTGGCTTCATTGGAACGAACCTCTTCAATATGTTTAGCGCTGTGCAGGAAATAGCATCCCTGCACAGCAAAGGATCAATCTGGTTTTTTTCCGTCTAAAAATGTGTTGATGCTGCTGATCTGCGCCTGGTTGTTGTTGTCGGCTTTCACCTCGTAGTTGCTGTAAAAATTCTCCACCTGGGAACTGCTGTTATACAATTCCATATTGCGGCGGATGTAGGCCGGCACAGTTTCAAACTCATTATTCGGATCGGCTGCGTTAACATTGAACGACAAGTTGCGCAACTTTTGAAGCCGTTCGGCCGCCCTACGTCTTTGCACCTCGGTTTCGTCCCGCATAGCGGGATCCTCAACTTCAGTGTTCAAATGTGAATGAGCCTGATGGGCCATGGGCACATCCGCCGCTGGAATGTCATTCCTTTCCACTATTTGCATTTGCAGGTCAAAAAGTTCATCCTCTTCCCTGCTGGCAACATAACCGGAAGGAACCGGCTCTTCAGCAGAAGTAGTTGAGGCTTTGGCCTCTGCTTCAGATTCTGCGTAGATATTGGATGGTCTGGCCAAATAACCACCCGCTGCTGCAGACAACGGGCCGGTTGTACTAGTACTATCTTCTATGCCCGGCTTCTGCCCGGCATTCTTTTCAGCATATTTGTTGGGAGATACGGAGCTGGCGTTGTCAGGTATCGAATGAGTGCCCGAATTTAATTCCTCCGGCTCCTCAGCAATTAACATTTTCTCACCAGTAGAATTACTTCGTATTTTTTCATCCGATGCGGGCTGCAGTTCAAAATGAATGATGACCGGTTCTTCTTCTTTGATATAAGAATCCGGGATATTGTTCATGTCCTGCATCGTGGGCATCGGTATGTCGGCCAGCGGAATTTGTTCCACCAGCTTTGGCGCCAGCTTATCTTCTTTTACTTCCACTTTTATTACCGGTATTTCTTCTGCTGCTTTGGTTTCTTCCTTAGCCATCAGCGGCACAGGGGCTTCTTCCACCGGGCCCAGCACCATCACTATCTTCTCTTCTTTTTTGGGTTCCTCCTTTTTAGGTGCAGTTTTTACAAACGGATCTTTGTGTTCAAACCCGGTGGCAATAAGAGTGATGCCGAGTTTTGATCCCAGTGTATTATCATATCCCATTCCGAGGATCACATCTGTGCCCTCACCAGCCTGTGTGAGCAGGTAGTTTTGTATCACTTCCACTTCATCCATGGTAAATTCATGATCTCCCTCGGCAGAATTGATATTGATAAGTATCCATTTGGCGCCGCGGATATCATTGTCGTTGAGCAGCGGTGAGTTCAGCGCTTCTTCAATCGCTTTTTGTGCACGGTTCTCCCCTTCTGCAGCAGCATTGCCAAGGATGGCCACACCGCCATTGCGCATCACGGTGCACACATCGGCAAAGTCAACATTGATCTGCCCGGTGCTGTTGATCACATCGGTGATACATTTGGCGGCAGTGGCCAATACATTATCGGCTTTTTCAAAAGCTTCCCGCATTTTGAGGTTGCCAAACTGGTGGCGCAGTTTGTCATTGCTGATCACCAGCAGTGTATCCACATATCCTTTCAGTGTTTTGATACCTTCTTCTGCCTGCTGCTGTCTTTTCTTTCCTTCATAGGCAAATGGTGTGGTGACAATGCCCACAGTGAGTATGCCAAGGTCTTTACAAATTTTGGCAATAATAGGTGCGCCGCCGGTGCCGGTGCCGCCACCCATGCCTGCCGTGATAAAGGCCATCTTGGTGTTCACTTCAAGAATACGCTTTATCTCTTCCAGCGATTCTTCCGTTGCCTGGCGGCCAATGTCGGGATTGGCGCCTGCACCAAGACCCTGGGTAAGATGTGGTCCCAGTTGCACCCGGTTGGGTATTCCACTGCTGGCCAGCGCCTGTGCATCGGTGTTACAAATAATGAAGTTGACACCTTCAATGTGCTGGCTGAACATGTAGTTCACTGCATTTCCTCCCCCTCCCCCGACGCCGATCACTTTCAGAATAGATGATTTCTCTTTCGGCAAATCAAAATGTATCATAGATACTGATTTAGAAGCCCCTCCAACCTCACCGCAAGGGAGGTTTTCAGGTCGTTTATAATTAAATTCTGTTTTCTCATACTAAAGAACCCGAAGTATCGCTGACTTATAAAGTCATCCTTCGTGGTTGCAAGAGCTTTATAAATGTTTATCTTCTTCTTCTTTGAACAAGTCAATGATGCTGTCTTTAAACTTGCCCCAGAAATTGTGAAGACCACGGCGCTGTTTCACTTTTTCCCTGCTCACTTCTTCTGCCACCTCAACTGCCTGCTCCTCTTCACCAGACTTTCTGAGACCATCCGGCACTTCCACTTTGCGGTAATCAATCTCGAATTGCTTGCGGTTATGCTCATAGTCATCATATCCTTTCAGGATAAGACCGATGCAGGTGGAGTAAGTGGGTCTTGCCAGTTCTTCAATATGTCCCGCAGCGAGATGTTCATTGGGAAAACCGATTCTTGCCGGCAATCCTGTTACGTATTCAGTGAGTTGGATAAGGTGTTTGAGCTGTGAGCCACCGCCGGTGAGCACCACGCCGCCATTGAGTGCTTTGTTGTCAAGACCCACCTGCTTCAAATGATAGGTAACAAAATCAAGTATCTCACTCATTCTTGCCTGGATGATATTGGCAAGATTTTTTACACTGATCTCTTTGGCAGGCATTCCTCTCAGGCCCGGGATAGTGATATAGGCATTGGCTTTTGCTTCATTGGACAAAGCAGAACCAAACTGCACTTTCATTTGCTCGGCCTGTGTCTTCAGTACTCCCAATCCTGTTTTGATATCATTGGTGATGTTTTCTCCTGCAAACGGGATGACAGCCGTGTGTTTGAGAATGCCTTCATAAAAAACCGCAAGGTCGGTGGTGCCGCCGCCGATATCTACAATGGCCACACCGGCTTCGAGGTCTTCCTGCGCCATGACGGCGGAAGAAGAAGCCAGCGGCTGCAACACGAGGTCTTTTGTTGTTAACCCGGCTTTCTCCACACTGCGGTTGATGTTGCGGATGGCATTCTTATCACCTGTGATGATATGGAAATTGGCGCCGACTTTCACACCACCATAGCCTATTGGATTGGGAATGTTCTGAAAATTATCTACGGTGAATTCCTGCGGTATCACATCAATGATCTGGTCGCCTGCGGGAATATAGGTTTTGTACTGATCGCCGATGAGCTGGTCAATCTCCTGCTGGGTGATCTCTTCATCTGTTTTCTGGCGAACGATGTCGCCGCGGGTTTGCAAACTTTTGATGTGGTGCCCGGCAATGCCCACATACACTTCATTCACATCAAGATTGGGATTGGAGGCAAAGCAATTTTCCAGCGCCGTGCGGATCGCCTTGATCGTTTCATCAATGTTGAGCACCTGTCCGTGCTTCACACCGTTTGAACTGGCCTTGCCAAATCCCAGTATCTCCAGTTTGCCAAACTCATTTTTGCGTCCGGCAATTACTGCGATCTTGGTTGTTCCTATATCAAGACCTACAATAATGGGTTGTTCGTTGTTCATAAAAATGGTTTTTAGTTGTTGTTGTTTTTATCAAAAGAGTTATCGGGTCCTTTAGTTGCTTTGTTGCGCCGGTTTGCCGTCATCCCGTTTCGGCATCACAGCTTTTGGCGCCTTTTGCTCCGTTTCTTTTTGTACTGTTTTTATTTCGGGTTTTATTTTATCTTCAGCCTTGTTGTCCAAAAAAGTTTTCACAGGGTTGGGATTCGTATTGCTCAGGGTTAGGGATGCTGACTCTTTCACAGGTCTATTTCCAGGGGGAACGGCGCTGTTGTCTGCGGTCGTAGAGGCAACAATGGTCTCCTGCTGCAGAACACGGGACTGCTGCAGCATTTTTTCTACATTTCTCCGCAATTGATCTTTATCGGCCTTTGCTGAAATGCCTTTTGTGGCCACCACCTGTCCGCTATATTGTACATCAATGGTCTTATATTTATCAAATCCTGTTTTGCTCAATACATTTTTATAAAAAACAAACAGGCGGTCAAATTTGCGGTCGTTGTCACCGGGTTTGCCCCACTTCACAATATGATTGCCCACCACCGGCACCAGTTCAAATTCTCTTTCTGTTGTTATATCCACCTGGGCCACCTGCGCCATCCAGAAAGGATCGGCTGCGATGTAAGCCGCCATTTCCTGCACATCCCTGAGCATCAAACTGTCTTTTCGCATCAGTTGCTTTTTTGCAGTGAATCCGGTAAACACCGGCACTTTCACCCGGAATCCATCGGCAAGCGGCATAGGCTGCGCATCGCTGTCAATATAAAATGAATTACCCTCTGTGGTAAACAGCCTTGCCACCGGTTTCCTCGCCGTAACCGTGATATGCAGCTTGTTTTTATTATCAAAATAGAGTTCGGCATCTTTCACCTTCTCATTGCTTTCCAGCGCCTGCTCCATTTCTTTCAGGTTGAGGGCAACAAGCTGCTTGCCTTCGATCTTTCCCTGCAATGAAGCAGAAAGCATCTGCATCACCTCTGCCTGGCGGATATAAGTACCGCTTTCATCACCCTTCAATTCAATGAGATAACCTTTACAGAGTTCATTTTTTTGCTTGCGGATAGCTGCCACCAGCAACACAACCACAGCACTACCGATGATGACCCATAAGGCCAGCATGAAAAATTTTCGTATCGTTCTTTGTGTGCCCACTTCTTATATGTGTTTCAAAATTGTTTTTATTGGTTCCACCAGCATATCAATATCGCCTGCCCCCGCTGTGATCAATACTTCTCCAAATTCTTTGTTCACTGTTTTAGCATAATCATTTTCCATCCACCTCATTAATTCTTCTTTTGTCATCACCTTCTTGTAATCCTTTTTCATCCGTTGCAGGATCATTTCACTGTTCACTCCTTCTACCGGCGGCTCTCTCGCAGGATAGATGGGCAGCAGTATCACTTCATCAGCCATGTCCAGCACTTCAGCAAAGCCATCCGCATGGTCCTTTGTCCGGCTGAACAAATGCGGCTGAAAGATCACCGTACACTTTTTTCCTTTGAACAGTGTTTTGGCCCCGTTGATCAATGCCCGCAATTCTTCCGGGTGATGCGCATAATCATCAATAAATACCGGCCTCACCCACTGTCCCTCTCCCCTTTGCGGAGAGGGAGGAAGGATATATTCAAACCTTCTTTTCACTCCGCGGTAGCTTTCCACAGCCGCTTTGATCTTTTCATTGTCTATTTCCAAAGAACTGGCAACCGCTATGGCTGCAATCACATTCTCCACATTGTGCATACCCCCCATGTTCAGCTTCACATTCTCCAGAACATTATCTTTTATCAGCACATCAAACTCATAACTTCCGTTCATCATCCTGATACTAGCGCCATACACATCCGCACTTTCGTTTTGCAGGCTGTAGGTCCAGTGTGTGTCCGCTGTGAGTTCCTTGCCTCTTTTCAATCCAAACTGTCTTATCAATACTCCGCCTGGTCTCACTTTTTTACTGAAATCAATAAACGCCTCTTCCATGGATGCAGCTGTGCCATATATATCTAAGTGGTCTGCATCCATCGCTGTGATGATGGCCACATCAGGGTTCAGTTTCAAAAAGCTTCTGTCATATTCGTCCGCTTCTATCACACACACATTTCTTTCATGACTCCAGAAATTCGTTCCGTAGCTCACTGAAATACCACCGAGAAAAGCATTGCAGCCAAAACCACTGTGCCGCAGCAAATGGGCCACCATGCTGGTGATGGTTGTTTTGCCATGTGTGCCTGCAATACAGATATTAAAAGAACTTTCGGTTATGATCTGCAATACATCACTCCTCTTCACCACTTTGTAACCGTTCTGCTGGTAAAAGACCAGCTCTTTATGCTCCTTTGGTATGGCCGGTGTGTAAACCACCAGGTCAACCTGCTTCGGAACCCGTTCCACATTTTCATCATAATGAACCGCTATGCCTTCTGCCTCCAGTTCCTTTGTCAGCGTGGTGGCTGTTTTATCATAGCCACTCACTTTTACTCCTTTTGTGTGAAAGAACCTCGCCACTGCACTCATCCCAATTCCGCCAATACCGATGAAATACACTTCGTTCATCTTTTCAAACCCCCGAAAGGGGGAATTCATAAGGACAGTATTTTTCGGACCGATCATGCCCCCAACCCCTGAAGGGGTATTTGGGGAATATTGTTTCAACTCACAAATACATTTCAACTTTCAGAATCATTTTATAGTTCTTAAAATTTCATCCGCTATTATTTTATCAGCATTGTTTACCGCCAATGCCGCAATATTTTTTTTCATAGCTTCCTGGCTTGCCTCATCTTTTGCCAGTTCAATCGTCATGAACACTAATTTTCCTGCCGCTTCACTGTCTTTCACCATCATCGCTGCATTCTTTTTCACCAGTTGCATAGCGTTCACTGTCTGGTGATCTTCCGCAGCAAAAGGATAAGGAACAAACAACACCGGTTTTTTAGCAACACATAATTCTGCCACCGTCATTGCCCCGGCCCTTGCCACCACTATATCAGCCGCAGCATAGGCATACTCCATCTGCATGATAAAATCGCCTGCCCACACTGCCTGTTTTCCTGCTGTTCTTGTCTTTGCCTTTTCTGCATAAGGTTTTCCTGTTTGCCATATCAGTTGCAATCCTGCTCCCAGCAATTCATCCAATCCTTTATCAATAGCTTCATTTATGGTTTTGGCGCCAAGACTTCCACCCACTACCAGCACTGTTTTTTTATTCTCTGCCAATGAAAAGAACTTTAATCCTTCTTCCCTGCTGACGGTTGCCTGTGCAATGGCGGCTCTCACCGGGTTGCCCGTCATCACTGTTTTTTGCTTTGGAAAAAATTTTTCCATATCATCAGTGCCGGTAAAAATCCTGGTGGCTTTTTTTCCCAGCAGGATGTTCGATTTGCCTGCAAAAGAATTTGACTCATGAATGAATGTGGGAATTCTTTTTGCCTGCGCAAACCGCAGCACCGGGAAACTGGAATAACCTCCCACACCGATCGCTGCATCCGGTTTAAATTTTTTAAAGATGGAACGCACCTGTAAAAAACTTTTCAGCAACTTGAATGGCAACCCGATATTTTTTATCAAAGAGCTGCGGTTGAAACCCGCTATATCCAAACCTTCTATCTTATAGCCTGCCTGCGGCACTTTCTCCATTTCCATTTTTCCCTTTGCACCTACAAACAATATTTCAATGCTGTCATCCATTTTCTTCAGTGCATTGGCTATTGCTATCGCCGGAAAAATATGCCCGCCTGTTCCGCCACCTGCTATGATCACTCTCTTACTCATCTCAGTTATTTATGCCACGTCAGGTTGCGTTTTTCCTTCTGACTGCTCCACGTTTCTCGCTACACTTAAAATAATTCCTATCGCTAAGCAGGTAAATATGAAACTTGTTCCTCCCATGCTCACCAACGGTAGCGTTACTCCCGTTACCGGAAATAAATTCACAGTTACTGCCATATTTGCAATTGCCTGTATCGCTAATGTGAAGCTCAGTCCTAAAGCAAGGAATGCCCCGAATGCATAAGGACATCTTTTAAATATCCGTATGCACCTGTACAGGAAAACGAGATAGATGAACACAAGGAATACACCACCTGCCAGTCCATATTCTTCAATAATGATCGCATAGATAAAATCGTTATAAGCCTGCGGCAAATAATCTCTCGTGGTGCTGTTGCCGGGTCCGAGACCAAGAACACCTCCTTTGGCAATAGCGATCTTTGCCTGGTTCACCTGGTACATTTCATCATTATCAGCCGCCTTGCTTCCATAAATGAAACTCTCCACCCGGTTGATCCAGGTATTCACCCGGCTGGTGAGTCCGGAAGCGGTTGGTTTTACCACAACGGCTTCTTCCGACCCGGTGTTATGCCTGACAACTGCAGCAGCTACCAAAAAGACTATCGGTATGCAGGCGATGCCGACGGTTGCCAGGATATGTTTTGTTCTTGCCCTCCCAATAAATAACAACATCAGGCAACTGGCGCCGAGCAATAATGCAGTAGAAAGATTGGCCGGCGCTATCAGCAGGCAAGTGATACCCACAGGTATCATCACGGGTAAAAAACCTTTTTTGAAATCCTTGATCACATCCTGCTTTTTGCTCATCAGCCTGGCGAGATACATGAACAAAGCCAGTTTTGCAAGATCTGATGTCTGCATCGTCATGTTGATGATGGGTAAACGTATCCAGCGGCTTCCTTCATTCATTTTCACACCGAAGAACAGGGTGTAGGCCAGCAGCGGGATAGAAAGCAGAAAGGCGATCTTCGCCACTCTTGAATACACAGTATAATTCACCAGGTGTGCAAAATAGATGACCAAAAAACCTACGGTGATAAAAACAATCTGTTTAAAAAGATAAATCTCAGTATTGCCTTTATAGTTTTTATACGCCAGTGATCCGGTTGCACTGTACACTGCAAGCAGGGAAAACAGGGTCAGCAACACCACCAGTGCCCAGATGACCTTATCGCCTTTAGTTTTGTGAACAAAGTTTTGGCCCCATCCTTTTAAGGGCGGCGCCGGACTTGTTTCTATGTTTTGTACATAACTCATGTCTTCAAAATATTTTGCTCATCACAACTCTTTCACTGCTTTTTTAAACTGGTTACCCCTGTCCTCATAGTTTTTAAAGAGATCAAAACTGGCGCAGGCAGGGCTCAGCAGCACCACATCTCCTTTTGATGCAAAATGAAAGGCAGCATGTACGGCTTCCAGGGCGCTGCCGGTGTTTACAATAGGGCTAACTATGTTGCCAAATGCCTCGTGAATTTTCCGGTTATCGGTGCCGAGACAAATGATGGCTTTTACTTTTTCCTTCACCAGGTCTTCGATCAATGAATAATCATTGCCCTTATCCACTCCGCCCAAAACGAGAATGGTGGGCTTGGTCATGCTTTCCAATGCATACCAGGTGGAATTTACATTGGTGGCTTTGCTGTCATTGATAAACTCCACACCGCGGATCGTGGCCACATGTTCCATCCGGTGCTCCAGGCTCTGGAAATTCTGCACCGCATCCCTGATCTTTTCTTTGCGGATATCCATCATTGTTGCCGCCACACATGCTGCCATCGTGTTATACTGGTTATGCTTCCCTTTCAAAGCGAAATCAAATACACTCATTGAGGTAAAATCCTGTCCTGTTCTGATGTACATGTCCCCGTCTTTAATAAAAGCTCCGTTCGGTAGTTCTCTTTTCATACTTATTGGCAGTTGTTTGGATTGAATATTGAATTTGTTTATGTATTTCATAGTTACTTCATCATCCATGCAGAAGATGAAATAGTCATCAGGCTGCTGGTTCATAGTGATACGGAATTTGCTACGGATATAATTTTCGAAATTGTAATCGTAACGGTCTAAATGATCTTCTGTGATATTGGTAAGTATAGCCACATCCGGTCTGAATGTATTAATATCATCCAACTGGAAGCTGCTGATCTCGGCTACATACAACGGCTTAGGGTTCTCCGCCACCTGCCGGGCAAATGAATAACCAATGTTTCCCACCAACGCTACATCCAGGCCCGCTTCCTTGCAGATATGATAAGTAAGCGCCGTGGTGGTTGTTTTGCCGTTGCTACCGGTGATGGCAATGATCCTGCTGTCACCCCTGAAGCGATAAGCCAATTCAACCTCACTGATAATCGCAATGCTTTTTGCTCTTATCTTTTTCACCAGCTCATTTTTTTCCGGGATGCCCGGGCTTTTCACCACTTCATCAGCTGACAGGATTTTTTCCTCACTATGTCTTTCTTCTTCAAACTCCACCCCTGCATTTTGCAACTCGTTACGATACGATTCCTTCAAAGAACTTCCGTCTGAAAGAAATACATCATACCTCTTTTGCTTCGCCAGTAAAGCAGCGCCAACGCCACTTTCACCACCTCCCAGTATGACCATTCTTTTGCTCATGCCTCATTTGCACTTCACAGGGCATTGTACGGAATTGGGTTTTTCACAAGCATTAGTTTTCTAAATACTGCACCACAATACGGTTTGGATCAGAACAGGAGTTTCAACGGGTTTGGATCAGAATCATGGGTTTTTCAGTAATTATTTCGGGGGTCGTGATACGTTATCCAAAAAAAACTGCTCCCTATAACAACCTCCCCGTTCACGCCTCACGTTTCACGACCTTATCTCATTTTCAACGTTGCAATACTCAGTAACACACACAGCACTGTCACAATCCAGAATCTCGTCACGATCTTTGCTTCATGCAATCCTTTCTTCTGGTAATGGTGGTGCAAAGGGCTCATTAAAAAGATCCGTCTTCCCACTCCATATTTCTTTTTCGTGTATTTGAAATAAGTGACCTGCATCATCACACTCACCAGCTCCACGAAGAACACACCACAGAATATCGGGATCAGTAATTCCTTGTGAACAATGATCGCCAGCGCTGCAATGATGCCTCCCAATGTGAGACTACCTGTATCTCCCATAAACACCTGGGCGGGATATGAATTATACCAGAGAAAACCAATACAGGCCCCGACCATCGCCGCAATGAAAATGGACAATTCGCCAAGGTTGGGGATATACATGATATTGAGATAGTCGGCAAAGAAGAAGTTGCCACTGGCATAAGCAAATATGCCGAGACAGACCCCAATCAAAGCGGAACTCCCCGCCGCCAGTCCATCCAATCCATCTGTGATATTGGCCCCGTTCGATACTGCCGTGATGATAAATATCACGATCAGTATATACAGTATCCATGAATACTCTCTCCACGCTCCCGGCAACAATTTGGTGTAATTGAACTCATGGTTCTTTACAAATGGTATTGTGGTGATAGGTTCTTTGGTTACAGCGAAATTTTTAACGTTACCATTCACCACTACTGTTCTTATTGTTGAATCGCCTGATTTTGGAACACCCTGGTATTCTCTCCAGATATGCACACTGCTGTTAAAATAGAGCACCAGTCCTACCGTTATTCCCAAACCAACCTGCCCGAATATTTTGAACCAGCCAGCCAGCCCGTCTTTATCTCCCTTCTTATAGGTCACTCCCTGTTGCTGCGCTATTTTTTTAGCCCGCAGTTTCAGGTAATCATCTACAAAACCAATTATACCCAACCACACCGTAGCCACCAGCATCAGGATGATGTAAACCGTATCCAGTCTTGCAAAGAGCAATGTAGGAATGATGATTCCGGCGATAATGATCAGCCCGCCCATGGTCGGTGTACCTTTTTTACTCTGCTCACCGGCCAGTCCCAGGTCTCTCACGGTTTCACCCACCTGTTTTTTCTGAAGTAGTCTAATCAGCCTTTTCCCATACACCGTGGTGATAAGCAAAGACAACAATACAGCCAGCAATACCCTCACCGTGATGAAGTTCATCAGGTTGCTGCCGGGAAAACTGATTTCCTGCTGCTTAAACCAATCAAATAGATGATACAGCATTACTGGTTTCTGGTTTGCTTCTCTGTTCTTTTTATTTATCTAACATCTCAAACATCTCTCTCACTACTTCCTTATCGTCGAAGTGATGTTTCACTCCTTTTATCTCCTGGTATTTCTCATGTCCTTTGCCTGCTATCAGTACAATGTCTTCCGGTTTTGCCAGGCTGATCGCCGTCTTTATCGCTTCTTTCCTGTCTGCAATCGAGATATACTTTCTTTTATACGCCACCGGCAATCCTTCTTCCATATCCTTTATGATCTGCACCGGGTCCTCACTTCTCGGGTTATCACTGGTGAAAATGGTCTTATCACTATGTTCGCAGGCCGCTGCTGCCATCACGGGTCTTTTGGTCTTGTCCCTGTCGCCGCCACAACCCACCACAGTGATCACCGATTCAAATCCTTTCTTCAGCTTTTTGATCGTTGCCAAAACATTTAAAAGAGCATCCGGTGTGTGGGCATAATCCACTATCGCAATCACTTTGTCCTTTGCCGACACCATATAATCAAATCTTCCTTCTGCACCGGTCAATACACTCAGGCAACGCAGCACTTCATGTTTATCTTCTCCCATGCAAATAGCCGTTCCATACACTGCAAGAAGATTATAGGCATTGAATTCACCGATCAGCCTGAAATGCACTTCCTGTTCATTCACCGTCATGATCAGACCTGTGAGACTGTTCTCCAGGATCTTTCCTTTAAAATCAGCCATCGTTTTCAGGCTATACAAATACCTTCCTGCATTTGTATTTTGCAGCATCACCTCTCCCCGCTTATCATCTGCATTGCTGATGGCAAAAGCATCTGCCGGCAACGCATCAAAGAAGGCTTTCTTCACCCGGATATATTCATCAAATGTTTTGTGATAGTCCAGGTGATCATGAGTGATATTGCTGAAAATGCCTCCTGCAAACCTTATTCCCGTGATGCGATGCTGCTGAATGGCATGTGAGCTGGCCTCCATGAAAACATGGCTGCATCCTTCATCGGCCATTTGCTTCAGCAGTTCATTCAGACTAACTGCATCCGGTGTGGTATGCGTGGCAGGCACTATCGTATCACCAATGTGATTGTCAACAGTGCTCAGTAAACCACATTTATATCCCAACGCTGTAAAGAGCTTAAATAGCAATGTTGCTATCGTTGTTTTGCCATTCGTTCCTGTCACTCCCACTATTTTCATTCTCTCCGAAGGCTGACCAAAAAAATTATGCGCCATGTATCCTGCTGCAGCTGCGCTGTTCTCAACCTGCACATACACAACTCCATCCTGTAACGCTGCCGGTATTTCTTCACACACAATGGCTGTTGCCCCTTTCTCAATTGCTTTTTCAATGAACTGATGACCATCAGATGCCGAACCCTTTACTGCCACAAATAAGGCCCCCTGCTTCACCCGCCTCGAATCAATCTGTATATCGTTTATCTCCCTGTCTGTTCCTCCTGCCACCGACCGGATGGCTACCTTATATAATATATCCCTTAAGACCACAGACAAATTTTTCATTTATCATTTTATCAGCTCAGCTCCAGAAATACCGTCAGACCCTTTGCCAGCATTGTTCCAGGCGGCACTGATTGTACAGCGACTTTACCTTTTCCGCGGGCCGTTACTTTTAAACCCATACTTTCCAGTAAATGCAGCGCATCTTTCAACCCCATCCCTTTCACATTGGGCATTGTATTTTCTTTTACCACGGCCGCCTGCATCACCGGTGAATAATTCTGTGCATATACAGATGCCCAGTTGCCCTGCTGAACAGAATCAGTATAGCTTATTCCAACTGTTGAAAACACTTTTTTCATATCACCTGCATCGCCTGCATAGAAATAAGCTGAACTGTCCCTGGCAGAAGCATAGACCACCGGTGTTTTCTTCTCCACATACATCGCATAGATCTTTGTGGCCACTTCTTTGAATACCGGGGCGCCCAACTGTCCGCCATAATGCTGCGCCGCATGTGGTTTTGTTCTTATTACTACGATGCAGGAATATTGCGGGTTATCTGCCGGGAAATAACCGACAAACGAAGCCTGGTACACACCATGGCTGTATTTGATGTTGCCGTCGGCCACATGAGCTGTCCCGGTTTTGCCCGCCACTTTGAAAGGAAAATCTTTAAACACTCTTTTTGCCGTTCCTTCCGTTACCACCGCCTCCATAGATTCTCTTGCCGCCTTTGCTGTTTCGGGACTGCATACCCTGCTATCAATCACTGTGGGTTCAAACTGGTTAATAACAATACCTCCGCTTTGCACACTATTGACCAGATAAGGTTTCATCATTTTCCCATCATTGGCAATGGCATTATATAAGGTGAGTGTGTGCAGGGGGCTAACATTGATGGCATATCCAAAACTCATAGTGATCATATTCATCAGGCCGCCATTCTTTACATCCAGCGGTGCCAGTGTCGGCCGAGGCACATCCGTGAGATCAACCGATGACTTTACATCCAACTGGTAGCGGTGCAGGTATTCCCTGAATTCTTTTGGTTTATTTCCAAAAGCTTTATAAGCCAGCTTGCTCATGCCGACATTGGAGCTATGTGCAAAACATTCTTTAACGGTCAATAATGCTTTGGGTGAACGTTCGGCATCTGTCACCATGCGGGGTCCTACCTGCAACCGGCCTGCATTGCCCACTTCCACCAAATCTGTCAGTTTGGATGATCCTTTTTCCAGCACTGCAAGCAGTGTTGCAAGTTTGATCGTTGATCCGGGCTCTGTCACCCGCAATGCATAATTATCATCTTCCCAATAACTGCCGTCAGGGCGGCGACCCAGGTTGGCAATGGCTTTGATCTTTCCTGTTTTCACTTCCATCACAATGCAGGTGCCGTATTGCGCTTCACTTTGTTCCATCATTTTCAGCAATGCATTCTCCGTGATGTCCTGCATATTCACATCAATTGTTGTGATGATGTCTTTGCCGTTTTCCGGCTCTATACGAAAACCTTCAACAGGCACTGCTCCACCAGCAATGTTGCGGACCAATCGTTGTCCTTTCTGACCGGTAAGCAGGGTATCATAGCTTTTTTCGAGCCCGACATTTTGTTTCTTCACTTTTCCGTTGCTGGCAATATGTTCCCTTGATAAACCAATAGTGCGGTTGGCCAGCAACCCAAACGGTGCAATGCGCTTGCTGCTCTCTTCCACGATCACCCCACTTTTATTTCTTCCTAATCTCACCAGCGGAAACTCCCTGAATGCTTTTAACTGTTCAAACGTCAGTTTCTTTTTTAGTGGGAAGTAGCGACGCCTTTGGCGGTATGCCTGCATCAAATCCTTTTTATACTGTGCTGTTGACTTATCCGCAAAAAATCTGGATAATGAAAAAGCAAATGAGTCAATATTGGCATGAAATACTTTTCCCTTTTTTTCACGAAGACCATCGGCCAAAAAATCAATGTAAATGTCAAACTGGGGAAGAGAAGTGCTGAGCATAAGGCCATCCTCACTGTAGATGGTTCCGCGGTCAGCGTCCAGTTCCTGTATCCGCTGGGTGAGGCTGTCGCTCATACTGCGCCAGTGTTCTCCCTGGAAACGCTGGATGTAAATAGCTTTACCTACTATCAGTAAACTCAGCACCACCATGCCAAGAAAACTGATGTAAACACGCCACAATATGTCACGTTTTACTTCCAATGCCGCTTGCTTGTGTTCGTTTACCCCTCCGGGTGGTTACCGGCAGGGCGGTTAGTTGTTTTCGCTGCCCTCTTGTTCCTGTTGCAGCAGCGCTGTTTATTCGTGTCAATGTAATGCCGGGCTCAATGCAGTTCCTGTCTATATATTATATTATGTACCGATCAGTTATCTGTTATTTCCTGTTCTCTTTTCAGCACCACCGGTGATTCGGTGAGTTCCTTTAACTCCAACGCTGCCACTGCCCTGGCCACTTCGCTGAGTTTGCTACGAAACATAATCTCGCTTTTCAGGGTTTTGTACTCCCACTGCAGTTCCTTCACTTCTTTAGCTGTCCGGCTGATGCTGCGAATGGTCTTGTCAGCATGATGGCCATTATAGATATAAATGACCGCCAGCAATGCGAGGAACAAAAAGAACGGAACCTGCTTTACGATGGAGTGATAATTCAGCCAGCGCTTCCAGCCGGTTTTTTTCCGCCCGGCAGCCAGGTCCTGTTCTTTTGTTGAAAAGTCTTGTTCCTGCATCAGAGAAAATTGGATTGGTTTTTCATTGTCTTTGAATAAACTGCCTGTTGCCAGGCAAGGGTTGATTTCAAAGGATATAGATTTTCCGTCTTTTTATACCCTTATATATGCACTGTTATGAAATTCATTTTAAAATACCTCATACCATCATCACTTTCTCTGCCACTCTCAGTTTGGCGCTCCGGGCTCTTGGGTTCTGCTTCATTTCTTTTTCAGAAGGCAGGATTGGTTTTTTTGTGACCACTTTCAGCTCGTTCAACGTTTCATCATTGATAAACGGATTTGTTTCCGGCTCATCAAATGTGCCGCGACGAAAAAAGTTTTTTACCAATCTGTCTTCTAGGGAATGAAATGTGATGATCGCTACTCTTCCTCCCGGCTTCAGTAAAGCCGGCACCTGTTGCAGCATCTCTTTCAAAGCGCCTAACTCATCATTCACTTCAATACGCAGAGCCTGGAAAACCTGTGCGAAGTACTTGCTTGGATTTCCTTTTACTATTTCCCGGAGGGCATTTCTGAAACCTTCGATGGTTCTGAGAGATGTGCTGCTGCGAACCCGAACTATAGTTTTGGCCAGCGTCTTTGCGTTCGTCACTTCACCATACTGCTCAAATAGCTTATGCAGTTGTTGTTCGCTGTAGCTGTTCACTACATCAAAGGCAGTCAGTTTTTGCCGCTGATCCATCCGCATATCAAGCGCCGCATCAAACCGGATCGAAAACCCCCTCTCCGCTTCATCAAACTGGTGGCTGCTCACACCCAGGTCGGCCATGATACCATCCACCGCACCGATCCTGTGCAAACGAAGAAAACGCTGCAGGTGACGAAAATTGTGAGGCACAAAGACCACACGACTGTCATCAGGAAGGTTTCTTTTCGCATCATCATCCTGGTCAAAAGCAATCAGTTTACCGTCAGAGCCAAGTTTTTCCAAAATCGCTTTTGCATGCCCGCCGCCTCCAAAGGTGCAGTCCACATAAATGCCGCCTGGTTGAATGTTCAGGGCTTCGATGGTTTCATTTAGCAGAACCGGGATATGATATTGGGTTGAGTCCATTAATAATTATTGATAAATAATCATTAATTACCGCCTCCTCCAAGCACATCCCTGCCTAGGTCGCTTAATGCATCCGAAGAAATAGAATCAAAGAACTGTTTGTAATTATTGCTATCCCATATTTCCAGCTTATCGCCTGTTGCCATCAACACAATATCCTTTTGCAACTCTGCATACACTTTCAGGCTCGGGGGCACCAATATCCGGCCCGCCGTATCAGGCTCCACATAAGTGGCGCCATTTAAAAAGGCCCTTTTGAATTCCCGCTCACGGGGATTGAATTCGTTCAGACCATTCACTTTTGCAAAGAGCGGCTCCCATGTCCTCATCGGATACAGGGCCAGGCATTTTTCAAATCCCCTGTTGATAACGAAACGACCCGTTTCCTCTTCCGGCAGTTGTTTCCTGAAACCAGCCGGGAGAAGGAACCGCCCCTTGGCGTCCAAGGTGGCCTCGAATTCTCCGAGAAAGCCTGTCATTATCAGTAAATTGAGTCAATTTTTGATTAATTGACACAAAATAACACTTTTTCCCACCTGATAACCAAATTTTTACGAAATTATTTTTTCCACAGCTTGATTTTCATTGAAATGTAAGCCTGTAAAGGGTTTCATGGAATGGGATAAATTAAGGAAGAGAATGGTCGTGGACTACCTGTGGATTACGGTGGAAAACCTGTGGAAAGAACAAATAAAGGGGCAGGTTTTTGGTATAAGTATGTCTTCTTCCGGGCATGTAATGGCTTACTTTGTATTGCGTTCTTGTTAATCCATATTTTCCTTTATGCCCGCAGGATATTCAGATACACCGTTACTAATAAAGCTCGGTATCAAACCGGAAATGAAAGTGATGCTCATAAATGAACCCGCTAATTATTATGAATTGCTTGAAATAAATATCAGCGAACAATTGTGGAGGAAAAATCAAATACCAGATATCGCTCACCTGTTTGTGAAAACCACTAAAGAGTTTGAAACAGCAATGAAAAAGCTGAAACCGGTTATCAAAAAAAATACAGCAATTACTATATGGGTATCGTGGTATAAGAAGTCGGCAAAAATCCCAACCGATATTACTGAAGATGTGATCCGCAATTATGCATTGAAAAATGACCTGGTTGACATAAAGGTTTGTGCGGTGAGTGATATATGGAGTGGGTTGAAATTGGTAGTGCCGGTGGCAAAACGATAGTACTTTTGTTCTTCATCAAACTGCGACAGTTGGTCGCATAAAACATGCATCCAAAAAATCTTTCCATTACTGATTTTACCTACTTGCTCCCAGAAGACCGTATTGCTAAATACCCATTAGCAGAACGTGATGCATCCAAACTCCTTATTTATAAGAAAGGTAATATCACAGAAGATATTTACCGCAACATTGCCGGTCATCTTCCTGAAAACTCCCTGCTCGTATTTAATAACACCAAAGTCATAGAAGCAAGGTTGTTGTTTCAAAAACCAACTGGTGGGGTCATCGAAGTTTTTTGCTTAGAGCCGCATGAACAATATCCTGACATCACCACAGCTATGCTGCAACAGGAAAAAGTTCATTGGCAATGCCTGGTCGGTGGCGCTTCCAAATGGAAACGGGGACAAGTACTGGAAAAAAGAATAACACATAAAGAGAAAGAAATCATCCTGCGGGCAACATATATTGAAAAAAGAGCAGATCATTTCATCATCGAACTAACCTGGTCACCTGCTGCATTGAGTTTTGCAGAACTGCTGCATGTGGCCGGAGCTATACCACTGCCGCCTTATATAAAAAGATCGGCAGAAACAAGTGATGCGGAAAGATACCAGACCGTTTATGCAAAACAGGATGGCTCAGTGGCTGCTCCAACGGCCGGTCTACATTTTACAGATGTCGTCTTCAGCGAACTTGATAAAAAGAACATAGATAAAACTTTTGTCACCCTGCATGTTGGAGCCGGCACTTTCAAACCGGTGAAGAGTGAGATCATGGAGCAGCATGAGATGCATGCGGAATTTATTGAAGTTTCCAAAGACACCATCGAAGCGATACGAAACCATCTTCAAGAGCCGCTGATAGCCGTGGGCACCACTTCACTGCGAACGATAGAAAGTCTGTATTGGCTGGGAGTGAAATTGTCAATGGGAAATAGTGAATGCCTGCCTGCCGGACAGGCAGGGGCAATAGAAAATACTGACAGCCAGATATGTCTTTCACAATGGGAGCCGTATGATCTGGCTGAAAAAAACATTCCTGTTGATACTGCATTAGCATCACTTCTTTCATGGATGGAGAAAAATAAACTGGAAAAAGTAGTGGCCAAAACACAGATCATCATCGCCCCTGGTTATAAATTAAAAATTGTAAAGGCGCTAATTACCAATTTCCACCAGCCGCAATCTACCTTGTTGTTATTAATTGCAGCGCTGATTGGTAATGATTGGAAGAAAGTTTATGCTTTCGCTTTGCAAAACGATTTCCGTTTTCTAAGCTATGGAGATGGCAATTTGTTGTGGGTGAACGAAGATTAAGCTTTCCGCAGGGGAAATTCAACAATGAATGTACTTCCCTTTCCCAACGTACTGTCGGCCTTGATCTCTCCCTGGTGGGCCTCCACCATGGTTTTTACATAACTCAACCCGAGACCAAATCCTTTTACATTATGAATATTGCCGGTATGTGCCCGGTAGAAGCGTTCAAAAATTCTCTTTAGTGTTTCTCTGTTCATACCGATCCCGTTATCCTCGATCTTTAAAATGAATTTTTTATTGTTGGATTGGGTAGTAATACGGATAAAAGGAGGCACATTCTCTTTAGAGTACTTCATGGCATTATCCATGAGATTATTCACCAGGTTGGAAAGATGAACTTCATCCGCATCAATCACATCCGCCGAAGCATTTAGCAGCAACTCTGCTTTTCCTTTTTTGTCTTCCAGTTGCAATGCAAAATTATCCACCACTTCTTTGATCACCTGGTGCACATGTACCGGTCGCAGGTTCAGTTCCACTTCCTGTTTCTCTAATTGAGAAGCTTTCAGAATGGTTTCCACCTGGCGGTTCATTCGTTTGTTTTCTTCTTTGATGATGGTGCTGAAATAATTCAGTTTCTGCCTGTCCTGCAGCACTTTTTCATTGCGCATGGCATCCACAGCAAGCGAAATGGTGGCAATAGGTGTTTTGAATTCATGCGTCATGTTATTGATAAAATCATTTTTGATCTCACTCAGTTTCTTTTGCCTCAGCATTGTTCTCACCGTGAGATAAAATGCAGCCAGAATAATAATACTGAGCAAAATACCTGTTGCCATTTCCCAGCGAAGTGATTTCAACGCAAAACTTTTATAATCCAGCGCCACCACGGTAAGGCTTTCATCCATTGCAATATTCTCAGCGGCAGAGCCGCTTGGTGTATATAAAACCCTGCCTATGGGAAAATTATTGATGCTGTCAAGATAAGCTGCCTGGAAATTGGGTGATTGTCTTTCCACTACCGGAGGGTAAATAATCTCTACCGCAAATTCAAAACGCATTTTTTCCAGCCCCTGCCGGTAAAAAGCTGTGCGGATCTTGTCCTGTAATTCCTCGGCGGTGAACCGGCGACCCACGGTTTGGGGCCGCAAAAAGAACGGGGTGAAATCATCCGTCAATAAATTGCCGGAAGAACGGCGGGGAATGGAAAGGTTGCCTTTATACTGTGCCAGTTCATCCGCCACGGTGATGGTAGCTTGTGTTACCTTTTCTTTCACCTGCTCTTTCCTCAATTGTATCATATTATCCAGCCAGGAAAGCTGTAACAGGATGATGCCAACAACAGAAAGACTTATCAGAACCGTTATGATTGTAAAAATGCGTTTCACTTCCGCTATAATTAATCCGGCCTAAGATAATGGGTTTTTGATAAAAGCGGCCATCCGGCAAAAATAACCGGCAGTGACGGCAATGGGTTTACCTTTCCTGTATTCCGGTATTTTTTAACGTGTCTTTATAGGTAATATGTCCTGTTTGCCGGGAGATGAACAAGTTTTTTTCAAAAAAGATTTTTCATCCTAAATTGAAGCATGATTGAACCGGGACCCGGCATATTATTGATAGCAGATCCCTTTTTAAAAGATCCCAACTTTTTGCGGACAGTGGTGCTCCTGTGCGAACATAAAGAAGAAGGCAGTTTTGGTTTTGTGCTCAACCGCCAGTATGAAAATACTCTTAACGAACTGATACCGGAACTCGAGGGCCATGAGTTGCCTGTATATTATGGCGGACCTGTGCAACAGGACAGCATTCATTTCCTTCATCAATATCCCGATGAGATACCCGGCAGTGTTGAAGTATTAAAAGGAGTCTGGTGGGGCGGCGATTTTGAGGCATTGGCAGATATGCTGAAAAAAGGCCAGGTGGATAGTAGCAAGATCCGCTTTTATATCGGATATTCCGGCTGGAGCGGTGGTCAGTTGGATGATGAAATGAAAGAAAAAACATGGCTAACCGTAAAAGCAACCCATAAATTAATTTTTCATCACAACTATGAGGAGATCTGGAAAGATTCGCTGAAACAATTAGGCGGTGATTTTGAAATGATGATTAATTTTCCGATAGACCCGCAACTGAATTAATATTCAACAGTTGCAACCCATTTGCTAATATTCACTTCTTTACACAAAACCACACAACATGAAAAGACTACTGTTTAGCGTACTGCTCAGTTCAACCATGATCCTTTCATCCTGCGACACCCTTAAAAAGATTGGTTCATTGCTGGCCCCGTCTGAGTTTGAAATGATCACCGGGTTGAAAGATGCTTTGAGCCAGGGACTATTCCGCAGTTTTGATGCTTTTGCTGACCCGAATGGCAACCCTTTGGTTCGTTTTGTATTTCCCGGCGAAGCAGCCAAAATTGAAAAAACGCTGAGAGACCTGGGTATGGATAAATTAGTAGACCAGGTAACCGGGAAATTTACAAGAGCCACCTCTTCGGCAGTCAGTGCTGCAAAACCCATTTTCGTCAATTCTGTAAAACAAATGACCTTTAAGGATGCCGTAAACATACTTATTACCGATAACACACATGCGGCAACAGATTATTTTAAAACCACCATGTCACCCGAGCTGATGACAGCCTTTCGCCCCATTGTTGACAGCAGCATCAATCTTGAAGGGGCGAATAAGGACTGGAGCAGCATTGTGAATGTGTATAATAAAATCCCCTTTATCAACAAACCATTGGAGAACAGTCTTACTGATTTTATTGCCGCCCGTGCCATTGACGGCATGTTCGGCATCGTGGCCAGTGAAGAAGAACAAATCCGCACCAAGTATGAATTCCGCAAAACAGATATGATGAAAAAAGTGTTTGGCTATGCAGAACAGGAACTGGCGAGAAGGAAGCAGCAGCAACCGCAATAAAAAACATCCGGTCAAATAAAAAAACCCTCTTCTGTGGAAGAGGGTTTAATTTTTTTATTCTGATCTTTAACTATTCTACCGGCACAGCGCCTTCCACCAGCACCGTCACTTTGTTATTCAACACTTCGGCAAATCCACCTTGTATATCAAAATAGGCAAAATGATTTTGTTTGTCTTTCAGCACTTTGATGCGGCCGGCCTTCAATGCACTCACCAGCGGGGCATGCTTATCCAGCACTTCAAACGAACCGCTGATGCCCGGCATTTGCACACCAAATACTTCGCCGCTGAATAGCTTTTTTTCCGGAGTTAATATTTCTAAGTTCATGAGGCCTCCCTAAATCCCTCCGCAGGAGGGACTTTTGAACCCTAAAGTTTAAATCGCTTTAAGAGTTTGTAGTTTATAAAATTCAACAGTTCTTAATATCTGCTGAGCAACGATATGCAGCACAAGTGTGCGACGCAAGGAACGATGATCAGGGAACTGAAGCTGGTATCACAAAAAAATCGGCTAAAAAAAGAACGTTTCAAAAATAAGACTCTTAAAACCCTTCTTGCGGAAGGGCTTGGGGAGGCCTTTTACCCCTTCGTCTGCGCCATCAGTTTCTTACCTTTCTCGATAGCGTCATCTATAGTTCCCACAAGGTTGAAAGCTGCCTCAGGATATTCGTCAACTTCACCATCCATGATCATATTGAAACCACGGATCGTTTCTTCAATCGGCACCAGCACACCTTTTAAACCTGTGAAAGCTTCCGCCACATGGAAAGGCTGCGACAGGAAACGCTGCACTCTTCTTGCACGGCTTACCACTAATTTATCTTCATCACTCAGCTCATCCATACCGAGGATGGCGATAATATCCTGCAATTCTTTATAACGCTGCAACATGGATTTTACCCGGTTCGCACAGTCATAATGTGCATCACCAACAATAAGCGGCGAAAGAATTCTCGACGTAGAATCGAGCGGATCCACTGCCGGATAGATACCAAGGTCGGCGATCTTTCTTGACAATACGGTTGTCGCATCCAGATGAGCAAAGGTTGTTGCGGGGGCAGGGTCGGTCAGGTCATCCGCAGGCACATACACCGCCTGCACAGAGGTGATAGAACCATTTTTGGTTGAAGTAATCCTTTCCTGCATGATACCCATCTCAGTAGCCAAAGTAGGTTGGTAACCCACCGCTGAAGGCATACGACCCAAGAGGGCTGACACCTCGGAACCTGCCTGTGTAAAACGGAAGATATTATCAACGAAGAAAAGAATATCACGGCCTTTGCCTTGTCCGTCACCGTCACGATAGTATTCTGCGATGGTGAGTCCGGAAAGGGCCACCCTTGCACGGGCACCCGGGGGTTCGTTCATCTGTCCGAATACGAAAGTGGCTTTGGAATCGGCCAGTTCATTCATATCCACTTTGCTCAGGTCCCATCCGCCTTCTTCCATGCTGTGTTTGAATGCCTCGCCATATTTCATGATACCTGCTTCGATCATTTCCCGCATCAGGTCATTTCCTTCACGGGTTCTTTCACCCACACCGGCAAACACAGATAAACCTGAGTATGCTTTTGCAATATTGTTGATGAGTTCCTGGATCAATACGGTTTTGCCCACACCGGCGCCGCCAAACAGACCGATCTTACCACCTTTTGCATAAGGTTCGATCAGGTCAATTACTTTAATACCGGTAAAAAGCACTTCGGTAGCAGTGCTCAGGTTTTCAAATGCCGGGGGCTGGTTGTGAATAGGACGGCCATTGGCTTTGCTCACAGCAGGCAATCCGTCAATAGGGTCTCCGGTTACATTGAATAAACGTCCTTTTATCCCTTCTCCAACAGGCATAGCTATGGCGATACCGGTATCAATCACTTCTGTTCCACGAACCAGGCCCTCTGTTCCATCCATCGCAATGGTACGAACACTGTCTTCGCCGAGGTGCTGCTGCACTTCGAGCACCAGTGTGTCGCCGTTTTCTCTTTTTAATTCCAATGCGTTGTAAATCTCGGGGAGTTTGCCATCAAACTGCACGTCAACCACGGCGCCGATGACCTGTTTTACTTTACCTGCGTTTGCCATATATAAAGAGGGGTGTTTGTTTCAGGCCGCAAAGGTAAGGGCGGGGGGTTAATCCGCCAATTTGAAAATCAAACATTTTTTGGGTGTGGAAAAGGGTGGTAAAACCCTCTGGAACGGCCAGTTGGCAGGATTTACCAGCCATCTAAATAACAAACTTCCAACAAAATAAACGAGGCAGTACCCCTGGCATTGCCGGAGCGATTTTTACCTTTATACTCCATGCAATTTTCCAACTACCAACTTACACTTATGCGGCTGCTGCTTTTTCTGTTGCCTGCACTATTTGCAACTGATCTTTCTGCCCAGTCCATCCGCCTGCTTTTTGAAAGCAGGGAATATGAAGAAGTGGTAAAGCAATTTGGCGAAAAAGAAAAAGACCTTGATGAGGAAGAACTCTACATGCTGGGTTTTAGTTATTTTCAAACCGGTAAAGACGAAAAGGCTATTGCTTTTTACGATAAAGCGATTGCAAGGGGATTTGACAGCGCATTTGTTCATCTTTATAAAGGCATCGCCCATCGTTATCTCGATCAGTGGGAACCAGCACTTGCCGCCATTGACAAGGCCATGTTGCTGGATGCACAAAACCAGGAATATGCCTGTGAAAAAGCATTTACTTTTTACAGGATGGAAAAATATGATTCAGCCATCAGTGTTTATGAAAAGGCGAAGCAATTGCCCGACACATACCAGGCGCCATGGTACATGATACCGCATATCTGGTTTTTGCAGGGAAAAGATGACCAGGCCTTGCAGGGCTTTTACGAGGGATTAGAGAAAATATCAGCAGATAACAGGCATTATGCAATGACCCTGATGGAGATCGGTAAAATAGAACGGCTGTTTAAAAAGAATTACCCGAAAGCCCTCGATGCATACTACAAAATAGTGAAAGAAGATGCCACGCAATATGATGCGTGGAGCCGGTTGATGATCGTACACCACCAGTTGCGGCAAGGCCTGCAGGCCGACAGTATATTTAAAATACTGGAACGGGCCTGGCTTGAAAGTCGCCTGCCTGAAGAAATGATGCAGTTCAAACGGGTGCAGATAGCCGAATTTGAATGGAATGAAAGGGCAGTTATGATCTTTAAGAATTTTGACCCGCCCGTAAAAGTGCCGGACATCATGCTCACCGGCTACTTGTTGGACCAAACCGGCGAAAAAGTGGAACGTATCTTCCAGACTGAAAAAACATTTGAGTTCACAAAAGATTCTCCCAAACATATTCTTTGTGAAAGGGGGCTGCAAAAAGGCCGCTATAATTATGGCGTGGGCTGGAAAACAGATGATATTACGCCGGGGCTTTTTTTTGAGCTCATCAAAGAGGTGCTGGACGGGAAACTGAAACCGGCAGCAGCTTCAGGGTTTTGAGGCAATGCTTTGTATATCCCCAGCTTCATTATTCTTACCTACTTTTGCACGGTTCAACTAATTTGAATGCAACTTATTGAGGTAACAACGCCGCAGCTAGCCAAAGACTTCATATGGGTGAATGTAGAGATCAATAAAAATGATCCCAATTATATTCGTCCGTTAGATAAAGACATCAATGATGTGTTTAACCCGGAGAAAAACAAGACCTTCCGCCACGGAGAAGCTACCCGCTGGATATTAAAAGATGCTGATGGGAAACTGGTGGGTCGTATTGCCGCATTTGTCAATAAAAAATACAGGAATAAAGGTGATGATGTGCCCGTTGGTGGTGTTGGGTTTTTTGATTGTATCAACAACCAGGCCGCTGCCGATATGCTGTTTGATGTGGCCAAGCACTGGCTGCTGCAGCGGGGCATGGAAGCGATGGACGGCCCCATCAATTTTGGAGAAAAGGATCGTTGGTGGGGTTTGCTCGTAGAAGGCTTCGAACCACCTTTGTATTGCCTCAATTATAATCCGCCTTATTACAAGCAACTCCTGGAAACATACGGTTTCAGGAATTATTACAACCAGATCTGTTTTGCCCTCAAAGTAGCTGAACCTATTTTGCCAAAATTTCACCAGCGGCATGCTGACTGCGCCAAAGACCCTAATTTTTCATCTTCGCATATCAGGAAAGATCAACTGGAAAAATTTGCCAATGATTTTACCACGGTATATAATAAAGCATGGGCCGGCCATGGCGGTTTGAAAGAACTGGACAAGAAAGTGGTGCTGAAGATGTTCAAAAGCATGAAACCGGTGATGGATGAAAAGGTAAGCTGGTTTGTATATTATAAAAAAGAACCGGTCGGCATCTGGATCAACCTGCCCGACCTGAACCAGTGGTTCAAACATCTGCAGGGAAAATTCGGACTTTGGCAGAAGCTGAAATTTTTGTGGGTGAAAAAAACAAAGAAATGCGACAAATTTGTCGGTCTAGTCTTTGGTATAGTTCCGGAATGGCAGGGCAAGGGCGTTGACAGTTATATGATCGTCGAAGGCGCCAAAATCATACAGCCCAAACCGCTGTATGATAAATATGAAATGCTCTGGATCGGCGAGTTCAATCCTAAGATGATCAATGTGGCGGAAGCGCTGGGCACCTACCGGAGCCGCAAACTGACCACTTACCGCTATTTGTTTGACCGGTCAAAAGAGTTTAAACCTCACCCGGTGTTATTGTAACCCCAAACGCCTGAAGGTGCTTTACAAGAATTATCAACATTGTAAATTCATTTTACAGAGCAAGAGCCCGGTTTCTTAACTTGCAAGCTCCTTAAAGGATTTATTACTCCCTTTAAGAGTTGGGGGATTATGGAAAAATTCATCGTTTCAGCAAGAAAATACAGGCCGCAGCTTTTCAATACGGTTGTCGGACAGGCGCATATCACCACAACATTAAAGAATGCCATTAAGAATGATCAACTGGCACATGCTTTCCTGTTTTGCGGACCAAGAGGTGTGGGCAAAACCACCTGTGCCAGAATATTAGCCAAAACGATCAATTGTGAAAGCCGTACCAAAGACGGAGAAGCCTGTAATAAATGCCAATCCTGTGTTTCTTTTAATGAGGGCACTTCACTCAATATACATGAGCTGGATGCGGCAAGTAATAACTCTGTAGATGATATCAGAACATTGGTAGAGCAGGTTCGTTTTGCACCGCAGGCAGGTAAATACAAAGTGTATATCATAGACGAGGTACACATGCTCAGCTCTTCAGCTTTCAATGCTTTTTTGAAAACGCTGGAAGAGCCACCCTCCTATGCCATATTTATTTTAGCAACAACAGAAAAACACAAAATTCTTCCCACCATTCTCAGCCGTTGCCAGATATTCGATTTTAAACGCATCACCACCAATGATACTGTAGAACATTTGCAGGAAATTGCAGAGAAAGAAGACATCAAAGCAGAAAAAGCAGCCCTGCAGGTGATCGCACAAAAAAGCGAAGGCTGTATGCGGGATGCGCTGAGCATTCTTGACAAAATCGTCAGCTTCACCAACAGCGAACTTACTTATGCCAATACATTAGAACACCTGAACATCCTTGATGCAGATTATTATTTTAAACTACTCGATTGCATGCAGCAACAGGACCTTGCCGGTGCAATGTTATTGTATGATGACATCAACCGTAAGGGTTTTGAAGGCGACCTGGTGCTGAATGGTTTTGCCGAATTCATCCGCAACCTGTTGGTGTGCAAAGATGAAAAAGTAGCAGGCTTGCTGGAAGTAGTGGAAAGTTTTAAAGAAAAATATGTGGATGCCGGTAAAAAAACACCTGCGGCTCTTCTTGTCAGCGCTTTGAATATTCTGAATGAAACTGAGATCAACTATAAAGCTGCCCGCAACAAACGGCTGCATGTGGAATTGGCCCTGATCAAACTTTGTTACCTGCAGCAGGCCCTTGAACTCAGTGCAGATGCAGGCGGCATCAGTAAAAAAAAACTGGTTGATTCAGTAAAACCGGTAGCATTCCGGCAGATAACCCCACTTGAACTGAAGGGAACAAAACCTGATCCTCCCGGCTATCGAAACGATATACAAAAAACCGCAACAGAAGCAAAGCTGATCATTGATACAGCCCCGGTAAGAACCAGTAAAGTTGCTGAAGAGGCGGCCCGGTACGAACAACAAACAACAACTAAGGAACAACGGCCAGCCGGCAAGCTCTCAGCTTTAGACAAAATACGGAAGCAATACAAAAACAACGGTGCTTCCACCAACGGCAACAGCAATCATCCTTTGAAACAGGATGAGCTGCGAAAAGCATGGAATAATTATGTAGCCATATTAAAAGAATCCAAAAATCCCGCTGCACAGCCATTTGAACTGGCGCAGCTCCGCATCAGGGATGATAATTCATTTGAGGTGGTGACAGCCAATAATATCGAGCAAAAGTTTATTGAACAGGAAAGAAATAAATTATTTACACATTTGCAGGAGCAGGTGCAGAACCGCCTGCTGCAGTTCAACGTTATCATTGAAGAAAAACCGGAAGACAGACCGGTAATAGAAGCCACTCTTACCGCTAAAGAACAGTTTCAGAAAATGGCAGAAAAATACCCGCTGGTAAAAGAACTGAAAGACCGGCTTCGGTTAGATTTGGATTACTGATATGCCCCGCTCCTATTCATCATTTTACCTTAATTTCGACCAAAATTTAAGGCAATGGCCGAAGTGATATTGATGCCCCGCCTCAGCGACACGATGACCGAAGGCGTGATCGCTGCTTGGCACAAAAAAATTGGTGACAAGGTTAAAAAAGGCGACCTGCTGGCTGAGATCGAAACCGACAAGGCCACCATGGAGTTGGAAAGCTATAAAGATGGTGTTCTCCTGCATACCGGAGGAGAAAAAGGAAGTAAAATACTGGTGGACGAGCTATTGGCTATTGTTGGCAGCGCCGGTGAAGATATTTCAGCCTTGCTGAAAAATAGTTCGGCTGCCCCTGCAAAGGCACAAGGATACAGTGACAAACAGCAGGCAAAAGCTGCTGCTACCCAACCGGCAACCGCCAGCCTGTCAACAACTTCCACCCTCGATTTTGCAAATATTGAAGAAGTGGTACTGATGCCAAGACTGAGTGACACAATGGAAGAAGGGGTGATCGCCGCCTGGCACAAAAATGTGGGTGATGCCGTGAAGAAAGGAGAAGTGCTGGCTGAAATTGAAACAGACAAGGCCACCATGGAACTGGAAAGCTATAAGAACGGAACACTATTACATATTGGTGCACAGAAAGGAGAAAAGATACCGGTCAATGGCCTGTTGTGCATCATTGGCGAAAAAGGAAAAGTGGATGTAGATGCAATTGTAGCCGCAGTGAAAGGAGGCGGATCAGCGAAGTCGCAAGAAACAAGTGACAAAAAACAGGAAACAACTGTTGTTGCAACAAAGGCAGCAGACAGTTCTTCGGCAAGCTCAGGGCAACAACAGGAGACTTCATCAGAAAACGGAAGAGTGAAAGCCTCTCCGCTTGCAAAAAAGTTAGCTAAAGAAAAGGGTGTTGATTTGAAAGCGGTGCAGGGTAGCGGTGATGGAGGAAGAATAGTAAAAGCTGATATTGATAATTACACACCATCGGCACAGCCACAACCTGTCGCCGGCGAAACAAAACCTGCTGCGGTTGCAGCCCCGGTATTTGCACCAGTTAAAGGTGAAGAAGGATATACGGATATTCCCAATTCTCAAATGCGGAATGTGATCTCTAAACGACTGGGCGAAAGCAAATTTTCCGCCCCACATTTCTATCTTACGATGGAGATCAATATGGATGGAGCGATGTCGGCAAGAACACAGATCAACGAAGTGAGCCCTGTGAAAGTAAGCTTCAATGACCTGGTTGTAAAAGCGGCGGCCCATGCCTTGCGTCAACATCCGGCTGTCAATGCATCCTGGCTGGGCGACAAGATTCGCCGGCATCATCATATTCATATCGGCATCGCAGTAGCGGTAGAAGACGGGCTGATCGTTCCGGTAATAAAATTCGCTGACCAAAAACCATTGTCGCAGATCGCCGCCGAAAGCAAAGAACTGGCAGGCAAAGCCAAGAATAAAAAAATTCAGCCGGCAGAGTTTACCGGCAACACCTTTACCATTTCCAACCTCGGCATGATGGATATTGATGAGTTCACTGCCATCATCAACCCGCCGGACAGTTGCATTATGGCTGTGGGCCGCATCAAAGAAGTGGTAATAAGAAAAGGAGAAGGATTTGGTGTAAGCAATGTGATGAAAGTAACATTAAGCTGTGATCACCGGAGTGTGGATGGGGCTACCGGTGCGGCATTCCTGCAGGCATTCAAAAAATTCTTAGAGAATCCCGTCACCATGCTGGTGTAGGTATTTTTACAACGCTATTTTATCAAAAGGTTGCCTTCCGGCAGCCTTTTTTGTTCCGGCAAACGGCTATGGCAGCATTATTGTGCTGTGTAGAAAAGTCAATAAACTGGATAAGTGTATTGACTTAAAAATCAACAATTACCACAAACTGTGCAATACAAATGCCTTTTTGAAGTTATAATTGTAACACCTGATAACTTGAATATGGAAGAAAGAGAGGCCAATCGTTTTTCGTGGACAATTTTCTTTATTGTCACCGGTGTCAGTTTCCTGCTGTTCAGTTTGCTGATGTATATACTGGATATACCACATATCAGCGTTTTCCTCAAAACAGGTTTCATCAGCACAGGTATTGCTGTTATCACATCCTTAGTGGAATGGCTTTCTTCAAGAATGCCTGCGGAAAGAAGAACCCCGCAAAAAGATATTTTCTGACCTTACCAGGCTTTTAGTATCACTAACTTTCCATCCATGGTAGCTGCCAGCACAGTGTGCTTATCAATGACTCTCACCGTGTTCACCATCGAGTTGTCTATTTTATGTGCCCAGATAATCTTTTGTGTTGCCGGGTCAATGCAATAAACAACCCCGCTTTTGGTGCCAAAAAAAATAAGCCCATCTTTTTCGATCAGCATCGAGGGCACATGTTCATACCCAAAACCACAGTGCATCTTCCATGCCGCTGATTGTTTATCGCTGCTTGTTTTATAAGCTACGATTGTGTCCTGCATTGTTTTTCCATACACCCATTTACCATCAGCAGACATACCGATGGATTCACGGACAGTTGCATCATTATTGCGCCACAATGTTTTTCCTTCTTTTGCATCAATGGCAGAGATATAACGATCCGGCGCTACCACATACACAACACCGTCAGCAGCAACAGGAATGCAGGATGCCGGCGAATAATTACGGACTGTTGATCCGTTGTTCCATTTCCAAAACAATTCCCCTTTGCTCCTGCTAATTGCGTAGAGATTTCTGTCCCATGCACCGAAAATCACTTTGTCTTCATATAATAATGGAGTGCTTACAACCGGTCCGTTTAAACCATTGAATTGCCAGATCAGCTTGCCATTACTTATGTTAATGGCCAGGAACGAATGATCACTACCACCGATAAAAACCGTATCGCCTGATACTACCGGTGAACCAAGCACAGCGGCGCCGGTTTTATATTTCCAGACCTGTTTTCCTGTATTGTTGTTCAGGGCATAAATATGATTGTCACCCGAACCAAAGAGCAACAATCCTTTTGCCACAGCAGGTGATGAAAAAACAGAACCCGCTGTTTTGTATGCCCATAATGATTTTCCGGTTTTCTCATCAAAACAGGTCATCACACCATTTTGGTTGCCAACAAACACTTTCCCCGCAGCTATTGCAGGAGTAGAAATAATATTGGCGTCCGATGAAAATTCCCATACTCTTTTGACATGGCTGTATTGTTCATTTATGGAATAATCAGGCCTGGGGAATTTTTTGTTCAGGTCATACGTTCTTGTTTCTACTTTCACAGCAGTCCATTTTCTTTTATCGCCAGACACCGGCCTTCTCACTGTAAATAAAATGGAGTCACTTCGTACATCTACAAGATTATATCCTCCTTCATTGTCCCTTGCCCGCAGGTTTGAACGACCCATCACACCGGGAATATCTTCAAAATTCATAGACTTGTTGGCATGGCCATGGCCGCAAAGTATAGCCCATGTGTTGTGTTTCCGCAGCCGATCAGTGATCTCATACCAGTTGTCAAGACCGTTATCAATCGGGTAATGGTTGAGGAAAATCACCGGCTGATCTTTTTTCACTTGCTTCAATTCCTTATCCAGCCAGTTCACTGCATCTCTCGGCACATGACCATCACTCATCCTCACATATGGTCCCGAGGCACAACCGAGGAAACGGATACCATTGTATTCAAAGCTGAATTTATCATACCCAAAAACAGTTGTGAACATCACTCCGCCGCTTTCGCTCCAGCCAGTGTCATGATTTCCCGGGATGATATACCATGGCACATTCAGGCTGTCTAATATTTGCTTTGTGAGTTTGAGTTCTTCATTGGTACCCAACTCTGTTATATCTCCTGTCAGCACCACGAAAGCAATATCCTTCATGGCATTGATGTCGGCCACTGTGCGGCGCAGGTCTTCTTCTGCAGAGCCGTTGGGTGAGCCGATATGGGTATCAGAAAGAAAAGCAAAGCGAAATGGTTTTACCTGGGCATGTGCTAAACAGGAAGATGCAAGCAATAAAAGGAGAATAAGTTTCTTCATACAGCAAGTTACTTATTACCTGCAATTAGCTCAGTTGTATTACCGGATTTTTTATCAGCAAAATTTAACCTGCACAAAGCTGCAGATATCACGGATTCCTTATATTCGGTATCCAATCTCAACCTCTGACCATGATACTACTGGATCTATCCTCCTGGTGGCAGGCGATGACATCATTTGAAAAAATTTTTTGGGCCGCTGCCCTGCTTTTTTCTTTGCTGTTTCTGATACAGCTTGTCCTTTCATTCATCACCGGCGATGGCGATACTTCAATGGGTGATGCCGATGAATACATCAGCGGCGATGATGGCATAGGCCACCAGTTCTTCACCATCAAAAACATGATCGCTTTTTTCACCATTTTCGGATGGACGGGTATTGCCTGCATCAAAGGTGGAATGGGCAAAGGGCTTACAATCGTCATTGCTGTGCTGGCAGGTTCGGTGGTAGTGCTCATCATGGCTTTTCTTTTCAGAAGCATGAGCAAACTGAAACAAAGCGGTACACTACAACTGAAAAATGCGGTGGGTCTTATTGCTGAGACATATCTTTTTGTTCCCGCCGGCAGGGCCGGTTTTGGTAAAGTGCATATAAAAGTGCAGGGATCGTTGCATGAACTGCAGGCCATCACCGATGATGAAGAACAAATCACCACCGGCAAATTAGTAAAAGTGGTTGAAGTGATAAATGACAGTGTCCTGCTTGTTACCTCCAAACTTTCTTAATCAACATAACTTTATAAACCATGGCTGAGAATTTATTATTAGTTATTGCGGTAGCGATATTTTTCTTCTTTATTCTTGTTTATTCGATGGTGCGGCGTTACAAACGCTGCCCTTCAGACAGGATATTGGTAGTGTATGGCAAAGTAGGTAAAGGATCAGAAGGTGCCCACACTGCAAAATGTATTCATGGAGGCGCCGCTTTTATCTGGCCCATTTTCCAGGATTATTCTTTTCTTGATCTCACCCCCATTTCCCTTGAAGTAAATCTCACCAGTGCCCTGAGTAAGCAAAACATCCGGGTGGATGTGCCTTCACGTTTTACAGTCGGTGTTTCTACCGAGCCTTCGGTGATGCAGAATGCAGCGGAACGATTGCTGGGGATGCAGCGGCCTGCCATTCATGACCTCGCAAAAGATATTATCCTCGGGCAGATGCGTCTTGTTGTGGCGATGATGGACATTGAAGAGATCAATAATAACCGGGATAAATTCCTGGCCAATATTGCCTCCAATGTGGAAGCGGAGCTGAACAAGATCGGGCTGAAAATGATCAACGTGAATGTAACCGACATCAAAGATGAAAGCGGTTATATTGATGCGTTAGGTAAAGAAGCAGCGGCGAAAGCGATCAACGAAGCCAAGGTGAGGGTGGCTGAACAGGAACGTACCGGGGACATTGGCAAAACAGATGCTGAAAGAGAAAGAGACATACGGGTGGCTGAGATGCTGCGTGACAGGGATACCGAAGTGGCGTTGGCCAATAAGGACAAGGAAGTTCGCATTGCTGGTGCCGACCGGGATGAAAATATCGGGAAAGCTGAAGCAGAACGAGACACAAGGGTGAAAATGGCTGAAGCAAATGCTATTGCCGTGCAAGGTGAAAATCTTTCAAAAATTGAAATTGCCAATTCTGATGCTGCAAGAAGGGAAAGAGAAGCGGAAGCATTGAAAAAAGCCATCGCCGCCGAAAAGGTGCAGGCAGCAAAAGCACTGGAGGAAGCTTATCTCGCCGAACAGAAAGCTGAGAATGCCCGTGCAGAAAGAGACCGTGCCACGCAAAACGCAACAATTGTTGTTGCGGCTGATATTCAAAAACAAAAATTGATTATTGAGGCACAGGCCGATGCCGAACAGTTAAGAGAAAAAGCAAAGGGAGAGGCCGATGCCATCTTTGCCAAATTAGAAGCCGAAGCAAGAGGTGTGTATGAAATGCTCACCAAGCAGGCCGAAGGCCTGGAACGCATTGTGAAAGCTGCCGGTAATAATTCCAAAGATGCAGTATTGCTGTTGATTGCTGATAAACTGCCTGAATTAGTGAAACTGCAATCAGAAGCTATCAAGAATATCAGGATAGATAAAGTGACCGTTTGGGATGGCGGCGGACAAGCTGACGGCAAAAGCGGCACTGCCAATTTCATGAGCGGCTTATACAAAGCTGTGCCGCCACTGAAAGATATTTTTGACATGGCTGGAATGGATCTGCCCACTTACCTCGGTAAGAAGAAAGATGAAGCAGCGGTGGATGTGGAAGCAGAGGAAGTGAAAAAGAAATAAAAGGAAAAGGGAGGCTCAGGCTTCCCCTTTCTTTCAAAATATATTTTCAATAAATTTTGAAAATTCGGAAACAGGATTGTAGCTTTGGTGCATGAAACTCACAGAAGCAAAGCAACAGTTTATCAGCAGTTGGGGCGCCTTTGGCACTCATTGGGGCATCAACCGCACCATGGCGCAGATACATGCCTTATTACTGGTGAGCCCCGATCCCCTTACCCAGGACGACATCATGGAAGAACTGAATATCAGCCGCGGCAACACGAATATGAATATCCGGGAACTGATCAACTGGGGCCTGGTGGAAAGGGTGCTGCTACCCGGTGAACGCAAGGAATATTTTACCGCTGAAAAAGACATCTGGAAAGTGGTGAAACAGATCGTAAAGGAAAGAAAGAAAAGAGAGCTGGAACCTATGCTGCAATTGCTGGATAAACTGGAAGCAGTGGAAGGGGATAAAAGAGATAAGCAGGTGAAGACTTTTGTGGACACGGTCAGCAGTATTAAAAAACTGGGCAAGCAGGCCGATAAAACCCTCGACGCCATGATCAAAGCCGAAGAGAACTGGTTTGTGGGAAACCTGCTGAAACTTTTTAAATAACCAACATGAAAGGATACAAAACTTTTGATGCCCTTGTACAAACTGCGCTGGTCCTTATTCTTGCCGCCGGGTTTATTGCAGAAGCAGAATCCTTGAGCCCCGGATCGTTTTTGATCGGGCTGGGATTGCTGCAGATCATCAGTCTTGTCATTCATTTTACAAGAGGCCCCCAACCCTGGAAAGCAACATTGCTGCGCAAGCTTCACCTCGCAGCTACCGGGCTGGTTTTTATAGCCATCATTATTGGATTTCTCCAGGATGAAAATTCCCGTGATAAATATGATATGGAAGGGCTTGGAACCATCATGTGGGCCGGGGCTTTCGCTGTGCTGGTGATCCTGTTCTATACGGTTATCACCTGGATCGAGTGGTGGCGGATGAAAAGCGAAAAGTAAATGAAGCCGCCCCCCTTCTTTACTTTCAGACTATATCTTCATTTGTTGTGAAAAATCAACTACTAAATTAATGAAACTCTTTAAACAGGTTGACATAGCTATTAGCATAACCCTGGTTATTGGCTTTACCCTGTATTACTCTTATTATGACACAGGTATCTTGTTTACGGCTTATTTTATAGTTGGCGGGTGGCAGGTTATCAGCATGCTGGTTCATTCGTTTATGGGATGGTTCACAAAGAAAAAAAGTATCCGGAAAGTGTATCATTGGGTCACTTTCATCATTATAGCCGCAGGGTGTTTCGGTTTTCTGATAAACATTCCCCTTTTTATTTTCTATATCATGCTATTTGCCGCACCGGCTATGGCCATTATTTATACCGCTATCTGTGTTAATGAACTAAGACAATTGCCCGGCAGGCCGTTAAATGAAATAAAATAATAAGTATCCCCCGGGCAATCGTATTATTATGAAGAAGTAAAATATTATTTCAACCATCATGCTAAATTTACAATATGGCTCAAAAGAAAACCCTCGTTCTCGGCGCTTCTGACAATCCCTCCCGCTATAGCTACCTCGCCGTTCACCGGCTGAGGAAAAATGATCATCCCGTGGTGGCCATTGGCCGCAAACACACCGTAGTAGCCGATGTGACAGTGGATACAGAAAAAAAACAACACAATGATATTGACACCGTGACCCTCTACCTGAGCCCGGCACACCAGCAGGAATACTATGATTATATTCTTTCCCTGCAACCAAAACGCATCATCTTCAACCCCGGTGCTGAAAACGATGAACTGGAAGAACTGGCCAGTCAAAAAGGGATCGCAACCAAAGATGCCTGCACCCTGGTGATGCTAAGTACAAACCAATACTAAAAAGTATTTCATCTATTCCAGTTTTCGGAACTTTACTATCAGCTCCAAGTACAACCGCTTTATTTAAAAGAAAATCCTTTCTTCTTTCTTGCATCTCTTTAAAACTTTTGCAAAACTTGCATCACCGTCCCCCCTGAAAACTGCAGAAGCGAAAATCGTCTGCTGAAAAGTTATTTATTAACTTTTTTAAATAATCCAATAATGAAAAACCTAAGACTTGCAGGCATTGGCCTGTCATTACTCCTTATGTGTGCAACGGCATCAGCCCAGGAAAAGCCGATCCCGATCAACGAGCCGGATTATAACAAGCCCCTGCTCTTTGCCGATCTTCCCGACAAGATACCTGTAGAAGCCTCTTACCTGAAATCACTATTGAATAATGATATGGGAAAAGATGTGCAGGTTCGGCTGGCCGGAAATCAAAAAACAGAATTCTTCAACGGCAGGATCGTTTCAACGGCTACCCGCAACAACAAGAACAGCAGTGTGGTGATTCGTTCCGGCAATTTCAGCGGCGCCAGCCTCACAGTCACTGAAGTGGTGAACCCGGATGGGAACACTTCCTTTATTGGCCGCATCATCAGTTTACAGCATGGCGACTTGTTTGAACTTCAATCAGAAAATGGCCAATATTATTTTATCAAAAGAAAATTTTACGACCTGATCAATGAATAACTGACCCGTTTTTCATCCGTATCCTCCTGTACCTATCGAAAAAATTTAAAATCCGCCTTGTTATGAAAAACCTATTCCAATCAGCGCTTGCTGTGCTGCTAACCGCCACAGGTTTGGTTGCTGATGCACAAACACCGGTGATGAGCAGCTATCCTTCTGCATCTGCCGTTATCTTACTGGATTTTGACGGGCATACTGTAAACGGAACAAGCTGGAACTATAATGGTCCTATTGTTTGCGATCCTTCAGGCCTGGATGAAACCAAAGTATTACAAGTGTTCAACCGGGTAGCTGAAGACTACCGCCCCTTCAACATCAATGTGACCACTGATGAGTCAAAGTATGATGCCGCCCCCGCCAACCAGCGAATGAGAGTGATCCTTACCGTTTCTTCCAGTTGGTACGGCAGCGCAGGTGGTGTGGCTTTTGTAAACTCATTCAAATGGGGTGACAACACTCCCTGTTTTGTATTCTCTGCATTGCTGAATTACAATGCGAAGAATATTGCAGAAGCCGCTTCACATGAAGCAGGTCATACATTAGGATTGTATCACCAGGCAAATTATGATGCCAACTGCGTAAAAATATCTGACTATCACCAGGGCACCGGTTCAGGTGAAATTGGCTGGGCTCCTATCATGGGTGTTGGCTATTACCGGAACTTTACCCTCTGGCATAATGGCCCCAACTCAGGTGGTTGCAACAACATTCAAAGTGACCTCGATGTGATCACCGCTGCCGGCAATGGTTTTGGATACCGCACCGATGACCACAGCAATACTTATGCAGATGCGACCTTAGCTAATTTTTCCAGCAACCAGTTTACAATAGATGGCGTAGTGGAAAGAAGCGCAGACCAGGACCTGATCCGCTTCATCATGCCTGCCGACGGACGTTTTGAACTCAATGCTATTCCATATAATGTAGGCACAGGCAACTCAGGTTCTAACCTCGATATGCAAGTGAGTTTGTATGATAATTCCGAGGCATTATTGAGTGTGTATAATCCCGGAACGTTACTAAGCTCTGTTATTGACAGCAATCTTACCGCAGGCACTTACTACCTGCGCATAGAGGGCAAAGGCAACCTGTATGCGCCTGAATATGCAAGCCTCGGCTCATACTCGCTACAGGGCAGGTTCACTGCAGGCGGCGGCACTCTCCCCCTTCATAAATTACAATTGAACGGCAGTTTATCAGGAGATAAACATAAACTCAACTGGGAGATCATTGCTGATGAACCCGTCACCAAACAGGTGTTGGAGATATCAACCGATGGAAGAAACTTTGATGCACTGACCGAAACCAGTGTTGACAGCCGCTCATATATTTATCGCCCCAACACAATTACAAGTGCACAATACCGTTTAAGTGTGACATTGAACAATGGCCAGCATCATTACTCGAACGTAGTGACATTGAAACAAACCGGCGCCACTCCAAGACCCCAATTGATGGGCAATCTTATCCGAAGCAGTGATATTATGGTAAGCAGCCCCAGCCATTTCAACTACCAGCTTTTCGATATGAACGGAAGAGTGGTAGCCAAAGGGCAGCTTGTAAATGGTATGAACAGTATCAGCACTGCGGGTCTTGTAAATGGTATGTATATGATACGGTTTGCCAGCCAAAACGAACAATGGACCGATAAACTGATCAAACAATAACTGCTAATCCCGTTCTGGTAACAGAACTTTAATCCGTACTCTGTTTGTCATTAAGAGGTTTTTCCATAACTTGGGAAAACCTCTTTTGCTATGCGTTGGAGAAAATTTAATGGCGACCCGATTGAACTCCCTATTATCCAGGCAGTGGAAACGGCCATCAAACGGGAAACAGCAGCCGGATACCGGCTGAAAGTCTGTATCGGTACCGATTCCCAGGTAAAAGGAAAAGAAACAGAATTTGCAACAGTGATCGTCTTTCTGCGGGAAGGACACGGCGGATTTATGTTCATTCACAATGAAAAGACCCGCCAGACTTTTACGATCAAGGAAAGAATGCTGATGGAAGTGGCCAAAAGTATTGAGATCGCTTATGAACTCTGTAATCTTTTCACCACCTATGATGTGGACATGGAAGTGCATGCCGACATCAACACCAATCCGCACTTCAAGAGCAATGATGCGCTGAAAGAAGCGATGGGGTATATCCTCGGAATGGGATTTGCCTTCAAGGCAAAACCCGAAGCTTTTGCCAGCAGCAGTTGTGCCAATAAAGTGGTGAACTGACGGGAGCTGTTATGCGTGACGCAATACCGGCCGGCGCCGGTAGATGGGATTATCACCCTATTTCGCAATCTTTTTTCTTCTTCGCAAACCGATAACCAGCACAGCCAGCATCATCAGGCCAAAACCAATACGAAATATTGCATTTCTTTTCTGCTTTCTCGTTCTTTCTTCCTGCTGCTGCATAAATTCGTTCAGGTCACGCTGCATACTTTCAAATTCCCGGTTGGCGGTTTCCGTTTTCACCACACTGTCAAGGGCTTTTAGTTTAACAGCAATGGAGTCTCTGTCAAGATTGCGGAGGCGCAAAGAAGGTTTTTGGCGATTGCTGTCTGCCTGGGAAAAACAAGCAACAGAAAAAAACAGCAGGACTATCCATACACTCTTTTTCATTTAGGGGAATTTGTAACGAAACTAATAATACCGGTTTGCTGCTAACTACCCTAAGAAGGGTATATTAATGAGCAGGAATTGCAGTAATAATGGCAGCAGGTAATTCATCAGAAGAAGTAACCGGCTGCCTGTCTGGTGCAGCAGCAGATGCTGCATTTTGATAATAGATACGTTCTAATTTTTTTGAGTCCTCATGCGCCAGCGAAAAACAAACCAGTACCAGCACAAAAAGCAAAACAACCAGACGTCTCTCGGATAAGATTGTTTTCATAACATCTAAGGCTTGTAAACGGCTGCAAAATAAAGTTTTAATCTGAAACAAACCAATAACCACGAGGAAGAATTCATGCAGGTGTGTGAGTAAATCCACGATTCAGCCCGTCAATATAGGCCAGCATGCCCTCTCTCCCCTCTTTTTTTACTGCAGAGGTAACAAAATATGGAGGTGGCTCCTCCCAGGTTTCGGCAAGTGATGCTATGAACTGGTTCACATGCCGGGTGGTGGCTCCGGGTTTGTTCTTGTCGGCCTTGGTAAAAACGATCACAAACGGCACCTGCCATTCGCCTAACTGGTTGATAAATTCCAGGTCAATTGCCTGCGGCTCATGTCGGCTGTCCACCAGCACAAAAAGACTAACCAAATTCTCTCTCTTGCGGATATAGGATTCGATCATATTTGACCAGTTGTGCCGGGCTTTTTGCGAAACTGTGGCATAGCCATAACCGGGCAGATCAACGAGATACCATTTTACTGATCTGCCTTTTCCCATTTCGGCAGCAGTTATTATCTCAAAATGATTGATGAGTTGGGTTTTTCCCGGTGTTGAGGATGTTTTTGCTAATCCTTTTTTATCGGCCAGCATATTGATGAGTGACGACTTGCCCACATTACTGCGCCCAATAAACGCATATTCAGGCCGGTCGGCTGCAGGACATTGCTTGTGCGTGGCGCTGCTTACAACATAATTTGCTGAAATGATCTTCATCTGCCTGCAAGATAATGGATGACACCGACAGATGCCGGGTCTGTGTTGTTTGTTTTACCTTGCGCCGGTATGGCAGCATTACAGTTTTCTTTGCAGGGAACCGACAGCGGATCAAAAGCAAGAGCAGGGAAGATCAGGACAGATCATGGTGAAATACCCACTCCCGTTTTTATGCCTGTAGGCACAGTGGGCAGTGTGAAAGCGGTAACCCAGCAACAATTATTGCATGATGTAAAGGCACAGGTTATTTTGGGCAACACCTATCATCTTTATTTGCGCCCCGGCCTTGAAGTGCTCGAAGCAGCCGGCGGACTGCACCGTTTCAATGGATGGCATAAACCCATACTCACCGACAGCGGTGGCTACCAGGTCTTTTCATTGGCCGGCACAAGAAAAATAAAAGAAGAAGGCGTCACTTTCCAGTCGCATATTGACGGCTCTAAGCATTTGTTCACTCCCGAAAATGTGATGGATATACAACGAACCATTGGCGGCGACATCATCATGGCCTTTGACGAATGCCCGCCGGGGGGCAGCGATCATAGCTATGCGAAAAAAAGCATGGAACTCACCCATCGCTGGCTCGACCGCTGCTGGAAACAATTTCATTCCACACAGGATAAGTATGGTTATTCTCAAAACCTCTTCCCTATTGTGCAGGGCGGAACTTTCAAAGAATTGCGCAAGCAATCCTGTGAATTCATTGCCTCCAAAGATGCCAGCGGCAACGCCATCGGCGGGCTGAGTGTAGGTGAGCCCGAACCGTTGATGTATGAAATATGCGAGTGGTGCTGCGATCATTTGCCCGCAGACAAACCCCGCTACCTGATGGGTGTGGGCACACCCTGGAATATTTTGGAATGCATCAGCATGGGAGTGGATATGTTTGATTGTGTGATGCCCACCCGCAACGGACGCAATGCCATGCTCTTCACCAGCAAAGGCGTCATCAATATTGATAATAAAAAATGGGAAAAGGATTTTTCTGTGCTGGATGATGGCATTGACTGCGAAGTGAGTAATTATTACAGCAAGGCTTACCTGCGCCACCTGCTCAAATCAAAAGAGATTCTTGGTCTAAGCATTGCCAGCATACACAATCTTGCATTTTATATCTGGTTGGTGAAGGAAGCAAGAAAACATATTCTTGCCGGCACATTTGCTGCCTGGAAAAATGAAATGATCGATTTATTAAGAACCAAACTATAATTTACTCTTCAGTTTTCTACCACTAAAATGGTATTTACGCCAACAACTGTTTTTCCTACATTGTAGTGCCATAACCTTAAATCATCTGCAATGCCGTCCTATCAGCAGCTCAGCTCAGCCAACCCGGAAGGAAAAAGAACATTGGAACGCATCATTGCCCTGCGCAAAAAACTAAAAGCAGAGATTCCAAAAAAACAAATGGATGAAACCTTGTTGCTCGCCACCTGGAATATCCGGGAGTTTGATTCACCTGCTTACGGCAAGCGAATGACCGAAGCTTTATACTATATCGCCGAGATCATTGCGGCTTTTGATCTTGTGGCTGTACAGGAAGTGCGGGATGATCTCACATCGCTGAATGATGTGATGAAAATTTTAGGGGATAACTGGGATTATATTTTTTCCGATGTCACCGAGGGAAGTCCCGGCAACAAAGAACGAATGGCCTTTGTGTTTGACAAAAGAAAAGTGAAACCCGGCGGACTGGTTGGTGAGCTGGTGTTTCCGCCGATAGAAAAAAAAGTGCTGAATCCGGCGACCGGCAAAAAAGAAACCGTGTATGAAGCCGTGCTGCAATCGGCCCGCACTCCTTTCTTAGTGGGCTTCAAAGCAGGCTGGGCCGATTTTGTTTTGACAACTGTGCATATTCTTTGGGGAACTGATGAAGCTGAAGACCCGCAGCGGGTGAAAGAGATTGATACCATTGCATCTTTACTCAAACAAAAAAGCACCAAGGCCTACGAATGGTCGAGGAATTTTATTTTGCTGGGTGATTTCAATATTTTTTCCAACAGTGATGAAACATTCAAGGCGTTGACAAAAAATGGTTTTGAAGTGCCTGATGAACTGATGGGCTCTGCCTCCAATGCCGGCAAGAACCGGGAATATGACCAGGTGGCCTTTCACGATCGCAAGAATAAATTTGAAACCACCGGCAAAGCAGGAGTGTTTGATTTTTATGACACGGTTTATACCGCCGTTGATGAGGCCATTTATATTCCCGATATGGGCACGGCCTATCATACCACGGCAAAAGGCACCCCCCGGTCGGATAAAAGTGCCTACTACAAAACCTATTGGCGCACTCATCAAATGAGCGACCACCTGCCCAAATGGGTGGAACTGAAAATTGATTTTACAGAAACATTTTTGCAGAAGAAACTGGCAGGAGACTAATATGCTGAATAAGGTTGCCAACCCTTGTAATAACCCTACCTCACTGTAAACACTCTTCCAGGGTTGGCAACCTTCAAAAAATAACTTTCGTAAGCCGCTATTGACTACCTGCCTGCCGATCACAGACTCTGTGAGCAGGCAGGTTGATCTCTGACTCTCTCTCTTTTACACTTTCATTAGGCCGGAATTCAGTTACTTCGCAGCGGCATGCGCAAGCTGGACTGGTACATACTCAAAACATTTCTCGTCACTTTTTTCTTTTGCCTGCTGCTCTTCACTGTGGTGGCAGTGGCTGTGGATAGCACTGAAAAAACAGACGGATTGTTAAAAGCCAATCTTGGTTTCTGGGGGTTGGTCCGTGAATATTACATCGGTTTTGTTCCTTATATATGGGGACTGCTTTTTCCTTTGTTTGTTTTTATTGCTGTTATTTTTTTCACCAGCCGCATGGCCAACCGTTCTGAGATCATTGCTATTCTTGGCAGCGGTGTCAGCTTCAACCGTTTTCTTCGTCCTTATATTGCAGGTGGCATATTTCTGAGCCTGGTTTTATGGGTGGGTGGCAACTTTCTTATACCCAAAGCCCATGTAATCCGGGGCAATTTCCATACCCGCTATCTTGATAGCGATGACCCCTTCAAAAACAAAACCTATTCCACCTGTTACAATTGTTTTTACCTGCGCATTGACAGCAACACTTATATCGGCATCAAAAACTATGATCCTGTTAACCGCTATGCCGCCAGTTTTTTCATGGAAAAAGTGATGAATAATAAAGTCGTATATAACCTGAGGGCACAATCCATCCGCTGGGACAGTACCAGCCGGCAATGGGAATTGCAAAGCGCCGTGGAAAGAATAGTGGACAGCCTGAGTGAAACCGTTACACAGCACAGCAATTTTTCACTTAAGATCAGCCTGAACCCGGATGAGCTTCGCCGTGATGAATACCTGAAAGACAAACTCACCACCCCGAAACTGACAGCCTATATCAACCGGGAAGAACAAAGAGGCCGGGAAGGACTGAATGTGATGAAAGTGGAAAAATACCGTCGTTCGGCGATTGCTTTTTCCGTCTTGCTGCTCACTATGATCGGCGCTGTTATTGCCAGCCGCAAAACAAGAGGTGGCAGTGGTGTGCACCTTGGCCTGGGCATTGTGATCGCTGCCATGTTCATTTTATCGGATCGCTTCAGTTCAGTTTTCGCCACCAACAGCGATTTTCCACCGCTGATCGCAGCGTGGACACCCAATTTTGTTTTTTCCATAGTGGCTTTTCGTTTATACCTGAAGGCGCCGAAATGATCCGCTGACAGCGTCTTTTGCTCATCGAACTTTAATCTCAATTTTTTGTCGCAGCAGGGGGCTTTCTATACCTTTACCGCCCTGATTTTAACAACCACAAGGAACCAGAAAAAAAGGATTATGGGAATCATCAAAGAAAGGTTCAGAGCAAAAGCGGAAGCACATGCAGCAGATATAAAATCATTGCTGAAAGAACATGGCGACAAAGTGATCGGGGAAGTTCAGCTTTCCCAGGTGTACCAGGGCATGAGAGGCATCACCGGCCTTGTCAGCGAAACATCTTTGCTGGATGCACAGGAAGGTATCCGCTTCCGCGGTTTCACCATTCCGGAACTGCGTGAAAAACTGCCCAAAGCTCCCGGTGGCTCCGAGCCGCTCCCCGAAGGCTTGTTTTACCTGATGCTGGTGGGAGAACTGCCTACCGAAGATGATGTGCATCACCTGACATCCGTGTGGCAACGCCGCAGCCATGTGCCCACTCATGTTTTTCATACCATTGAGGCTTTGCCGATCAATACTCACCCTATGACACAGTTTGTAGTGGCGGTGATGGCGCTTCAAACAGAATCGCAGTTTGCCAAAAAGTATGCGGCTGGTATGAACAAAAAAGATTACTGGGAAGCGGTGTTTGATGATTCAATGGACCTGATCGCAAGACTGCCCCGTGTGGCAGCTTATATCTATCGCCGTAAATACAAGTTCGGCGACCATATTCAGCCCAACGGGTTGCTCGACTGGTCTGGCAACCTTGCCCACATGATGGGGTATGAAGATGAAAGTTTCCAGGAACTGATGCGTTTGTATATGACCATTCATGCCGATCATGAAGCAGGGAATGTATCGGCGCATACGGTTCATCTTGTTGGTTCGGCCCTCAGCGATCCCTACCTGAGCTATGCTTCCGGCATGAACGGGCTGGCGGGGCCGCTGCATGGATTAGCCAACCAGGAAGTGGTGAAATGGATATTTGAAATGCAGAAAGAACTCAACTCCGACCTCCCAACCAAAGAACAGATAGCAGATTATGTGAAAAAAACGCTTGTTGAAGGGAAAGTAGTACCGGGCTATGGCCATGCGGTGTTGAGAAAGACAGATCCCCGCTTCACGGCACAAATGGAGTTTGGCAAAAAACATATGCCAGATGACCCGATGGTGCAAACCGTGTGGAATGTGTATGAAGTGGTTCCACCCATTTTGCAGGCATTGGGTAAAGTGAAAAATCCCTGGCCCAATGTGGATGCACACAGCGGCGCCTTGCTGGTGCATTATGGCATGAAGGAATATGAATTTTATACTGTGCTGTTTGCCGTGAGCCGTGCATTGGGTGTGCTGGCCAATCTTTGCTGGGCAAGGGCACTTGGTTTCCCTATTGAAAGACCTAAATCCGTGACCACAGATTTAGTGAAATTGTGGTTGGATGGAAAAGAAACACTTTGGGGAGAGTAATACATCAAGTTTATAAAAAGAAAGGCTGGTTGAAGAACCGGCCTTTCTTTTTAGCAGATAACTAACCATCCGGTCAAAACCCCAATCCTTTATCTTCGCAGATATTAAAGAAACAAGGAAGAATGACGATCTCATACAAATGGCTTAGTGAATATTTACCTGTGACTGTTGAACCCGAGCGGCTGAGCCGCATCCTCACTTCCATCGGGCTGGAAGTGGAGAGCATGCAACATTATGAAGAAGTGAAAGGCGGACTGAAAGGACTGCTGATCGGGGAAGTTCTCCTCACCGAAAAACATCCCAACGCTGATAAACTTACACTGACCAAAGTGAATCTGGGCAATGGCGAACCGCTGCAAATCGTTTGCGGGGCGCCGAATGTGGCCGCAGGCCAAAAAGTGGTGGTGGCTCCTGTTGGTGTCACTATTTATCCCACCGAAGGTGTTCCTCTTACCATGAAAGTGGCGAAGATCAGAGGTGTGGAAAGCCACGGTATGATATGCGCCGAAGATGAGATCGGCATGGGCAGTTCACATGCAGGCATCATGGTGCTGCCGCAGGATGCAGTGGTGGGAAACAAAGCAACTGATTATTTCAAACCCTATGAGGATACCATTTATGAGATAGGACTTACTCCCAACCGCATGGATGCTATGAGTCATTGGGGAGTGGCAAGGGATGTTTGTGCATGGCTCAGTCACCATGATAAAAAAGAAATGAGGCCTTTGTTGCCGGTTCCTAAATTCAACGGCAATGGTTTCAAACCCGACAATACATCGCTTCCCATTGATGTGAAAGTGGAGAACGAAAAAGCATGCCCCCGCTACAGTGGCGTCAGCCTCAGTAATGTGAAAATCGGTGAGTCACCGCTTTGGCTGAAACAAAAATTAAAATCCATCGGGTTGCGACCCATCAACAATATTGTTGATATCACCAATTTCATTCAGCATGAAACCGGGCAACCGCTTCATGCTTTTGATGCCGATAAGATCGCCGGAAAAAAAGTGATCGTCAAAAACCTTCCTGCAGGCACTTCTTTCATCACTCTTGATGAAAAAGAAAGAAAACTGCATGAAGAAGACCTGATGATCTGTGATGAAAAAGAACCCATGTGCATCGCCGGTGTTTTTGGCGGCCTGCACAGCGGCGTTACAGATAAAACAAAAAACATTTTTTTAGAAAGTGCCTGCTTCAATCCCATCATCACCCGCAAAACATCTTTTCGCCACGGCCTGCGTACCGATGCCGCATCCAGGTTTGAAAAAGGAACAGATATTTCGGCAACCGTCACCGTTTTGAAAAGGGCTGTACAACTCATTAAAGAAATTTGCAGCGCTGAGATCGCTTCAGATATTGTTGACATCTACCCTGCCCCTGCTGAAAAAACACAGGTGGCCATCAAATATCACTACCTGAAAAAACTCAGCGGCAAAAATTATCATCCGGATGCAGTTAAAAACATCCTTAACGGTCTTGGTTTTGAAATACTGAAGGAAGGCATTGATGAACTGCGGGTGGCCGTTCCGTTTCATAAACCCGACATCAGCCTGCCCGCTGATATTGTGGAAGAAGTGCTGCGTATTGACGGTTTAGACAATGTGGCCATTCCCGAAGCCATTACTATCACACCTTCTGTTGAAGAGAATTTTGCACAAGAAACCTACCGGGAAAAGGTCGCCGCCTCACTTGCCGGTGCAGGTTTTCATGAAATACTGACCAATTCCATCACCAATGCAGCTTATTATTCCGAAGAAGAATTGCAGGGCATGGTGAAAATGATGAACAGCCTCAGTGCCGAACTGAATGTGCTGCGCAGCTCCCTTTTTGAAACCACCCTCGAAGTGGTGGCACATAACCTGAACCATAAGAACAATTCACTGCGGTTGTTTGAATTTGGTAAGGCATACAATAGTTCCGGCCCCGGCAAATATGAAGAGACCACACTGCTGGCAATCACGACCACAGGCCAACTGCAGCAAAGCGGCTGGAAGCAAAAAGAAATGCCCGCAGATATTTATTACCTGAAAGGAGTGCTGGAAAATATTTTGCAATTAACCGGTGTATCTCAGGGATCGCTGCGTATTGAACCGCAGCCGGCCCCTCGGTTTACGCAACAGCTTGTCTACATGATCAATGATACCGTGCTGGCGACTGCAGGAGAAGTGAAGAAAGCTGTGCTAGAAAAATTTGGCATCAAACAACTGGTGTTTTTTGCCGGCATCAACTGGGACCTGCTGGCGGCCATGGCCACAAAACATTTGCCGGCCATCAAAGCCTTGCCGAGATTCCCAGCGGTGCAGCGGGATATTGCCATGGTGGTGGCCAGGGAGCTGGCCTATGAAAAAGTGGAGAAACTGGTGCATAACATCAGGCCCGGCAAATTGAAAGACATGCATCTGTTTGATATTTTTGAAAGCGATAAGTTAGGAGCAGGTAAAAAATCAATGGCTGTCAGTTTCACTTTCCAGGATGAAGAAAAAACGCTTACCGACAAGGAGATTGACGGATGGATGGAAAAGATCAGGCAGGCATTTGAAAAAGAACTACAGGCAGAAATAAGAAAATAGACTTTTTACAAAACCGTCATTTCATTGAACCCCGAAGAGCAACTAAAACGCATACAGGACAAACTGCAGCAACTGCTGAAACAGTTTGCCGCCCTGCAAAAAGAAAATGCAAGGCTGAAAGACCAGCTTCGCCAGGCGGAAGCTACCTCTGTTGTTCAATTAGACAGCATTGAGACTCTGAAGCAGCAGACAGAAATATTAAAATACAGTGCAGTAGAGATGAGTGCGGCTGATAAAAAGGAATTTGAAAAGAGGATCAATTTTTACCTCAAAGAAATAGACAGGTGCATTGCGATACTGGGAAACTAAAGTCAGACCCTTTTCACAAGGTTCATCTTCATCTCGTCTTCGCCATGAGATAGTTCCAGTGTGTAGCGGCCATAGGGAAGATGACTGAGTCCCGACCAGGTAAATGATTCGCCATCCCTGGCCATGTCTTTTTCAAGGGTGCTGCAAACAATGCCTGTATCATCTTTGAGAACACCCCTTACGCAATTGCCTTTGGGGGCCTGCAGTTCAAGCTGCAATGCATCAATGAATACTGATGATTTGATTTTGGCAAACATAGTTTCCGTTGTTTTGGTTTTCTGTCTTCTAAGAGGAAAGGAAATAGTAGTGCCGAAATTCAAAGGAAGGCTTATAAAAGGATTCGTAAGGTAAATCAGAGAATTTAAAAAAACAAGTTATGCACACATTAATTCCAGTTACGCTTTTGTTAGCCGACCGGACCTACCGGGTGAAAGTGCGACCTGAAGATGAGGAAACCGTACGCAAAATCGCTAAAACCATCAACGACAAGATCATTGAATACAAGACCCAGTTTGCCGGAAAGGATATGCAGGATTATATCGCTATGGTACTGATCTGGTTTGCCACCGATCAAAAGGCAGGTAGCAGCGAAAGCATTGAAAAAGAAACTTTTACAAACAAATTGCAACTGCTTGAGCGAATGCTTGACAGCCACCTGCAGGAGACAGAATAGCGCTGTTAAGAATCGCCAGATACTATATTAAAAACCTTTCTTCCCTTCAATAGCCTCTGCCACTTTAGTTTCTAATTGCTCACCCCGGATATTTTTGGCAATAATCCGTCCTTCTGGGTCCAGCAGCAGGTTTTGAGGAATGGCCCTGATGCCATATTGTTTGGCCACTTCATTGTTCCAAAACTGCAGATCGCTGACCTGAGTCCAGTTTAGCTGGTCATCATAGATCGCTTTCATCCACCTGTCTTTCTGACCCGGGCGGTCCAGCGACACACCGAGTATATGAAATCCCTTTGACTTGTATTTATCAAAAACTTTTACCAGGTTGGGATTTTCTGCCCGGCAGGGACCACACCAACTGGCCCAAAAATCAATAAGCAGGTAGCGGCCTTTCAGTGATGAAAGGCTCACCGGCACACCAGCTGTATCATTTTGGGTGAAATTCATGGCAAACTGGCCGATACCGGTCTTTTTCGCAATATCCAGGTTGGCCTTGAACTCAATAGCCGAAGGCAGATTTTTATTCCCTTCTGAAAGAGTATTGAACAGGGGTTCCACTTTAGCAGCATCAATATCCCATCCTGCATATTGCTGCAGGGCAAACATCGCCAGCGGTGAAGAAGGGTTTGCTTTTACATACCCCCCATACACCTTTTCATTTTTTAGTTTGTCCAAAGAGTCAATAACAGCTTCCACTTTTTCCCTTGCACTCACTTCCTTTGATTTGGAAAATTGAGAATAAAGCGTATAAAGCGGTTCCATTTTTTCCTCAAATGGTTTTGCCTGCGCCATCAGTTTGGTATATTCTGCATGGGCAAACGAGCCCTTCACTTTTATATTGCTGAATGAGTCAATAGAGGTTACAGTAATCTTTCCCGGCTGCATATATACCGTAGCCATGTCTCTTTTGCCCAACATGGGAATTTTCTTGCCTTGCTCCGTTTCTGCATATTTTACCCGGAGCCTGGCCAGGGAAGCCTCATCTATTTTACCTGAAAATTTATAGCCTCCTTTCTCCGGCTGCACACTGTCTGTTTTCCATTCGCCTTCTGTCCGGTATTGCAGGAAGACCCAGTCCACAGAGTAAGCAAGGTTCTGCATTTTGCCGGTCAGCCTGAACGGCTTTCCTGTTTGCTGGGAGATAGCGAATACAGGAACTAACAACAACACAACTAATATTCTTTTCATATATATACTTTTTAGCAAATGCAAGTTTAAGAAATTGTTATCCCATTGCCCCGGCTAATATGCCGAAAACCTCAATTTCTGGTATGAAAGGCGGTATATCATACCTGTTTTCATGCAATTACGGCCATTTTGTATCTTCGCTGATTACATACCTTAAATCAGTATGAAGTTTTTATTAATACATAGCATTCAACAACTAAACAAACCGATTCATGGATCCGAATATTATATCTGTAATCATAGGAGCAGCCGCATTACTTGCTGGGATTGTAGCGGGTAAATTGATTTTTTCTAAAAACACCAGGAAAAAAATAGAAGAGGCCGAACTGCAGGCACAAACCATATTAAAAGAAGCAGAACTGAGAGCTGAAACGCTTCGCAAAGAAAAAGAACTTGAAGCTAAGGAAAAGTTTGTGCAAATGAAAGCCGCCCATGACCGGGAGGTGAACGACCGCAACCGCAAGATCAACGACACTGAAAATCGCATCCGGCAGAAAGAACAATCCATCAACCAGAAAGAGAGCAATCTTGATAAGCAGACCAAGGAAAATGAGGCAATCAAAGAAAACCTGAGCCGCCAGATTGAATTGGTCAATATCAAACGGACCGAGCTGGAAAAACACCAGGAAGAGCATATACGCCGTTTAGAAAAAATTGCAGGACTGTCTGCCGAAGAAGCCAAAACACAATTGGTAGAAAGCCTTCGCAATGAAGCCCGGACACAGGCCATGAGCATGCAGCAGGAGATCATTGAAGAAGCTAAATTAAAAGCCAACAAAGAAGCCCGGAAGATCGTTATTCAAACCATTCAGCGGACAGCCGCCGAACAGGCCATTGAAAACTCCATCACTGTTTTCAATCTTGAAAGCGATGAAGTGAAAGGCCAGATCATCGGTCGTGAAGGCCGGAATATCCGGGCCATTGAAGCCGCCACCGGTGTTGACCTGATCGTGGATGATACCCCTGAAGCGATCATTCTCTCCTCCTTCGACCCCCTGCGCCGGGAGATTGCCCGTCTCAGTTTACAACGTTTAGTAACAGATGGCCGCATCCACCCTGCCCGTATTGAAGAAGTGGTTGAAAAAACCAAGAAGCAGATAGAGGAGCAGGTGATGGAAATTGGCGAAAGAACTGTGATTGAGCTTGGCATTCATGGCCTGCATAAAGAATTAGTAAGAATGGTGGGACGTATGCGATTCCGTTCTTCCTATGGCCAAAACCTGCTGATGCACAGCCGGGAAACAGCCAACCTATGCGCCACCATGGCTGCAGAATTAGGCCTGAACCAAAATATGATCAAGCTGGCCAAACGGGCAGGTCTGCTACACGATATTGGCAAAGTGCCTGATGAAGAAAGCGAACTGAGCCATGCGCTGCTTGGAGCAAAACTGGCAGAAAAATATGCTGAAAACCCGGCAGTAGTAAATGCCGTCGGGGCCCACCACGATGAAATGGAAATGCAATATGTCATCTCCCCCATCATCCAGGCCTGCGATGCCATCAGCGGCGCCAGGCCGGGTGCCCGCCGGGAGATCATGCAGCAATACATCCAGCGTATCAAAGACCTGGAAAACTTAGCCATGGCATACAACGGGGTGGAAAAAGCCTATGCCATCCAGGCCGGTCGTGAATTGCGGGTGATCGTTGAAGCGGAAAAAGTGACCGACCAGGAATCAGAAAAACTATCTTTTGAAATAGCCCAGAAGATCCAGACCGAAATGACCTTCCCAGGCCAGATAAAAGTGACCGTTATCCGGGAGAAAAGGGCCGTGAATGTAGCAAGGTAGAGTGATTTAAAAGTTTAAGGGTTAAGGGTTTAGGCAAACCGATTTAATAGCATCTTGACCGTGCTTTCTCAGGGTATGTTTTTTTTCCGTTCGGGAAAAACTTTTAAAGCCACAAACCTTTAAACTTTAGACGGTTTCCCTTACCTTTGCCCTCCTTAAAAATCAGCATTATGAGTGCCATAGCATATGTACATGAGCAGTTGACCGGCAAGAAAGATTTTCCAAAATTCAAAGCAGGCGACAATATTACCGTCAATTACAAGATCATTGAGGGTAACAAAGAAAGGATCCAGTCATTCAAAGGTGATGTGATCAAACGCCAGGGAACAGGCCATACTGCCAGCTTCACTGTTCGTAAAATATCTGATGGTGTCGGTGTGGAAAGGGTTTTTCCTGTTTATTCTCCCAATATTGATTCTATCGTGGTGAACAAGACCGGTCATGTTCGCAGGGCCAAACTGTTTTACCAAAGAACCCGCAGCGGTAAAAGTGCAAGGATCAGGGAAAAACGCCAGGCTGTGGCAGAAACTACTGTGTAAAAGTTCAAATAATATTGAAAAGCCCCTTGTTTCAGCCAAGGGGCTTTTTTATATCCCGGCTTTTTCAATAATCAACTAATTATTCAGTTATTTTTAAGTACTTAGTATCTTTGACCTCTAATTTTCCAAATATGATACAAACTAATTTACTGGGTGTGTTAGGTACCAACGAGATCATCATCATCCTGGTCATCGTACTCCTGTTGTTTGGCGGCCGCAAAATTCCTGAGCTGATGCGGGGTCTTGGCAAAGGCGTTCGTGAATTCAATGACGCCAAGAACAATGTGAAGAAAGAAATTGAAGAGGGCAGCAAGGATGTAAAGAACTCTGTTAACTAAGCCTTTTATCCATTCTCCCTTACATCAAAAAGGCAGCAGCTTTTGTTTGAGTATTCTTCTATTGAACATTATCATACCAGCCTGCAGAAAGGAACTACCACCTGTCTGCAGGCTGTTGAGTATTATCTCAGCCGTATTGAATCTTCCCGTCACCTGAATGCTTTTGTTGAAGTTTACGCAGAGGAAGCACTGGAACTAGCAAAGCAATTAGATGAAAAAAGAAAAGCAGGTCAACCGGCAGGCAAATTGCATGGCGTAGTGATCGGTTTGAAAGATGTGCTGGCTTACAAAGGACATAAGCTCACAGCGGCTTCAGCTATTCTTAAAAATTTTGAATCGGTTTATTCGGCCACTGCTGTAGAAAGATTAGTTGCAGAGGAAGCCATCATCATCGGCAACCTCAACTGTGATGAATTTGCGATGGGTTCTTCCAATGAAAACTCGGTATATGGCAGGGTGCTCAATGCATTGGATGAATCAAAAGTTCCCGGAGGATCATCAGGCGGCTCGGCTGTGGCGGTGCAGGCTGGTCTTTGCATGGCTTCCCTGGGAAGCGACACAGGAGGTTCTGTCCGGCAGCCTGCGGATTTCTGTGGTATTGTCGGGCTAAAACCAACTTATGGGAGAATCTCCCGTTATGGTCTTATCGCCTATGCCTCATCGTTTGACCAGATCGGTATTTTCGGCATCAATATCCCCGATGTTTCGCTGTTGCTCGAAGTGATGGCCGGCGCTGATGAATTTGACAGCACAGTTTCTCAAAAAAAAGTGCCTGCCTATTCTTCTCAACTGCAGTCTGACAACAAATACCGGATCGCTTTTTTTGAAGAGGCACTTGATCATCCAAGCTTAGATAGAGAGATCGGTGATGCGATCAAAAAAAAAGCGGCACAACTCAAAGAAGAAGGACATACAGTGGAGGCGGTACCCTTTGACCTGCTTGATTATATTGTTCCGGCCTATTACATTCTCACCACTGCCGAAGCATCTTCTAACCTGTCGAGATATGATGGTGTAAGGTATGGCCACCGGATAGCTGACAAAGACACAAGTCTTACTGATTTCTATGAACTGACAAGGTCAGAGGGTTTTGGCAGAGAAGTAAAAAGAAGGATCATGCTGGGCACATTTGTGCTAAGCGCAGGATACTACGATGCATATTTCAGCAAAGCGCAGCAGGTGAGAAGACTGCTCAGCGATAAGATGGGATCTCTGTTTGAAAATTATGATTTTCTTATCATGCCTGTTTCTCCTTCCACTGCTTTTGCGGCAGGTGAAAAAATGAGTGACCCCGTTGCTATGTACCTGGCTGATATATACACAGTAATGGCCAACCTCACCGGTGTGCCTGCTATTTCAATTCCGCTGTTCAAACACAGCAATGGCATGCCCTTTGGCCTGCAGGTGATGGCCTCCCGTTTTGAGGAGTTATCTTTACTGCAGTTCTCAAAACAACTGATGCCCTGATTAGCTTAAACAAATTGTACTATTGTCTTTATCACTGAAAATATTATTTGCTGCTATATTGTTTTGCTTTCAAACAACAATAAAGGCTGAAAGGATGAAGCATTCTTTCCCGGCTTCCTGTAATATTTTGTTTTTTGATTCAATTCCCGGCAATGATCTGAAAAAAGGGTTCAGGAATCTTTTTGTGACCAATAAATTAACCAATGGCATCACGGCAGAACAACTCAACCCTCTGGCTGTGACTTTTGTTCAGGACTACCTGAAGAAATATGCGAAAGGCCTGCAGCAAATGAAAGGTTGGGGAAAACCTTATTTCGACATGATTGACGGAGTGCTCACACAATATGGTTTGCCCAAAGAATTAAAATACCTTGCTGTCATTGAATCGGGTCTCCGGCCGCTTACCTTGTCTTGGGCGGGTGCATTGGGCCCCTGGCAACTGATGCCGGCAACAGCAAGACAATACGGGTTGAAAGTAAACAACCTGACCGATGAAAGAACTGACTATCACAAAAGCACACATGTAGCCGCCAAACTGCTCAGAGATCTTTACAAGCAATATGAAGACTGGTTGCTGGTGATCGCAGCATACAACGGCGGACCCGGCAATGTGAACAAAGCTATCCGCAACACTGGCAGCCGTGACTTCTGGAAACTGCAACACCATTTGCCCAATGAATCAAAGAACCATGTAAAGAAATTTATTGCAACGCATTATATCATGGAAGGTGAAGGTGGTGTCACCACTCTCACAAAAGATGAAGCAGGCAATCTCCTACCCGGTAACAATAACCTGGCAAAAGAAGAAGCGGACAGCGCTTCTATCCTGCAGATAACCGGTCGCTATGTTGCGGCGGTGATCTGCCGCCAAATAGAAATGCCTGTTGCTGATTTCAACCGTTATAACCCGGGATTTGATGCTGTCACCGGCACACAGGGAAGTTATGAATTGCGGCTGCCCCCGGCAAGGATGGAGCTTTTTGTTGCAAAAAAGAAAGAAATATTGGGTGAGTCAATGCAATGGTTGCTGCAACAAGCGGCTAACTGATCTCTGCGCCTAACACCTGACGGATTGCTTCCGCTTTCAGCAAACACTCTTCCCACTCGTTAGCTGCATCACTGTAAAATGTAATACCTGACCCAGCCAGGAAAGAAAGATATTGACTGCTTGCATTATACATGATACTTCTTATCACCACATTAAAATCAAAATCATTTCCAGGCGAGATATACCCAACTGCTCCGGAGAATATTCCTCGCTTTGTTTTCTCGTATTGTTCTATCAGTTCCATTACCCGCTTTTTTGGGGCACCGGTCATAGACCCCATGGGGAATGTGGCTCTTATAATATCGGCAAAGGAATTTTTCTCGTCCAGTTTGCCACTTACCGTAGAAATCATCTGGTGCACTTGCGGAAAAGAATAAATGCCATACAATTCGTCCACCTTCACCGATCCTTCTTCGCAGATCTTTGCAAGATCGTTTCGCACCAGGTCCACCACCATCACATTCTCCGAACGATCTTTGGCGCTGCGGGAAAGCGCCTCACGGTTTTGCTCATCCTGTTCTGTATTATGCAAAATACGTTTCGCTGTTCCTTTGATGGGTTGTGAAATGATCGTGTCGCCCTGCTTATTCAAAAACCTTTCCGGGCTGGCACAGATCAGCCATTTATCGTCCTTCCTGTACAATGCCGAAAAAGGATTAGGAGAAACAGCACTTAATTTTTCATATATCGTCAGCGGATCAATCGCTGCATGCACGGCAAAAAACTCCTGGCAATAGTTTATTTCATAACAATCGCCCCGTAAAATGTGCTGTTTCAGTTTTTCGATCACAGCTATGTATTCATTCCTGTTCATCCGCTGATGAATATGCAGTTGTTCTGTTGCCTGAGCCTGATCATTGATCCCCGTTTGCTGAATAGCGTCCATCACTGCCTGCGGATCTACCGCTTCAATGATCATTTCTGTTGCTGAAAGCCGGATGACCACTTCGGGTTCAAAGAAAAAGAGGTCGGGGAATCCAATTGGGTCCTGGTGGGAAGATGAAAGGTGCTCCATCTCATTTTTCAGGTCGTAGCCAAGGTGTCCAAACAACCATCCCTGTTTTTCATCTCTGAAATATTGCAATTTTTCCAGAGCATTCCCTGCATCGGCTGTTATGAAACGTTTCACTCCCACCCCCAACAGGCATTCCATGCTGTGGAGTCGGGTCTGGTACAAATGATTATCCAGAAAACAAAAAGTGCCGAACTGTTTTGTCCAGTTCAGCACCATCTTTTTCATTTTATCAAAATCACTTACAGCAAATTTGCAGTGAGTGCCAGCGATGTTATTCAATATTGTATCAGCGGGAAACACTTTTAGTAATCATCCTCTTCGTCATCATCATAGTCCTTATCCCCGAAAAGATCTTTGAACTCGTCATCTTCAAATTTGAAATCATCGTTGTCTTCTGCTCCTTTCTTCCCTGCCGGGCCGCTCTTTTTTCCTTTTGATTTGGGCAGGTCAAATTCTTCAAAATCAGGATCCCATTCTTCTTCCTCTTCCGGTTTTTCCCATTCATCCACTTCATCTTCCACATCTTCATCATCATCTTCTTCCTTAGCTTTTTTAGATGAAGATGCTTTGGCAGGTTTCTTAGCAGACGTTGTTTCCGGTTCATCATCTTCCAGGTCATCATCGTCATCACCCTCCTCCATTTGCTTCTTGGGTTTGGAAGATGCTTTGCCTGCCGGTTGATTGCCGGAGGCAGTATCGGTTTTCCCGTTGGTGCCTTTTGCCTTATCAGATTTTGATGACATACTCAATAGGGTTGTTGCTGTAAAATTTCAGCGAAGTTTTTAATTGGCCAAATTTTTTAAAAGGAAATTTTATTACCCTGAAAATCCGTATTTATCCCACACGAATCAACTGATCCCTGCCCGGTCCGTTGGAAATATAATGAATCTGAACCCCCAGGTATTCGTTGATAAATGCCACATAATTCTTCATAGTTTCAGGCAAAGAAGCCGGTGATTTTGCTGCACTGGTGTCGCAGTTCCACCCGGGAAATTTCTTATACCGTGGTGTAACAAGTGTTCTATCAAGCCGGAACGGTATTTCTGTGGTTTCCTGCCCGTTTACAGAATAGGCCGTACAAACCTCCAGTTCCTTAAAAGCATCCAGCACATCTGCCTTTGTCATTACTAATTTTGTCACCCCGTTGATCATGCAGGCAAAACGCAGGGCAACAAGGTCAATCCACCCGCAACGACGGGGGCGACCTGTTGTAGCGCCAAACTCATTTCCTACCTTTCTCAGTTCTTCGCCGGTCTCATTATCCAGTTCCGTGGGGAAAGGTCCGCCACCCACACGGGTGCAATAGGCTTTGGTTACGCCGATCACATCCCGTATCGTTTGCGGCGCTACACCCAGCCCGCTGCACACACCTGCCGAAATGGTGTTGGATGAAGTTACAAACGGAAAAGTGCCAAAGTCAATATCCAGCATACTTCCCTGGGCGCCTTCCGCCAGTATCTTTTTCCCCTGGCGAAGATGTTGGTTAATGAAATACTCACCATTTACAATATTTAACTGCTTGAGAAATTCAACAGCGTCAAAAAATTCTTCCTCCCATGCAGTAATGTCTTCGTTGAAAGCATAGTTATCCAGGAGTCTCTGGTGTTTCAGGCGAAGTTTGATATAAGATGTAGTGAAGCTTTTATCCAGCAGGTCTCCCACTCTCAATCCGTTTCTTCCTGTTTTGTCCATATAAGTGGGGCCAATACCTTTCAGCGTAGAGCCGATCTTTTGCTGGCCTTTTGACAATTCAGCCGCTTTGTCCAAAGCCCTGTGGGTGGGAAGGATAAGGTGGGTTCTTTCAGCAATAAAAAGATTTTTTTTCAGGTCTATGCCAAAAGAAGCTACGGTATCACATTCCTTTTTCAGTGTCACGGGGTCGAGTACCACACCATTGCCAATAAGATTAATTGAACTGGTATGAAAGATACCTGATGGAATCTGGTGCAATACGATCTTTTTGTCACCAACATACAATGTGTGCCCGGCATTGGGCCCGCCCTGGAAACGGGCAATCACATCATAATCTTTGGCAAAAAAGTCAACGATCTTTCCTTTCCCTTCATCGCCCCACTGGAGGCCGAGTAATACATCTACCATAACGGATTGTGGTTAGTTTGCTATGCGAAACGGGGGCAAAAATACGGGTTCAACAACGAAGCCGCCGCATTAAATCCGGTGCATTTTATATCTTTTATCAACGTTTACCTGATTATGGCAACTGTTCCTTTCTTTGTAATCACTTTGTTATCCTCTGTCACTCCCTGCACCATCCAGATATAAACACCCGATGGCTGTTCCACAGCGCCAAATTTGCCATTCCATCCGGCACCGAGGTTTTTGGTGAAAAAGAGTTCCTGCCCCGCCCTGTTGAACACCCTGAAATAATTAAGTTGTTTTATCCCCACGGTGAATGGCCGGAAAACGTCATTCTTGCCATCATTATTGGGGGTGAATGCAGTGGGCATGTAAATATCCGGCCCTTTATACACCTGCACTCTCACCGCTGCATCACCGCGGCAGCCTGCTATTGTTGAAGCCGTCACCTGGTAAATGATCACATCTCCTGCACTGCCGGCAGTTACAACCGGGTCAGCTACAAAAGGGTTATTCAGGCCAACTGATGGGGTCCAGGAATAATCGGTAGCGATGGAAACAGCCCTGATCTGGAACTGGTGACCTTCATGAACGATCGTGTCTGAAGGGAAAGTGGTCACAGTGATCGGAGGTGTCACATCCACGATAACATTATCAGTAACCAAAGACTGGCATCCGTTGGCGTCAATCACCGATAAAGAGTAAGTGGTAGTATTGTCTGGTGTTGCCACCGGGTTTGATACGCTGGAACTGCTCAGGAAATTAGAAGGCGACCAGTTGTATTGAACTCCTCCCGACCCCTGCAACTGGTAATTTTGTCCATAACAAATAAATCCATCGGGCCCCGCATCCGGCACTGGCGCCGGGTTCACATTCACCGTATAGGGAATATTGATACTGCAATTTCCCAATGTCAGTGTCACAGTATATGTGGTGGTCACTGCAGGATTGGCCACAGGGTTGGCAATATTGGGATTGCTTAAACCTGTTGCAGGTGACCAGGCGTATTGAATGGCATTGGAAAAAACCTGCAATTGTGTGGAACTACCTTCGCAAATGGTTGGGCTTACAGGTATGTTATAGGTGAGGTTATCGGTTAATCCAACCACGATGTTAGCGATAGTAAAACTGCACCCGAGGTTGTCACGAACATAAACTGTATAGTTTCCTGCTATCACATTAAAAATATTCGTTGCCTGGAAATTGGTTCCATCGAGTGAATACTGATAGTTTGTGTTTCCTCCTGTAGCCGTGACAGTGATAGTACCATCCGGTCCGCCATTGCAGGTGGCATTGGTTGTGGCGGCGGTAGCAGTGAGCACAGGCGGCTCAGTAACTACAATGTTTCCCGTTGTTGTGCAAAGATTATTATCTCTTGTTGTTATCGTGTAGCTTCCGGCAGCTACATTAAATGTATTTCCAGGCTGCCAGTTGGCTCCCCCGTCAATGGAATACTGGTAAGGACCAGCGCCGCCTGAAGCATTAACCGTGATGACACCATTACTCTGACCATTGCAAACAACTGCAGTTTGTGTCAAATTGGCTGTAAGAGCAGTTGGTTCACTCACAGTTTGTGTAAGCTGACCCTGGCAGCCGTTGCTTTCCCTGAACCATACTGTATAAGTGTTGGCAGAAAGTCCGTTGTAGACATTACTGCTTTGCCAAATGACGCCGTCAAGGGAATACTCATATGGCGCTGTGCCCGCTGCCGGTTGATTCACTGTGATGCTGCCGGTTGCTCCGCCATTACACAATACATTGGTTGCGGTGGCTGTAGTCGTTAATGAAGGGCCCGCAGGAACAGTAACAGGAATCGTTGCAGAAACACAACCTGCAACATCAGTATAGCTGATAGTATAATTGCCTGCAGCGAGGTTAGTAAAATTATTTGATGCTTGTGTGACAGCACCGGGATTTAATGTGAATATATATGGGGCAATACCATTTAATGTATTTACAGTTATAGAACCATTCGTGGCGCCATTGCAAGATGGCGGCACAGCCGTTTGCGTGGAATTCAATCCGGCGCCTGCAGCAATCACAAACGGAAGCGGAGAGGCCGTGGCGCAACCGGCATTGTCCGTGATGCTGACATTATACGATCCTGCGGCCAAACCGGTAAAATTAGCCGTAGCGCCTGATTGTGTCAGGCCGCCGGGATTTACTGTAAAATTATACGGACTTGTTCCATTCGTTGGTGTAATAGTGGCGCTGCCATTGTTCACACCGGGACAGGCAGTAGCTACCGGTGTAATATTAGCTGACAGCGAACCTGTTTGTGCAACGGTCACATTCAATGTGCTGCTGCAACTGCCTGCATCATTCACCTGCACCACATAATTGCCCTGTGGCAGATTATTGAAAACATTGCTACTTTGCGGCGTGCCGCCATCCAGAATATATTCGAATGGAGCAACTCCTACACCGCCCGGAACATTTACTGTGATTGTACCGGTGGATGCCCCACAGGTAGTAGGTGTTGTGGCAAAACCAGCATTCAGATCAGTAGTGCCCTTGGTCACTCTTACTGTGTCGGTACCGAATATCTCAACAGAAGCATCGTCATTTTTCTCATACACAGAACGGATAATATAAGTGGTGGTTGCCCCGGGGGGTGGACAAATATTAGGAAACTCTGCCTCCAATGTGCCATTGCCCAAACTTGTGGTAGTACCGGTGGCAAGCAGGTTGCCGCCCAAGTCGTACAGTTCAACCCGTTTGAACAAAGACGGTCCCGCCGAGGGAACAAAACGCCAGCTTTCATTCATGCCGATACTACCCCATGGCGGATCAGTCGCTCTTCTTCCCGGCGCCATCATTGCCTGGTCACGGTTAAAGTTCTGTATTCCCACCATGGCCCGGCCCTGGTTCCATCCTGCACAAACCTGCTTACTGAATATCAGCACTTCAATGATGCCTGTTGATTCATGCAAAATGATCTGGTGTGTATTCTGAATAAGCGCCGGGCAATTGTAAAGAGGAACACTGAAAAAACTCAATACCCACATACGATGCGGCGCTGTGCCAACGGTCACATATTGAATACGCTGTGTTGGTGAAGTTGGCGCAGTTGGGTCAAGGTCATGGTAAGGGCCCATTATGATGGCCCTGTCATAAAATGTGCTTGGGAGATTTTGCGGGAAACCGCCATTCAGAATGCTCCAGTGTGCAAATAAAAATGCACGGCTAATATCAAAGGAAATAACACCGTTGGTGCTTACCACAAGATTGTTATAGTAGGTTCCGTAAAATGGGAAAGGGAAACCAATATTTAACGGCGCTGTATATGTATCGTCTGATGTTAGATTGGTTGGATTACCAGGGATGCTGGGGTTTGAATAAGCAGGAAAGCATGAATTGCTTCCGGTAACGATAGGGTTGATCGTATAGGTATCTGTGGACCTGTGCAAATCAGGAATTAGGCTGCGCAGGGTGAAGCAGGGGTCGGCTGTACATCCGGCAATGGTTGTATCTCTTGAACAATTGAATGAAAAACTTTGTGCAAAAAGGGGCCGGTGAAGTAACAGGAAAATTGCTGCCAGTGCCGCAAATCTCATCACACTCGGTTTCATAAAAGGGTCAGTCTTTTTGTAAATGATAAATCAATGCAACAAGATAAGCAAAATAATCGGGGCTTCTATACAGGAAATCATGACGGTCATGGTATATCTTCTGTATCATATCTTTCAACTGATTCAATGCCCGGCAATGCTTTCAGGCTGTTGACCAGGCGGTCCAGTTCTTCTTTATCGTGTACAAACAAACGGATATTACCCCTGAATAATCCTTCGTTGGCCTCAATGGTCAGCGCTGCTATGTTTATTTTTAATTCACCGGATATGAGATTGGTGATCTTGTTCACCACACCCACATCATCCATACCTACGATCTTGACACCGGTAAGAAATGATATCTCCTTATTTTTGGCCCATTTTGTTTTCACCACCCGGTGACTGTAGTTGGCAAGCAGTTTGGCAGCATTTGGGCAGTTGGTACGGTGAATGGTCAATCCTTTTCCCGTCGTTATAAAACCAAAAACGTCATCACCCGGAATGGGCTTGCAGCAATTGGCAAGATTATAAACGATGCGGTCGCTGCTTTCGCCAAAGATGACAAGTTCGGTATCTTTTTTATTATTTACCTGCTGCGGGTTATACTCCGGTTTTGGCTCCACCAGTTTCACCGGTTTCGGCGCATCTATTCTGTCTCCAGCTACTTTGAATTCTTTGAGGTCTTTCAGGTCAATATTCTTTACTGCCACCTGGTAAAAAAGATCAACATGCGAGGGCAGTTTATAATATTGAACCAGTTCATCAATGTTATGCTGATTTAATGCGGCTCCCACTCCTTCCAGTTTTCGCTGCAATGTGTACTTTCCTTCATCCGCTACTTTTTTCTTTTCATCTTTCAGTGCATCCTTGGTGCGGCTCTTGGCTTTGGAAGTTACGAGAAAACTCAACCAGTCTTCCGATGGTTTTTGTTTGTTGCTGGTGATGATCTCCACCTGGTCCCCGCTACGCAGTTTGTGACTGATGGGAACTAATTTGTGATTGACTTTGGCGCCAATCGTTTTCACACCGATAGCGCTGTGAATGGCAAAGGCAAAATCAAGAGCGGTTGATCCTATCGGCAGCATCTTCACATCACCTTTTGGTGTATAGACATATATCTCTTCTGCAAGAAAGCTGGTCTTAAAGTCCTGGAGAAAATCAATACTGTCTGTTTCCTGGTTGCTGATCACCTCCCTGATTTGCTGAAACCATTTATCAAAGCGGCTTTCATCAGCAGCGCCTTCTTTGTATTTCCAGTGGGCGGCAAGGCCTTTCTCAGCGATTTCATTCATTCTTTTGGTTCGTATCTGCACTTCCACCCATCTTCCTTGCGGCCCCATCACCGTGGTGTGCAGCGCTTCATACCCGTTGCTCTTGGGATTGCTCAGCCAGTCCCTCAGTCTTTCGGGTGAAGGAGTGTATTCATCTGTGATCATGGAATACACTTTCCAGCAATCCTCTTTTTCTTTTTCAGGAGCTGAGTCAAGAATCACACGAATGGCAAAGAGGTCATACACTTCTTCAAAATCCACTCCTTTCTTTTTCATCTTGCTCCATATGGAATGAATACTTTTCGGTCTTCCGAATATTTCAGCATTCAGCCTGGCTTTCCCGATCTTATCTCGGATCGGCTTGATGAATTCGTTGATGTATTTGGTTCTTTCCCGTTTTGTCTCCGACAGTTTTTTGGCAATATCTTTATAGATCTCCGGCTCCATGTATTTCATGGCCAGGTCTTCCATCTCTGTTTTGATATTGTATAAACCCATGCGGTGGGCCAGCGGGGCATATACATAAACCGTCTCGGAAGATATCTTCAACTGTTTGTCCCGTTTCATGCTGTCCAAAGTCCGCATGTTGTGGAGGCGATCGGCCAGTTTGATAAGAATGACACGGGGATCATCAGTGAGGGTAAGTAAGATCTTTTTAAAATTCTCCGCTTGTTGTGAAGCATTCACATCAATCACATTGGCGAGTTTGGTGAGCCCGTCAACAATACGGGTGATCTCCTGGCCAAATTCTCTTTCCACATCTTCGAGGGTGATGTCGGTGTCTTCCACAGTATCGTGCAGTAATGCACAAATAGAGGAACGGACACCGAGGCCAATTTCTTCCACGCAGATTTTGGCCACAGCCAGCGGATGAAGGATATAAGGCTCGCCGCTCTTACGCCGCATGGTTTTGTGCGCCTCCGCCGACATTTCAAAAGCAATGCGGATAAGGTCTTTGTCGCCGGGTTTGAGTTTGATTTTCAGTGCCCGTAGCAGGGAACGGTACTCCCTCAGGATGAGTTTCTTCTCCTGTTCTTCATTGAGGTTGTATTTGGGCAATTGCGCAACGGTCTCCATATAAGAATAGTGTACGAATTTACGCAAAAGGATGCTT
>CAYTGN010000019.1:55588-78434 GCA_964437415.1 uncultured Chitinophaga sp. | reverse complement strand
AGTTCACATTGGTATTAGGGTCCCTGCTCACCGTAGCCAGGTTTTCGAGATACCCATCATCCTTCAGCAGGAAGAAACGGTTGTATTCCACCTTGCTCCAATAGTGACGAAGCCGGAAGGTGAGCCCCATTTTATTATTAAAATTAAATTTTGCATTGAACACATTTTCTGCTGTGCGGCGATGCCGCAATCCAAAAACAGAACTGTCGCTTCCCTGCGGAATGAAAGCAAAGCCAAGGTTGTTATTAAAGTGTTGGGTGAAACTGGAAATACCCAGGCTGAACTTATCACTGAAGCGGTAATTCTGACTCAGGAAAAGGTCAGTACCGTGAGCCTGGTAGCGGGGCAGGCGGCGGTGATAGGCCTCAACCGTTGCATAGTATTTTTTAGCCGTATTGGTCGTCATCCAGAACCCGGTCATCCATGAACCAGGCAACCGCACCATCTTGCCGGCAATGCGGGGTTCATAATAGTCGTGGTTTTCGGGACGCCAGTCAGCATTGATTCCCACTCTCCACAGGTTTTTCATCTGACCATTGATGTTAGCATTCAGCCGGAAGGACTGGTATTTCCTTGGCATATGCATTTGCGAATAGTTGATGTTGAAATTCAGGTAAAGGTTATTGTAAAAACTTTTTGGCTGTATCCATTTGTAACCGATCCATGAGCCATGATCGAGATAGTTGTTATTGTTGAAAAAGCCCATGTCCCGCTGGTTATAATTCTGATCGGCAAAAAGCCGGCGCACATCAAAATTGAAACGGCCTTTGAATTTTCCACCAAAAAAATTGTAATGATAGCCGGGTGTGGTTTTCCCGTTGCTGATAAGGCGGCTGTGGGTGAATTGCCCCCATGCGTTCCAGTTGATGTTCTTGTCGTAAAGATCCCAGAGAAAAGCCGTTACGTTGGCATCATAATCATTACCGCTGCGCCACACATTGGTGTTAACTATAGAAAGACTTGAATTGTGTTTCATCACCTGGTCCAGTACCATCACATTATAGTTGGTCAGGGGGCTTGTTTCAATTTCATATTGTTCTTTGTCGGTTGTTTCCACCTTTGCATATTGAGCTTTCGTGATGGCATTGAAGAAACCTACACCTAGTTTCTTTTTGGTGCGGCCGCTGATCTTGGTGGCATTGATGAGTTTGGTTTCTGCAGGATTGCTGATGATCCTGTCCCCTGGATTTAGTTTGCTGTGTACATTATAATAATTCAAAGGCTGCCCGCCGATACGGCGACTGTAAAACAGGTTGCCTTTATTAAAAAGTTCTGTGCCTTCATTAAAGAAAGTACGGAATTCATTGAAGCGGACTTCAAAGGGAGTAAGGTTCAGCACCTGGTTATCGCTTTGCACCTGCCCGAAGTCGGGGATCAGTGTCATATCCATCGTGAATGCATCACTGATGCCGTATTTCACATCCATTCCGCCGTTCACCGAAGTGCTGGTTCTTTTGTTTCCATTAATGGTTCCATTATGGGTGAGATAGGTGGAGAAATATGGAGAAAAGGAAAGCCGCACCGGTGGTTTGATATCGCTGATGCCGCTGAGGTCGCCGGCCTGGTTCATAAAACCGAATTTGGTCGGGTCAACAGGGCTCCACGAATATTGTTGTCCCGTTTTGCTGCGACGACGGATGATCTGCATGCCCCAGTTCTGTATTTTGTCTTTGCTGAAACGGATGGCGGCATAGGGTATTTTCATTTCAAATGACCAGCCATTATCGTGCAGGCGGGCTCCGGTCATATACACGGTGTTCCAGCTCATATCTTCATTACCCATGCCATATTTAATATCGAATTGTTCACCCAGAGGTGTCAAAAAAAATCCGAGACCGTTGATGCGGTCCTGGTAGGTGTCTAAAATAATTCCGATGAAATCGTTTACACCCACGTTATCCCTTCCCAATAGTTCCGAAGAAATCTGGTCCCGGTTAGTTTCATAAAGCATGCCTGCAAAATAAACAGCATTATCATCGTAGAGCAGGTACAGTTCAGAACGGTTGGTTACATCTTCGGCCTTATTAAAGGTGGGCCGCATTTCTGTCAGCTCGTTAATGCGGGTAGCTGTTTTCCACGCATCCTCAGTAAGATCGCCATCAATTTTTATGGCGGCTTCGCTGCGGGTGGCGACTGCCTGTTTTCTTTGCTCCTGTGCCAATGTTGTTTGCAACAGGGCAAGCAGCAGGGTTAAAAGAATTGTTTTTCTCATGGCTAAATGGTTAAAGGCGGCGAAAAATACAGCAGGTATAACGTATGATTATTAAGTATACTGTTAATAGTGTTCCATCTTATATCAATGGCATTTATGCATTTTAAACGGAAAAAATACATTGCCTCATTTCACCTCCTGCTGCAAGATGTGGTCAGTATTCATACGGCCGATAACAGTTTACACCTGAAGCAGCGGAGACTTGATAAAGTGCATTATGCAACTTTTGAGGCCCGGGACAGGTCAATAACAAAACCCGGCGACTTCGTCTTATCTTTAACCTGCTAATGAATACAATGAAAACTTTCTTGTTCCTGTTGTTGATCATGCCTTTCCTGTCTGCAGCGCAGGAATGTAAGCTAATTCGGGAAACCGATCCCTACACCAAAGAGAAAGTGCTTTCAACCGGCTTCATTTCTTTGCAGGGTGCTTCATTGAGTATAGATGCCAATAAACAAGAAATAGATTTTTTATTTACGATCAGTGGCGGTGAAAAATGCTTTAATGATTTGTCCACTGTTGCCATTTATTTTGAAGGCACCAAAGTGAAGCAAACCCAGCGTAATAACGCTGGTATGAACTGCGAAGGCATTTTCCGGATGACTTTCCGCAACAGCAGCACACCGCCGGTTTTGTTGCGAAGGATGGCCACACAAAAAACAGAGCAGTTTGTTTTTATAGACAGCAATAAAAAGGAAACAGTCATTTCGCTGAAACCAGAGCAGCAGCAGATGCTGCTACAACTGGCCGCCTGCCTCCAGACAGAGGCGCCTGCTTTGCTGTAGTAGAGCAGTTTCCCGGTAAAACACTTAGCGTTTATTAAGAGAATTTTTTGTCCTTTGTAGTAAGGAGCAGTACAAGAGATCAATTGAAGTAGCTATTGTTTCAAATACTTTCAACTGCTTACTTTGAAGTAACAATATCCTTTGAAAACAACGAATCCTTCCCGTGAAAACAACCGTAAATTCCAACCCTTTGAAAGAGCAATCTATCCAAGGTTTCTTTGTGCGCAGCAGCGCAGGAACACCGTTAAAATCTATGGTAAACCGCCTGGTAAGCAATTTGCTGGCCACTGCAATTGAACAAGATACTGTTATTGTCAATGAAGTGCCGGGTCATGTGCAAATAGCTGCTCATGATACCAAAACCGTCCAGGTCATCAGCGAATTGCTTACCACCGTGGTTGCCAATTCAAAAAAAGGGATCATTCACATCTATGCCGAAAGGCTGGGAGAGATGATCACCTTCAGCATTCAGGACCGCAATAATTATAATGGCTATGCACTTTCTTTCAGCATACAGTCCATCGCACCCATGGCTGTCATGGCCGGTGGCTATTTAAGCATGAAGGGACTGCAGCAGCTGGAGACCACCATTTCTTTTAGTTTCCCGGTGCAGGTCTCTTAATTTTCCGGCCTCCTTATTTTTCATTTTTATAAACCACCCCGTCCTTCATCACAAACACCACTTTCCCAAAAGCCTTCGGGTCTTTCAGCGGGTCGCCGTCAACGGCAACAATGTCGGCGAGTTTGCCGGTTTCAATACTGCCGAGTTTATCTTTTTCGCCTAACAGGTCAGCGGCATTGATGGTGGCCGATTTTATTGCATCCATCGGTGTCATACCGGCTTCTATCATATAAGTGAATTCTAACCAGTTCAACCCATGTTTAAATACACCTGCATCGGTGCCAAAGGCGATCTTCACCCCGGCCTTATATGCCCTGGTAAATGTCTTTTGTATCTGCGGGCCTATCTCCAAAGCCTTTGGAGTGACAAGGGCAGGATAATAGCCGGGGATCTTAGCAGAATCTCCAACTGATCTTCCGGCGGTGATAGTGGGCACATACCAGGCACCGTGTTTTTTGAATAATTCAATCGTTTCATCATCCATGAATGTGCCGTGTTCTATGGAATTCACGCCGGCACGGATGGCTCTTTTCATCCCTTCTTCACCATGGGCATGCACCGCCACTTTAAATCCATAATCTTTGGCCGTTTGTACAATCGCTTCCAGTTCGTCTTCAAAAAACTGCGGGTTCTTTCCGCTTTTGGCCACACTCAGCACACCCCCGGTGCCGGTTATTTTAATCAGGTCGGCCCCATCTTTATAGCGCTGGCGAACAGCTTTACGGCATTCTTCTGCCCCGTTGGCCACACCTTCTTTGGGGCCGGGATCTCCCTGCAGGTCCTTGCGATAACTATTGGTTGGATCGGCGTGACCTCCTGTAGTGGCAATGGATTTGCCTGAAGTGAAAACTCTGGGACCCCTGATGGTTCCTTTGTTGATAGCGTTGCGCAGTGAAATATTAACTCCGCTGCCCCCAAGGTCACGGACGGTGGTGAAACCAGTCATCAGCGTAGTATCGGCAAACCGCACCGACATGAAAGCATAATCGGCAGGATTCAGGGTAAACGTTTCGAGGTACCTGTTGGGATTCGTCTCATGTTCTAAGTGCACATGCATGTCAATCCAGCCTGGGGTGACAGTTTTCGTCTTCAGGTCTATTGACCTGTCATTCGGGCCGGTTTTTGAAAAACCGTTTTCCACAGCCAGTATTTTGTTTTTTTCTACTATGACAGTCATGTTCCTCCTGGGTTCTGCGGAGACGCCATCAATCAAAACTCCGCACCAGATAAAGGTCTTCTGCGAAAAAACGTTGACAGTGATCAGGCTAAGAATCAGCAGCGTGAGTGTTTTTTTCATAACAGGGGTTTCATTTTTTTAAAAATAAAGGCTTTTTTCCACAGAACAGGTATCAATTTTTTGCAGGCGAAAAAATTACTTTAGCTTTGCATGACCTCCCGGAATTTTTTTTATACAACGCTTATTAGAAGCATTTCCGCTGGTCAATGGGTGGGGTAAATAATCAGATCATTTATTGTTTTTGAGTAGTTGCGGTGAAATCATTAGTGCAACAGTGCGGTTTTTTTGTATTTCACCGTATAGGGCTTTGAAATTTAATAACCATAAATAATGGCTAAGTACATTTTTGTTACCGGTGGTGTAACTTCTTCATTGGGCAAAGGTATCATTGCTGCTTCGCTTGCCAAACTGATGCAGGCAAGAGGGCTGCGGGTAACTATCCAGAAATTTGATCCCTATATCAATGTTGACCCCGGTACACTTAATCCTTACGAACACGGGGAATGTTATGTGACCGATGACGGCGCTGAAACCGATCTCGATCTTGGCCATTATGAAAGATTCCTGAACATTCCTACTTCACAGGCCAATAATGTGACCACAGGCCGCATTTACCAGACAGTGATCAATAAGGAAAGGGAAGGAGCTTACCTCGGAAAGACGGTGCAGGTGGTTCCGCATATCACTGATGAGATAAAAAGGAGAATGCTCCAGTTGGGACATGGCGGCAAGTATGATGTGGTAATTACAGAGATAGGCGGAACAGTGGGTGATATTGAAAGCCTGCCCTTTGTGGAAGCGGTTCGTCAACTGCAATGGGAATTGCCGGAAGAAGACACACTTGTTGTTCATCTCACACTTATACCTTATCTGAAAGCTGCTAAAGAATTAAAAACAAAACCCACCCAGCACAGTGTGAAGATGCTGAGCCAGGAAGGTGTGCATCCCGATATTATTGTTTGCCGTACCGAAAAACCGCTGACACCTGAGCTTCGCCGCAAGATCGCTTTGTTCTGCAACGTGAAGCTGGAAGCGGTGATTGAGGCGGCTGATGCACCGACCATTTATGAAGTGCCGTTGCTGATGATGCGGGAAAAACTCGATGTTATAGCAATGAAAAAGCTGAACATTGCAAACTATAATGAACCGGAACTGACGAAGTGGAAAGAATTTTTGGATAAACTCAAATACCCCAAAAGCAAAGTAGCGATAGGTTTGATCGGAAAATATATTGAACTGCAGGATGCCTATAAATCAATCCTGGAATCATTCATCCATGCAGGAGCTATTAATGAATGCCAGGTGCAGATTATGAATGTGCACAGTGAATTTATCACTGATGAAAATGTGGCGGAGAAACTGGCCGGCCTGGATGGTCTGCTGGTTGCTCCCGGTTTTGGTCATCGTGGAGTGGAAGGAAAAATAGTAGCAGTGAAATATGCCCGGGAAAAAGGATTGCCATTCTTTGGCATTTGCCTCGGCATGCAGATGGCGGTGATTGAATTTGCAAGAAATGTGCTGGGATTAAAAAATGCACACTCCACTGAAATGAATCCTGAAACCACTGAGCCTGTCATTGACCTGATGGAAGAACAGAAAAAGATCACCGCCAAAGGAGGCACCATGCGGCTGGGAGCTTATCCCTGCGAGGTGAAAGAAGGCTCGCTGGCGGCGGCGATCTACCAGCAAAAAAATATCAGCGAAAGACACCGTCACCGCTGGGAGTTCAATAACCAGTATCTGGAGCAATTTGAAAAAGCCGGCATGCTGGCCAGTGGCAAAAATCCCGGCACCGGCCTGGTGGAGATTGTGGAACTGGCAAATCATCCTTTCTTTATCGGTGTGCAATATCATCCCGAACTGAAGAGTACGGTAGAGAATCCACAGCCCATTTTTGTTCATTTTGTGAAAGCAGCGAAAGCTTTTGCAGAAAAAAGAACAGAAGTGAAGAACCCGTTGCTGCAAAGTGAGATGATATAGTTGCCGGGAGTTGGTTACCTGTTGGAAAATGCTTTTTTTGATGGGTTTTCAATAACCAGAAACAAGTGCCCAGAAGCCAGAAACCCGCTATCTTTGCCGTCTTTAAATTTTCACTTAATGAAGTTTGATCGTAATACAGTCCTCGGTTTTGTGATACTGGCTGCTCTCTTTTTTGGTTATTTCTATTACAACAATAAGGAGCAGGCTGCTTTCCAGAAAACGAAGGCAAGGGAGCAGTTTGTGAAAGACTCCATAGCGCAGGCCAATTTGCCCAAAGTTGACAGCCTGGCACTGCAAAGAGATTCTGTAACCACAGATTCCATGAACAGGATGACCAAAGCCGGGCAGTTCCAGGCAGCGGCCATTGGCGCAGAACAATTGCTGGTGGCGGAGAATGACCTGGTGAAATTCACCTTTTCCAACAAAGGAGGGCAGATCATCAAAGCGGAACTGAAAAAATTTAAGGCACAGGACAGCACCGATGTAAAGTTGGCGGGTACTGATTTTGACAGGATAAGCTATACTATCAACACCGGCAATAACAGCACTGAGCAGACAGGCAATTTATTTTTTGAACCCGGTTCTGTCACTAAAAATGCAGATGGCAGCAGCACGGTTACATTCACGTTGCTTTCTGCAGATACCAGTTCTGCTTCTTCTATCACACATACCTACACCATCCGCAAGGATGATTATATGGTTGATCTGCAGGTGAACCTGAAGGGAGCCGATAAATTACTTACACAGGGAAACATGAATCTTGCCTGGCAATATACCGTGGCCCGGCAGGAGTCGGATATTTCTTTTGAAAGACAAAATACTCAGTTGGGATATGTAGAGGATGGTGATTTTGATTATCACACTATTGGTCGCCGCAGCAGTGTGGGTTTTGATAAAGAGGTGAAATGGCTGGGGATGCGTCAGCGCTTCTTCTTTGCTGCTATTGTTTCCAAAGCACCGTCTTTTGCTTCCGGTAATATCGAATGGTCACAGCCTGATGAGCCAGAGATAATTGCTAAAGTAACTGCTAACATGAAAGTGCAACTGCCGGTGGCTTCACAGGCACAGGCGGATTTTGGCATTTATCTCGGTCCTTCAGATTATCATGTTTTGAAAGGCTATGGGCTGAAATTTGAAAAATTAGTAAACTTCGGACAGGGCCCTTATGCATTTGTCCGTCCGCTCAACCGGTTCATTGTATTACCGATTTACGATTTTATGCAGAAGATGGTGGGCAGTTATGGGCTGGCCATTGCTTTGCTCACACTTGTAATTCGCTTGCTGATCTCTCCGCTTACCTACTCCAGCTACCTGAGTGGCGCCAAAATGAAAGCGTTGCGGCCCGAGATCGCCAAGCTGAAAGAAAAGCATGGAAAGGACCAGCAGCAGATGGGCATGGAACAAATGAAGCTTTTCCGGGAAGCAGGAGTGAACCCGCTGGGCGGATGTATTCCGGCCTTATTGCAGATCCCGATCTTCTTTGCCTTATATAGTTTTTTTAATGCCGAGATCGGTTTAAGGGGCGCCAATTTTCTCTGGGCCAACGATCTCTCGGCATTTGATGCTGTGATCAAGTTTGGAGTAAATATCCCGTTGCTGGGCAGTCATTTGAGTTTATTTACCATCACGGCTGTGATCACCAGCTTTCTTATTTCTGTTTACAGCATGAGCATGACGCCGGATCAGAGCAATCCCATCATGAAGTATCTGCCGTACATTTTCCCGGTATTCCTGCTGTTCATCTTCAACAGTATGCCTTCGGCGCTTACCTGGTATTATACGGTGTCTAATATCATCACCCTGGCGCTGCAGTTCGTTATCCAGAATTACATCATTGATCATGATAAGATATTGTCGAAAATTGAAGCCAACCGCAAAAAGCCAAAAACAAAATCGAAGTGGCAGGAGCGAATGGAACAAATGCAGGAGCAGCAGCGAAAGCTGAAAGAAATGAAAGAAAAGGGAAAACGCTGACAGGGAGATAGAATTTAACAGAATCCGGGTTTTGGCTGATGCAACCCGGATTTTTGCTTTAATAAAGTCTCTGAAATGTTATAATCAGCGCTATTGCAACTTATTGACTAAATTGGCACGTCTTTTCGTTGTTCTAAGACAGAAAGTTTCAAGATGAAAAAGAAAGGAAACATATTATTGATGATCTCACTGTTGTTCTTCACGGTGGTGAGCCAGGCACAGCGGCGACTCACAGAGGCAACGATCACCTATGATATTGTGATCAATACCAACAATGCCAACCCGCAGGCCGTGGATCTTCTCGATGGCGCCACCAGTGTCATTTACCTGAAGGGAAATTCAAGCCGTTCGGAAATGGTTAGTTCCCTGGGCACACAATCTACTATTGTGGATGGCAGAACAGGAAATGTGACCGTGCTGAAAGATTATGGCGAGCAGAAATACATGATCACCATGACATCGGCCAACTGGAAAGAATCGAATAAGAAATACGAAGGAGTGAAATTTACTTACGAAAACGAGTTCAAGAACATTTCAGGTTATAATTGCCAGAAAGCCACCGGCACTCTCACTGACAGCACAACATTTACGGTATATTTTACCAAAGAGCTGATTCCCGTAAATAAGGATTTTCAATACCTCAATAAGAATTTACCCGGCCTTGCCATGGAGTATGAAGCCATGCTGGGCAGTATGGTGGTGACCTACAAAGTGGCGGCGATCAATTTCAATCCTGTGCCGCAGGCAAAGTTTGACATTCCCAAATCAGGTTACAGGGTGATGACCTATGAGGAAAGCCTCGGTCCCGGAAATCAATAAAACAAAAGGGAAAAATCAACGACGGCGGCTGGCCTCGTTGGGGTTGAAGGTGACTTTATCCAGCAGCACTTTCTTTTTCATCGGAACGATATATGTAGTGTGTCCTTTCTGGAAACTGAGAGTAGTGTTCAGATTCACATACCGTTCTTCCTTTTTGGAAAAAACCTGGTTGCCACGGAATTCATAACCAGAACGAAGTGAGAAAGTAGCAGTTCCGGCCTGGCTTTTGTTAGATAAAAGTGATTTGGATGGCTTTGTGGTTTTCACCTTGCCATCGCCCAGTGTGGCAAAAGCAGCGGCAGAAACCCCGATGAGGATGAATGCAGCCAGTTTTTTGCCCAAAGCATTTAATGATATGTATTTGTTAGCTTTCAATTGCGCTACAAATGTAACTACAAAAATTTATATAAAAGATACCGTTCGTCCAGAACTTTAGTAGTTGTTTAACGCCAAATTTGCCGGATTGTTACATTAGTATCCGGAAAAATATTCTTTGTTTTGCACATATGGGGAAAACCCGTGACGTTTTTTTATCCTACATTTTTTTTAACTTGTTGAAAATAACAGAATTCCGGGGGGCAAAGGGATTTTGCTGCCCGATGAGGCTCTTTAAAATTCTATTTTCACCAAACATCCGGAATGCATGAAAGAATACCCTTACCGGGAAGACCGGGACCAGATTCGGGAATTGCTTAAACAATATGATAATCTCAAAAACGGCCGAAAAAACTCCTTTCTTGAAGAAGAAGCATTTGAAAAAATAATTGAATATTTCCAGGAAAAAGAAGACCAGGCAAAAGCCATGGAGGCTGCCGGTTTTGCGATTGAACAATACCCTTATTCGTCTGCACTGCTCATCAAAAAAGCAGATATACTGCTGGCCACCCGCCGCTACCGGGAAGCGCTGCAGGTGCTGGAGCAGGCCGCCCTGCTCGACAGCAATGACATCAATCTTTACATTCTCAAAACAGATGCTTACCTGGCGCTGGACCAGCCCGAAAAGGCGGTCACTCTATTGGAAGAGGCGCTGCAGTTATTTGATGGAGAAGAACGCCTGGAACTGTTGTTTGAACTGGCCGATGTGTACGACGATTACGAAGAGTTTGACAAAGTGTTTGACTGCCTGAAAATGGTGCTGGAAGATGATCCCAACAACGAGGAAGCTTTGTATAAAATTTGTTTCTGGACAGATTTCACCGGCCGCAATGAAGAAAGTATTCGCCTCCACCAGCAAATCATTGATGATTTTCCCTACAATGAACTGGCCTGGTTCAATCTCGCCGCTGCCTACCAGGGTTTGAAACTGTATGAAAAATCCATTGATGCATACAAGTATGCCATTGCCATAGATGAGAAACTGGATTATGCTTACCGCAACATGGCCGATGCCTATATCCGGCTGAGGAAATACAGGGAAGCTATTGAAGCTTTAGAAAAAGTGACAGAGCTGGCCAAGCCGGAAGATGTGATCCTCGAAGCGATGGGTCATTGCTATGACAGGCTGAAAAACTATGCCCAGGCCCGGTCTTATTACCGCAAGGCATCACACCTGCGGCAGGATGACAGCAGGCTTTTTTATAAAATAGCCTGCACCTATTTCAATGAAGGACGCTGGGAAAGCTGCATCAAACAACTGGAAACAGCTTTGCGGATACAGAAGTCGCAACCAGAGTATAACCTGCTGATGGGAGAATGTAAAGTTCAGCTGGAGCTTTACAAAGAGGCAGTGCTCTACTTCTCTGTGGCGGTTAAAGCAAGACCCCGCAATGTGGCCGGGTGGGAAGCTTTGGTGCGATGCCTTTTCCGGGGAGGCTATTATGATGAAGCCCTTGACCAGGCAGCAATGGCCTTTCAGTCCACCAACGGAAAACCCGTATTTCTTTTTTATAAGGTTGCCATATTGTTTGCATCAGGCCAGTCAAAAGAGGCCTTGCTGCAACTGGAAGATGCGATGACCAAAGCGCCGAAATTGCTGAAGAAACTGATGGAACTACATCCTGCCTTATTGCAAAGCCAGGCAGTGGTGGATATGCTGGCACGGTACAAACGAAACAGGTCTATATAGCAACATAAAACAGGGGCAGCAACCGGCGTAGCGTTTAGAGTGAAACTTGATGCAGCAGCGACCACCGGGCATGAAGGGATCAGGGCATTTCATAAAAATCGCTGCGTAGCGCAGTGTTTTCCGGAGGCTCTCAACTGGCAACATTCAAAAAGTATCATAGCTATCTGAGCCTCATCACTTGCTGCTTCGGTCTTCTTTCTTATTTTTGCCCGCTTTTGATAACGGCTGATAAAAGACAATAAACTGATTAGTAATGAACTTTAACCTGTCGCAGATACCCGAGAGAATCAAAAAACCCCGTACTTCAGGCCTCACGATGGTGATGGACAAAGGGCTGAGTGTTACCGAGGCGCAAAATTTCATGAGTGTTTCTCATCCCCATGTTGATATTGTGAAATTAGGTTTCGGCACTTCATTCGTTACACCCAACCTCACTGAAAAGCTGGAAGTGTACCGCTCATATGATATCCCGGTCTATTTTGGCGGCACTTTGTTTGAGGCCTTCCTTATCCGCAACCAGTTTGATGATTATATAGCAGTGTGCAAAGACTACGGCATCCACTATATGGAAGTAAGTGATGGTTCTATCAATATTCCTCATGCTGAAAAATGCGGGTATATTGAAAAACTCACTAAACATGGAATTGTGCTGAGCGAAGTGGGTAGCAAGGATGCAGCGCATATCATTCCGCCCTATAAATGGATAGAGCTGATGCGGGCAGAACTCGAAGCAGGTTCCACCTATGTGATCGCCGAAGCAAGAGAGGCGGGTAATGTGGGCATCTACCGCGGCAGCGGTGAAGTGAGAGAAGGCCTGGTGCAGGAAATTCTGACCCAGATACCGACGGAAAAGATAATCTGGGAAGCGCCTCAGAAAGCGCAGCAATTATATTTTATTGAACTGGTGGGCTGCAATGCCAATCTCGGCAATATCGCACCCACCGAAGTGATACCCCTTGAAGCCATGCGGATTGGTTTGAGAGGCGATACCTTCAGTTTATACCTCGACAAAAAGGAAAATGCATAGTATCAGCCCCTTTGGAGATGAGGGCAAAAGGCTCTTCGGACTCATCGGCTATCCCCTGTCTCATTCTTTTTCTGAGAAATATTTCAATGAGAAATTTATCAGGGAAGGGTTGAAAGATTGCCGCTTCGAAAATTTTCCGATCGCTTCGATAGATGAATTTCCGGAACTGGTAAAGAGTAATCCGGGCTTAGAAGGGCTGGCGGTGACCATTCCGTATAAACAACAGGTGATTCCTTTTCTGCATTCAGCCGGAAATATTCCTGCCGGATTGAATGCCTGCAACTGCATCCGGGTCAATAGCGGGGATCTTGATGGGTATAACACCGATCACACCGGGTTTGAAAAAAGCATTTCGCCTCTTTTGCAACTGCATCATACAAAAGCATTGGTGCTGGGCAATGGCGGCGCCACAGAAGCAGTGGTCTTTGTTTTGAAAAAACTGGGCATTGATTACCATATTGTCAGCCGCCGCCTGCATGATGGTTCATCATTGACCTATGATGACCTGAATGCGGAACTCATCAGGCAGCATACTGTTATTATAAACTGCACACCGCTGGGCATGTACCCGAAAACAGGAGACTGCCCGGCAATCCCTTACCAGCATATCACATCAGATCATTTACTCTTTGATCTTATTTACAATCCTGGAAAAACATTGTTCCTGCAAAAAGGAGAGGAGCGGGGCGCCGCCATTAAGAATGGGTATGAAATGCTTGTGTTGCAGGCAGAGGAGAACTGGAAGATTTGGAATGGGTGATGATTACTTTGCTAAGCAGGTTTTTTACACAGTTCATGTTAGCAGCTGTTGTTTGTCAATAACTAATTGTATTATTTAACCCATTTTGATATATCCTAACAACCAACTTATACTTAATCCAACAAAAAACAGTCCTGCTATAATAAAAATTATAAAAACAGCATATGCTCTTTGTACACTGGCAGCAAACCCGGTGGTTCTGCTACTACAATCGAAACGTATCGAAGCAAGTAAGAACATGACTGAAGAGCCGTATGACGGGAGACTGTCAAGTACGGTTCTGCGAGGAGCTGGGGGTGCAATTCCCCCGGCTTACTCGATTATATGCTGTTTTACCATCCTAGGTCTTCGTCTACCCAAATTCCATAAGTCCATTTAGGAGCAATTAGTGTATCACGGTAGAAAATGTCTGGGTCAGTGTTTTTAGCGGTTATTCTTTTCCAAGTCAAAGTGTGTCCAACTTCAATATTTTCCTTACGAAATGCTTTTACTGAAATTTCGATTGTGCTGTCGGTCCACAAAGTGAAGCCCCGTATTTTACTTTTACCAAGTTTCTTAAAAATATTGTCAACTGCTGGATAAATGAAAGCTGGCATATTTTCTACGCTTACTGCATCTATTAATTTCTGGTCGTTTGGCCCAGTCCCATAGCTAAGAGCTGTAGCTTCACCGTAGTTATAATAGAACTCATAAAAACTTTCGTCTTCTTGAACTGTCGCTGTGTCACCGTTAGCATAAGAATGAAAAACAAAGTGTCTACTATTCCTAAACTTGAAAATGGTGTCAATGTTTGAAATAATTATGTTTTTCAAACTGTCATAAAGCGGAAGTTTATTGATAATCTCGTTGTCATACTTTGTTTCGCTGAAAACCTGTCGTAGTTTTTTTAGGTCTCGTTTCCGGTCACATGAAACAAGCAAAATTGCAAAAAGGAAGGTCAGTGTAAAAGATTTCATTTAGTCACTTTATAAAGGTAAGGTGCCGCAAAAAATAGCATACAACGATCGGGATTTACGAAGTGCCCACGGAAGGAGCAGATGCGGGAGCAAGTCCCGAAGGGCTTGCGTAGCAGCTGCGAGATTCTGTGGGTACGTGGAAATTTATCGGGGCATTTCTTAAATCCTCATGTACCCCGCAGGTGGCTTGCACAAAGTTCGCCCCCCGATAAATTTACAAGTAAATCCCGATCGTACCACCGCAATAGCGATGGAGAAAAAGACCGGGAGCCGCCCTCAAGCGGCGAAGGGATTTTTCCTTGTGCAAGGCATTGCGGTGGTACACATAAATTTACGCTACTTTCGGTATAAATTCCCGCTGATAATCAAGGATAGTTTGTACCAGCTATTTTTCAACCAGCATTCAATTTTTCCCTTGCTTTTTCCGGCACAGCCACAATCTTCTTGGCTGCATAATCATAACAAATCATCCCTGTCTTTGCCGCCGCAACCAGCACAGTTTTACTGCTGTCACCCGGCACCCGGCTAAGGGTTTCCAGTTTGTAATAAATGTCAAAACCGATTCTTGATATTTCAGCAACAGCAACCGAGGCAATCACTACATCCCCATAAAACAATTCCGCTTTGAATTCAATGGCCGCATCAGCCATGAGCATGCCCACACCGGCAAACTGCATTTCAGTGTACCCATGATGACCCAGGAACTGCATCCTTGCTTCATGAATGATGGACAGCACCGCATCATTGCCCACATGGTTGCCATAATTAAGATCGGTGATGCGTACAGGAATAGTTGTGCTGAAAGAAAATGTCCCCGGTAATTGCAGTTTGATCCTCGCCATGACATACTGTTTGGAATAAAATTAGGAAAAACCGGCAATGTCAGGCCCATGTATGCCATACCTGTTTTTTCCAATGGGAAATACGAATAAAGGAGGTATGGCATACCTCCCTCTCAAAACCCAAATCTGAAATGTTTCCTCAGGGATTGTTTTCCTTAAAATTGCTGATCATATTCAGCAGCTCGATAAAATTGCCGGGAGAAGTGCCCACATCAGGGCGGGCCAGTTTTTCCCTCCATTTTTTTAATTGCAGGTTGCAGTCCGCATCATTTTCCTCACCGGAAACACAGCAAACGATCGGTGCCAGTTTTTTTGAAATGCGGATATAATTGCCTTCGGGTGTCAACAGGGTAATATAACGGTCAGCCATATCCGGCGCAGTGTAATCGGCAAGAAAAACAGGGCTCTCCACTTCTGTCACCGAAAGGGCACGGTAGGTGTGGTGCGGGTTGAGGTCGTCAGCAGCGCTGATGGGCATGACCGGGGATAAAAAATATTCCTCACTCACCCGGCTGATACGTTTCTTATCAGATGCATCTAAGCTGGCATAAAGTGATTTGCTGGCTTCCAGCGCCGCATCATCTCTTAGCTGCTGGGTGAGGTTTGCCACATTTTCTGTTTCAGGAATGATGGTGGGTTCAGTCTGTGGCTGAATCACTGCAGGAGTATTGCCCTCGCCGCCAGCCATCTGTTCTTGCCCCGGTTTGCGGTCAAATACCTTAAAAGCCCCGAATGCAACAGCGGCCACCAGCACGGCGGCGGCGGCATAGCGCAACAGGGGAGCATACATTCTGCGGACAACCGCTGATGTGGCTTGTGTTTCTTCGCCTAAGCCTGCCTGTATCTTTTGCCAGGCATCTTTGGGAGCAGCAACTTCATATTCGTAAAGCGATGCAGGAAATTTATCGGAAAGATGTGATTCATCAAGGGCAGCAGCCACTTTATCCCATGCCGATGCCGGCGGGGTCACTTCGTAGTTGTAAAGTTTCTGTTGAAGTTCTTTGCTCATGGTTTTACTCTGGCTTCACGTTGCTCATCCAAATATTTTCTGACCATATCCTGCAAGATCACTTTGGCTCTTGACAGTTGCGATTTGCTGGTTCCTTCGCTGATGCCCATCATATCGGCAATTTCTTTGTGGGTATATCCTTCCACGACATACAGGTTAAAAACCGTGCGGTAGCCGGGCGACAATTCTTTGATCAGGGCAAGAATATCTTTTTCCGCCAGTCCATCCAGCGCCGAAAGTGATTTTCCTTCGATGGTTTTCTCTTCTTTTTCCGTAACAGGCTGCAGGTAGCGTTTGCGGCGGAAATGCTCGATAGCCGTGTTTACAAATACCCGTCTCACCCATCCTTCAAATGATCCTTCGCCACGGAAACTGCCTAATTTTTTAAAGATCTTGATGAAACCTTCCTGTAAAATATCTTCAGCTTCTTCGGCATTGCCGGCATAGCGGAGGCAGACAGCGTACATACGGGGAGAAAAACGGCGATACAATTCTTCCTGCATGCGCCGGTCGCCTTCCATGCATCCGCTAATAAGGTCGCTTTCGGGGATTATTTGGTTGCGTGAGGTGTCCAATTCTGGTGGTTTACTTCAGGTTATTCAAAAATGCTACCAGTTTTTCCACTGCTCTTGCCCGGTGGCTGTATTTTCCCTTTTCTTCTATGCTCATTTCTGCAAATGTTTTGTTAGAACCCAACGGCATAAACACCGGGTCATAGCCAAATCCTTCCTTCCCTTTTCGCTCCTGCGTTATCCTGCCTTCACAAACGCCTTCAAACAATTTTTCTTTTCCGTCAATGAACAGGGATACCACTGTTCTGAATCGTGCCGACCGGTCATCTTTGCCCGACAAATTATGCAAAAGCTTGTCAATATTCTTATCAAATGAACGGGCATCCCCGGCATAGCGGGCACTTTTCACCCCCGGTTCGCCATTCAGCGCATTCACTTCAAGACCCGTGTCTTCGCTAAAACAATTTATACCTGTCATTGTAAAGATCACAGAAGATTTTTCAGTGGCATTTGCCTCCAGCGTATCATGCGGTTCGGGAATGTCAATAGCTATTCCCGCTTCCTTCAGTGTCAGTATTTCAAACTTATCTCCAATAACAGCACGGATCTCATCCGCTTTGTGCTGGTTATTGGTAGCAAAGATCAGTTTCATGAATGGAAAATGGTTTAAATATTAAACAGCCTTCGCAGGGTGACCCAGAGTTTGCTTTTGAGTAAATCATCATTTCCCAGTTCACTTAATGATGGGGAATAAAGAAAAGAACAATTGGCAAATGGCTGTATCTGAAAAAAAGGAAAACTCATGGGCAAACCAAACGATGAAGGCTCAACAGTAAAAAGCAGGCAGATACGGCTTTTCAGTTCGGCCAGTATTTCTTTGTATGAAACAGGCTGTTGGTTAAGATTGACGATTGCCACATCCGCAAGGCTCAGCTTGCAGGCGGTAAGCATCCTGGTCAGGAACTGCAGATCGGCATCGCTGATATGCACTGCTTCGGCATCATTCACCACTATGAGGATATTCTTCCGGTTTTCGCCAAGATATTTTAATCCCGATTGCGGAGATTTGCCCGCAGTTTCAGAATCAGACGCTATGACAGGGGCAGGTATGGTTTTTATCTCACCTGTTTCAACCAGCACCGAACGATAAAGGCCGGTCAGCATGTTGGCGGGTAACTTGATGTCATTCAGGCTCATGGGCGAAAATCTGTTTTACTAATGAGTGTTAGTTTTTTTTCGTTTCTTTGGCCGATCAAAAATAAACTATTATGATTGCAGCTATGGACATTTCTATCACAAAGGCAGAGAGCAGTAAGCTAAAGGATCTGAACCTCGAAAACCTTCCCTTTGGCCGGTTTTTTTCCGACCACATGCTGGAAGCTGATTATGAAAATGGAGACCCGGCAGCTATCGGGTGGAGGAATATCGAGATCAAGCCCTATCAGCCCTTATTGCTCAATCCCTCTGTTGCAGCATTGCATTATGGCCAGGCCATTTTTGAAGGCATCAAAGCCTATAAAGACAGGGAGGGCAATGCCTATATTTTCCGGCCACACGATAATTTTCGACGTTTCAATATCTCTGCCCGCCGCATGCAGATGCCCGAAGTGCCCGAAGAGATATTTATGGAAGGGATGCGCCGTTTGATAGAAATGGATAAAAACTGGATACCTTCCAAAGAAGATCATTCGCTTTACATCCGTCCTTTCATGTTCTCATCTGATGAAGTGATAGGAGTGAAGCCCTCCGATAATTACAAGTTTATGATCATCCTCAGCCCCACCGGGCCATATTATGCCGCCCCGATGCGGATATATGTGGAGGAGCAATATGTCAGGGCCTGCGAAGGTGGTGTGGGTTTTGCCAAAGCTGCCGGCAATTATGCAGCGGCTATGCTGGCCACAGCCGAAGCAAAGAAAAAAGGCTATGACCAGGTGTTGTGGATGGATGCACAGCAGCATAAATATGTGCAGGAATGTGGTACCATGAATGTGTTCTTTATCATCGGTAATAAAGCCATCACGCCGGGGCTGCAAAGCGGCACCATTCTCGACGGGGTGACCCGGCAAAGTGCCCTCACCTTGTTGCAGGAAATGGGATTGGAAACCGAGGAACGGGAATTGGGCATTGATGAGATCATGGATGCTTACAAGGCAGGTACCCTGAAAGAAGTTTTCGGTACCGGTACTGCCGCCACTATCTCCCTCATTAAAGAATTACGGTACAAGGATTTTGTGATGGAATTCCCGGTTGAGAAATGGACCATCGCCCCTACGGTGAAAAAATGGCTTACCGACATCCGGGAGGGCAGAAGGGAGGATAAGTATAACTGGATGTGGAAGATTTAGCTGCTGGTTTTGAATACATTGGGCTAATAATCTATCCCGACCGTAGTGTCGGGATTGTTTTATCCCCAAATAGCTCAATATCAGAAAAATCAGTGTTCAATTTTTGGTTATTACCCCCGTCGCCTTTACCTTTGCCGTCCCAAAAACAAAAGGTAAATAATGCCTACTATTCAACAGTTAGTAAGAAAAGGAAGAGAAATTATCAGGGCCAAGAGCAAATCACGGGCTTTGGACGAGTGTCCGCAGCGTCGGGGTGTTTGCACCCGTGTATATACCACAACACCTAAGAAGCCAAACTCTGCCCTGCGCAAAGTTGCCAAAGTTCGTCTCACCAATAAAATCGAGGTCATCGCCTACATCCCCGGTGAAGGCCACAACCTCCAGGAACACTCCATCGTTTTGATCCGTGGTGGTCGGGTGAAAGACCTTCCGGGTGTTCGTTACCACATCGTTCGTGGTTCATTGGACACAGCCGGTGTGAAAGACAGGAAACAAAGCCGTTCCAAATACGGAACCAAGAAAGAGAAAGCGAAGAAATAATTCATTTATAATTTGTACTGAGTAAAGTTTTAATACTTGAAGAAATTCAGCTACAGCAGTTACTTTAAAAATTAAGATTCATGCGGAAAGCACAAGCAAAAAAACTCCCCTTAGCGCCAGACCCGAAGTTCAATGACAAACTGGTTACCCGTTTTGTCAACAACCTGATGTGGGAAGGAAAGAAAAGCGGGGCCTTCACTATTTTTTATAATGCACTGGACAAAGTGACCAAACAAACCAGCGAAGATGGTTACGAAGTGTGGAAAAGAGCCCTGGCGAATGTTACACCTGCCGTTGAGGTTCGCAGCCGTCGTATCGGTGGTGCCACCTTCCAGATTCCTGCTGAGGTTCGTCCCGACAGGAAAATTTCCCTGAGCATCAAATGGCTCATCCGTTACAGCCGTGAAAGAAACGGCCGCAGCATGGCAGATAAATTAGCCAACGAGATCGTAGCTGCCAGCAAAGGCGAAGGTTCTGCCTTTAAAAAGAAAGAAGATACGCACCGTATGGCCGAAGCCAACAAGGCTTTTGCCCACTTCAGGATATAAAAGATTGGATAAACATTTTTGAAACCACTCCGAATTATACGGAGTGGTTTTTTATTCGGAATCATTTTAGCTTCATCGGCTGCTTCTTCCAATACGTCAGCGTTCAACCTGATACCAGGTTGCCAACCTTATTAATTACTCTTACGATGGGGAAATGACTTTTGTAAGGTTGGCAACCTTTATGCAACAGTTGCCCGAAAGACGATCTATAATCATTCAGACAGCATTGCCCGGGTGATTTGCTTTCAATCCTGCCTGCCGGCAGGCAGGTTCTGATGTAGCTTAGCTCTTTAACAACGATATGGTGTGATGGCTGTGAAAGATTATAGTTGTGATTTGCTTTCAATTTCTGATGTAGCTTAGCTCTTTAACAACCTGTCAAACTCATCAGTGAGTTCGATTTTCAGGTCTTTAAGTATATTCCGGAAAAAAGTATCAAAATTTTGCACTGTCAGAAATTTTGTATATTTGTAGTGTCGATTCTACGGATTCGGCACCAGCGAGGCCCCTGCAAAGGGGCTTGTGCTTTTAATAAACTCTCTCCAGTTCGCCACTTTCTTTCAACACCCATACTTCATCTATAGCAACTCCGCTGATCACCCTACGGTATATTTTTCGTTTCAGTGAATAAAAGGACATGCCGGTATCTGCTATTACTATTCTGGATGATTGTTTTAAACCACGTTTCAGCATATTATCAACCGCCTTTTCAACGTTGCCTGTTGTGAACCCTTCCAGTTCATAGTGCTTATTGCCCACTTTAAAATCAGGGTTGTGATTTGCTTTCAATTTCTGATGTAGCTTAGCTCTTTAACAACTAATACCCCTGCAAGGGTTTTCACACATGAGTTGTGATTTGCTTTCAATTTCTGATGTAGCTTAGCTCTTTAACAACTACATCGTTGGAATCCCTCCTAAAATGCTAGTTGTGATTTGCTTTCAATTTCTGATGTAGCTTAGCTCTTTAACAACCGCTGGAAAGGTGATCCTCCGAAAGCAGTAGTTGTGATTTGCTTTCAATTTCTGATGTAGCTTAGCTCTTTAACAACTGATGTTCATACTTATGTGGATTAGTTCAGGTTGTGATTTGCTTTCAATTTCTGATGTAGCTTAGCTCTTTAACAACCATCCCTGATGTTTATCTTCTCCACCCTGTGTTGTGATTTGCTTTCAATTTCTGATGTAGCTTAGCTCTTTAACAACCTTTACGAATTTTTTAACAGGTCTGTTGTTGTTGTGATTTGCTTTCAATTTCTGATGTAGCTTAGCTCTTTAACAACTGGAGTATGGGATGCACATACCAGCACTAGTTGTGATTTGCTTTCAATTTCTGATGTAGCTTAGCTCTTTAACAACTATTGCGCCGATAACTACCTCGATAAGCCGGTTGTGATTTGCTTTCAATTTCTGATGTAGCTTAGCTCTTTAACAACTTTAGTATGTCATCACCCCTCCTGGTCTTAGTTGTGATTTGCTTTCAATTTCTGATGTAGCTTAGCTCTTTAACAACAATTTCTCATAGTTGTCATTTCTCTACTGTGTTGTGATTTGCTTTCAATTTCTGATGTAGCTTAGCTCTTTAACAACACAGGCTTTCAGGAGGTCTTCGGGGGTGGGTTGTGATTTGCTTTCAATTTCTGATGTAGCTTAGCTCTTTAACAACGGCGGACACTTACGGGCCAGGAGAGCAATTGTTGTGATTTGCTTTCAATTTCTGATGTAGCTTAGCTCTTTAACAACAAAAGTCATTGGCTGAACCATCCGGAGGTAGTTGTGATTTGCTTTCAATTTCTGATGTAGCTTAGCTCTTTAACAACGGGACAAATTCAGTATTGACAACAACTATGGTTGTGATTTGCTTTCAATTTCTGATGTAGCTTAGCTCTTTAACAACGCTTGGCAATGTAATAATATTCTACTACCGGTTGTGATTTGCTTTCAATTTCTGATGTAGCTTAGCTCTTTAACAACCGGCAAAGGCCTCCGAGATGGGCCGGTAGTGTTGTGATTTGCTTTCAATTTCTGATGTAGCTTAGCTCTTTAACAACGCAAGGTCAGAAACGAAAACAGGAAACTGGGTTGTGATTTGCTTTCAATTTCTGATGTAGCTTAGCTCTTTAACAACGTTCAATGTTTTAGGCGTGTTGTCCACTACGTTGTGATTTGCTTTCAATTTCTGATGTAGCTTAGCTCTTTAACAACAAGGAGGCCCTGGCATGAGCACTACCCTGCGGTTGTGATTTGCTTTCAATTTCTGATGTAGCTTAGCTCTTTAACAACAGAACGGATAAATGCTATCTCTTTAAAGTAGTTGTGATTTGCTTTCAATTTCTGATGTAGCTTAGCTCTTTAACAACATTCCTTTGACAATGCATCCACCTTTTGGTGTTGTGATTTGCTTTCAATTTCTGATGTAGCTTAGCTCTTTAACAACACAAAACGGGCAAAGCGCTGATTTTACGTTATTTGAGCTGGGTTTTACAATGAAAAAAATGGGTTTCCGGACCCATTTTTTTATTTCTATCCACCAAACCGGTATTTAAAAAAAACGACCCGCCCCATCGGGGCAACCAGTCTATAGCAAAATCGTAAATTAGGGGAGAGGTTCCG
>CAYTGN010000019.1:0-55488 GCA_964437415.1 uncultured Chitinophaga sp. | reverse complement strand
CCCCATCGGGGCAACCTGTCTATAGCAAATTCGTAAATTAGGAGGAGAGGCTCCGTAGGTGCCGCCTCAACCATTAAACCATTCCCCATGCCCAACACATTTTCCCAAATCTACCTGCAATTCGTTTTTGCCGTCAAAGGCCGACAATCCCTCATAGCAAAAGAACACAAAGAAGAGCTGCACAAATACATCACAGCCCTGGTGCAAAACCGGAAAGCCAAGCTCTTAGCCATCCATTGCATGCCCGATCATATTCATATTTTCACAGGTTTCAAACCCGATGTGCTCATCTCCGGCTTTGTAAAAGAGATCAAAGTCGAAAGCAATGAATTTATCAATAGCAAAAAATGGGTCTGGGGCCGGTTTGCCTGGCAGGAAGGCTATGGAGTATTTTCTTATTCCCATTCCCATATCGGAAGGGTGGTTCAATATATTCAGAACCAGGAGGCGCATCACCATAAACAAACATTCCGGGATGAATATCATCAACTGTTAGATAAATTCCAGGTAGCCTACGAGGATAAATACCTTTTCGATTTTATCGAATGATCACAGGAGGCCCCGCCGGGGCCTTGGCTCTTTTTTGGCATGGGTTCTATAGACCGGGTGCTCCTACGGAGTTGTTTAACATTCATTTTAATTTATGGAATGATCACCGGCGGCCCCGCCGGGGCCATCACCCTGTTTTGCCATGGGCTCTATAGACTGGATGCTCCTGCCGAGCTATAAAAAGCCGATGTAGTTGACAACGATCAAAACAATTCTAATTGTTGTATGGTCTCGGGAGCTTCTGCCAGTTCTTTACCCCTGAAAATTTCCATCATCCCGAATTGTTTATCGGTGATGCACATAATGCCTACATGCCCTTTGGCTGGTAATATTTTTTTCACCCGCTGGATATGCACATCCGCATTCTCCCGGCTGGGGCAATGCCGCAGGTAGATGCTGAACTGAAACATATTGAACCCGTCGGCCATAATGTCCTTGCGGAAACGGGCATATATCTTCCGTTCCTTCTTGGTTTCGGTTGGCAGGTCAAAAAATACTAACACCCACATGATGCGGTATGCATTAAAACGTTCAAACATGATATTGCCGCCCTGAGCTTGCCGAAGGGCAGTCAGGCAAATTCAGGATATAAAATCTTCCTTGCTTTTCCTTCAAAGCATTTTGCTAATGAAGCCGTAGTCCGCTGCACCGCATTCATCATCGGGCTTTTCTTTCCATCAATCAGCACATCCATGGCCGGTATCTCCAGTAATGCTTTTTTCATAGAGGGGCTCATCTCCAGGTACTGCCCGTTGTTCCGCACCAGCTGAAACACCACATAATCCACAAATGGCCGGTAGGGTTCCATCATATCGTCGGCAAGGCAATAGGCATTATATTGGTTGCGGTGGTGAATGCCCAGGGTGGGCAAGAGGCCGGAAGCAACAAGGCTTCTCGCCACCATGGCCCGTAAAATGGCATAGCCATAATTCAGCAGGTTATTGGGTGGCGGCCCATAGCGTTCCCGGCGGAAATTCAGTTCTTCAGGAAAAACCCTTTTCCAGTAGTAAGCCGCTGCCTGTGCTTCACAATTATCACTGTCGCCGCTTTTCACCGATGCGGCAAGGTTCAGCAGCAATTTGTTTTCCTGGCGGCGAAAAGCCAGCATAGCGGCCTGGTTGTCTATTTTAGCGGCAACGGTCTGTTGCCACAATTGTTTTTTCAGGGGAACGGAGGCATCCACCTGTGCCTGGAATTTCTGACTTTGCAGGCTGTTCCCGTCAAGGCTCAGCATCATCCCGGTGGGGTGGTGGGTATCATCGCAGGTGATCACCGCTGTGTTATTGGCCAGTAATTTTGCGAGCAGGGCTTGTGTGATTGTCACCTGCCGGTGGTCTAATATCAGCAGGCCTATATCTTCAATGGGAATGGTTTTGGCAACCGTTTTTACATCTTCTGTTGCTGTCTTCAGGGTTTCTGGCAGGGGAGTTTCAACAACGAGCTGTTCGTTGGCGGTTTTCAGGTAGGCGGGATTGCCAAAATATAGCGTCCGCTTTATCATGGGATATTGGTTTAATCCTGATAAAACGAACAATATTGAGGTTTATTATTTATCTGGCTGCAGAGATGTTGCCGAGGCGGTCAACTTTTAGTTTGATACAAATATTTTTAATTGTTTCCCCAGTAAAAGCTCTCTCGTTTTTTGAGCCTTGGGATCCTACACCTATCTCATTTTGAATTGGGAAATTCAGTCCGGCTTTCTTTTGTTTTTCCTTGTTCATATTGAACAATACATTTGCAATATTTACCGAAATGAAATTTGCCATTACACCGCTGCCATCAGTAAACTTGTATATTCTTGCATTTTGCTTATTAGTCAAATTCCCAAAATCAATTCCGCTGATATTGTCTTTTTCCTCTTCGGTAGGCACATATACCAAATCATTAGGGGATAAGTGGAATAATAATTTTTCGCCATTTTCATTGATTTCAGGAACGGAACTCAGTCCTTGTTTTTGGCGTTCAATGACTTCGTTTAATGGAATGGCCGAAAAACTTCTTTTACCATCTTTATTGGTATAGACTGCAAAGAAAAGATTAGTGCCTTTTGCAGTTGTTACATATTTATCTTTCTTGTTCCCTCTTTGCCCTAATTGAAACTGCTCGCCTGTTTCTTTAAAAATTCTTGCCTTATAAATTGGCTGATGGTATTTATTGTCATTATATCGGGCAATGTTTCTGTTCATATCTTCAATTCCTTCAGGCGAAAATGCCAATTCTGGATTGCCGCCTTTATTTGCCAGGTGATTTTTGAGGATTTTCTGAATGCCTGTATCAGTAATAGCTTCAATGTTTGCTACATCAAATGTGGTATCTATGTTTTTTCTTGTTGCAGTCAATATCTTTCCCTTCGGCAATTTAATTGCCGGTAAATCTACTTTTCCGTATACGGTTTCTTTATGCAAGGATTTCCTGATTGCCCAGTTTGTTCCTTTTTGCTCTTTTAACTCTTTTACTTTAGCCCCATTCTTCTCCGTCCATTTTTCATAGCGATTAGTCGCTTTATTAATTACTCTGAGGTTCTGCTTAAAACTAACTACTATATTCTCTACGGCACTACGGGCATCTTGTGTGAACGTATCCCAGGGTTTTAGAAAATCTCTGGGTACTTCCCGCTTTATTCTTTCTCCAGTTTTTGTATCATCATATTCAACTTCTTCAAACTTTCTCAGCTTTCTTTGCAAGTCATATCTCCTTGTTTCAGATTTTGCAGATTGGTTATTCAAAAGATTAACATGGTTTCGTGTAGCACAAGCAATCACCAATGCATCCATGGCGTGGTGGCGGTGGTCTATGCGTTTTTTTTGATAACCTTTTGAAAGTTTGAACGGAACGGTAGGTAAGTATTTTTTAAGTTTTTCATTATATGTAGTAAAAACAGTGCTATTAGTCAGGGTATTCATTCTCTCAAAACGAGGCAGAATCAAATCGTTCCATACATCATTCAACCCCCAGTCTTGTTTAAGCCGGTCGGTGATTTTCCCGTTGCCGGGTATGATGTTTTTCGAATTAATCCCTTCGTCATCTTTTTCTGCTCGAACGATATTGGAAAGGACATTTGAAATAAACTTACTTATGTAACGGGTATCGTTTATTTGTCGTTCAATCATTTTGTCCGGTATTTCTTCTAGTAAGAGCTTATTTTTCTTTGACCGGTTTTTCTCATAATGTTGTTTTACAAATTCTTTATATGCTTCTTCAGTAAAGATTTTGACTGTATTCCCCTTTCCGAGTTCTATAGTTTCACCCGGATGATTTTTGATAAACTGCAACCCGAGTTGATTGTCCTTTAGCTTGTTTATAGCAGATTCACAAATCACTTTGTTGCTGAAACTATCATCAAAATACAGGCTTTGCGGAATGATATGCTCTATTTCATAATCGGTCGTAAACAATTTACTTAGGGGGATCATTTCTCCAGTATATGGCGAACGATATTTTTGCTCCAGCCACAATTTATATCGCTGTAATTCTGATTTACTCGGCTGCGCAGCTTTGCTAATTTTGCCAATATCATCAGGTAATTCGATGCCTGAGTTTAAAACGCCGTCTTCATAAATCTTCAGAGCTTCCTGTTGCATTGGGGAGTATGGCCGAACATCTTCTACGGGCAGTTTCCCATCCGAGTTTTCTTTTAACTCAATCAATAAGGCTTTAATGCGAAGATTGGTGTTTTCGTTATCTGTTATTTGGGTTGTCATTTTCTTTCGGTCTTCTGCAGTGTTTTTCATTTCACGCCCCAACTCAATGTGAATTTCATCAAAGAAATCTTTTGCCCCATTTCCGTATTTGGACCAGATATCTTTTACCACACGAAGTGTTTCGGTAACAACTTGCTCCACAATCGGGTTGCGTAAAGAATGTTGTTTGAACTCTTCGAGGTACTTTTCTAAATCAGCAACTGAGTTCCATTTGCCTACAATAGTTGCTTCGGAATGCCGGTCATAAGCTATATATTTTGCCAGCCATTCGGGCAAGCCCTGAAAATCTGTTTCAGTTTCTAAATTGTATTTTTCTGCCTTTTCTCGAACTATCAACCTGATTTGCTCATCATCTACTGCATTAATGATATTGTCAATTCTGTCTTTCGTTTTATTGTCAATATTTTCCCAGTTCCAGTATTTCCCTATTCGCATCAAAGGCAGTAGCTTTTTAATTGCTTTTTCAGAATAAGAACCATATTCGCTTTTGAAAGGAGGAAACTTTTTAAAGTTTTCTACAAAAGAAGAAACATCTAACTCATGCTTGACTGCAAACGATTTTAAAGCAGATTCAAATTCTGTTTTATCAGTAACTGAATAGATTATATGCCATAATTTTTGTTCTGCCTCTCTCGTAAGAAAGTCTTCCGGGACATTTTTAACTTTATCCAGCCTTCTCCTGATTTCATAGCCCGTTTCGTTGCAGGGGTATGATTTGGATTTGTCTTCTTCTTTTTCTTTCGAATCATCAAACACATAGTTCCAGCGATATTTAGCAGTTTCTTTCGCTACTTCATCTTTTAACGCCTTTGGTTTAGCATTGGGAAATTTTTCTTTCATCAATGGGACTATGAAGTAATTCAGAATGTCTTTGTGGTTGACATCATTCCGGGTCATCAGAAAATGGAAAAGATTTTCCAGATCTTCAACACTTTTGATAAATTGTTCTGTTACATCAGTGTCATCTTCTTTCTTGTAAAATTTCAGATTATACAACCATTGCCAAACTCTGAATTCCTGGTAATAGGGATTAGATTTCGAAATAGCTTTTATTGGTATTAAAACCTGGTTTCCTTTTTCATCTTTCAATAATTTCCCATGCTCATCTTTCATCGGCCTGTATTCCAAAGAACAATCACTTATGCTTGATTTTTTGCTTTTCAATGGTCGCTGATAGAAAATAATATCATCAAGAAAAAGATGCACATAATCTTTTTTACTTAATACTAACTGATGTGATTCGTTGTTTCGGTATAACTCTCTTATGCAATCACTGTAAAGATCATCTGTGAATAATTCAGGCTGGAGTTTGATTTGGGTTTCTAAAATTGCTTTTAATTCATCTTTGTAAAACCTGCGTTCAATGGTACGGACTAATTTTCCACGAATCTTTTGATTTGGTTTTTGTAAAAGGGTTTCGTATATGTAGGTGCCTACTGTTTTACCGCTGTTGGCTATCGTTATTTCAGTTCTGGCTTTAATCTTCTTATAAATTTTATCCTGTTCCTTTTTACTCATCAAATCAATTTCTTCAAACGAAGGCAACGGTGTAATTCTGCGTTTTTCTTTTCCATCCTTATCTGTTTTCTTATCCTTTACAACTTTGATATTACCATTTTCATCAAGTTCTTCGATTACTAAAAACTCTTTTTCCTGGTTTAACCAAAGCGGTTCTGTAAAAAAAGTTGCATTGTAAACCCATCCGTTTTCAAGAGTTATACTGTACCATGTTTTTTTATCGTTTTTTTTGTCTCTTTCTCCTTTTTCAATTTGAACTACTTTTAAAAGCTCCACATATTCTTTAGTATCTGATAAAATTTCATCTTCTTCTCCCCTTAATTGATAATAGCCTCTTTTCTGATTAAAGTTCAAAAGAATCCACGCCAATTCTTCTTTTCTGATTTTTTCAGACAAGGCTTTTTTTCTTAAGTAGTAAATCGTCCAGTCATAAGGCACTTTGGCATCTTCTCCCTTTTTATTTTTTCTGTTTAGTATTTCTGGTTGGCGATTTTTAAAATCGGCAAGCATTTCTTCAAAGGGTTTTTTGAAAATAAAATCATATTTATTATTTGTTGTTTCTTTCCATGCCAGTTTAGGCTCTTTTTCTTCAAAGAATTTCCCAATTCTTTTTTCAAAGTCAATTTGATTTGAATAATGTTCAGGTAAGAAGTTCAGAACTTTTAAAACACGGTGTAATCGTTCTCTACGTAGTAAATGTCGTTCTCGTAGTCGCCTCATAATTCTATATCTGGTCCTTTCTGCTGTTTGTGAGACAGAGTTTCCTTTCCCGAATTCTCCAAGAATATCCTGACTCATGGGAATAATGCGACAGCCTATTCCAATGATATTTCCTTTTTTGTTTTCAAAATCCTGTTCCACTAATGCCCATCCGATTGAATTAGTTCCTAAATCCAGACCTAAAATTTTTTTCATATTTCAAGGTTTATTTAAAAATTTTAGTATTTTAGCTTTCTAATTTGAAAGCAAATCACAATAAGGATTATTCCGTTGTGAACACATTTAAAGCGGCGCAAGTCGCTTTTTTCATTTCCTCCTAAAGTAAAGTTTCCAGGCTGCGGATAAGGTTGTGAGGGTTGAACAGTCCTAAAATACTGATTTTCTAAAAATAAAAAAAACCTCCGCAAAAAACGGAGGTTATCTTCCCCGACTGCCAGGAGCAGTCAAAGCATTGGTCCTTGCAGGTTTATTTCTTTTCGGATAGTATTCGTTCTAATAGCGCAATTTTTTCTCTTTCGCTTTTCAATAGTGCGTCATAAAGCTCAACAACTTTTTCAATTGGATTAAACGTGTAATGACCATATACAGATGAATTGTCGTGATGATTGAATGTGCTTGATATAAAGTTGATTGTTGTTTCTTCATTAAAACTTCTGATAGCATCAGGGGTAACTTTCAATGCTTTGGCTACTTTCTCCAACATCTCCTTATCCAAAGCCTCTTTCTGTTCCAGTGCACTGATGGCCTGCTGGCTTATCCCTAATTCCATCGCCAGCGCATCCTGTTTTATGCCGAGTATTTCCCTGATGCGTTTTACGTTGCGGCCTTCGTGTATGGTTTTTTCGGTCATGGTGTAAAGCATTTAGTTTTTTAGTTCAGCAAGCCCCTCTCCTCTGTCCCCCTTGGGGGCCCACAGGGGGGTAGGGGTTGTGGTGAGGCCTGCCTGCCGAAGGCATGGTCTAACCTCGTAAAGATAAAAAATCTCCCCCTTGTAAATAACAAACTTTTCCCGGTTTAATACAAGCCCCGCTGGTAGGTTACGGCTCCCCCTCATAGTTACCTTAGTATTGAACAGAGGCACCGCCAGGCCACAAGGGTTTGCAGCCTCCCCGGCTGCAACCCTTTCATCCGGTTTATCTGCCACAGGCAAACATCCGGCATCCCGATTCCCAAACCATAAACCTTTTTTTATGCAAGAACCCTATTTTATCATCAATGCCTTTTTTGATTGCTATGGCCTGTCTCAGGCCAGGTCACTCATGGGCCGACTCATCCGGACTGCCGATTCTGAAAAAAAATGGAAAGGCGCATCGCCATCAGACCTGCTCTATTTTTCCGAAAAAACTGGCGAATTGATAGAGGCCGTCTATACCATCACAGGCCGCTATGATTATCACCCTGAAGTGATCCTTGATAAAGATTTAGAAGATAAATGCTGGTCGCTTTCGGAATACGATATGTATTGTGGCTGGCATTTGAACGAAAGCCCCTGGGATTTCTTTCCCCGCCATCTCTCCAAAAAAGAATTCCTCAATCCCTACCGGGCACTTGAAAAATTCTGCGGTTATCATCGCATGGATAAATGGATGGATATAATAAAAGACCTGCTCTTTCATGCACTTTCACCCCACAGCATTGACGAATTTGACGACGGCACCGGTATTCTTCGCACCTATATCCACCTGAATAAATTAGTAGAAGCGGCACACCTCGTCGATCTGCGAACCGACAGCAAACATAACAAGCGGCGTAAATTCAAATGGAAAGACCGGGAAGCCTTACTTGCATCAATTGAAAATAACGCCAGGCAAAATGAAAAACCACCTTCCCCGGATGTCAATCCAGAAAAAGAATAAAACTCACTCAGGGCTGCAACTACTAACCACAAACTACAAACTAAAAACTACCACTTCCTCCAAACACCTCTCTGCAAAATGAAATCATTACAAACCCTTATCGAATACGGCCACCCGCTGCAACTCAGCCGCAACCTGCGCCGCATTTTACTGGATTATATGGAATACGAATTGCGGACCGGCATCCCCCTGGCATTGGAAGAGGCCCTGCCAAGCTTCAACTATCTGTTGGATTTTTTGGAAGAAGCAGGGCAGCAAAAGGAAGATAGTTCCTGGCTTTCAGATGATGCAGAAAACCGCTGCCCCGGTATCATTTCCGCTTCGCTCCATAATAATAAGTCGCTTTACCGGGCAGTGGCTTTTATTGCCGCTACGGTGCAGCCCGAACGAATCTATAAAATTGAACACCGGTCTTTGCAGCCCGCTGAAGACCCGGTCACCGATTTAATGATCATTCTTCCCAAAAGGCAGAGCGAAAAACCTTTCAGCGCCTTCGAATCGCTGATAGAAACAGGCTGCCTCGCAGGGCAAAATATCCGTTATTCCCTCCACCAGTTTCAGCATGTCGCTTGGGCTATTGCCGACGGGCACCCGCTTTTCAGCCTGTATTGTAATCCGGCGAACCTCATCTATCAGCACAACCAGTCCGATTGGCCCGAAACCAGCCCGGAAAAAAAAGGGGAAGCCATGCAAAAAGCAGCAAATGTATTTCAGCAGGGCTTCATAAAGGCGTTAGCTTTTTTCGAACAGGCGCAGCACTGCAGGCAACAGCACCCCACATTTGCAGCCTTTTTCCTGCAACAGGCCGCAGAGCTTTGCTTCCGGGCAATGTTGCTTGCCCTCTCCGGGCAGGATAAAAAGACACATGAATTGAATATGCTGGTTAAAAACTGCAGCCGTTTTGCACCTTTTGTAAAAGAGATATTCGATGAGCAAAAGGAAGAAGATGTACGGCTGCGCCAGTTGCTTGAAGCAGCTTATCTCGGCGCCAGGTATGAAGAAAATTTTGCGCTGGCAGCAGAGGATCTCGATTCTCTTTTTGAAAAAGTCACTATCCTGCACAGAGAAGCAGATTTATTCATGAAGCAGTTCACAACCCCAAATTCAATGACTAATGACCATTGACTACCGTCTCACCACTCACCATTCACCTTTCACGTCTCACGCCTCACGTCTCACGACTCCATATACTCCCTAACCGCCGCATGATACACCGTCTGCCCTTTCTTCACTTTTTTCTTATAAGCCGCCTTCTGCACCGGGTCATTATTGATGGCTTGAGCATAGCGTACCGCTTCTTTAAACTTGCTGCGCTGTTTTTTTTGCGATTTACTGGGCTTGATGCCCGTCATGTCAGGAAACTTCGTCACCACCGTTTTCTTACCATACTTTTTCACTACGATCTGTTTCCCGATGGCACCTCTCAGTTGATGAAGGAGCAGGGAGTTGGAACTTTGCGCCATAGTGTAAGGGTTTAACTGCTCTAAACTATAAAAAAGCCCCGGCAAAGTCAAGTTCCCTTCGTCCATCCTTCGTTCATCCCTCGCTGCAAAGGCCGGTATAAGGCCAGCCTGAAGCCTGGAGAAGACCGGTATAAAGCGGGGCAGGAGCAGGAAAACGTCTTATTTCTTCATCGGCTGCTTCTTCCAATACGTCAGTGACCGCCACAGCCATTCAAAAGGCCCGAAACGGAAATAACGCAGCCAGATGGAAGAGAAGATCAACTGGAATATCCAGACCGCAAACACCACATAGTATAATTGGTGAAAGCAGAGCTTGTCATAAAATCCAAATCCATAGCCATAGAAGAACAAGGTGCAAATGATGCTTTGCATTAAGTAATTGGTGAAAGCCATTTGCCCCACATTGGCCAGCGCTTTCATCAGCCAGGGTATCATCCGGCTGCGGATGACAAGCATCACTAATGCAGCATGACCGATAGTGAGCAATATGCGCCGGAACTCGGCAAAGACCTGGTGCGGAACCCGCATCGAATCCAGGTACTCTCCAATATTCAATGCACTGAAAGTAAGGTTATCGAAGATGACCCAGCCTAATGGAATGCCGATGCCATAGCCAACCAATAGCCACATCACATAGGTGGAGGTTCGCAGCTTGTTGGAAAAAAAGCCCAGGAGATATAAACCCATGCCGAGAAACATCATCGCCAGCATGTCCCATGCGCCGTGATAAAGATACCAGGCCTCACCCTGGGAGTTCATGGGAATAAAGTAGTTGAATATTTTGCCATAACCTGACTGCATCTTTCGCAGGTTGCGGTTGGTGTTGGCAGTATCAGGCTTCTGCCTTTTTTCCACTTCTTCCCATTGTGCAATGGCGCCCTGTTGTTCAGGCGTCAGCTCTTTCTTTTCTTTTTCAGCGGCTTTGGCATCGTTGTAGGCTACTCTCACTTTCTTTTGATCGTTCCAGTTCATCTGCGCCTTCCACATGTTGAAGGTCATACAAACAAGACCGATGACGATAAGCCAGTGCGGTTTTAATTTCCGGAACGGAAACAACAGCATACCCAAAAAGCCATAGAAGAAAAGAATATCTCCCTGCCACAATAAAATATATGCATTGAAAAGACCAAAGAACACTAACCATAATAGACGGCGATAGTAGAGCTCGGACACGGTGGGCCCGCCGGGAATATTGTCTTTGCTCTGCATGAACAACACCATGCCTGCGCCAAACAGCATGGAGAACAAACCCCGCATGGTGCCTTCAAAAAAAGTGAACACCGTGGCAAATGTGTAATAGTCGGCGCCTGCTTTTGGTCCATGTAATACTTCATACCAAAAATCCCAGTTGATGCCAAAACCGGGAATGTTCATCATCAATATTCCTAACAATGCAACACCACGGACAGTGTCAATGCTGCGGATGCGGTCGGCAGAAGAAACAGGTTTGGCTGTATTAGCGGTGTTACCTGTTCCACCACCTTCCAGCGGTATGGCAACTGCTTGCGGGGTAGGGGTTGTATTGTGCTGATCCATAGAATTAGATTATGAATTGGTGGTGGATGGGGTTAATGTTTCTGCAGGCTGCAGTTTTATAGGCAGCCATTTTCGATAGATCAAACATCGCCATAACCATTCCAATGGACCCTGGCGGAAATAGCGCAGCCAGAAAACTGAGAATACGATCAGCACCAACCATATTTCGGCAATAACGAAGTACAACTCCAATTGACTGAGTCGGCCAAAGAATCCAAAACCATAACCATAGAAGAAGAAAGTGCAGATGACGGACTGCAGGATGTAATTGGTAAAAGCCATTCTTCCCACTGCTGACAATGCCTGCCAGAGCCAGTTGAGGAATTTTGTTTTTACCAACAGCATGATCAGCGAAGCGTAACCGGTTGCCAGCAGGAATCGTTCAATCGGGAAAAATTGGTTGGGTGGCACCGCATTTTTATCAATATATTTTGCATAGTCAACGATCCTTTCATTGAGACTGCTGATGCGGAGCCAGGCAAGAAAGAAACCGGCAGCTAAAGTGATGGCGGCAATAAGTGCATATTTTTTATTGGAGAAACCGGCACTGAAGAAACCAAAGCCCAGCATCGCCATACCGAGGAATAGCATAGAGGAAAGATCCCATATGCCGATACTGTAAAACCAGAAAGCCTCTTTATTTTGCGACCGGCCCATCAGGTGGTTCCACACTTTGCCATAGGAGGCCCGCATGGCTTTGTTCTCCATATCAGTTGCAGAAGAATCATATTTCATTCTTTTGGCCAAACCTTCCCATGCCTGTTTTTCTTCCTGCTGCTTTTTGGTGAGAGTATCTTTTTTTGCAGCCAGTGAATCTGTTTTGATGGCTGCGCTGTCTTTTGATTTTGTACTATCTGCGGCAACTATAGGTGTGCCATTCAGTGAATCGTTTACTTTGTTGATGCTGTCAGTTTTGAATCTCGCTATACTGTCTTGTTTAAATTTATCTTCCACTTTGGTTACGGCAAGATATTTTCGGTAAGTCTTTTTGTCATCAGCGTAGTTCCAGTAATTCTTGGCGCAATAAACCAGTGTGCAAACAATGGCGGCAATAAACAATGCCCTGGCCGATAACCTGGCAAAAACAAAAAGAAGAATGCCCATCACCCCAAGGTGAAATAAAATATCTCCCGGCCAGAGGAGAATGAAGGCGTTAAAAACGCCAAACACGATCAGCCAGACCTGGCGGCGGATGTAGAGATCACCAACAGCCGCATCAGAAGGGCGGTCTTTTTTTTGCAGGTACAAAATGATGCCGGCGCCAAAGGCAATGGCAAACAAGGCCCGCATCTTTCCTTCAAACAAAATTGAAACAGCAGTCAACAGGTTGTAATTGCCGCCGTGTGTACCCTGCCGGTAGTAGGTCTGCTGGTTGGCGATGAAGCCGCCAAATTCCCAGATGCTTACAAGCAAGATGCCGAGCAGCGCTATGCCACGTAATACATCAAGCGAAAAGATACGGGAACGATCAACTGTAGTGAGCGGTGTTGTACCCGCTGCGGAATTGGTGGAGCTCATGTGCGTTGGTTTTGAGTATTCCGGTCGGGTACTGTCAATAAATATAGGCATTATATAATGTGTTCCAAAATTATTAGTGGCTTTCACGAAGTTTTAAAAGGAGGCAAAACCGGTGCTAACCGGTATTAAATCAGGAAATCAAACCAAGCCGCTATTTTTGCGCTGCATGTCTCTGTATATTTCTTCCCTTAATTCCGGCAGCAATGCCAACTGCTATTATGTCGGCAACCGCTATGAAGCTGTGTTGATAGATGCGGGCCTGAGCTGCCGGGAAACGGAGAGGAGAATGAAAGAGCTTGGCCTTTCGATGGAGAAAGTGAAGGCCATTTTTGTTTCGCATGAGCATAGCGACCACATTACCGGCGTGCCGGGCATTTCAAAAAAATATAAGCTGCCGGTTTTCATCACTGAAAAAACATTGAAAGGAGCAAATATCCCGGTTGCTGCAGATCAGCTCCGTTCTTTCAAACATGAAAAGCCGGTTACAGTCGGCCAGCTATCTGTTTTGCCTTTTAGCAAAAGCCACGATGCAAATGATCCGTACAGTTTTTTGGTTTCTGGAAATGCTGTGAATGTGGGTGTGATCACCGACATTGGCCATGCCTGCAAAAGAGTGATCAAGCATTTCAGCACTTGTCATGCCGCTTTTCTCGAATCCAATTATTGCGAGGATATGCTGATGAAGGGCAGCTATCCCTGGCACCTGAAAAAGCGCATCAGCAGTGATGAAGGGCATTTATCCAATGCGCAGGCGCTGGAGTTGTTTATAAATTATCGTTCGCCGCAATTGCAACTGCTCATTCTTTCTCATTTGTCTAAAAACAACAACAAACCCGGATTGGTTGCTGATTTATTTAAGCCCCATACCGGGAAAACAGAAATTGTTGTTGCCAGCCGCTATGAGGCTTCACAGGTGTTTTGTGTAGAGGCAAATGCTGTTGCCATTTCCCGTAACAGCAAACAAAAAGCAGCAAAAAACCAGCTATCTCTTTTCTGATCACAATATTTTAATGATTGGAAGCTATCACCTGATCCAGCACTGTATACACTTTTTGCAATTGCACCGGGCTGATGCAATAGGGGGGCATGATATAAACAGTGTTGCCCAAAGGCCGGAGCAATACACCCTGTTGCAACGCTAATTGCATAGTATCTTCCTTCACTTTGCTCAGGTACTCTTTTTTATCTGAATGAAATTCAAATGCCAGTACGGTTCCAAGAGAACGGGGGCTTTTGATTTTAGTTTTTTGTTTTTTGATTTTTGATTGGAGCTCATCAACAAAATGATCATTCTGCTCGCTGATGTATTCTATATTGGCCAGGCATTCATCTTTTTGCAACAATTCAAGACTGGCTAAAGCAGCGGCGCAGGCTAGCGGGTTGGCGGTGTAGGAGTGACCGTGAAAAAAAGTTTTGTATAAATCATCACTTAAAAAGGCATCGAATATCTTTTGATTGCAGGCCGTGATGGCAAGCGGCAAACTTCCACCAGTCAGCCCTTTTGACAAACAAATAATATCAGGTTTATGATGCATCTGTTCTGATGCAAACAGGTTGCCGGTTCTGCCAAAGCCAGTCATCACTTCATCGGCAATGCAGATGACTTCGTTTTGTTTCAGGGTGCAAAGCAATTCATTCAGCCATTCTGCATCATACATATTCATACCACCGGCGCCTTGCAACAAAGGCTCATAAATAAAACAGGCAACATCGCTCCACTCACTTATTTCAGCCGACCATTCACCACCAGGTTCAATAAAAATCACTTCAAACAGGTAATTTTCAAAAGCCAGGGTGAAAACACCTCTTTCACTCACACTCATCGCCCCAAATGTGTCACCGTGATAAGAATTCCTCAATGCAAGAACCTTATTTCTTTTCCCTTCTGCCTTATTGCTTTGATACTGTATCGCCATTTTCAGCGCCACTTCCACCGCCGTGGAGCCGTTATCGGAATAAAATACTTTAGAGAAATCGCCGGGCAGCAGGGGCAGCAATTGTTCGGCTAACTGCACAGCCGGTTCATGTGTGCAGCCTGCAAAAAGCACATGCTCTAATTTTTTTGCCTGTTCATAGATCCTTTCAGCAATAAAGGGGTGACTGTGGCCGTGAATATTGGTCCACCAACTGCTGATGGCATCAATGTATTTATTGCCGTTTTCATCTATGAGATAAACGCCTTCTGCTCTTGCCACCGGTAAAGGCGCCGTCATGGTTTTATGTTGAGTATAAGGGTGCCAGATCACAGCTGCATCCCGTTCAACCAATGTTTTTAAAGGGTCTGTTGCCAATTGATAAATTTGAGGTTCAAAACTATTGACAGGGCCGTAAACGGGAAAACATTTTTGAGGCAGCACGGTGCAACGAAAGGGCTGCCCCTGTTGTCAGCCAGCCGGATAATATGGATGAGCGACTATTGGTGAGGGATTGCCTGAAGGGAAAACCCGCAGCGCAGCGACAGTTGTATGAGCAGTTTGCCCAAACAATGCTCGGGGTGTGCTATCGTTATACCAAATCCATGAATGACGCCGAAGATGTGTTGCAGGAAGGTTTTGTGAGGGTGTTTCAATATCTCAGCCAATATAAAGGCGAAGGCGACCTGGGAGCCTGGATCAGGCGGGTGATGGTGAACACCGCCCTGAATTTCCTGAAAAGGAACCGTAAATACCGGAGTGAGATGGTTTTTACTGAACAAACTCTGCACCCGGTGGCGGATGATAATCCTGTTGTGAGCCTGCAGGCCAAAGAACTGGCCGATGTGATCCGCCAGTTGCCACCCGGTTACCAGGCTATTTTCAATCTTCATGCAGTAGAGGGTTACACCCATGTTGAAATAGGTGAAATGCTGGGAATCAGCGATGGAACATCCCGTTCACAATATGCCAGGGCCAGGGCATTGCTGATCACATGGCTGGCCGAAATTTCAAAGGACCAAAAAAACAAGAGCTATGCCGGTCAATGAATTTGAGAAACAGGTGCAACAGAAAATGGAGGACCTGAAGTTTACTCCTTCTGCGGAAGTGTGGACGGAAGTGGAGAAGCGCATCCGGAAGGAAAAGCGGCGCAGGCGCATCATTTTCTGGTGGCTGTTGCCGGGTTTGTTGCTGGGAGGTGCTGCTGCTTTTTATTATACACAATCAAAAAATGATTCCCCGCATATCATTCAATCTACTGGTCCTGTTAGCAACGAAAAAGATGAACCTGTTCCCTTTACGACTGCTGAAAATAAAAACGATGATGACAATAAAATAGAAAAAGATGAGAAGACACCGGTTGAAAGACCAGGAACAGTAACTATACCTGTTTCAGTTGAACCTGCAACAGCAGTAAAAGAAAAAAGTATTGCAGCAAAAACAAAGATTGCCGCTCCGTTAGAGCCTGCTGTATTACCCGTTCCGAAGAAAGCAACTGTTAAACAACAACTGCCTGCAAGGGAAAAATCATTGCCGGATGCAGAAAAAGCTGCTGCCATAACTGATGCTGCTACAAATAATGATTTGCAAAACACGGAACCACCCGTTCAAAACAATGCAGCAACTGTTGCAAGGGCTGAAGAGGAACAAAAAGAGGTCATTGCGGCAAAGCAAGAACCTGCTGCTGCGGACAGCGCTACAAAAACAGTGAAAGAAGAAGCAAAAGAAGAAATTGTTCCGGAAAGCCCGGCTAACCCTGTTAAAAAGTCAAAGAGTAAATGGCAATTGGGGGTTGGTATTTCCGGCGGTGGCTCCAATACATTGTGGGGCGGATTGATCAGCAACAGGGCCGCCACTTTTGATGCTTCGCCATCAGGGCAGGTGGGAGGCGGTGGCAGTCCGGCTGTTCCTGTTATTCTGAAAGAACCCCGCAGCGGATTTTCATGGACTGTGGAAGCGTTTGCACATCGAAAAATTTCACCCAGGACACACCTTCGTTTAGGTATTCAATATAACCAGCTTAGCACCAGCATCAACACGGGCAGCCGGGTGGACAGCAACCTGCAGGTCTTTAATAACATCAGCGACGGCGCTTTTGTCAGCAACTACTACCGCCCCGAGATTACAGGCATGCCTTCCCGCACTTATCATAACCGCTATCATTTCGCCGGTCTCTATGCCGGTTTGGACTGGGCCATCATCAACAATAAAAAATTCAGGCTGGGCTGGGAAAACGGGATCAGGCTCACCAGGCTTGTCGCTACCAACGCACTTCATTATGACCGGGGCCGTCTTGCTTATTACAGTGACTTTGAACCTTTCCTCAAGACGCAGCTTTTTATCAGCAGCGGATTTTCTGTTCCCCTGTTGCAGCGGAAGAAAATGGCTCTCAGTTTTCATCCTTCTGTTTCCTATGGGTTGACACCGGTGATAAAAAAGAACGATGGCTTCAATAGTCACTACATTCAATATGGTGCTGGGTTGAAATATTTGTTTCCCTCCAAAAATTGATGCAACGGCCGGTTAAAAGTGATTGTCAGCTTTTCCAAACTGACTGTTATGAAACTCAGCCTTAGCTTCCGGATCACTGTCTTGCTGCTGGCATCTTTGCCCATTTTCTTTTCAGCATGTATAAAAGACAAGTGTAGCCAAACAAGAACATACACCTGGTATGAACCCATCTATAAAACCAAAGATGAGGTCAGGGCCAATATTAAAAGCAATCCTGCTAAAGAAGTGCAGCGTCCCGGTAAACTATATATACTTGGCCAGTATATTTTCCTGAATGATGTGGACAGGGGGATTCATATTATAGACAACAGCAATCCTTCTTCGCCCCGCAATGTGGCTTTTATTGATATTCCCGGCAACCTGGATATAGCCGTAAAAGGAAATACGCTGTATGCTGACCTTTACTCAGATCTTATTACCCTGGATATAACCAACCCTTTACAGGTGCAGGTGAAAAAAATAACCGATGCTGTGTTCCCTTATCGCTATTGGGGTGGCGGCTTTGCTGGTCCCAACAGCAATAATATGATCGTGACGGATTGGGTAAGAAAAGACACTACTGTGACTGAAAATTGTGAAACAGGCGGATGGTGGGGCATTCGTTCTGAGTTTTTCCTGGCCAGCGACGCAAGTGCGGCAGGCGGTGGCGGTTCAGCGTCACCTTTCGGGCAGGGTGGTTCCATGGCAAGGTTTGCCATCATGAACAACCGGCTTTACACAGTGGGCTATAATGACCTTGATGTGTTTAATATCAGCAACCCGGTTGACCCGGTGAATACAGCCACGGTTTCCTTAGGCTGGGATATTGAAACTATCTATCCGTTCCGGGATAAATTATTCATCGGTTCGATGTCTGGGATGTATATCTATGATGTGGCTAACCCGGATGCACCGGTGAAAACAGGAGAGTTCGTTCATGTACGCACCTGTGATCCGGTGATCGCTGATAATAACTATGCGTATGTAACACTTCGCTCCGGCACACCCTGCCAGGGTTTTACCAATGAACTGGATGTGTTGGAACTTACCAATCTCAGTAACCCCCGCCTGTTAAAGATTTATAGCATGAAAAATCCGCATGGTTTATCCAAGGACGGCAACTATCTTTTTATCTGTGATGATGGACTGAAAGTGTATGATGCTTCCAATGTGAGCAACCTGCAACTGCTGAAACACATAAAAGGCATAGAGACATTTGATGTGATCGCTTATAACAACATTGCACTGGTGGTAGCTAACGACGGCCTCTACCAGTATGATTACTCCAACATCAATAACATCAGGCAAATCAGCAAAATCAGCGTTAACCATTAAACCTTGCACTATGTATAAATGGATCGTAATTGTTTTATTGGCATTCCCTGTGATTGTTTTTTCACAGCAAAAGAGAAACGACGCTAAACCCTATTTTCAAACTTCAGCAGGTGCAGCCTTTTTAGCAGGCCAGGCAGAACCATCCTGGCAGGGACAAGTAAGCAGCGGGCTGAGCATAAACAAATGGTTCGCCGGTATCGGGACAGGTTTTGATGAATATCGTTTCAGCACAGTGCCGGTTTTTGCTACAGCAAGGCGAAATAATCTTTTCAAAACTTCTTTGTTTGCTTATGCAGATGCAGGTATTGCATTGCCCTGGAAAAGAAACGAACCTATTGGAGAAAGGTTTTTTAATGAACGGCACAAACTATTTACCGGGTTTTATTCTGAAACCGGTATCGGATACCAGTTCCCTTCTCAGAACCGGTTTGCTTTCCGGCTTTCGGCCGGCTATAGTTTCAGAACTATGAAGCAGCACATCACAAGAACCATGTGGTGGAGCAGCGCCTGGCCAACACCTGATGATATTATCAACCGGCATCACCGGTTTCACCTCCTCACCCTGCGAACAGCTGTTTCATTTAATCACCGGAAATAAACCGGAGGTTGCGCTGAATGCCGGCAAACTTTGCCCTTTTCAGCGGTGAGTCTTTGAATATTGATTTAAAACTTTCTTCCGTCATGCCTTGCCATTCTTCCGTGGAAAGGTTTAGTATTTCAGGTATAGGAGTAAACTGTTTTTCCTGGTGTGGTTTGCTGAAACGGTTCCAGGGGCAAACATCCTGGCAGGTATCGCAGCCAAACATCCAGTTATCAAATTTGCCTTTCATGTTTTCCGGAATCAGCATTTCCTTCAGTTCAATGGTGAAATAGGAAATACACTTGCTGCCGTCAATCACTTTACCCGGAAGAATAGCTTCAGTGGGGCACTCATCTATGCAGCGGGTGCAGGTGCCGCAATAATCTTTTGCAAACGGATCATCATATTCCAGTTCAAGATCGGTGATCAGGGTGGCAATAAAATAAAAGGAACCACTTTGCTTAGTGATCAGGTTGCCGTTTTTGCCCACCCATCCCAGGCCGCTTCTTTGGGCCCAGCTTCGTTCCAGCACCGGGGCGCTGTCCACAAATCCTCTTCCCTGCACATCACCTATCTCTGATTTGATATGAGCCAGCAGTTCTTTTAGCTGCCCGCGGATCACTTCATGATAATCCATGCCATACGCATATTTCGAAATTTTTGGAATGCCTGGTTCCTGTTGCTGCGAAGGGTAATAATTTTTTAATAATGTGATGACCGACCTGGCGCCGGGCACTAATTTGGAAGGGTCTATTCGTAAATCAAAATAATTTTCCATGTATTGCATCTTGCCATGCAATTGGTTCCTCAACCATTTTTCTAACCGTCTTGCATCCTCATCCAGCTTCACAGCTTTGGCAATTCCGCAATGATCAAATCCGAGAGATGCAGCGGTTTTTTTTATCAGGGCAGTATGCGAAAATAAATTTGACAAGATGAATGTTTGATAAATAATAGGTTACCCTTATCAGGAACTGCTGCAATAGGCAAATTCAGCTTTTTTATGTAAAATTGAGAATACTTTTTCTATGTAATTTATCACCAATTCACTTCTTCGATGAAAAAGTCACTCATTCACGTTCTTTCCTTATTATTGACAGCCGTTTATTTTGCCGGGGCACAGGACCGGCCCAAGATCAAATTCGGCAGCGTCAAAGCGGAAGATTTCAAAACCACAGTGTATGACTTAGACACCAGCGCTGCAGCGGTGGTTATTGCTGATATCGGCTCCACCGAAATCGTCGGCAATAACAAAGGAAGTTTTTCCTTGGAGTTTAAAAACTATCGCCGGGCACATATATTAAAGAAAAGCGGGTATGATATAGGGGATGTAGAAATAAATCTTTATACCAGTTCCGCAGGTAATGCAGAAGAACAACTCAATAACCTGAAAGCGGTTACTTATAATCTTGAAAATGGTAAGGTCGTAGAAACCAAACTGGATGTAAAATCTGCTGTTTTTAAGGATAAGATCAACAAAAACCTGACTATAAGAAAATTCACTTTTCCGAATATTAAAGAAGACAGCATCATTGAATATGAATATAAGATCATGTCAGATTTTGTGTTTAACCTGCAACCGTGGGAGTTCCAGGGGCAATACCCACGCCTTTGGAGTGAATACAATGTGGCCATGCCGGAATTTTATAATTATGTAACTCTTACGCAGGGCTATCATGCTTATGCTGTAAAGGAGCAAAAAAATCGTCGGAGCAATTTTACCATGGCGGAAACAAGAGGTGCCGGTGGAACGGATAGAGCAAATTTTTCTGCCAATGTTACAGACTACCGCTGGGCCATGAAAGATGTACCGGCTTTGAAACTTGAAAATTTCACATCTACTCTTCGCAATCATATTTCAAAAATTGAATTCCAGTTGCAGGCAATCCGTGATCCCTTCCCTTATCGCCCCATCATGGGCACATGGGCCAGTGTGACCAAAGACCTGATGAATGATGAAGATTTTGGTCTGCAACTCACCAAGGACAATGGCTGGCTCGGCGATGCAACACAAGATGCTGTAGGCAACGCCTCAACCTTTACAGACAAGGCCCGGAATATTTATTATTGGGTGAGGGATCATTTCACCTGCACCAGCACATCCGCAAGATATTTACAAAAATCTTTGAGGAATATTCTCAAAGACAAGAACGGGAATGTGGCCGAGATCAATATTTTGCTCATAGCAATGCTCCGCAAGGCTGGAATCAACGCAGACCCGGTATTATTAAGTACCCGGTCACATGGCTATTCACATGCCATTTACCCGTTGATAGACCGCATGAACTATGTTGTTTGCCGCATAGAGACAGATGGTAAGGAATATTACCTGGATGCAAGCAGACCCCGTTTAGGTTTTGGCAAATTGGGAACAGACTGTTACAACGGTCATGCCAGGATCATCAATGAAGCTGCCACGTCAGTTGATCTCACACCAGAATCAGTGAAGGAGTCGAAAATGACAACTATTTTCATGATCAACAGTGAGGAAGGAAAATGGATTGGCAGCCTGCAACAGGTGCCCGGCTACTATGAATCGTACCGTATCCGTAACAATCTCAAAGAAAGCAACACAGGGCAATTAGCCAAAGAAATAGTTAAAGGTTTTGGCTTAGAGATCAGCACCGCAAAGGAAAGGGTGGATTCGCTGGAAAAATTTGAAGAACCCGTTGGTGTTTTCTTTGAATTTGATGTTGCTCAGCCGGAAGAAGATATTTTATATGTCAATCCCATGTTTGGAATGGGATATAAAGAAAACCCGTTTAAGTCTGCTGAACGTTTTTACCCTGTAGAAATGCCATATACCATAGATGAGTTTTATACACTGCAAATGGAAGTGCCGTCAGGCTATGTGCTGGATGAGCTTCCCAAACAGGCCATAGTGAAATTCAACGAAGAGGAAGATGCTGTGTTTGAATACCGTATTTCTGAATCAGCCGGCACTGTTTCTCTGCGTTCCCGCATCCGGGTGAAGAGGGCCTGGTTTGATCCTGAAGAATACGAGATACTGAGAGAGTTTTTCAATTTCGTTGTGAAAAAACAAAACGAACAGATCGTTTTCAAAAAGAAGAAATAAACCATGAGGGTAAATATAATTTTATCGTTGCTGGGCATCGCAGGTCTTTCTTTTTCGGCTGCATCCCAGAATTATGCCGTAGGGCTGATACCCAAAGATCTGCTGAAGAATGCCAACGCTGTGGTGAGGGTGGAAGAGCTGCAATTTGAGATCAAAAGTCCCCGTGAGGCAATCACCACCAACCGTTATGCTGTTACCATATTGAATGAGGCAGGCGAACGATGGGCTGATTTTTCTGAATACTATGACAAGCATCGTGATATTTCTTCCATTGATGGCTACCTGTACGATGCCGGCGGCAAACAATTAAAAAAGATCAAAAAGAAAGACGTAGAAGACATCAGCGGTACTTCGGAATCTAACCTGATAGATGATAACAGGGTTAAACGGCACAGCTTTTATCACAAAGTCTATCCATATACGGTAGAATACATTTCAGAGATCGTTAACAAAGCCACTTTGTTTTTCCCTTCGTGGGCCCCGCAGGGTGGTGAGTTCCTCGCAGTGGAGAAAAGCAGTCTTACGGTGATCTGCAATGAAAATTATACTTTCAGGCATAAAGCTTTTTTATACAAAGGCGAGCCGGTTGTGAGTCGTGATAAAAGCAAGGTAATGACCACCTGGTCGGTCAGCAATATGCCGGCCATTTCCCGTGAATCATTTTCTCCGATGTGGCATGAACTTTCCACCGTAGTGATCCTTGGCCCAACGGAATTCCAGATGGATGATTATAAGGGTAACATGGCCACCTGGCAGGATTTTGGAAAATTTGTACATGCACTGAAGATCGGGAAAGACCAATTGCCCGATCCTGTCAAACAAACAGTGCATAGCCTTACTTCGGGTGTTAGTGATATAAGAGAAAAGGTCAGTCGTTTATATGCCTATATGCAAAAAAATACCCGCTACATCAGCATACAATTGGGTATTGGAGGCTGGCAGCCTTTTGAAGCAAAGTTTGTAGCCACAAAAGGCTATGGAGATTGCAAAGCGCTGACCAATTATATGTACAGTTTACTGAAGGAAGCTGGCATACCTTCTTACTATGCACTGATACGGGCAGGCGCCAACGCCACTTATATTACAGAGGATTTTCCTTCGCAGCAGTTTAACCATGTCATTCTTTGTGTGCCGCTGCAAAAAGACAGCATGTGGCTTGAATGCACCAGCCAGACTATGCCGGCAGGATACCTGGGTGATTTTACTTCAGGAAGACATGCACTGCTGGTTGATGAGAATGGCGGCAGGATGGTACGCACCCCAAAATATGGAGTGAATGAAAATCTCCAGGTTCGCAAAGTCAAAGCTCTTCTTGATGAAGAAGGAACGCTGGAAGTGAATACACAATCTCAGTACAGGGGCACTCAGCAGGACAGGCTGCATGGTATTATCAATAATCTTTCACAGGAAAAAGTGAGGGAACTGCTGAGTGAAGACCTTGATTTCCCGACTTATGATATTGCAGGATTCAATTACCGGGAGGAGCCGTCTGCTTTACCCGTCATCCATGAGTCGTTGGATATTGTGGTGAGAAATTATGCCAGCATCACCGGTAAACGGTTATTCATTACACCCAATGTGATGACAAAATCTTACCGGAAACTGAATGCTTCCGCGGAAAGAAAGACAGATATTTTATTGGGCTATGACTATAAAGATGTGGATTCAGTAGAAATAGAACTCCCCAAAGGTTATGAACCGGAATCTGTTCCGGCGGCGGTAAACATCAGCAGTCCTTACGGCAAATACAGTTGTTCGGTAAAACTTTCCGGAAACAAATTATACTATTATCGCAGCATAGAGCAATACAGTGGTCGTTTCCCTGCTAAAGACTACCAGGAATTAGTGAAGTATTACGATGCTGTGTATAAGGCCGACCGCAACCGGGTAGTGCTGGTGCGGAATGAACAACCCCTGAAGGCTTTCTGATATTCCCGGTGCATCTGCACTGGATTTTCTGAACAATACGAACCACATGAGACAACCTTATTTTATCTTTCTTGCCGTTCTTACTCTTACTGCCTCTGCACAGGAACCCGGCCCTGTAAAATTTGGAAAGGTTTCAGCAGCAGATCTTACAAAAGAAAAATATAATATTGACACCAGTGCAGCAGCTGTGATCATTTCAGATGTCGGCAGCACTCAGATAAAGGGAAACCAGAAAGAATGGTTTTCCCTTGAATTCAAACGTCATCAGCGGATTCATATTCTCAAAAAAAGCGGCTATGACTATGCCACTGTTGAGATACCCTTGTATGCAGAAGGTGAGAATGAAGAAAAACTGGATGACCTGAAGGCGGTCACTTATAATTATGAGAACGGGAAAGTGGTCCAGTCCAAACTGGATGTAAAAACGGCTCTTTTCAAAGACAGGATTGATAAGAACAGGGTTATCCGCAAATTCACTTTTCCCAATGTGAAGGAGGGATCTGTAATTGAGTATGAATATAAACTTACTTCGGATTATCTTTTTAATCTTCAGCCCTGGTATTTTCAGCGGGAAATTCCTGCTCTCTGGAGTGAATACACCGTGGCCATACCGGCTTTTTTAAAATATATGCTGATATCACAAGGCAGTATGCCTTTTCATATACGGGACAGGAAGGACAAAACAGGGAATTTTGGTGTTGAGGTTAAAAGGGAAGGCGGTTATGGAACATCTCTGGGAACGGAACGCATTACGATCAGCTGCGGAATTTCGATATTTCGCTGGGCTATGAAAGAGGTGCCCCCGTTGAATGAGGAAGCCTATACCACGACGCTGAAAAATTATATGGCCAAACTGGAATTTCAGCTCGCTGCCTACCTTGAGCCGCTGACACCAACCACAATCATGGGCACATGGCCTGATCTTACACAACGCCTGATAAAAAGGGATGAATTCGGGATGCAGTTGGAAAAAGCCATTGACTGGCTGCCCAAATTGTTGCCGGCAATTTTGCAGAATGCCACAACAGAAACAGAAAAGGCAAAGAAAATATTTGCTTATGTCCGTGACAATTTCACCTGCACGGATCATGTTCAGCTTTACATAGATAAATCATTGAAAAGTGTTTTTGATTCTAAAAGCGGGGGAGTGGCCGAGATCAACCTGCTGCTGACGGCCATGCTGAGGTATGCCGGCATCCATGCAGATCCTGTTATCCTCAGCCGGAAGCGATTTGGTTTTGTGTATGATAATTATCCCGTCATTGGCCGCTTCAACTATGTCATTAGCCAGGCACGGGTTGACGGGAAAGATATGATGATGGATGCCAGCCATTCTTACCTTGGATTTGGCAAATTGCCGTATGACTGCTACAATGGCTCTGTAAGAGTGGTGGATGAAAAGGGAACAAAGCTGAATCTCAGTTCTGATATGCTTACTGAAAAGGAAAACATCCGTGTGTTGCTGCAAGGAAACGAAAAAGGGGAGTGGAAAGGTAAGGTGACTAAACTGCATGGTTATTATGAATCCGTTGAAATGAGGGAAAAGCTTAAATCGGGTGATAGGGACGCATTAAAGAAAGAGATAACCGCTTTGTATGAAAATGAAGTAAAGATTGAAAACCCGGAAATACATTCCCGTGAATTGCTGGACGAACCGGTTGAGGTCACTTATGATATTGCATACAATACAGACCCTGCCGGTATAATCTATATCCATCCCGTTGTGTCCGGACGTTACAAAACCAATCCCTTCAAATCGGCAGACAGAAGATACCCGGTTGAAATGCCGTATAAGCTTGATGAGAGTTATACTATTTCATTGACCATTCCCGATGGCTATACCGCAGATGAGATACCTGCTTCACTAAACATGAAACTGAACGAGCAGGGCGATGCCGCTTTTGAATATGTGGCAACCAGGGCATCGGATAAGGAGATCAGGATCACATGCAGACTCGAAACCAAAAAGGCCCTTTTCGCCACAGAAGAATATGAAGCTTTGCGGGAATTCTTCAACAGGGTGGTGGCCAAACAAAACGAGCAGGTAGTGCTGAAGAAAAGATAACCCCGGGCATCATTGGCATTTGGCAGGCAGTTGCTGGTCCACGATGGTCTTTAGTTCTTTATGAGCTTCTGCTCTTTCTTCTCCCAAAAGGCTTTTTACAAGTACCAGGTAGGCGTAGCCGCGGCAAAAATCAATCATGGGCCATGCGCCAAACAAGCCGGGACTGGCCAATGCATTTGCCTTGCCGTCTTTTCCTTCTTCTATCACCCAACTGCCCTGCGCATAGCCATATCCTTTGGCTGATTCAGGAGCATATCTCACCGGCACATCCGCTGTTTGCAGTTTCACCAGTTCCTGTAAAGACTCTTCACTCAGCACCTGTTTGTCGCCAACCTTTCCTTTGTTGAGCAGCATCTGTAAAAACTTCATGTAATCTTCGGCAGTGGATTGTGCGCCGCCGGAGGGATTGATGACCGAACCATCCATGGTGGTGAAACTGGTGCGGCGCATTGCCAGCGGGTTAAAAAGCCGTTGCTTGATCACAAGGTCAAATCTCCTTTTGGTCACCACCTCCACCACACGGCCAGCTATGTTGAGCCCGATATTGCCATACCAGAAATCGGTGCCGGGGTTGGCCCTGATCTCCCTTGCGGCAAAACTGTTGACTTCTTCTTCCAGCGAGTTGAATTTTTTACGCTGAAAAAAGCGTTTCAAAAAACTGCCTTCATCGCTGATGCCCGTCATGTGGCTGAGGCAATGACGCAGTGTAATGTAGTTCTTGAAATATTTTTCAAACTCAGGAATATATTTCACAACGGGTTCATCCAGCGAAAGTTTTCCTTCATCCACCAGCACCATCACAAGGGCGGCAGTGAGCCATTTGCTGCTGCTGGCAATAGGGGCTAATGTTTTGGCATTAAAGTCGCCCATATCTTTTTTAAGCAAAAGGCTATCCTTATTGGCGATCATTATCGTAAAGTTGTTGCCCAGTAATTTTTGTTTGGCCTGCAGTTCTGTATTCAGCTCAGACCAGTCGGGCTGGGCAACAGCAGGCTGAAAGAATAGCAGGAAAACAGCTACGGGTATGACTTTCATGCAGATAAAACTAACTTTATATGACATAGTTTCGGGGTTTGGGGCCTTGGATACGTATTTGAGTTCTGTCCACAGTCAACGGTCAACAGACCAAAGCAGGTTCTGTGATTTGCCATGGTCTGTTGACAAATAAAATTAATTATTATGAACTTAGGAAACTTTACCATAAAAGCAGCCGAAGCCTTTCAGCAGGCACAGCAGATTGCTTTTAATGCACAAAACCCAAATATCGGGACGGAGCATATCCTCAAGGCGTTGCTTGAACAGCAAGATTCCCCTGTTGAGTATCTGCTCAAGAAGAATAACGTTACCGTTAATCTTGTTGAAAGCAAACTGGATGAACTCATCAGCAAACTACCAAAAATTTCCGGTGACCCTGCCCAGCAGATCAGCCGGGAAGCAAACAATGTGGTGCTTCGAAGCGGCGCTGTAATGAAGCAGTTCAGCGATGAGTTTGTGACGCCGGAACATCTGCTGCTGGCCATTGTACAGGGAAATGATGATGCGGCCAAACTATTGAAGAATACCGGGCTTACCGAAAAAGGACTGATCGCTGCTATTAAAGAATTACGCAAAGGCGAAACCGTTACTTCGCAAACACAATCACAGGAATTCAATGCACTGAACAAATATGCCAAGAACCTGAATGAACTGGCAAGACAGGGAAAACTTGATCCCGTCATTGGCCGTGATGAAGAAATAAGAAGAACCCTTCATATTCTTTCCCGCAGAACAAAGAATAATCCCATCCTTGTGGGTGAACCCGGTGTAGGTAAAACCGCCATCGCCGAAGGCATTGCACACCGGATTGTGAATGGCGATGTACCGGAGAATTTGAAATCAAAGATTATTTATGCGCTGGATATGGGTTTGCTCATTGCCGGGGCAAAATATAAAGGGGAATTTGAAGAAAGACTGAAAGCCGTGGTGAAGGAAGTAAGCGGCAGCGATGGTGAGATCATTTTGTTTATTGATGAGATACATACGCTGGTTGGCGCAGGTGGCGGCGAAGGCGCTATGGATGCGGCCAATATTCTGAAACCTGCGCTGGCCAAAGGCGATCTGAGAGCTGTGGGTGCAACCACTTTAAATGAATACCAGAAATTTTTTGAAAAAGATAAAGCATTAGAAAGGCGTTTTCAGCGGGTGATGATTGATGAACCTGATGTGGAAGATGCTATTTCCATTTTGCGTGGCTTGAAAGACCGCTATGAAACACACCACCATGTCCGCATCAAGGATGAAGCGATCATTGCAGCGGTGGAATTATCCAGCCGTTATATAACGGATCGCTTCCTGCCGGATAAAGCGATTGATCTGATTGATGAAAGTGCAGCCAAACTTCGCTTAGAGATGAACTCTATGCCCGAAGAACTGGATACATTGGAAAGGCAGATCAGGCAATTAGAAATAGAAAGGGAAGCTATCAAAAGGGAGGATGATGAAGCAAAGCTGAAAGAACTCAATACCGAGATTGCGAATCTTGCTGTAACAAGGGATACTTACAAAGCCAAATGGAGCCAGGAAAAAGAGTTGGTGGAGAAGGTGCAGAATGCAAAGGCGGAGATCGAGAACCTGAAACAGCAGGCAGAAAGGGCGGAAAGGGAAGGTGATTACGGAAAAGTGGCCGAGATACGTTACGGAAAAATAAAAGAACAGGAAGAACTGATCGCTAACCTTACGAAACAAATAGAAGAAAGCGGCGAAAAGCGTTTGCTGAAAGAAGAAGTGGATGCTGAAGATATTGCCGAAAGCATTGCTAAAGCAACAGGCATTCCTGTAACAAAGATGCTGCAAAGCGATAAAGAGAAATTGCTGAAACTGGAAGATCACCTGCATGAAAGGGTGGTGGGGCAGGATGAAGCTATCACGGCGGTGGCTGATGCTGTGCGCAGGAGCAGGGCAGGCTTGCAGGACCCGAAAAAGCCGATCGGTTCTTTCATTTTCCTGGGAACAACCGGTGTGGGTAAAACGGAACTGGCGAAAGCCCTTGCTGAATATTTGTTTGATGATGAAAGTATGATGACCCGGATTGACATGAGTGAATACCAGGAAAAACATACCGTGAGCAGACTGGTGGGTGCTCCTCCCGGTTATGTGGGTTATGAAGAAGGAGGGCAACTGACCGAAGCCGTACGGAGAAAACCTTATAGTGTGGTGTTGCTGGATGAAATTGAAAAAGCCCACCCCGATGTGTGGAATGTGTTGCTGCAGGTGCTGGATGACGGAAGACTCACCGATAACAAAGGCCGGGTGGTGAATTTCAAGAACACCATCATCATCATGACCAGCAATATCGGCAGCCACCTCATTATGGATGCATTTGATGGGGTGAAAGAGAAAGATATTGAAGCCGCTGCGGAAAAAGCAAAAGTGGAAGTGATGAACCTGCTGCGGCAAACGATACGGCCTGAATTTCTGAACAGGGTGGATGAGATCATCATGTTCCAGCCGCTGTTGAAAAAGGAGATAAGAGGCATTGTGCAGATACAACTGAATGCGTTGAAGAAATTAGTGGCGGAAAGCGGCATACAATTGGAGTTTGGCGAGTATGCTTTGGAATACATTGCCGAGCAGGGTTTTGACCCGCAGTTTGGTGCAAGACCCCTGAAGCGGCTGATACAAAAAGAGATTGTGAACCAGTTAAGCAAACGGATACTGGCGGGAGATATTGATAAGAGCAAACTGGTGCTGGTGGATGTGTTTGATAATACAGTCGTCTTTAGAAATGAAGTAGTGGAGAAAGTGAAGTAAGGTTGATGGTTTATGATTTGAAAGCCCTGGCGTAAGTTGGGGCTTTTTTTATGCATAATTTCTCAAGTCCTCTTCAGGGCATATGAGAAAGAAAGGCCCATATTCAATTTCTTAGGAAAAGTATAGCTTGTACCCTAAAAACTAAAACCAGATGTCATTATTCTTTGGTAGCACTGCCTGTAATTTCCCAATCGATAAACATCAATTACATCAGTTTCATTTCATTCAAATGTCACCAGTCTGGCTTCCTCATCGGCTAGTTTACCCGGATTGTAATGTGTTTGCTCAATAGCAAGTGTTATGAAGGATGCAAAAGCTGTAACTGTGGGATTGATGATTTGAAAAAAAGGTTTATTGTACATAGATATAGGATTTTTTCTGCAAATTTATATCCTTTCCCGGCTTGACCCAATTTTTCGTCATTGATGGCTTTCAATAATCAGTCACTGCTGCTCCGGTTGGTGTCTGTTAGGGCACTTAAGCCCATTGATTAAGTAAGACAGCCCGGTTGCGGTCGCCAAGCAACCGAATGTTGGTAGCAGCATCAAGCCAGGCTACCGTCAATTAAAATTTCTATCATTAAAGAATTACTAAATTCGGCAACTGAAAACTGCATTATGAAAAAGTTATTCCTGCTGAGTTGCACACTGGTCTTTGCTTCCTTTAATTCAGAATTATTTGCTATCATCCGGCTGCCGCCAATCATGGCGAGCAATATGGTGTTGCAGCAAAATTCACAGGCAACATTGTGGGGCTGGTCAGACCCCAGCGAACGATTTACCATTGCCTGTTCCTGGAGAACCACTGTTGATTCCGTTCAGGCGCCCAACAGCGGAAGATGGAAAGCAAAGATCAGCACTCCGGCAGCAGGCGGCCCCTACACGATAACAATCAAAAGCCGGTTTACTACGATTGTGCTGGAGAATATACTGATTGGTGAAGTGTGGGTCTGTTCGGGTCAATCCAATATGGAAATGAGCAACACACAGCATATCAAAGACGAAGGCCCGAAAAGCAATAATGATAAAATACGTTTTTTTACCGTTGCCAAAAAAACTGCTGAATACCCGCAGGATCATGCCGAGGGACAATGGGTTTCCTGCAGCGAAGAAACGCTACGGCGGTTCAGCGCCATTGGTTATTTCTTCGGCAAGAAATTGCAAACAGAGCTTAATGGTTTTCCTATCGGTCTTATTCAATCTGCATGGAGCGGCACACCGGTAGAGTTGTGGGAGCCCGTTGAAGTGCTGAACAGCGACCCGGCGATGAAAGAAGCGGCAACCAAAATAAGGGATGTTACCTACCGGCCCAATAAACCTGGGCTTATCTACAATGCAATGATCTATCCCATTTCCAATTATACCATTGCAGGCGTCATCTGGTACCAGGGCGAAGGAAATACGGTAAGGGCCAGTACCTATGAAAAAATGTTTACCGGCATGATCGGCGCCTGGCGCAAACAATTTGAACAGGATTTTCCTTTCTATTTTGTGCAGATTGCACCTTACACCTATGAAAATACATACGAAGCAGCTTTGCTGATGGAACAACAGACCCGTTCTTTGTCCTATCCTAAAACAGGAATGGTTGTGATCACCGACCTGGTTGATAATGTGAAGGACCAGCATCCTAAGAACAAACTGGATGTTGGTTTACGTCTCGCCAACCTGGCCCTCGCTGAAACCTATAAGAAACCGATCCCGTCACCTGTTTACCTGAACCCGAAGTATAAAAGTATGGAACTAAGTAAAGGAAAGATAAACCTGTACTTTGACAATGCACCCAATGGTTTTATGCTGAAAGGGGAGGAGAAACAAGCTACTGAGTTTTTGATTGCCGGGGAAGACCGGAATTTTTTGCCTGCCGAAGTGAAATTGGAAAAGGACAGGATCGTTGTCTCCAATAAGCAGGTAGCCAATCCTGTTGCGGTGAGGTTTTCTTTCAGCAACACAGGCATGTCTAACCTGTTCAATAAAGAAGGATTGCCTGTTATACCCTTCCGGACGGATAGCTGGGAAGTGGTGCCTGTGAAACAGTGATGTGGCAGATTTGCCTGTTTGTTTCTAACTTTATTCAATGGAAACTCCCAAAAAATACCGGATGATGCCATGCGGGAATACAGCAATCATACCTGCCAGGAACGATTGCGTATCTATTGGTATCTGACCAGTATTGCCTATAAATTTGATTTAGACAACCCGCCACGAATGGATAAAACTGTTTTTGGAATGAGAAAACATCAACACTGATGCCTGATATTTTCCAGGAAGATTTCAGAGATTTTTTGCTGGCCCTCAACGACCAGGAGGTGAAATAAATCATGGTGGGGGGCTTGCCGTGGTGCTTCATGGTCATTCAAGAGTGACAGGTTATATGGACATATGGGTTGAATGTACAGAGGAAAACTATCAGAAACTGGCAATGGCTTTTCACCAGTTTCACATGCCGGTATTTGACATGACATTGGATAAGTTTCTAAATGTGAAAGAAAACGATCTTTTCTCTTTCGGCCGTAACCCGGTGGGTATTGATATTATGACTGCGGTAAAAGGCCTGGATTTTGAAGATACCTATCAACTCTCAACCATTTTTGATGATGATGGGTTGCGGATCAGGGTTGTGCATGTCAACCATCTTATTGAAGTGAAAAAAGCGGCAGGCCGTTTAAAAGACCTCGACGACATCCAGCAGCTTCAGAAAAGAATGAAAAAATGAGGCTTATATTGCCTTAATTACAGCACTGCAGATTCATAATGGGTTCCGGCATAAAAACGTTACCTTTATAAAAAAACAACTACTACATGGCCGATTCATGGAACAAAAAAGAAAGAGAGAAAAAAAGGCAAAAAGAAAAACAGGACAAGGCAGAAAGGATGAAAGAGCGGAAAGAGAATGCCGGTAAAAGCAAAGGGCTGGATGCTATGATGGCCTATGTGGATGAGAACGGCAATATCACAGACACACCGCCTGATCCGAAAAAGAGAACTGAGATCAAATTAGAAGATATCGAGATCGGTGTGCCGCAGTATGTGCCGCTGACCGAGGAGGAGCTTACCCGTAAGGGAAAGATCACTTTCTTTAACCATGAAAAAGGATTTGGGTTTATCAAAGACCAGCAATCGCAGGAAAGTATTTTTGTTCATGCCAATAATCTCTCCGGCAATTTCAAGGAAAACGATAAAGTGAGTTTTGAAACAGAGATGGGGCCAAGAGGGCCGTATGCAGTTAATGTGAAACTATTGGCATAACCATTCTTCAGCAGCGGTAACAAACCGCATTCACATTCATCCCTGCGCCAACAGAAGCAAAAAGTATAATGTCACCGGCGGTGAGCTGATGGCCCGGTACTTTATTTTTCAGCACCAGGTCATATAAAGTGGGCACCGTTGCTACTGAACTGTTGCCCAGCCAGTGAATGCTCATGGGCATGATGTTTTCCGGCAATACTTTTTTGTCGTAAAGCTGGTAGAGCCGTTTGATGATGCCTTCATCCATTTTTTCATTGGCCTGGTGAATGAAAATCTTTTTCACCTGCTCAATGCTTACACCGCTTTTATCCAGGCATTCTTTCATGGCAGCCGGCACATATTTCATAGCATACTCATACACTTTTCTTCCTTTCATTTTGATATAACGGATGCCGGGATCGCTGCCCGGGTAATAAGACATGCCCATATTGATATATTCGGCTTCTTCCACAGCGTGGGTGAGTGCTGCAGTTCCGATAACGCCGGGACCTTCATCAGATGTTTCTTGATATTCCAATACTGCAGCGCCGGCGCCATCGCTGAAGATCATGCTGTCACGGTCATACATGTCAATCACTCTCGACAATGTTTCGGTGCCCACCACCAATGCTTTTTTAGCCATACCGGCCTTAAAGAAGGCATCTGCCTGTATCAGTCCCTGCACCCAGCCGGGGCAGCCAAACAAAATATCATAGGCCACGCAATGCGGGTTGCGGATGCCAAGTTTTTGTTTGATGCGGCTGGCCAGTGAAGGAACGGCATCGGTCTGGATAGTATCTTTTATTACATTCCCAAAATTATGCGCTACGATAAGCTGGTCAATTTCTTCGGGGTTGACAGTGCTGTCCTTTAAAGCTGCATCAGCGGCAATACTGCCGATGTCGGAGGTATTCAACCCGCTGCTGGCATAGCGGCGTTCTTCAATACCGGTGATCTGTTTGAATTTTTCCACCACTTCTTCCGGCGGGGTTTGAATAGGCTGCTGATCTTCTGTATAGAATAAATGCTGTGCAAACTCCCGGTTTGTCTGCACATGTGGCGGAATATAGGAACCGGTGCCTGTGATCACTGTCCGAAACATACCTGGTTGCAGGTTTAGATACAAATAATGAGTTTAAAGGTAGCTTCCATTAATAATGGATGTCCTGTTTTGCGTCATCAATGCAACTGACAGTTGTCATCAATCCTCAGAAAGACGGGTGAATGACATGCCGTTGAAGATGCGGCTCAGGTTCATGTCTTTTGTCTGCTTCCACTCGTCCAGTTTGGTATTGCTGACGATGCGCCAGAGATTTTTTGATTTCAGTTCGCTGTAATCAGTGCCCTGCACAAAAAGACCTGTGACAGTGCCGCGATCTTTGAAATGAATATTCAACGGGTTATTTTTTCGTTGCTTCACTTCTACAAATTTTTCAATTTGTTCATTTGTCATAGTCGCTTATTTTAAAATACTGCGGAATGGTTTATTGCTCCTGCTGCAGCAGCATATCTATCCGGCGGTTGTTGATTGTAATTACGGTGCGGGAAAACCCCGGCTTGCTCAGAATTCTTTTTTAGGTCTTGCCAGGTTCACCGTAATGGACCGGCCGTCCAGCATCTTGCCGCTTAGTTCATTGATGGCTTTTTGACCCTCTGTTTCATTAGGCATATCTACAAAGGCAAAGCCACGGCTGCGGTTAGTGAGTTTGTCCATTATTATTTTTACAGAAGACACTTCGCCATATTCAGCAAAAAGTTTTGTTAACTGCTCATCTGATACGGAATAACCGAGATTGGAAACATAAATATTCATGATCTTGATTTTGAAATGATAAATACTTGAGAAATGTGCAGGTGTAAAGGAAAGATAAACGGATACGCAGAATATATGTTCACTTACAAGAGCAATAAACTCAAATTGTCGACCCAAAGGTAAGCTTTATCCTGCTGCCAGACGGATTTTTTTTCTGTTCCCTATTCATGTCAATTCATGCCTTTATCTGCTCAACTGGTGCAGGATGGAGACCGATGGGTTTGCACATGGATATATTTTTGAGATGTAAACAGGCAGCTATTGCTGCCGGCATCTTTTTCAAAACTGAAACCACTCCAATGAAAGTTCAAAAAATCTTATCTTTTTTTATGCTCATGCTGGCAGCGTTTGCTTTCAGCCATGCCGGTGCCCAGCAATACAAGATCCGCCAGGCGACAATCATGTCGGGAATGCAGTCGGAATCCACCATCTATGTAAAAGGCATGCGCAAGAGAACTGAAGGCGGCGGATTTATGGGCATGACCAATCCTGCCACTATTGAACAATGCGATCTCCAGCGAACCATCCGCATCAACGATAAGAAGAAACTGTATTATATCGAGCCTTTTGCATCTGAAACAGAGGAAACGATGGAAGAAGTTGCAAAACCGGTTGCCAAGAACAAACCATTGCAGGCCAGCGCTAAGGAAAAATCAAACAGTAATGACGGCGGCACCATTTATATGTGGTATAACATTACCGACACCGGTGAAAGAAAAAAAATGTATGGTTTCACGGCAAGACATGTGTGGACCACCCAGAAAATGAATCCTTCTGCTGATGCCTGCATGATGAAAGACAGCATGCTTATTAAAACAGATGGCTGGTATATTGATCTTCCGCAATTCGATTGCCCGTTGACAGGCCACGGCCGTACATCATACAACGGAGGGCAAAATATGCCTGCCTGCCGGGACAGGTTTGTTTCCAAACGAACTGGCAAAGGAAAACTGGGGTTTCCGCTTATCGAGACCAAGACAATGATCATGAGCAGCAGGCAGGGAGGCGCCAGTGAGTTTGTGACAACTATTGAAACACTGGAACTTAGTGTGGCAAAATTGGATTCAATGCTTTTTGAAATTCCGCCGGGTTATACAGAAACAAAAAATGAAGAAGACCTTCAGGATAAGTTTGATGTCAGCAGCATGATGAAGCAGGGCAGTTACAATAATAAAGGAGATGAAAAACCTGGTTCTAAAAATACGGGTAAGTTGGCTGGCAGTAAGGTAGCTGTGCTGGAACCAGTTGAAGAAACAGGACAACTGGCGGAACTGCACGATGAATTGGTGGATATGCTGAACAAAAACGGTGTCGAGGCAGTGGCTGTTTCTTCGGCAGAAGAAGCAAAGGACCAGGATTGTGGATTACTGCTGACTGTAACATTCAGCAAGTTTAAACAGGCTGGAAAAGTGGGTTCGCTGATCAAGGCTATAAAGAATGCTGACCCCGGTGCTGCCACCTCTTTTACTCTTGAGGGGGCAATGGTATTAAAAAATGTACAAAATGGGGCTGTTCGTCAGCAGCAAAAAATAATCGGGAAATATGATGGCAAAGCGTCGGACGCTGCAATGCAGGCGATGACAAAAGGATGGGGGCAATTGCTGGATGCACTGGAGTGATCCCTTAGTTTAAAAAACATTCACCTTTGTCACATTTTTAATAACTCCTTTGCCGGTATTTCCACCGGCAATTTTCTTTAAGGCATTTCGGATGTTGAAAATACCAGTCCCGGGATGAAAAGGCATTCTTTATTCTGCGGGTTGCGGCTTTTATTTTTACAGTAACTTCAAGTCTCCCATGATGTATTCTCTATGATATTTTGCCTAAATCTTCAATTTCATTGATATGATAAAAATGATCAGCCTGCCGGTTTTCAGCCTGTGCATATTCATCCAGGCGATATATGCCCAGTCTTCGGGTAAAACTATCAGTGATTACAGTCAATCTCAGCAGCGGAATTGGCTGCAGGAATACATGGAGTTTCTAAGATTGCCCAACGTGTATGGCGATACTGGCAATATCAATAAGAATGCCCAATACATTTCTGCCTTGCTTCAAAAGCTGGGTCTGAAATCCGAGCTGCTTACTGTTGACAGGCCGCTGGCTTCGCCTGTGGTATATGCAGAAGCGATCACACCCGGCGCCACACAGACAATCGCCTTCTATGCACACTATGACGGGCAGCCGGTGAACCCTGCACAGTGGGCCAAAGGATTATCACCTTTTGTTCCCGTGCTGGCAACTGACCGGTTAGACAGGGGCGGGAAACTGATCAATATGCCAACGTCAAATGAAATAATAAATCCTGAATGGCGCATCTACGGTCGCAGCAGCGCTGATGATAAAGCTGGGGTGTATGCCATCATCAAGGCGTATGAGTCAATTGTCAAATCTGGAATGAAGCCCACGGTCAATATTAAATTCTTTTTTGAAGGAGAGGAAGAAAAAGGCTCGCCTAATCTTGCTGCTGTTTTTGAAAAGTTTAAAGAGAAACTAAAGTCCGATCTGTGGATCATTTGCGACGGGCCCAGGCACCAGTCGGGTAAGAAACAAATTGTTTTTGGTGTAAGGGGCGATGTGAATGTGGGGCTTACTGTTTATGGCGGCACACGGCCTTTGCACAGCGGAAACTATGGCAACTGGGCGCCAAACCCTGCCATGCGGTTGGCGCAATTGCTGGCTTCCATGAAAGACAGGAACGGTATGGTGACCATCAAGCGATTTTATGATGATGTGCTGCCTTTTAGTGAAACCGAGAAAAAAGCACTGCAGCAGGTGCCTGATGTAGAAGCGATGCTAAAGGAGGAGTTGGGCATTGCGAAACCCGATGGCGCCGGGCAAACCTTTTTAGAATTGCTCAGCCTGCCCACCCTCAACATCAACGGCATGCAAAGTGCCAATGTGGGAGAACAGGCGGCGAATGTGATCCCTACTACGGCAACGGCTGTGCTTGACCTGCGGCTCGTGGCGGGAAATGATGTGGACAGGCAGGTTAAAAAACTGGCGGATCATATCCGTGAACAGGGGTATTACATTACGGATAAAGACCCGACTGGTGAGGAAAGAAAGAAATATCCGCTTATCGCCAAATTGATTCCATCGGACAATGGCTATAATGCGCAACGCACAGCCATGGACCTGCCCGTTGCGGGAAGGATTATCAAAGCCGTTCAATCTACTACTAAAGATGAACTGGTGTTGCTGCCTTCATTGGGCGGCAGCCTGCCACTTTATCTTTTTGAAAAACATCTGAGTGCCAAACCCATTACTATTACCGTAGTGAATTATGATAACAACCAGCATGCAGAAAATGAGAATGTGATCATTCGCTATATCTGGGAAGGAGTGGAGACAATGGCTGCGGTTATGATGATGAAATGAGTGGCTATTTTGCATCTGTCTCTTGCAAAAAAACTCAGAATCTCCATCCTACGGATACACCAAACAACCAAGGCGCATTTTTCCATTTGGAAAACAAAGGAGTGTAATTCGTCCGCCACATGAAACCACTCTTGCTATGGTGACGATAACCAATGGAAGGGATAAAGCCCGGTTTGTAAGGATTTTTATCGCTCGGGTGATTGTAATCACTGTCCCATAATTCCATTTCAGCGAGGGTAATACCCAAACCGGCTTCAGCAAAAGACTTTTCGTTACCAAGATCTAGAATATATTTCACACCCAAAGGGATTGCCGGTTTATATCCACCGAGACCAACACCGATATGCACTCCAAAACCTGGTTTTTGAGATAGTTGCCGCTCATAGTTGGCAGACAACACCAGTCCTGTGCCCATAAACTCTGCATAGGCACTGTTACGTTTAAAAACAGTTTGCGAAGAGGCTGTGCTGATAAAAAACCAGGTGATGAAAAAAGAAAGGAGGCGTCTCATATATGCAGGTTGTTTCTTAAAAACGGGTTATCCCTTGTTTTAGTATAGCAGGCTAATCTGTTTTGGACAATCCGGAGGAACGGATAACACTTTTCAGGTATCAGGAAGAATCAGAGATGGTACCTGTTTTTTCTGTAGGCCTGAATCATCTCATATTCACTTGTATGATATGATCTATGCTGCCCGTAGCCGGAAATTCATGATATACAAAAACACCTTCCGGCACTTTGCTCCATTTTAGTTTTTTATGGCTGCCCATTATTTCAACTGAAGAAATATCTTCTTTAAAGCCGGGCAACAGAATAAAATCGTTTTGCGGCAACTGCAACAGGTGCAGGTAAACTTGTTTCCCATTTCGGGTGGCCACACCCCAGGGTTGCGGCGGCATGATCTTTCCACGGGTGTTGTAAATGGCAGCGCCGTATTGTTGCAGCCATTTACCGGCTGCGAGCAGTGTGTCGGTAAATTCTTTTTGTATCTCACCATTGGGCATAGGGCCGACATTCAGCAACAGGTTGGCATTGCGGCCTGCTGCATTCACCAGCAACTGTATCACCTGCTTCACGGTTTTATAATTGCGGTCTGTTACATTATAGCCCCATGAATCATTCATGGTTTCGCAGGTTTCCAGTGGCATAGCATCAGAGGGTTGCTGAAAACTCAGTCCTGATTTATTTTCTCCCGGCAGGTCCCGTTCAAACATTTGGAAATCTTCACCGGGAATAGGATCAAGATGATGATTGTTGCCTATGAGGCAGGCGGGCTGCAGTTGGTGAATAAGACTATATATCTCATTATATTTCCAGTCAATGCGAGAACTGCGGTCATAGTGTCCTTCCGGGTTGGTCTGGTCCCAGTGCCCATCAAACCAAATGCTCATCACGGGCCCATAGTAGGTGAGCAGCTCCGTCAGTTGGTTTTTCATGAATTGCAGGTATTCTGCATAATTGCTTTTTTCAGTTCTGCCGCTGTATTGACCGGTACGTCCGGTTTCATAGGGATAATCATTGCGGTACCAGTCAAGAGTGGAATAATAAAGCCCCAGTTTCATGTCGTTTTGCTGGCAGGCTTTTGCTAATTGTTTCAGCGCATCTTTGCCATAAGGGGTGTTGGTTATTTTCCAGTCGCTGTATTTGGTGTCCCAGTTGGAAAAACCATCGTGGTGGCGGGTGATGAAGACAATATACTTCATGCCTGCATTTTTTGCAGCAAGCACCCATTCTTCTGCATCAAAATCTACCGGGTTGAAAACCCGCAGGTATCGCTGGTAATCTTCTTTTTTGATCTTACGGTTTTGCATCACCCATTCTCCATGGCCCATCACACTGCTGAGCCCCCAGTGAATGAACATACCATATTTGTTATCCTGGAAAACTGCCCTTGCAGCGACATTTTCGGCGGCAGGAGTGTAGAAGGTTTGAGCTGTTGCGGGGTTAAACAACAGGAGCAGTACAATTGAGAAAAAGGTTTTCATTGTTTTCCATCAATTATTTCATGTTGAAAATAATGATTTTCCTTTAGCAGAAGTAGTGTAAACAGGTGTACGTTTCCGGGCAGATTGTCACATTCAAAAAAATAATGCTCATACCGGCTTCAAAATGAGGGCTGAACAGCCATCGTAAATCTCCGTAATTATGTTTCTACACAGCGACACGGATTGTCTTGACTCAGCAATCATAGAAGCGGCTATTTTTCAGACATCCTTTACATGCTTTCTTTGCAATACAGTTTTTGTGAGGGACAAATCCATATCCTGTGAACTACCCATGAAAATTTCAATATCCCTTTGAAAACCTGTAGCCTTGAAAAATCAGACTTTGTCCAATCATCCGTTTGAACCTGATCCTTTGAAAAATGTTTAGTCCGTACCCTGCTGAAAAACATCATTCACATTTTAACCGTATGTTTTATGACAGCAGTATTAAGCCCATCCCTGATCGTTAAGGCAGCCAATGCCTGGGAACTGAACCCTATTACCGATTGCCTGGTGAGCAGCATGAAACCGGCCGCTGACAACCGCGGTAATCATATCATTAATGACATTGCAGATGATATTTGCGTGGATGCAAACCGTGAGTTGCTGGCAACCGTACTTGGCGGATTGATTTTCGCCATCAACAGCCAGGTGAAAGACAGCAATATCCGGCTGACAGCAAAGGTTTATACCGATGTTATTCTTGTTCACCTGAAAGACTATAATAGCAGCGGGCACATCGTCATTGACAAAAAGCTACAGGCTCTGGCTGAAAAGATGGGCGGTTTTGTCGGTGTCAGCAGCCTGCGGAATAATCTTACTACTATCGCATTTTGTTTTCCCAATATCCCGGTGGAACATCACTGCCTTGATGAAAATTGCATTTTAGCCGCCTGAAGGAAATAGTGATGGAGTAAAAACTGTCACTTATAATCCGGTAATCACCAGAACGTTCTTTGCAGGAACGTTTTTTTATGCCTTATAAAAAAGGAAGAAACTGAATGCCCTGCTTAGTTGAGCTTAACCGGCAGGATATTTCGCGGCAAAACCTGTTGCAGCAGGCCACTAACATACGTTTCTGAACAACATGGGAATAATTGTGAATAAATTGGTCGGTGTGGAACGTATTTTTCCGATAATTTTAAAACATGCAAGACCATTACCAGCTCCTCAAAACCATATTCGAAATTGTAAAAAATGATCCGCAGCCCGAACGGTACCAGTGCAGACCGAGGGAACTCATCCTTCGCCAGTTACAGGACTGGTCTGTGATACAGACGCATCTGGAACTTCTTGAAAATGAAAAGCTGATCGTTACTGAACAACAAGATACGCTGGTGATCCGCATCACCGCATTAGGACTTGAAAAGGTTAAGGCAGAGGACAACCTGGTGAACGGGTAAATTCTTCTCCTTTCAGTATATAATAGATGGTCATTTTATTATGATCATTTCAACTCATTCCGGGTAACCTGTGAAGGCTTACCCGGCATTATTAATTCAATACTTTTGCTTGCAGCAATCCGATTGCCATGAATTCAACAATTTACGCACCATCATTTCCTGTTGATAAAAAAGCCCAGAATCTTGCAGAGCCGCTCATTGCTGCGCTGAACTATCTTCACCCGCTGACCCCTGACATGGAGAATTTTTTCAGGACGCATGTTGTGCCATGCACTTTTCGCCGTGGCCAATTGCTGTTGAAAGCCGGCAGCATGTGCAATCATGTTTATTTTATCAGGAAAGGGGCGGTGAGGGGATATATCAGGGAAGATCAGAAAGACATCACCACCTGGATAACGGTGGAGAATGAATTGGTCACTTCCATTTACAGTCTTGACCTTGACCAACCGGCAACAGAAAATATGGAGGCAGTAGAAGACTGTGAATTGCTGGCGCTGACCTATACCGATCTGAATAAGCTGTACAAGCAATGTCCTGAGTTTAACGTGGTGACCCGCAAACTGCTGCAACAATACTATCGTGATGCAGAAGGGAGAGCTTATATTGCCCGGCTTACAAATGCTGAGAACAAGTATCGCCATTTCCTTAACAAAAGCAGCCATCTTGCCAACCGCATTCCGCTTAAGCTTATTGCTTCTTATCTCGGCATGACACTCGAAACACTCAGCCGGGTGAGAAAAAAGATTTCATCTTCTGAAAAACAGGGAGAAAAAAAAGTTTAAAAAAACCGGTTCTGATCAGAACCGGTTTTTTCGTACGGAAAGCTATTTTACAGGTTACTTACTGCATCGGTAACTTCAGTTTGAATACTTTCTTCAGTATTAACTGGTTTCTGAAGCTGCACAAAAGCTTCTACAGCATTAATATGCGCCTCGGTTTCGGCTTTTGTCATTGTAACCATGCTGCCATGTCCTTCAAAGAAATAATGAGTGCTGATGAATTTCAACACATGCCTTCTTGTTTCAAGCGGCAGGTATTTTTGCAACACCCAAAAATCACGGCTGCCTGATTTTTTCATAGCTGATTTCACCCTGGCAGGGCCGCTGTTATAGGCAGCAAGTGTAAGCAACCAGTCGCCAAACATATCATGCAGGTAGCGGATGCATTTGGCAGCAGCAACAGTGCTTTTATAATTGTTTTTGCGTTCATCCACTTTGCCGTTCACCTTCAAACCAAATGTTCTTGCAGGTGAGGCCATGAATTGCCAGAGACCAGTGGCCCCGGCTGTGGAGATGATTCTGTTATCAAGCCTTGATTCTACAACGGCGAGATATTTCATTTCAACAGGGATATCGTATTTCGTAAATACGGAATCAATCATGTCGAAATAATGGCTGCTTTTGGTTTTTATTTTGCCCATGAACAAACCACCGTCTTTGATGTATTTGCTGGCAAAAGAAGCTGCCTGTGCATTCAATTGAATTCTCGGCGCTGCTCCAAGTTCTTCTTCCGATAATTGTGGCAGACAAATGCACAGACCCGTTGAATCGAATTCATGTACATCATGTTTGCTGATGATGGCGTCAGTGCAAACAACAGAACTGTCGCCTGAAGGCTGGGTATTGTTACCGGAAGCTGCTGCCATAAGCATAAAGCTGGTAATGATAAATCCTGCTTTATGCAGTTTTGTTTTTAACATCATTTAAGTTTTACTAAAAAAATCTCGTCCGGAGGGTATTGGATCTTAGAGGGGTAGTTTACAAGGAGGCAGAATTAAAAAAGTCATATTCTGCGGACGAATTATTCGGTTTTTCATTTTTGCAGAATACTGTAATGCCTTGTCGAAAAGCTGCGCAAAGTTAACCGTATATTCCCTGCGTACATAGCATTTCAGGATTCAGTTATCCACTGACAAGGTTAACAGCATGAGAATCATTAAGAAAATTTGTTAAAACTGATAAAAAGTCAGTTTTAATATAGGAGAGTAGTAAAATTACTTTTTATGTGTAAGAGACGGATTGTGAAATTATGATTGAAGAGTTTTTATTTGAGTATTTGTAATGACTGTAAAATTTTTTTGAAATCATTTTTTGAAACAGGGATAAATTTTCTCGGATCAATATCATCATGTTCTTCTGGCATATCATCATCTTCATACTCTATGGAAACAATACAGAAAACATGGAACTCATAACCAGCTACAGTGAACCATTCTGTACCGATGAGGTCAACTGCTTTTTCTGCTTCTTCCCCTTCTTCCGTTTCTTCTTCCGGCTGGTAATACATAATGATCTTTCCGACCGGTGAATGAACAGTCTCTCCTTTATACCAAAGACTGCCTAAGCCATCAAAACCTGCGTCCACATAAAAGGATTGCCAGGTGCTGTCGTTGAGTTGTTTGGAGTATTGAATGAACAACACCCTGTCTTCACCGTTATCTTTTTTGTCAATATTTGAAATGAAGATTGTATCAAGTGTGAAACCTGAAGGCAGCCAGGTGGGTAACGGAATTTTGAAGCCTGTTGCAAGAAGCTGTTTTTTCTGTGCATCATTGAGCCCCGGAAATTTTTGTGCAGATGCTGCGATCAGAAAACAAACTAAAGAAAGAAGGAAAACTATTTTCTTCATGGTAGTGAATTTGAAAAGTTCTATGAAACTATGAAAGGATGCCGGTATGCCGGTACCCGGAAGCGGGTATTTTCAGGCTTTGACATTTTTTTTGCGAATGAAATTGACATATGCTGCCGCACAAACTGCAAACACTAAGCAGCCAAGTGTTACAGTGTCCACCAAAGACGAATTGATATTTCTGCCGCTGATCTTGTCTGCAAAATATTTGACAAAGGAAGCCGGCAACCCTCTTTCTCCTATTTGTGTTTTTACATTCCATTGCCAGTCGGTCAGCGGGCAATAACCCCAGCCATACCAAATGCCGAGTACAAACCAGGAGCCAACTGTAAGCCCTAATACAACCAGGTGTGCTTTTCGGGTTTTCTTCCACATCCAGCCTGTCAGGTTAAACACAATGATCGCCAGGTGCAGGAAGGTGAAAAGTATATCCAGAAATCGCAGCATGATGTTTAAAATTAGTGAAAGCTGCGGGCTTTTCTTTTGTGAACTGTTTTGGCTATGCAATAAAAAGCCTGCATCAATCAGACTGATGCAGGCTTTTATGGATCTTTAAACGGGCCGCTTAGTTCAATTTGCTGATCACCATTTCATCTACATAACGGCTGCTGCGGTATACTTCATACACAATCGGCTTTGCATCGCTTTTCCCGATCACAATTTCAAAACGCAGGTTGTTTGCACCAATTTCATCTGTCATAAGCAGAAATTTTTTGGTGAAAACTGCTTCTTTACTGCTGTGCCTGTAGAGCACACTGTTGGATTCATCACGGATGAAAATTGTAAACTCCTGTTCATCGGCATTATCCAGGTTCAGTTTGAATACAGGCTGGTTTTTTATTTTGCCTACAAAGTAGAGTTCTGTCTTAACCGCTTTCTTTTCATCATTGGCAAGGGCAGCGCCGGTGATGGCCAGGCTGAACAAAGCAACGAATAAAGAAGCCATGATTGATTTGCTGATAAGGGTTTTCATGATTTTCTTGTTTAGCTGAATAATTAAATTGTTGTTTATTCATCTGGTGTCGCAACCGGGAAGTCAATCGGGAAAGCTAATTCGTTAAGGAAAGGCGCCTGCAGAAAGTAAAGGTTGGTTTCAGGTGGCAGGCGGATCGTTTGGAATGATGAAGCAAAAATATACCCGTTCTTTACTGCACACAAACCAACTTCTACGGGATTATAGGATGCTTAATGCCCTGTTTTCGTTCAAAAGACTTGACTGGCAAGGGTTCCGGCAGGGTGAACATAAGATGCCCAAGCATTTTTTATGCCTTTTTAAATAGGCAGTTTCGCAGTCTGCAAAAAGGTTTACAAACTGTTAGTAAACTTATTCTCCCATAAAAGACTGATTATCAAAGTGGCACTTACGAGGACAGGAAAATGGTAGATTTCCCTGCATAAAGGGGGCGGAAAAAAGACTAACTTCGGCGGCTAAAAAGGCGATAAAAGTGCTAATAATCAACCAAATCAGGCAATGGTTGTTATTAAGCTGAAGAGCCGGAACCAATTGCCCGGAAAAGTTTAAAAAAGGAGACAATTATGGCATTTAAAAAAGACGATGTAATCATTATCGAGCCCAAAGAGATGTTTGTTGGTAAAATGGACGCACCTGTAACATTGATGGAATTTGGCGAGTATGAAAATGAAGAATGTGCAAGGGCCAATGAAGTGGTGAAACAATTGCTGGAAGAATATGAAGGAAAGATTCGTTTCCAGTTCCGCCATTTCCCGTTGACCATGATACACCAGCGCAGCCTGAAGGCCAGTGAATCAGCTGTTGCTGCAGGCCAGGAGGGAAAGTTTTGGGAAATGCACAATGTTTTATTCCAGAACCGCCGCAACCTGGGCACCACCAGCCTGAAATTGCATTCCAAAGAGGCGGGAGTTAAGAATAAAAAATTCCTGGACGAACTGGTGAACGGTGTATATGGATGGCAGGTGCAGGATGATTTGAAAGAAGGCATCAATCGCGGGGTGAAATCATTGCCTGCCTTTTTCATCAATGATGAGTTGTTTACCGGCAAGCCTACTTTTGCTAATCTCAGCGCAGCGATTGATTCTGCATTGAAGAAAAGCAAGAGAAAGTCCACCGCAAAGCAAAGGGCATAATACTGCATTAAAACAGTTGATGATACTAAACGGGAGCAGGCATAGCCTGCTCCCGTTTGCTTTTATCATGATGAGGAAAATATTTATTTCCTGTTTTTATTCTTGCCCTTTGATTTGTTGAGGATATCATCTTTGCTGGGCAGTTTGTCAGGGTCAGGTAGTTTTTTGATCCAGATGACCCTTTCTCTCCAAATGGCGGGATTGCTTTTCAGCACTGCTTTCACTGTCAATTTCTCTTCTTTGAAATCAGCAGGAACAAACAACTCGTTGCCTTTGAAACTGCCATGCGATGAAGTAAGCTGAAGTTCTTTTTCTGTCAGTGGCATCCAGCGTCCGTTCGACATCTTACCATCAATATTAATATAATTGTGCTGGCCTTTTTTCAGGCTGTCGGTGTACAGGTGGAAGTAAATACTGTCAACTTTTTGGGATCTGGCTGTTCCGCAGGCTATGATGAGAGCTAAAAAGAGTAGATTTTTTTTCATGCCGTTTGTTGTTGTTTAGCAATCAAAAAGGGAAACATCATACCAAAGTTAAGTTCTAATGCGACCTTAACATTTTTTTGTTGGTTTCAGCAAGGGAGTAAGTAACTTGCAGCCATTGCTGCCGTATGAAGAGAATGTTATTCATACCCTTGCTCATCTTTACTGTGCTTTCCGGCACAGCTCAGCATCATTTCGCCACCACTAAATCTTCTGATCACTCTTTCCACGAAAAAGTACAACTTGTTATTCATTCTTTTCAGCAGACTGTTTTTCATGAAATGCCAAAGGACGGTCCGCTGACCGGTGAGAAGGGTGATGTGAAAATATTTGAAGGGTTTGCCAAAAAGCACCGGCTGCATGGGAACTGGCAAAGCTGGTATCTTAATGGACAAATGCTTGATTCGGGTCGGTTTCTCCAGGGTATACCTGATGGGCAATGGAAGTATTGGGACAGTGCAGGCCGGTTGCTATCCATCCGCCATTATGATGCTGAAAAATTACAGAGGGTGAAGGAGGAAATGCGTTTGGCTCACCCCAAAAGAACAGCCTATCCCATCACAAATCTTTATAAGAAAAACAAACAGGTCCCCCTGTATCATCTTTTGCCTGCCTATGCATTTGCAGGTCATGGCAGCAGTACGGTTTCTCGTTCTTTTTCACAACTCACAGCCGAGAACAGCAGCGGAAACCACGGCTACCACCCGGCATTTAATGAATGCCTGCATAACGGCTTGTTCATGAACTTTTTTCCCGGCGGCATCATCCGTGATTCCGGATATCACAAAAATGGCCTCAAACATGGTGTGTGGCTGCATCGCCTTAGCTCCGGCGGTGTTTACTATATCGGCGCCTATCATAATGGCATTCCTCATAAAGAATGGAAGGAGTATGATGCGCAGGGAAGACTACTTTCTGTAATTTTCTTTAACAGGAAAGGAGAGCAGGCCTGGCAAAAGGATTTCCGCCGTTGACGCTGTTTGCTTTTGTACTAATATTTTCCAGGTCTAATTACTGTGCACTATCAGGTTTTACTTTGACAGGTTCCTCCGCCGATTTCACTGGTGTGGTAGGAGGAGGAATGGGCAATAATGGTGTTGGTTGTGACACTGTTGTTGCAGGTGGTTTGCTGTTAAGCGGGGCGCCAACAGCTATATCGCAGCGATGGCCTGGCTGTCCGTGCGGCGGGTTCATGCCGGGGGCAGTTTTGGGTTGTGTAGCCGGTGTGGTGGTTGGGGTTATAGTTACAGGATTTGTTGAGGCTGTATTCGTTTTTTGACCTGGTGTCACAGTTGTTTGAATAGGCTTGCTGTCAAGCGGGGATCCTACAGGAATATCACACCTGTGTCCGGGTTTTCCATGCTCCGGATTCAACCCTGCTGACGATCCGGTCGTTGCTACAGGTTGTGGTTGCACGGGCTGAGGTGTAACAGCGGGCTGTGTATTTTGTACCGGCTGGTTGCTGTTTGGAACAATACGGTCCGGCAGGTTTAACCCCCCGGGCTGATTGGAAGTGGGAGGCGGGTTGTAAGACCTTCCGTTGTTGCAGGCAATAACAAGAAGCCCGCAAATGAGAATTGCTGCAAAGTAAATTGTTTGTTTCATGGTAGCGTTTTTTTTAGATGTCTTCAGCCGGGTACAGGTTTTCGGCAAAAACGATTCACAAGGTACAGTTTAAATCCCGGTTGTCAAAGTAGGGCAAAATAAAGGGGATGCCATTCTGAAAAAAGGGGGAGACACTAAACCAGTTTGTGCTCATAGGCATATTTTACCAGCCCTATTACACTATTGGTGCTGGTTTTTCGGAAAATATTCTTTCTGTGAGTCTCCACCGTTCTTTCACTGATGAATAACGCTTCCGCTATTTGTTTGTTGTTATATTCCTTTTCAATCAGCTTAATGATCTCTATCTCCCGGCTTGTCAGGTGGGCTTCTTCGGTTTGTTTTTTCCGCTGGCTGCTTCGTTGCAGTTCTTCAATTACTTCATCACTAAAGTAAATGCCACCCGCTGCAATCTTTTCAAGGGCTTTTATCAGTTCCTGCTTACCTGTGTTTTTCAGAATATAGCCTGAAATATCAGCCTCGTTGATCATTTCATTCACAAGATCGCCCTGGCCACTCATGGAAAGAGCCAAAATTTTGGTTTCCGGGTATTTTGTTTTCACCTGTTTTGCAAGTTCATTTCCCGGCAGTTGAGGCATCATCACATCTGTCAATAAAATATCAGCCGGATTTTTCTCCATTTTCCCAACTACTTCAACAGGATTGGTGGTGGAAAAGGCGACATGAAACCCATTATGTCCTTTCAGCAGGGCCATCAGGCCGTCAATTACGATCTGGTGATCATCAACAAGGGCCAGAGTTATTTTTTCGTTCTTCATGTGTGGTATGGTTTGAAAGTACTACAAAATCAGGTTTAACAGGTGTTAGCCTTTTAAATTTTACTGATTTGCAGATGCATTCAAATTCTGTATTTCAGTTGATGAAACGTTAAAGGCGGTAGTCCTGTTGTGCAGGTATCCCATATTCCTGAAGTCAGGGATATGGGTTTGTTATGGAAATATGTTACAGGGGCACATGCAGAGCCACAACGGTTCCCCGGCCCGGGGCCGAATCAAAATCCACAGTTCCCTTGAGGTAACCAATACGGGTGATTATATTTTTAAGACCCATTCCTTCAAATTTCTCTTTATCTGTTGTGTCAAAGCCTTTGCCGTTGTCTTCCACGGTGGCGCTGATGCCATCCTTGTCTTTGACAATCGAAATATCCAGTGTGCAGGCGGCGGCGTGTTTAATGACATTATTGACACATTCCTGCAACACCCGGTAAAGCACAGTTTCCACCCCTGAATCTAATCTTTGCTCCAGTCCTTCGGTGTATAAATGAACTTTCAGGCTTTTCTTGTCCAGCTTGTCGGTAAAATCCCGGATAGCATCAGCCAGGTTATTTTTCAGCAGGGCATTGGGCATCATCAGGTGAGAAACGGTCCGTACTTCCCTGCAACTGTCGTCCACAAGCTGAATCAGTTTTTCAAAAGTTTGTTTTTGATCGCTGTTATTGAACTGCAATTCCGACTCAAAGGCTGATAAATTCATCTTGGCGGCGCTCATCATCTGGCCCACCCCGTCGTGCAGGTCTTTGGCTATACGTTGTCTTTCGTTTTCTTCTGCTTCGATCACCGCTTTGGTGGCCAGTTGCTGTTGTTTCATTATCTCAGCCTGCAACTGCGCTTCTTTCCTGAGCTTATATCGTTTGTATTGGGAATGCGTCAGCAGCGATAATAACAATACAAGTCCGGCAATGCCAAGAAAAAGAAAATTCTGCCGGGTGATGCGGTTTTGCTGTTGTTCTATCATCTGTTCCTTCTTTACTGTTTCATACTTTGTACTTAGCTCTTCGATCTGTTTTGTTTTTTCCAGGTTAAAAATGCTGTCACGCAGTGCCGTTCTTTGCTGAAAATAGTCAAGCGCCTTTTTATAATCTCCCTGCTTTTGTGCAATGGCTGACAACTCAAGGTAATTATTGGACATCAGTTCGGGGTAGCCGATCAGTTGTGCGATAGCATTACTTTTCTCAAGGGTTTGTTTTGCTTTGTTATGGTCGCCTTTGGCATTATAGAGGGCTCCCATGTCCGTATATGCCAGCGCCAGCCCGAAGGTATCTCTCATGTTGCTGCGGGTTTCGATCACCTGCAGCATCATTTCTTCCGCATCAGTGAATTTTTTTTGCAGCACATACACCCCGGCGAGAAAATTGAATGAATAGGAGATGCCAACTGAATCTTTAAGGATGCGGTTGATCTCTAAAGAGGTTTTATAGCGGCTAATGGCTTCTTCATAGTTCTCCTTATATTCAAACACAACGCCTGATTCATTCATGATAAGTGCAATGCCGCTTGAATCATTTAATGTCCGGAAAATGGAGAGTGCTTTATCATAATTTTCCAATGAACGGTCAAGGTCTCTTGTTTTGCGGTATAATTTCCCGAGTTCATTATAAGTAAGTGCCAGTTGTCGTTTGTCGGACGATTTTTCCAGGTTGTCAATAGAATTGTAGTACCGTCGGGCAGCAATATCATAACGGCCTTTGAAATAATGTGCCACACCAATGGTTCGGTTCAATATGCCTGTTGAAACGGAATCACCGTGGCTGCGGGCCAGAGACAAAGCTTCTTCTCCCTTTTTGAGCACATCATCCAGGTCCCTGAGCCGTTCATAATTATCGAGGTAGGCTACATAAGCGTTGATCCTTTGCTCATAGTCAGCACCGGATACCATTTGCTGCAACAGGCTGTCCGTGTTGCTTTGTGAATAAACAGGCAGAAAAATAAAAATGGAAAGAAATGAAACAACAAAGCGGGACATAGGCGTATGATTATAAAGCCAATACTTCTTTCATGCTGAAAATACCTTTTTTATCATGGATAAATTCTGCTGCAAGCACAGCGCCAACGGCAAATCCCTGCCGGTTATGCGCTGTATGAATGATCTCGATATCATCAATGGAAGAAGAATATTTTACATGGTGTGTGCCCGGTGCCGGGTCTTCACGGCGGCTTAGTATCACAAGGTCTTCAAGATTAATGCCGGGTTCGTTTACCCATTGTTTTTTCCGTTTCACCACATCCAACACCTGTTCGGCCAGCGTTATAGCAGTGCCGCTGGGAGCATCTTTTTTCTGGGTATGGTGCACTTCCAGCAAGCTGACATCATATTCCGCATGTGGCGCCATCAATGAAGCTAATCTTTTATTCACTTCAAAAAAGATGTTGACACCTACACTGAAGTTGCTGGCATAAAGAAAACTGCCGTTCTTTTCCATCACCAATTTTTTCACCTCGTCCATTTTTTCAGTCCAGCCGGTTGAGCCACATACAAGGGGGATGCCCAGGTCAATTGCTTTTATAATATTATCAAAAGCACTGTGTGGCCCGGTGAATTCGATAGCGGCATCTGCTTTTGAAATATTTTCTTTGTTGAAATCATTGGTGTTATTTTCATCAATGGTGAGTACAATGGTATGTCCCCGCTGAATGGCGATCCCTTCGATGGTTTTTCCCATCTTTCCGTAACCAATAAGGGCAATGTTCATATCAGGTTGTTTTCTTGCCGTGAAGATAAGAATAGGCTGGCAGCAAGTAAAAAATCACCTGCCTGTTTTGTCTTTGAATGAAAGAATCAGGCTGACTCCATTAGTGCGGGACATTTCACTATAACCCGGTTTTATTTTCAAACTCAGGTCAGGGCTTACATCAAAACTCTTGAGGTGGCCGTCAACCGTTGCATCCACCACATTCAATCCCCACAACACGAGGAAGAATATGATGGAATAATCAATATCCCGACGATATTGGTTGCGGTAAAACCGCAGCGATTCCTGGCTCAGTGGTTTCAGGTAAGGTTTTATCTGGTCAAACAAAGCAGAATCGGCAGCCGTTGCTCCCGGTTGCGCCATATTGTATTTGACACGATAGGCAAAACGGGTATCCTTGTAATTTTGGAGGTTGAAAACAAAAACACCGCCGCTTATACCCAATGCACCGTAAACGATCGGCAACTTCCAGTATTTCTTGTTATAGATCTGACCCCATCCCGGCAGGATGGCTGACCGGATAGTGGCTGTCCGGGGATTATGTGGTTTTTTGGTTCTACTATCTTTCTTGTCTTTGGATATAACTGAGTCTGCAACCGTTGTGGGTGTTCCTTTCTGAAGACTGTCCGGAATTTGTGCCAACAGGAAATGATGCATCAGCAGGATGCAGATGAAAAGCAGTAATGTCTTTTTGAAATAGTTGTAAAAATTACTGTGCATTGTCTTTTTCTCCCGTGCAGGATCAACTGGTCAATCAGCGGAAACATCCATTTGCCTGAGCAGTTTATTGAGTTCTTCCAGTGAATAATAGTCGAATGTGATCTGTCCGCTGCCGTTGAGGCTGTGTTTTAGTTTCACCCGGGTGCTGAATTGCGATGCTAATTTATCTTCAATTTTCTGGAAGGCGGGAGGCAGGGTGTTTTTTGCCGATTTTTTAACAACGCCGTTTTTATAAAGATTCCTGACAAGAGCTTCTGTTTGCCTTACCGACAAACTTTTTTCTTTGATCTCTTTGAAAATATATAATTGCTTGTCAATCGTATCAACATTTACCAGTGCCCTGGCATGTCCCATGCTCAGCTCACCTTTGCGAACAGCTATCTGGATATCGGGCGGCAGTTTTAATAAGCGGATAAAATTGGCTACAGTGCTGCGGTCAATGCTCATTCTTTCGCCTACTTGTTCCTGGGTGTAATCCAGTTCTTCCATCATCCGTTTGTAACTCAGGGCCACTTCCATGGCATTCAGGTCTTCCCGCTGCAGGTTTTCCAGCAATGCCAGTTCCAGCAGTTGGGCATCATTGGCCTGGCGCACATAGGCGGGAATATCTTTGATGCCTGCGAGTTTGCCGGCCCGCCATCTTCTTTCACCTGCTATCAGCCTGTATTTTCCCGATGGAAGCCTGGAAACAGTGATGGGCTGAATAATATCATGCAATTTGATTGATTCAGCCAGTTCTTTCAGCGACTGTTCATCAAAATCATGCCGGGGTTGTTTCGGGTTTGCTTCAATATCACTGATCGGAATGCGGCTGATTCCTGTGGCATTTTCAACAACCGCCGGTTTCAGACCACCTGTTCCGGTCTTCAGGTCGCTGTCTATGCTTTGCAGCAAAGAACGGATTCCTTTGCCAAGAGCTTCTTTATTTTGTTTGGGGTTGGTCATGGTATAGCTGTGAGTTTTGAGCTATGAGTTTCGAGTCGTATCAGTTTGTACTTTGCTCATAAAACTCAGTATCATTTTTTTTCTTCATCAATATCTTTTAAAAGATCATCCCTTTTTTCTTTTTTACCAAAATTAACTGCTTCTGCTATTAATAGCTGTGTCTCCAGTTCAAAAGAAGAACCCAGCGATAACTCGAGGAAGCGGTTATATTCTTTGCTGCTGCTACGACTGCTCCCTTCAGCAATATTCGATGGAACGGAAACAGCAGCCCGGGTAATCTGGGCAGATATTCCGAATTTTTCTTCTTTTGGAAAATCACTGACAAGGTCAAATGATTTTACAGCAATCCGGAACCCTTTTTGCCAGATTAGCAATTGTTTAAAATTTTTCATATGCTAAGATTTAGTTTGCTCGCAGCTCGTAGCTCGTAGCTTATCACTCATAGCTCCAATATCCTCTCTTCATTCTTCATCTTTGTCATGTCATTTTTTTGCAGTATCTCCTTGGCGAGATTTAAATAATTCATTGAACCTTTGCTGTTGGCGTCATACAATACCACTGGTTTGCCCACACTCGGCGCTTCGGCAAGTCTTGCATTCCTGTGAATGATGGTGCTGAAGACCATGTCTTCAAAATGGCGGCGCACTTCACTCACCACCTGGTTGCAGAGCCGCAAACGGCCGTCATACATCGTCATCAGTATGCCTTCTATTACAAGGTCTGTATTGAGGCGGCTTTGTACAATTTTTATCGTATTCAGCAATTTGCCCAGGCCCTCCAGTGCAAAGAATTCACATTGCACCGGCACCACAACGGAATCGGAAGCAGTGAGTGCATTCACTGTAATAAGTCCCAGGGATGGTGAGCAGTCTATGATGATGAAGTCATAATCACTCCTTACTGGCTCTAGCAGGTTTTTCAGCACCATTTCCCGGTTGGGATAATTGATCATCTCAATTTCAGCACCCACCAGGTCAATATGTGAGGGGATGAGATCAAGATTGGGTATCTCCGTTTTCAGGATCACATCTTTAGCCCTTGCCTGGTTCACCATGCAATCATAAAGACTTTGGGTGATATTGTGCAGGTCAAAACCCACACCTGTTGTGCTATTGGCCTGCGGATCGCCATCCACCAGCAGGGTTCTGAATTCCAGCACTGCAAGGCTGGCCGCCAGGTTGATAGCCGTGGTGGTTTTGCCTACACCGCCTTTCTGATTTGCTACTCCGATTATTCTTGCCATTTTCCTTTTTTCCTCAATAATTTATCATTACAGGTTGATAGTACTTCCGATTGCGGGTAAATGAAGTTTGCAACCCGCTGCTTCAAAGGTCTTTACCGCTTTTTGATGATCTATTTTTATATAGCCAAATGTGTCAAAATGCACACCAATGATGGTTTTGCATTCGATCATTTTGGCTGCGACCACAGCATCACTATAGCCCATGGTAAAGTTGTCGCCGACAGGCAATACCGCAAAATTTAGTTTTGCCCATTTTGGCACCAATTGCATATCGAATGTAAGCGCAGTATCACCGCTGTAATAAAAGTTCCCCTCTTTTGTATAAACAATAAAGCCCATCGGGTTGCCCCCATAGCTGCCATCGGGCAGGCTGCTGCTGTGCTGTGCCACCACACATTTCACCACAAAATCGCCAAAATCCCATT
>CAYTGN010000018.1:0-78804 GCA_964437415.1 uncultured Chitinophaga sp. | reverse complement strand
AATATCATTCATGTTAACTCTAAACTGATTGGCCGAACTTTGGGGGAGCTTACAAAATGATTAATCGTCAAGTCTACCTGCAAGATTTTATTTTAAGAGAAAATCAGCTATTGACTTTGCGTAATCTATTTGATTCAAAAGAACCTTTGATACAATTTGTTGATAAAGGAACAATAACTAAGCTTGACCCATTAGAGTATTGTTCAACAGGTAATGTCTATTTAAGGAACTTCAAACACCTCCTTCGTCAACACTTGATTGAAAAATGTAAATCAAGAGGAATGGAATGGGTCTTCAAAAAAGGATTAATAAGGTTTAGGAATAGAAAAGAGAATCCTGATGAATGGAGAGTCAGATGGAAAGGTAAAAATAACTCTACTAAGACAGCTATATTCAAGATGATAAACAAAAAAGAAGGTCATGTTATTTGTTTTAGAAGTATGGCCTTTAGACCATCATTTGAATTGTATAACTCACAATGGTATTTAGTAATTAATCCAACATGGAGTTTTACCAATCCCGGAGGATTTAAACCGAGTAGGTTTGAAAAGAATTATCTATCAGGACTGAAAAGACAAGAGACAAATAATGCTGTTTACTATCAGTATAGATTTTTCGGCTTTTACTTAGCTTATCAGGATTTATTTACAAAGGAATATCCCTATTTAAAGGTTTATCAGGGAACACCTCTAAGTTTCATTCCAAAAATGGAAGATTCAAAATGGCTTCCGCCGAAGGAATTTGTACCAATGAATGAACATGAGGCTGAACTAAAACAAGACACTGAATTATCAAACTCACTTTTTGATTAATGAAACTGAGATACATTGAAGAACCATCATTGCAGTTTGGCTTAAACCAACACCTTTGCCCCAAAGGAGGTATAGTTTCATACAGTCCTTTTGATATTAATAATGTACGTCCTGAAAAGATTGTGATAGGCATGGTTGGAAAGAGTGAAAGCATTGACATTGTTGTCAATTGGATAAACTCATGTAGAAATTCAATAGAGGGAAAACTGCCAAAAAAAGGGAAAAGATTAAATAAGAATCTTTTCCCAGGGTTCTGCGGCTTTAATTCTAATGTAGGTTTCAAGTGTGAGGTTGCTTTTGATGATACCTATTTGCGTAAGATTAATAATTCAGACATACAGGATATAATAAAGAAAAATGAAAGTCTTGAGGATGTTATCCGATTAGTAGCTGAATTGTATTTGGCGGAAATAAAATATTTATCCCAAAACAAAAGCCCGCATGTTATCCTTTGTGTTATCAATGAAGATTTAATTAAGCATCTTATCGAGGCCACATTTGAGCCTCAGACTGATGAAGAATTAATAACCTCTAAAGATGAGGAGGATGAAGAAGAAGCTTCTGAAAAAGAAAAGAATTTCAGACGATACTTAAAAGCTAAAGCAATGAAGTATAACATCCCGATACAAATTGTTAGGGATAGGATTGCAGAGCCAACGGGTGAAATGCAAGACCCGGCAACAATAGCATGGAATTTCTTTACTGCATTATATTACAAAGCCTCTGGCACTCCTTGGGCTTTAGTTAGAAAGGATATGTCTGATACAACCTGTTATGCAGGTGTTAGTTTTTATAAAAGCAGGGACAAGAAAACAACCCAGACAAGTATTGCCCAAATCTTTAATGAATTGGGGAAAGGTATTATTTTAAGAGGTGAAGAAATCGTAAAGCCAAAGGATGATAACATACCCCATCTTAAAGCACAACAAGCATTTAATCTCTTGGATTTGTCTCTTAAAGAATATCATGATGCTATTAAACAAACACCAAAGCGGTTAGTGTTACACAAAACATCTAATTACAATGACGAAGAAGTTGAGGGATTTAAACAGGCTGCAAAGAAGTACTTTATTCATCAAGTAGATTTGGTTACAATAATAAATTCAGATTTTCGTCTCTATCGGGAAAATGACTATCCACCTTTAAGAGGAACTCATTTGGCATTTGATGATAAAAGACACTTACTTTATACAAGGGGTTCTGTGCCTTACTATGAGACATACACTGGAAAGTATATTCCAAGTCCAATTGATGTAAGGTTATATGAATTTGATGAATCCCCTAATCTTATCTGCGATGAAATTTTAGCATTAACTAAGATGAACTGGAATAATACCCAATTTGACAGAAGACTTCCAATTACAATTGAATGTGCAAGAAATGTCGGAGATATATTAAAGTATTTAGATGAGGGTGATGTAATGCAGTTGAAGTATAGTTATTATATGTAACTATTAAGGTGAAGATTCATGTCATTTGGAGCAATTGAAGAAAAATTACTATCTTATTACTGAATTTTCATAGGATAAGGTTTAATGGTTAATGGTTTTGATTAAAAAGCCCACCAAGGTCAATCGGTGGGCTTTGTTATTTTTAGGGGTTGAATATATTTTTTTAAAAAAAATTTGCATCAAGTTTGTTTAAGCGCACACTAACCCAATAACCCAACCCGGCCAGTTTTTGATTAACAAACTCCCCCGTACATCTATTAACAGAGCTAAAGATTATCGGCAGTAAATTTAGTTGTTTACATAGTCCTTCAAACTAAAAGAGATAGGTACTTCATGTAAAATATAGATAGTAGAACAGCATTATGTCACTCAACTCTTGCTCCTCTCTGCAAGCCCTCGCTTTCTCTCAGGGCATCCTCACCTATCCACCCCCTCTAATTCCTGATAGAGCAGTATTGCTCGATTATTAAATCCTAAAACAGAAAATTATGTCAGTAAAAATTGTTGAGTACAGGATTCGCTTAAACAGTGAACAAAAGCCGTTTTTAGCACTCATTTTACAGGGTGGAATCGAGATTGTAAAATCAGCAAATGGCAATGTATATGCCACTGCTAAAAAGGCCAGTCTTGCTACCACATTTGATGAGGCTACTTGCAAGTCCTTAATAGGGACTGAAATGCCAGGTCAGATTGTGAGGGAAGAATGTGAGCCCTATCAGTACACTGTTGAAGAAACAGGCGAGGTTTTGATGCTCTCACACAGGTATGTCTACACTGAGCACGAACAACCTGTACAGCAGGATTTCACCAAAATTTATCAGAACTCTGAAAACGGGGTGAAGTCTCAAATGGCTTAGTGGATGGGTTAGTAAGAAAGAAAATGCCCTTATTCCCTGTGGACTTTAAGGGCATTTCTTCTTATTTAGCGGCTCTGATAATATCCAAGATTTACCCTGATACCATATAAGGTAAAAAAGTAAATTTTGGATAATTGACACTTTGGTGAGCAGCTATATCCATATTTCTTTGAAGTCATAGATAGGTTTCAGAGATTACTTGAATAAGTTTATTTCAAAATGAATCCACTTCAAGTAAAAATTAATTTAGGATATATCTTTTCTTGAAGGGCTGAAGTATATCGTTGAGAAAGTCATGATTTAAAAGAAGCATGAACAAGGCAGGTAATTCATGGCCTTATTTCAGCGAATAAAATATTTCGCCTGCAAGAAGCAGTACTCATATAATAGACTTTTCATGCTAAGGCTTCAAAACCTTTTGGTCTAATTCCAGCAGTTCCGAGAGGGATATATCAAAGGCTTCCGCTACCTTATACAGGGTAAATATCTTGGTATTAAAGAGACCAGCTTCAAGCCTTGAAACATTGGATTTCTCGACATCTATCTTATAACCAAACTCCCTTTGGGACAGCCCATTGTCTGCCCTCAGTTGTTTGATTCTTAACCCAATCTTTTTCAAAAGCTGTTTTTCCGTCATTAAAATGGGGTATCATGTACACCATCGAAATTGAGATTTTGTATTACTTTAGAGGTTATCATGTACACCATCAAAATTTTAACCCTTTAAACCGCCTTATATGAAAGGAATAATTCATGCCCTAACTCTCTCTATTGCACTTGTTCTTTTATCCTCTGTCTCATTTGCTCAAGGCAAGTTTGATGAAGGATTTAGTGATGGATATAAGAAAGGGTATTGCCACGAAAAAGCAAATTGTATTCCCCCAACTCCTCCCATAGCTCCAATACCAACTATTTCTGAAAAACTGGACAGTTATCAGGATGGGTATAATCGAGGCTTTAAAATGGGACTGGAAGCTCAAAAAGGGAGTACCTCGGGAAGCTCACAAAAAGGATATAAAACTGCCAGTGCTGACCCTATTGATTACACATACAAGCCTACTAACTCAAAAGTTCAGCAGGCAGTAGCCAAAAACAAGAATGCAATATTTGAGAAAATAATTGATAAGGCGCAAGAGTATTATGATAAGGCTGACTATGCAGGATGTATAAAGGCTTGTAAGGATGCAATTGAAATAACAAGTCTTGTTTCAAAAAGAACCTACACACTTATGGCAAAATCTTATGAAGCATTAGGTAAAAAAGGGAAAGCCAAAAAGTACTATAAAAAAGCCGAAAAAATGTGATTCACAAAACGAAAATCAATGACATTCCCCTCTTACACTTCATACATTTTCAGAATTGTTACCTGTGTAGCACTTGCTTGGGAAATTGGCTACCTCATACTTCCAAATACAAGAACACCTGACAGAGTTTATACTGCCCTTTTAAAGATAGCAGTATGCTTTACAGCCATCATCAGTTATATCAATGATAAGGAGAAGATGCTTGTAATAAGTAGTAGAGGTTTGCTGATTGAAAAAATGATTATGGATGAAAAGACTTTGAAGGAAAAACTAAGTTTCGCTTACATAGCAGTAGCCATAATTTATAACCCAATATTGCCAGTATTTTATGCTTCTGAATATTGGATAGCAATGCACATAATAACAATTCTTTTTTTCGGATATAAAATCTGGTATTTCAAAAGACAATTACCGTAATCATATTTTATGAATAAACCAACACTTACCACTATCCTTACCTTGTTCATTAGCTCAATAGCTTTATGCCAAATAAAAAAGAGTTTAAAGGACTTCAATAAGGATGGTGTAGTTGATCGGGTTGAAATTTCAGAAGATGGAAGCTCTGCTTTTTCATCATCAAGTGCAACCTATACTGATGGCAAGACAAAAAGGAAATATGAATTTTCAATTCAGTATCCTTTTGGTAGTTTCTTCTCTATTGGTAATGCTCCAAATGCTTTAGACAAACCTGGCAGGGAAGAATTAGGCAAACTTCTGTTGAGTAGAAAACTGGCTTCAAAGATAGACCCATCCTTGCAATGGCTGATAGATGCTTGTTCAAATAAAGCAGAAATGAAATTCTCTGAGCTAATTGACTTTTCAACAAAGTATAACCCTGTTTGGATAGAAGGAAACCCTATAATTCCAGATGACTACTTTGTATTGCTGGAAAACAGCAAATATCCCAACCTACTGAAGAATGTTGAAGGTTCACCGGAGTATGATGGCCAGAGTTACAAGTCAGATTATTTCTGGTTAACATATAGCCCACACAATCACAAAGGGAAGTCGGATGATTTCAAAAACATACAGGCAGATTCAGGAAGCCAACTTCTTACTACTTCACATGGAGTAATACTGAAAGCGGGGATGAAATACTCTTGGATTTTCATTAACGATGATAAGCTGTTTGCAGCAAATGAAAAACTAAGATGGCCTTCTATCAGTGAAGCTCAGATATTCAATGGCTTTGTATTAGTAAGACAAGTTGTTAATACCAGAGCAACTAATCTTTTTATTGTAAATCCAAAATCAGGATTGGTTGTAAGGTTAAGCAATGAGTTAATGCAGGTAAACTCTGTGGAGAAGATGGAAATAGACAAGTTGAAAGAAACTGTTGAGTTAAGTGATTCAAATGGCAGGAAATATTCACTGACCTTACCAAAGATTAGGGAGCTATTTAAGGATGAATAACCCATGATTTATTAGCTCGGTAAAAACTTATTTAAGCTGTCCAGTTAGGGCAGCTTTTTTTATGACTTCAAACTAAAACAGTCTATGAATTTTGATTTTTTACCTTTCAAATTGAACACTGATTTAAGCTATTTCAAAAAGCTGATTCAGTACATTAGCTCAGACAATGGAGTAGAGCTTTTTAAGGCAGATGAAGCCTTGAGAAAACCTGTATTGGGTATTCCTGTTAGTACGGTGAACTTGTATTTTTTTGAAGGAAACCTGATTACTGTTTATATCCATTTAGAGGAAAATCCTGAGAGCATTGAATTGGTTAATACAACCTTAGTACAATCAATTACAAGGCCGGGAAAGGCTTTAAAACCGGATTTGTGGAATGGTTATTATTGGAAGGCTGAAAACTCAACACTGGCCTTACTTCAGGATATGGTAAAGGGAAAACTGTCCTTGTATTTTTCATTGAATGATTTTTCTGTGCTTTAGGATATTTTGCTGTTTGATTGTATTTTCAATCTACATAATGTTAGGGGATTTTGATATAAAGGTCAAAATCCCTTGAAATGATTAGCTCTTTTGATAACAATATTATTTAACCTAATGGGCTTTTGCTTGAATCTGGCTTGAGCATTTTTAAGGACTGGTATATAAGTATTTGAAAATAAGCCTTATATATTACCATTATTCAGGCCTTACAAGCAGAGGGTCGGCGGTTCGATCCCGTCAACTCCCACAAAAAGAGCTTCAACGAAAGTTGAGGCTCTTTTGTTTATTAGGCTCTTGCGCCTTCCATCTTGTGCCATGTATCTTGAATCTTTATTCACCTGGCGGCTCCCACAACTCTATCTTATTGCCTTCCGGATCCATGATCCAGCCAAATTTGCCATATTCCTCATCCACCGGTTCACCTACAACAATCACTCCCTCTCCTTTTAGTTTTTCCAGCAATGCAAACAATCCCTGCACCCTCAGGTTAAGCATCGCCTGTTTTTCACTGGGATCAAAATAATCCGAATCCTCTTTGAAAAAGGAAAGCACCGTATAGCCGGGTAAAACCTTCCCATCATCTCCGGTAAATGGAAAATCCTTATAAACATTGCCGTTGAAGCTGATGCCGAGATGCAGCTGGTACCAATCAGCCAGCGCATGGGGGTCTTTGGCCTTGATAAACACCCCGCCCACACCCGTAATACTGCCCATAAAATTGATTTTGACCAAAGTACAATTTCGCTTTCATTCACGGATCAGAATCTTTATTTTTGTCAGCAGTATTACATCAATGGCAACTACCCGGACAGACATATCAACCGATAGCTCCAACGACACAGATGTGCTCACCGCCCATGACGAGCCCTGCAACCTCATTGTCTGGAATGACGAAGTGAACACTTTTGAATGGGTTATCGAGACCCTGGTAGAAGTTTGCGGCCACAGTTATGAGCAGGCAGAGCAATGCTCCTACATTATCCATTTCCAGGGAAAATATGGCGTGAAACAGGGCGCCTATGACGATCTGAAACCGCTGTGTGATGCCATCACCGAACGGGGTATCAATGCCACCGTGGAAGTGATCGCAGAATAAGCTTCGCTCATGCCGCTGTTTGTACTGGATAACGAACTTTATTTTCCCCCTCCCCATTTAGCTGAGCCCGACGGACTGCTGGCAATGGGTGGCGATCTTTCTCCCGAACGGTTATTGCTGGCTTATCGCAATGGTATCTTTCCCTGGTATGAAGGAGAGCATATCCTGTGGTGGAGTCCCGACCCGAGGTTTGTGCTCTTCCCGGATGAATTAAAGATCAGCAAAAGCATAAAACCCTTATTGAGCAAAAATGGGTTTGAATTTACTATCAACAAAGCCTTTGCAAAGGTCATTCACCAATGCAAAAAGATAACCAGACCCGGGCAAGAAGGCACCTGGATCACCGATGAAATTGAAAAGGCCTATTGCAAAATGCATGAACTGGGATATGCCCACAGTGCCGAAGTGTGGTTGAATGATGAACTGGTGGGCGGACTGTATGGCATCAGACTCGGCAAAGTGTTTTTTGGCGAAAGTATGTTCAGCCGGGTAAGTAATGCATCCCGTTATGCATTTATCAAATATGTGTTACAGCTAAAGGAAGAAGGCATTCAGTTGATAGACTGCCAGGTTTATACTGAATACCTCGAAAGCCTTGGCGCCAGGATGATCAGCGGAAAAGACTTTTTGCAACTGCTTTTGGAAAATATTCCCTAAGTCCTGGGTAGCCTGCCTCTCGGCGGGCCCGGCACTTTAAAGAATTTCATAGCTGCAGCCTTCATCTCAGCCAAAGTGATCTTGTCCGATGCTTTTACAGTAAGCTGTGTATTCTCAAACGTTTTTTTTGCTTCGAGGGATTTTTGCAAAAGAAATTTTGTATCCGCAGGGCCAAGTATCAAAACAGAACGACAGGGTTTGATCTCTTTTATTACAGCGCTGCAAAAAGCAAGCAATTGCTGGTTTTGCTTTCGTTGCTCGGCAGTTTCCCGGTTTCTTTTGTTCGTCAGCAACCGCAGTTTATTGGTGGTTTCACCAGGGAACCTCACCCTTGTTTCAATACCAGATGTCAAAGACTGGTGAAAATAGCGATTGTTTTCATCAAAACAACCAATCACCGCTTTTTTAGATCAATCCAGATCACATACCTTTTTTCCATAATGATAAATTGTGGAATGAACAAAGTGATAATAAAAGTAAGATTACCGGTTTCGCCACCCACTGAGCAAAATCAGTCCCTTAAAAAATATTCATCAGCAGAATTTTCCCTGTTCGGGAATCAGAATCTCGTTCCCAGGTAATGTGGTAACATAGCCCGCCAGGTGTTCCAGTCGTGTGGCCAGTCGGCGCCCCAAACATCTAATTCATACCAGATGCCTTTATCATAAAGCACTTTTGCAAAACGACCGCTGGCAGCAGGATCTTCATAATTGCCGCTGCCGGTTAAGATATGAATATGGCGGCTCTGCCTTATTTGTTCTAATAAATTATGGTCTGACATGTTCGGCATAAAATGCATCGGGCTGTTGAAATACACATCATCATCATAGTGCCCCTTGGTGTATTCAGTAAGATCATATACCCCGCTCATGGCAATCACCCCGTTGATCAGGTCAGGTCTTTTCAGAAAAAGGTTCATGCTGTGCAGGGCGCCAAACGATGCCCCGCAGGTGATGATAGGGGTTTCCGGGCTGGTGCTGTTTTTGATGAAAGGGATCACCTCGCTGAAAACATAATGATTCCATTGCTGGTGGCGGATAGATTTATCACGGGGGTTGATATTATTGTTAAGCCAGCTTTCATTATTGATGCTGTCAATAGAAAACACTTTCACTTTGCCCCCGTCAATAAAAGGAGCGATATGATCCATCAGTTGAAACCGCTCATACTCCAGGTAATCAGCCGCAGCTGTGGGCACCAGCAGTAATGCAAAGCCATAATCGCCGTAAGAAGCAACGGGCATTTCTTTGTTCAGGGCCGGGCTGTACCAGGAGGTCAGTTCTCGTTTCATCAATTCAGTTTTGTTATAGATAAAAATAGGGGTAAATACCCAGCAGGAAAAAAATATAGGCTAAACCAAAACCCGTCATTTTTGTTCCTCGTATTTAATGCACAAAATCATTACAAGCCACGAAAAAGGAAAGCCCCAAACAGAGAGGCTTTTTTATAAAAGTTTTCCCCAATCTAAAAAACTATAGTAGGGGACTTGGTAATACCACTAAGTAATATTACTTTAGATTTTCAGTATTTTTACTAATATGAAATATTAGCCATTCAACAACCAAACCAACCCTCTATTGACTGAAAATCATCTCCTTACCTGTTTATGAACCCACAGCCTATCCGCATCATTCTTATTGACAATCACAAACTTGCCCGTGAATCATGGAGCCTCCTGCTGAGTTTTGATGACCGCTTTTCTGTGGTCGGAGAATATGAAAATGGACATGAAGCCCTTGAACATTTTCACTCGGTCAAACCTGATATTATCCTTGTTGATATCAATATGCAGCCGCTGAACGGGTTTGATGTGACCCGTAAACTGTTGCATGCCGAACCTGCAGCAAAGGTCATAGGAATTTCCGTAAATAACCAACCCTCCTATGCCAAACATATGCTTGAACTGGGAGCATGGGGATTTGTCACCAAGGGCTCTCCATTTGAAGAGATCACACATGCCATACTTGAAGTGATTGATGGCCGCCAATATGTTTGCAATGAAATAAAGAAAATGGCGCCCTGATCAAATTTCATTTCCACCTCCTCTCCACCGCCGTACCCTGTGTTTGTAAGCCCCCGCTTTTCGTCGTCTGTCCAAAAGCAGGTAAATTTGCCGCCTTATGGAATTGTCGAAAAATTTTGAACATCAAAGCACTGAACAGAAATGGTACCAGCACTGGCTGGATAAGAAATATTTCAACAGCACACCTGACGAGAGGGAACCTTATACTATTGTTATACCTCCGCCCAATGTGACCGGGGTGCTGCACATGGGCCATTGCCTCAACAACACTATCCAGGACATATTAATCCGCCGGGCCAGAATGCAGGGCAAAAATGCCTGCTGGGTGCCGGGAACCGATCATGCATCCATTGCCACCGAAGCCAAAGTGGTGCAAATGCTGCGGGAAAGAGGCATTCAAAAAGCATCGCTGAGCCGTGACGAATTTTTAAAATATGCCTGGGAATGGAAAGAGAAATACGGCGGCATCATTTTGCAACAATTAAAAAAACTTGGATGCAGCCTCGACTGGAGCCGCACCAGCTTCACCATGGACCCGGATTATTATAATTCGGTGATCAGTGTATTCATTGATCTGTACAACAAAGGCTATATCTACCGCGGCAAGCGGATGATCAACTGGGATGTGAAAGCAAAGACTGCGCTGAGTGATGAGGAAGTGATAAGAAAAGAAACGAATCAGAAGCTTTATTTTTTAAAATATTTCATTGAAGACCGTGAATCGTCTATCGTCAATCGTCAATCAACTGGTACGACTCACGACTCACGACTCACGACTCATGACTATATCACTATCGCCACTGTTCGCCCAGAAACCATCATGGGAGACACAGCCATTTGTGTGCATCCCAACGATGAAAGATATAAACACCTGCACGGCAAATTTGCTTTTGTTCCGCTTATCAACCGGCGCATTCCCATCATCACCGATGACTATGTCACAATGGAGTTTGGAACCGGAGCATTAAAAGTGACACCGGCGCATGACATGAATGACTACCAGTTGGGACAAAAACACAACCTCGAAGTAGTAGACATTTTAAATGAAGATGGCACACTGAATGAAGCGGCACAGATTCTTATTGGTGAAGACCGGTTTGACGCCAGAAAGAAAATTGTCATTGAACTTGAAGAAAAAGGGCATCTTTTAAAAACAGAAGACTATACCAGTGAAGTTGGCTACAGCGAAAGAACTGACGCCGTTGTGGAACCCCGCCTGAGTTTGCAATGGTGGGTGGATATGAAAAAAATCTACAGTCCGGCATTGAAAGCGGTGATGGAAGATGAAATAAAGTTTTACCCTCCCAAATTCAAGAATCTATACCGCCACTGGATGGAAAATATCAAAGACTGGTGCATCAGCCGCCAGCTTTGGTGGGGGCATCGTATTCCGGCCTGGTATGCTCCCGACGGGTCTTTTGCTGTAGCGGCCACTAAGGAAGAAGCGTTTCAAAAATTGAACAGTGAATGGGCAATGGGCAATGGGCAATCAGCAAATTCTATTGACCACTCACCATTCAGCATTGACGATATCATACAGGACGAAGACTGCCTCGACACCTGGTTCTCATCGTGGCTCTGGCCTTTTGAAGTATTTAAAGGATACAGCAACCCGGGCAATGAAGAAATAAAATACTACTACCCAACCAATACATTGGTGACAGCGCCGGAGATCATTTTCTTCTGGGTGGCCCGGATGATCATGGCAGGTTTTGAATACAAGAAAGAAAAACCTTTCAGCGAAGTTTATTTCACCGGTATTGTAAGGGATAAGATCGGCAGAAAGATGAGCAAGCAATTGGGCAACTCACCCGACCTGCTGGAAATGATAGACAATGACGGCGCTGATGCCGTTCGTTTTGGCATCATGATATCTTCTCCCGCCGGTAACGACCTGATGTGGGACCAGTCAGGTAATGAACAGGGCCGTTTCTTCACCAATAAGATGTGGAATGCGCTGAAGTTAGTCAGGAGTTGGGAGTCGAGAGTCGGTAGTCAGGAGTCAGGACCCGATAGCTATCGGGTAGGGAGTTTTGCTGTTGACTGGTTTGAAAATCGTTTAAGTGAGGCCAGCATTGAATTAGACAGTCTCTTCAAAGATTTCAGGCTGAGTGAAGCATTGAAAACTGTTTATTCATTGATATGGGATGATTTCTGCAGTTGGTACCTGGAGTGGGTAAAACCAGGTTTTGAACAACCGATAGATAAGGCCGTTTATGAAAAAACAGTTGATTTCTTTGAACAACTGATGCAATTGCTGCATCCCTTCATGCCGTTTGTGACGGAAGAAATATATCACCAACTCAAGGAAAGAAATGATGATATTACAGTGAAACAGGTTATGGTCACTAAAAAAACAGACAGTGCAGTTCTTGACAATGCTTCTTTGCTAAAAGAAGTGATCACTGCCATCCGTGATGCAAGAGTGAAAGCCCAGTTGAAACCCAAGGACAGCATAAAACTTCATATACTTTCAACCAACAGCAACACCTATAAATCTATCGAAAGCATTCTTGCCAAACAGGTGAATGCCGAATCGGTTGCTTTTACTAACGAACCGATTGTCGGTTGCATCAATGTGGTTGTCAATAAAGATAAGTTCTTCCTGGAGACTGCCATTGAATTAGATACCAGTTCACAAAAAGAGCAATTGCAAAAAGACCTTGACTACTACAAAGGCTTTCTGCTCTCTGTTGACAAAAAACTCAGTAATGAGAAATTTGTGAACAATGCCAAACCCGAAGTGGTGGAAGTGGAACGCAAAAAGAAAGCTGACGCCGAAGCAAGGATCAAAGCTATTGAAGAAAGCCTTTCCAGTTTATAGTAACGACGATACCTGAAAAAATCACAGCCTGCTTTGAGATTTCTAAACCCTCCCCTTCGGGGAGGTTTGGAGGGGCCGCTACCTGGGTATAATACTCACCGGCATTATAAACTCGAAGACAGTTCCCCTGAAGCCATTGAACTGGTCCTGGTCGAGCAGGCGGCTGATGCGAAAGCCAAAGGTGAGTTCATACTGGTTCCACCATTTGGTGTCGGCAAAAAATTCGGCGCCAACTGTCCGTTGATTGCGGAACTGTGTTTTGTCTCTTGAAAATACACGGGTAAAATCATAAAACATGTTTCCACGCAACCGCTGCACATACAAAATATTGGCAAAGCCCCAGTCCATATGCCAGATGGGGAAATGATAATTGACAGATGTACGCCACATTCTTGAAAAATAACGGCCCGTATATCCTCTTGAATAGGGAAAGCGGTTGCCAAAAACAGTTCGCAGTGTATCCACTTCCTGCCAGGCGGCAGTACCCACAATACTGTGATTAGATACCGGCGATGGCAGGAACACAGACGCATTGCCTGTAAATTGCCAGCTTGTGAAATCTGTTACGGCGTGACGGTAAGCTGCGGACAAACCATATCCCCATTTGGGAAAAATATGCTGTACAGCCCGCTGCACCTGCTGGTTACATGAAAAATAATGATGTAGGTAGCTGAATCCATCATTACCACCGATGGAATCCCGCAAAAATCCTTTATTGATATTGCGGCGGTAGAAATAATTCGACCCGATATTGAACTGCTTAAAAGATGCACCGCTGGTGAAATTGAGAGGAACGTTCAACCCGATCCTTGAATCCAGTTGATCCCACTGGTAAACCCTGTTGCCTACAGGCACTTTGCGGTTAAATGTGTATTCTGTGCCTGCACTCAGCCAGGGAAACATAGCACCATATATTGTTGAAAAACCAACCGAACTGGTTTTGTCATTTTCATTGTACGAATAATACAATTCAGTTTGCAGCGTATTCAACACATTTTCCCCATACAATGAAAAAGTGAACAATGGGTCTTCGTAATAGGGTCGCCAGCTATGAAAATTGAGCAGGCGGGTTCCCTTTTTATAAGATGATACGGGAAATTTGCGTCGGCCAGCCATGCCCGGTAATATATCGCCAAATTCACCAGACCGGGCCACCGAAAATTTTGCAGCCAGTTCCTGCCGGGCAGCCGTTGTTATTTCCTGCCAGTTGATATCCTTTTCTTCCAGTTCATGCAACTGGTAGCCCTCGGCGGTGAAAGATGACCAGGTGATCTTTCCTGCAGCCGCATTCACAAAATAATTTCCAAGCGGCCCTTGTGTGATGCGATATATCTTTTTATCCGCCATCTTTAATGCAAACACATCATCATTGCCCTCGTAGTTAGCAGTAAAATAAATGATATCATCACTCACACAAGGATACCCTGTAACATTGAAAGAAGCAGGTGTGAGCCAGGAAATTGTACCGGTCTTTATTGCGGCAAGGGCCAACGACATGCGGCCATCCGTAAATCGTACCGGTGTTACAATTGTTTCTTCATTGAAAAATTTGGGATCGGTAAACAACATGACCTCCGGCGAACTGATACGTTGCAGCACAGCGCCACCAGATGCATCAAGTATATGCAATTCACTGCTGCCATCGGGCAACACCTGCACTGCTGCAATCTTATCCCCTTGAGCAGAAATATCCGGGGTAAAATATTTGCTGCGGTTTGTTATTTTCATTTGCCTCCCGGTTTCAACATCCAGCAGTTTGATCACACTGTAATCTTTCCAACCCCACCTGGCATCAGGCTCGAATGCTGCATACACGATGCGGCCATTGCGATAGGAAAACTGGTTGTCCGGTGAAATATCTTTTACCCGCAACTTTCTCTGGCCTTCCTTTCCTGCAATAAAAAAAGAAGGCCGGTGCCGATAGCTGGTCCGCAGGTATAATACTGAATCTTCGGTAATGCGGTAAGGGAAAAGATAATTAGTTACATAACTTTTGTTGAGTGAAGTGATGGGTTCACCAACAGCAGTGCCCTCGTTAAACTTTGGTTTTGACAATTCGGTCATCTGCTGTAACTCCGGTGAAGCATTTTCGTTATTCCGGTAAGCATTTAAAGCATCGCTATAAAATTTTCTGTAATTCACACCGGTATGACGCTTTATCGCTTTCTGAAAAGGATAGAACAAACCTTTAAAGGCGCTGGCATCACTGGTCACTTTTTGCCAGAAATCAGCACCATATTTTTCGTAACCATAATTCACCAGCAAATAACCAAGGTGGTAATGACTGGGCACATAATCCTTTAGCGATCCGTTGCGTAGCTTCATCCACGAATACTTTTTATCCTCTTTCCACAACGAAGGATATGCATTAAGAAATAGCGGCAAGCGACCCCGGCCCTGGCCGGTTAATATCGTTTCGTTGTAAACAGCATCGCCTTCAAAAAACCAGTCCGGCACGGCGGCATTGGTCGCCACTGCCAGTCCTTCCTCACCAAAGAGCCGCCACATGAGACGGCTGGCTCCCTTCCGGAAATTATTATACTGCTGCACATGCCGGTATTCATGAATGGCTAACTGATCTGTCCAGGAAATGCTGCCTTCGGAAAAATTATTCAGGATCGGTGTCATAAAAAATTCGCTGCGATAAGGCCCTAATCCCACATAACCGTTACCGACAGTGGTCTGGTTTTGCAACACGATATTGATCTTATGAAGTTCATTACCTAATGAGGCTGGTTTTTTCTCTGCCATGTAGTGGGCAAGGTTGGCCACCCGTTGTGCCGCACTGTCCATCCCTGCCGGGAAGATGACCCTGACAGAATCGGTATTGATCTGTTTCCATTTGAGTGAAGGCGGGTTGCCGCCAAAAACCTGGGCATTGGCTATGGCATAGCTGAACAGGCAAACAGCAAGAAGAAATTGTTTTTCCAGGTGTCCGGTATTCATGCTTTCTTGTTTTACACAGGAGTGATACAGTTATTAATCAACGGCAATTTACTTTTTAACAAAATCACCGTTGTCAACATCCTTAATAAACTGAATGACGCCGGGGAAAAAATGTTCCTGGTCATCCCACATACACAGGTGGCTGCCATTGGGGCAAAGCAGGAACCGGCCCTGTTGCACCTGTGTGCTCATCCATTTCATGTGTTCGGGATCCATGGTGTCGTGTGTGGCGCCGATGGTGAGTGTCGGCACTGTTATTTTATTCAAATCGCCGGAACGATCCCAGTTAACAAGGCGTCCGCTTACTGAAAATTCACTGGGGCCCTGCATCATCAGGTATATCGGGTAGTTGGCATGTTTAAATGTGCGGTCCACTGCTTCCGGCCATTCGGGCAGCCGGCAGATATGTTTATTGTAATACTCCGTCTTCAACATTTGCTGGTAAACAGGATGGTCATACTGACCTTTGGCTTCAAAATCCATTAATGAATCAACGGCTGATTTTCGCATGGTTGCATGTAAAGTCTTTTGATAAGATGAATAGGCCGGGATAGATGACATCATATTGCCGATGAGTAATCCTTTCAGGTTTTCCTGGTATTTGAGTGCATACTCCATTGCCAGTATGCCACCCCATGAATTGCCATAGAGATAGAAATTATCTTTATCCAGTCCCAGTGCCTTTCTCACCTGCTCCACTTCTTCCACAAAACGTTCTGTGGTCCAAAGCGAACTGTCTGTTGGCTGATCGCTGTAATAAGAGCCTAACTGGTCGTATTCATAAAATTCAAACCCCTCTTGCGGAAAAAAACTGGCAAAACTTTCCAGGTATTCATGCGTCATGGCCGGCCCGCCATGCAACAGCAACACTTTAATGCAGGGATTACTGCCATACCTTTTTGTCCAGACTTTAAAATTACCCACAGGGGTTTCAATGGGGATCATCCTGACACCACCGGCTTTCACCTCCCCCTCATCCCACCCGTAGTATTCAGTAACGGTGGTTTCTGCTTTTGGCTGGCAACCCGCCAGCAACAACAGCAGCATCGGCAGAAAAGAAAGTTTTTTCATAAAAGCAATTGTTTGTATAAAGTAAGTGATTAATTCTTTCCGGTGGCCCTGTTTTTCAAGAACAAAAAAATTGTTCAGAGGTTGCCAAAAACAACAATGACCTTCCGGGGGAAGGCCATTGCAGAATATTCAGTCACTTTAGTTTAGTAGTGCAGTTTCATTTCCACCCTGCGGTTTTTCTGGCGACCGGCTGCTGTCTTGTTATCAGCCACCGGCTGAGATTCACCATAACCGGTTGTTTTCAGCCTGCTTTCATCCACACCTTTACTCACCAGGTAAGCTTTCACAGCGTTGGCCCTGTTCTCACTGAGTTTTTGGTTTAAATCATCGGAACCAACATTATCCGTGTGGCCATCAATATCAAGACTTGTTTCAGGATTTTCATTAATGATCTTCGCCACTTCATCCAGCCCTTTGAAGGAACGTTTGTCGAGTTTTGCACTTCCCGTTACGAAATAGATATTTTGTGCTGCAAAGTCAATTCTCTTCTTCACTTCTTCAGAAATAGCAGGGCAGCCCTGGTTTTCCCTGATGCCCGGCACTGTGGGACATTTATCTTCTTCATCATTGATGCCATCACCGTCTGTATCCGGAACAGGGCAACCCTGGTAGCGGGCCACACCCGGCACAGTGGGACATTTATCTTCTTCATCATTGATACCATCCTTATCTGTGTCTGGAATCGGGCAACCCTGGTATTTGGCCAGACCCGGAACAGTAGAACATTTATCTTCTTCATCATTGATACCATCTTTGTCCGTATCAGGGATCGGGCAACCATCATATTTGGCGATACCCCGCACATCGGGACACTTGTCTTTATCATCAGTAATGCCATCTCCATCCCTGTCAGCAGGCGGTGGTGGAGGCGGGGGAGGAGGGATAACTTTGGGTTCTTTCTTTTTTCCTATGGCACCGGCAATGCCAACGCTGTAAAGGAAATGATAGTTGGCTGTTTCACTGGTTACAGGCACCCTGTATTGTGCGGTAGTGAACAGGTGTGTTTCGTCATAAAAATTCACTTTCAGGCCAAGTCCGAGAGGCATATAGGCACCCCAATACTTACCGCCATATACATGACCACCGATACCTGCGATGATATATGGCTGCACCCAATATGCTTCAGAAACCATTTTGAAATTGAAAGCTGCGTCTAGAGACAACAGGAAGCGATCGCTGTTGAAATTTTTATTCGGGAAAGGATAGTCAAGGAACACAGTACCAAGATTTGCAGAAAAATCAATATGCTTCTTCAGACCAGTAAAATAGTTGATGGAAAGGCCGGGAGACATATCGCCGAATTTGGCCCATTGCTTATCCCTTAACACCTGTGCCAGGGAATTGGAACGTATTTTCTGTGCTGTTGAAAAATCAGTGAGAGTAAAACTTACGCCTAAGGCCGAACGTCTTATCTCATCGTCCTGTGCATTCACTGCGGGTACCACCAGGCATAAAGCCAGCAATGCAACTATTATCTTCTTCATAAAGAGGTAGTTTGGTTTAAACTGAGCAAAAATAACAGGTATGTTCAATATCCTAAAATAAATTATTTACTTAATATTCATCATTTTGGAAAGGTTTTTTTCTCAATTTATAAGGAACCAGGACTGCTGTATAATTCCTGTAAAATCTGTTGGCCAGTTCCTTGTCCTCCCCATAAATATCATCATGAAAAATGATCCCATCCTTGCCGCCTTCGCAGGTAAAGTAACGGATATATACCGGCAGCCTGTTCCGGATTGCGATGCTGCGCTTCTCTTTACGGCTAAGCCAGCTATTCATTGAGTCAAGGACAGCTATCCGGCCATTCACTTCGGACCGGTCATTGCGGATGATATACTGTGCCAGTTTTTGCCACTCCTGCACCCTCACACACCCATGGCTCAATGTCCTTACCGGGACTCCAAACAGGTAGCGCTGGTTGGTGTCGTGGAGGTAAACAGCATATTTGTTGGGGAAATTGAATTTAAGCACTCCCAGCGCATTGGCATCGCCGCTTCCCTGCACCACTTTGTAAGGAATACCTCTTTTATATTTTGACCAGTCCACCTGTTGCGGATCGACCACCTCTCCTTTTGCATCCACCAGGCTAAATCCTTTTTTTGCAAGATAGCCGGGATCTCTTTTTACAGCCGGCAGTATCTCTTTTTCAATGATGCTGGCCGGAACCGTCCATTGCGGGTAGGTAATGATCTCGCTGACGGCGCTGGTGAGCACTGGTGTCCGGGTCATAGTTTTTCCGCAAACGATCTTTGAAACAAATTTCACCGAATCCCTGTCCTGCACTTTCATATAAAAAGAAGGCAGGTTCACCCATATATATTTCTCCGGCATTTTTTCAGGCAGGTGCTTAAAGCGGTCTAATGTGATAGCGATGCTCATGAAACGATCGGCATCCGTGCTGTTTAAAGAACGGATGGTGCCCTCTCCCACTACTCCATCCACCGTGATTCCTTTATATTTCTGATACTGTTTTACTGCTGCAACCAATTGCATCGAATCGGCCTGCACACTGTCATAGGCAATGAAACCGGATTCATAGAGTCTGCGCTGCAGGGCTTTTTTAAACCCGGGTTCTTTAGAAGAAGGTACTTTTGTGAACGTTCTGTAATCAGCGCTATCAAGAAATTTTTTGATGCCTGCTTTCAATTGATGATACTCTTTATGCTTTGGTTCTAGTGAAGTGATGGTTGGATAAAGAACTCCGCCTTGTATGACCTCTTTTAATTTGTCTAAATAAAAACTGTCTGTCAGCACAGAATCTTTTCGCTGTGAAATGCTATCGTTAGGTAGCCTTCCCAGTTTAAGATGTTTCACCATTTCAAAAAAAGCATCAGTGAGCAAAAGGTCTGCTTTGGCCCAGAGTGCCGCATCCTTCCGGGCCGATTTAGCCGCAGTGTCGGCCTGTATTTTTTTATTCAGTGAATCAAGAATTGTAAAATGATAATCTTCCGGGAAAAGGCCATAGAGTTTGGCATCCGTCACCAACCGCAACAAGGAATCAGCCACGGGTTTCCATTCCTTCTGCTGCCGCCAATAGCTTTCAAATTTATTCCCGGTGTAGGCCTGGCTGACCAATGCGCTATTGCTGAGCATAACAGAATCATCCATGCCGCCTTCATGCGCAAGAGCATAGGCAAGTTGCTGTTCAATATTGGAAGCTGTTTTATGTTGTAGTTGCTCCAGTGATGACGCCATATCACTGCCGGGCGGATGAGACGTATTGCCGCAGGAAAATAATAACGGCAAAATGGCAATGGCCAAAAACCTGTAAAAAGAAAATTCTTTGTCCCTCATAGATGGTCAATGCTGTTGCAATGGTGAACCGCTTGTTTATATAACAATATAAAAAAATGTTCCGGCTTTGGAAGATTAGGGCTTCTCATTTTTCAACATCCTGTTCAGAGAATAAATTCATGGTTTCTAATTTCAGGAGAATACTTCATTCTGTCAGTTTACTCAAAACCAATAAAAAGAAAATCAAAGTAATACAACATCAATTACCGCATCCGGGTTGACCGGCCCGTAAATATGCGGAAACGTATCCTGTGTGGATGGCGACCATTCCTGCACATAGCGGCTGGTTAGTTTGTCGGTATCAATCACCAGTTTTGCCAAACCGGTTTGCCCGGCAAAATATCTTTCCAGCACAGCAGCCACCTGGTGCTCTTCACTGCAATGGATAAACCCTTCGGTCTGTAAGGACGGAGTTTCGTAAAAACCCTTTTCTTTGGCAGCATTCCATTCGGATGCCGTGGTGACATGGTAAATGATTGGCATAATCGTTGGCTTATTTTTCTATCAGGATACGATACGTTTGATGTGCTGCTCCAGCAACATAAAATCAACCAAAGTAACGGCTACAGCAGCTTCCACAATCACAGGCGCCCTTAATGCCACACAAAGATCATGGCGGCCTTTGATGCTGAAGTCTTCTGTTTTGCCGCTGTCCCAGTTCAGGCTGTTTTGCTGTTTGGGTGTGGAAGAGGTGGGCTTCACGGCCAGGCGAAACACTAATTCATTCCCATTACTGATACCACCGACAATACCACCGGCATGATTGGTTCTTGTTTTACCATTCATATCTTCAATGGCATCGTTATGTTCACTACCAAACATTTTGGCTGCTGCAAAGCCGGCTCCAAACTCCACTCCTTTCACAGCAGGAATTGAAAAAAGAATATGGGCTAAAGATGATTCGAGTGAATCAAAATACGGTTCTCCCAATCCAACAGGCAACCCATTCACCCTGCATTCAACAATACCGCCGACTGAGTCTTTAGCATCAATGGCTTTTTGAAGGCCTTTTTCGAGGTCGGTTTCACCGGCTATCTCAGTCACTTCTGCTTTAATGCTTATTTCATTTTTGACCTCACCCTCCATCTCCCTCTCCAAAGGAGAGGGAGGGTCAGCCTCCGAAAGAAGTTCTTTCCCTATTGCTTCAATGACCTTATCTATATTACTCAGCACCTCATCATTACTGAACCGCAGCATCCTGTAACCGCTTACCTTTAGCCATTTTGTTCTTTGTTCGTCATACTTTTTTTGTTCTTCATCGCTATGATACTCCCCATCTATTTCAACAACAAGTTTTTTCTCCAAACAAATAAAATCAGGAATAAACCCATTAACCGGATGTTGCCTTCTGAATTTGTAACTATGTATTTTTCTATTCCTTACCTCCTGCCATAATTTTTCTTCAGCGGCAGTTTGGTTTTTCCGGTTCTGCTTGGCAAAAACGGACAAATGTTTCCAGTTGTCAGGCGAGTTAGTAATATAACCCGGAATTGCGGAGTCTCCGGAAGCCCCTCTCTCCTGGAGAGGGGTTTGGGGTGAGGTCTGAATATAACTCATCAGCTTCTTCGCAATCACTCCCGCCGCCACCAATCCTGTTGTGAGCCTGGCACTGAAATGTCCGCCACCACGGAAATCTTCATGCCCGCCGAATTTCTGGTGAGCCACCCAATCGGCATGTCCCGGCCGGGGAATACTTCTTTGCTTTTGGTAATCCTCACTGCGTATATTTTTATTCTCAAAAAAGATCATGATGGGGAAACCAGTGGTCTTTCCATTGAACAAACCGCTCCTGATAACAGGAATATCTTCCTCCTGTCTTGGAGTGGTGCCTTTTTGCTTGCCGCCTTTTCTTCTTTCCAGGTCAGGAAGAAAATCCTCAACGGACAATGATAAACCCGCCGGACACCCGTCAATGACAACACCTACTCCATCGCCATGCGATTCACCAAAAATGGAAATGCGGAATATGCGGCCGAAGGAATTCAAAATTGGTTAATTGGTTTATCAGTTAATCAGGTTATCAGCGCTGAATGGTAAAGATACATTAGCCCCCAACGATTTCAAATCATTATAAAAATCAGGATATGATTTTTTTATCGCCTGTGCTTCTTCGATCACCGTTTCGCTGTTGGCTTTAAAGGCAGCCACTGCACAGGCCATAGCAATGCGATGGTCATGATGTGAATGCACATCAGCGCCTTTCACGATCCCGCCACCATGAATGATCATCCCGTCGTCTTCGAGATCAATCTGCACTCCCATTTTATCAAACTCATCCTGCAACGTAACAGCCCGGTTGCTTTCTTTGTGTGCCAGTCTTGAAACGCCTTTAATAGTTGTTTTTCCTTTGCAATAAGCCGCCAGCGCCACCAATGGCGGAAACAGATCCGGGCAATCCGTTGCATCAAAATAAAACCCATCCATTGTACCGGGATGAACAGTGATGCCTTTTGCATCTATCGCAATGGCTGCATTAGCGGCCATCATAGCATCCACTATGGCTTTATCTGCCTGAGTCGAGGTCAGATCAAGTCCCCTGACTGTGATGGGGCCTGCGATAGCTCCGGCTACTAACAGAAAGGCGCCACCACTCCAGTCACCTTCTACTGTATAAGCCCCCCCACCCCCCGCAAGGGGGGACAAAGAAGAGTGATTATGGAAGATGAATTCTTCATAGTTTCGGTTCTCCGGCACATTCATGCCGAATTGTTTCATCACATCAAGTGTTAATGCGATATAGGGTTTGCTTTTCAGGTTATCAACCTTAATAGAAACATCTTTTGCCCCGGCGGCCGAATAAGCCATCAGCAACCCCGTTAAAAACTGCGAACTCAACGAACCATCCACTTCGATATTCTTTGGTTGCAATGGCCCCTGAATCACTAATGGAAGTTTACCATCATTGCTTTGAACCTTCACTCCAAGCATTGGCAGTATCTCATCAAAAAAATCCATTGGCCTTGTCAACAAACTGCCTGCACCGTTTACTGTAATCTCCCTATTACTCAAAGCAACAATAGGGGTAAACATACGGATGCTTAACCCGCTTTCGCCACAATTTATTTCATCAGCAACGGGGTTTATTCCACTACTTTTCACACTCAACTCCGAACCTTCTACCGAAAGCTCTGCGCCTAATTTTTGAATAATATCCATTGCCGCTTTATCATCATTGGAATGACCGGGATTATGTATAACCGTTTTGTCTTTTGCCAGCAACGCCGCTGCACAAGCCCTTTGCATTGAGCTTTTTGATGCCGGTGCCTGGATGGTTCCGCTTAATTGCGAAGGATGTATGGTTACTTTCATCTTATTACAGAACGCAGATTATTATGATTGTTAAGGTAGTCGCCGATATGATCATAATAAATCATAATCATCATGATCATCAGCGTTCGTTTTATAAAACTGAAATAATCTTTTCTAATTGCTTTAATGTAATGGACCTTACCATTCCCTTCCCTAGCTTCTCGAGCAACACATAGTTCATTTCTTTTCTTTCCCGCTTCTTGTCCATCTTCAGCACTTCAAACACTTTTTGTTTATCAAAAGAAGCATAGGTGGGCAGATTGTATTGCTGCAGCAGGTTCACCACCCTTTCTGTTTGCCTGAACCCGGCCAGTCTTTCTGAAATATGACAGGCATAGGTCATCCCGATGGAAATGGCCTGCCCATGTGACAACTCATATTGATTCTCCAGCGCATGGCCCAATGTATGTCCAAAATTCAAAAGTTTTCTCTCACCTTTTTCAAACTCATCCTTCTGTACCACTTTTGTTTTGATAAGTGCATTACGCTGTACCAATTCACAAAAAGATTTTTGTCTGCCCCGGTAATGCTTTATTGAATTCCTTTCCAGTTCAGTAAACATTGCCGCATCTTTGATACAGGAATGCTTTATTATTTCTGCAAAACCATTCTCCCACTCAGCCTGCGGCAGTGAGTTCAGGAACACCATATCATGCAAAATGAATGATGGCTGACGGATCAGTCCCACCATATTCTTATATACACCCACATCAATCCCGTTCTTGCCGCCGATTGATGCATCTACCAATGCCAGCAGTGATGTAGGTACAAAACCAAAACGGAGACCCCGCATATACACCGATGCCACATAGCCGGTGATGTCTGTAATCACCCCACCACCCACACCCACCAGTGTGGTTTTGCTGTCAACTTCCATTTCTATCAATTGTTCGATCACCGCATCCACGGTCGCCTGCACTTTGAATTCCTCTCCCGGTTTCAGCACAATGGTAGTCCAGCCCTTAAAGCGTTTGCTGTGGGCATTATACACATTCTCATCCGTGATCAGCACCGTGGCCTTCGGATCAGTGATCTTTTTCAGGTGACTGATGCCGGAAGCAAAATAAAATTCAGTGGATGATGATGAATATTTAATGTTGATTTTTTTCATCGCTTTTTTGTTTACTCAACCTGTAAGCAACTTTATGTAAAGTTCGCTTCCCTCATCCCCCTTCGGGGGATTACAGGGGGCCGTCCATCACCTTCTTCTGGTGATTAATACTCTCCATATGCACTGCATCAAAATACTTGGTGATAAACTCCTTGCTAAGCCCTATCTTATCACCTTTCACAAAGGCCCTTTCCAATATCTCGTTCCAGCGATTGGTTTGCAGGATAGTGATATTGTTTTCCCTTTTATACGAACCGATCTGCTCGGCTATCTTCATCCGCTGGCTTAGAATCTGCATCAGTTCATCATCGAGGTGATTGATCTGCTGTCGCAATTTCTCCAGCGCCTGGTGAAATTCTTCCGAGGCAATATCTTCTTTCCTCCAGATGATCGTATCCAGTATTTCTTTCAATCGTTCCGGTGTCACCTGCTGCTTCGCATCGCTCCACGCATTATCCGGATCAATATGACTTTCTACCATCAATCCGTCATAGTCAAGGTCAATCGCTTTTTGCATTGTATCGAGCAAAATATCACGACGGCCACAGATATGCGAAGGATCGTTGATCATCATCAGTTCCGGGTTGCGGCGTTTCATTTCAATCGCCAAATGCCACATCGGCGCATTGCGGTATTCCGTGTTGCCATAGGTATGAAATCCGCGGTGGATCAAACCAATTTGTTTCACTCCCACCCTTGCTACTCTTTCCACAGCGCCGCTCCACAATTCCAGGTCAGGGTTCACCGGGTTCTTGATCAGCACCGGCACATCCACGCCCCGCAGTGCATCGGCCACTTCCTGCACACTGAATGGGTTTACGGTAGTTCTTGCGCCGATCCACAGCACATCCACATCAAAGGTCAGCGCATCCTGCACCTGTTTGCCCGTGGCTACTTCAACTGTTGTAGGAAGTCCTGTCAATTTTTTTGCCTGTTGCAGCCAGGGCAATCCTTTGGCGCCGATGCCTTCAAACATACCCGGCTTGGTTCTGGGTTTCCAGATGCCGGCCCGCAGCATATTCACACTGCCGGTGGCGGCTAAGCGCTGTGCTGTCTCCAGCACCTGTTGTTCTGTTTCAGCGCTACAGGGTCCACTGATGATCAGTGGTCGCTTATCCCATGTCTGCTGTACGGTTTCCTTTGTCATTTGTCCGATTGTTTGCATAATATATGTTGTGTAAAGTTAGTTACTATGTTTCCAGGTTTAGTTTTTCATAGCATCGTCCCTTGCGTCGCACTCTTCAACGTTCTGTAATTCTGCTGATCAATGTTGAACCCCTACGGGGTTCCGGTCAAATTTTTTCTCTACTAACAGTATTTAGCCCCTACGGGGCTTTTTAAAACTTCGCCCTATATCTTCATAACATTAAAACAATTCAAAAAACTGAGTCTATAAACCCCTCCTTCGGAGGGGCTTGAGGAGGCTTCTATTTTATTATCCTCCTGATTTTATTCGCATCTTCAATCAACCGAATCAGGTACTGACCATCTTCCTGCTCTATACTTTCCTTGAACCGTTGCAACTGTGAAATATGCTCTTTCAAAACATCGAGCACATTTTCCCTGTTCTGCATAAAGATGGGCACCCACATGGCGGGATTGCTTTTGGCCAGCCGCACCGTACTTTCAAAACCTGCAGAAGCCAGTTCAAAAATGGCGTTCTGTTCTTTTTCTTTTTCCAGCACCGTATTCGCCAATGCAAAAGAGGTGATATGTGAAATATGACTTACATACGCTGCATGCAGGTCATGTGCTTTAGCTTCCATTTCCAAAATATGCATCCCGATCTTCCTATACATGTGCTTCACCCAATCCAGGGCATCGGCATCGCTTTCTTCCGCATTGCAAATGATCACAGCTTTGTTCTCGTAGGCGCCACGCACCGCCGCCGAAGGTCCGCTATATTCCGTTCCCCACATCGGATGCGTGGCCACAAATCTCCCCCTTTTGGGATGGTCTTTAATGACATCAATCAACAGGCTTTTGGTTGAGCCCAGGTCAATTACAATTTGCTTATCTATTTTATCCAGTAAAGATGGCAGCAGTTTCAACATACTATCAACCGGTATGGCCAAAACGATCACCTCTGCTGTTTCAATAGCTTCATCAAGCGGCAGCACTTCATCCACCAGTTCCAGCTCAATAGCTTTTTGCGCATGACCGGGATTGGCATCCACGCCTGTCAGTCTTGATGAAAGTTTCTTTTCATGCAGTTGCAGGGCAAGTGACCCGCCGATAAGGCCAATTCCTATTATCGCTATCTTCTTCCTTTCCATTTTTAGATTTTAGAATTTTGATTTTTGATTCTTTCAATAGCTTCCTGGAATTTTTCAACCGTTGAACACAAGCTAATCCTAATATAATTATTCCCTGCACTGCCAAAAATCCCGCCGGGAGTAACAAACACATTCGCCTTGTATAAAATTTCATCTGAAACCAACCCTCCCAATCCTAAAGGGTTCTCACTAATCCCCCCTGCGGGGGGTTGGGGGGCCGCCCACACAAACATCCCCGCCTGCTCTTTTGAGAATTTGCATTGCAGCAAATCCAGCAACTCAAACACTTTCTCTCTTCTTGCCGCATAAATGCTGTTCACCTCATCATGCCACTCCTGTCCAAGTGATAATGCTTTCGCAGCCGCCAGTTGCACCGGCAAAAACATACCGCTGTCCATATTACTCTTAAAACGCAACACTTCTTCTATCCTTTCTTTGGCGCCACACAACATGCCCACTCTCCAGCCTGCCATATTATGTGATTTGCTGAGTGAATTTAGTTCGACCACACAATCCTTCGCCCCTTCCACACTTAACAAACTCATCGGGTTATCATTCAAAATAAAACTGTAGGGATTATCATGAATGATAAGAATATGATGCTTCTTTCCAAATGCAACTAATTTTTCAAACAATTTCTTTGAGGGCAATTGCCCTGTAGGCATCTGCGGATAATTCACAAACAGCCCCCCCACCCCCCTCACAGAGTCCTGCGGACGCAGGGGGGATTTTGAAGCTTCTGTAATTAATATCTCTAATTGTTCAAAGTCGGGTTCGTAACTATTTTCCTCCCTTAGCTCATAATAAACAGGCATTGCCCCTGATAATTTTACTGCACTTGAATAGGTCGGATAACCGGGATTGGGAACTAAAACAGAAACGCCTTCATCAAAATAAGTCATGCAGATATGCATGATCCCTTCTTTACTGCCGATCAATGGTAAAATCTCTGTATCAGGATTCAGTTCCACATCATACCATTTCTTATACCAATCACCCATTGCTTTTCGCAAAACCGGTGATCCTTTGTAAGACTGATAGGCATGTACATTTGTTTTTGCCGCTTCTTCCTGCAACACTTTTATCACATCCGGGTGCGGCGGCAGATCAGGGCTGCCGATGCCGAGATTGATGATGTTCTTCCCTGCTTTGTTCAGTTCATCAATTTCCCGCAGCTTTTGCGAAAAATAATATTCACCGATCCCTTCTAAACGTTTAGCTACTTCCATACACCTTTTTTATAAACACCATAAATTTTTATCGCCTCTGTCAAAGGTCTTATTTCACTAATCACTTCCTCAAACTGCACTGCCGAATCAAACTCCATGTCAGCATGGAAACTGTACCTGAAATCACTGCCCGGTATCGGGAAACTTTGCAGCTTGCTCAGGTTAATACCACCTTCTGCAATTTTTGTCAGCACTTTGGCAAGGCTTCCTTTTGAATGATCCGTATGAAAGTTTACCGATGCTTTATTCGCATCTGTTACTACTTCCGCCTCCTCTTCTCTTTTCAGCACCAGGAACCTTGTGTAATTATTTTTCAGGGTATGAATATTGGGGGCTATCATATCCAGGTCATACAACTCAGCCGCCAGTTTGCTGGCAATAGCTGCAATATGTTTGCTACGGTGCTGGTGAATATGTTTTGCACTTAATGCCGTATCATCCGTCTCCACCAGTTTCCATTTGTGCTTATCCAGGAAATCATAGCATTGCTGCAAAGCCATCGTATGCGAATGCACTTCCCTGATATCTTCTAATTCCACACCGTGATTCACCAGCAAATTCTGCTTTATCTGCAAATAAACTTCACCGACGATCTTCAGGTTTGATTGCTGCAACAAATTGTAGTTAGCCAAAATGCTCCCGGCAATGGAGTTTTCAATGGCCATCACGGCACCGCTGCTTTGTTTTTTATTCGCTGCCGCTTTCATCACATCACGGAATGTATCACAACAAACAACCTCTGCCTTTTTCCCAAAGAATACCTGTGCCGCCACCTGGTGAAAACTGCCTTCGTAACCCTGTATGGCAATTCCAGGCCTCCCTACCCCCCGCAAGGGGAAAGCCCCCCCACCCCCCGCAAGGGGGGATTTTGAGTTGCTTATACCTGATGTTTCACTTTTTTGATCAACCGATTTTTTCACCTTCATTACTTTAATAACTACTCAATCTGAGGGTTCCGGAAACCCCTCCTGCGGAGGGGCTTGGGGAGGCCAAAAAAAATCCCGGCCAACCTGGCCGGGACTCTTATGTTGATTTTTAGTTGTTCTTAGTTTGATTTCAACAAAAGCATTCCCGGCCTCTTTCCAAAAAAGAAATAATAAAAATAGAAACCAAAATATGTCTTTGTTGTCATCATGAAACAAATGTAGTTGTTGCGTTGGTTATAACCAACAGCTTTCTCAAAATTATTTTCTGCGGCCACCTGTGTCAGCGTCATTCATCCGGATCTTGCGCCCCCGGAAATTCTTACCGTCAATTGCCTTGATCATCTTTTTGGCTGCACCTCCTTCCACTTCCACCCAACTGTTCATCTCTTTCATATCAATGCGGCCCAGTACATCTTTCTTCAGATCACTCATATCCAAGATGAACTGCAAAAAGCTGGCTTTGTAAAAACCATCCTTAGTTCCAAGGTTCACAAACAAGCGTTGGTAATTGCTATTACCATTAAATGATCTTCCTCTTGTATCCCTGCCAGCCTGCCGCTCTGCCCTTTCACCTCTTTCATATCTTCTTTCTTCCCGAAGATTAAGGTCGGCGGCATTTTCATAATATTTTAAAAACCGGTCAAACTCCAGCGCTGCTACCCGCTGCAATATTTCTTCTTTCTCAACTGATTCAAATTTTTCTTTTAACACCGGCAGGTATGTCTCATACTCACCATGGCTGATGTCGGCCTGCAGCATCTTATCAATAAAATGGAAAAACTGTTTACGGCAAACATCCTTGCCGCTGGGAATATCCATTTTATGAAATTTTGTCTTTACCATTCTTTCGATCTGGCGAAGACGGTACACTTCTTTTGGTGTTACAATAGAAACGGAGATCCCGTTGCTGCCCGCACGGCCTGTCCGGCCGCTTCGGTGTGTATAAACTTCCACATCATCAGGCAGTTCATAATTGATAACGTGGGTTATCCCTTTCACATCAATACCCCTTGCGGCCACATCAGTTGCCACCAGCAGCTTCACACTTTTATCCCTGAACAATCCCATCACTTTGTCCCGCTGCTGTTGCGTCAGGTCGCCATGAATGGCATCAATGTCATATCCTTCTCTCGTAAGCCGCTCGGCTACATCCTGTGTATCTGCTTTGGTTCGGGCAAAAACGATCCCGTAAATGCCGGGGTTAAAGTCAATGATCCTTTTTAATACTTCGTAGCGGTTATGATGCTGTGTAGCATAATACTGATGGTCAATAGTAGCAGAGCCTTCATTGGTTTTGCCAATAGTGATCTCAAAAGGCTTGTCCATATACCTTTTGCTCACCTGCCTGATCTCCGGGGGCATCGTGGCGCTGAAAAGCCAGGTGCTTTGCCGGTTGGGTGTGTTCTTTAAGATGAATTCAATATCGTCTTTGAACCCCATGTTCAACATCTCATCCGCCTCATCCAGTACCACATAGTGTATTCTTTCCAGGTTGATGGCTTTTCTTTCGATAAGATCAATCAAACGACCGGGTGTGGCCACCACGATATGCGTTCCTTTCTTCAGATCACGGATCTGCATACTGATGGAAGTGCCGCCATATACTGCTGTGACGCCAACACTGATCTTCTTGCTCCTGAATTTTTCGAGGTCACTGGCTATTTGCAAACAAAGCTCCCGGGTGGGGCAAACGATCAGGGCTTGCGGAAAGCGGTCCTCTTTATTGATTAATTGCAAAAGCGGCAACCCAAAGGCCGCTGTTTTGCCAGTGCCGGTCTGTGCCAGTCCGATAAAGTCTTTGGTGCCCTGTAATAAAACAGGGATGGCTTTTTCCTGAATGGGGGTGGGTAGGGTGAACCCCAATGTATTGATGGAGTGTAATAGTCCTTCCTCTATACCTAATTCTTCGAATGTTGTCACTGCTAATTGATATTTAATTGATTTTATGTTTGCGGCGGCAAAAATAGTTTATTTTAAACCGGTACTGGCTGAAATATCTAAATCGGGCAAATCATACTTTATCCAGTCAATCAGTGACAAAAAAACCACCCCGGAAAACCGGAGTGGTCTCTAAAGATTGCTTGCCGTATAAATTCTTATACTTCTACAATTATTTTGCAGCAGCAGCAGAGTCAACCACAGCAGCAGCAGCTGAATCAATGATGGCAGCAGCTGAATCTACAACTGCAGGAGTTTCAACTGCAGGAGTGTCAGTAGTTTCAGTTTTTTCACCACTGTTGTTACAAGCTACGAAGCCAAGGCTAACTACGGCCAAAACGATAAAAAGCTTTTTCATGCGTTTGCGATTTTTTTAAAGGTTTTAAGTGAAATATTTCGCTGTTAATACCCAAACCGGGAAAAGGTAACCCGTCTTTTCAAAAAAAAATCAGGTCAGGCAGGCTCAACTGCAGCTTTATAATATTTTTTTAAAGTCGGGCAGGGTTACTATTTTTAAAAACCCGTATTAAATAGCGGAATTAGTGAAACAAGAGAGCAACGAGCAAGATTTACTGAAAGGATTAGCCCGAAGCGATACCAAAGCCGTTGAAACGATCTACCGGGAGAACTATAATATGGTTCAGGCACTGGTAATCAACAACAACGGCTCGACCGATGATGCCAAAGATGTGTTCCAGGAGGCCATGATTGTACTGTATGAAAAGGTTCGATCGGGTCATTTTGAGCTAAACTGCCAGATCAAAACTTACGTTTATTCGGTCTGCCGCCGTCTCTGGCTTAAAAAACTGCAACAGCAGAACCGCTACGTCGGCGACATTGGAAATATGGAAGAAACCGTGCCTGTGGAAGAAGACATCAGCGAACATGACAAAAGAGACGCTGAATTTGAAATGATGGATAAGGCCATAAGCAGCCTGGGTGAGCCCTGCAAAAGTCTTTTGGAAGCTTTTTACCTTCAAAAAAGAAATATGCAGGAGATAGCAACCGGGTTTGGATACACCAATGCCGACAATGCAAAGACCCAAAAGTATAAATGCCTGATGCGGCTGAAGAAAATATTTTTTGCTCAATACAAAAACGGGAACAGTGATGGATGATACCAAAATATTAGATACCGTAGAACGCTATATCCGCGGGGAAATGAACCCGGATGAAAGATTGCATTTTGAAAACCTGCGCAAGACCAATGCGGAGGTTGATCAACTTGTTGTAGAACACACCCTGTTCATGCAGCAGATGAATCGTTTTGGCGAATGGCAGAAATTCAGGACAAAGCTGAATGAAGTGCATACCGACCTGGCTGAGAAAGGCAAAATTGATTCGGCCCGGCTTCGTGGCAAAGCAAAGGTCACCTATCTCTGGAACCGTTATAAAAGAGTGGCTGCAATTGCGGCAAGCATCGCCGGAATCACGACGATCGCTGTCAGTGCCCTTGTATGGTCTGTTACACCCAAGCCATCCACTGCCTCTGAACTGCAACAGCTAAAAGGCAAACTGAACTTTATTGAAACAAAAACAATACAGCAGGATAAAGAGATTAACGATGTTAAGGATAAGATCAATAACGCTGCAGAGTCCATTGTTTACACAACAGGTGGCACCGGTTTTATCATTGATGCGAAAGGATACCTGGTGACCAATGCCCATGTCGTGGAAAATGCCAAGTACATCGCTGTACAGAATGAACAGGGCGAATATTTTGCACAGGTGGTTTTCACAGACCGTCAGCGGGACATTGCCCTGTTGAAAATAAATGATAAGAAATTCAAGCCTTTTGGTTCTATACCTTACAGCATCAGCAAAAAATCAGCCGGGCTGGCCGAGCAGATATTTACGCTGGGCTATCCGACATTAGATTATCCCGGCAGCACTATTGTATATGGCGAAGGTTATCTCAGCGCTAAAACCGGTTTCAAAGGAGATACACTTACCTGCCAGGTAAACATCACCGCCAACCGTGGTAACAGCGGCAGCCCGATACTGAATAAGAATGGGGAAGTGATCGGTATCCTGAACAGTCGCCTCAATAATAAAGATGGCTTCACTTTTGCTGTGCAGGCTAAATATTTATATAAGATACTGGAAGACCTGAATCATGACAGTTCTGTCCGCAAAGTGAGGCTTCCTTCCAAAACTTTACTTGCCGGACAACAAAGAGACAGGCAGGTGGAAAAGATAGAAGACTACATTTTCATGGTAAAAGTGAACTAAGAATAATAACCCTGAGCAGTTGAAAAAGAAGATTCCGCCGCATGGCGGAATTTTTGCTTTTAGCCCCACAGATTTTCAGGATATTCCCCGGAAGCGATAAGATCATCCAAGCTTTTTTGTACACCGGGTGCATCTTCCTTGTAAGTGACCCCAAACCAGGATGATGAAGTTGATATTACTTCTATGCTGCCGCCCTCCTTGATAAACTGATCGGCAACAATGGGTATAAAAAACTCTGATTTCAATTCCTTTCCATGTTGTTGCAAGAATTCTGCAAACAACATGCGGGTATAATCAAAAAAAGAAGGATGGAAACACCAGTAATTCATTGAAACTTTATTGTCTCCTTTCAACTCTTTTGGTTCCAGGCCATCCTCACAAATGATCATATCCTCCTTCCTGCCAATATTGATTCTTTCTGTAACAGCAAGGAGATTCCCATTTTCATCTACAGTGCACACTCCCCTGTTCACCGTGCCGTAGTCAGATAAAGTGCGGACAAGATCATAACCGATATTGGCATATTTGGTAGCAGAACAGCCATTGATCAGAAAAGACGCTGCTTTTGCAAAAGCATCCCGTCCATAAAAATCATCGGCATTGATAACAGCGAAGGGCTCTTTCACAGCATCCTTTGCACATAGGACCGCATGTGCAGTGCCCCAGGGTTTTGTCCGTTCTGCCGGGACTTTGAAGCTATTGGTGAAAAAGCTGAGTTCCTGGAATACATATGCCGTCTGAACCTTACCCGAAAGTTTAGGCTCAAAAATAGATTTGAAATTTTCTGCAAATTCTTCCCTGATGATGAACACCACTTTTCCAAACCCCGCCCGGATGGCATCGTAAATGGAATAATCCATAATCGTTTCTCCATGGGGTCCGAAACTCTGAATCTGCTTCATGCTGCCATAGCGGGAAGCCATGCCGGCAGCGAGGATCACTAATGTTGGTTGCATATATTGAAAATGGGAACGAAATTAATCTAATTTCGTTAAGGTCATAGCCCTGTTTGCATGGAAGTTATCAGCTTTGGTAGAATTACGGTTGACAAGATCAGTTTGCCGGGCAGCGAAGAAAACAATATTTCGCTGTCTGTGTTGCGCCTTGATAAGATGCACCCTGTTGTTTCAGGCAACAAATGGTTTAAACTCCGGTATTATATTGATGAAGCTGTTACATCAGGAAAAAAAACCATTGTTACGTTTGGCGGGGCATGGTCCAATCATATTATTGCGACCGCTGCTGCCTGCAAAATGCAGGGCCTCTCCTCCATTGGCATCATCCGGGCTGAAGAACCAGCCATGCTTTCAGCAACGCTGCTTGATGCAAAACATATGGGCATGACCCTCCATTTTATTTCAAGGAAAGATTATGCTGAAAAGAAAATTCCGCCCGATTTAAACAAAGACGAATTCTATTTCATCAAGGAAGGAGGATACGGGAAAACAGGTGCCAGCGGTGCAGCCACTATTACGCAGCATTTTAAACAGGAAGACTATACGCATATCTGCTGTGCCGTTGGCACCGGAACCATGATAGCCGGCCTCATCAATTCCGGTTTGCCACATCAAAAATTTACCGGCATTTCAGTGATGAAAAACAATACGGCGCTGGATGCGGCAATCCGTTCGTTGCTGCATGACAGGAACAGGCCCTTTGATCTGCTGCATGATTATCATTTTGGAGGCTACGCCAAAACCAACCCGGAACTGATACATTTCATGAATACATTTTCTAATCATACTGGTATTCCTTCCGATATTGTTTATACCGGCAAACTGTTTTATGCGGTTGCTGACCTCGTCCAAAAAAACCACTTTCTTCCGGCAAGCCAGGTCTTGCTTATCCACAGCGGCGGGTTGCAGGGCAATAATTCCTTGCCCAATAACACGTTAAACTTCTGAGTATTTTTCCACACAACCCTATCTTTGCAACGATTGATAAAAGAATCCAATCCTTTTTCCGTTATTACCATGATGAAAAAACTGGCCTTACCCCTTTTATTGCTCTCGGTATTCAGCATTGATTCAAATTCGCAGGATACACTACCCAGGTTTTCTGTAAAAAATGTGGGTAATAACCGCATCATCGTTAGCTGGACCAACAATTTTGAGGTTGTCAAACAGGTCAGTATCCAGCGTTCCGCCGACAGCCTTAACGGCTACCGCACTATTCTCACCGTTCCTGATCCCGATCTGCCGCAAAACGGTTTTGTTGACACTAAAGCACCAAACGATAAAATGTTTTACCGTTTATATATCCTGCTCGATAAAGGCATGTTTATTTTCAGCAATGTGAAAAGACCGGAATTGGACACGGCAAGAAGGAGTAATGGGTATAACGATAAACTGACCCGGCTGAACGGCATTGACTCAATCAGCACTCCTAACATGGGCATCAACAACAAAACCAGGCCGGATGTATTTACACCGTCACTTCATGTTTACACCTTCCGCGACGGGTATGTGAGAGTGAACCTGCCGGATGATGAGCAAAAAAAGTACAGCATCCGGTTTTTTGAGGAAGACGACACTTTTGTTTTTGAACTAAAAGACATCAAACAGCGAACCTTCAAAATTGATAAAACCAATTTCTATCATGGAGGCTGGTTCAAGTTTGAACTCTACGAGAACGACAAACTAAAAGAGAAGCATAAATTTTACCTGCAAAAAGATTTTTAATCTTCGTACTGCAACGATGCGCTGAAGACAACGGCAAAATTATTTCTGACCCTTTCCTTGGCCTCCTCAAAATCTATTTTCCTGCCCAGTTCCTTTTCCAGCGATGTGACCTTTTTGTTGCTGATGCCGCAGGGAACAATAAAATTGAAATAATTCAGATCAGTATTCACATTCAGTGCAAATCCATGCATAGTGATCCACCTGCTGGTACGGACGCCGATGGCACAGATCTTTCTTTCTTTCCCTTTGATGTCTGCATCAATCCACACTCCTGTTTCCCCTGCTGAACGGCCGGCATTAATATCATAATCCTTCAGGGTGAGTATGATCACTTCTTCAATATTGCGGAGATATTTGCCAATATCGGTATAATACTTTTCAAGATCTATAATAGGATAACCCACTATCTGACCGGGGCCATGAAAAGTGATGTCGCCGCCACGATTGGTCCGAAAAAATTCAATGCCTTTCGCCGTTCTTGCTTCCTCATTGATCAGCACATTATTGATGTCGCCGCTTTTGCCCAGAGTGTAAACGGGAGGATGCTCAACAAAAAGAAGGTGGTGCTGGGTCGTGAGTAATTCTTCCGCTGGCTCCTGGCTATAGACTAACGACTTTCTTCTGACATTCTCTTTCAGCAAACTCTCCTGGTAGTCCCATGCCGCCTGGTAGTCCATCACGCCGAGATCCTTAAATATGACAGGTTGCTTTTCCATTTGAAAGTGCAAATTTACCAACAAAAGCCCAACCATTACCTTTGCAAGCTATGGCGGAAGATTTAGCAAAAGAGAATCCCGAATTGCAGGAAACCAACGACGAACTCTATGAACGTTTCAGTTTTAAAATTGACAACGGACAGGAGCCATTGCGCATTGATAAATTTTTGGCCAACCGGATCGAAAGGGCTACCCGCAACAAACTGCAGCAGGCTATCAATGCCGGCATGGTGCTGGTAAATGGCAAAGACGTACGCCCCAATTACAAAGTGAAGCCGCAGGATGAGATCATCATCTATTCTGACCTGAGTCCCGAAGAAACAGATGTTGTTCCCGAATATGTTCTGTTGAATATTGTTTACGAAGATGATGACCTGATGATCATTAACAAACCGGCAGGCATGGTGGTGCATCCCGGAAGCGGTAATTATTCCGGAACATTACTCAATGGCATTGCTTATTACCTACAGCAAAAAAACCCCTCTGTCTCAGAAGATACTTTGCCCCGGTTCGGACTTGTCCACCGAATTGATAAAAACACCAGCGGTTTGCTTGTATTGGCCAAAACCGATGTCGCCATGCGGCAACTCGCCAAACAATTCTTTGACCACACCGTGAGGAGACAATACATGGCCCTTGTTTGGGGTGATCTGCAAAATGACGAAGGCACCATTATTGCCCATGTGGGCCGTCATTTGCGTTTTAGAAAATTATTTGAAGCCTACCCCGACGGCGATCATGGTAAAGAAGCCATCACCCATTATAAAGTGATTGAACGGTTTGGTTATGTCACATTAGTGGAATGTGTGCTGGAAACGGGCCGCACTCACCAGATAAGGGTGCATATGAAGTATCTCGGCCATCCTTTGTTTAACGATGATTTTTACGGAGGTGATAAAATTGTGAAAGGAACTGTTTATACCAAATACAAGCAGTTTGTTGATAATTGTTTTGCCATTTGTCAACGACAGGCTCTTCATGCCAAAACATTGGGATTTGTTCACCCCACTACAGGCAAAGAAATTTTCTTTGATACCGAACTGCCCGACGATATCAGGGAAGTGATTGATAAATGGAGGAAGTATGTTTCAGTCAGATGATAGCTGAAAGTTGTAATAATTATTATTTGCTGGTTGTAAAATCGAAAAGGGTTGCTGTAAAAAAACCTCTTTCTCTTTTTTTGAAGATCACATCCCAGTTGCCGGTGTAGCGCAGAATTTTTGGCACCAGGTAATCTCCAAATCTTGTCATCCGCACTTCCATCTGCACATCAAAATCATATACTCCTGCATTATAGCTCATCGCAAAATTACGGGCCAGCACTTCCATTGTCTTTGCATGAAACCAGGTGACCATATTATCAATAACCACTTTGTCTTTTTTGCCGCCGAGGTTTTCTTTTGCCTTAACAGAAAAAACATAACAGGATTGTCCTTCGTATTCTCCCTGGTCAATTGAAAAATCATAGTACTTTGCCCTGCCGGGATCAAAGATGTCTATCTTATCGCCGATAAAGGGAATGCCGGGAATCCTTTTGCCTGGATTAAAAAAAAGCATCTTGAGTTGTTCTTTGTGTTTAGCCATTCCCTTTTTTGAGCGGACACTGAAATCAATCCCTTTTACAATATTTGTTTCCCCGCACACAGTGTCTTTTGTAAAAAACAAACCAGCATACAGTTCAGCAGTATAGTAATTGTACTGATGGTTCCGGTCATAAAAATCTCCTGTAGTTTTTTCTTCCAGCATATCCATACTGCGGCAGCGATGCGAACGGTTTTGCCTGGTTTTGCTGTGTAGCGATGCTTTCAGTTTAGACTTTTTGTCAATAATGCGAATATCATTGAGCGATGTAAAACCCAGCACCCGGAGATTGCGAAAGGCTTTGTAGAAGGTAGTGTCATCTTTCACTCGCTGTATAAACTTGCTCACATCGAGGTCGGAACGGATCACCACCTCAGACAAATTGATCATTTGCGCCAATCTTTCATTGTCGAGAGAATCTGTCTGTGCTTTCAAAAAGAGACAGGAAAAAAAAGAAGAAAATATGAGAAGAAGTTTTCTCATAAATTGATTTAACCGGGAAACATCATCTTGTAATCAACACTGATCTTGCCTTTGGTAATATCATTCAGCTTCCCCTTCATCAGTTTCCGCTTCAGCGGCGAAAGATGATCAATAAAGAGTTTGCCTTCGATATGATCGTATTCATGCATAATGACCCTTGCCGAAAGACCTGTGAAGGTTGCGATATGCGGTTCAAAGTTCTGATCCCGGAACTGAAGTGTCACACTCTCCTGCCGGTAAATATCTTCCCTGATTTTCGGGATGCTGAGGCAACCTTCATTATAAGGCCATTCATCACCTTCCAGTTCCACAATATGAGCATTTATGAATACAGCCTTTACACCCGGCGCATCCGGGTATTGTTTCTTTTCTTTCTCATCCATGCCGGCAAACATTTGCACCGTGTCCACAACAAACAAACGAATATCACGGTTTACCTGCGGCGCCGCCAGGCCTACACCATTGCTCGCATACATGGTCTCCCACATATCTTCAATAAATTTCTCCAGGCCGGGATAATCAGGCATGATATCGGAAGCAACTTTTCGCAGAACCGGGTGGCCGTATGCAACGATGGGTAAAATCAAGTTGACAAGTTTAGTAGTTGACAGGTAAACTGCCTGCAAATTTAGCCCATATCAGCTAATCAACCTATCAGCTTTTCAACCCCTTGCTCTTAAATACTCCTGTAACATGATGGTAGCAGCTATTTCATCCACCAGCGCCTTGTTGCGGCGGTCTTTTTTCTTCATCCCCATCTCAAGCATGGCATCCTTGGCCATTTTGGAAGTATAGCGTTCATCTACTTTTTGAATCGGTATGGCGGGGAAATTCTTTTGCAGGTCTTTGATACACTTCTCCACCAGCGGAGTGGCATGGGTGTCGGTGTCGTCCCAGTTCTTTGGTTCGCCGATAAGGATCCGTTCAACCGGTTCTTTGGAAAAATAATCTCTCAAAAAAGGGATAAGCTGCTTGGACTCCACCGTGGTCAGTCCTGTGGCGATGATCTGCAACGGATCGGTGACGGCGATGCCGGTACGTTTGAGGCCGTAGTCTATGGAAATAATCCGGGGCATAACGGGAACGCTGATTATTAAGATTATTCTGATTTACACTGATTATCATAATTGATCATAACAATCATGATAATCTGCGTTCTAATTCAAAAACAGATCAGCGATCACAAAGATGGCGAAAACAACCGAAGCAATACCATTGGCGGTCATAAATGCAAGATTCACCTTTCGCAGGTCGTTGGGCTTTACAACAGAGTGCTGGTAAACGAGCATACCAACAAAAATCGCCACACCGATCCAATATAGCCAGCCAAATCCTCCATAGAAACCGGCATAGACCACCACTGCTGCGCTCAACAGGTGCAAAATCTCTGAGACTCTCAACGCTTTGGCTTTACCCAGCCATGCGGGAATGGAATAGAGTTGCTGCGATTTATCAAATTCCTCGTCCTGCAAAGCATAGATAATATCAAAACCGCTGACCCAAAATAATACCGTCAGCGAAAAGAGAATTGGTAAAAAAGAAAAAACTCCGGTAACAGCGAGGTAAGCCCCTATCGGCGCTAATGACAAGCCCAGTCCCAAGACAAGGTGACAAAGCGGGGTAAACCGTTTGGTATAACTATAGCCCAGCACAACCAGCAAAGCGACTGGCGACAGGTAAAAGCAAAGTTTGTTGATGAAGAATGTACAAACTACAAATAACAAACTACAAACTATCGTAAAGAGCAAAGCACTATTCGCTTTAATAACTCCCGCCGGAATTTCCCTTATCGCTGTCCTGGGATTTTTTGCATCAAAACTTCTGTCGAGGTATCGGTTAAACGCCATGGCAGCGCTGCGGGCAAAGACCATACAGAGGATGACGAGCAGAAAAAGTATAAAAAAAGGCTTGAATTTTTGCTCATCAATGTCCCAATAAGAAACCAAATAGATGCTATCCAATCCTATCACCCCATCAAGGCTCCATTGTCCTGTTCTAGTTTTATCGCTTCCTGTATAGGCAAGTCCCAGGCAAAACCCAATCAACGCAAAGGGCATTGCGAAGATGGTGTGAGAGAATTTTATGAGGCTTAAATAACTTTTTACTTTCAACATCTTACCATTTTAAAAAATTCTACTGTCTAAGTTCCCCTTTAGGGGACAGGGGAATCCTGCTCCGAACCAATTCCCATAAAACAATACCGGCTGCTGTCGCAATATTCAGCGAATGTTTCATCCCCAGCTGCGGAATCTCGATACAGCCATCGCAGAGAAGAATAGTGCTTTGCTCCACTCCCGTCACTTCATTTCCAAAAACCACGGCTATCTTTTCATCCGGCTCAAACCCGATCGCATTGAGTTTATAACTGTTCTCAGCCTGCTCAGCCGCATACACATTATAACCCAGTGATCTTGCTTCTTCAATAGCCTCCGCTGCTGTTTCAAAATATTTCCAGGTCACTGTATCTTCAGCACCCAGCGCCGTCTTTTTAATTTCCTTATGCGGAGGCTTGGCAGAATAGCCGGTAATATAAATAGCTTCTATTAAAAAAGCATCCGATGTGCGGAACACACTGCCCACATTATAGGCGCTGCGGATATTTTCGAGAATGATGATCACCGGCATTTTTTCCGATTGCCTGAATTCATCCACCGACTTGCGGCCCAGTTCCTGCATGCTCAGTTTTCGCATCGGGCAAAAGTAATTCACAATCAGCAGACAGGCATCACCAAAGAGCACAAAGCAGTTATATTTGCCCCTCCCAGAAGAAAGGAGACAAGGAATGGCGAAAACAGGAACCAGTGATACACCCATGATGCAGCAGCACCGGGCCATCAAGCAAAAATATCCCGATGCCATCCTGCTGTTTCGTGTAGGTGATTTTTACGAAACCTTCGGGCAGGATGCTGTGCTGGCTTCGCAGATACTGGGCATCACACTCACCAAAAGAAACAACGGGGCGGCGGCTTCGGCTGAACTAGCCGGGTTTCCGCATCATGCACTCGATACTTATTTGCATAAGCTGGTGAAAGCAGGTCATCGTGTGGCCATATGTGATCAGCTCGAAGATCCCAAACTGGCCAAAGGCGTGGTGAAAAGAGGCGTGACCGATATGGTGACCCCGGGCACGACTGTAAACGATAAATTATTAGAACATCACAGTAATAATTTCCTGGCCGCTGTTCATTTTGCAGACGCTTCGGCTGATGCACAACATGAACAGTATGGTTTGGCTTTTTTAGATATTTCCACCGGTGAGTTTTTAATTGCTGAAGGTGACAGGGAATATGCGGATAAATTATTGCAGAGTTTCAAACCGGCTGAAGTCGTTTACCAGCGCCACCAACAGAAACGATTCAAAGAATATTTCGGCGGCAAAATGTATAGCTACACCCTCGATGAATGGATATTCGACAAAGGTTATGCAGAAGATGTTTTATTGAAACATTTTCAAACCCATTCGTTGAAAGGCTTTGGCGTGGATGATCTTGGCAAAGGGCTGATCGCTGCCGGCGCTATCATTCATTACCTGAAAGACACCGAACATCCCAACCTGCAGCACATCACTTCGCTGCAGCGGATTGACAGGGATGATTTTTTGTGGATGGACCGGTTTACCATCAGGAACCTGGAACTGGTGTATGGTAATTCAGACGGCAATCACACACTGCTCGGCACACTGGATAATACGGTGTCTCCTATGGGAGCCAGGTTGCTGAAACGCTGGATCATTTTTCCTTTAAAAGATATTCAGAAGATCAACGAAAGACTGGAACTGGTTGAGTTTTTTATTAAAGAAACCGACCTGCGGAACAAGATCGTCATGGCCGTTAAACATTGCGGCGATATTGAACGGCTGGTTTCCAAGATACCGTTGAAAAAGATCAATCCCCGTGAAGTGCTGCAACTGGCCAGAGGATTGAAACAGGTGGAAACCATCAAACAACTTTGCTCGGCCTCTGCCAATCAATATTTGAAACGGTTAGGCGATGCGCTAAACCCCTGCCCTTATATTGCTGATAAAATCTTTAAAGAGATCGTAGAAAATCCTCCGGCCCTTGCGGTGAAAGGCGGGATGATGAATAGCGACGTCAGCACTGAGCTTGACGAACTGCGACAAATTGCGTACAGTGGCAAAGAATACCTGGCGCAACTCCAACTGAAAGAAGCGGAAAGAACAGGTATCTCATCACTAAAGATCGGCTTCAATAATGTGTTTGGTTATTACCTGGAAGTGACCAATTCGCATAAAAGCAAAGTGCCGGCTGAATGGATGCGCAAACAAACACTGGCAAATGCAGAACGCTATATCACTTCTGAATTAAAAGATTATGAGGAAAAAATAACCGGCGCTGAAGAAAAGATACTGAAGCTGGAACTGGAACTGTATGAAGCGCTGTTGAATGAGTTGTTTGATTACCTCGCACCGGTGCAGACCAATGGCAATATTGTGGCTATCCTCGATTGCATGATCTGCTTTGCCAATAATGCTATCCAGTTTCATTATAAAAAACCGCAACTGCATGACGGGGAGCAATGGATCGTGAAAGATGGCCGCCACCCGGTGATTGAAAGAAATTTACCTGTTGGTGAGAGCTATATCAGTAATGACCTGGAGTTAAATAAAACAGAACAACAGATCATCATCCTTACCGGCCCGAACATGAGTGGTAAATCAGCTTTGTTGCGCCAAACCGCACTGATCACCCTGATGGCACATATCGGTTCTTTTGTGCCAGCGGCTGAAGCAAAAATTTCGCTGACCGATAAAATATTTACAAGGGTCGGCGCCTCCGACAATCTCAGTGGCGGCGAATCCACTTTTATGGTGGAGATGAACGAAACAGCTTCCATCATCAACAATATCACTCCCCGCAGTTTGATATTGCTGGATGAGATCGGACGGGGCACTTCCACCTATGACGGCATTTCCATTGCGTGGAGTATTGCTGAACACTTGCATAATTCCCCTCATCAGCCCAAAACACTATTTGCGACACACTACCATGAACTGAATGAACTGGAAGAAAAACTACCGAGAGTGAAAAATTATCATATCACCAATAAAGAAGTAGGCAACAAGATCATTTTCCTGCGCAAACTGGCGCCGGGTGGCAGCACCCACAGTTTTGGTATTCATGTGGCAAAAATGGCAGGTATGCCTTTTTCATTAATTGACCGGGCTAATGATATTCTGAAACAACTGGAAGATAGCCGTGAGTCAGGAGTCGGAAGCCACGAACCTCTTGACTTAGGATCAAAGATCAAATCCTTACCTGGTTCCAAATCCGATAGCAATCGGATGCAGCTTTCCATTTTTGATGCTCACTCTGAAACCTTTGATGAAATAAGAACACTGCTTGAAGGTATAGACATCAACCGCCTGACACCTGTTGAGGCGCTTCTGAAATTGCAGGAAATAAAAAGCATGTTGAAATAGGTGTCTGACGGTTACCTTCAAACACCTTTTAAAGCAAACCATTTATATGCCAGGCGGAGACCGTCAGACATATTCTCAAACATAGCTTAACCACCAATGTTTATGCGTGGCTTTGTACCTGCCATACCATTTGCAGATGGGATATAATACCAGTATGGTCACTATCCAAACAACATACACTACCCACAGATCAAACCCAAAAGTGGGTGGTCTGAATAGGAACGGGAATCCCGGTGTCACTATTTGACTTGTTGTATAGCCAGCTGCAAAAAAGGCGATCACGCAGAAAAGATGGATAATATAAAAATGCAGCACATAATAAAAGAATGGCACACGGCCATAAACAAGGAAAAAATCTGTCCGCCGACCCTTCATTTTTTCAAGAAATGCAAGGATAATAATTGACGGCCCCAGTGTGGCGCAGAGAAACATCAATGATGGCGGGTATTTCTGCACATCCATGAAGGAAAAGAAAGAATACAGGAAACCTCTTGGGTGAGAAGACCATTGTGACGGATTGCCGTAGGCATTGATAAATCGCAGCAGCACAAACAATACTATAAGTGATAACCCCAGAATGATAAGCTTCCTCTGTCGCTGCGCTGCCGGCACATCGCTTTTGAACCAGGCGCCAAAACAATACCCAACAGCCATCAACCCGACCCATGGAAGAAAAGGATATACGATCCAGACAAAATGATTATCCCACAATTTATAAGCAGAGAACCTGGCGCTATGTAGCAGGTCTGACCAAAAACCCAACTGCCCGTATCTGCCAGTTTCATTATAATCAAGCAGGTTGTGCCCAACCACTAGCAAAAGTCCCACAGCAAGTATCAACAGAAAAGGCAACCTCACCAGCAGCCCGAGAATGACCATGCTGATACCAATGGCCCAGATCACCTGAAGAATGATGATATTGAAGAAGGGATTGAAAGTCCAGCCAAGTGTGATAATGATTACTTCGACCAGGATCAGCCAAAAACCTCTTTTAATAAGGAACCAACTGAGTTCACTTTTTGTCTTTTTCTGTCCCATGAGAAAAGCGGATGTACCGGCAAGGAACACAAAAACGGGGGCGCAGAAATGAGTGACCCAACGGGTGAAATAAAGCCAAGGAGTGGTTGTATCGAGATTCATGGGATCATCCATAAAGGCTTCACTATGAAAAAAATCACGGACATGATCAAGGGCCATGATGACCATCACTATACCCCTGAGTATATCAATGGAATGAATGCGGTTGCGGCCCGCAGTGGCGACAGCAGTCATATTGGTTGTTTTGGTTCGTTAAGGTACAGGAATAAAGACAGTCCCGGATACCGGTCATACAATCCAGCTTTGTCATCAACAGTTTACCCACAAATTCGGGCCTGCTGCACAAAAAAACCGGGCTTTCTTGGCCAAATACAAAAAGTTCTTATTTTTACTACAAATCATGCGACCATGAAATTGTTCAGACTAACTGCTTTTGCTTCAATTCTTTTTGCCGGTATAATTGGTTTCAGTTCATGTGAAAATGAAAATGAACTGAAAAAGATTACCGAGTTTTCCAAAACGGGTATTGTTATGAGTGGCGCACAGGAAACACCCCCTGTAACCACTTCTGCTCTTGGCTCATTAGAAGTATTCTATAGCCGTGAAACCCAGATTCTCAACTATAAATTTACCTGGTCGGGGCTAACCGGGGTGCCAGTAGCTATGCATATTCATGGCCGTGCTCCAGTGAGCTATCCTGCCGGTGTTGTTCAAACGATCATGAGTGCACCCAACCCTGTCACCTTTCCTGCAACCGGCAGCTTTACGGGCTCTTTGAAAGTGGATGGAGTTGTAGTGAAAGAAGTTGACCTGCTCAACGGGTTATTTTATGTAAATATCCATACGGCGGCTTTCCCCGGCGGCGAAATCCGCGGTCAGATCAGGTTCCAATAAATAAAAAGTTGTAATAAAATAGACAGTCCGTCCTGCACCTGCAGGGCGGATTTTATTTTGCATCAAACCAAAGTTTTTTGCCATCATTCCAGTCGCCGTTATAATTGATATAAAGTTCCTCACCTGCCTTTACCTGTTTCACTGTTCTGATAAGAATTTGTTCAGAAGCAAAATCCATTTCATACTCACAATTGGAGTTGTAAGCATGATTATAGACGGGCACATATCCCAGCGCCATGCAGCATCTGTCCTTTTTATCTCCCCATTCAAAAATATAATCATGTAACCGGGTTTGATCCAGCAGCCTTCTTTCGGAGGCGCCCATCACAATCACCGGAGCAATTTCAATGAGTGTTCCACTGTCGATATCTTCACTGGTAAACACACCCCTGCCCTTTTCCCCGGCAGCCGCAATAAATAAAAAAGGACTTATCATAGTTTGGAAAGTAAGAAATACGAAGTTAGAAATATGTCCATTATCGTTAGTCGTCTTAAATGAATTTTCATTTACATAAAGCCCGGTCCACGGTTCTAATTTCATACTTCGTACTTTTGAAATATGTCATTGGAATTGGAACAACCTACCCTACACGAGCAGTTTGAGGCTGTCATTCAAACAGAAGACAAGCTTCAGATCAGGGATTTTCTCGACCACCAGAACATCAGCGATGTGGCCGGACTGGTAGAAGAATATCCCGACTATGAAAGCCAGATCGTTGCTAACATGTCTGTGCACAGGGCAGCCAGTGTTTTCAAGATTCTGGACCTGTCAACTCAAAAAAGGATCATTCATGAATTGCCTGCCAGCACCACCGCCACCCTGCTCAACGAACTGCCTGCCGATGACCGCACCGATTTTTTAGAAGAACTACCCAGCAATGCTGTGAGGGAACTCATCAAATTGCTGGATCCGGAAGAACGAAAGATCACCCTTTCATTATTGGGCTATCCTGAAAATAGTATAGGCCGCCTCATGACGCCGGACTATGTATACGTATATCCTGATAATACGATTGAAGAAGTGTTTGCCACCATTCGCAAGTTTGGCAAAGACAGTGAGACCATTGAAGTGATCTATGTAATCAACAATAAGGGAGAACTGCTTGACGATATACGTATCAGGGATTTCATCTTAAATCCGCCAGATAAAAAAGTTTCGGAACTGATGGATAACCGGGTCATTGCCCTGAATGCATTTGACGACCAGGAAACAGCCAGTGAGGTGTTTAAAATGAATAACCGGGTGGCTTTGCCGGTTGTAAGCAACAGCAACAAATTGTTAGGCATTGTGACAATTGATGATATTCTTTGGGTGGCCAGTGAAGAATTCAGTGAGGATATTCAGAAGATCGGGGGTACTTCCGCTCTTGATGAGCCATATTTAGATGTGCCTTTGTTCAAACTGTATAAGAAAAGGATCATCTGGCTTATTATTTTATTTATTGGGGAAACACTCACCATTGCCGCTATGTCAAGTTTCCAGGAAACACTGGAACAGGTGCTTGTGTTATCCACTTTTATTCCGCTCATTATATCCAGCGGAGGCAATAGCGGCTCGCAGGCAGCCACATTGATCATTCAGGCTATGGCGCTGGGAGAAATCACTGTTAGTGATTGGTGGCGGATTGCAAGGAGAGAAGTAATTTCCGGTCTTGTGATGGGCGCCACACTCGGCATCATGGGTTTTATGATTGTTTTCGGCGGTTATCATTTCTTTGACCTTTTCGGCGAGCATTATGTTCGTATTGGATTTGCGATCGGGTTTGCGGTTGTTGGTGTGGTGATGTGGGGAACCATTATGGGTTCTATGCTACCATTATTATTAAAGCGATTAGGCGCTGACCCCGCTACTTCGTCTACTCCATTTGTTGCTACCCTTGTGGATGTTACGGGACTGCTGATCTACTTTGGAACAGCATTTTTAATGTTGAAAGGGGTATTATTGTAAACATAGTGTTGTATAAAAAAGTAAAGCCCTGACATTCATCAGAGCTTTACCTGTGCCCAAGACTGGATTCGAACCAGCACAGCCTTTCGGCCACTACCACCTCAAAGTAGCGTGTCTACCAATTTCACCACCTGGGCTTTTTGAGGACTGCAAATATAGTATTCTTATTCACTCCTGAATCCTCAAAGCAATCGACTTTTTTATTTGTGCAGTACAATTCTGAAAGTTGTTCCTTTTCCCGGTTCTGAATATTTGACAAATATCTGTCCTTTATGATACTGCTCAACGATGCGGCGTGAAAGGCTCAGTCCAAGTCCCCATCCTCTTTTTTTAGTGGTAAAGCCGGGTTTGAACACCTGGCTGATATGCTGGGCAGCTATTCCTTTCCCCGAATCTGTCACATCAATCACCACTGATTTAACATCATCCAGAATGGCCACATCTATCGAACCTTTGCCCTCCATAGCATCCAATGCATTCTTGAGCAGGTTTTCTATCACCCAATCAAACAACGGAGCTGATACCCTGGCAATGATGGTATCGGCGCCATTCGTATTGATGGAAAAATTAACTGACCCAGGCGCCCTTTTCCTGATATAATCCATCATATTGCTCACCTGGCTCACGATATTCATTTCCTCCAATTGCGGAGAACTGCCGATCTTTCCAAACCTGTCAGAGACCAGTCTTAAACGTCTTACATCCTTTTCCAGTTCCTGCACTATTTTTTCATTCTCCGGTTTTTCTTTCATCATTTCCACCCATCCTTCCAGAGAAGAAACGGGAGTGCCCAACTGGTGGGCGGTTTCCTTGGCCATACCTGCCCAAACCTGGTTTTGTACAGAGCGGTAACTGCTGCGCAATGCCAGTAATGTGACAATAATGAATAAACCCACAATACATAATTGCACCAGCGGGTAATACCTTACTTCTTTCAGCAATTTCGATTCACCATAATAATACCGGTTTCTTATTGCCGGGTCATTGGGATCGGTCCATTCCACAGGAGGATGCTGTGCTTTGAACTGTCTGAGTTTTTTTTCAACAAATGAGCCGTTTGCCACAGCTTTTGCTGAATCAATATTGATGTATTGAAGAATGCTGTCTTTTTCATCTGTTTCAATAATAGGGATGCTGGTATTCTGCGTCAGCAGCATGGAGGCAAGTCTTGTATCCGCATCAGCCGGGGAATTGATCAGGAATTTGCCGGCTTCCACCCATTGCTCCACTTTCAGGCGTTCATCAGCAGCGATCTTGCGGGCTAAATAACGGGAATAGAAAATGGTGCCGGTTACAATGATAATGGCAATCAAAGCCAGTCCCGTTCGCCAGTTAAACATTTGCTGAAACATATACGAATTTAACAGCTATCAGACTAAAACTGAAAAAAGACTGTATGCAAGGATGGTTATCATCCCTTATTTTTGAAAAAAAACATTATTGAGTTCTTCATCTAAAGTTGCGGTTGTTATCCTGAACTGGAACGGAAGAAAACACCTCGAACAGTTTCTTCCCACTGTCATGGCATTTTCTTCTGCTATGGCAGAAGTTATTGTTGCAGACAACGGGTCAACAGATGATTCGGTTGATTATGTAGCGGAGCATCACCGGACAGCAAAGATCGTCCCGCTGGATAAAAATTATGGCTTTGCCAAAGGATACAATGAAGCGCTGAAACAGGTACAGGCAGATTATTATGTTATCCTCAATTCAGATGTGGAAGTAACAGCAGGATGGTTGCAGCCTATGATTGATCTGCTCGAAGGCAATCCGGCCATTGCTGCCTGTCAGCCCAAGATCCTTTCTTATAGCAACCGGGCTATGTTTGATTATGCAGGAGCTGCCGGAGGCTGGATTGATAAGTTCGGCTATCCTTTTGCAAGAGGACGGGTGTTTGACATTTGCGAAGCGGATAAAGGCCAATATGATCAGCCGGCACCAATATTCTGGGCCAGTGGCGCTGCTTTGTTTATAAGGGCATCAGTGTTTCATGCCATGCGTGGATTTGATGAATACTTTTTTGCCCACCAGGAAGAGATTGATCTGTGCTGGCGCATGCAGAGTGCCGGTCACCAGGTATGGTCATGCCCTTCATCAGTTGTGTATCATGTAGGCGGCGGCACATTACCAAGGGGCAACTCCCTTAAAACGTATCTCAATTTTCGCAACAACCGCATCATGCTTTCCAAAAATCTTCCCTGGCAGCGGAAACTTTGGGTGATGCCATTCCGCAATTTGCTGGATGCCGTTTCAGCCTGGAAGGGACTATTCAGGGGGGATCCGGGTTATTTTGTCGCTGTCATCAGGGCCCACCTTGCATTCATAAAATGGTGGTTGTTTTACCAACGACGGAGTGTTTTCCCGCAAAAAAAATCATTTGATCTGCCGGGTGTTTTCAAAGGCAATGTGGCATGGCGGCATTTTGCCAAAAAGCAAAATACCTTTGAAGAAATTGTCCGGTAAAGGAGGTAAATATTTCAGGGCGAACCCTTATTTTTGCAACACAAAATTTTGCTATGAGCACAACACATGACTACCAGCAGGAATTGAAAAAAGTTCAGGACAAGGACTTTATGCATGACTGGGTTTCTTCATCCGGTTTTCTTTTCTATCTGCAGGTGGCTTGTATCGTGGCTTTTGTGCTGGGCGGCTGCTACATGCTTTCCACCAAACGCTATGACAAACCCAAAGTGAAAGTGCAGGAAAGCACTTTATACACTCCCAAGTATAAATAAGGCTGGAAAAAATTTTTTTGCAAAAAGACCAATGCCTATTTTTGCAACCCTTTAGTTCTTTACAGGCCGGGGTGAAGAGTCCGGCAGTCAGCAAGCGGAAGTAGCTCATTTGGTAGAGCACGACCTTGCCAAGGTCGGGGTGGCCGGTTCGAGCCCGGTCTTCCGCTCTGGAGATCCTCTCGTTTTTACGGGAGGATTTTTTTTACCTTCATGGTAACACAATTGCCCTGGTGGTGAAATTGGTAGACACGCAGGACTTAAAATCCTGTGGCCAGCAATGGCCGTATCGGTTCAACTCCGATCCGGGGCACTATATAAAAGCGATTCATTCAAAGTGGGTCGCTTTTTTATTTTAGATTTGAATCAAACTCGCATATAGATGTCAACAGAAATAAAATGCCCGGAATGTGGCCACCAGTTTGAGCCCAATGATGCCATAAGGGAAGAAGTGGAAAAAGAGCTGAGATCAAAAGCCGCTGACTGGCAGAAAAAGAAGAATGAAGAATTCCAGGTAAAACTGGAAGAAGAAAAGAAGCGTCTTCAAACTGCACTGGAAGAAAGTCTGCGCAAAAACATCAGCGCCGACTTTGAGAATAAACTCCGCCTGCTCGAACAGAATAATAAAAACAATGAAGAAAAACTGAAGCAGGCCCGCCAGCAGCAACTTGAATTTTTAAAGAAAGAACAGGAACTTAAAAATAAAGAAGCTGAACTGGAACTGTCCGTGCAGAAAAAACTACAGGAAGAAAGGGAAAAACTATCTGTGGAAATAAGAAAACTGGAAGAACAGCGCATCGCCGCAAAGGAAACAGAATTCCAATTGCGGCTGAAAGAGATGGAAAAACAGTTAGATGATCAAAAAAAACTGGCTGATGAAATGCGCCGAAAAGCCGAACAGGGCTCCATGCAACTGCAGGGTGAAGTGCAGGAACTGGCATTGGAAGAAATGCTTCGAACAGCTTTTCCTTTTGATGTAATCAGCGAAGTGGGCAAAGGAGTTCGTGGCGCAGATTGCATTCAGACTGTGCGGAATAATTTCGGGCAGGAATGTGGTAAGATCATCTTTGAAAGCAAACGGACCAATGCCTTTGCAAATGACTGGATTGAAAAACTGAAGGCAGATATGCGCAGCCAAAGTGCAGATATTGCTGTGATCGTCACCCAGGCTTTGCCAAAGGATATGAACCAGTTTGGTGAAAAAGAGGGTGTATGGATATGCTCTTTCAGTGATGTGAAAGCAGTGGTCCAGATGCTGCGGGATGGTATCATCAAAATTTCAACCGCACTTAAAAGCCAGGAAAACAGGGGTGATAAAATGCACCTCTTGTATAATTACCTTACCAGCCGGGAGTTTGCCGAGCAATGGCAGGCCATTCGTGAAGGATTTATGAGCATGAAACTTTCCATCCAGAAAGAAAGAGATGCAATGGAAAAACTCTGGAAGGCGAGGGAAAAACAATTAGAAAAGGTGTTGCTGAATGCAGCCCATGTCAGGGGCTCCATTGAAGGTATAGCCGGTATGGAATCGGTGGACCTGAACCTGCTGGAAAACGGAAGTGAAGAATAATAAACAAGACCGCTTTGCAGCGGTCTTGTTTATTCAATATTATTTTACGCTATAAGGAAATTTCTTCGAAGCATTTCGCATCAGGGCATTTACCAGCCTGTCGGCGGATGTTCCTACAGAACCTGAGGCCTGGTAATCATACTTCCATAATAAGTTGCCTGTTTTTCCGTCATGTATATTGATAGTGGTCTGTACGCTGTTTGTGTTCCCCCACACACCAAAAACAACTCCTACCGCAACAGCCGCACCTTCAGACATGGGTTTATCCATATCAGACCTGTTTTGCAATACTGCATCCACCCCTAGCAATTGGGCCAGCTCAGTTCTATCTTTAGCCGCCAGGTCATTGTATGATATGTTTGCCTGTTTCAGTAATGCATTAGTCCTTGTGACATCCTGAAAAATAACGGTGTATTGAAACTTTTCTGATCTCCGAAGAAACCAACTGTACATTTTATCCTGGATAGCATACCCTGTTTTTTCATTCATATCATCCAGTTGTTCAGGCGTGATCCGTTTCGCTTCATTAGGCCTTAGTTTGGTGGAAACGGCCGCAGGAAGAATTGCAACCGTTTTATGTCTTGCCAATGCTGTATCAAAACTAGCCGACTTATAAATTTTGGGGCCACAGGAAATCAATGTAAAGGCTGCAAGTGTAAACAGAGAAATAATAACTTTCATAAAATAGTTTTTGTGCAAGTAAAAATGTTTTTTAATCGGTGCAAAATAACAGTTAGTTAAAAATCCAAGAAAGCACAAGATTGTTGAATTGGCGGTAATGCACACTGAACTGTTGATTTGTCTTGGTAAACCACCCCCTCACCGTTTCATCCGTGGTATTGATCTGTTCTAATTGGATATGAGCCCTGAAATCAACCGCTCCACCGCCATACCACTTGAACACGGCCTCTTTAGCACTCCAGCAAAGTGTTGCCTGCTCCTGGGTTTGGCCGTTTTGCAGCAACTGTTGTTCTTCCTGCGATAAGAACTTTGGCAATATCTTCAGCACTTTCGGGGTCACAAGTTCCACATCTATTCCCACCCTGTTGGTGCGGCTCACAATGGCAGCGGCAAAATCACCACAATGAGAAATGGAAAAATGAAATCGTTCATTCGCCAGGAAAGGTTTCCGGGTATCGGCGATCTGTATCAGCTCATAGGGAAAAGCGGGAAAAAGAAACTGCAGCAAAAACCGGCCTGCGAGGTGCTGGAGCCGCTTATGGGGATGAGTCACATCCCGGTGCAGCGGCACATTTCCTTTAAAAAACTCTTCGCTTTCTTCTATCTTCCACACTCCCAGCCGGGTGTTTTCGTTGATTTGATGTTGAAAAAAAACAGGCACTACAGATTGTTTAGATTGGTGATTGCAGATTTTCGGTTTAAAATTGCACAAATATTGGCGATAACTCAAACACATTGTGTAAATGATATTATCTGATAAAAGAATTCTTGAAGAAATAGGAAAAGGAACCATCAAACTGGCGCCTTATGACAGGGAATGTCTCGGTAGTAATTCTTACGATGTGCACCTGGGAAAATGGCTGGCCACTTACCGGGAACATATCCTCGATGCCAAAAAACACAACGAGATCGAATATTTTGAAATACCTGAAGAAGGATTTGTCCTTTACCCGCATATCTTCTATCTCGGCGTCACCTTAGAATATACCGAAACCCATGCCCACGTCCCTTTCCTGGAAGGCAAATCATCCACGGGGCGTTTGGGTATAGATATTCACGCCACTGCCGGTAAAGGCGACGTCGGCTTTTGTGGTCACTGGACACTGGAGATATCAGTAAAACAACCGGTGAAAGTCTATAAAGGGATGCCTGTGGGGCAACTCATTTATTTTCCCGTTGATGGCGAAATAGAAGTCAAATACAATGAAAAGAAAAACGCCAAGTATAGCGGACAGCCCGACAAACCTATCGAGAGTATGATGTGGAAGAATAAGTTTTAAGCCCCTAACCCCTAAAGGGGAGTTATGAAAAAAACTAATCTGCTTAATTACTGTTTTTTATTTTTTTTGGTTGGGTGTTTTGATGTGTACACTCCAACAAAACGTATCGCCGGCCCTTACTTTCTTATGCAAAGTGAAACAGGCAATTGGGGCTTGTATTATGATTTAGGGGGAGGATCGGGAATTGGCAGGGTTACTAATCTTACAGAAATTGGCTGGACTGACAAATATATTTTTGCGAAAGAAGGTAACAATTTTTATTTTCTTGATAAAACAAAAGACAGCCTTTATTACAACGCCGGGGATATTGTAAAGGGTCCTTTTAATAGCCAGGTTTACTCCAGATTTTTAGATTCCCTGGAATTAAACGGCTTCAGACTTCACAAGCCTTAGAGGTTCATTTGCCAGATCGTGTAAGTAAGTATGCTGGCAAAACTCACCCAACTGATATAAGGAACCAGCAGCCATGCCGCAACTTTACTGATCTTTGCAAACGCAAAAATGGTCAGCAGGATAAACAACCACATCGTGATGATCTCCACCATTGCCCAACCGGGGCTTTGAAGTGTGAAAAAGATATAAGACCAGAAAAAATTCAGTGCCAGTTGTATGGCAAAAATTATTATTGCTTTTTTCTTCAGGCTTTGTTCAGCATTTGACTTCCAAACAAGGTAAAGACTGATTCCCATCATCACATACAAACTGGTCCAAACCGGGCCAAACACCCAGCCGGGAGGATTCCAGGATGGTTTTTGAATAGTCTGATACCAACTGCCGTCACCGGTCACCGTAAAAAAACCGCTTAGACTTCCTGCCACAACAGGTATAGCGATAGATATTATTAACCGGGTAATATTATTCATACTGTTGTAACAGCGCAGCGCTCCATTTGTTCATAGCGCATCTGCTCCATTTTTTTTGTAATACGCCACCAGCCATGTCACCACTTCATTGTAGGTACGATAACCTTTTGGCTGGTTGTTCATCCGTAAATAACCATCATACATTTTCAGCATAAACGGCGCCACACGGTTTCGCATTTTGAAAAGATACCTGGCATATTCCCGCCGGTCTCTTTTCACCAGCATGTGCAATGAGCTATCCAGCGATAATGCCCGGGCAGTGTCTGCCTGATACATTTCACGAATGGCATATTGGTACATATCATAATAGGCTGAATAAACAAAATCAACTGAAGCTGACTCCCTCGCTGCTAAAAAACCAACAAAATTGGCTTCATTCTCTTTAGCATAACCCAACTGGTGGGCAATTTCATGACTGGCCACAAACGGCTGCATAAAAACAGGAATGGAAACCTTCACCTGCCCCTCACCGCTGAAAGGATTGTAGTAACCCTGGAAGCCGATATACTTTCCTAAAAAACCAACTAAAGAAGATTTCAGTGAACGGGGATTATAACGCAAAAACGAATACCTGTCATCCGCCTCCTGATATGTTTTCGCAGCCTCTGCAAAAACATGCCGTGGTTTTTTGAACTGAGCTTCTCTTTTTAATGTGTCCGTTCTTTCAGCATAATAATTCAGTTTAGCCTGTAATGACAGGCACAGGGTGTCCAATTCATCAACAGTAAACGTTTTTACGTCAAGCTCCAGTTGCCTGGCTATTCCCTGGCGGTTATAGTTTAATCCCCACAGCAAATTGAAAGAAACATATACCAGCAGGAAAAAGAAAATGATCTGTTGCAGCCCGGTAATAAAATATTTCCGGGTAAACTGTTTTTTGAAAATAATCCTGAACAACTGAAAGGTTTTGTAAAAAATTACCAGTAGCAGGAAGCCATAAAAGAGGTCGCCGATGCTGAAAGGTATCCAGCCAAACAGAAACCGCTGCACCTGGGAAACAACCGGGTATAGCCCGTATGTATAATTCCGCTCCACCCATTCGGGGTAAAGAGAAAGCCATTTTATGGCAATCGTCAGAACTATCAGTAAAACCCAGCCCCGGCTTTTCATCAGCCGGGCAAAAAGCCGGGAAAGGAATTTTTGCAAACCAGTACTTTTTTAACAGTGTTCAGAATCAGTTCGTTGGGGCCATCCCAATGCCCGAAAATAATCCAAAATGTCTGATTAATTCTCGGCATATTCCCTTACCTTTGCCTCCCGTTTTTCGTAAAGCCGGGACTACTAAACCGCTGATTCATGGGGCGCCGCGACTTTGAAATAGCATTTGTTGGACTGAAGCCGGGAATCCACGAATTTCAATACGAAATAACGGATAGATTCTTTGAACGTTTTCAGCAGCAGGATTTCAGGCAATGCAAGGCCAGCATCAAACTGAAGCTTGACAAGAAGAACAGTTTTATGCTCTTAAAGTTTGAAATCGGTGGAAGTCTTGAAGTGACCTGCGACCGTTGCAACAGCAACCTGCCTTTTGAACTGTGGGATGAGTTCAGCATCACCGTGAAGATGGTGGAAGAACCGGAACTGATGAATGAACAGGAAGACGATCCGGATGTGTATTTCATCAGCCGCGGCGAAAGCCATGTTGATGTGGCCAACTGGATCTACGAGTTCATCAACCTGAGCATACCTATGCAAAAGGTGTGCAGCTTTGAAAACATGGATGGCCCCCATTGCAACCGTTCAGCCCTTGATGTGTTGAAAAAGATGGAGCCTGAAAAAAAGAAGAATGAAGAAAACCCGATTTGGAAAGGACTGGAAAAGTTCAAAGACCTCGGGAAAAAATAAAAAGTTTTTCTGAATATTAATCATTGAGATATGCCAAATCCGAAACGCAGACACAGTCAGCAAAGAAGCGCAAAGCGCAGGACACACTATAAAGCTACGGCTGCCACTATCAGCACCGATGGTACTACAGGTGAAACACATGTTCGTCACCGTGCACATGTGAGTGAAGGAAAGTTGTACTACAAAGGAAAAGTAGTGGCTGAAAAGTCTCCTGTTAAGAAGTAAGAAGGGAAATCCCTGATTATTACATAACAAATTCCAAATTCATTGCTAAGTTTACGCCTGGTAGTGGAGTTTGGAATTTTTAATTTTTGGAACTTTCAGATGAACATCGGACTTGATATGATGGGAGGCGACCTGGCTCCGCTGGAAGCGGTGAAAGGTGTTTTGCAGTATCTCGGTGAGGCTCCGGCTGATGTGAGCCTGCATCTTATTGGCGACACAGAACAAGTGGAACAATTGCTGGCAGAACAGCTTGTGCCTCCAGATAAAATAAAAGTGATTCATGCGGACCAGGTGATAGATATGCATGAGCATCCTACCAAAGCGCTGAAAGAAAAACAACAATCTTCTATTGCTATCGGTTTTCATTTGCTGGCCTCCGGCAAAACAGATGCTTTCATCAGCGCAGGCAACACCGGCGCCATGCTGGTGGGTGCATTATTCAGCATCAAGGCTATTGAGGGAGTATTGCGACCTACTATTTCCACCATCATACCAAAAGAAGATGGAAGCACCGGCCTTTTGCTTGATGTGGGACTGAATGCAGATTGCAAACCTGAACAACTAAACCAGTTTGCCGTGATGGGCTCCGTGTTTGCACAACTGATCCTTGGAATTGATAACCCAAGAGTAGGTTTGCTGAATGTGGGTGAAGAAGAAGGTAAAGGCAACCTGCTGGCACAGGCCACCTATCCCCTGCTGAAAGAAAATAAACACATCCGCTTTATCGGCAATATCGAGGGCCGTGATGTGCTGGTGGACAAAGCCGATGTAATGGTATGCGAAGGATTTACCGGAAATGTAATACTCAAAATGGCTGAATCGCTCTACGAAATTGCTCAGCGTAAAAAAATTCAGCATGAGTATTTTGACCGCTTCAATTTTGAAAACTATGGCGGCACCCCGGTGCTCGGCGTAAACAAGCCTGTTATCATCGGCCACGGCATCTCGCAGGCAAAAGCGTTCAAAAATATGATCAGGGTGGCGCAAAAAATGATCGAAAAAGATGTGCTTGGCAAAATGAAAGAAGAACTGCAATAGACCGCTTCACAACTCAGCCAGTCCTTTCTTCAATTCATCCTCTTTTTGATAAATACCGTCTTTCCCGTATTGCAATGGCAAGATAAAAAGAGTAATTTCACTCTTCGAAACCACCATGATGTCTGCCAGATTTATAATATTAGCTTTCTTATTCAGCCATTTGCTACTCAATGCCTCCGGGCAAGACAAAGCTATTCCTTTGTATGTAAAAAAATTTGCCCCTAAATCCACCACTATACAATACCGCCTGGGGGAAACGACAGTGCCGGTTAAATTGATCCAATACGGTGACAAAAAAGATATCGTATACATCAACCTTCATGATGACGAACAAACCTCGGTGAATGCCGCCAGGGTGCTGCTGGAACAGGAAGGCGGGTTTATGATAAAAATCGAAAACAATAAAAAACGCAATATTCGTTTTCGTCTCAAAGGCCGTTATTATACATTTGATCCCAACCGGATGTTCTCGGCAGAAGGAGCTTCACAGTCGCTTACTCAATTCAAAAGTTTCAGCAAAGAGGCTGTGGCAGAAGTGGCAAAGTTCGGAGAACGGATACTTCAGTTCATGCCCGAAAATCCTACCTGCATCATTGCTCTGCACAATAACACTAAAGGAAGGTTTGGCGTTAACTCCTACCTGCCCGGTGCTGAAAGAGAAGCAGACGCAAGGCTGGTGTTTGAAAATCCCGATGAAAGCCCCGATGATATTTTCCTTACCACAGATAGTCTCCTTTATCACAACCTCTCATCAGAAAAATACAATACCATCTGGCAGGATAATGAGAATGTGCGCCGTGATGGTTCCCTGAGTGTGTATTGCGGAGAAAGAAATATCCGCTATGTGAACTGCGAAACCGAGCATGGCAGAACCAACCAGTATCTGACCATGCTGATGGCCCTTGCGCAGCATATTGACAGGATCAATCCAGACGCTGACGTTTATGGTTATACTGTCAGCATGCCTCAGGGTGTTTCATTCCCCTCCGGCAGCAATATTTATTTTGGCGATAAACTGATTGGCACCCTCAAAACAGCCGAAGCCAGAGATGGGTCTGATGAGATCAGAGGCAAACTTGAAATTGATAAAAAATACAGGCTTTGGTCCAACATGGATTTCTTCTTTTTTTCAACTGCAGATCAGCCCCGTATTGAAATGCGTATAGATCCGACAAGGGAGAAAAAACCATTCAACACTTCATCAGAACTGATCCGGATCATAGCCCGGTAATTCTCCTCATTTACAGTGATTTTATGTTGATAATTACCCGAAAAACTTTTGGTGTGAAAGGCTCAAGCCTGTATTTTTGCACTCCCAAATCCGAAAGGAAATGGGGACAAGGTTGATCTCGTAGCTCAGTTGGTAGAGCACAACACTTTTAATGTTGGGGCCCTGGGTTCGAGTCCCAGCGGGATCACAGAATAGCCTCCGAAATCGGGGGCTATTTTTTTTCTGCTTCTTTCAACGAAAGTTTTTGGAGATTTTTAAAGTAGGTTTGTAAACATAACAGCAGCAGATGTCAAACTATTTTAAAAACAAGGTCGTTGTAGTCACCGGCGGAACAGATGGCATCGGCAAAGCCCTTGTTGACCAGTTGCTGCAGGCCGGCGCCAAAGTGGCCACCTGTGGCCGCAACCATGATAAACTTTATCAGTTGCAATCACAACATCCCTCAGCCCCCCTGCATACCATGGTGGCTGATGTGAGCAGCGAAAATGATTGCCGCCGTTTCATAGAAACAACCATCAAATTTTATGGAGGTGTGGATATACTCATCAACAATGCCGGCATCTCCATGCGAGCACTGCTGAAAGAAACATCCGTAGAAACCATCCGCAAGGTGATGGACATAAATTTTTTCGGAGCGGTTTACTGTACGAAGTATGCCTTAGATTCCATCATTGAACGAAAAGGCACTATTGTAGGTGTTTCTTCCATTGCCGGTTATCGGGGTCTGCCGGGCCGCAGCGGTTATTCTGCCAGCAAGTATGCGCTGCAGGGCTGGTTAGAGGCCATCCGCACCGAACTGATGCATGACGGCGTTCATGTGATGTGGGTGTGTCCGGGTTTCACCACTTCCAACATCCGCAATGCGGCGCTGAACAAAGATGCAAAGTCGCATGGCGAAACACCGATGGACGAAGATAAAATGATGAGCTCAGAAGAATGTGCTGAGCATATCCTGCGGGCTGTCCGGAAAAAGAAAAGAACGATAGTAATGACCTTTACAGGCAAAAGAACCGTTTTCATGAATAAGTTCTTTCCTAATATTACAGATAAATTCGTCCATAAATTTTTTATGAAAGAAGGGAAACTCGTAAAATAACCCAATCACAACGATCATTGTGCCATTACTGACTCTCACTTCCGACATTGGCCACCAGGACTACCTGGTGAGTGCTGTAAAAGCACAATTGCTCGAGGTGGATGCCGGTTTCAATATCGTTGATATATCTCACAATATTGCGCCATTCAATTACCCGCAGGCAGCATATGTGTGCCGCAGTGCATTCCGCAGTTTTCCTGATTTTTCCTATCACATCATATTGGTGAACCTGTTCGAAAAAAAACCTGAGCAACTGCTGCTGGCCTTTCACAAAAATCAATATATCGTTTGCGCCGACAATGGTTTGCTTTCCCTGATACTTGAAGACAAACCGGAAATGGTGATCGGGCTGCCATTGGATAAAACGGCCAACAAGAACACTCTGTATTGCAGTGCAGTGATGGGCAAGGCTGTGCAGCAATTAGTACAGGGAGAATCCATTAGCAACATCGGAGTGCCCGATCCTGTTTACATTGAAAAAAATCCTTTACGTCCCCTGCTGGGCAATGACCGGATCGAAGGACAGATCATCTTCATTGACAACTTTGAAAATGTAATTGTCAATATCACCCGTGAGCAATTTGAAGAACAGCGAAAAGGCAGGAGTTTTCGCATTGTTTTCAAAAGAGACGAAGTGATAGAACGAATCAGTGAATCTTATGCCGATGTGCCGCAGGGAGAAAAATTAGCAATGTTCAACAGCGCCGGATATCTTGAAATTGCCATTAACAAAGGAAATGCCGCCGGACTTTTCGGACTAAAAGGCTTTTCAGAAAAGAATATGCAAAGCCAGCTTTCTTACCAAACCGTAAGGGTATATTTTGAATAAACTATATGAAACGTATTGCATTGGATATGGACGGAGTGCTGGCAGATGTTGCAGAACAGTACATCCGCTTTCATGAAACAGAAACCGGCGAACTCAAAACTAAAGACCAGATAGCAGGATTGTCTGAAAACCAGGCTTTCCCATTTGCAAGAAAACATATTTTTGCCCCAGGCTTCTTCCGCACCGCTCCGTTAATGGAGCATAGCAATGAAGTAGTAAAACGGCTAAGTGAAGAGTATGAAATTTTTATTGTTACAGCCGCTACTGAGTTCCCTCAAAGTCTTGCTGAAAAACAGGCATGGCTGGGAGAGTTCTTTCCTTTTATCGGGTGGAAGCAAATGGTCTTTTGCGGCAATAAATCAATCATCAACGCAGACATCATGATTGATGATCACTACAGAAACCTCGACCAGTTTCCCGGCTTCACTATTTTGTTTGACCAGCACCATAACAGGCACCGGGAAAATGGGCGCCACAGGCGGGTTTATAACTGGAAGGAAATAGAGCAACTCCTCCTATAGCTAAATTTCTAAATCTGTTTGGACGGCCCTATTTCTACGGCTGAAACCCCTATTTTTGCCTGTTCTCAAAATCAACCCTTTATGAATTTCAGGAAGCTCAATAACATTACCGGCTGGGCAGTATTCTTCATTGCTTTTGCCACTTACTTTTTAACCCGTGAAGCAAGAGCCAGTTTGTGGGACTGCGGCGAGTTCATTGCCAGTGCCTCAAAACTGCAACTGCCCCACCCCCCAGGGGCGCCATTGTTTGTCTTACTGGGCCGCTTTTTCGTCATTCTTTTTGGTGATGACCCGATGACAGCCGCCAATGCTGTGAATTTTATGAGTGCATTGGCCAGTGCTGCAACTATATTGTTCCTGTTCTGGACTGTCACCCATTTTGCCCGTAAAATGTTTGTTACTGTTGGTGAAGAACTCACTGCACAACAGGGATTCACCGTGATGGCGGCAGGTGTCGTAGGCGCTTTGGCTTATACTTTCAGCGATTCTTTCTGGTACAGTGCAGTGGAAGGTGAAGTATATGCTCTTTCATCTTTCTTCACGGCGCTGGTATTTTGGGCGATGCTGAAATGGGAACATGCCGATGAACATGCCGGAAATGATGCAGCCGCCCGTATCCGCAGCGACCGATGGATCGTTTTCTTCTTTTTCATGATGGGTCTTTCCATAGGTGTGCACTTGTTGAACTTGCTTGCTATTCCGGCTGTAGTAATGATCTATTATTATCGCCGCTACCAGGTCAGCACCAAAGGAGCCATTATAGCATTCATAACCGGTTGTATCATCACCGGGCTGGTGCAGGTGGGTGTCATCCAGTATTCCATGAAAGCAGCCGGCCAGTTTGATGTTTATTTCGTGAATAATTTTGGCCTTCCTTATTTTTCCGGTTTTGCTATTTACTTCATTGCGCTGGCAGCCCTTATTATTTGGGCACTGCGTTTCAATGAAAAAAATATTTCAGCAACAAAACTTATTATATGGTTTGTGCTGTTCCTTGCCTTGTCATTTCTTCCGTTTATCGTATCTATGGGATCAGGAGGGTCTAAATTCCTCAAGTTCCTGCTTATTGGCGGAGCCGGCGCTGCAGCCGGTTATTTTCTGAAACCGGGTGCACTCAGGGTACTGAAACTTTCTCTTTGGTGCTACGCTTTCATGATGCTGGGCTACTTCATGTATTTCACCACCATGATACGTTCCAATGCCAATCCTTCGATTGACATGAACAACGTGGACAATCCTATAAACCTGGTGTATTACCTGAGCCGTGAACAATATGGCCAGGCGCCATTGGTGTATGGTCCGCATTTTTCTGCTGATTACAAATATGATAACACCGGCTATGTGGAATTCAAAGACGGAGAAACGAAATATGTGAAGGGAAAGGACAGCAGGGGTAAGGATAAATACATTCCTATCGGCAAAGAAAGAAAACCACAATACGAAAGCAGCGATATGCAAATCTTCCCGAGAATTTGGGACAGCAGTAATGACCAGTACCACGCAGATTTTTATGCCGAATGGCTTGATCTTGGCCAGGAGCAAAGCCCCATTACCGGGAGAACAAGATATACGCCTCCTACTTATGGTGATAATTTTGAATGGTTCTTCACTTACCAGTTGGGGCATATGTACTGGCGATATTTCATGTGGAATTTTGCCGGTAAACAAAACGACATACAGGGTCTTGGAAATAAAAGGGACGGCAACTGGATAAGCGGCATTTCATTCATTGACGATAGCCGGCTCGGCGATCAAAGCCTGATGCCTGATAGCATCAAGAAGAATAAAGCCAGCAACAAACTGTTCATGATCCCCTTCCTGCTTGGAATGTTGGGATGTGTGTACCAGTTTATCAAAAACAGGAAAGACTGGGTGGTCAGTTTCCTGCTCTTCTTTTTCACCGGCATTGCCGTTGTGCTTTACCTGAATCAGCCCGGCAACCAGCCCCGTGAACGGGACTATGCTTATGTAGGTTCTTTCTATGCATTTGCCATCTGGATCGGTTTGGCAGTTGTAGCTTTTGTAAGGCTGGCCCGTGAAAAAGCAGACCAGTTCAGTTTCACCAACACATTGCTTTATGGTGGTGCACTTACTTTCTTTGTCACATTGATGAGTTCAATGCCGGGTACAGGCAGCAGCGTCATCATTCCCACACTTGTCATCACGGCCATGTATGCGGCTTTTGTCGCAGGTATCACTTTCCTGTTGCGGGCCATTTCCTCATCAGGACAAAATGAACGGGTGCTGAATCTGTCGGCTACGGTCATTTGCCTGATAGCACCATTACTGATGGCGCAGCAGGAATGGGATGACCACGACAGAAGCAAAAAAACGCTGGCGCCTGATCTTGCCAAAAACTATCTTGAAAGCTGTGCGCCAAATGCTATCATCTTCACCTTTGGTGATAATGACACTTACCCGCTTTGGTATGCACAGGAAGTGGAAGGAATCCGTCCTGATATCCGCGTCATCAATAACAGCTTATTGGGTATTGACTGGTACATTAACCAGCTACGCTACAAAGTGAACAAGGCCGATGCGGTGGATGTGATATGGACAGAAGAGCAGGTCGAAGGGCATAACCGTGAATTCCTTCGTTACCGCCAGCAAGGATCAAAGGAAACTTACTACGACCTCTATGATGTGATGAAAAATGTGTTGGGCAAACCCTCCATTGATGCAGAAACAGGCCGTGATGTGGGCAGTGGCTCCTTCCCTGTTTCCAGGTTCAGGGTGCCGGTTGACTCTGCATTGGTAAGAAGCAACGGTACGGCAAACCCGGATGATATTGTAGTTCCTGAAATGCTTTTTGAGATCCCGGAAAATAAATTACAGGTGGGTCTGGTCCGCAGCGACCTGATCATCCTGAACATCATTGCTGCAAACCAATGGAAACGTCCCATTTATTTCACTTCGCCTTTTGGCGAATTGGGCTTCTCCCAGTTTTTGCGCAAAGACGGGCTTTCCTACAGGCTGGTGCCGGTGATGAATAAATTCCCACAGGCTAACTGGACAACAGACAGCACACTTCGTGAACTTATCAGAAGTGGTACTCAGATCCGGGATAATAATCTTGATACGATGTACAGCAACATGATCAATAAGTTTGAATTTGGCGGCGCAGATAAGGATGGTGTTTATTTTGATGAGGAAAACCGTCGTCACCTGCTCAATATCCGGGCTGTTTTTGGCGAAGCAGCAGGTAATCTTGCCGATGCAGGGAAAACAGAAGAAGCACAAAAACTCATTGAGAAAGCAGAGAAAGGTATGAACCCGGCCAATTTCCCTTATGCCATGGTGAGCCGTTATAACAGCCACAACCAGACAGGACTGGTTTATCTTGAAGCCTGCTACAAAGCCGGTAAAAAAGAGCTGGCCGAAAAAATAAGACTGGAAATTCGAAAAGACCTGGAACAACAGAAAAAATATTATGATTATATCAGGGCTGAAAGATCTGAGTTCTTCGGCCATTTTGAACGTTCTGAAGCGCCGCTGAATGAAGTGATGCTGCGGGTGCTGGAAGCTATCGAAAGAAAATATGCCCCGGAATTGTCACAACCACAGCCGGGACAGGAGGGTGAAAAAACCATCATCACCCCCGGGCAAACCGACAGCATTCAGCAATAATAAGATTATATAGTTTTTAAACCCGTCAGATACCTGGCGGGTTTTTTCTATCCGAACATCTGCTGCGTGAAATTGTTAACAACACGGGCAGCAGGAATTATTGTAAATTGCTGATAAGAATAGTGTCGCATTTCTGAATTCTTACCTGTTACTTCTTTATGCGGGGATTTCATTTCACAAGGTTTGACCCTAACGAGGGTAGCAAAAGCCGTTTTGAACAACTGCTTGATCTTTTTATGCAACTACTCACCTACACTAATGGTGATGTGGCGGAAGCCATGCAATGGCTGAATGAATTAGATAAAAAATATGAGCTGACCGATAGTGAATACGGTTTGGGAGACTTTATTGATGAACTGAAAGAGAAAGGTTTTATCACAGAAGACAATGAACAGGGCAAGATAAAGATCACTCCGAAAACCGAGCAGGGTATCCGCAAAAGAAGTCTTGAAGAGATATTCGGCAAACTAAAGAAAACAAAACAAGGTGATCATCACAGCTTCAAACCCGGACAGGGCGATGAAATCAATCCCGAGACAAGACATTTCAGGTTTGGCGATATGCTGGAGCAGATTGATTTCACAGAATCTATCCGTAATGCACAGATCAATCATGGCATAGACAGTTTCAGTATGCAGGAAGATGACCTGAGCATCCGGGAAACCGATTTTAAAGCCCAGACTTCCACTGTGCTGATGATTGACATTTCCCATTCGATGATCCTGTATGGCGAAGACCGCATCACTCCAGCAAAAAAAGTGGCGATGGCACTGAGTGAACTTATTCAGACCAAATACCCAAAAGACACGTTGGATATTGTGGTCTTTGGCAATGATGCCTGGCCAATTGAAGTAAAAGATCTGCCTTATTTGCAGGTGGGGCCTTATCACACCAATACAGTAGCGGGTTTGGAATTAGCGATGGAGATTTTACGCAGACGAAAAAACCCGAACAAACAAATATTCATGATCACGGATGGCAAGCCCACCTGCCTGAAGATCGGAAAGAGGTATTATAAGAACAGTTTTGGTCTCGACCGCAAAGTAGTTAATCGTTGCATGAACCTTGCAGCACAGTGCAAGAAGCTGAAAATACCAATCACAACGTTCATGATCGCTACCGACCCTTACCTGCAGCGATTTGTGCAGGAGTTTACCGAAACAAATAATGGAAAGGCTTTCTTTGCATCATTGGATAAGTTGGGGGCTTTTATATTTAAGGATTTTGAAAGCGGGAAAAGAAAAACGGTTTATTGAGAGTTGAACGCAGATCATTATGATTATTAAGATTCACGAAGTTATCTTAATCAATCATCACCATCATCAAAATCTGCGCTCCTAATTATAAAAAACATGAACATCAAAAAAATAAAAACGCTTGGCGAACTGAAAGCTTCAGGTTATCAACCTAAAAGTATCAAAGAAGAAATTCGTCAGAACCTAATTTCCAAACTCAAAACTAAAGAAACGACCTTTCCCGGCATAGTGGGCTATGAAGACACGGTGGTACCCGATGTGGAAAGAGCTTTGCTGAGCAAACACAATATTCTCTTTCTCGGCTTGCGGGGGCAAGCAAAAACAAGAATGGCCCGGCAGATGGTGGAACTGTTAGATGAATATATTCCCTGCATTGCCGGCAGCGATATCAATGATGACCCGCTGAATCCTGTTTCAAAGTTTGCACAGGACCAGATCGAAGCATATGGTGATGAAACCCCCATTCACTGGATACACCGCAGTGAACGTTATGGAGAAAAATTAGCCACTCCTGATGTGAGTGTGGCCGACCTGATCGGTGATATTGATCCCATCAAAGCTGCCAATCTCAAATTGAGTTTTGCCGATGAAAGAGTGCTGCACTATGGCATCATCCCCCGCAGCAACCGCGGCATTTTTGTGATCAATGAACTGCCCGACCTGCAGGCAAGAATTCAGGTGGCTTTGTTCAATATCCTTGAAGAAGGCGATGTGCAGATAAGAGGATTTAAGCTAAGACTTCCGCTGGATATTTTGTTTGTATTTACTGCCAACCCGGAAGATTATACAAATCGAGGTTCTATCGTCACTCCATTAAAAGACCGGATTGAGAGCCAGATACTGACTCATTATCCTAAATCATTAGAACATGCCCTTGAAATAACTGAACAGGAAGCAAGCATCAGTGAAGAGCAAAAGTCTACAGTCAATGTCAGTGATCTTGTAAAGCGGCTTATAGAACAAGTGGCTTTCGAAGCCAGGAGCAGCGAACTGGTTGACAAGAAAAGCGGTGTCAGTGCCAGGCTTACGATTTCTGCGTTTGAAAACGCCGTCAGTGCTGCAGAAAGAAGAGCTATTATCAATAAGGAAAAACAAACACAAGTTTGGATCAGCGATCTTGCAGGCATTATTCCTTCCATTACGGGTAAAGTGGAGCTGGTGTATGAAGGGGAACAGGAAGGCCCTTTCCAGGTGGCGATGAATTTACTGGACAAATCCATCCGTTCACAATTCATTCAATACTTCCCTAACCCTGATACATTGAAAAAGAGAAGAAACACTGGGAAGCCATCACAGGAAGAAGCCAAAGATGAAAATCCTTACCGCCCCGTCACCCAATGGTTTGACAATGGAAATACGCTGAATATTTCATTTGACACAAAAGATAAAGACAAGGTCATATTGTTGTATAAAGTGGATGGCCTTTTTGTCCTCGTGAAGAAATTTTTTCCAAAAGCCAATAATGAGCAGGCTGCCCTGATGATGGAGTTTGTCTTGCACGGCCTCGCCTCTTACTCCCTTATCAGCAAAAAGATGTTTGAAAGCAAAGTTGAGTTTAAGGACCTTGTCGGCAGCATGATGAGCTTCAATGAAAAAGATTTCGAGTTTGATGAAGAAGCCTGACCCGCTTAATTGAGGCAGGGAATCTTAACTGTGACCTTGCAGCCTTTGCCAGGAGCAGATTCAATGTCAACCGATCCATCGTAGAATCTAACACGGTCATGTATATTGGAAATACCGATACCGCTTCGTGTCTGTTTGGGATCAAAGCCTACACCATCATCTTTAATGACTAATTCGGCAATATCATTTTTGCATTGCAGCAGTATCTCCACTTCACGGGCCTTGCTATATTTAAGGATATTTTTCAATTGCTCCTGAACGATACGGAAGATGGTCACTTTCCTGCCCTGGCCCATCAGGTCATTTTCATGATCGTGGGTGAATTTGATCCTGATCGCCGCTGCAAGATTGATATCATCAATCAGTTGCCTGATGCTTTCTACTAATCCTTGTTCTTTCAGTTGTGGCACCACCAGTTCTTTTGACAATTTCCTGATCTCTTCAATGGCATTCATCAGGTAACCGATACTTTTACTTTTGATCAGTTGCTCTTCGCTGCTCACAGGTTTCAGCATATCTACAAACAGTTTTACTGTAGATAATATCTGGTTCACATTATCATGCAGTTCATGCCCTATACGGGTTCTTTCCTTTTCCTGTGCCCGTATCACTGTTTCTGAAATTTCCTTCTGACGCTGCAGTTTTTCTTCCGTCAACTGGTCTTCGAGTTCTTTCATCCCGGTTATATCCTGCAGCGACCCGATCATTTTTACAGGCAGGCCGTTTTCATATACCACATAACCCCTGTCCTGGATATGTTTATAAACACCGTCTTCGCATTTGAAACGATAACGGTCTTCCCATGAATGCTTGCCCGTATCAGTAGCTTCCTTGATTTTGTCAGTCACCCTGTCCCTGTCCTCAGGATGGATGCGCCGCAACCACCAGGATAAACCTTTTGAACTTTCCGCATTGTAACCGATCATATCCATCAGTGCATCATTTCGGAAAATATGCCCGGTCTGCATATCCCATTCCCAAATAGCATCAGAAGTGGTGCGGCTCAGGAGCATCAGTCTTTCATTTGCCTCCTTGAGTTTTTTTTCCACTTCGTTCTTGTCAGATAAATTCACGGCATGGCCGCCTATAAGTCTTTTTCCTTCGGCCAGTTCGATAGGAAAAAGGTTAATGTGAAAATCCAGTTCTGTCCCATCGGTCCATTTTGCTTTCTCTATCACTTCCACATGCTCGCCTGTTTCCTTAACATGCATGTGATTCTGATACAAAGCATCAGCCACCACGGGCGGAATGATCTCAAAAATATTCCGGTTGGTAGCCTGCTTTTCCGATACTCCGAAAAACTTATAAAACGACTGGCTGGCAAATAAAAGTGTGGCATTTTCATCCAGCACCCAGGCAAGGTTTGGTGTTTTACTCAGAAAAGCCCTGAATAATGTATCCCTTTCCTGCACTTCGGTACTGAGTTTTCTTTCCGCCGTTACATCAACAATATTTGTAACAACAGAGTATGGGCTTGCACTGCCGGTATCAAGCAGCGGTTGTGAATTGAACAGCACATACCTGTTTTCTCCATTGCGTAAACGAACAACCAGCACTTCCGACTGCATCCTGCCTGTCTTCAGTGCTTTCATAAAAGGAGTGTTCTCAAACGCCACCGGGTCGCCATACTCTGTAGTGACCGCCCAGGTATTATTCCAAAGGCTTTCGATATTTTTCAGTTGGTAGAGTCTCTCGAGTGTAGAAGAAAAAATATCTGCTGCTTTTTTGTTGGCGGCTATCAGTTCTCCCTTTTTGTCCTGGAACAATACACCTGCATTTAAACCCTCCACAATCAACTGGTAGTTCTTCTCTCCCGCCTGGTTGAATTGTTTCACTCTTTCATCCTCTACGAGTTTATAACCAACGCAAAGAAATGTAGCAGAGTCCTGTTCATCTTTTGTCTCAAGATAGTTCACCTGCCATTTCATCGGGTGATAATACCCGTTTTTCAGGTAAAGTTCAGCCGACAAAGGGCTGCTTTGTTTTGCATTTCGGATAGTTTCCCGGAACACATCCGTATGATCCGGATGAAGAAGATCAAAAAAATTGCGGGGCGTTGTTTTCGGGTTTCCCAGGTGAAGCGAACGCAGCATATTGGCATTGGCAGAAACGATATTCCCCTGTTCGTCTATGAGCGACAGGAAAATATTCTTTCTGAGTTCGTTGCTACTGATTATGTTTTTCAATATGGACCACTGCTTAGTCATATTCACATTTCGTTTTTGGAAGAGCAGGGATTAAAAGGGTTTTCAAAGGATAGGTTTGTATTGCTTTCAGTTTGCCGTTTTATAGCCTAATTGTCGGATGATGCCTGCCACCTTTCCAAAATCATTTGACTTGTCCAGGAAATGATCGGCACCTATATCACTGCATTGCCGCCTGTAGTAGTCATCGGCATGGTTGGTAACCATCAGCACATGGCTCTGCAATTCATCACTTTTTAGCTTTCTCAGGATATCAATCCCGTTTTTTCCGGGCAGATTAATGTCAAGCAACACCACATCAGGTCTTTCCTCATCAATGATACGGGTTGCTTCGTTATAATCATTGGCCACATTGATGTAGCCGATATTGTCCACACCATCCAGCAGGCCGATCATGCGTTCTACAAAACGCATATTGTCATCTACGATCAGCAAGATGAGTTTAGACTGATTTATGGTAGTTGTCCTCATAACAGGACAAAGAAAGCCATGGAAATATTCCTAAAAAATAGATATTCCTGTTATTGTTCTGTACAGTATAGTTATGAAAGTTTGTAGAAAATCAACTACACCTATGCAATGGTTTGCATAGGTCAAATGAGCTTATGCTCAATAGCATAGCGGGTAAGGTCCACATTGCTTTTCATATTCATTTTTTCCAGAATACGGGACCGGTAGGTGCTGACAGTAGTGGCCTTGATCTCCAGAATGGTACTTATTTCTGAAACCGATTTACCCTGGGCCAGCATTTGAAAAACATTAATTTCTCTTTCGCTAAGCAATTCATGCAGGGGCAATTTAGGCTTGTGTTGAAGTTGTCGTGCCATTTTCTCCGCCATATCGCCGGAGATGTATTTTTTGCCAGTTAAAATTCGCTGAACGGCATTCACTAATTCCTCCGGTGCGGCATCTTTGTTCAAATAGCCGGCGGCTCCGGATTTTATTACATTCAGTGCATATTGTTCTTCCGGGTAAATACTGAGGATGAGTACCGGCAAATCAGGACGTTTTTCTTTGATGCGGCGCAAAGCCTCTAATCCACCGCCACCCGGCATAGCCAGGTCGGATACAACAATATCCCACTCTTCTGACAATGCTTTTTCTGCCAGCGAAGGGCCGTCATTTGCTTCTTCAATATGCACAAAAGAAAAGCCTTCGAGCAGTATCTGTTTCAGACCCCGCCTTACTATTTCATGATCATCGGCGATGAGTATGCGAAGCATATCAATTTTTGGCAGTGGAATTTTTTGTAAACTTACTATGGCCATACACTGAAAATTGGTTATCAATCAGGCTGAAAAATACAGCGCTGGTAAGCAAACTCATGTAGGATGGCTATGTTTAAAAAAGTAGAAATAGTACTACACAGGGATTTGACAATTGTCAAATGATTTGCTTTTCAAGGGCATAACGGGTAAGATCGGCATTGGATTTCATTTTCATTTTATCCATTACCCGTGACCGGTAGGTGCTCACAGTGGTTATGCTCAAAGAAAGCTGGTTGGCTATTTCAGAAACCGATTTTCCGGATGCAAGCAATTTGAATACATCAAATTCCCTGTCAGAGAGCAGTTCATGGGAAGGCCGGTCGGCATCTTCGTTAAAAGCATCAGCCAGTTTTTCGGCTATGCTTGGGGTGATATATTTTTTGCCGAGAAGAACTGTTCTGATAGCATTGATCAGTTCATCATGAACGGTGTCTTTGCCGAGATAGCCCGAGGCGCCTGCCTTGAGTACCCGCAGGGCATACTGGTCTTCGGGGTGCATGCTCATAATGAGCACCGGTAGTGAAGGATGTGTTTGCTTTATCTGTCGCAATGCATCAAGACCGCTGCGGCCCGGCATACTCAGGTCACAAACCACTACATCCCATTGCCCATCCAGTATCCTGCTGATAAGTCCTTCGGCATCGGCCTCTTCTTCGATGACGGCTGAGGGGTGTTCTTCGAGTAAGATTTGTTTAACCCCCTTTCTAACAATAGCATGATCATCTGCAATCAGAATCCGCATGATGGTTTTCGTTATTACTGATTTAAGAATTTTCAACTGAAAGAGGAACTGAAACAATAACAACTGTGCCTTTACCCGGCTCGCTGCCAATTTCATAGCTTCCCCCCAGCATGGCCGTCCGCTCCCTCATACCCAAGATACCAAGTGTTTTTTTAACTTTCGCAATTTCTTTATTAAATCCTTTGCCATTGTCTTCAATAGTCAGTACCAAATCAGCCTTTTGAACTTCTAATGTCACCCTTACCTTAGATGCAGCAGCGTGGCGGGCCACATTGGTCAGCGATTCCTGGAATATCCTGAATACTCCTGTTTTTACCCTGTCGGGGATAATGTTTTCTTCCACCAACTCATCAAAAACCGCAACGATGCCCATCCTCTTTTCAAATTCACGCAGGTGCCAGTCTATGGCAGCAATAAGACCCAGGTCATCAAGAATGCTTGGTCTTAATTCTGAAGATATGCGGCGGACTGTTTTTACAGTTCCATCCAGCATATCGGCCAGTTCCGTAAGCCGCTCTTTCACCGACTCGTCTTTATTACCAAGTTTTTTATTCAACCATGAAACATCCATTTTCAGCACAGTGAGTTGCTGTCCCAGTTCATCATGTATTTCCCTTGCTATATGTGACCGTTCTTCTTCCCTTATCTTTTGCACATGTTCCGTCAACCGGCGAATATCTTCCAGCGACTTTTTCAACAACTCATCGGCTATTAATTTTTCTGTTACATCATTGGCAAGAATGAGCCTTACCGGTTTTTCATCGTATTCAATATCATGTGCTATTACCTCAACATGAATAACAGATCCATCCTTTTTCAAATGCCGCCAGATTCCAGAATACCGAACTCCTTTTTTTTGCTTCAAAGCCGCTTCTTCAAAACGGGAGAGATCTTCCGGAGGCCGAAAATCCCTTGCATTGAGTTTTAAAAACTGGCTTCTAGTATAGCCATAATGTTTTATTGCAGCTTCGTTCACATCCACCACATTCAAATCCGGCATAGACAACATCCACATAGGCATGGGATTGTTATCAAAAAGTAGTTTGTATTTCTTTTCTGACCGGCGCAGTTCTTCCTCAGCTCTTTTCCGCTCTGAAATATCTATACCACTGCCTAAGAGACAGGGCTTGCCTTCATACTCCAACAACACTGCCTTGAAATAGTAGGGTATTCTTTGCCCCTCTTTTGTAAAAAAATCAGCTTCAGCATCGTTCATTCCCTTGTCAAATACACCGCTGATCCTGTTTGCGATGTATTCCCGTATATCTTCATGATAAAAATCGGTAGGGCGCATATGCGCTATTTCCCGGCCTGAATAGCCCGTCACGATTTCAAACTGTTTATTCCAGCGGATAAATTTTCCGTTTTTATCATAAAAATAGAAAACACCGGGAAGGGTATCAATCAGTTTTTCCGCCATGTTCCGTGCCTTTACTATTTCCTCTTCAGCCTTCTTTCGTTCAGTAATGTCCATATGCACCCCATCCCATTTCACCCTTCCGTCCGGCATTTTCCGGGGAACAGAACGGATATAAAACCAGCGCATCCCATTGGTTCTTGTGTTACTGCGGATCTCCACTTCAAATACAGACATGCTTCTGTAAGAGGTTTCCTCGGCTTCTTTCACCAATAACACGTCATCCGGATGAATAAGTTCGTACACTAATTGCGAATGGGCAATTACTTCATCTGCCGAATAACCCATCAGGTTTTTTACACTTTCGCTTAAATAAACGAACTTCATTTCGCCGCTTTGTTCCCTCACAATCTGGTAAGTCATCATGCCCGGCAAACTATTGCTAAGCGTATATAACTGCACAGCTCTTTCCCTGATCTCATCTTCTGCCCGTTTTCGTTCGGTAATATCTATCATGCTTCCCGTCATTCTCACCGGCTTGCCTTCTTTATTGCGGATAATATAACAACGGTCGAATAGAAATACATAATTGCCATCCGGCTTGCAAAACCTGTATTCAGTTTCCCAGTAAACAGTGTCGGATGTCAAAGCCATTGTCTGTGCACTTACTGTTTTTTCCCTGTCCTCTGGATGTATTCTTGAACTCCAATCTGTCACACCCGGCACAGGGTCTTCTTTGCCTAAACCATAAAGTTGCTGATGCACTTCGTTAGCCCACAACTCATCTGTTTCTAAATTCCACTCCCAGATGGCATCATGGGTGACGCTGGAAATCACTTCAAATCTTTCATTGAATTTTCTAAGCTCAGCCTCTGCTTTTTTACGAACTGATATATCACGGATAAAGGCGGTAAAAGTAAGAACACCTGATTGTTTTACCGGTATGATTGATATTTCAACAGGGAATTCATTTCCGATCCGGTTCAAAGCAGGCAGTTCCAATATGCGGTTGAGGACAGGACCCTCACCCGATTTCATGAAACTGGCCATGCCTTTGTCATGAGCTTCCCGGTAACGATGTGGAATAATGAACGCTGAAAGTTGTTTGCCTGTAATTTCATTTTCCAGCCACCCAAATATTTTTTCTGCCTGGGGGTTCCATGAAATAACATTTCCATCAGCATCTATGCTGATGATAGCATCCAGTGCGGTGCTGGTAAGGAGCCTGGCTTTTTCTTCACTGCGCCTGATAACTTCGTCTGATTTTTTTCTTGCAGTTATGTCAGTGGTTGATATAAAAGCTCCGGTGATTTTATCTTCATCGTCTGTCACCGGCATATAGCTCACCCTGACCCATTCCGGCAGGTTTTCAACTGCAAGTTGCAGTTCGTATTCCACCCTTTCACCTGAAAAAACCTTCTCAAGACTTTCCTTCACTGGTTCATCGCCGTCAGCCGGGAAAAGCTCCAGGATATTAGTCCCAATATCAACCGGGGCACCCCAGGCTTTAACAAGATTGCTTTGTGCAATTTTGTTGATAAGAATGATTCGGCATTCCCGGTCTATCACATAAAAACTTTCTGCCGAGCCGGATAAAGCATGACGAAGTAGCTTTTCTGACGCTGCCAATTGCTCTTTTGCTTTTTTCTGTTCGCTGACATCCCTCACAATGGCAATGATCCTTCCGTCTGAAAGCATTTTGGCTGTAATATCAACTGCCACCAGCGAGGCATCGCTGCGTTTCATGCTTCTTTCAACATGGGTTCTTTCTCCTGACAACAGTTCTTTGAACATTACGGGTTTTTCAGAGAGTTCATCTCCCGGCATAAGATCAGCTACATTCATGCAGCACAACTGGCTGCTACTGTAGCCAAGCAGTTCACAGGCCCTTTTGTTCACTTCAAGCAATTGTCCCCTGTCATCATTAATAAAGATGGCATCAGAGGCTTCCTCTACCATGATTCGGTACCGGTCTTCTGTGATCCTTAATTTCTCACTGGTTTGCACCAGTTCGGTAATATCTGTCATTGAACCTACAGCCCTGTAGGCTTTGCCATCTTCGTGGCGCAGAATATAGCAGCGGTCATAGATATAGGAATAGCTGCCATCCGCTTTCCGAAAACGATATTCTTTGTTCCATATTTCAACAGCGGGATCTTCAATTGCTGCCATAAAACTGCTGACAGCTTCTGCTTTATCTTCCGGGTGGATCAACACTTCCCATGCATTACCAGAGGTAAATCTTTCTTCCCGGCTATAACCAAACTTATCAAAAAAGTTATCATTCCACCACAGACGGTTATCATCGAGATAGGCTTCCCAAACGATGTCGCTGGTCGCTTTAGCAACCATGTTGAAACGATTGATAGCTTCCCCGAGTTTAATCTCTCCCTTTTTGCGTTCAGTAATGTCTTTGAAATAAATGGAAAGACCAGTGTAGGAAGGGTAGATATGATTTTCAAACCACCTGTCTTGTGCAGCATTGTAGGTTTCAACCCAGCGGTATTCCTGTTTGCCCATAGCCTCCGCATAATCTTTATAAAATGGCTCCCTTATCATTTCAGGAAACTCTGTCCATATATGCCGCCCAATAAGATAGCCGGGTTCTTGCCCCAGCAACTGCTCCGCCTTACTATTGACATATGTATAATTCCAATTTCTATCTACTGCAATGATGGCGTCACTTACTCTTTCAAATACCTCTCTGATCACATTGGTTTTCTCTTTTACCTGTTGCTCCAACTGATCGTTAAACTGCTTCAGTTGCTGCTCCATTTGCTTATTGTGGGTAATGTCCCTGTGGACAATTACAAAGCCAGTCACTTTTTCATTGTGATCTTTTACAACACTGGCAGTGCTATGGATGATAATATTTTTGCCGGACCTGGTGCTGTACTCAAATTCTCCTTTGTAAGAACCGGAACTTATAACCGATTGCACCACCTGCTTTCTTTTTTCTTCATCCGAACGACTTTTGAGGAGTTCTAGAAAATGCTGACCCATGGCTTCCTGCTCACTATAACCATACAGGTCTTCGGCGGCTTTGTTCCAGGAGAGTATCCTAAAGTTTGGATCTGTAGAAAAGATGGCATCGCCGGAACTCTGTACTAACCGGGCCAGGTATTCAACTCTTTTTTCCTGAAACTGCTCTTTCCTGCTGATATATCCCATTCGCAGAAGCAATGCCAGCATGCTTAACAAAAAAAGAGTGGCCAAAACTATAAACAAACGGGCCCCTTTTTTTTCTGCAGTTTCCTGGCCTTTATTTGACTCTCTGAGCAAAATCCTGTTTTTCTCCTCAATACCAGCTGCCAGTTTCCGGATACTGTCCATGATAAGACGGTCCTGCCCGCTAATAATTTTTTGAGCAGGTTCATTTATTCCCTGCTCGCTTCTGATCTGGGCAGAAGTTTTTACAATAGCCAGTTTTTCATTGATCAATGTCAATAGTTTAGAAAAAGGCTCTTTTTGTTCTGGATACTGATTGAGAAGATACCGAAGCCGGATTGTATCCCGTGTAAGACTGACTAATGCACTGTCATATGTCTGCAGAAAAACAGAGTCGCCGGAAATAAAATAGCCCCGCTGACTGGTTTCGAGATCCTGCATATCATCCATTACATCTTCAGTAATATGCAAAGCCTCAAGCGCCTCGGTAATATGTAAATTTTCTTCTTCTTCCTTTTTTACATTCTGGTAAGTGTACCAGATAAAAAAAAGAATGAAAGCAAGGGCAAAATAAAGCCCCCAGGTGATTATTTTACGGACAGGAACCAGGCTCATACTATATATGGTAAATAAACCGGTCTCAACTACAAAATAATAATACTTACCGAATATTCAATTCGATAAGCAGGAAGATATAAATTATAGTCCCTGGGCATTGATGTAATTGACCAGCGATGCCGTGTTCTTCAGGTTTAATTTTTTCAGGATATTATATCTGTGAACTTCAACAGTCTTCAGCGATATATCCAGCCGAAGTGCAATTTCTCTCGAAGAAAGACCTTCCTTGATAAGTTGAATAATATCCAGTTCCCTGCCCGATAAAGTATTCATGTCGGCTGTGCTGATATTTTCTTCCTCTAATTCCTGTTGGGCAAGTATGTTTTTCACCTCTGCACAAACGTATTTGTTACCGTTGGCCACTTCAATGATACCTGCCAGGAACTCTTCCCTTGAAGAGTTTTTGGTGATGTAGCCCATGGCGCCTAACTGCAGCATACGCCGGGCATAGGCAGGCATGGAGTGCATGGAAACACCTATGATCTTTGAACCGGGAGATAATTTTCGGATCTGTTTAGTAGCATCAAACCCGTTAACAGGGCTCATGTTCACATCCATCAGGATGATATCAGGTTTTTGCTGCCTGGCCAGTTCAATGGCCTCCTCTCCTGAGCTGGTCTCACCCACCACTTTAAAACGTTGATCACTATTGAGAATAAATGACCATGAGTCTCTTATTAAACGATGGTCATCAACGAGTAGAATAGTTACTTCTTTCATTTGGATATTTGACTTGGAAAGCAGTTATTTGGATTTAATACGTTATAAGTTACGCAAAAAACCCAGGTTAGTTATGCAAAAGAAATCCCCAGATGGATACCAAAAAAATCGTAAAATCAATTTTAGGTAGAAACCCTTATCAATAAATCTGTTATCTCAATGAAGTTTTCTCTGCAATAAAGAAAAAACCGCCTGCAATAATACAGGCGGAGCGTAAAAGTGGAGGCGAGGAGAGTCGAACTCCTGTCCAAACATATTCCTCAAAAGCTTTCTA
>CAYTGN010000017.1:5840-81247 GCA_964437415.1 uncultured Chitinophaga sp. | reverse complement strand
AAGGTTGGCAACCCTTCAAGTCGCAGTTCTCACCTGCAATTCGCAGTTTCTGTCTTTTGATTTTCTGAGCTGGCGTTACCCAGGGTTGCCAACCCTTCAGGCTGCTATTCGCTGTTGCGGTTTCCCCTTTACGAAGGATATATACTATCCACCCATGAATTTTCCCTTTCCGGCACTGCAGGGCCTGATATTTGCAAGATTGCTTAAACCTTTTTCCTGTTTAAAAATCAACCAACCGGAAACCAAACCATCGCTATGGACAGAAGAGAATTCCTGGCCGCCCGGAAGAAAAAAAAATCCGCCCCGGTCATTTCAGAAAACAAGACCTATCGCACCCAGTCGGGATTGAACCCGTATAGCGGCCCATGGACAAAAGATGAAGTGCAGCACCTGCTGAAGCGAACGATGTTTGGCTCCCGCAAAGCCGACATTGACTATTTCCTCACCCGCAGCATGAGCCAGTCCGTTGATGAACTGCTCAACCCCACAGCGCCTTTGCCTTCACCTCCGGTGAATGATTACAGCCCAAATGTTCCAGACGCAACCGTGCCGGCAGGCGCCACCTGGATCAATAATCCCACCACCGATAATATGCTGAACAACCAGCGCCGCAACTCTTTTAAAAAATGGTGGGCCGGTGTGATGATCAACCAGGACAGGAGCATCCGTGAAAAACTGACACTGTTCTGGGCCGATCATTTTGGCACCGAAACCCAGGTGATCGGTATTTCTCATTTCATGTATTTACATAATGACCTGTTGCGCCGCGACTGCCTCGGCAGTTTCAGGCAGATGGTGAAAGATGTGACCCTTGATCCCGGTATGCTGATCTACCTGAACGGCTACCTCAACACAGCATCAGCCCCCGATGAAAACTATGCAAGAGAACTGAAAGAATTGTATACATTAGGCAAAGGCCCGACAGTGGCCTACACCGAGCCCGATGTGATCACAGCCGCAAGGGTGCTCACCGGCTGGCGCATCAATCCCACCAACTTCACGGTGTTCTTCGATCCCACCCGGCATGATAGTAACAACAAAACATTTTCTTCTTATTTCAGCGGCACCACGATCACCGGCCGCAGCGGCGCTGCCGGCGCACAGGAAACAGATGACCTGCTCGCCATGCTGTTTGCCAAAGACGAAACAGCTAAATATATCTGCCGTTGCCTTTACCGGTGGTTCATTTATTATAAAATAGATGCAGCGGCTGAGACAAATGTGATTGAACCACTCTCCGATATTTTCCGCAGCAATAATTATGATATCAGGCCGGTGTTGTCGGCTTTGTTGAAAAGTGAACATTTCTTTGATGTGCTCAACCGCGGTTGCCTCATCAAAAGCCCGGTTGACCTCGCCATCGGCGCCATAAGGGAGTTTGGTGTGCAGTTTCCCGCTTCGGTTGCTGAATATGCAGATGCATACGGCATGTGGAACTACCTGCGCAACTGGACAGCGCTGATGGGGCAGGATGTGGGTGATCCGCCGGATGTGTCGGGATGGCCGGCCTATTACCAGGAACCGCAGTTTCATGAAATGTGGATCAACTCGGACACATTGCCGAAGCGAAACCAGTTTACAGACATCATGATCAACAACGGCTACACCCGCAACGGGAAAAAAATTGTGATTGATGCAGTAAGCTTTACCCAATCACTGCCCAATCCTGCAGATCCGAATGCATTGCTGGATGATGCGCTGGCTATCCTCTACCGGGTGCCTTTATCATCCACCTCCAAACAACAACTGAAAGAACAGATTCTGCTGAGCGGGCAAACACAGGATTATTACTGGACCAATGCCTGGAATGCCTTTCTCATCAATCCTGCAGATATGACCAGTTATAATATTGTCAACAACCGCCTCAAAAGCCTGTATCAATACCTGATGAATTTATCCGAATACCAACTATCCTGATCCCAGACCCAAAACCAGCATCATGAAAAGAAGAGATTTTTTACGCCATACAGTTCCCGCTGCCGCTGTCATTCCTGCGGTGGTGGATGGCTATGCAGTAAAGGCATTCAACCAGAATTCACCACTGATGCAGGCCCTGCTGAATCCTGCCATTGACACCGACCATGTGCTGGTGATCGTACAACTCAGCGGTGGTAACGACGGGTTGAATACCGTTATACCAATTTCCAACTACAGCGCTTATTATAATGCAAGAAGCAATGTGGCCATTCCGCAAAACCGCATTCTTCCTTTAAATGGTAATGCAGCCACTGGTTTGCATCCATCCATGACGGGTTTGCAAACTCTGTTCAATGAACAAAAATTAAATATCATCCAGTCTGTCGGTTATCCCTCACCAAACTTTTCGCATTTCCGGGCTACAGACATCTGGATGAGCGGATCTTCCAGTGACCAGGTGGTAAATTCGGGCTGGGTGGGCCGTTACCTGAATACAGAATATCCCAATTATCCTGAAGGTTATCCCAACAGCACCATGCCCGACCCGCTGGCCATTCAGATCGGTTCCGTTACTTCACTCTCCTTGCAGGGGCCAAACATGAACATGGGTATGAGCATCACCAACCCTACGAGTTTTTATAACCTGCTGAACAATGTGCTGGACCCGGCACCCAACAACCCGATGGGTTTTGAGCTGACCTATATCCGCACCATTGCCAGCCAGACCAATCAATATGGTATCCGCATTCAGAATGCGGCCAGCCTGGTGACACAACAGGCGGCTTATCCTGCCAATAATTCCCTCGCCGACCAGTTGAAGATTGTGGCAAGACTGGTGAAAGGCGGATTGAAAACAAGGATATATATGGTGAGCTATGGCGGGTTTGATACCCATGCTTCCCAAACAGAAGCTGGTGATACCACCACCGGTGTTCATGCCAACCTTTTAAAGAATGTGTCGGATGCCATCAAAGCTTTTGTGGATGATTGCCAGTTTCTCGGTGTGCAGGACAGGGTGGTGGGGATGACCTTTTCCGAATTTGGCCGCCGTATCAAATCCAATTCCAGCACCGGCACCGACCATGGCGCCGCCGCACCGATGATATTGTTTGGCAAACAGGTGACACCGGGCATCACCGGCACCAATCCTTCCATACCAACGGGCTCAACGGTGAATGATAACATACCGATGCAGTATGATTTCCGGAGTGTGTATGCTTCCATTTTGGAAAAATGGTTTTGTGTGCCGCCGGCCACGTTGCAAACGATTCTTTTTCAGAATTTCCAAAGTCTCAATATTGTGAATGATGCTTCCTGCCGCACTACGAGTGTGGATGATCCCAACCAAACAGCAGGAGAGGAGCTTATTACCAACTATCCCAATCCGTTTACAGAAAATACGACGATCAAATTCAAAACAAAAGGCGGCCACACCTTAGTGCAGATCATAGATATGCTGGGCCGTGTGGTGCGGACACCGGTGGACAGGGACTATACTCCCGGCACCTACACCATTAGTTTTGAGGCCGGCGGCCTGCCCAACGGCGTATATTATGCCCGTTTGCAAAACGGCCCCACTCAGCAGGTGCGGCCGATGCTGAAGCTGAGGTAAAAGGAAAAAGATTGAGTACAATCAGTCCACAGAAATTTGGCTGCTTTTCATCAATGAAAGAAAAGCACAGCCAGCACAACAATAGCAAGGGCGGTTAACATAGAAAGTTTTCCAAGCGGTTCTATTTTCTTCAGGTTATTTTCAGTGTTGTCTCCTTTTTTAGCTCTTCGGGCTGTTGCACTGATTATTCCCACTAAAGCAGCAAGCAATACTACCAGCAGCAGTTTGGCAATAAGCAGGGGAGATTTATCTACTATGCTCCAGAAAGGTTTCATTAAAAATATGCCGGAAACGATCAGTAGTGTCAGGCCAATATGCCCCATTGTGCTTAAGGCAAACGTATTCAACCTGAACTTTTGCGACTCTGCCTTTTCCATTTTAGAGCCGGCAATACCGAGGAACATAAAAGCAAAGCTTGTACCCAGCCCCATTGCCAGGCCAATAAAATGCAGGATCAGCATAACATCTCTCATACAGTTGTGTTTATGGTTTAATAAAATGGTTTTCATAGCGATATCCTTAGGGCTAAGGATTGAATAAGTATGCGAATTTTCTCAGTATGTAAGCTGGTTTATTAAAGATAAGCCACTCGCCTTTACCTGGAGTCGGGCACAACAGCCCCGGGAAAATATTTTTGCAACATTGCTACATTTTATTTTACATTTGCAACATTGTGGCAAAAACCAGTTTATGAAGAAAGCAATTGTACTTGTCTTTTTGTCCGCCATTTGTTTGTTGACAACTGCCCAGTTTTCAGCGGATGTCAACAGCAGTTCATATAAAGGCATTGAAAAAATAAAAGTGATGCTGTCGGGCAGGATCACTGATGCCAAAACAGGAGACCCCTTGCCCGGCGCCAGTATTTACCTGGTGGATGATAAGCTTGGTGCTGTGGCAGATGCTGATGGCCGGTATGCAATAAATAATATACCAGTTGGACATCATATACTGGAAGTGTCGCATCTGGGATATGCCAGCATTGTGGAGCATATTGAATTATCCGGGAATATCGAAAGAAATTTTTCACTGTCACCGATCGTTACGGAAAACCAGGGAGTGATCGTTACCGGTGTTTCGTCTGCCACCAGCATCCGCAAAGCCCCTGTGCCGGTAGCAACCATTCGCAAACAGGCACTGTTGCAAACGCCTTCCACCAATATCATTGATGCACTGACCAGGATTCCCGGCGTGGCGCAAGCATCCACCGGGCCCGCCGTGTCCAAGCCGGTGATCCGCGGGTTGGGGTATAACCGGGTGGTGACGATTAATGAAGGCATGAGGCAGGAAGGACAGCAATGGGGTGATGAACATGGAATTGAAATTGATGAAATGAGTGTTGTAAGAGCTGAAATTCTGAAAGGACCTGCTTCATTGATGTATGGCAGTGATGCGATGGCCGGGGTGCTGAACCTGGTCAGTCATATGCCGGTGGCCGAGGGAACAGTGAAAGGAAACATTTTGACCAACTATCAAACCAATAACCGCATGATGGGACTGCATGGAAATATTGCAGGCAATCAAAACGGGTTAAACTGGAATGTGTACGGAACGTATAAATCAGCAGGTGATTATAAAAACAAATATGACGGCAGGGTGCTCAACTCCCGTTTCAATGAAAAGAATGCCGGAGGCTATATCGGGTTGAATAAAAGCTGGGGCTATAGCCATCTTATTGTAAGCCGCTTTGATCAGCAAATCGGAATGGTGGAAGGAGACAGGGATGATGCAACGGGAAAATTTATCCTCTTTGCCGGATCGCCATTGGAAAGGATTGCAACAAACGAGGACCTTTCTTCCCGGAAAATGTTTGTACCCAACCAGCGGGTGCTGCACAACAAAATTGTAAGTGATAACAATTTTGTGATGGGAAGAAGCCGGTTGAAAGTGAACCTGGGATTTCAGAACAACCTGCGCCGGGAATATGGCGAGCCCGATGAGCCGGATGAAGAGGAGTTGTTTTTCGACCTGAAGACCTTTAACTATAATCTGCAATGGCAATTGCCCAAAATGAAAGAGTGGCATACCAGCATTGGGGTGAATGGTATGCAGCAGTCTAACCGCAACAAAGGCGAGGAGACGCTGATACCGGAATACAATCTCTTTGATGCCGGTGTGTATGTGTACACCCAGCGGTTCTTTAATAAAACCACCCTCAGCGGTGGTTTGCGTTTTGACAACCGCATGGTGAACTCAGAAGAACTCATGGAAGGACCCGACCTGAAATTTGAGGCTTTCAAAAAATCATTCGCCAATTTCTCCGGAAGTGTGGGTATAAGTTATGAACCGTCTGAAGCCATTACCCTGAAAGCTAATATTGCCCGTGGTTTCAGGGCGCCGAATATGTCTGAACTGGCCAGCAACGGCACCCATGAAGGCACCAACCGCTATGAGTATGGTGATATAAGCCTGAAGTCTGAAACAAGTTTTCAGTTTGATGGCGGCCTGGAATTTAACTATGAACACTTCAATATTGGCATTGCTGCCTTTTATAACAGCATTGACAATTTTATTTTCTACCGCAAGCTGAATTCAGTATTTGGCGGCGACTCACTGGTGAATGTAGATGGAGAAGATATGATGGCATTTAAATTCAGCCAGCAAAATGCAGCATTGGCCGGTTTTGAAGCTACGATTGACATCCATCCTCACCCGCTGGACTGGCTGCATTTTGAAAACAATATTTCTTTTGTCCGTGGCCGTTTCAGCCAGCCGGTTGATGGAACCAGGAACCTTCCTTTGATACCGGCTGCAAGATGGGTGAGTGAACTGCGGGGTAATTTCAATAAGGCAGGAAAGTCATTTCGCAACCTCTATGTAAAACTGGAGGCAGACAATGTGTTTGACCAGAACAAAGCTTTTACCGGGTATGATACCGAAACCATTACCGAGGGTTATACTTTAATGAATGCAGGTCTGGGTTCAGATATTGTAGGAAAGAATAAAAAGACCTTGTTCAGTGTTTACATGGCGCTGAATAATATCACCGACAAAGCATACCAGAATCACCTCAGCCGCTTGAAATATACCGCAGAGAACATGGTCACCGGCAGGGCAGGTGTGTTTAATATGGGCCGCAACTTTTCAGTAAAACTGAATGTGCCTTTTTAACAGGCAATGTAGCTGCGGGAAAGTAATGAACCGTAAAGCTTTTGGAACGGCTTCGCCAGTTCATTAACTTAGGGCATGGAAATCACCTTCAACACACCGGCGCTGCTTTTTCCTGCCATCAGCTTATTATTGCTGGCTTATACCAACCGCTACCTTGCATTGGCCAATCTCATCCGCAAACTGCATGATGAGTATATGAGAGGGGAGAAACCCAATCACCTCTTGCAGCAGATAAAGATTTTGCGGACCCGCATCAATATGGTGCGGCAGATGCAGGCCCTGGGAGTGTTTAGTTTTCTTTGCTGTGTGGTAACGATGTATGGAGTGTACCAACAGTGGACAGAACTCACACAATTTGTATTTGCCGCCAGCCTGCTGAGCCTGCTGGCATCATTGGTCATTTCGCTGTTGGAAATATCTCAAAGCACCAAAGCTCTTGAATGGGAGCTGAGTGATATGGAAGAACTTGAAAAAACAAACTTCTTCACCGACCTGTGGAAAGGCAAAGACAAAAAAGAACCGTAGCTTTAAGCATATGCAAAAGACCACTGTTTTTAGTTGGGTCATATTGCTGCTGCTGATCACCGGTTGTGGCAAAAGCGAAGGGTCTGGTTCTCCTGCTGATGATTTCGGTACACCGCATGTCATCAACAATGATGACAACATTCCGCCGGTTATTGATATCGTCACTCCCACATCGGGCCAGGAATTCTCCAATGGCCAGAATATCAGTATAACAGGCAAGATCACCGATGCAGGTGGTCTGTATCGTGGCAGCATCCGTATTGTGAATGATGCAACCGGAACGATAGTGAAAGAACAGCTATATGAAATCCACGGGTTCCAGCTTTATAACTTCAGTCTTTCTCATGCTGTATCTGTGGCGATGGTTTCTAACTATACAATAACTGTAAGGTTTGAAGATCATGGACTGAATGTAACAGCCGGTTCGGTGCAGGTAAAAGTGAATCCATAGATCTGTATCACAGAGATCTCATCTGGTCAAATACCTTTTCCCAGTCACCCCCGTTATACACTTCTTTCAGCCCGTTTTGTTTCAGGATGTTCAGTGCCTTTCCGCTTCTGCTGTCGCCATCAGCAACGAAGATGACGGGTTTTTCCATCCCTTTGATACGCTGTATGCTGACCGACATTCTTTCGAGAGGGATATGAACAGAGCCGGGAATCCTCCCCTGGTCATATTCATGCACTGTTCTTACGTCAATAATGACGGCGCCATGCTGCAGCGCTTTTTTTATTTTATTGCCGGAGAATAAACCAAACATGCTTTAAAAATAAAAAAACATTTTGTAGGGTAGCGAAAACATAGAAAAACTAAGTCAATCAAAATCACATTTTCGTGAAAATTCGTGTGCTTTCGTGGCTTTACCATTATGCAGCGGAGATCCTTGCTTTTCTTTCACCGATCTGCTGGCGCCACATCGCATAATACAACCCTTTTTCTTCGAGCAGTTTTTCATGGCTGCCGGTTTCCACCACATCGCCTTTTTCCAAAACATAAATCCTGTCGGCATGCATGATAGTGCTCAGCCGGTGTGCAATTATGATAGAGATCTGGTTGCCCAGCATAGAAATGTCACGGATGGTATCGGTGATCTCTTCTTCCGTCAGTGAATCCAATGCAGACGTGGCTTCGTCAAACAACAGCAATTTGGGTTTGCGGAGCAAAGCCCTTGCTATGGAAAGCCGTTGCTTTTCACCGCCGCTTAATTTTAGCCCTCCTTCACCGATCATAGTGTCCAAACTATTCTCTGCCCTGTTTAGCAGGTTCTGGCAACTGGCCTTGTTCAGCACATCCACCAGGTCTTCTTCGGTGGCGGCGGGGTTCACAAACAAAAGATTTTCTTTGATCGTTCCGGAGAACAGTTGTGTGTCCTGCGTTACAAACCCGATCTGGTTGCGCAGGTCTTCAAAGTCAATGCTGTTTTCATCCACACCATTATATAATATCTTTCCCTGCTCAGGTCTGTAAAGCCCGACCAGCAGTTTCATCAATGTTGTTTTGCCAGAACCGGAGGGGCCCACAAAGGCAATCGTTTCTCCTGTTCTCACTTTAAAACTTATATCGTTGATCGCTTTATGCGCAGCAGTATGGTGCTTGAAGCCCACATGATCAAATTCCAGTGTTTGTATTTCTCCCAGGTGTTTAGGATTATCCGGCTTGGGTTCCGGGGCTTTTTTCATCAGGTTCCCAAAATTCTCGAGAGAGGCCTGCGCCTCACGATAAGTGAGAATGATATTGCCGATCTCCTGCAAAGGGCCAAACACAAAAAAGGAAAATATCTGCATGGTCACCAGTTGCCCGGCATCCATCCTGTCGCGGAAGATTAATAACATCAGCATAAATAAGATAACCTGGCGCAGGGTGTTCACAAATGTGCCCTGCACAAAACTGATGCTGCGGATGCGTTTTACTTTGGTGAGTTCAAGCCCGAGTATTTTAAAAGTGTTTTTATTCAACCGGCTCACTTCCTGTTGTGTCAGTCCCAGGCTTTTCACCAGTTCAATATTGCGGAGTGATTCAGTGGTGGCGCCGGCGAGGGCTGTTGTTTGCCCAACGATCTTCTTCTGAATGGTCTTTACTTTTTTACTGAGCAGGTTAGAAATAATGGTGAGCAGAAAAATTCCTCCGAAATAAATAAATGGCAGGCTCCAGTGAATGGTGGTGGCATATACTGCTACAAACACAATACCTACGATCACCGGGAACAATACATTGATAAATGAAGCCACAAATTTTTCCGTATCAATCCTCACTTTTTGCAACACACTCAGTGTTTCACCGCTTCTTGCATCTTCAAATTCTTTGTAGGGTAGTTTCATGGCATGTTGTAGCCCTTGGGTGAAAACAGTGGCCCCGAATTTCTGGGTAATAAGGTTTAAAAAATAATCCTGGAAAGCCTTGGCAATACGGCTGATCATCGCAACGGAAATGGAAAAGGTCAGCAGCGCAGCTACGCCATAGTGCGGGTTTTCTTTGAATGACCAGAAGAATTTATTGAAATCATACTGCTCATTATTGTGAACATAATGATTGGCAAGATTCACCAGTTTACCAAAAATGATCGGGTCAACGAGGGAAAAACCAATATTGATGCCGGCAAGAACGAGGACCAGAACTACCAGCCATTTGTAAGGCTTCAGGTAGTGAAATAATATTTTCATATAAAAAGGAGATCAGGTAAAAGATGTACAGTAGGCAAACATCGTACAAGTTCGGGAAAAATGACAATATAGCAGACGAGTTGGGAGTCGTTAGTCTGGAGCCAGGAGTTGGACGCTTAATTTCAGTTGTCCGGAAACATAAAGAATAGTTCGGTTTCAGGAAAGAACTCCCGACTTAAGACTATTGACTCACCCTGCCCATCCCTCCCGGTCCAAACTCCTGTATTGAATGGCTTCGGCCAAATGTTCCGGTTTGATGTCATCACTCCCCGAAAGATCGGCAATGGTCCTTGAAACTTTTAATATCCGGTCATAAGCCCTTGCAGAAAGATTTAGTTTTTCCATCGCCGCTTTCAGCAGGTTTTGCCCCACCTGGCTGATGACACAAATCTCTTTCAGCATCTTGCTGCTCATTTGAGCATTGCAATAAATGCCGGGATTGTTTTTATACCGTTCCTCCTGCTTATCTCTTGCTTTGATGACACGGTCGCGGATTGCAGCGGAATTTTCCTGTTGCTTGGTAGCAGACAGTTCACTAAAAGCCACCGGCGTCACTTCCACATGCAGGTCAATCCTGTCGAGCAGCGGCCCCGATATTTTATTCAAATATTTCTGCACAGCACCGGGCGGGCAGGTACATTCTCGTTCGGGATGATTATAAAATCCGCAGGGGCAGGGGTTCATCGAAGCGATCAGCATAAATGAAGCCGGGAAATCAATGGCGATCTTTGCCCTTGAGATGGTCACCCTTCTTTCTTCCATGGGCTGGCGCATCACTTCCAGCACGGTTCGTTTAAATTCCGGCAATTCATCTAAGAACAACACACCATTATGAGATAAGGATATTTCTCCCGGCTGCGGGTTGCCGCCTCCACCCACCAGCGCCACATCGCTGATGGTATGATGCGGTGAGCGGAAAGGTCTTTTGGAAACTAATGTTGCATTCTCCGGCAATTTGCCTGCCACGGAATGAATTTTTGTTGTCTCTAATGCTTCCTGCAAACTAAGCGGCGGAAGAATGGTAGGCAATCTTTTTGCCAGCATGGTTTTGCCGGCGCCGGGTGGGCCGATCAGTATGGCATTATGTCCACCGGCCGCAGCGATCTCCAATGCCCGCTTGATATTTTCCTGTCCTTTCACATCGGCAAAATCAATCTCAAAATCATATTGTGAATGAAAGAACTCTTCCCTGGTGTTGACGATCACCTGCTGCAGCCCGGTTTCATTGTTTGCAAAAAATGCAACCACTTCCTTGATATGCTCCACGCCATACACTTTCAGGTTGTTGACCATACCTGCTTCTTTTGCATTCACTTTCGGAACGATCAGCCCTTTGAAACCTTCTTTCCGGGCCTGTATGGCAATGGGCAATGCACCCTTGATGGGCCGCACTTCACCATCAAGGCTCAGTTCTCCCATGATGACATATTGGTCAATGGCGGCGGCATCACCGAGTTGTTCAGTGGCGCCGAGCAGGCCCATTGCAATGGGCAGGTCAAAAGCGGTTCCGCTTTTTCGTATATCCGCCGGGGCGAGGTTCACCACCACTTTGGTGCGGGGCACCTGGTAATTGTTGGTCTTGAAAGTGCTTTCAATGCGTTGCAGGCTTTCCTTCACAGCATTATCCGGCAGGCCGACGATCATCGTGTCTTTACCCTGGTTGTGGAGCCAGTTCACTTCAATGGTGATGCTGATTGCCTCCACGCCATACACAGCGCTGCCGAATGTTTTTACAAGCATGGTTTGAAGGTAGAAAAAATAATCATGCAGAAGGGTCATTCATCGCTGCGAAGCACTTGTTTGTATCCAACCACATGCATACTGTCATTTACTGCCAGCCGGATAGTGCTGGCAGATACATTTAATACATGAAAGGTATAAGCTGAGTCACCTGCCGCAGTGGTTAGTACAAGTTTATAGTCTTTATCTAATTGCCAGGAGCCTTTGTTGCTGTACCCGTCACTTACCAATGTTCCGCTATGGTCGCTGTTCAGTGAAAGTTTTTCGCCGGTGAAGAGGAGGTCCCAGTCTCCTATAATATTTTGTAAAGTTCTTTTATACTCATCGGGAAGTCGCTTGGTAAACCGGAATGTATAAAGCAGCCGGCTGTAAGATTGTGTCAGTTGTTCCAGGATATTACTGATGGTGGAGCTGTCCCTGTCAATCAGGTGCATTCGCCGCCGATTATAGGCATTCATGATCTCCAGTGAAGCTGCCAGCAATTTGCTGTTGTAGCTGCTGTCCGTATCAGTTTTTTCTTCAGGAATATAATAGGCGGGATTTTCGGCAAGCTTAACCATACTGTCCAGGTAAACATCTGTAAGACGGTGTACCTGGTTATAGGTGTCCGTCTTGCAGTTGATGATGGCCAGCAGACGGCTGTCAATATTGCTTTCTTCTTTGATGTTCCTGTAGTTCTCCGTCAGCATCTGTATCTGGTGCATCAGGTCGTCCTTGTATTGTTTCAGACCGGCGATGGTTTCAGTGCTGGCATAACGGGCCGTGCTGATGATATTATTATCATAGATCTTTTCATACTGGATCACCGCATGCCAGGCAGCCTGGGTGGCCCTGCCTTTTATCTTTTCCGGGTTATTAAATAGCAAAACCCCGGCAGTGCCGCCGATGAGTGAAACAATGATTCCCGGCAACACGACCTTCACCGTATTGATAATACCCGAAAACCTTTTCTTATTCCCTGCCATAGCGGGTCTTGTTAAACATTGAAGTATGAAACAGATGTTCTCATTTTTTGCAGCAGAGCCTTTCGTTTTCCTGGTCGTTCATGGTAAAATAAAAATAAGCAGGGTTGAAGCGGATGATATGCAATTCTATGGAGCCGCTACCATCATCAAAAGTAAGTGTAGCCTTTTTGTCAGTAAGTTTCCAGTCGCCGGGATAGTCTTTTCCTTCCATGCTCATTGAAAAACGGCCATCTTCTTTCAGGTTAAAGGTTTTGGCAATCCCTGTTTCTTTCCAAACCCCCGCAAGGTCAGATTGCGTGAAAGCTCTTGCCGGAGAAGCTCCTTTGAACTTGTTGCCATATTTTTTGGTCAGGTTGCGAAAGATAGTGTTGAATGAAGAGGAATCTCTTGTCCTTATTGCTTCCATCTTGGACGCATAGAGACTGTCTATGCGGTCTAACTCTTTATCTGCAAAAGGTTCATAAGGGTTCACCTGTTTGTAATCGGCAAGGTATCTTTCCAGCATCTTTTTTTCGGCCGATGCATTGCCGGCGGCCCTGGTGGAAAAAGAAGCAAGGTCGTTATCAATATTATCCTTTTCACTTAGCAGGATATAATTCTTTATCAACTGATCTTTTTCATAGATCAGCGCTTCAAGCTGCTCTTCTTTATCTTCAATGCAAAAGGCGCCGTAATAATTTTCTGTGAAAAGTTCTTCATACCGTATCAGCGACTCCCATGCTTCAAGGGTAGCCGCTTTGGCTTTGTTCTTATCCTTATTGATGAAAAGAAAATGAACGATGACATACGCTGATACAGTGGTGAGCACACCGATGATCACATTTTTCCAGGTGCTGCCGCCGGATGGAACCCCGCCCATAATGTTTAGGTTTTGATTGAATTTGCTGCTGCCAATATAGGAATATTACAGGCAATAACAATTTCCGGGAACCTGGTTTAATGGCTTAATTGCCGGTATTTCTTGTCAGGTAATAGCTGGTATAAGGCTGCACATTCAGTGTCATCGTGAATTCATTGCGTGATACGTTGGAAAGGTTGAACACCCAGGTGGCCTGCTGGCCATTATTGGCATGGGTGGCTTTCATGTGCAGTTGTCCATTTTTCACCTGCCAGGGACCGCAGGCATGGTCGCCGGTGGTGGTCACATCCCAGGAAAATTTGGCACCTTTTTCAAAACTCAGGTAGGCGCCGCTGGTCACCCAGTTGCCGGCCAGCATGTTTTCGGTCACAACAGGGCGTTTGTTCGGTTCTTCCCGGTCATTTTCCGTATTCCCGGTTTGACGGGGTTGCTTATTCCCGGAACTCTTGCCACTGCCATTGTTATTATCTGTTGCTACCACACGGTTATCGGCATCAGAGGGCACAGGCTGCTGATTGGTATTATTCGTGGGTTGATTTGTTTCTGTACTGCCGATGTTAGTGTTACTGTTATTTTCTCCGGGTTGATTATTATTATTATTTCCCGCGGTTTGTGTTTTTTTATAATCGTTATAAAAAAGAAAATCACTGAGGGAAAATGCCTGGCCATATCGTTCAGCAAGTGTTTTGGCAATATCTTCCACTTCGGTGGCGGCTCTTTCAACCGCTGTCTTGCTATATTTTTCAAATTTTTTTCCTTCTTCGTTTGCTTTTTCCATCACTTCTTTTTCCCCAAGTTCTGATCGCTGCAGCCGCTGTATGGCTTCAACATAATCAGTCATTTTATCCAGCGCTTCTTTTTCTCTTTCGAGCCTCCTGCTCAGCATGGAGGCGAAAGTCTTGTCTAAGTTTTCTTCTTTCAGCAGATCGTCCACATCTTTCCGGAAGCGGTCAGCTTCTTTTGTAACATCCTGTTTGTACAGTTCAAGATCAGGCGATTCCTGGAAATCTTTATTGATGCTCAACAGATTTTTATAGTAAATATTATCGGTGGTCACATATGATTTCCATGCTTTGGTGGTCACTTCTTTCATCACCAGCAGGTTCTCTGCTGCTGAAGGACCGCTTTTACCGCCCCGGTTATGAAATCCAAGAAAATAAATGGCAGTTGAGCCTAAAACAGTGGTGGTGACCCCAACAAGAATATTTCTCATAATTGTGGAGGCGCCGGGAGATGGAGTGCCCTGTGCTGTTGACATAGATGGTTTTTTGCAAATGCCAAATTACGATATTGGCAGAAACCTGTAAAATCCGATTTTGACAGAAAGCGGTCTTTAAGCCGGAATTTACCCAATGAGGCGTTAAAAAAGGTTGCCAACCTTTAAGAGTGCTGTATCATAAACCGAAAATGCTGTTGCAAGGTCGGCAACCTTGAAAAGCTTTCATAATTTTTCCAGCATATCCACCACTTTTTCTCTTTTCAGAATCACATACCCAATCCGGTCATTACTGATGCCTTCTTTTAACTGGTAGGTGAATTCAAGCTGGTCGTCTTTTACATTGGTCTCAAAATACCGGAACGAAATATTTGGATAGTTTTTCAGTTCTTCACCGATCTCATAAAGGTGAGTGGAAAGGATAAACAGGGAGTTTTTGATCTTTATCAAACCCTTGATGACCGTGGTGGAACATTTCATAGCATCCTGCACATTGGTGCCTTTGAACAATTCATCAATCAGCACCAGCCATTTTTTGCCGGTGTTCACTTTTTCTATTGTGTTTTTGATGCGCTGCACTTCATTGAAGAAAAAGCTTTCTCCTTTGGCAATATTGTCCACCACGTTGATATTACTCAGCAAGCCATCAAATAAGGTCAGCTTCATGTTTGCCGCCGGCACACCCATGCCGATATGTGCCAGGAAAACGGCAGAACCCACGGCTTTGATCAGGGTGCTTTTGCCTGCCATATTGGCCCCGGTCAGGAACAGGAAATTATGATCGGGGTTCATTTGCAGGTCATAGGCCACTGGCCTGGGAATGAGGATATGATAAAGCCCTTTCGCTTCCACCATCGCTGTTTCCTGTTCTACAAATTCAGGGAAACTGAGCTGGTATGTTTTTACCGCCACCGCCATCGAATACCAGGCATCCAGGCGACTGAAAATATCTATCAACTCCAGGATGTTGTTGCGATAGCGGCCTCGCAAATGAAAACCGTAATAAAGGTTTTCGCTGGCGGAAAATTTCTGACCGGAGGTTGTTTCCGATAGTTTTTGCAAGGGCGGTTCTTTCAGCATCCCACTGATGCGTTCAATATAAAGTTTGATATTGGGAGGGAGGTCAAGGTCTTCGAGCAGCGCTGCTATATTTTTTAACCCACGGAAAAAATCGGCGAAATGAGTCACCGAATATTTCACCATGGAATAATCCTCGCTATGCAGCCATTTATAAATAAGGCTGTTGAATGAATTAGGTCTTTCAGGCACAGGGTCCAATGCATAATCCATGAACTTATCCATCACCAGGATGGTGCCGTTGCTGATGTCATCGGGCCAGTCTTTCACATGTTCCATCAGGGTGCGGATGACCCGCTGGGTGCCTTTTATTTTTTTGATATCATTGTGCGGCTCGCTGAAAAATTTGCGCAGCCACTCTTTCCCGCCAACGGTCCTGGTGAAATTCAGTTTATGAAAAATGGAAAACTCCTCTTCGTGGTGGAAGATGGAAATATCGCCGAAAGATATTTTATCAATTTGCATGGTTGATTAGAACGCAGATTTTTAAGATTATTAAGATCAGCGCAGATTAATTCACAAAACATCATAACTATAATAATAATCTGCATTCCGTCTTTTGCAAGGTTGTTTAGAACACAGATTTTTAAGATTCTTAAGATCGGCACAGATTGAATAATAAAACATCATAACCATCATAATAATCTGCGTTCCGCCTTCACCTGTCGAATTTTAACCGTTGCCCCATCTGGGATTCATCCCAGGTCCCGTTTCCATATACTAAAAACCCGTTTATAAATGTATGTGTGACCGAAGCAGGAAACGAAAAGCCTTCAAACGGACTCCAGCCGCATTTGCAGAGAATACTCTCTTTGCTTACGGTCTGTTCTTTGTTCATGTCTATAATCACCAGGTCTGCATGATAGCCCTCACGAATATAACCCCTGTCTTTTACCTGGAAACAATCCGCAACAGCATGGCTCATCTTCTGCACGATCTTTTCCAAAGAAATTTTTCCCTGCTTATAATAGTAAAGCATCAGGGGCAATGAATGCTGCACTAAAGGAAGACCCGCATGTGCTCTTTCATAGGTAGACCTCCCTCCGGCTCCCTCCAAAGGGGGGAGTGAGGGCATCTTTTCTTCCATCGTATGCGGTGCATGATCAGTGGCGATCACATCCAGCCGGTCGGCGAGCAATGCATTCCACAATGCTTCCCGGTTATGCGGGGCCTTAATAGCAGGATTACATTTGATACGGTTGCCCAGTATCTCATAATCATCGCTGGTAAAATGAAGATGATGCACACACACTTCTGCGGTGATACGTTTGTCCTTCAGCGGGAACATATTGGTGAAGAGCTGTAATTCTTTTTCGGTGCTGATATGGAGGATGTGTAGCCGGGTGTTATATTTCTTGGCGATCTGGATAGCATATAAGGAAGATTCATAACAGGCTTCTTCATCCCGGATAATGGGATGATCGGCAGCGGTTAGCTCCCTTCCTGTTGCTTTCAGCTTCTCTAAGTTTTGCCGGATGATCTTTTCATCTTCGCAATGCGTGGCAATGAGCAGTTCACTTTCCCGAAACACTTTATCTAAAGTGTTAGGATTATCCACCAGCATATTGCCCGTGCTGGAGCCCATGAAAATCTTGATGCCGCAGATGTCTTTTTTCTTATCATTTGTTTTCAGCACTTCATCCGCATTGTCATTGCCGGTGCCCATGTAAAAAGAATAATTGGCGAGTGAATTGCGGGAAGCGATAGCATATTTGTCTTCCAGCAATTCCTGTGTCAGTGCATTGGGGATGGTGTTGGGCATTTCCATAAAACTGGTGACACCTCCCGCCACGGCGGCTTTGGCTTCGGTGTAGATAGTGGCTTTGTGAGTAAGTCCCGGTTCCCGGAAATGCACCTGGTCATCTATCGCCCCCGGCAGCAGGTATTTGCCTTCTCCATTGATTTCTGTGTAACCTGCGCCGGCATTGTTTACCTGAGTTGCTATCTTTTCGATCCTGCCATTTGCAATGAATACATCGGCTGTCTGAATGCTACCTTCGTTGACAACCTGTATCGCTTTTATCAGATATTTTTGCATACTTTGTTCTCTTAAACTGAATCCTGAACGCATGCAATTTAAACAAACCCTTGTAAGACTGCTGTTGATTTTTTGTCCTTTCATGGCTGCCTCGCAGACCACTTTTTTGCACCAGGGAGATAAACAGAATATTTTATTGGACAGGCTGGAAATTTTGGCTGGAACGGATTCGGTCTATAATTTTTCCAAAACGAAATACTACAGCCGCAGGCATTTTATACAAAAGGCTATTGATGCGTATTATAAAAATGATGTCAGCATGTCCAATGTGGACGGGTACAACCTGCGCAGCATGATGCTGAACAACCAGGAGTACTTTAGGTATGTAAACAATGATCCGGGGAAATTCAAAAGCAAAAAGCCCATAGGGAAAAGATTTTACCAGACCCCGGCCAACCTATATGAAGTGCATGTGAAGGATTTTGACCTTATTATCAACCCGGTTTTTCAATATACCGTTTCAAAAGAAAATAATAATGACCAGCACCTGTTTCAAAATACAAGAGGAGTTGCCCTGCGGGGCCGGATAGCCAACAAGATCGGTTTTGCCGCTTATCTCACCGATAACCAGGAACGGCCACCCATGTATGTGCAGCAATGGATCAGCGACAGGAAAGCAGTACCGGGTAATGGTTTTTATAAACCTTTCAAAGCAGCGGGCGGTGTGGATTATTTTGATGCAAGGGGATATTTTTCTTTTAATGCGGCCAAGTACATTGACATCACCTTTGGTTACGATAAAAATTTTATCGGCAACGGACATCGCAGTTTGTTCCTGAGTGATTTCAGCAACAATGCCCTTTTCCTGAAACTCAACACAAGGATTTGGAAACTTAATTACCAAAACCTTTTTATGGAAGTCACACCGGCTGAAATTCCGGGAGGCGACCAGTTGCTGCCCAAAAAATATGTGGCAATGCACCACCTGGATGTGGCAATCAATAAATGGCTCAATATCGGTTTGTTTGAAGGAGTGATATTTGGCCGCAAGGACCGGTTTGATTTCAGCTATCTTAATCCCATCATCTTTTATCGTTCCATCGAACAACAAAATGGAAGCTTTGATAATTCCATTGTGGGCCTGGATTTCAAAGCCAATGTGGCAAAACGCTTCCAGGCGTATGGACAACTTTCATTGGATGAATTCCTGCTTTCTGAAATAACTAAAAGCCGCGGCTGGTGGGCCAACAAATGGGGTATCCAGTTGGGGGCAAAATATATTGATGCTTTCAATATCAAAAACCTTGACCTGCAGGTGGAGCATAACAGGGTTCGTCCTTTCACTTATTCGCACCGTGATTCAGTTGCTAATTACACTCACTACAATCAGCCGATGGCGCATCCGCTGATGGCCAATTTTAAAGAATTCATTGGCATTGCCCGCTATCAGCCGGCGCCGAAATGGCTGGCGGTGGCCAAATTTATTTATTACCAGCAGGGCAGGGATTCCGGCGCTGTCAGCTATGGCAGCAATATCTTTTTGCCAAGTGTTCCACCCTACAGAACGATGGACTACGGATTTAATATCGGCAGCGGCTGGAAGACCAATGTGCTCTACACCTCTTTTCTTTTATCGTATGAGTGGAAAGAAAATCTTTTTCTTGAGCTGAATGCATTATATCGCAGACAGGAAACCAAAACAGCGCCGTTGCAGTCGGCAAATACTTCTGTTGTCACCGTGGGCATCCGCTGGAATATGCACAGAAGGGAATTTGATTTTTAGTACTACTCTTCTTCTTCAATGGTGAAGCCATTTTTTGCTGCATAGGCATCCTGCGCTGTTCTCACTTTTTCGAGGTATTCATTTTCTGCTTCCGCAGTTTTGGTCAGCAGTTCTATCGCTTTGCTGATCTCTTCCTGGCTGGATTGTCTGTTGAGTTTTTCAAAAGGTATAAATCCTTCCCGGATCATGCGGGCTTCAAAGAAAAGCATATCCAGCATGGCCAGCCGCAGTTTTTCAGATCCGCCAATATCTTTCAGGGTGATCACCTCCAGTTGTTTTCTTTCAATAAGTTTTTCCATCGAAATTCTCTCAGTTTGCAACAAGGCGTATTCTTTTGAATTATTCGCTTCGGTAAACTTTTTGCCTCAGGCTTGTCCTGCTTTATAAAGTGAATCAGTGATGGAAACAAGATAGTCGTTCAGTGCTAAAGCTGTGGTGGGTTTTTGGGCTGTTGCGAATATACCTGAACAAACAAGGGCTAACGTAAAGACGGTAGTACGGAATACTGGTTTCATATTGACGAATTAAGATAAAGGCTGCTAAAATAAAGATTACCCTTCAATATGTATGCTGAAAACGATCATGCGGGATTGAATCCTGTCAAGCACATTGGAGAATTTAAGATGCTCATCACGGCTGTGAATATTGTTCAGCCCGTTGCTGATCTTTATTTCGGGAGAAAGGATAAAACTCGGAAAGAAAAAATTGAAACCTAATCCCAGTTCCACTCCATAATCATATTTGTTGATCTTCACTAATTCTTCAGCCCGTTTGGCGCGGGCATTACTGGCCAGGTCAATATCGCCTTTGATCCCCGTCATCATATACACCCTGAAATTATTGATGCGGTCTGATTCAAATTTCAACTGGAAAGGGAAAGATACAGCTACCGACTCCACTCTTTTCACAACATCTGTCTGGCCTTCGATATCGGGATGTTTTAATTTATAGGAAATATTTCTTTCCATGAACATCAGTTGCGGATTGAAGCGAAGCAGGAAGCGATTGCTGATACGACCGGTTGCCAGCAGACCCAGGGTGAAACCGGCAGAGTTCAGCGGCTCTGCAACATACACACTGTCATACTGCAAAAAGCGGGGGTGCATGCTGGTATGAAAGCGGGTGGAAATTCCACCTAAAGTAATGCCAAAATAATAAGGCTTGCTGTCGTGGTCATACAGGTTCATCTCCCGGTGCTGGGCCAGGGAAGGTTGTGCCATGGCGACAAAAGCAAACAGGAAAATCATTCCGTTTTTCAGAGAGATCATCGGGGCTTTCTTCCGCTGTATATGCAACATACTCCTAAGCTTAGGGGTTTAAACCGGGTATCGGAAAAACCAACTTTGTTTAAAATATCAACAAATTGCTGGCGGTCGGGAAAGGCATTGGATGATTCACACAGGTAATCATAAGCTTCTTTGTTCTGCCTGAACCAGCCCGCCACCCTGGGGGCCATGATGCCCATGTAAAAATTATATAGTCCTCTCACCGCCCTGCGCCGTGGTTTTGAAAATTCCAGGATCAGCACCTGTCCGCCGGGTTTCAGCACCCTTAGCATTTCGGCCAGGCCATTCTCTAAGTTTTCAAAGTTGCGGACGCCAAAGGCCGCCATCACGGCATCAAACGTATTTTCACTATAATTTATTGTTTCTGAATCTCCTGTCTCCAAAATGATTTTATCCCCAAGCCCCTCTTTGTCAATCTTTTTGCGGCCCGCTTCCAGCATCTGAACTGAAATGTCAATGCCGGTGATCTTTTCAGGCTGCAGCATTTTCCATGCAAGGAGGGCCATATCGGCTGTACCTGTAGCCACATCGAGAATATGACGGGGCTTGTCTTTTTTCAGCATCCGGATAGCTTTTTTGCGCCAGACAATATCTGTTCTTGCCGAAAGAAAACGGTTCAGGAAATCATATCGGCCTGCAATACGGTCAAACATTTCAGCCACCTGCTCCTTTTTGCCTTTCCCGGAATCTTTGAAAGGAATGATATGATCGTGGGGTAATGGTTCTGACATAAGAACGGCAAAGTTACAACAACCGGAAATCATTTGGGTTTGATACGAAAAGTGAAAAGGAGTTATGGCATACCTGCAGCTCAGTTGAAGAAAAATCAGGAAATTGCCGGCCTAAATAATTACAACATGGCAGCTTATGTAATAGTTGAGGTCTCTGTTTATGATCCGATACAATATGAAGAATATAAAAAACTGACACCTGCATCCATTGCAGCTTACGATGGAAAATTCATTGTTCGTGGCGGACAAACAGAAACTCTTGAAGGTGGCTGGCAGCCTGAACGGATCGTTGTGTTGGAATTCCCTACGACGGAAAGGGCAAAAGAATGGTGGAATTCTGAAACATACAACTACGCAAAACAGATACGCCATCGCACAGCCACTTCAAAGATGATTGTGGTGCAGGGAATTTGATCATATTCAGGACAATTATTTTTAAAACAATAGTTGTAACCGATCCCGCAAAAAAATATAACTATGCCGGCTACCAAACCCGCCACCGTGGATGAATACATTAAGCAAGCTCCCAAACAGGCACAGGAAAAACTGAAAGAACTACGGGCATTGCTCAAAGCCCTTGCACCTGGCGCAAAAGAAGCATTAAAATGGGGACACCCGGTGTTTGAGGAGAAGCGGATACTTTTTTCGTATTCCGCTCATAAAACGCATATCAATTTTATGCCTACCCGTTCTTCGCTGGCGCCATTTGAAGAAGAACTGAAAAATATGACAACAGGAAAAGACACCATACAGTTGCCATATGACAAGCCTATACCGAAAACACTTTTGCGGAAAATAGCTGCTCACCGGATCAAAGATGTAAGGGAGAATGATGCACGGTGGATGTAGATATTTATAATAACAATTACTTCTTGATGTAGATAATTCAGAACACCTTATACCCCGCAGAATACCTGGGTGCAGCAAAAATAAAACCGGACAACCCTTCAAAAATCTGGAGTTGTCCGGTGAAGTGGAGGTTACCGGACAAAAATCTGGCATTTTTCAAGAAGATTTACGGCAAATTGCTTTGTTACAAGAACGTGGTTAAGCAAAATAGTTTTCAAGTCATTGGTGCAAAGAAATTATGCACTACAAAAAGGAATGCATTTGTAATACTAATCATTCCAATAATGCATCAGCAGGGATAAATTCCGAATCTGTAGTTCTGGGATCAGAATAATGAAATTCAGGAATAATCAGCTTATTAATGCTTTATCTGCAAGGTATTTCCGTTTGTAATGAAAAGGGGTAATACCTGTAATTTTTTTAAAGTGACGGTAAAAGTTCGAAACATTGTTAAATCCACATTGAAAACAAATCAGGTTAGTGGGCATCTTATCTTCTATAAGGAACCTGCATGCATGACTGATCCTGATTTCAGTAAGAAATTCGTAGTAAGTCTTTTTTGTCATCAATTTAAAATAGCGGCAGAAAGACGTTACGTTAAGATTACTGATAGATGCTATTTCCTCTAGAGTAATATTTTTCCTGTAATTAGCTGCTGTATAGGAGCATACACGGTTCAGACGGATTGTTTCGGATTCATTTGATTTGTAAAAGGCATGAGCGGAAGCAATAGCTTTGTACTCTTTTGATTCGGAAAGTATTTTAATGATAGACAGAAGAGTAATAATCCGGTCCAGGTCAGTTGCATGCAATGCGGTGTGCATCAGCCGTACTACTTTCTCCTTTGTTTTTCCATGAAAGATCATCCCTTTTTTTGCTTTGTCCAGCAACTTGGAAACAAGAAATGTTTCAGGGAGGCTCAAGAAATCTCTGCCGAAACAATTGGGTAAAAAATGCAACACAATTGCTTCCACATGTAATCCTGAATTCTTTTGGAAATACTCTTCTCTGCATTGCCAAGAGTGCGGAAGATTTTCCCCCAGCAGTATCAGCTCTCCGGCTGAGAAATTGCTTACACTATCGCCTATCAGTCTCACACCTTCGCCAATTATAACATGGTGAAGTTCCAGTTCGGGATGATAATGCCAGATTGTTGGAAAGGATGGCTGGTTGTCCAGTCTGATACTGTATGAACTTTGGTGACTGACGGGTACTTTATGAAAATGAGGATGCATCTTTCTGAAATGTATAAGTTGTAAATTAAGAAAAATTGCGGTTATTATCCTCCTGACCGGAAACAAGTATAGTTGTTTTTATTGTCATGCGCCATTACTTACCCAATGGTTGTTGAGAATATTCCCTCGTTGTTTTCAGAATATTGAGAAATTCAGGGATGATAAAATCCTATAAAACAAAGTGAATATTCTATAACATTCCATATTCTATTACCTGTAAGTTTGAATTCTGAATGCTATGAGTAATCTTCCGCTACTAGATATTATTATTATCCATATTTACCTGGCTGCGATGATGCTGGTCGGATTTTATTTTTCAAAAAGAAAGAAAAGCCCTGATCAATTTACAAAGGCATCGGGCAAAATACCAATGTGGGCAGTGGGGTTGTCGATATATGCCACATTTTTGAGCAGTAATACTTTTATAGGTGTGCCGGGCAAAGCTTATGGCAGTAACTGGAATGCGTTTGTATTTAGTATTTCACTTCCCTTGGCTGCGTGGGTCGCTTCTAAATATTTTGTTCCCTTTTACCGCAGGTTTGGTGGCGTCTCAGCCTATACCCACCTCGAGCATCGTTTTGGCCCGTGGGCCAGAACTTATGCAGTTATCTGTTTTCTGTTGACGCAACTGGCAAGAATGGGTTCAATTTTTTTTGGCATTGCTCTCACCCTTCAGGCTCTTACTGGCTTTGACATGACCCTGATCATGATAGTTGTAGGTCTGTGCATTATCATTTATACGGTATTTGGGGGAATGGAGGCGGTAATTTGGACAGAAGTATTGCAGGCAATCCTGATTACTATCGGGGCTTTACTGATCATCTTTTTGATCGTGGCAGATATGCCCGGTGGGTTGTCAAAGATCATTGAAATCGGCCAAAGAGATAATAAGTTCAGTTTGGGCAATTTTACGTTGGGATTTGGAGAATCAACATTCTGGGTTGTGTTGCTTTATGGATTCTTTATAAACCTGAACAACTTCGGGATGGACCAGAATTATGTTCAACGATACCATACTGCAAAATCATCCGCTGAGGCATCCAAATCAGTTTGGCTAAGTGTCTGGTTTTATGTCCCGGTTTCTTTCTTGTTTTTCATTATCGGTACCTGCTTATATGCCTACTACCAGGTTCACCCTGAATTTATGCAAACTATTCAGCAGGAAGTTGCCGCTTCTAAGCTGTCAGGAACTGCAACGGCTGAAAGTATAAGTGAACTTGCGGCAAAGCTTGGTCCTGCAGAATATGGTGACAAAGTTGTACCCCATTTCATGGTTACAAAAATACCCGCTGGTTTATTGGGTTTGATTATTTCAGCGATCCTTGCTGCTGCTATGAGTACAATCAGCTCAGGCATGAATGCATCAGCTACTGTCTTTACTGAGGATATCTATAAAAGGTATCTCAGGCCGGGGATTTCTGAAAAAATGAATTTGACCGTTCTGCGTGCAGGCACAACTATAGCCGGGTTGCTGGGGATGGGGGTCGGAGTTGCTATGATCGGCAGCAAAAGCATTTTGGATATATGGTGGCAACTGTCCGGAATATTTGCAGGAGGAATATTAGGGCTGTTTTTGCTGGGAGTTGTTAGCCGTAACACAAAAAATACAACAGCTCTGACAGCAACAATAATCGGATTACTTGTCATTTTATGGATGACCCTTTCAGGAAATATATCTGAAAAATACAATTATCTCAGGAGTCCTTTTCATATCCAGATGGTGATAGTGGTTGGTACGCTGGTCATTTTTCTGTCAGGGCTGTTGCTGACCAGGTTAAAGAGAAATCAGAACGATAAGTAATAGGAAGGATTCTTACCGTCTTGAATAAAAAAATATTCACAACGTAAATCATGAAAGAAGTAAAGAAAAAATTTATTCCTGTTATGATCACTCCATTCCTGGAAAACGGGAATGTTGATTTTGACGGACTTTCTGCAATCACAGAGCTATATGTGGAATCTGGCGCAGCTGGATTGTTTGCCAACTGTTTGTCAAGCGAAATGTATGAATTGAGTGAAAATGAAAGACTGGCTATTGTTAGCCATGTGGTTAGTAAAGTAAATAATTTTATCCCAGTAGTTGCAACCGGAACTTTTGGTGGATCTATCCCCGAACAAGCTGAATTTGTCAAAAAGATTTTTGATACAGGAATTCAGGCTGTAATAGTTAATTCGAATATGCTTGCTGTAGAGAATGAGCCAGCTAATCTTTTCAATGAAAGAATGTACGAGTTGATGAATCTGACAGGGGGCATTCCCTTAGGTTTTTATGAGTGCCCTGTTGATTATAAAAGATTGGTTTCGCCGGAACAATTAAGTGAGTTTGTAAAAACCGGGAGGGTAATTTACCACAAGGACACTTGTTGTAATATTGAACAAGTCCGAGAGAAGCTTGCGCTGACATCCGGGATCAATCAACAATTTGGATTTTATGATGCTTATGCGGGCCATGCCCTTGAATCTTTGCGTGCAGGAGCAGCCGGATTATCTTGTATTCAGGGGAATTTGTGGCCCGAGCTTATCGTATGGCTTTGTGAAAATTATGACAATGCTGACGCAATGCATGAAGTTGGTATGATACAAAGTTTTTTGCTTGATAAAATGGATGTGGTACACCGGGTCTATCCAATTATTGCAAAATATTATCTGCAAAAAAGGGGTGTTGATATAACTACCATAACCAGGCAAAAGGTCGGATTCTTTACAGAAGATATAAAAAAGGATATCGATTCCCTTTTCAAGGATTACCAGACTTTGCAGCAGGATGTACAACTTCCATTAGCCGGGTAAGTTTAGGGTTTGGGATCCGAACGAATATTTTTTTTGTATTATTTGTCTATAGGTGAGTTGTTTTTCTATTTTAGGACATTACTTTATTATTATCTTTTTTTCATCAGTTTTTCCGTTGTTTATCCCGGGCTACTTTTAGATTGCAAAAAACATTGAGAAAATTTTATGCCATTTAAGAAATAAAAAATTGACATAAACAAAAAGAAGTAAATGTGCGAAGGGGCTGTTTTTGCTTTATGATAACATCCTATAATAATTGGCAAATCAGGAATAATTTCCCAACTGTAGGTTCCAGTAGATTTACAGAAGAGAAATAGGAAGATTGCCAGGACATAAATTTTTCTAACCTATTTCAGAAACTATCAAAACTGCCATATGATGAAAAAGCAATTTTTTTCTTCAAGTCAAGTACTTACATCCAAAAACGCCGGTGTGGCGCTTACAGTATTATTTCTATTCTTGTTTATTCCTGTATTTTCTAAGGAGAAAGGAAGGTCTGCAGCAATCCAGGAAATAACAGTAGCGGGTACTGTGAGAAATGAAGCAGGTGCGGTTTTGGAAGGGGTTTCTGTTGTTGTTAAGGGTGTTGATGGCGCCGGGACGACTACCAATACTGCGGGGGTTTATAAAATCGATGTGCCAGGAAACGGTGTATTGGTTTTTTCTTTTACAGGATTTCTTTCTCAGGAGGTGAACATTGCCGGAAGGTCAACGATTGATATTACTTTATTGCCTGATGTAAAAGGGATGGAAGAAGTGGTAGTAGTCGGATATGGGGCTCAGAAACGAAGAGATATTACCGGATCTGTCGCTTCCGTTCCCAGGGAGAGATTGGAGATGGTCCCCAATTTAAATGTGGCGCAAGCTTTACAAGGTTCTGTTCCGGGGATTATGGTACAGCAGACTCAGGCCGGAGCTTCACCTAATCAGTCAATAATGGTCAGAGGTCGTAACTCCATTTTGGCCAGCAATGATCCTTTAATTGTGCTTGACGGTGTTCCTTATAGTGGCAATTTAATGGATATAAACCCGAATGACATTAAATCCATAGAAGTACTTAAAGATGCGTCTGCAGCTGCCATATATGGATCCAGAGGTGCGAATGGCGTAATACTGATTACAACAAAGCTTGGACAAACAGGGAAACCAAGAATTACTTATGATGGCAGATACTCCACGCAAAAGGCGGTAAATATTGCAAAATATATGAATGGTGAGGACTTTTATGATTTCAAAGAGCTTCGTGAGCCTGGACGTGTAACGGCTTCCGAGCAGGCTATATATAATGCGGGCAAATGGGTTGACTGGGTTGATCTTGCCTTACGCAATGGAAGCAGTCAGCAGCATAATCTGTCGGTTGCCGGTGGTTTTCAGAATACCAACTACTTAATTGGAGGGAGCTTGTTGGATGCGAATGGAGTGGCAATCAATGACGGGTATCGTCGTATCACCAGCCGGATTAATATTGAGACAGAAATAACCAAGTGGTTAAAAGTCGGAACAAGAACCCAACTGTCTTTTGAAAAGAAGGAAGGTTTTCCGCTGGATTGGGCATTAGTGTATAGAAAAAACCCGCTTACAAAGGCATATGATGATAACGGAAATTTGACGTTGTATCCCTGGCCCGAGTTTATTGATATCCGGAATCCTCTTGAACCGATTAATTATAACTATTCGAATGAATCAAACCAGATTTTGACGAACAATTTTGCTATAGTTAAAGTTCCTTTTATAGAAGGTCTGACCTACCAGCTCAATACTGGTATCAGAAGAAAATCAGGTAGTATCACTAATTATATCGGAAGAAATACCGCAGCGGGGTTAGAAGCAGGTGGAATTGCCAACACGGCAAGTACATCCGAGAAAAATACAATTGTGGAAAATGTTCTTTCATACAATAAGAGTATTGGTGATCATACCATTTTTGCAACAGCCGCATACATGTACGAGGAAAATTCATCATCGGCCAATATAGTAGATGCCAGGGGATTCCCTAACGATTTTACAAGTTACTATTCAACTTCACAGGCTTCCTTTGTTTCTCCAAGCTATACATATGTGAAAACGGCGCTTATTTCACAGATGTTAAGGATTAATTACTCTTATAAAGGCAGGTATCTGCTTACGTTGACAGGACGTCGTGATGGGTATTCAGGCTTTGGTGCAAAAAGCAAATGGGGAACATTTCCATCCGTTGCATTAGGATGGAATCTGGATGATGAGGAGTTTTTCCCGTTAAAGGATATTTTTAATAAATTCAAATTAAGGGCTTCATACGGGTTGAATGGTAACCAGGCCGTTGGTGCCTATGAGACTATTTCACGTTATGCGGAAAGCAATATCGTTTCTCTTGGCGCCACACAACCCGGGTATATTCCAAGCAGAATCGGGTTAGATAATCTTGGATGGGAATCCAGCAGATCTTTTAATATAGGGCTGGATTTCGGTATATTGAATAACCGGATTGAGGGAGATATTAATTTCTATCAGACAAAGACGTTTGATTTATTGCTGAACAGATCAATATCTTCTGTCAATGGTCTTACTGCTATCACTCAAAATATTGGCGAGACAAAGAATACCGGGTTTGAATTGTCTTTAACCTCACGTAATGTTATTTCAAATAAATTTTCCTGGAGCACAACTGTTAACTTATCGCATGTGAAAAACCAGATCGTTTCTCTTTACGGGCTTCTTGATTCTGACGGTAATGAAATAAATGATTTGGCGAATGCATGGTTTATCGGACAACCTATCCGGGTCAATTTTAACTATGTATTTGACGGTGTATGGCAGCAAAGTGAGGCACCACAAGCGGCAACCTGGGGTTCTGTACCCGGCAACGCAAAAATAAAGGACAGCAATAAGGACGGTGTAATCAATGCCAACGACCGTGAAGTGATCGGGCAATTGGATCCAAAGTTTTTATGGGGACTAAGTAATACGTTTACTTTTAAAAATATATCGGTAACAGCCTTTATCCACGGCGTTCATGGCGTTACCCGTTGGAACGAATTATTACAAGATGCCTCATCAGGTTCTGATGTGAGAAGAAATGTATTAAAGAAGGATTGGTGGACACCGAGTAACCCAACAAATAATTTTTACCGTAATGCACTGAATGCGGAGAGGATGCAGGGTATTTCAGCACAAATTTACGAGGATGCGAGTTTTGTCCGTCTCAAAGACCTCACTGTTTCGTATGATTTTCCGGCTACTGTACTTAAAAAGACCGGTTTAGGTAAATTAAGACTTTATGTAGTTGGCAGAAACCTCGTCACAATTACAAAATGGACGGCTAGTGATCCTGAGTTAAACAGCGGGAGGGGTGTCAATCCATTGCAAAGGGAATTTGTTTTCGGCCTTACATTGAACTTATAATTTAATCAGTCATCGTTTATAATTAATTATAGCGTTATGAAAAAGATTCTTTTAGTTATAACTACCGCAGTACTGTTCGTAAGCTGTAAAAAAAGTTTACTTAATGAAGAGCCTCCAAACCTGGTTTCATCAGTCACTTTATACAAGAGTTATTCGGGTTTTGAAGCGGGTTTGAACGGACTATACTCACTGGTCCGTCTTGAGTGGGAAGGTCTTGATGGCTCAACATCACTGGTAGCCGATATGTTCATGAACGGAACTGACAATATGGTTACTAATCATTTTGTAGCCGGCATCACTCAGATATACCAGGATTGGGGGGCACTTAATAACCCAACCAACACTTTTTACAGCGGTGTTTTTAGCTGGTTGTATAAGATCGTTTCAGCAGCAAATTCAATAATAATTAATGGCGAGAATCCTGATATTAATTGGACAGGTGGAAGCGCAAGTGCGGATGCCAACAAGAACAGGGTAATTGCAGAGGCAAGGGCCATTCGTGCCTGGGCGTACAGACATTTGTCATATTGCTGGGGTGATGTCCCATTAAATCTCCAGGAATCTCTGGGCTCAACAATCAGAACGGACTGGCAAAGAGATCCTGTCGCGGTGATCAGACGACAAATAATCAACGATTTGCTTTTTGCGGAACAATATATTCCGGTTGGGGCTTCTTTGCCCGGCAGGATGACGAAGGGCGCCGCACAGCATTTCCTGTCTGAAATGTACCTGACTATTAATAAGCCCGATAGTGCATTGATTTGGGCCGATAAAGTAATAGCAACACCTCAGTATGGACTTATAACCAGCCGGTATGGAGTAAGGGCCAATCAGCCCGGAGTTCCATTTATGGATATGTTTTATCCCGGTAATATTAATCGGGAGGAAGGGAATAAAGAAGCACTATGGGTATTTCAGTTCAGATTTCAAACTATTGGTGGAGGTCTGAGTCTTCAGCGACGTCATCATACAAGCAGGTATGCTTCCATGCGGGTAAATAATATCACTCCATTCAGGGTCACTGTTGAAAGGGGTGGTAATGGGCTTGGTAGGATGTCAATGACTAAATATGCTTTGGACCTATATTCTCCTCAGGATGACAGGGGATCAGGTTACGCTATCAGAAAATATTTCATTCTTACCAATGCAGCCGGAAATGCACCGGCAGCAGCCGATATACTTCCTCCGGGATATAATTATGGCGACACAGTATGGCTTTCATGGGCCAATGATATTTCAGCAACCAGCAGAAACAGGGTTGACTGGCCTTTTTCAAGGAAAGCAGATTGGGCCAACCCAAGTAACCTTGCAGATTTTGCTTCCTATAAGGACGTTTTATACCTGAGGCTTGCAGAAACCTACCTTTTGAAAGCAGAGGCACAAATGAAGCTGAGCCAGCCTGACCAGGCGGCCATTACTATCAATCTGCTTCGAAGCAGGGCGAATGCTCCTGCCGTCACTGCCGGGGACATAAATATGGCTTTTATCCTGGATGAAAGATCCAGGGAACTGATACTGGAAGAGCATAGAAGATATACGCTGCTAAGGACAGGAACCTGGTTTGACCGGGTAAAATTGTATAATAAAAACGGCGGACAACTTGTTAGCCCAAGAGATACACTGTTCCCGATACCCCAGTCCGTTATCGATGCGAATCTGACTTTACCGATGAGTCAGAATCCGGGATATTAGTATCGGGTTTAAAATTTTTTTATTAATTGCATAATAATATGATTGAATGATGAAGTTAAATCGAATGAGGAGTATTGTTTATTTTCTATTCTTTGTACAATTATTATCCGGCTGTCTTTCGAAGAAAATTACTTCAACAGCAGCAAAAGAAAATGAGTTTTCATTTCTGTTCATGACCGATATTCATATCCAGCCTGAACTGGGTGCCACCGATGGATTGATTAAAGCTATTGACACCGCCAACAAGCTGAATGCTGATTTTGTTTTAACAGGCGGTGATCTTGTTTTTGATGTGCTAAGAGGAAACAGGCCAAGAGGTGACTCATTATTTCAGTTATATAAAGAGACTATCAAGAGACTGAAGATGCCTGTTTACAATGTAATTGGAAATCATGAATTGTTTGGAATTTATGAAGGCAGCGGCATCAGCCCGGCTGATCCGGATTATAAATATGGAATGTATAAACGATACCTGGGTGAGACCTTTTACTCGTTTAATCATAAAGGCTGGCATTTTATTGCATTGAATTCCATTGATGAAAAAAACAAAAAGTATATAGGAACAATAGGAAAAGATCAGATAGAATGGCTGAAAAAGGATATAGCCGGAGTTTCACCCGAAACGCCAATTGCAATTGTTTTGCACATACCCCTTGTTTCAGTTCAGGCACAGATTTATCCAAAGACAGACAAACCTGAGGTTCCAAACGAATTATGGGTAGATAACCGGAATGAAGTCCTGGAGCTTTTTAAAAAGCATAACCTTCGCCTGGTTCTGCAAGGGCATCTTCATTGGGTGGAAGATATTAATGTCGGTGGTAAAACCCGGTTCATAACGGGAGGTGCGGTGGCTGGCCGACCTTCCTGGAAGGGAACCAGAACCGGTGAAGAAGGTTTTATGCTGATTCGCATCAAGGGGCAGGATATCAACTGGGAATACATAGATTACGGCTGGGAGACTCTTTACAGAGAATGACGGGTTTCTCCAATCCACTTCATAACGAATCGTTCCCTTATCCTTGTTTTATAAATGAATTGCCTGTTGGGTAACGATGTATACCTTTTTTATGGCATCCCGCTATGATTGTAATGAAAAAAATTGCCACGATATTATTCATTTGCCTTCAGTGTGCCTGCAGTCCACGGAATTCAGTACAGAAAACTGATCTGGCTTTTGCTGCTGAGCTGGGAAAGAATGAGTCATTCTCTTTTCTTTTTATGTGTGACATTCATCTTCAGCCAGAAAACGGTGCTGTTAAGGGGTTTAAGTTAGCTATTGACAAGGCTAATAATATGAATGCAGATTTTGTTCTGACCGGTGGCGACCTTGTCTATGATGCTTTAGGTGTTGGGTATGCCAGGGCTGATTCTCTTTTTAAGTTATATGCTCAAACCACAGCTTTACTGAAAATGCCTGTATTCAATACGGTTGGTAATCATGATTTGTTTGGCATTTACCCTGAAAGTAATGTAGACAAAGGTCATCCTGATTATAAATACGGGCTGTTCAGAAAATATCTTGGCAAAACTTATTATTCTTTTGATCACAAAGGCTGGCATTTTATAGTGTTAAATTCTGTTGGAGAAAAGGATAGAAAGTATATCGGTGAGATTGATGAGGAACAAATGAAATGGCTCCAGGAAGATCTTTCAAAAATTTCGTCAGAAATACCGGTAGCGATAGTTGTACATATACCCTTTCTTTCCACGTATTGGCAGCGTCACATACGGGGACCAAACCCCCGTAGCCCGGAGGGGGCATTCATTACAAACAGGACTGAGATATTGAATATGCTTGAAAAGCATAATCTCAGGTTGGTATTGCAGGGGCATACTCATTGGATTGAAGATATCTACATAAATAATAAAACGAGGTTTATCACCGGTGGCTCGGTTTCGGGTCATTCATGGAGGGGCAATAAGGATGTTGAGAAAGGATTTATGAGAATTTCAATCAACGGAGGAGATATTTCATGGGAGTATATCGAATATGGGTGGAAACCTGAATATGCAAATTAAATAGAATTAGTAAAACGTAAATTTAGTAAGAAATGAGAGGTCATTATTTTTCCAGCTACTCAAAGCTAGTTGACAGAATTAAGTTTTTTAGTGGCGTATTAGTTTCGGGTTTGTCTTTCATTATTCTTGCCACGGATACTGTTGCCGGACAGGTGAAGGTTGGGCCTGATGCTTCTATCAATCCGTCGGTTGCCACACTTGCCACAGGGCAACAGCAAAAATTTAAGGTTATTCTTTTGCCCGAGTTCCTCAAACCGGCAAAACTTGCTGATCAGGTTGCCTGGTCTGTAAACGGGGTTGTCGGAGGAACTGAGGAGTATGGCAGGATAACAACAGAAGGAGTTTATACAGCACCTGCTTCTATACCTGTTCCACAGGAAATTCATATTACCGGTGAGATTCCCGGTAAACCAGGAAGGAAATTATTTGCATCTGTAATCATGGCGCCTGACAAGCCATTTTATAAAAGCATTTTTAAATATTCAGAGAAACATAGCGAAACAAAACATTTTGGCAACCCTCATGGGGTGGCACTTGATAAGGATGGTAACATTGTTATTGTTGATGCTGACTCACATTTTGTGATGCGTTTCAGCCAGGATGGAAAATTCCTGGGTTATATCGGCTCTACCGGCCAGAAAGACGGACAGTTTTACAGTCCCAGGGTTGTTTTACTTGATAAAGATGGGGATCTGTATATCAGTGATCAAAAGGAATTTGGCAACAGGATACAGATATTCTCACATGACGGTAAGTTGAAAAAATCATTTGCACCGAAGGGTAATAGCACTGGCCAGTTGCTCCGTGCACATGGAATGGATTTTGACAGCGAAGGGAATCTGTATGTAGTGGATGTTGACAATTCAAACGTTACAAAGTTTTCCCATGAAGGTGAGTTTATTGCCTCCTGGGGTCGTGATGGTCATCGCACTGAAGATTTTAATGCACCCCATGCGCTGGTGGTAGATCCCAATAACGATGTATTTGTGTCGGGGTATTACTCAACCATTCAAAAGTTTGATGCCAATGGAAAATTTTTATTCTCATTTGCAGAAGCTGAACCTCCCGGAGGTGCAGTTTATATACATGCTATTTCTGATGATAAATGGGGGAATGTTTATTCAATGGTGAGAGGGATGCGTGGTTACGGGGGACAGTTTGAAGTTTCGAAGGAAAGGATTTATAGTATTGAAAAGCACAACAATAACGGCGATTTTATCTGTGGTGTTAACTTATCGATTGGGGAACATTCCGAAAACTGGGTTTTTGTAGATGAAAAAGGCTATCTCTTTGCTATTTATCGCAGCAAAGAAACAGCAGGTTTTGAAATCTTCGCTCCACAATGATTTGTCTTATGACAAATCACGATTGGAGGATGTCGCATAACATTAATAATTGAAAATATAAAGAATGAAAAATTATATTAGGCGATTTGTTGGGTTTATCCTGCTTTTAACGATCACACAACAAGTGCTATCTCAGCAAGGTGGGGGGGCGACTGCAAAACCTCTTAAAAGAGCCCGGATCAACCCGACACTTGTATCGTTAAGTGCTGGTGATAAACAGCAGTTCCATGTTGTTATGATGACAACCCGCCTGACTTCTGCATATAATCCCAAGAATGTTGTATGGTCAGTAAATGGTATCGTTGGCGGAAACGCTAAGGTCGGTACTATCTCAACTTCTGGTTTATTTACAGCGCCGGGTATTGGAACAGGATTGTCAGAAATTAATGTTACTGGTTATGTAAAGGAAGCTGACAATGCTCTGAATACAGCAACTGTAGTATTTAACGGAGCAAAGACTTCCTATAAAACAGTTTTGGATTTCGGGGATGCAAAAGAAAATTCTAAGCACTTCAAGAATCCAACAGCTATTACTGTTGATAGAAACGGAAATTTTCTGATCACAGATAAAGTAGTACTGCGGTTTTCCCCATCTGGTAAATTCATCAGTTCATTTGGCCAAACGGAAGGAGATATCATCGGGCATTTTGATGGCCTTACTAATATAACTACAGACAGAACTAATAGAATATTTATAACTGATCAGAAAATTACTCCTCCCCGTTTGATGGCTTTTAGCCAGGAGGGTAAACACCTTTACAGCTTTGGTGCTAAGGGAGCCGGCCCGGGGATGTCATTTGTTACCCGGGGAATAGCATTTGATTCTAAAAACAGAATGTATCTGGGTGATATTGATTTGAACAGGGTTACTGTATTTGATAACAGCGGTAAATACCAATTTCATTTTGGCAAGGCTGGGGCAGGAGCTGGTTACTTTAATGGATATTATGGCCTGGCATTGGATATGAATAATGACGTTTTTGTAGCAAACTATTTTGGCCCCTGCCAGAAATATGATGCAACCGGAAATTACCTGTTTTCTTTTGCTCAGCCCAATCCCCCGGATGGTATTATATATACCACTGATATTGCCACTGACAGTAAGGGTAATGTATTTGTAGCCGTCAGGGGTGCAGAAAAAGAAAATGGTGAATTTGAATTAGCTAAAGACGAAAACGGAGCAACTGTTCATATAATTAAGTATAATAATAACGGAGATTATCTTACCGGTATTTCTCTTTCTGATCCTGGGAAAAAACCAGTAAGGATCACAACTGACAAGAAGGACAGGTTGGTTGTTTTGTATAAAACAGACAAAAAGATCGGGGTAGAAGTTCTTGTAGAGCAGTAAACCTTTCTATTATAATAAACAGCATTTCTCTATGAATTATAAGCTTGTCATTCCGGTAGTTACTCTCTTTTCCAGCATTGTATCTTGTGCACAGTCTGTTGCTGTTGATAAAGAGCATGTAATCGTATTCCAGGAAAAGGAAAGATATGCGGGCTGGCCGGCCAATTATGGAATCTGGTCATGGGGTGATGAAATAGTTACTGGATTTTATCTTGGGTATCATGACGACAACAAAACTTCCGGGCATCCTATTCTGAAGAATGTGCCTCAATTGATACGACAGTCCCGAAGCGTTGATGGAGGTAAAACGTGGAAAATAGAAAAGCCTTCTTACCTGGATGCAAATGAAAAAGAGCGAGTGCCGGAAGAGCTTCCGGAGGCAATCAATTTTACAGATCCCAATTTTGCTTTCCTTGTTCGGTTTGAAGGAGCCTACAAAGGGTATTCGCATTTTTACTATTCGTATGACCGCTGCAAAACCTGGAAAGGACCTTATAAACTTCCTGGATTTGACAGGAAAGGAATTTTTGGTCGTACAGATTATATTGTAAACGGGAAGCATGATATGCATGCATTTTTTACAGCTGCAAAAGATAACGGAGGGGAAGGCTGGCCATTGGCGGCAAGAACAACTGATGGCGGCAAGACCTGGAAGTTCCAGGGTTGGATTGGCCCGCAACCAGATGATAGCAGCTTTTCAATCATGTCTTCTACAGTAAGGCTGGATAACAAATCATTACTTTCTGTTATCCGGAGGAAGGGTATGACAGCAAATAAGGAAAGAAAGTTATGGCTGGAATCTTTTCTCTCCCCTGATGAAGGAGTAACCTGGTATAAACTTGAAGAACCAACGGTAAACAATGGCGGTAATCCCCCGCATATGATCCGGTTAAAAGATGGAAGATTAGCCCTTACATATGGCAGCCGGGAAAAACCATATGGGATCAGGGCCAAATTAAGCGCAGATGAAGGTCAGACCTGGGGTAAGGAGTTTATCCTTCGTGATGACGGAAATAGCTGGGATCTTGGGTATCCCCGTACTGTTCAGCGAAAAGACGGGAAATTGATTACAGTCTATTATATAAATGTTGCGGCTGCAAAAGAACGTCATATTGCTGCTACAATATGGGATCCAGGTGTTATGACCGGAGAATGAATAAAAAGTGTAATGGTAGTTTAGTATCAGCCTTTACTTAAATGCAAAAATTAAAATTATTTCTTGCTTCTATTGCCCCGGCCTTTTTTATGATTGGCTATAATATTGGCACCGGAAGCATTACTACAATGGCTTCCTCCGGGGCCAGTTATGGGATGTCACTAACCTGGCCTTTACTACTGTCATGTATCTTTACTTATTTCCTGATTTTATATTTTGGCCGCTATACAATACTAACTGGAAATACAATACTCCATAGCTTTCGGATAAACTTTGGATCACCTGTTGCATTGATTGTACTGGTATCACTCTTGTTCAGTGAGTGGGTTTCCAGTATGGGGGTGATGGGCGTTGTAACTCAGGTAGTGCAGGAATGGTCTCGTCCACTGACTGAATCAGGAAATGGATTTAATCCTGTTTTAGTGGCGATATTTTTTGGAGCAATACTCTATTATATTTTCCTGAAAGGGAATCACAGGTTTTTTGAAAAAATACTGACAGTTTTCGTTGGTATCATGGCGCTTTGTTTTTTTCTCACCATGTTTATGGTTATCCCCGATCCTGTTGATGTAATTAAAGGGTTAGTGCCCTCAATTCCAAAAAGCTCTAACACATTATTACTTATCGCCGGAATGGTTGGCACAACCATGGCCGGGGTGTTGTATGTTGTCAGATCAATATTAGTGCAGGAAAAAGGATGGAAGATCGAAGATCTGAGACTTGAAAGGAGAGATACGTTTATTGCTGCAGCAGTGATGTTTCTGTTAAGTGTATCCATCATGGCCGCGGCTGCAGGAACGCTATATCCCAAGGGACTGAAAGTGAGCAATGCGATTGATATGGTAAACCTGCTTGAACCCATTGCAGGAAGGTTTGCGATATCAATTTTTGTCGCCGGGATTGTTTGCGCAGGGCTTTCATCATTATTTCCTATAATTCTGTTAGCGCCATGGTTGTTTGCTGATTTTAACCACAAACCCCGCAATATGCGGTCAATGAGTTCAAGGTTGTTGGTGCTTATTGGAGTATTAACTGGGCTGGTCATTCCGATTTTTGGAGGAAGCCCGGTCCTGATTATGATTGTATCGCAGGCACTGGCTATTGTGTCTACACCTTTCGTTCTCATTCTATTCCTCATTCTTATTAATAGGAGGAGTGTGATGGGTGAACACACCGCCTCTCCCGTTCAAAATGCTGTAATGATTGGGATTACATTTTTTACTATAGGAATGGCCATTGCTGGAATGGCAGGAATGTCAGGGCTATAAAAAAATAATTAACATCAGTATATATGAGTGAGTTCAACAAAGCGATAACCTGCTGTTACCTCTATGTCATAACAAAATACGGGTATCCGCCACCGGCGGGAAGCACTGTACAGTATATCCGTGAAATGAAAGAGCTGGGGTTTAAAAGTATCGAACTGGAAGGGATTCGGAAAGAGCATTTACTTGAAGTATACGAACAAAAACATAAAATTAAAAACGAACTGACTCAATCCGGAATTAAAGTTACTTATTTCTGTGCGGTTTTGCCGGGGCTTTCTTCAGCAGATAAAGAGGAACGAAGAGGAAATCTTGAGCTATTTAAAAAGGGCTGTGAAATAGCAAAACATATAGAGGCAAAAGGAATATTGGATAATGCGCCATTACCTCCTTACCAGTTTCCGGCAGATATTCCTGTTGTTCGGCACTATAGTGAAGAAGTACTAATGGCAGCAAGATTTCCCCAACACCTTAATTGGGATCAATACTGGAATGACCTGGTGAAGACATACCAGGATGCATGTGATATTGCAGCAGATCATGGATTGACCTACCAGATGCATCCCTGTCTTGGTGTGATGAGTGCCAGCACTGACGCTTTTCTATATTTTGCCCAGGCGGTGAACCGGCCAAACCTGCGTTTCAACCTGGATACTGCAAACCAGTTTTTTGGTAAGGATAACCTGATGCTGTCACTTATCCGTCTCAAAGACTACATAGATTACGTTCATATTTCGGATAACAGGGGACACAAAGTTGAACACCTTGTGCCCGGAGAGGGTAAGATCAATTGGGACAATTTCTTCAGTACACTTAATTCAATAAACTTTAAAGGACATATAGGTATTGATGTAGGCGGCCCCGAGTCGGAAATTCAAAATCTTGACAATGCTTATATATCAACGGCCACATGGCTCGAAGAAAGTTTTAGAAATCACCACTTGTTCACTACTTAATACAGAAACATGTTATCCAGGATCTTTGTGATAGGGGTTTCTTTTGCCTTATTCCCCATTCTTTCATGCTCGCAGCAAAACCCTAAGGGATTTATTTCAAAGAAACAATTTGTATATGATACCGCATCATTTCCCAGTTGTCATGCGTCCACCCTTGCCGAAACGCCAGAGGGGTTGATAGCCGCATGGTTTGGAGGCACGCATGAAAAACATAAGGATGTTGAAATTTGGGTTAGCAGGAAAAGGGGAGATAAATGGACTGATCCTGTCTCAGTAGCTAACGGAATACAAGATAATGGTGAAAGATACCCCTGCTGGAACCCTGTGCTTTTTCAGTACCCTGGTGGTCCATTGGTACTTTTTTACAAGGTCGGACCTGATCCTACGGAATGGTGGGGTGTATACAAAACTTCCAATGATTTCGGGAAAACCTGGTCGGCAGCAGCGAAGTTGCCTGATGGGATATTAGGGCCGATAAAAAATAAACCCATTTTACTTCAAGACGGCAGGTTGATCTGCCCATCAAGTACAGAAAATAAGACTGATGGAAGATGGCAGGTTCACCTTGAAATTACAACGGATTTTTGCAAAACATGGACGACAACTGGCCCGTTGAATGATGGGATCAGCTATCATATAATTCAGCCAAGCCTGCTGCTCTATCCGGACAACAAGCAGCAGTTGCTGTGCCGGAGTAAAGAAAACCGGCTGGTATCACTCTGGTCAGACGATGCCGGAATCAACTGGTCAGCACCTGATACAACAGAACTTCCCAATCCAAACTCGGGAACAGATGCCGTCACCTTGCATAACTCCTTGCAATTGCTCGTATATAACCCAACTGATAGAACAAATGATAAATGGGGTGGCCCCCGTTCTCCTTTGAGTGTTGCTATTTCAAAAAACGGGGAACACTGGAAAGATATATTGGTGCTTGAAGATGAACCGGGTGAATTTTCATACCCTTCAGTAATTCAATCAAAAGACGGGATGATTCATATTACTTATACATGGAACAGGAAAAAAATAAAGTATGTAGCGGTCAGCCTGGAATATTAGGGGTAACAAATAGCCTGTGAAATGCAGAACATTCTTGCTAACCTGATTCGTTTTTTTATACAACAAGGGTTGATTTTCACCAGAAAATATTAATCATACATAATGAGAGCCTACGGAAAGATTCTATTGTTTCTGCTTTTTGTACCAGGTTCCTGCGCAATTAAAACAGCAAAAAAGATGACGCATCAGGAGATACAACTCACTTCAGATGAATCAGGACACTATATTCATCACTCGCAGGTGTTTTCACCGGATAATAAATGGATTGTTTTTGATGGCAGGAATAGTGACGGTGAAATCATGACGACCACAGCCATTAGCATGGTTAATATTGTAACCGGCGAAATAAAAGAGTTGTACATAGCGGATCCTTCAACCCCGTTTGGCCCTGGGGTTGGGGCAGCCACCTTTTCTCCCGTTACTGATCGGGTGCTTTTCTTACATGGAATCAGGAATGCCAGTCAGCATCAGCCTTACAGTTTCACAAGACGTACCGGAATTGCAGTGGATACTGATCGCCCCGGGATTCCCGTCTTTATGGATGCCCGTGACATCACAGCACCTTTTACAAACGGCGCATTGCGCGGCGGCACTCATTCCCATGCATGGAGCGGAGATGGCAGTTGGATCAGTTTTACCTATAATGATTATATCATTGAACAACTAAGCAAGACAAACCCTGCCATTAAGGACTTAAGAACTGTCGGTGTTATGAGTCCTGCAGTAAAGGTGGAAGTAACAGATGATGGTTCCATGGAGAATAATAGTGGCGAAATGTTTGCTGCCATTGTTACACAAGTAACGGAGAATCCAGGGCATGGAACTGATGAAATCGAAAAGGCTTTTGATGAATGCTGGATTGGGTCAAATGGGTACAGGAAAGATAACGGTGCCTGGCAAAAGAGAGCTATCGCTTTTCAGGGGCATGTAAGAAACGAAAATGGCGAGGTGCAAACTGAGGTTTTTGTAGTAGATATTCCCGATGATATAACAGGTTTCGATCCTCGTCAACCATTGGAAGGTACAACTTCTACAAGACCGGGAATACCAATCGGTGTCACGCAGCGACGTGTCACATTTATGAAACACGGAGTGCAGGGCCCCCGGCATTGGTTAAGGACTACATCTGATGGGTCATTGATAGCCTTCCTGGCAAAAGATAGTTCAGGGATAATACAGGTGTTTGCTGTTTCGCCGAATGGCGGAGCTATCAGGCAGCTAACCTATTCAGCTTTTTCAGTGGAGGGACAGTTCAATATCAGTCCGGATGATAAAAAGATAGCTTATGTGGCTGATAATAGTATATATGTTTCTGATCTTTCTACTGGTAAGCAAGAAAAGATATCCCTTCGATTTGATGATTCCGAAAAACCTGTTGGGGCAGTCGTTTGGTCCAATGATGGCAACAGTATTGCTTACAACCGGTATATAAAGAGTAAGACCGGAAGATCCCTGCAAATTTTTATTGTGAAGCTGCAATCGAAAAAGTAGAACGAATCATGCTTTGATAATGAGGCCCTGTTGGTACAAAGGGTAAGATAATATACTAACAGGGTAATATTTAATAAAAATCAAGGCCCAAAGCTTTCGAAATTTGAAAGTGATCTATCCATTTTCTAAAATTCATTTTTAACAACCAACAATATCCGTTCATGTCTTCAGCAAACACAAGCAAGCAGGTATTACTCGTTTCAAGTGGTGATCTTAGAATTTCTGCCAACCAGCAATGCTGGCCAGCCCAGGCTGATATGGAAGAAGCCTTGGGCAGGGCGGTTAAAGAACAGGGCTATAGTATTACCCGTGCCCATCCATATGATCCGATTAAGAGGCATGGATTTATTGATTCACAAAAGATGGGGATGAATGTTTTTCGGAAAATCGACCCTCATACTGCTTTGATCGTTGCAGAAAGTGTTTGGCAATATTCGCATCATGTATTGGCCGGCCTTACAACTCATCAAGGGGCCATACTTACTGTTGCCAACTGGAGTGGACAATGGCCCGGTTTGGTAGGTATGCTAAACCTGAACGGGTCATTGACAAAAGCAGGAGTCAGGTACAGTACATTATGGAGTGAGAATTTTGACGATGAATTTTTTATTAAGGGGTTACAGGAATGGCTGAACACCGGCAATATAAACCACGATCAAAGTCATGTGAAAGATTTTGAACAGGTGAGGATTCCTTCTGATGATGAAATAGCCGGAAGATCATTTGCCCGAAGCTTCAGGCAGAGTAAAGCGATCATGGGAGTTTTTGATGAGGGTTGTATGGGTATGTATAATGCCATTGTCCCGGATGATTTATTGCATGAAACCGGCATATTTAAGGAACGCCTTAGTCAGTCAGCGCTATATGCAGAAATGTTGAAGGTAAAAGGTGAAGAGGCTAAACGAGTGCTGGACTGGCTTCTTGGCCGGGGCATGCACTTCAAATGGGGAATTGACAGCGAATCAGAGCTGACTAAAGAGCAAACACTGGAACAGTGTAAGATGTATATCGCTGCTATGCGGATTGCCGATGATTTTGGTTGTGATACAATTGGGATTCAATACCAGCAGGGGTTAAAAGATCTGACGGTGTCTAGTGATTTGGCAGAAGGATTATTGAATAACAAGGAAAGACCTCCTGTTTTTTCTGAGCATGGCCATGAACTATACCGGGATGAAGCATTACCACATTTCAATGAAGTGGATGAATGCGCCGGCATTGATGCCCTTGTCACCTACCGGTTATGGAGTCAGTTAGGAATGCCGGGTGAAACAACTCTTCATGATTTGCGCTGGGGGCAAAGTTATACATACAACCAGAAAAATGAATTTGTATGGGTGTTTCTGATTTCCGGCGCTGCCCCACCTGCACATTTTATCAACGGATATAAAGGCGCAAGTAGTGAAAGACAGCCGCCGATGTATTTCCGGTTGGGCGGAGGCAGTCTTAAAGGAATCAGTAAGCCGGGTAATATTGTTTGGAGCAGGATATATGTGATGAATGATCAATTGCATTGCGATCTGGGTACTGGCAAAGTGCTGTTGCTGCCAGAAGAGGAAACTGCGAGGCGCTGGAAAGAAACAACATCCCAATGGCCGATCATGCATGCAGTACTGAATGGAGTAAGCCGCGACCAGATGATGGCAAGACATAAAGCAAATCATATCCACGTTGTTTATACTGATGAAGGCATGGATCTAAACAGGGCATGCAGGATAAAAGCAGCAGCACTGTCAGAGCTGGGTATAAGGGTTCATTTTTGCGGTGATGTAAGTTTGGGTGATTAAGCAGTTTTAAATCTACTGCCAATGTCAAAGTATGTGTTAGGTCTTGATTTTGGAACTGATTCCGTCAGGGTTCTTTTAGCTGATGGGTTCAAAGGAACGGTTATAGCAACTTCTGTTCAGTATTATACACGTTGGCAGGAAGGGAAATACTGTAATCCGGGCCAATCACAGTTTCGCCATCACCCTCTTGATTATATAGAGAGCCTGGAGCTTGCAACCAAGGAAGTGCTGGCACAGGTATCACCAGTGATCCGGGGCAATGTAGCAGCACTGTCAGTAGCCACAACCGGCTCCACACCCGTTGCTATCAATGATAAAGGATTGCCACTATCATTATTACCTGAATTTTCCGAGAATCCAAACGCAATGTTTATCCTCTGGAAGGATCACACCGCAAATGCAGAGGCTGCCGAGATTAATTCATTAAGCAGGCAATGGGAAACGGATTTTACAAAATATTCCGGTGGTATTTATTCTTCAGAATGGTTCTGGTCAAAACTGCTCCATATTAGCCGAAGAGATGAAAAAATATTTCAGCAGGCTTTTTCATGGGTTGAGCTTTGTGACTGGATACCTGCCCTGCTTACCGGCAACTCCAATCCGGTAACAATGAAGAGAAGCCGTTGTGCAGCAGGGCACAAAGCCATGTGGCATGAAGAGTTCGGGGGTCTTCCTTCTGATGAGTTTCTCGAATCTCTCGATAAACGGCTAAAAGGACTCAGGAAACGGTTATACACAGATAGCTTCACATCTGATGTAAGTGCAGGCACCCTCTCCGCCTATTGGTCAAAACAAATTGGTCTTCCTGCTAACGTACTAGTAGGAGTCGGGGCTCTTGATGCTCATATTGGAGCTGTTGGAGCTTGCATTGAACCTTTCACATTGGTTAAGGTCATGGGCACATCCACTTGCGACATGTTAATGGCGCCCCTGAATGAATATCAGGATATTTTGGTTAAAGGGATCTGTGGACAGGTGAATGGTTCGATTATTCCCGGCATGTTGGGGATGGAAGCCGGGCAATCGGCATTTGGCGATTTGTATAACTGGTTTCAGCGTTTATTGGAATTCCCGCTGAAAGAAATTCTAAAACAGGACGAATTAAATATTGATATAAAAACTGTATCTGCAAGGATTCTGCCTGCTTTATCTGAGAAAGCATCAAGCTTACCTCTCTCTGAACAGGATATCGTGGCAACAGACTGGATTAACGGCCGAAGAACACCCGATGCAGATTTATCCCTGCGGGGCGCTATTAATGGGCTCCATCTTGGTAGTGATGCCCCCGGTATTTTTAAGGCGCTGGTTGAAGCAACCGCTTTTGGATCAAAAGCAATTGTTGAAAGGTTTAAGCAGGAAGGCATACCGATAAAGAAAGTAATTGCATTGGGTGGAATTGCAAAGAAATCATCCTTTGTCATGCAAACACTGGCCGATGTCCTCAATGTTCCAATTGACGAGGTGCGGAGTGAGCAGGCCTGCGCATTGGGTGCCGCAATGTATGCTGCGACAATTGCTGGAATTCATCCTAATATTGAGACAGCGCAGCAGGCAATGGGATCAGGCTTTGAGACAACCTATTTTCCTGTTAGGGAAAAAACAATTATATACGAAACATTATACCAGAAGTATTGCCGGCTGGGCTCGCTTCCATTTAGCTGACGACTATTGTATAAAATTTTGCTGAACGTACAGGTGAGCAATGCTTGCAAAAGTCATGTAGAAAACGACAATTATTTTCACTGATGATAAAAAGCTGTTTCATATTATTTTGTCTTTTTGTTTTCCTGAACACAAATGCCCAGACTGTATCAAATACAATAGTAAACCATGAACGTCCTGCATTGGTAGTCGGCATTGTAGTTGATCAGATGCGTTGGGATTATTTATACAGGTATTACGACAGGTATGGGGAAGGTGGTTTTAAATTATTGCTTAAAAGAGGGTTTAGCTGTAATAATACGCAGATTAATTATGTTCCAACCGTCACTGGTGCAGGACATGCGACAATTTTTACAGGGGCAGTACCAGCCATTTCCGGTATAACAGGTAACCGGTGGATAGAAAAACTCACGGGAGCCTCTATCTATAGCACTGGTGATAGTACAGTTCAATCGGTAGGCAGCCCGCCATCCGAAGAAGGGCAGATGTCACCCAGGAATTTATTAACTACAACGGTAGCTGATGAATTGCGCCTGGCAACAAATTTCCGTTCCAGGGTTGTTGCTGTTTCACTCAAAGCAAATGCCGCTATACTTTCGGCCGGTCATACGGCTAATGCCGCATTTTGGTTCGATCCCCTTGCAGGTAAGTTTATAAGCAGCACCTACTATATGGAGCGATTGCCGGAATGGGCAGAAAACTTCAACAGCCTAAATATTCCCGAAAAGCTTATTACAAAAGGTTGGGAGACCCTTTACCCGGTCAGCACCTATAAAGCCAGTTCAAAGGATGATGTTCCCTGGGAAGGGAAGTTTAAAGGAGAAACATCGTCTTCTTTTCCTCATCGCATTGAACATCTATACAAAGACCAGCCTGGCGTCATCCGTCAAACACCATTTGGTAATACCCTGACTGCTGAATTTGCAATGGCGCTGATTGATGGCTATAAATTAGGGAATAACAAAACTACTGACTTTGTAGCCATAAGTTTTTCATCAACCGACTACGTAGGGCATATGTTCGGTATTAATGCAATCGAGACGGAAGACACTTATATCAGGCTGGATCGGGATCTTGACAGGCTGCTGACCTGGCTGGACAAAAAAGTCGGATTAAAGAATTGCCTTGTTTTTTTAACGGCTGATCACGGGGCACCACATTCAATTCAATACAATTATGCCAATAGATTACCCGCCGGTTTATGGAATAACAACGAAGTGGCGAGATCATTAAATAAGTATCTGGCAGAGAAAACAGGATTTGACAGCCTGGTCAGCTCGATACAGTCTTACCAGGTTCATTTCAACAATACCCGGGTCCGTAGCAGCCAACTCGATTTTACAGCCTTAAAATTTCTTGCTGTAAGCTATCTTAAAAGCCTGGTAGCCGTGGCTTATGCTGTGGACAACGATTGTCTGGAACAAGCAACCATGCCCGGTATCATTAAAACCAAAATCAGTAACGGGTATAATTATTTGCGATCGGGTGATATAACAATCATAACCAGGCCCGGATGGTTTTCCGGTGCAATGACAGGAACGAATCACGGCGGTTGGAACCCTTATGACACACATATTCCCCTGGTTTTTATGGGATGGAATGTAAAACCAGGAAAGACGAATCGCCTGGTTACTATGACTGATATAGCACCTACCATTGCTGCATTGATAAAGATCCAAATGCCCAGTGGAAATGTAGGTAATCCAATTACAGAGATTACAGACCGGTAGTTATGGGTGAAAGACAGTATGATTTATGATAGGAGGGAGGCAGTTATTATTTATAACATTTGTGAGAGATGGAAATATGATTTTTAAATTAAAAAGTTAAGTATGAGACGCAGACTATTTCAAAACCTGTTCATTGGGGGAATGTTAATGCTTGTTGCTGGTTGCATGAATAAAACATCCCGGCAGCCAGTATTCGCAGTACCCCTGCTGGTTGGCGAAGTTTCACAATCAAGTGCAATATTTCAGGCAAGGTTAACACAGACTGACTCATTGCTGTATGGAGATAACTATGATGCTGCCAGTATAACAGCAACAGATTTAAAGGGTATTGAAGGTGTCGGTTATTTCGAGATTTCACCAGATCTTGCATTTGCTGCATCATTTAAATCGGGCTGGCTGAAAGCCGAACCGGAAAATGACTTCATAATACGGCATAAAGCCGTTGAACTGAAGCCGGGAACTAAATATTATTATAAACTTCACTTTGGCAAGGATAGAAGTAATCTTTTTGCTACGGGCCCGCAATCCTTTCAAACACTTCCGGAAGAGAGTGTGGATGCGGCTGTTTCTTTTGTAATGATTACAGGGTCAAACCTTGATGCTTTCTACCTTGGGGCCGGATTCGGAAAGCCAACTACTGAAGGGGCTACAGCCTATACCGGCGAAGACAGGTTCTCGGGGTTTCCCGGAATAAGAACTATTACTTCTATGCAACCTGATTTTTTTATCGGGAATGGTGATAATGTTTACTATGACCTGCCCCCCGATCTTAAAGCAGTAACACAGGAGCAAATGCGGGCAAAATGGCATCGCCAGTTGGGTATGCCGGTTATGCAGCGGTTATTTGCAACCATACCCACTTATTGGCTAAAGGATGATCATGATCATCGCTTTGATGATTCCGACCCTGCAAGGTTCAATGAAAAGCATGGGGAACTTCCTTCACATGAATTAGGGTTGAAAACATTTATCGAACAGGTACCGGTTATTGATCCGGGGTCGGATGATGCAAAAACCTATCGGACATACAGGATTGGAAATTTGCTTCAGATCTGGATGCTGGAAGGAAGAGATTACAGAACACCTAATAAGGAGCCGGATGGCCCAGCAAAAACGATTTGGGGCGAGGAGCAGAAAAAATGGCTGAAGCAGACATTATCGGAAAGTAATGCAACTTTTAAGTTATTGATTTCTCCAACGCCAATGATTGGCCCGGATGATGCACGGAAAAAAGATAATCACACCAATTTTAATGGCTTCAGGCATGAACGGGATGAATTATTTTCCTGGCTGAAAGCTAATGGGTTTTTAGAAAAGAATTTCTACATCCTGTGCGGCGACCGGCATTGGCAATACCATTCTATTGATCCCGCCGGCTTTGAAGAGTTCAGTTGTGGCGCCATCGTAGATCAAAATGCCAGGTTAGGAAGATTGCCGGGTGACCCCAAATCAACAGACCCTGATAGCCTGATCCGGCAACCGTATACACAACAGCAAGCCTCAGGAGGATTTTTGAAAGTGAATGTTATTCCAGGAAAAAATAATAACCCGGCAGCACTTGAATTTGTTTTTTACGACGAAAATGGAAGTGAGCTTTACAAGACAGTAAAATTACAAACGAAGCGTTAGGTTGAAAGGCTGACACATTAAAGCAGCATCAATAAATGAAAAAAAGACAACTCGGCAATTCTCAACTTTATGTTTCAGACCTTGGACTGGGCACCATGGGAATGTCTGAGTTTTATGGAGCCGGCGATGATAATGAATCCATAAAAACAATTCATGAAGCCATTGAATTGGGAATAAATTTCTTTGATACCTCAGATGTATATGGACCATTTACCAATGAAATGTTGCTGGGTAAAGCCATCAAAGACCGCCGGGATAAACTTATTATAGCTACTAAGTTTGGTATTGTCAGGGATGCAGACGGAACCCGCAGGGGGTATAATGGCAAGCCGGACTATGTCAGGGCAGCCTGTGAAGCAAGTCTGAAAAGGCTGGACACAGATATTATTGATCTGTATTATTTACACCGCAAAGATCCTGAAACACCCATTGAAGAAACAGTGGCGGCAATGGCCGGACTGGTTAAGACGGGCAAAGTGAGATACATTGGCTTATCTGAGGTATCGGCCGATACTTTGAGAATAGCACAGGCGATCCACCCGGTCACATCATTGCAATCCGAGTACTCCATTTGGAGCAGGGATATCGAGGAAACGGTTTTGCCTGAATGTCTGAAACTGGGTATTTCTTTGGTTGCTTACAGTCCGTTGGGGCGGGGTTTTTTGACAGGCACAATTTTAAACACCGATGAACTTTCCGGCAATGACTGGCGTAAGCAGAATCCCCGGTTCACCGGTGAAAACTTCCAGAAAAATCTTGCAATCCTGCCCGTAATACAAAAAATCGCCAGTGCATACAATGCAACACCTGCACAGGTTGCCCTGGCATGGTTATTAGCCAAAGGAGAGCATATTGTTCCGATCCCCGGCACAAAAAAGATGAAATACCTGAGAGAGAATGCTGCCGCCGTCAACCTGCAGCTTTCCCCGGAAGCAATGGCCATATTAAATATGCTTGACGGCACATTTGCCGGAACCCGCTATTCGGATGAAATGATGAAATTGCTTTTTGGCTGAAAACTGGATAACACAGAATTATTTTGAAAGGGATTTTGGTCAGTAATATACTAAGCTAAAAATTTTGCGAAATGTATCATAAAGCGATCCTTACGCAAAAAATCTATTCCCTTCACGGCTAACCACGGGTTTACACCGTCGCACAACTTTAATACAAACCTTATTCAAACAAAAACTGGTCCGCCGGGTATGCCTTTTTGACCAGCTTCTCCAACTGCTTCAATATATCCATCAGCATTTCACTGCTGTCTTTCCCATCCCCCTCAAACCTTCCCTCTCGTATCTGCCATTTGATACCCTTCCTGCTTTTCATCTTTTGCAAAAAAGGATAGTTGTTCTCCAATAATATACTGCTCGTTTTACCGTACACCCGTATCCGCATCAACTGCTCACTGTGATACACTTCCTCCGCTTTGAGCAGGTGAACCCGTGAGCGATACCGTATTTGCAATTCCCATGTTTTCATAACCCAAAAGCAAGTTCAGGCAGTTCCTCGTATTCAAAGGGCGCCAGCGGGTCTTCCGCTGTTTTAAAATCCTTCGCAATGGTATAGGCAAATAGTTCTTCCGAAGGAAACTGAAAAGAAGCGATAGCTTTGATTTCATCCTCGGGCAAATCTTCCATGATCCACCGCCACGCCAGCTCTTCAGGCAGAATTGTCGGCATCCTTTTCTTCCCGTTATGCACCTGTTCCATCAATCCGTTCGCCTTTGTCGTCACAATCGCAAAGGTGTCCATCGTTTCTCCCGTGCTTTTGTCCACCCACGGCTGCCAGATACCCGCCATAAAAAAATAGTCCGCATCATTCACCCCGATCACATAGGGGTACTTGATTTCCTTTTTGGCCCCTTCCGGTTGATAGCTCCGCCATTCAAAAAAATAGGAAGCGATCACTAAGCATCTTCTTTTCAGCGCTGCATCCCGGAACATTTTACTTTCCAGTAGCTTCTCACTCGTCGCATTCAGCCAGGGAATACCCTGCTTCCTTGCCGCCTTCACATCCTCCACCGTTTTCACCCACACCGGGATAAACTCCCAGTGCGCCGCCACCACTTCAATATCATCAGCGCCTTTTTTGCGAACGATAGCAGAATTCGAATATCGGAACCCGTCCTTCATCTTTTGCAGTTCATCCAATGCCGCCAGTGTCCCCAGTTCCTTTTCAATTTGTTTCAGTTTGATCAGTTCCAGCCGGCTCACCCGGTGTCCCATAAAATTGCACATAAGCTTATTGTTTTCGTTCTTTTCCCAAAATTCTCCCTTTCCTCTGCACCCTGGTAAATTTACTACTTCCCCTTCCTGATTTAAATCAGGATGTGAGTGCTATTCAAATTGTTGATATGCTATGAGTAGCGGGTTTTCAGAATAGACTTTATACAGGGATTTGCTTTTCTGTACATTTTTTCCTGAATTCATAAGGTGTGTGGCCAGTGATTTTTTTAAAATGACGAAAAAAATTGGATCTGTTATTGAAGCCGCAATCAAAGCAAACCGTATCAACAGTAAGAAGATTGTCATCCATCAATAATTTCCTGGCATGACTTATCCTTAATTCAATAAGAAAATCGTGGTAAGTTTTTTTAGTCATCATTTTGAAATAGCGGCAAAAGGATGTCACACTAAGATTGGCGACAGATGCAATTTCTTTGACGGAGATTTCATTGCAATAATTTTGCAATGTATATTGATAGACTTTATTTAAACGTTCATTTTCTTCTTTATTGGATTGCAATTGTAGCTTACCCGAAGAAATTGGTTCGAGTTCATCGCTAACTGAAATTACCTCAAGCATTTTTAATATTAATACAAGACGACTCAGGCCATTCGCTTGTACTGATTTTTGCATGAGCGAAATTATCTTTTGTCTTGTATTTCCCCGTATAACCAGTCCGGCTTTAGCCTTGTCATACAAGATGGCAATTTCATGTGATTCGGGCAGATCAAAAAAATCTCTACCCATAAATTCGGGAAGAAAATGGACGACAATTGCTTCAGAAGTAATCATATGATTGCCCTGGAAATATTTATCACTGCATCGCCACATATGTGGCAGGTTCTCTCCAAGCAACAACAGTTCACCCGCATAAAAATTACTGATATTGTCTCCTACAAACCGTACCCCTTCACCCCTGATAACATAATGCAATTCTAGCTCAGGATGATAATGCCAAACAGTACCAAAATTTGGCAGTGTGTGTTGTCTTGCCAGAAAAGTTTGCTCGGGATTGCGGGGTACAAGGTGAAAATGAGCCTTCATCGTTAGCAGATTTATACAATCGTTGTATAAATGTATACTAATTTGCCGAGAAATATTTTTTAGAAAATTATTTTTATCCCGGTTATTTTGTTTATCAGTCAGTTACTGGGTTGAAATTGAACTTCTATAATCATGTAATTATTATTGTTTATTACGGGCCATACTGTACTTATCTATTCGTGACGGCTACTGCTAAATATTTGAAAAATTGTGTAACGCTATATTTCAATGCTTTTATTGAATATTTATAACTCTGGTAGGAAAATCCCAGTATGTTTTTTTAAATATAAGAGCAACACCCCTGTTTGTCATTCAGTATTTATTTTTGCCTTTTGAATTTATGCTAATTTTTTGTACAATTTGGTTAATTCTATGATATTTTCTATTTCAGATTTCTTATAATTTTGGAATGATAGAGCCGGTTGAATAGAATTTACTCTTTTCCTCATCTTTTGATACTTACTGGACTGAGTAGAAATCAGATACAGTTCAATTTAAAATATCTGGGAAAATATGCGTAGGATCATCACCCTTATTTCGGCAACATTTGTTCTATATTTTCCTGTAATAGAAGCTCAGCAAGAGGCGGATATAGCAATTAAGAATGCAAAAATATATGATGGAACCGGCAACCCATGGTATATGGCCGATATTGAGATAAATCATGGAAAAATCACAAAGATTGTCTCGCAGGGTTTGGGGGTAGGAAAGCGAGTTATTGATGCAAAAGGATTTGCTGTTGCCCCAGGATTTATCGATGTTCATATGCATCTTGACGGTAATGAGTTCAGGAGGCCAACTTCTGATAACTTTATCTATGATGGGGTAACGACAGTGCTTACTGGGAACTGTGGTTCTTCTAAAGTAAATATAGGAGCATATTTGGAACAGCTTGACAGTTTAAGATTGTCTGTTAATGTTGGCACTCTTATGGGCCATAGTACATTAAGAAGAACCGTTGTAGGACCACATGCAAATCGGCCCGCTACTGAGGAAGAAATGGTAAAGATGGAGCAGTTGCTAGACCAGGCGATGAGGGATGGAGCCTTTGGATTATCATCAGGATTAATATATATCCCTGGAACTTATGCAGGCACAGATGAATTGGTACGTCTGGCAAGAATCAGTGCCCGTTACAATGGTGTCTATGCTACGCATATGAGGAGTGAGGCCGATTCAGTTTCCGAGGCCATTGCAGAGGCTTTGCGTATAGGAAAAGAAACGGGGTGTCGTGTCCAGATTTCTCATTTTAAAGTTGCTGGTCGTAATAATTGGGGTCGTTCTAAGCAAACATTGCAGCAGATTATCGATGCTAGGAAGGAAGGAATTAATGTTGTTATCGATCAGTTCCCTTATGGTGCAGAGAGTACGCATTTGAGTACATTGCTACCAAAAGAATTTTTAAGTGATGGTCCGGATTCTGTATTGGCACGTTTGAAAAGACCAAACATGAGGAAGTATGTAAAAAAATTCTTACTCGATAATTTAAAGAAAGAAAAATTAAAACATTTTAGCTATGCAGTTTTGGCATCTTATGCACCAGACCCAAGCTTAAATGGAAAGAGTATTGAAGAAATTACATTGCTGAAAGGTCGAAAAAATAAAGCAAGCGAAGAGGCTGAAACAATATTGGAGTTGGTTGAAAATGGAGGTGCAGCGATGGTATATTATGGTGCACCGATGGTATATCATTATTTGAGTGAGGGGGATGTGCAGAACATTATGAAATTTCCACATAATATTTGTATTTCAGATGCAGGTGTACGAATTCCTGGCAATAATGCAGTGTTGCATCCGAGAGCTTATGGAGCTAATGCCCGTGTTCTGGGTCGCTATGTCAGAGAACTGCAGGTGATTAGTCTTGAAGAGGCAATCAGGCGAATGACCTCGCTGCCTGCGCAACATTTTCAAATAAAAGGGAAGGGCTTGATAATTCCTGGATACGATGCAGATATTGTCATATTTGATCCAGATAAGGTTCAGGATAGGGCGACCTATGAACAGCCATACCAATTTTCAGAGGGTTTTAGTTTTGTTTTGGTTAACGGCCAGGTGGTGTTAAACGAAAATGTACATACCGGTCTCAGACCAGGTAAAATTGTAAGGAAATCTGGATTATAGATTTGATATAATGATGCCTTTATTTCAGCAGCATATTCTTCTAATTAATACTATATGTATTGAATATGAAAACTAAAACAGTCAGTATTTTAATAGCGGTATTTACTTTAAATACATATTCAATTTATTCACAGCAAAAAGCTGAGATTCTAATAACCAATGCAAAAATTATTGATGGTACGGGAAATCCATGGTATTCCGGCGATATATTGTTAAGCAAGGGTAAAATTCAGGCTATTGTATTTCCTGGCAGCGGAATTGGGGAGAGAGTAATTGACGCAAAGGGTTTGATTATTGCGCCGGGCTTTATTGATATTCATACTCATCTTGATGGTAGTGAGTTTAGCAACCCGGAAGCTACAAACTATATTTACAATGGAGTAACAACGATTATCGTGGGGAATTGCGGGTCCTCACGACTAAATATCAAGAATCATCTGAAGGAAATTGACAGTTTAAAGTTATCTGTTAATGTCGGTACTTTTATCGGACATAGTACCTTGAGAAGAAATGTAGTGGGAGCACATGCTAATAGACAGGCAAGTGAAGAGGAAATGTTAAAAATGGAAAATTTTCTTGAGCAGGCCATGAAAGATGGTGCCTTTGGGTTGTCAACTGGATTAATTTATATACCGGGAACATATGCGACCACAGAGGAGGTTGTAAGACTGGCAAAAATTAGTGCAAAGTACAACGGCACTTATGCCACCCATATGCGGAATGAGGCGGATGAAATTTCCGAAGCAATTGAGGAGGCATTGAGTATTGGAAGAAAAACTGGTTCTCGTGTCCAGATTTCTCATTTTAAAGTAGGAGGTCATCAAAACTGGGGAAAATCAGGGAAAGCATTGCAGCAAATAATTAACGCCAGGAAGGAAAGTATCAATGTTGTTATTGACCAGTATCCTTATACAGCAAGCAGTACACATTTAAGTACATTGTTTCCTAAAGAGTTCTTGAGCGACGGACCTGATTCAGTTCAGGCTCGATTGAGGCAACCTCATATGAGGCGTTTTGCAAAAAAATTCTTACTTGATAATCTGAAGAAAAGAAAGCTTAGGCATTTCAGTTATACTGTGGTGGCTCAATATAAAACTGATACAAGCTTAAATGGAAAAAGTATTGAGGAGATTAATGTATTGAAGGGACGCAAAAGAAAGGCTGATCAAGAAGCTGAAACAATATTGGAATTGATGGAGAATGGAGGTGCCGCAATGATATTTCATGATATGAGTGAAGCAGATGTGAAGAATATTCTTAAATATCCGCACAATGTTTGTATTTCCGATGCAGGCATCAGGGTTTTAGGTAGCGGTCAGTTACACCCTAGAGCATATGGAGCCAATGCCCGGGTTCTTGGACGTTATGTCAGAGATATGCAACTGATTAGTCTCGAAGAGGCCATAAGACGTATGACATCGCTACCTGCCCGTCACTTGCAAATAGGAGGTAAAGGGTTGATAATTCCGGGTTATGACGCAGACCTGGTTATTTTTGATCCTGAAAAGGTTCAGGACAATGCAACTTATGAAGAGCCGCATCAATTCTCTGAAGGATTCCAATTCGTTTTGGTAGATGGACAAGTAGTTATAAACGAAGGGAAGCATACGGGTCTTAGGCCGGGTAAAGCAATCAGGAAAATGCCATAACTGTTGCATAGCGGGTTGAAAATTAGTGTCGCTTTTTAGTTGATTACAATAGACATTATATCTTTTTTTCCCTTCAAAGTACACAAATTTAGCAATGTATGATCGGGCAGAAGTTCAAAAAATATCTATCCGATTCGGTCTCTTTTCATTCCAGAAAATAGAATACTTTAAAGTCAGTAAGGTGAAAGAATTGCTCTGTTTTCCGATTCTACATTGGTAAGGGTATGTGAAATCTCTTATTGAAGAGTAATGCAATTTGGATATTGGTTCAAAGAATAATCTAAAATCGTCATCCTACGCACTAGCTTGAGTTTTATAGGACTCTTTTTATTATGATAATATTTTGTACAGTCCAGATAATTCATTGGATGAGTTTCCTTTTTTCATATTCTAATTTTATTTCCGAATTATTTCTTCACTAACGCTAACGCATATGAAAAGAATTGCTGCCAGAAAAATGTATCGTGGACTTTTAACAGTCTGCGTTTTTTTTATTGCCATCGGTCTCTTTGCCCAGCAGGAGATCACCCGGACAGGAACCGTTACAGATATTAATGGTACTCTGGAAGGGGTATCTGTGACAATTAAAGGAACCGATCGGGGAACTGTTACCGGTCTCAACGGTAAATTCAGTATTAGCGCAAAGAATGGCGAGATATTGGTATTTACTGGTTCAGAAATAGAACCACAGGAAATTGAAGTTACATCGAAACTTGTGTATGAGGTATTTATGATTGCAAAACCAGGTTCAATGGACCAGGTGATAGTGGTAGGTTATGGAGCCAAATCAAAGCGAAATATAACTGGCTCTATTTCTAAAGTTAACATGTCTGAAACGGAGAACTCACCAAATACCAACGTCACACAGGCTCTCCGGGGTCGTGTAGCAGGGGTGCAGTTTACGGATAACGGCAGGCCCGGTCAAAATGGTTCAATTTTGATCAGGGGACCACGTTCTTTAAGTGCCAGTAATAGTCCGCTAATCATATTAGATGGAATCTTTTTTAATGGCAGTTTTATTGATATTAACCCTAATGATATTGAATCTATTGAAGTGCTTAAAGATGCAAGTGCTTCTGCAATTTATGGTTCAAGGGCTGCTAATGGAGTGATTTTGATTACTTCAAAAAAAGGCAAATCGGAGAAACCTACAATACGTTTAAATACTTTTTATGGTACATCGGATTGGAGTAACAAGCTAAATCTGATGTCCCCGGAGAGGTATTTGCAAAAGTCAATGACAATTCGTGATTTATCAGGAATTCCTTACGACCCCAATGATCCTTCTACTTTTCTTACTCTCACCGAAATGGAAAACTATTCAGCGGGCAGAACAATTGATGCTTACGATTTGGTTTCGCAACAAGGACAGATATTTTCAACTGATTTAAGTATTGCTGGAAAATCACAAACAGTAAACTATTTCATATCAGGGGCATATTCAAAAGAGAATGGCCTGGTCCATAATGACAATCTAAAAAGGGTTTCCTTTCGTGCCAACTTTGATATTAAGATAGCTCCTTGGTTAACGATAGGGACTAATGCAATGTTTTCAGAAAATGATCAATCAGGTGTCCCTGCCGAAGTTAACAGGGCCTTGCGTCAAAGTCCTTATGGGACCTGGTTCCGACCTGACGGAACTCCAACGCAGTTTACGGTGCCGGAAGACCAGGGGGCTTCTCCTAACCCTTTACGAGTTTCCTTTCTGACAAAAAATGAAAATGTAAGGAGCAATCTTTTTTCAAATTTCTATACTATAATAAAAATTCCAGGAATTGAAGGGTTGTCATACCGGTTAAACATTTCAAAGAATTACCGCTGGATTCGGGATTATCAGTTCACAAAGCAGGACATTTACCTGAATACGAATAACACGGAGGCTTCAAAAAGAAACTGGAAAGCAAGCGATTGGGTCCTGGAAAATATACTTGATTACAATAAGAAGTTTGGAAGAGATCATGCAATTGATGCTACACTCATGTATGGTTCTAATGAATTTGGTTTCGAATCCACTACAGCTTCCTCTAATCAACTCGCTTTTGATGTACTCGGCTGGAATAATTTACAAGCCGGTTCTAATTTCACCATGATATCTTCAGCGGAGCGAACCTCCGGAATATCATCTATGGCCAGACTTAACTATCGGTTTAAGAATCGGTATTTATTGACTTTAACTGCAAGAAGAGATGGTAGTTCTGTTTTTGCTCAGAATAATAAATTTGCTACGTTTCCCTCTGCTGCGGTTTCATGGGTCGCTTCCGATGAAGAATTTGTGAAGAAGATGAATGTTTTTAACATGCTCAAGTTGCGTTTATCTTATGGTGCTGTCGGAAACCAGGCTATTTCACCCTACCAGTCTTTAAGCCTGGCAAATACTCTCAATTATGTGTTTGGAGATGGTAATAACCCTTCACTAGGAATCTATCCATCCAATATATCTAATGCTGATTTGAAATGGGAAACAACTTATATGGCCAATCTTGGGGTTGATTTTTCTATTCTTGACGGTAGGATTGGCGGCACAGTTGAGTTGTACCATATGAAGACAAAGGATTTGTTGGTAGAAAGATCCCTGCCAATTATGACAGGTTACACTTCTGTTTGGACCAATTTGGGAAGGGTGGATAACAAAGGGGTCGAAGTTACTCTGAACACAGTCAACGTCAGGTCTAAGAAATTCGAATGGACATCAGATATTGTATTTTCTCATAATCACAATGAAATAGTAAGTCTTTATGGAGTTGATGCTGATGGAGATGGAAAGGAAGATGATGATCTGGGTAACAGGTGGTTTATTGGTAAACCAATTAATGTTTTTTATGATTATGTATATGACGGTATATACCAGAAAAACGAGCCCCTGCCAACCGGGTTTCTTCCGGGGTTTGCCAGGTTTAAAGATTTAAATGGCGACGGGTTAATCAACGCTGCCGGTGATCGAACGATTGTCGGGCAGGCTCAGCCAAAATTCCGATGGGGTATTACAAATACAGTTTCCTATGGAAATTTCCAATTATCAGTTTTTGTAAATGCAATGAGAGGTTGGTTGGGTATCTTTAATGAAATGGACTATAATTTCGATAGTGTTGACCCTATGAGACCTTCCAATATGATAGATGCGGATTGGTGGACTGAGGATAATCCTAATGCTAGTAGGCCCTCCCTTTTATATAGAAGAAGTGTATTGGGGCATAACTGGTATGTAAGCCGTGATTTTATTCGGATACAGGATGTTTCATTGGTATACAACTTTCCCAATGAAATGCTTCAAAAATTCAAGCTTTCAAATCTGAGTGTTTATGCCAGTGGGAAAAACCTGGCAACTTTTACCGATTGGCAGGGAACTAATCCTGAAACAGTAACAAGTTTCCCAATCGCAAGGTCTTTTGCTGTTGGTTTTCGTGTTGCATTCTAATTGTTCATTCTTAAAATCATTTTATATGAAATCGTATAATATACAGATGGCCTTAATAAGTATGACGATATGCACTCTCCATTTGTCATGCAAGAAAGATTTCTTGAACGAAACTCCGCTTTCACAGTTCAGCACAGTTGGAGTATTGACCTCGGAGTCAGGATTCAACAATTATATGACTGCATTGCATGCCGCTGCCAGGGATGAAATGTCAGCCAGGGATGGATCAACTTATTTCTATATTATGCAAAACTCAACGGATGTAGCATCGTTTGGAAATATTTCTGTTGTCAGTAATAACTATGCTACATTACTTACACCAACAGTTAATCCTGTGCTATGGGTGTGGAACTGGGCTTACGGGGAAATGCTCTTAAGAGCCAATACGATTATCACATATGCCAACAAACCGGAACTTAATAACATCTGGTCAAGTCAGGAAGCTAAGAATGCTATAATAGCCGAAGCTAGATTTTTCAGGGCATATACACATAATTTGCTTGCCAACTTATATGGAGGGGTTCCTATTATTGATACAATATATTTAAGTCCCAAAAACGATTATGTTCGTGCCACAAGAGAAGAAGTGTTGAATTTTGCAAGAGAGGACCTGGAGTTTGCTTCACAATGGTTACCACCTACTGTTCCCAGAGAAAGAGAAGGCAGGATTGTAAAGGCTGCTGCTGATCATTTATTGACTGAAGTCTATATCTCGTTAAATCAGTATCAAAAAGCTATTGAGTCAGCAGGTAAGGTCATCAATTCAGGATTGTACCAACTTATGACAAACCGTTTTGGAACTGAACGTACTTTGCCGGGTGATGTTTTTTCAGATCTGTTCAGAGACGGGAACCAAAACAGAAGCTCTGGAAACTTGGAATCTATATATGTATGGCAATTTGAAGATTTAACGCCTGGTGGTCAGGGTGGGAGCAATGCTAATAATAGACTTAGGAATTGGGGACCTTGGTATGAACGTCTTAGAGACCCCGATGGAAGATCAGGGATGGTCGTGGTTGACAGCATGGGAAGAGGAACAGGGCAAGTAAGACCTACGCCCTATTTCCTTTACCAACTATGGTCAGACAACTGGAACACCGATATGAGAAATTCAAGGTTTAATATAAGACGAGAATTCCGCTGGACTAACCCGAGTTCCGCATATTTTGGACAACTAGTAACAGGTCCGTTTACGGCTGAAGTGGATACCATGCAAAACATATATCCTGTGATCAGAAAGATTGAAGGAAAGGTTGGAACTCTCACTTATACCAGTGTTAATTGGTCGGGCCGCACATATCAGGACTTTATGGTTTATCGCCTGGCAGAAACCTATTTGTTGAGAGCAGAAGCTTATTTTAGGGCAGGTGATCCTGTTAATGCAGCAAACGATATTAACGTTGTACGAAGCAGAGCACAGGCTTCTTTGGCACAACCATCTGATATTAGCATAGAATACATACTGGATGAAAGAGCCAGGGAACTGATTACTGAAGAGCCAAGACGCAGAACCTTGGTGCGAATGGGAAAATTGGTTGAAAGAGTAAAGCAGTATAGTATCAGGGCTGTAACAAGAAATTCAGTTCAACCACATCATCAGTGGTGGCCAATTCCTCAGACAGCAATTGATGCTAACACAGGGGCTATACTGGAACAAAATCCCGGGTATTAGTATTTAAAGGAGTTTCATAACGAAAGCTAGTCTGATGGCCTTGTTGAAAATTAGCAGGTACAGGTTTGATAAGTATTCCCGGTTACTTAAGCCAGCGTTATTGATTTTATTCAGTATACTGTTTTCTGGATTAGATACAGCAGCGCAAACGGTTATGACCAATAACCTGGCTGTTGTTGAGCCTGCAGCAGGTAAATATAAATCTATTGCCAAAAAAGGAACCAGGGTTTTTAGTGACCAGAATATTGTCTTCAGAAAAGTTCCTTCAGTACTAAAAAGCAAGGCATTTGTTCAGGCGCCAATGAAATCGGCTCAGCCTGTAATGCTGACAACAACGGGATTGTTATATATAGTTACTCCCGCCACTGGCGAATTATTTTCGCAGGAAGATTACTTAAAGCAGCAGCAGTTTAAAAAGGTTGATGTTGAGCTGACAGGATTATTAAATAAACAGAAGTCAAGGCTGGTATTGTACAGTAAGCAGATTGAATACAAAAGTTTTCGCTTACCGTTTTACCAACTGGATAGCTGGGCTATTGTTTTTTTTTCACCTGATATTTTACCTTCTCAGAATATAGCAGCGCATTTGATTGTTAGACCGGAAGATAAATTGTATTCAATAGGAGCTCGTCTTTGGCAAGGCTGCCCCTCCATTGAGAAAACGGGCAAACGCCTATGGGGTGCCTGGTTTTCAGGCGGAGAGAGAGAGCCGGCTCCGGGTAATTATGGGATAGTTTCATATAGTGATAATGAGGGCAAAGATTGGGTAGACCCTGCGATTGTTATCAGTCACCCTGATACTACTGTCAGGGTGATGGACCCTCAGCTTTGGAAAGATCCAGATGGCTCATTGTGGATTTTTTGGGTGCAAAACAGCGGGAACCGGGGATTTGATGGTGTCTGGGGTACCTGGGCGGTGAAAGTAGAATATCCTGAGAAGAATGAAATAGAATTCAGTAGTCCTTATCGGCTCTGTAATGGGTTAACACGGAATAAGCCAATTGTTTTATCTGGTGGAGAATGGCTGTTACCCTCATATCAATGGGTTCCTGAACCGAGAAGTACCGTTTATCTGTCAAGTGATAAAGGAAAAACCTGGAATATGCAGGGCGGACCATTGAATCAGCCGGATCAGAATTTTTATGAGCATATGATAGTCGAATTGCGTGACCACCGTATTTGGTTGTTGCAAAGAAATATTAAGAGTAGTTTTTCTGCTGACAAGGGAGTAAACTGGTCTCCTTTGAATGATTTGACAAACTTGCCCGGGTCGGCAAATTCCCGGCTTTATATCGGACGCTTAAAATCCGGTCGCCTTCTCCTGGTATTTAATGAAGATCAGGAGAGAAAAACCAGGAAAAATCTGACAGCATACCTGTCGGAGGATGATGGGCAAACCTGGCCGCACAAGTTATTGCTGGATGACAGAGTAAATGTATCCTACCCCGACGCAGTAGAAGATGAAAATGGAATGATCTATTTGTGCTATGATCGTGGCCGCAGGGAAGAGAAAGAAATTCTGATGATAAAGTTTACGGAGGATAATATTATTAATGGGAGTCTTCCGGACAGAGAGTCAAAAATGCAGGTAATCAGTAAAGTTGAGTAACGATAGAAATAGGCTTATTTTATTAGGCAAATAATAATCGGTGATGCATCAAAAAATTTGGATTACATATATTTTCATGATTGTACTGTCAGTGGGTTTGAATTGTATGCTGCAAAAGAAAGCTGCTTTTGTGGAGGTTCAGGCGGGTTCTAAGAAAATTAAGACTTATTCCTTTACGAAGGATTCTATACCGGTAATACCCATGTGGGCATTGCCTATGCCTGCCCAAAATGATAGTATAAACAGGGGATTTACACTTGTTGAAAATGCCAGGCATGCCTCTGTATGGCAGCCCGCAGATAGTACGGAAGGAGCTTATAACCATTATTCTTGTCTCATTTTTCACAAGGGTACATTTTATGCAATGTGGGGAAACCATCGTTATGGCGAAGATGCACCAGGACAAAGGGTACTCTATTCAAAATCTGTGGAGTGGGGAAAATGGATCTCACCGGCTGAGCTAATGCCAGCACCGGGTCCTGTCAGACCCCGAAGCGAGAGGGGAATTCATTTGAAGCCGGACCGCTGGGTTATTGTTGATGATATTTTATATGCTGTTGTTTATGTTTTCTCTCCGGGAGCTGCTCCATACCCAATTGCTATTTGCGCAGAGCCAGGTGATAGCAACCAGGAGGCTTTTTTGTTATCTGGGTTACCCGAAAAGGCAGTTCTTCCCGGCTTTATCACGAAGCAAACAAACACAGTATATCAGAATGAGATTGCATCAAAAATTCTTGCTTGGTATAAGCAAAACAACCATGTCAGTTGGTGGGCTTCCGGTAATCAGGGTGTGGATAGAAAGGCAATTGACGGCGCTGAGCTTATAGAAAGTTTTTCTTACCAGGCATCGGATGGACAGCAAATAGTAATGTTGAGAAATTGGGGTACACCTTCTAACCCGGTACATAATAACAGGCTCTATGTAAGTTTTCCTGAGGGGATAAATAAATGGGGGAAACCCTATCCAACCAATATACCCGATTCTCCGAGCAGGTGTCAGGCGATAAAATTGAGTGATGGAACTGTGTTGTTAATAGGAAATCAGATTGCACCTGAGTTTGATAAAGCATTATACATGAACCGTGACCCCATGACAGTTTCAATCAGTCGTGATGGCTACAGCTTTGACCGGGTCTTCGTCTTGCGGAGCGGAGCACCCAAAACCTTTCGTATTCCGGGAATAAGGGGCCGCAATCCCGGGTTCGCATATTCGAGTTCTATTGTGCAGTCAGATACTTTGTACACGTTGTATTCAATCGGAAAAGAAGATATTGGCATTACAAGAGTTCCCTTGAAGGCCTTAGTTGTTTATAAATAAGTTATAATGATTATGAAATCACAATTTTTAAAGTCGTCTATTCAAAGGTATTTTTTATACTGTGCTTTTTTCTGTGGTATTCCTGCTATAATTAATGGGCAGCAGACAGGAAACACGAAGATACTTTATAACGGAATTGAGTTACCGGCAGTATGGCCTCCGGCTAATATGAATCCATTATCTGCCGATCCAATGCCTGTTCCGTATTTGAAAAATATACCAGCCATTATTCCAATTGATAAGGGTCGGCAATTATTTATAGATGATTTCCTCATTGAGCAAACAAATCTTAAGCGATTTTATCATCAGGCAAAAAAGCATCCCCGCAATCCGGTTTTTTCCCCGACCTCGCCTCATGAATTGTCAACCCGTCACCAGAATACAGCTGCCGCCTATTTAGGTCATGGAGGTGTTTTTTATGATTCTAAGGACAAGGAATATAAAATGTTTTATACAGCAGGCTGGCGGGGAGGATTGGCTTTGGCAACAAGCCGGGATCTATTGCATTGGGAAAGACCGGAATTAGGTTTAAGCGGCGGAAATCTTGTGTTACCGCCTGGTCCTTTACGGGCAGGGGGTGATAACTCTATATGGTTTGATGCGCTAACGTCTGACTCAACCCAGCGTTATAAAGCAATAATTGAACGACTTGTTGATGGGGCATGGGCGGATAATTTCAAAGAAAGAAATTTATCACCTACGCATACGTTACATGTATCACCAGATGGAAAAATATGGTCGCAGGGGGTAACTACAGGAAGAGCAGCAGATTATTCTTCGATTTTTTATAATCCTTACCGTAATGTTTGGGTTTATAGTATTAAGCAAAACACTCCTCGTGGCCGGGCTCGTTATTATGCCGAGAGTTCACATTTTTTAAAGGGTGCAGGTTGGGAGAATATGGTGTTCTGGACAAATGCAGATAAGTTGGATGCCCCTGATCAGCAGGTGGGTGACAGTGCACAGCTTTATAGTTTAAATGCGATAGCTTATGAAAGCATTTTACTGGGTGAGTTTTATATCCATTTAGGGCCAAAGAATTCAATTGCAGAAGAAGGAAAATATCCCAAAATTACCGAGTTAAAACTTGGTTTTAGCCGTGATGGGTTTCACTGGAGCCGCCCCGAAAGAAAACCTTTTATTAAGGCTACCCGGAATGAAGGTGATTGGGATAGAGCCTATCTCCATGGCACAACCGGGGTTTGTTTAGTAGTTGGTGATGAGTTGTGGTTTCCTTATTGTGGTTTTTCGGGAATAGCTCCTGATGGAAGCAGAGGCATGTATACCGGCGCCAGTATAGGAATGGCAATATTGAGAAGAGATGGGTTTGCTTCGATGGAGTCAGGCCCGGGTAAAGGGGTTTTGACAACCCGTCCGGTTACTTTCAATGGGCAATATTTATTTGTGAATGTTGATTGTCCTTCAGGAGAATTAAAAGTTGAAATATTGGATGAAAAGAATAAAGTTATCGGTCCTTTTTCATACAAAAACTGTGAATCAGTCAGCGTAGATAAAACGCTTCACGCAATTCGATGGAAAGGGGCTGATGACCTTGCCGCTTTAATAGGAAAACCTGTCAGGTTCCGCTTTACTTTAAATAACGGGAAACTCTATTCATTTTGGGTTAGCCCGGACAAAACCGGGGCCAGCTATGGATACCTTGGCGCTGGCGGTTCAAAGTATGAGGGTGTGATTGATAATAAAGGATCAGAAGCATATTGAATTAATATAAACATTGAGCATCTTAAGAAACATATCTATACTTAAACTAAGCTTGCTGCTTTTTCTTGTGGCAGGATTGGTTGAAAAATCAATCGCACAGCCTCTTTCCACAACAGCAGACCAGGGCTTAGCCACTCCTGTAATACTTACCAGCCCCCTTATAGGGTATCAGTATGATAAGCTTGATTATGGGATGACAACCAGCATAGAAAGAACCCTTAATGGAACAATTTGGACTTCATGGATTGGAGGTGGCGACAATGAAGACGCTTTCCTGCTATTAAACAGGAGTACTGATAATGGAGACACCTGGTCAGAACCACTTGTAGTGATTGATCCGCACAGCATTGCTGATAGTATTAAGAAAAGGACACTGGTTGCCACTCTTTGGCTTGACCCTTTAGGCAGGTTATGGTTGTTTTTTGATCAGGGGCTTACCTATTTTGACGGAAGATCCGGTGTCTGGTACAGCATCTGTGAGAAGCCAGATGAGAACTATTCGGTATGGACAAAGCCTCAACGCATCTGGCATGGGTGTACGCTTAATAAACCGACAGTACTTGCTAACGGAGTTTGGATCTTACCAGTATCGCTCTGGGACAGGACAAAGATCAAAAGTCCATTGTTTAAGAATGCATATACTGAATTGGATTCCTTTCGTATGGCGCATGTATTTATTTCCACAGACCAGGGAAAAAGCTGGCAACGGCAGGGGGGTGTTGCTTTTCCCCAACCACAATTTGACGAACATCATGTCATTGCAAGAAAGGATGGTAGTTTATGGATGACGGCAAGAACGGAGGATGGTATTTGGGAAAGCGTTTCGGCTGATGAAGGGAAAACCTGGAGTGTTCCCCTGAAATATATGGAGCATATTGGGTCAAGGCACTTTATTACAAGAACGCAAGCAGGAAATCTGATACTGATAAAACATGGCGGTATCAATGAGCGAACACGAACCAGGTCAAAGCTTACTGCTTATTTGTCTGCAGATGATGGCACAACATGGCAAGGCGGACTATTGATTGATGAGCGCCGTGGGGTATCGTACCCGGATGGATTCGGGACAAAGGATGGGTTCATTTATATCTCCTACGACAGGAACAGAGATACTGATGGAGAAATCCTTTTAGCTCGGTTCAGGGAGGAGGACATACTAAACAAAAATTTTTTAAGCCAGGGATCATTTAATAAGCGAATAATAAGTAAGCCCCGTGGCCTGGATAAAGTTCCACCTGCGTACTTACAGAAAACGCATAGTATTAAATAAGAATGATGAGATGTAGATTCTCCATATTGATTATCAAATTGACAGTTTTTTTATTCTGCCATTCAAACCTGGAAGGACAAGTTGTTGCAGAAAAGAAAATTGACCTGGGGCTTGTTACTCCAATATTGAATCATAACCCACTCCCGTATTACGATTATGACCGGCTGGATTACGGGATGAATATGGGACTTGAACAAACAGGCTCGGGCCGTATATGGTCCTGTTGGACAGCAGGAGGCGATGACCCCAACTCTTTTATATTGCTTATGTATAGCGATGATGGAGGGCTTACCTGGTCTAAGCCGGTACTGGTTGCAGATGCACAGAATACAGGTTTGCAGGAAAAAAGAGCTATTCAAAATGGCAATTTGTGGACTGACCCGTTGGGCAGGCTTTGGTTTTTTTTCGATCAGTCTGTAAATGATTTCGATGGAAGGGCAGGGGTTTGGTATTCTCTCTGCAAAAACCCTGATGATCCTATACCAGCATGGTCGGTTCCACGCAGGATCTGGCACGGAACAGCCAAGTCAAAACCCATTGTATTAAGCACAGGTGAGTGGGTGCTTCCCGTTTCATTATTGAATCGGGGAATAATTGATAAAGAACCCGCCTATTTCCAGGATGCATATCATGAATTGGATTCCTTACGAATGGCTCATGTTTTCATTTCTATTGATAAAGGTGAAACATGGATCAGGCAGGGAGGTGTCCGGTTTTTGAAGCCAAGTTATGATGAGCATCACATAGTAGAATTAAAAAACGGAAAATTGTGGATGACTGCCCGCACCAATGATGGTATTAATCAAAGCTTTTCAGTTGACAAAGGGAAAACATGGTCAGCTCCCGAAAAACTATTACCTCATATTAGCTCCCGCCATTTTATACGCAGACTTCAATCCGGCAATTTAATATTGATAAAGCATGGAGAATTGAATGAGCAGACGAAAACAAGGTCAAAGCTAATGGCCTTTTTATCTGACGATGAAGGTAAATCATGGAGGGGAGGTCTCATGCTTGATGAACGCAGGGGTGTTTCTTATCCGGATGGATTCCAGGCAAGGAACGGAGTGATTTATATTTCTTATGACCGAAACCGGGCAACAGATGGCCATATACTGCTGGCAAAGTTTAGCGAAGCGGATATTATCAATGGGAAATTCAGTAGTGCAGGTTCAGCGGGTAAATTACTGATTGCAGCTCCGGAATGTCTCGATAAATGTCCGCCTCCTTCATTGAATTTAAAACACGGGTCAAAAAAATGAAAACAGGCAGTATCCTTAATGGGTTTATCAATTTGTATCCTTTATGGATAATACTGAGCTCTTTAATAGGCTTTTTGTATCCTCCTGTTTTTTCATGGTTTTCCGGCAACTGGATGGTTGGTGCCCTGGCAATTGTTATGCTTGGGATGGGTATTACCTTAAAAGTTGATGACTTTCTTGCTTTGCTAAAGATGAAGAAAGCAGTTTTGCTTGGCGCAGTTTTGCAATATACGGTTATGCCAATTGCTGCCTTAACTGTTGGAAGACTACTGGAGTTGCCAACTGAATTGGCAGTAGGGTTTATTATTGTGGGCTGTTGCCCCGGGGGCACTGCCTCTAATGTAATTACTTACCTCGGCAGGGGGCATCTTGCTCTCTCCATAATTATGACCACCGTTTCCACTGTTTTCGCAATTTTCTTTACACCGGTGTTATGCGATTTCCTGGCCGGAAAATATATTCCTGTTGATGCATGGGGCATGTTTATAACAACTGTCAAAGTTATTCTGCTGCCGGTAGGATTAGGGGTTTTTCTGAATTATAAATATCCAAATCAGGTTCAAAAAGTTTCAAAAGCCGGGCCACTTGCCTCTGTGTTGGCAATTGTTTTTATTGCTGGTAGCATTGTTGCCCAAAGCGCAGGAATGGTAGCCGCAAATGCAGCTAAGCTTTTCCTGGGTGCAGGATTATTACATATTATAGGGTTTACACTTGGGTATTTATTTACTGTACTTCTCAGGTACGACTCAAAAATTGCCAGAACAGTATCGATTGAAGTAGGTATGCAGAACGGAGGGTTGGCGGCTGTCCTGGCAAAACAAAACTTTCCGCTCCAGCCTTTAGCTGCCGTGCCCGCAGTTTTTAGCAGCGTTATGCAAACCCTGATTGGAGGTTTGCTCGCAGCATTCTGGAGATGGAAATACAAAAAGGAAGATCAGGAGAACATTACAAATAATGAAACACCAGCGTCTGGTTTGGAGAATGTTAAATTGGTTGAACAGTCAAAAGTGAATGTATGAAGAACAGGGAAAACATTTATTACTGGAAATGTGACCGGCCGTCAGCATTTTACTCATTGGGTAATACTGAAAATGGAGAAGAGCAAATAATCCTCTCCTTGAAAAAGCTGCTTGCTGAATGGCTCAATAATAATGACATTGCGCTCCGTTCCGCAAACGGACAGGGTAATCATTTAACTTTTTTAGCCAATCAAAACGGCACAACTTATTTCATCAGGGTGGAAAATGGGCCGGAAAAGGACGGTTACATGCTGGTGGAAAATAGAATTATAGAGGAAATCAAAAAAATCGGCATTCCCGCACCCAAAATTTATCTAACTGATACTTCCAGGGAGCAGGTTGATTTTGCTTACCAGGTGATGGAATATGTCAATTGCCCTGATCTCAACTCCTTGTTTAAGTCCGGTGAACTGGATATTTTGACAATTGCTGAAGAGATTGGACAAAAATTGGCTAAATGGCAAGCAATCACTCCAGAGGGATTTGGCCCGTTTAATGCCGAAATATTGGAGCGTACAGGCCAATTGGCAGGAATTCATAAAAGTTATATTGAATACTATTACCTTAATTTGGACAAACACCTGGGCTACCTGGTAAATCGGAACTTTCTTGAACAGAACGAGGCCGATGATATACTGGCTGTGATTGAGCTGAACAATATGTATCTTTCTCTTGAAAAAGGATGTTTGGTACACAAGGACCTGGCCCTGTGGAATATTCTTGGTTACGGGCAGAAAATCAAATCTGTCATTGACTGGGATGATGCGATATCCGGAGATCCTACGGATGATTTATCCTTACTGGCTTGTTTTTACCCGGACGATGTAATACAAGCTGCAATAAAAGGATATAAAAGTATCAGAGAATTACCTGAAAATTTTTACCCAAGGTTTTATCTCCACCTGTTGAGGAATATGATCGTAAAAGCGGTGATCAGGATCGGGGCAAACTATTTTGGCAAATCCGATGACTTTTTCCTGATTGAAAAGGGAACTGAGGGCAGTTCTCTTGAACAATTAACCCGTGATAAACTATTTAAAGCATACGAAGGTTTAAAAAATCAAACCAGGCAACTAGTGCTATGAACAATCAAGATAATGTAAGTCAGTTGCGCAAGCATACACTCCACCCGGGAGCATGGCTTTCCATTGGGGCGCCGGTAATTGCAGAATTGGTAACAAAATATCCTTATGACTGGATATTATTTGACATGGAGCATGGTTACATAACGGATTCTTGTTTGTTGGCAAACTTCCAGGCCGCCAAATCAGGTGATTTGTCTTTAATTGTCAGACCCGGTAAAATGGATACTGCCTTGATTGGCCGTATACTGGATTGGGGCGCTGCTGGCATAATGCTCCCACATGTTGATACAGCGGACGAGGCTATCGCTTGTCTGCGGGCAATGCAATATCCGCCAGGTGGAAACAGAGGATATTCTAGTGGGGCAAGAAGCTTTGGTTTCGGGGTAAATACTTCCGATAAAGGAGATCTGTTTGAGTCCCCTGTTTTCATGGTGCAGATTGAATCAGAAAAAGCGGTAGAAAATGCCTCATCAATTGCTGCTATAAATGGGGTAGATGTGTTGTTTATCGGTCCCGCCGATTTAAAATTAGATTTAAGTTCAAGAAAAAATTATTCTGATAAAATATTTGAATCAATGATTGGCCAGGTGATAAGCGCCGCCAAACAGCATAATAAGCAAGTAGGAATAGTGGCAAAAACGAATGCTGATTTTGCGAAATATGCAGCCTTGGGAATTACCTGCATCACTTTCGGATCGGATATGCAGTTCTTGAAAGAGGGGCTGGGTAGATCATTTGATTAGGTTGTTTAAACCGATTTCATAAGCTTCCCCAAAAAGTCCAAATGACTTTAATTCCAATAACCATGAGTGAAACTCATGAAACATCAAAGCCCTCAAGAAGGGGACAACCCCGGAGGGGGTTGAATCCAATGCTTCCGGAAAAATATAGACATAACACTACCTGCCCGGCACTGGCAATTTTCGGCTATGCCTGCTATATTTGATGAAAAAAATAGCGGATGAAAAAGACCGTCCTGTCCTTGCTCTGTTTCATCACAGTGGTCTATGGCGCAAATGCCCAGGCCACGGTCGCAAAACTCATCGGTAAGAAAGGCGCTCAGACAAAATTGGGATATGGCGTTTTTGGCGTCGCCGATTTTCCTCTCAACCCCGATGCCACACAAGCTGTCAGGATTGAGATTTTGGATTTCGCCTACTTCGCCACGAAAAATGAGCAATTATACCCCGGCTGGGGCTATCTTTCCATCAAGGCGGGCTACAAACACATCTTCAGCGAAACACTCACCGGTTTTTATGTTGTACCACAGGCCGGCTGGTGCCGGGTTGTGCTCGTGCCCGAGTATGGTGATGCCACCCATCGGGATGGTATAGCCACATCTGTCGAAGGCGGCTATAGCCTCGAAGTAGGCCGCAGGGCCAACAGTTTCAACTTCGGCCTCAAACTCGAAACCAACATCGCCGGCAAAGAATACAACCTTACTTCCCTTGCTTTTCGCATCGCTTTCATCTTCAGCGGAAGAAAAAGAGACTGGTAAAATGTATAAAACAGGAAACCATTTCCTTCCGGGTACCCGTATGGGTTCAGCAGCCCTCTCACTCAAACATCAGCCTCTCCATCGGGTATTCCTTCTTGATCAGGTACTCCAGTTGCTTCAATATATTCATCAGCAGTTCACTGCTTTCCTTCGCATCCGCCTGGAAACTCCCCTCCCTGATCTGCCACTTCATTCCCTTCCTGCTTTGCAGCTTGTGCAGGTAAGGATAATTATTTTCTAACAATATACTGCTGGTCTTTCCATACACACGAATCCGCATCACCTGGTCACTGTGATAGACCAGTTCAGCCTTCAGTGTATGCGGCCGCTGCTGGTAGCTGATATGTAATTCCCAAACCTTCATAATGCAATATCCAGCTCTGGCAATTCTTCATAGTCAAACGGCGCCAGCGGGTCTTCAGCCGTTTTAAAATCCTTCGCAATCGTATAGGCAAACATATCTTCAGACGGGTATTGATAGGAGGCAATCGTTTTGATCTCCTCCTCCTTCAGGTCTTCCATGATCCACCGCCAGGCCAGGTCTTCGTTTAAAATCGTCGGCATCCTTTTCTTCCCATTATGCACCTCTTCCATCAGTCCGTTCGCCCTTGTCGTCACAATCGCAAATGTGTCCATCGTTTCTCCTGTGCTTTTGTCCACCCATGGCTGCCAGATACCCGCCATATAAAAATAGTCCGCATCATTCACGCCTATCACATACGGGTATTTGATTTCCTTCTTAGCCCCTTCCGGCTGGTAGCCCCGCCATTCAAAAAAATAGGAGGCGATCACAAGGCATCGTCTTTTCAGCGCCGCATCCCTGAACATTTTACTTTCCAGGAGTTTCTCACTCGTCGCATTCAGCCAGGGTATGCCCTGCTTTCTCGCCGCCTTCACATCCTCCATTGTTTTCACCCACACCGGGATAAACTCCCAGTGTGCCGCCACCACTTCAATATCATCAGTTCCCCGTTTCCGCACAATCGCCGAGTTCGAATACCGGAACCCGTCCTTCATCTTCTGCAGTTCATCCAATGCCGCCAGTGTCCCCAGTTCCTTTTCAATTTGCTTCAGTTTGATCAACTCCAGCCGGCTCACCCGGTGTCCCATAAAATTGCACATGGTCTTTTGGTTTAATACAGGAAGGTATCAAAAATAAAAATACTAAATAATTTGGCAAAATGAAACTAAAATAAATAGGTTTGCCGGGTGGAGATGAACTATTTCAAAATAACCGTTTACATAAAAGACCGGGCCCGCCCCCTGTCCGGCTTTCGGCAATACCCCACCAGGGATTACAATGTAGTTTATGAATTGGTGAAAAAGCAACTCCTTAAATACTATTACCTCTCCGACATTCTCAAAATTGATGTCTGGTGGGTGCCCCCTGAAGCTGCCAGGCATATCAGCAAAAAAGCAGATCAGTTTCCGGGTTAATGTTCCCCCCTAAAAGTAAAGGGCTCCTGGAAAGAAGCCCCGAACCATTAAACCTTATCCTATGAAAATTCATGCCCAAGGTATAATACCATTTGCAAAATGTCAATACCTAATCTGTCCTTTCCTGCGCCTCCCGAAAATCAACCGCTTCCCCTCCTGGCCTGCCTGCCGGTTTAAGGCAGGGAGGGACGCATAAGTTCGATCCCTTCTTAAATCCACGGGGTGGGCGCTATCCCACTTGTAGTATAGGCTGACATTTATCGGAGGGATGATTTGCTTTCAAATTCAGTTCTTACGATCTTTGATAACAATGCTCCCGTTGTGGTTTGATTGAGAAAAGTTCTTTTACATACTCCAGGTTACGCAAAACCATTTCGTTGACCTGTTGTGGTTTGATTGAGAAAAGTTCTTTTACATACTAAAAGCTTACAAGAGCATTAGAGGAACAGAGTTGTGGTTTGATTGAGAAAAGTTCTTTTACATACTAATATCCTTCCTGTGGCATCCATCAAAACAGTTGTGGTTTGATTGAGAAAAGTTCTTTTACATACTTTTGGAACGCCGGTTGAATTATCGAACAGAGTTGTGGTTTGATTGAGAAAAGTTCTTTTACATACTGCAATTTCACCATTGCGCAAACAGGCTTCCGTTGTGGTTTGATTGAGAAAAGTTCTTTTACATACTAGAAACGAGAGCAACTCGCCTAGCTGATCAGTTGTGGTTTGATTGAGAAAAGTTCTTTTACATACTCTAACTATGACAGCGCTGATCATATGGGAAGTTGTGGTTTGATTGAGAAAAGTTCTTTTACATACTAAATCCACGCTTCTGAAAATACTCAATAAGTTGTGGTTTGATTGAGAAAAGTTCTTTTACATACTTGTGCCTTTGAAGTCAAATAATAAGACTTAGTTGTGGTTTGATTGAGAAAAGTTCTTTTACATACTGCTTTGTGGGTTGCGCTGGTATGAATGGCCGTTGTGGTTTGATTGAGAAAAGTTCTTTTACATACTTCATTATTTTTTAGGTCAAAATCCCATAAGGTTGTGGTTTGATTGAGAAAAGTTCTTTTACATACTACCATTACAGGGACAGTATCAGCACAGTTCGTTGTGGTTTGATTGAGAAAAGTTCTTTTACATACTCCCCTTTGATGAAATGATAGTGGTGCAGTGGGTTGTGGTTTGATTGAGAAAAGTTCTTTTACATACTTTCTCTGGCATGAGTAAAACAATATTCTGAGTTGTGGTTTGATTGAGAAAAGTTCTTTTACATACTCTAATATTATTACTCCATTATTAGGTTATGGTTGTGGTTTGATTGAGAAAAGTTCTTTTACATACTTCCTTAACTTTTCAATCGCTGTTGACGACGGTTGTGGTTTGATTGAGAAAAGTTCTTTTACATACTCCTTTTAGCGACAAAATAGTGGTGCAGTAGTTGTGGTTTGATTGAGAAAAGTTCTTTTACATACTATTGAGCTTGCAATCAATGACCCTGAATATGTTGTGGTTTGATTGAGAAAAGTTCTTTTACATACTTAGGAAGCCCATACATGACCACCATGAGCAGTTGTGGTTTGATTGAGAAAAGTTCTTTTACATACTCTTGGCCTTCAACTTGTTGACAGCTTCATTGTTGTGGTTTGATTGAGAAAAGTTCTTTTACATACTTAAAAACACTTCGTTGAATATAACGGGTGCGTTGTGGTTTGATTGAGAAAAGTTCTTTTACATACTCACCAGCTTCATTGAGATAGGCGATAATGGGTTGTGGTTTGATTGAGAAAAGTTCTTTTACATACTAATGAAATAGCAGCGTTGCAGAGATTATTGGTTGTGGTTTGATTGAGAAAAGTTCTTTTACATACTGCGTAACGCATTTCCCCGCCTTGGTCCTCTGTTGTGGTTTGATTGAGAAAAGTTCTTTTACATACTAATCAGGTTCTATTGGACGAGTTGGTAGATGTTGTGGTTTGATTGAGAAAAGTTCTTTTACATACTACGGAAGACGTGAAGCATGAGGTTGTAGAGGTTGTGGTTTGATTGAGAAAAGTTCTTTTACATACTGACAATCTTTTCTCAGAGACACCTGTAAAAGTTGTGGTTTGATTGAGAAAAGTTCTTTTACATACTCAATACATAGGCTTTAAATTTACTGAGCCTGTTGTGGTTTGATTGAGAAAAGTTCTTTTACATACT
>CAYTGN010000017.1:0-5740 GCA_964437415.1 uncultured Chitinophaga sp. | reverse complement strand
TGTTGTGGTTTGATTGAGAAAAGTTCTTTTACATACTATTGGGTGATTAAAACCCTTTAGTGCCATATATTTAACCACTATTTATCGAGGGAAAAAATGATGTAATTGAACGATTGAGTATGTAATGATCATCAAAAAATGTTTTCTAAAACATTTCCATCTGGGTGGGGCCGGGAGGCAAAGGCTTTTCTTTAGCCCCCCAGATATTGATGATGTCTCCGTATTGTTTATCGGTTACTTTCAATATGCTTACCTGTCCTTTTTCAGGAACTTTTTCTTTGGTACGTTTAATATGCACCGATGCACTTTCATCGCTGGCGCAATGACGGCTGTACACACTGAACTGCATCATGTTGAAACCGTCTTTCATCAGGTCTTTTCGAAAACGAGCTGCTTCTTTTCGCTCCTTTTTTGTTTCAACTGGCAGATCGAAAAAAACAAATAACCACATGATGCGATATGCATTTAGTCTGTCCTGCTTTATCATGATACCGGCAGTTCGGGATATTCTATTTTTTTGGCTGTACCTTCAAAACATTTGGCCAATGTAGCAGTGACGGTTTCCATAGCGACCATTAATGGACTTGTTGCCTGCCTGTAAAGGCAGTCTGCCTGCAGTAAATTCAAAAATTCAGCTTTTCTTTCTTTGGTGATATTGTGATAATCGGGCACAGAATGTATTTGCCGGTAAACGAGCCAGTCGCAGAACGGACGGAATGGCTCCATAATGTCATCGGCAAGTGCAAAGTTGTTGTACTTGTTGTGATGGTGGATACCCAGTGTAACCAGCAGACCGCTGCCCGCCAATGCCCTTGCCACCGCGGCCCGTATGATGGCATAACCATAGTTTAAAGAAGGGTTGGGAGGTGGCCCCTCCCTGAAGCGTTGAAAAGAAGGGCCGAATAATTGTTTGAAATAAATTCTTGCTGCCTGGGCCTCGCAATTAGTAGTATCCCCACTGGTAACCTTATTCGCCAGGTTGTAAAGGGCAGGAGCCTTTTCACCCGCCAGTTCCAGCACCCTGGCCTGGTTACGTATCTTGGCTTTAATGGTTTGCTGCCACAGTTGTTTTTTTAAGGGTTCACTGGCTACCACCTGTGCACCGAAACGCTGTGCTTGTATATGGTGGGTATCCAAGTGCAGCAGCATACTGCTGGGGTGGTGACAAGCATCACAGATAATTACCGCCACGTTGTTCTTGGCTAGCTCCTGCATGAGTGCATTGGTGAAAGTGATCTGCGGATGGTCAATTACCAAATAACCAATATCCTCAATTGGTCTTGTTGTTTCTTCTTCTGTTTCTTTATTAAAAATAACGAGTTGCTCAAGTTTTATGCTGAGATGAAAAGGGTTGGAAAAGGATAAAGTACGTTTAATCATATACTCGTATTAATTTTCCAAGATTGTCAACTTTTACTTTTATTCCTTTGAGTGTGCCAGGGCTACGTCCTTGAACTTCGGATCTTTTTCGTTCTTTATCTGGATTTATATTGGAAATGGTATGTTTTATAAAAACGAGTTCGATTTGGTATCCTTTTCCGTTTTCTTTTTCTTTTGAACTCATTTTTCTTAAATAGTATAAATGTTCATAAAGATTTTTATGTTCGATAATTTCTTTAAGATTTAAAGTTTCATCAACATCAAGCAGTATCATATCACCCTTTTGAAGACTCATTACGAATTGACCTTCAACATTTTTATCTATTTGGGATAAGTTGTTTTTCTTTCTTTCAGCCGCATCCCAAAACGGAACAACTGTGCCTTTTCTTCCCTCAGGTGTATCAAATAAAACGATATGATGATTACTTCCAGGTTCTACCCATACATTATAATCCTTCAGTTTTACTGCATTTGAGCTGGTATTTCGTATACGTACTTTGAAAACGGGCACAGGGTTACCTCTTTTGTTAGGTAGAAAGACTTTTGGAATTAATTGGCCTGATTCTGTTTTATCAAAGAATGCCCCGTTTGGGATTTCGATTTTTTTGTCAGTAAAATTTATTTCAGGTTTAATCTTTCGTATCGCTTCAATGACGGCTTGCCTTACATTTGAATCAACTATTTTTCCTATCATGGCCGGGGTAAGATCCTGCAACTTCTTTCTTATATGGTAACTATGATGTTCCTGGCCCGGTGATCTTCTTTTGCCATAATAAGTTGCTTCATGTAACTCTCCTCTTGCTGCTAATCCCTGCCCATATAAACGTTTACCATTTTTAAAGAGAGGCTTACCTGTTTTTTTGTCATACAATGCCTTTCTGGTTTTAGAGAGTACTTTTTCTTGTTTTTTATAAGAAACGAGGATTTTTTTTACTGCTTTATCTGCATCCTGGAAGAAGCTGGGCCATGGTTCAGGGAAATCAGCTACCTGATGAATGTACTCCTCGTAATTTGTAAACTTTGAGCTTATTCTGCTTATTTCGTTCACAAAGTAGGTCTTTGTGCAAGCAATTGTAATAGCATCTATAGCATGGTGCCGATGGTCATCTCTTGTTTTTTTAGGGTAGAATTTCCCTTTGCGGACTACACCCCAAATTACTCTACCCAGTTTTTTTAACTCTTCTTCATTCTTTTTATTGGTTTTATTTCCCTCACTCCATTCCCATTTTCGCATTGCTCCGTCAATAAGCTCCCAATTTTCATTAATTGCTGCACAATACTCACCCTGATCATATTCTGAAACTTCAAATGGTTTTAGACTCAAAATGCTATCAAGCCCCCATAAATGCCGAAGGTTTGAGGTTGTTCCTCCAGAACTTACATTTACTTTCTGACAAACATACTTCAGTAATTCTTTTGCGAATTTTGAGATATACCGGGTATCGTTTAATTGTCTTTGAATAAAGTCATCTAATACCGGGTTTGTTTCCGCTACAAAACGACGAGCCTTATTATAAGGTAATATCTTAAATATTTGCTGCTTAAGATTTTCCCAGTTATTGCCTTTAGCTGTAAAGTATTGAAAAGGTGTTCTGTCTCCTTTATCCCTGTTTGTATCCGCATCACACAGCGTAAGATTACCAATACTGTCATCAAGGGAGACAGAATAAGGTATAATATGTTCAATTTGTATGTATCCATCATGGAAAAGATCTGTAATGCGAAAAGTCTGGGATGGATTAAAAGGATTCACAGCACTACCATGTACTTTTTCAATTTCTTTAAAGAGTAATACTTTTCTGATATTTGAACGGGTGTGGGGCTTATTATATTCATCAAGTATTTTTTTTGCCTGATCATTTGCTGCCTCGTTATCATATTGCTTGAATCGATAAGATTCTCTATCTTTTTTACTTGACTTTAATTCTCTTGCTAACTCAATTTTAATCTCATCAATTGTTCCATACTGTTTAATTATTTCTTTTACAAGATTTCTGATTTCAAAGAGGCATGCAATTACAACTGGGTTTCTTACTTTTTGAATTTCTTTATCGTTATCCGGGAATTTTCCTTTGAATGCTATCTGTGTAACTTCACTGTGATGATAAAATTTCTTTAGCCTTGCTTCTGACAAGCCAAACGATTTGCCTAGTATTTCCTTTACCCTGTCTAGTATTTTCTCGCCTTGAATATGGGTTATCTCCCCTTCAATTGTATCTTCTAAGGTCTTTCTTTCTTCATCATTCAGTTTGTTCCAGTTTGAATCACCAAAAGCATTTTGTACACCAGCCATTATCACCGCCTCATTATAGAGTCTTCCCTTTTGCAGATAGGGCAGTATCTTCTTTATAGCAGTAGTACTCAGGCTTGCAGAGTCATCTGCCAATCGTAGTTTAAAAAAATCTTCTACTTGCTTTTCATCGAATCTCCATTTGGTTGCTAAATAATTTTTAGTCTTTTCCGGATCAATTGCATTCAATTTTATTAACCATGCCTGTTCCTGCTCATCGTTAGTCATTTTGTCCCATATAGCTTTTCCGAATATTTTTCTGAGCCCTGCAATAGTTTTATTTCCCGGTATCTTTAATTTATCCTCATAATTAAAGTTTCCATCAGCTTTTTTAAGCTTCTTTTTAATATCGGAAAAAGCTATTTTGTCTGCAGTGGAGTTAAAAATTTCAATAATAAGTATCCGTTGCTCTTCGTTTAAAGGAATGCCATCAATTCTGATTGAATTTATAAACTGGTACATCCTGTATTTTTCAAACCATGGGGAGCTTAATCTGGCCCTTGGCTTTCCAGTTTCAAAAGTGCACTTGCCGGTTAAAAACTTTTGATTCCTCAGTTCTCTTTGATAAAAAAGAATTCCCTTAGTTTCATGTCCAAGTAGTTCCTTAAATTCAATAGTTAATATATCAGGATAGATTTTAGACTGATTTTCCCAAATCTTTTCAAACTCCTCAGTGTACATACTTCGCAGCGTATATCGATTCCTTATTCTTTCTGGAATTTGTTTATAGTCTTTACCCGATTCAATATATTCTGTATGGCTGTCATATAAAGCAGCCATGCCTGCTCCAAGAGAACCATATTCATTAATCAGGCTTTTAGTAGCATCAATTCCCAATGTCCCTTTCTCTGCATCGCCTTTAATAAGTGTTTTTCCATCAGCAAGCGGAGATTGAAGATTTTCTTTATATCCACGTCTTTGAGATAGTTGATAAAATACTCTGCCTAAATCCATCAAGGATAATTTAACTCCGGTAATAGCAAGCTTTCTTAAGTGATAAGGATTATTCTGAAAAAATTCTCTTAAGTCATTATGGAGTTGAACTTGGTTAAAACAAAAAAACAACTTCGTTATGAAGTTATTTGTGGAAGGTTTGTTTTTCTCAGGATAACTATCAAATATCTTCTCTATATCAGGAAACATTCCTTTACTAATGAGAACTTCAACAAGCCGAGCTGTTCTTACTTTTCTTCGGAAATACTGTCTTCTTGTCTGTCTTTTGGTTCTCCTCGTTTCGTTTTTAGAAACTTCTGCTCCTTTTGTATCTCTATTGACACCTTCAGGAAAAATTCGAACCCCGCAATCAATTATTTGTTTTAATGCATCATCAATAATAGCCCATCCAATACTATTAGTTCCAAGGTCAAGCCCTAAAATCTTGCTCATAGCAAAAAGGTTTTGGTGTGAGATTTATTTTCTTAAAACTAAAAATTTTCTTTACTTTGCTGTTCAAGAGATTTATCTCTTTTCTCAATCTTATCACAATAAGGCTATATGCCGCAGGTGAAAACCTTTAGCCTCGCTTCGGTGGGGCTTTTTTTTCCCTCTCTCCAATAAATAGTTTCCAGGCTGCGGATAAGGCTGTGCGGGTAATAGAATTCTAAGGTACATTTTTTTAATAATTCAAATCTCTACGGTATAGAATGGGTTTGGTGGTGTAGGCATTGCCTTTTTTTATAAACTATAACTACCCTAAAAGTAAAGGGCTTCTGGAAAGAAGTCCTGAACCCATTATGCCGTCGGCATTACCGTTTGAATGGCAACCTGTCTGCCGAAGGCAGACATTTAAACTTCATCCTAAAAAAGTTCTGCATTAAGTTAAACCTTTCGTTGGCCGGCTTCCTAAAAATATTTACATTAGCTGATACCCTTATCCGCCCCTCCAAAAAATCCCCTTGGCTTGTGTTCCGCCTTGTGTTATTGCCGCCAGCCCCCCGAGAAAACATAATATTGAATGGTACAGTTTCGAGTTGATTATCAATCATAATTTGTACCAGTAGTGAAACAAATTTCCGAGATGGACAGAAATGGCCGCATAGCACATCACTAAAGTCTTCGCACAGTATTGGC
>CAYTGN010000016.1:0-82512 GCA_964437415.1 uncultured Chitinophaga sp. | reverse complement strand
TCAGCATTTTTCCTTTTTTGCCGGTAGCCAGTTCCTGCACATAGATAAAGGTTTCATCATAATAGGCGATGTATCCTTCTGCCACGCTGAATTTCGGGTCAATATTGTTTAAAGCACTGGTGTAAATACTCCAGCGGTCATCTTTACTATAAGGAAGTTTTACTAAGAAACCACGACCGCTGATGCAATCATTGAACTGCAGCCAGGCATAGGCAGTGTCTTTGAAATAGCATTTCATAAAATCCTTATTCAACCGGGCTTCTTTGCCGACCAGTTCATAAAAACCCATTTTGCGTTTGGTGGCCAGCATACGGTGGCTCCAGGTGATGGTGTCGGGTATGCAATTGTTCAATGATACACTAACATAAGGACTGTCGGGAATGTTGAGGTTGAAACCGATCGGTTCGCTGGCGCAGGTGGTATCACAAAACACCGGGGGCGCAGAAGACTTGCAGGCATTGAATGACCAGGCAAACAAAAGGGCGGCAACCGGAAGAAGAAGTATTCTCATTTTTATTGATTTGATACAGCGCAAAAATAGGCAATGCCTATTGTTGATTGGAAAATTCTTTTATCTTCGGCGCATGAGTGAAATGAAACCCATTAATATCCGTTCGTTCAAACAAAAAGCCCGTCATAAGAAAAGAAGTTTTCGCCGGTTTCTTACAAAGTTGGAAAAAAATGCACCCCGTGGCATTGAAGGCATCACAGCCAGGTTAGAAAAAGAAGTATGGAAAGAAGTGGACTGCCTTACCTGTGCCAATTGCTGCAAAACCATGACCCCCACTTTCACCAATACGGATGTGAAAAGGATCTCAGCACATTTTGGACAAACACCGGAAGAGTTCAGAAAAAAATGGCTTTATAAAGAAAGAGGCACCGGAGACTGGATGAATAAGAAACAACCCTGCCAGTTCCTTAATCTCAAGGATAATAAATGTTCTATTTATCATGTCCGTCCGGCCGATTGCTCCGGATTTCCACATTTGCCTAAAAAAATGAAGGACTATGTGCATGTGCACAAGCAGAATGTTGAGTATTGCCCGGCCACTTACCGTCTGGTGGAAAAAATGATGACACAGATTGGGGGAATGGTGAACAGGAAGTAGTGAATAGCGAATAGTGAATAGTGCGTCGATGACTTGCTTATTCTTTTTTGTAGGCTACTTATTTGTTTTTGTTGCCATTTCCGGCTCTCTACAAAAACACATCCTCCAGTAAAAAGAATTCCGGCTCCTTGTTGCCAAACAAAGTGATGGCCAGCACATCATATTGCATCCATTTATATTCGGGGTTGTGAAATAAAAACTCGTCGGCTGCCTTTTGCAGTCGTTTGAATTTTTTCTTTGTCACACTGTCTTCAGGATGGCCAAACTGGTTTCCTTTCCTGGTTTTCACTTCAATAATGTGGAGCTTGCCGTTCTTAACAGCGATAATATCTATTTCATGATAGGAATACCGCCAGTTACGATGAAGAATGGAATAGCCCTGCTCCTGCAACCAGGCGGCCGCCATATCTTCTCCTTCTTTTCCCAAATCATTGTGTGAGGCCATGCCTTATCTTTACTTTAAGATAAAGAAAGATTTTAATCTTATGCGACGGGACACTTCCGGTAGATTATAAAATTCTCCACTTTAGGGTTTAAGCCCCTCTCCTTTGGAGAGGGGATGGGGGTGAGGTCGCAGTTAAAAAAAAATGTATGACAGGAGTTGCCCGTTTAAAAGCTGTGGTAAAACATTACGACTGGGGCGGAACTGATTTTATTCCTACTCTTTTGCAAGCTGATAACAAAGCAAAACAACCTTTTGCCGAATACTGGATGGGCACTCATGCATTGGGACATTCCACTGTTGAAACAAACTCCGGTGAGCAGCCATTGGGTTCATTGGCAGGCCAGCTTCCTTTTTTGCTGAAAGTACTGGATGTAAAAGATATGCTTTCCATCCAGGTGCATCCTTCAAAAGCGGCAGCTGAAACTGAATTTGCAAGAGAAAATGCGGCAGGCATACCGCTGGATTCACCGCAGCGGAACTACAAAGATGCTAATCATAAACCCGAGCTGATGGTGGCTTTAAGTGATTTTTGGTTGCTGCACGGGTTTAAACCAACAGAAGAACTGGTCTATACACTATTGAACGTAGTGGAACTGCGGGAACTGTTGCCTGTTTTCAATGCATCGGGTTACAGCGGTTTGTACAGGCATGTGATGGAAATGCCGCAGGAAGAAGTAAACAGGCTATTGCAGCCGTTGCTGGATAATCTTTCTTCCATTTATGCAGACAATGAGCCGGACCGTTATGATGAAGATTTCTGGGTAGCCAGGGCTGCGGCTACTTACAACAAAAACGGGAATATAGACCGGGGCATTTTTTCCATCTATCTTTTCAATCTTGTTCATTTAAAAAAAGGGGAGGGTATTTACCAGGCTGCCGGTGTGCCCCATGCTTACCTGGAAGGACAGAACGTGGAGATCATGGCCAATTCAGATAATGTATTAAGAGGAGGCCTGACCACAAAGCATATTGATGTAAAAGAATTGCTGAAACATGTGAAATGCGAGCCAACCTTCCCCGATATTCTTTCAGGTGAAGGGAAGGAGGGAAAGGAAAAAAATTATGTTGTGCCGGTTCCTGATTTTCGCCTGGCAGCTTATGAGCTGGAAGCCGACGAATTTGTATCGGTTTCACCGGATGATACGGAGATCTTTTTATTGACAGAAGGCAAGGCTGTGCTCAGCGATGGTCATCACAGCATAAGACTGGAAGCGGGGCAACCCGCTGCTGTGGCATTTGCCGGGCAGCCTGTTTCGCTGAAAGCCAGCGAAAAATCCACTGTTTTCAGGGCTGGCGGCGATGTTCACAACCGTGAATAAAATAGGCAGCCAATTAGCTCAATTCTTTTAATTTTGCCCCATCCCATCGGGGTGTTTATGCTAATCTTACAATTATGAAGTTTAACGGAAGACTGATCGTTTTTACATTGGTGCTGATAGCTTTGGCCACTTATTGCAAGTTTGAATTTGGCCCCAGGCTGGACTGGTCGGGTTTTTCACCGGTTATTGCCATTGCATTATTTTCAGGGTTTATCATCAAACAAAGAGATTGGTCCTTCCTGCTGCCTTTGCTGGCTTTGTTTGTAAGTGATGTGATCATCCATTTGCTATATAAGAGCGGTGCATTTCCTTATGCCGGTTTTTATGGGGGTCAATGGAAAAACTATCTCATTCTGATGAGTGCCACCCTGATCGGATTGTGGCTGAAAGGAAGAAGCAACAGCAGCCTGCTGATCGGGGCTATTGCTGCGCCAACGGTGTTCTTTCTTATTTCCAATTTTGGGGTTTGGATGGGTCAGCATGTTGCATACACAAAAGACTTTAGCGGCCTGATGACCTGCTATGCGGCCGGTCTTCCCTTTTATAAAAATGCATTGATCGCAACTGTGGTTTTCCTGCCGCTGATATTACTCAGTTATAATTATATCACCAGGCATAAAGCGGAATTGAAACTGGCCTGATTGATTGGCAAAAAATATTTAACCCATTCGTTTTTCGGATGGGTTTTTTGTTTTAGCCACTGAAGCACAGAAATTCAGCGCTTCAGCGCCTGCCTGCGGAAGACAGGTTTCTGTGGCTATGATTTTTGTTTCAGCTCTGCAAACCAATATTTCTCATGCAGCAACTTTTGCTCAACGGAAACATTTATTGGCTCAGTAAAAAGCGGGCAATCCAGCACCAATGTATGATACTCGCCATTTTCACCACAAGCATCAACACCCAATGCCTCCAGTTCATCTACAAGGGCGGGAGTGATGATGCGGCCGATAAACTGTTCTCCCATCACTTCATTGCAACTGACGATCATGGTTTCAATACCGGCTTCCAGCATCTGCAACACCAGTTTTTTCCTGTCCTGTTTCCAAAGTGGTAAAACGGCAGTCAGTTCTGCATTGGCACAAACTTTTTCTTCCCAGTCGCGGTGGGGTTGCAGGTCTATGTCTCCAAACACGGCATGGGTGAGTTGATATTGCTGTTTGAGTTCTTTAAGAGCAGCGATAAAATGTTGTTCATATTCATTCCATGAACTGCTTATCAAATGAATAGGTAAACCGGCTGCAGCGGCCTGTGCCTGCAAAATGGAAGAGGGGATGCCATGCGAACGGGAAATTTTTCCTTCTTCGTTTAATACATTCAATAAAACTTTCGGCTGGTAGCCCATTTGAATGGCCTGCATCAGAGCAAAGCAACTGTCTTTGCCGCCGCTCCAACTGCAAAGCGATTTTTTTTGCATCAGGAAAAAAGATTGTTTTTGCCCTGTACATAACCTTCGTCATCGAGTAATGTATGATGACTACCGTCTGCCGCTTCTGTAGCCAGTTCATCACAACGGTTATTGAATGGGTTGTCTGCATGTCCTTTCACCCACACAAATTTTATTTTGTGTTTATGTGAAAGCTGGTAATACTCCTTCCAGAGGTCAGGATTTTTTTTTCCGCCCTTGAAATTGGTTTTGATCCAGGTGTTGAGCCAGCCTTCTTCCACAGCTTTCACCACATACTGGCTGTCGGAATAGACGGTGACATGCATTCCTTCTTTTTTTAATGCTTTTAGCCCTTCGATCACTGCCATCAGTTCCATACGGTTGTTGGTGGTGAGTTTATAGCCCTGTGAGAGTTCTTTGCGGTGATGGCCGCTCATTAAGATTACACCATAGCCGCCCGGACCGGGATTTCCTCTTGATGAACCATCTGTGTATATCGTGATGTTTTGAGCTGACATTTTTGGGCCGACAGTCCATAGTCAACGGACCATAGACAGGTTTGAAAGTAATTGTTATACAAAATGTATCCTGTGAAAGTAAAAACAACCGATCAACAATCAAACTCTGCTGTTGACCATTGACTGTTGACTATGGACCTCCCTTACACCTGAAAAACTCCTGTTTTAAGATCAGCGATTTCTGCATTATTATTCGCCGCTGCAATTCCCTCGCTTATCAGCTTCCTTGTCTCCACCGGGTCAATGATCGCATCCACCCATAATCGGGCTGCTGCATAATAAGGAGAAGTTTGTTTATCATAGCGGCCTTTGATCTCATTCAGCAGCTTGTTTTCTGCCTCGGGAGTAATCTCTTTCCCTTTTGCTTTCAGCGAAGCAACTTCGATCTGCAATAAGGTTTTCGCTGCCGCATCACCGCCCATTACGGCAATTTTCGCCGTAGGCCATGCATAAATAAAACGGGGGTCATAAGCCTTGCCGCACATGGCATAGTTGCCGGCGCCAAAACTGTTGCCGGTAACAATAGTGATCTTCGGCACCACCGAATTGGCAACGGCATTCACCATCTTCGCCCCGTCTTTGATGATGCCCGCATGTTCGCTGCGGCTGCCTACCATAAAACCGGTCACATCCTGCAAAAAAACCAACGGTATCTTTTTTTGATTGCAGTTAAGGATAAACCTCGCTGCTTTATCGGCGCTGTCGTTGTAGATGACACCACCCATTTGCATCTCACCTTTTTTTGTTTTAACGATCAGCCGTTGGTTGGCCACAATCCCTACCGCCCAGCCATCAACCCGTCCATAACCACAGACAATGGTTTTGCCATAATCAGCTTTGAATTCTTCAAAATCGGAGTTGTCAACAATGCGTTCAATAATTTCTAATACATCATAGGGCTTCCCGTCACTGGGAAAAATGCCGTACAACTCTTCTGCATTTTTCTTTGGCGGTTTGGAAGCGATGCGGTCAAATCCGGCTTTGGGTTTTTCTCCCAGCATGGACATCATCCGTTTGATATGATCCATGCATTCCTGTTCGGTCTTGAACTTATAATCGGCAATACCGCTTATTTCTGTATGCGTCACAGCACCGCCCAATGTTTCATTATCTATTTCCTCGCCAATGGCGGCTTTCACCAAATAGGGCCCGGCCAGGTAAATCGAACCATTACCCTCCACCATCAGCGTTTCATCACTCATGATGGGTAAATAGGCGCCTCCTGCCACGCATGGGCCCATCACCGCAGCGATCTGTGTGATTCCCATGCCACTCATCACGGCATTGTTGCGAAAGATGCGGCCAAAATGTTCTTTGTCGGGGAAAATTTCATCCTGCATCGGCAAAAAAACACCGGCGCTGTCAACAAGGTAAATAACGGGCAAATGATTTTCCATCGCTATTTCCTGCAACCGTAAATTCTTTTTGCCCGTAATGGGAAACCAGGCGCCTGCTTTCACTGTCTGGTCATTGGCCAGTAAAACACATTGCCGGCCGCTCACATATCCAATCCCGGCCACAGTTCCGCCTGCCGGGCAGCCACCCTGTTCTTCATACATTTCATAACCGGCAAAAGCGCCGATTTCAATAAAGGGTTTGTCCTTATCGGTGAGATAATCTATCCGTTCTCTTGGGGTGAGTTTATTTTTCTCCCGTTGCTTTTCAATAGCTTTTTTACCGCCGCCTTCATATATTTTTTCCAACCTGCGGCGCATATCGCTGAGCGATTGTTTAAATATGTCTTCGTTCTTATTGAATTCGAGATTCATGAATTTTACCGTTAGAAAGCAAAGATAGGAGTGAATAGGAAATGGCGAAGACTATGTGGTATATAGCGATATGATGCTGTAGTTTTTGTAATCTGACCCGGTGGAAAAATGCATTAACTCATTTTACCGGAATAAATACCAGTTAGTGAAGAAAATTCATCCTAAACGGATAACTTTATTGTAGTAAAACTATTTGCCGGGAAAAGATAACTGCCATGGGCTCATCAGTTACCAGGGGTCTTGCCGCCATCATGTTCACGGATATTGCGGGGTACACCGCCTTGATGCATGAGAATGAAACTGCCGCTGCGGCTGTCAGGCAGCAGCATCGGGAAGTTTTTGAAAAGGATCACCAGCGGTTCAATGGGGAAGTGCTTCAGTATTATGGCGACGGAACATTAAGCGTCTTCAGAAGCGCTGTGGAAGCTGTTGAATGTGCTATCTCCATGCAGCAACAATTTAATAGCGGTGGCAAAGTGCATTTGCGGATAGGCCTGCATCTCGGAGATATAGTTTACAGCAACAATGATATCTATGGAGATGGTGTGAACCTGGCATCCCGGATCGAAAGCCTTGGGGTGCCGGGCAGCATCCTGATCTCTGACAAGCTATGTGATGCCATCAAAAGTCAGTCTGCAATCTCATCAAAATCACTGGGACATTTTGAGTTAAAGAATATCAAAGACCCGGTGGAGGTATTTGCCATTGCCAATGATGGCATCAAAGTACCTGATCGTTCTGAATTAAAAGGGAAAGTAAAGGAAAATAAAAAATCCATTGCTGTTTTACCATTTGTAAACATGAGTGCTGATCCGGAGAACGAATATTTCAGCGATGGCATCTCAGAAGAAATCCTGAATGGACTGGTAAGAGTAAAAGGGTTACAGGTAACGGCAAGAACATCTTCTTTTTCTTTTAAGGGAAAGAATATGGATGTCAGGGAAATCGGCACACAACTGGGTGTTTCGCATTTGCTGGAAGGCAGTGTACGAAAATCGGGCAACCGGGTGCGGATAACTGCACAACTTGTAAGCAGCATTGACGGCTATCACTTCTTTTCAGAGACCTATGACCGTACACTCGATGATATTTTTGAAGTTCAGGATGAGATTGCACAAAAAATTACGAACCTCCTCAGGCAGCACCTTGGGGAAGATGAACACAGGGAACAGCTGATCAAAGCCCCTACAAAAAATATTGAAGCATACGAAACTTACCTGAGAGGGGTATATTTTTTTAACCAATGGGGAGATATCGGGATGGCCAAAGCTGTTCCCTATTTTCAACAGGCGATTGAAATTGATCCGTCATTTGCCATGCCGCATGCCCGTCTTACAATCTGTTATGTGTTGCAGACTTTCGGGGGCAAACTTTCCTGGGAAGAAGCGCATAAAAAAGGAGTTGTGCATATTGACCGCATCAGGGAACTTGGGGTGGAATCACCCGAAGTTTTCTTTGCCAATGCAGTCTTTGAAATTTTTTATAAATGGGACTGGCCTGCTGCAGTAAACACAACAAAAAAGGGGTTGGAACTTTTCCCAAATTTTTCAAGTCTTTATCATGTCCTTTCCACTTTGCACTATATCGGTGGTGATTTGCAGGAGGCGATCCGGACGCATAAGATCGGGTTGAACCTGGACCCCATTTCATTGGAAATGATTTTCTTTATGGGGATTGCCTATTTATGGAATGGGGAATATGAGAAAGCTCTTCCTTACTTGTACCGGGTGGTTGAAATGATACCAGGTCATCGTTCCGCTTGGGAATATATTGGCTGGATAGGTGTATTTCAGGAAAAATATGATGAAGCTATAGGCATTTTTAAAAAACTGGAACCCGAAGGATTTCGCCTGCATCGTTCCACTTGCCTGGGCTGTGTATATTTTAAAATGGGTGAAAAGGAGAAGGCTGACAACTGCCTCCGGGAACTGATTGAACTGGAGAAGAAGTTTATTGGATACGGCCTTGACCTTGCTACACTTTACACCTGTTTTGGTGACTTTGATAAGGCCTTTTTCTACCTTGAAAAAGTGATCAGCAACCGGTTTGGTGATACCATGATGATTCGGACCGATATTTTTCTTTCGCCACTAAAAGCTGACCCCAGGTTTAAACAAATGGAAAAAATAATTGGCGAGGTGCCGGAGATAAATATTGATATTTGATAACTGACCGTTCTTATCAATGGGAAAGAATATTTCTCAGCTTATCCAGGGATTCCACTTTTTCGTAGCTTATCGGTACTTCTTTGGTAAAACCTGACTTGCTTAACCTTACAGCAACTTTGATCCGGTTCATTACTTTTTTTTCGCTTTAAAATGTCATGATGGTTTTTGATGGCATTGATATTTTAATAGCACCAGCAGGCATAAAGAACTAATTCTTATTTTCGGTATCACAATATTATTTTATGCCAACCACAAAAAGAACCCTGCTCCTGTCTCTTTTCACAGGCCTGCTGCTGACAGCAGCAGCACAGTCAGAGAAAAGACCCATTCGTCCTTCCGATGTTTATCGTTTGCAAAGCACCGGCAATGCCCAGGTGTCACCGGACGGAAAATGGATGGTTTATACTCTCACCAGCATTGACTCTGCAAAGGAAAAACGCAATACGGATATATGGATGATGAGCTGGGATGGAGCCGAAAATATTCAACTGACCAACAGCCCGGAAGGAGAGAGTAATCCCAGGTGGAGCCCCGATGGGAAGTATATTTCATTCACAGCCACAAGGGGCGGCGGTGGCAGCCAGGTTTATTTGCTGAACCGTCTCGGGGGTGAAGCCATCAAACTCACCAATGTCAAAGGCGATCTTTCCGCTTATAATTGGAGTCCTGACGGAAAAAAGCTGCTGCTTACCATCAAAGATTATGAAGACACTACAGGTAAAAAGAGGAACCAGCCCTGGGTAATAGACCGCTATCGTTTCAAGCAGGATGTAAGCGGCTATCTCTTTGATAAACGAAAAACGCATCTATATCTTTTTGATGTTGCCTCTAAAAAAACAGATACACTGACAAGCGGCAACTACAACGAAGGCGGAGCGGTGTGGAGCCCTGATGGATCTATGATCGCTTTTGTAAGCAACCGCACTGAAGACCCGGACCGGAACAGCAATTCAGACATTTTTATTATTGATGTAAAACAAGGTGCTGTTCCCCGTCAACTTACCAAATGGACGGGTTATGACAACTCGCCACAATGGAGCCCTGACGGGAAAACCATTGCATATTTGCGCAGCAGTTCAGATGCCGATTATATTATGTATGATCAGCCTGTTCTCTGCACTATCCCGGTGAATGGAGGCGAACCTCAACTGCTGAGTCATTCGGCAGACAGACCAGTGGGTAACCCACGATGGAGTAAAGATGGCAACAGCATTGCCGTGCTGGTGGCTGATGATGGGGAACGTTATATCGGCTCTTATGAAATAGCTACGGGGAAGTTTAAAAAAATACTGGGAGGACACCGGGCTTTTAATTCTTTGGAACAGCATCCCAATGGCAGTTGGATCACTTCCATGAGTGATGCACAGACGCCTTCAGAATATTACGCATTGGAAAACGGTGAGCTGCGCCGTCTTACCAAAGTTCAGGATGATTTTGTAAAAGATCTTTCACTCGCAACTGTTGAAAAAATTATTTCCAAAAGCAAGGATGGAGCAACCGTATCAAGTTTTTTATTCCTGCCTGCCGGGGCAAAAAAGGAAAAACTGCCAGTTATATTCTTTATTCATGGCGGGCCGGTTTCGCAGGATGATTATGGTTTTGACCTGACCCGGCAAACACTTGCCGCTGCCGGGTACGCCGTAGTGGCCGTAAACTATCGTGGCAGCAACGGACGTGGCCTCGCTTACACCAAATCTATCTATGCTGATTGGGGTAATAAAGAAGTGCTTGATATTCTTGGGGCGGCAGATCATCTGGTTAAAACAGGTGTGGCTGATCCGGGCAAGATGGGTATAGGTGGCTGGAGTTATGGCGGCATTCTCACCAATTATACGATTGCAAAAGACAATCGTTTCAAAGCAGCCGTAAGCGGCGCCGGCAGTGCATTGCAATTATCATTGTATGGGGTGGACCAGTATATTCTGCAATTAGATAATGAACTGGGACAGCCCTGGAAAGATAAGAACTATGAAAAGTATTTAAAACTGTCTTCGCCTTTTCTGCAGGCGGATAAGATCAAAACCCCTACGCTGTTCATGACGGGAGAAAAGGATTTCAATGTTCCTGCTATTGGGAGTGAGCAGATGTACCAGGCGCTGCGTTCCATTGGCACACCCACTGAGTTGATCGTTTATCCGGGGCAGTATCATGGAATCTCATTGCCAGGTTATCAAAAAGACAGGCTGGAGAGATATATCAATTGGTTTGATAAACATCTTCAACCTAAAGCATTTTAATTCCTGACCCAGGCCACGATTCGTAAAGGCCCGCCGCTGCCATGCTTTATTTTCATTGGCAGGGCAATGATATAAGCTCCTTTCACCGGGAGTTTATCAAGATTGGCTACATTCTCAAAACCGGGAATATTTTGTTCGTAAAAAATACGGTGTGTTTTAAAATCTGTTGACTGGCCATAATCTATACTGGCCACATCAACACCCACTGCCTTTATCTTCCGGTTTTTCACCAGCCATTCTGCAGCATCTGGATGAATGCCGGGGAAATGAAGTTTGGCCACTGCTGCGGCACCCCGTTCATCAGTGCCTAAATATTTTTTTGCATCGGGATAAAAAGTCCCGTATCCTGTTTTGAAAAATAAGATGGCATCAGCAGGAATGGCGCCGTTTGCTTTTTCCCAGGTTTCGATCTCGCTTACACCAATTTGATAATCGGGATTTGTTGCGGCTTCTGCCGCCACATCAATCACCACTGCTTCACCAACCAGGTTTTTTACAGGTATTTCATCGGCTGCCCATTTGCCTTTGGCAAAATGAACCGGTGCATCCAGGTGGGTGCCGCCGTGCTCTGCCGCGCAATAGTTGTAGGCTTCGTAATAAAAACCGGCAGCCGTTTCCCCAACAAAAGCCGTATCAAAGCGGAATGTTTCAGCCGTTGGCCAGTAAAGTGTTTCAGATGAAAAACTATAAGTAAGGTCAATCCAGCTGCCCTGTGAAAGTTGTTGAGCAAGGGATGTATCTTCTTTTTTTCCGTTGCAGGAGATCAGCAGAAATAGAAGAGAAGAAAGTATAAACTGTTTCATTACCGGTTGATTTAATGCAAAACTTCTTTGCTTAAAGATAAAACATAAAGAACTGCATGGTCTTATGTGGCTCATAGTATAAATATGAGGCAGTATAAGATTTATTGAACGATCCCGATTATTTGTTGTAGTTTCGCTGCTCTTAATGTTATTGCTCCCGCTGTTTGTGTGGCGTACCCTCTCCCCCAAATAATGTGATGTTTTAACCTAAGGCGGATAATGTACCCGGTTCATCCTGGTAGCCTTATCACATTTTTTATCAAAATTTAAAAAAGTGTCATTTAAAGATTTACAGCTCATTGAGCCTGTATTACAGGCCCTGAGCAAAGAAGGCTACAACAGCCCGACCCCCATTCAGCAGCAGGCTATTCCTGCTATTTTACAAAAAAGAGACCTGCTTGGCTGCGCACAGACAGGCACCGGCAAAACCGCTGCTTTTACGATCCCTGTGTTGCAACTCATGCACCGTCAGCAACAGCAGTCGCATCAGAAATACCGTCGCATTCAAACGCTGATCCTTACACCCACCCGTGAACTGGCCATCCAGATAGGGGAGAGTATTGCAGCTTATGGACGATTTCTTTCTTTAAAACATAAAGTGATCTTTGGTGGTGTGCCACAGCACAGCCAGGTGCAGGCCATCCGCAGTGGTGTTGATATTGTCGTTGCCACACCGGGCCGCTTGCTCGACCTGATGCAGCAGTGCATCATTTCCCTGGCCGATATTCAATACTTTGTATTGGATGAAGCCGATCGTATGCTCGATATGGGTTTTGTGCATGATGTAAAACGCATCATCGCCAAATTGCCGGCCAAACGGCAAACCTTATTCTTCTCTGCTACGATGCCACCTGAAATAAAGAAGCTGGCTGATATTTTATTGACCAACCCGGTGAAAGTGGAAGTAACGCCTGTTTCATCAACAGTAGAGATCATTCAGCAATCCATTTATTTTGTAGGAAAACAAGACAAGCAGTCACTGCTTGTTCAATTGTTGCAGGATGAAACGATGGAGACCCTGCTGGTGTTTACTCAAATGAAACATGCAGCCGATAAACTTTCAAAGACCCTGGTGAGGGCAGGGATCACTGCAGAAGCTATTCATGGCAACAAATCACAGAATGCAAGACAGAATGCTTTGCAGAATTTCAAAAGCAGGAAGACCCGTGTATTGGTGGCAACTGATATTGCCGCAAGAGGTATTGATATTGATGAACTGACCCATGTGCTGAACTATGAGTTACCCAATGTTCCCGAAACCTATGTTCATCGTATCGGCAGAACAGGAAGGGCAGGGGCCAGCGGAGTAGCTATTTCTTTTTGCGATGCAAGTGAGAAAGTTTATTTGAATGATATACAAAAGCTGATCAAAAAAACGATTCCTGTTATAAAAGGTCATGCCTTTGAAGGAAATGCTTTGACTATTCGCCCCGCTCAACCGGAGCGTCCTGCTTTTCAGCCAAGGCCAAATCAAAATCATTCGAATAACAGAAAGCGGTATAACGGGGGCTATTCGCAAAGAACCAGGCAGGCAGTGTAAGTACTTTCCTGTTGGATTTTATCAGCTGGATCAATGTTGATTGGTGCGGGTATAACGTATCCACCATTCCGCCACAATGCTGTGCAGGATGAAAGCTATCCAGAAACAGGGGCCGAAGAATTTATTAAATGGTAATGAAGTGAATGCAAAGAACAAACCTATCAATGGCCGCATGGTGGCCACTGCGATGCCGATACTATAAGCCCTGATCATCCACTCCCGGTGTTCGTCAAATTCTTTACGTCGGATATGCCTGTATGCTCTTACAAGGCTATAAAGAAAAAAACTGCCAAATAGAATTACTGCAGACGACTCTGCAATCCCGCCAAAACGAATTTTCACACTCATAATAAGGGCGGTGATGCCGACAAGGAAACCGATTGCAAGATAAATTCTCCCGGTGCGGCGATGAATGGCCGGGTAGCGTTGCCGGAGCGGACTCATGAATTGCAAAGCCCCAAACACAATGAATAAAGCGCCGGGAAGTATGTGCAGCAAAGTGAGCAGGGGGTTGCGGGCATAACCATATTCAATATCACCGACCGGCGGGTAAAGTCCTGTTCGGTAAAAATCATTTATCCCGGAAGTACGCATAAATGTGGAAACAAACAATGTGATGATGAGTAGGACTGTACCTGTCCAGAGCATAGCCCGGAACAGTTTTTCGTTCCTGCGGGGTGGGGTCAGTTGCATTTAGGTTTTAGTTATGCGGCAGCATTAAAGTTAGTATTGTTTTTGAAAAGGGAGCAGGGTGGGTTGTTTGACAAAACTGATTTTTCAGCCATGAAAAAAAGTAAATTGCGATAAATTATAAATATGATCTTAACCACCACTGAAACGGTTCCCGGAAAACAAATCGTTGAAATATTGGGTATTGCCCGTGGCAGCACTGTAAGAGCCCGCCATGTGGGCCGGGACATTTTTGCCGGGCTTAAAAACTTAGTGGGCGGCGAAATTGAAGAATATACCAAACTCCAGGCGCAGTCGAGAGAGCAAGCCATGCAGCGGATGATACAGGATGCGGAAAAGCTGAATGCTGATGCCATCATCAATATCCGGTTCACCACTTCACTGATCGTTCAGGGTGCTTCTGAGATGCTGGCCTACGGAACAGCAGTAAAACTTCAGTAATATGGAAGATATCCCAGGGATTATATTAGGCATATATGGTGTAGCAGCCGTAGTGGTGATCGGGCTCATTATCTATCTCATCATCCGCCGCATCAACATTAAGGACAAAGAGGATTTTGAGAAAAGGGATAATTGAATATTTCATTGGTCACACATCTTCTTCCCTGAAGGATAAGGAGAGACTGCTGATCTTTACCTGCACTTTCCTGAATTTCACCCCGGCTGTTTCCAGCATTTTCTTCGATGCTTTGAAAATGTCATTGCCTTCGTATTTATCGGACAGGTAAATGACTTCCGAGATGCCGGATTGAATAATGGCTTTTGAACATTCATTACAGGGAAACAAAGCTGTATATATCTTGCAGCCTTTCAGGTCCATCCCGATATTGTTCAGTATTGCATTAAGTTCGGCATGGCAGATATAGGGATACTTGGTGTCAAGGAAATCACCCTGTTTTTCCCAGGGAAAATCATCATCATCACAGCCAATAGGCAATCCATTGTAGCCAGCGCCGACAATTTTATTTTTATCGTTCACAATGCAGGCGCCAACCTGTGTGCTGGGGTCTTTGCTTCTTTTGGCAGATAATAATGCCACTCCCATAAAATATTCGTCCCACGAAATATAATCGGCTCTTTTCTTCATGTTCTGTACAATGGTTACGGATACAGCAAATATTTTTTTCGCATCTCTTTATACTGGCTGAGCCCAGGTTCCCAGCCGGCTCTTATTTTTTCCTCTGGCACACCGTCAATGATCTGCTGCCGGAAATCACCGGTGCCGATCAGTTTTTCAATCGTTCCCATCTGGTTGCTGAGTTTGGAGTCAAAGAACTTTTCTTTATGCGGATGAGCTTTGTATAGTTCCATGATCCATTGGAAGTTGATCTGTTTACTCTTCCTTAGTTTTTCTATATCATAGTTGCGGAGATCAAGACCATAACAAACCTGGTCCATGAACAAAGGTGTTTCGGCCATGCCTTTGATGCCCGTGGGAGTGAAAGAAAATTCGTATTTTCCTTTAAGTTCAGGGCTACCCAAAACGGTGAACGGAAAATAAGTACCACGACCATGATTTACATACACTCCTTCAAACATGCAGGTGGAGGGATAAAGCATGATTGACTGCTGAGTGTTGAGATTGGGAGAGGGTTTCACCGGCAGCGTATATGGCATATCATGGTTATAGTTGGCTACTGGAATGATCTTCAAACTGCATTTTACTTTATTTCTCAGCCATCCTTCACCATTTGCCATTTGGGCAAATTCTGCTACTGTGAGTCCGTGCGACATTGGAATCGGGAACATGCCGATACCTGATTTGAATTTCATATCTAATATGGGGCCATCAACCAGGTAACCATTGGGATTGGGGCGGTCAAGTATCAGCATTTCCTTTCCATATTCGGCACAGGTCTCCATCAGCCGGGCCAATGCATTGATGTTGGTGTAAAACCGTACTCCCACATCCTGCAGGTCATAGATCAGCACATCCACATCGGCCATATCTTCTTTGGAAGGCCTGTTCTTGCCGCCATATAATGAAATGATGGGAATGCCGGTAGCTGCATCAGTTTCGTCAGCAACCTTCACCCCGGCACTGGCATTGCCGCGGAAACCATGTTCAGGCCCAAACACCTTCACAATATTCACTCCCCGTTTTTGCAGGCTGTCCACCAAATGTGTATTGCCGATGATGGAGGTAGGGTTGGCCATGACGGCCACTCTTTTTCCTTGCAGGTATGGCAGGTATTGTTCTGTTTGCTCCGCGCCGGTTTTTATAGCCGGGGGTTCTTCATTGTTATTTGAAGACATCTTTCGGGATGAGCCACAAAAATTTAAAGCAGCAGCAAGCATGAGAAGGGGCATCCATTTCATAGTTCTGTAATTTGGATAAATATAGGGAATAAACATGCTGGGTGACGATGCAAACATTTGCACAAAAAATGTTAATACCCGGTGTCGGGTATATAGAAAGCTGCATTGCGGCGTTATTTTTCTGTAAATATAAAATGCTGATGAAACGACTGTCGTCTATTCCTGTATTGCTATTAATCCCTTTCTTCTGTTTAGGACAATTGTCGGCGCCTGAAACTATCAGGCTGACGGATTCTGCCGCCTGCACTATTGTGAAAGACCAGGGTATGAGTCCTACCTGCTGGGTTTTTGGCACCAATTCGCTGTTTGAAAGTGACCTTATCAAACAGTATGATCTGCGGCTGAATCTTTCCGAAATGTTCATTGCAAGGCATGCTTATATTGACAAGGCGGAAAAATATTTGGAAAGCGGCGGCAAAACCTATTTTGCCGGAGGCGGCCAGTTCCGGGATGTGTTGCGGGTGGTGAACCGGCATGGTATGATGACGGAAGCAGCCTACAGTGGCAACCTGAACAATAACAGTGGGCATGACCATGCGGCATTGGATACAACGATGAAATATCATTTGAATGACTGGCTGAAGCAGGGTAAAAGGAAATTAAGTGAGGCAGATGTCCGGCAGTTGAATGATACGCTTGATAAATATTTAGGCTCCGTTCCACCTGCGTTTTTATTTGGGGGTAAAATTTATAGTTCAAAAACCTTTGCTCATGAAGTGGCCCGTTTTGGCGACGATTATGTGGAGTTGATGTCTTTTGCCGGCCTGCCTTACTATGAAAGAAGTTTGTTTGATGATAAATTCAACTGGGCTGGCGACAGTTTGTATAATGTTCCGCTCAACGACCTATTGATGCTGGTGGACACTGCGCTGGCCAATGGCTGGTCGGTGGGCTGGGAGGGAGATGTTACAGAGAAAGAATTTAATCATTTCGGCGGCTATGCAGCGCTGGGAGAAATGAACGGAAACACAGATAGTAAAAGATTACAGGAATTCAAGGCAGGAACCACTGAAAGAGACCATATGCTGCACCTGGTGGGTATTGGCAGGGATGACAGCGGGAAAAAATGGTATTACCTAAAAAACTCGTGGGGAACATGGCTCGGCCGTCACAAAGGCTATATCTATATGGATGAATCTTATTTCAAATTAAAAACGCTGATACTCATGGTGAACAAGAAATCGTTGCCGGAATCGTTGCGGCAAAAGCTAAAGATCAAATAAGGTCTTCAGGCAAGTTCTCAACATAGGGTATTTGATAGTTCAGGACAAGCCACCGGCGTTGTTTATTTATCAACTGCAATGGTATTTTGAATTTTTAACAGGGTCACTGGTATGCGTTCAGGCCTGCCGCTGCTCAAAAAACCGGGCCGGTCAATCAACAGCTCATCTTTGACAAGCCTGATTTTTGCTATCTTGCCGCCCAATTTCAACCGATGGCCGAGCATTCACATCAGCTTGCTGCCATTTTATTTGCCGACATAGTTGGATACACGGCTATGATGCAGGAAGATGAAATGGCGGCAATCGAGAAAATAAACCGTTTCAGGGAGGTGATTGATATTATCGCCGATGAACTTAACGGGAAGATCATTCATTTTTATGGCGATGGTTGCCTGCTGCTTTATAACAGCGCCACTGATGCTGTGGAATCAGCCAAATTATTGCAAACAGATTTCAGCGAAGAACCCAAAGTGCCGGTCCGCATCGGCATCCACATGGGTGATGTGCTTATCAGCAACGGAAATGTTTTTGGCGATGTGGTGAATATTGCGGCCCGCATCCAGGCTTTGTCGCCTGCCGGGGGCATTTTTATTTCCGAGATGGTGTACCGCAACATTGCCAACAAAAAGGGAATGGATTCGGTGTTTGTCCGGGAGGAAAAACTGAAGAATGTGAAAGTGCCGGTCCGCATTTATGAAGTACTCACCGAAACCAGCCAGCCTGATTTTCATAGTTACCTTCCTGTTGAAACAGCTCCGCTAAAGGTGGATGAGAACAGCATTGCCGTGCTTCCGTTCACCAATATGAGCAGTGATGAACAGCAGGAATATTTCAGTGACGGGTTGACCGATGATATCATCACCCAGCTTTCCAAAATTCGTTCCTTCAAGGTCATTTCCCGCACATCAGTGATGCAGTATAAGAAAACACCAAAGCCGGTGAGAGAGATCGGCGCTGAGTTGGGTGTGGCCATGATCATGGAAGGTAGTGTGCAGCGTTCAGGCGATCATGTACGCATCACTGCCCAGTTGATCAATGCAGCCACTGATGAGCACCTGTGGGCCGAATCCTTTGACAGACCGGTAAAAGATATTTTTTCCATTCAACGGGAAGTGGCCATTGCAATTGCAACGGTGCTCAATGCCACTCTTACCAAAAAAGAAGCGCAGCAATTGGATCATATTCCCACGGCCAACCTGCAGGCTTATGATTTTTACCTGCGGGGAAAATTTTTGGTGGAAAAAAGGAACAAAACCGATCTGCTGCAGGCAAGGGAGCTTTTCCAGGAAGCCGTGAACAGGGATAAATCATTTGCCAATGCTTATTCCGGCCTTGCCAATACTTACCTGCTTTCTTCTTACCGGGGTTATGAAGACCCGGTGAAGATGCTGTGGTGGGCAAAAAAATATATTGATACTGCCCTGTCGCTTGATTCCTCTTCCGGGGAAATACAGGCTACGTTGGGTTATTGGTATCACCAGACCTTTGACTGGCATGCGGCAGAGATCACTTATCGCAGGGCTATTAGTTTGAATCCTAACCAGTCGAATGTGTACCTCTGGCTGGCCATACTCCTCGAAGGCAAAGGCGACCGGGAAGAGGCGTTGAAAATATATGATGAAGGCAGTAATATCAACCCGATGTGGGACTACCTGACCGAAAACCGTATCCGGGCTTTGGCCAACAATAACACTGATGAAGCGCTTCGGTTGCAGGAGCATTTGATTGAGAAAGCAGCATATGATCCTGCGCTGCAAAGAAAACGCTATGCCGACCTGTCGAGACTGTATTGGTCTTTTGACAACAAGGAAGAAGCTATTGATGCAGCCAGGAAAGCGATGAACAAGGGATTGCTGCAATTCTACGAAACAGGAGAAAACCACATTTTACTGGAGATCGTTGACAAAAAATATAACGACATCAAGGCTCGCAGCGAATACATTTCGCAATTGTGGATGGGGATAGATTATGCCAATGCCGGGGCAAGAGATATGGCCCTTGAATGTTTCAACAATGCCATTGCACTGAAGGAAGCGGCTATCACCCTGCTGCTGACCCGTCAATACGAATTTCTCAATATCAAATACCTGAGCATGGCCCTCATCACCCGGAAGATAAAAATGCTGGTAAATTTTTAGATTTTATTCCCATTTAACTTTTGCAGGACTTATGAAAAGTGGTTAACTTGGTTGCAAGTGCCACCACCATGAAAAAGTTTTTTGCGGAACTAAATGCTTTTTACCCCGCCTACTTGCGGGCACATAATAGCCCTGCCAACCAGGTTTTACATTTTATCGGGGCCACTTCTTTTTTCACTCTCATCATACTTTCTTTTGTTTTATCCAACTATTGGTTGCTGCTGTCCGCCATATTCGTTGGTTATTTGCTGCCGGGCATTGGTCATCGCTTTTTTCAGCACAATGAAAGCTTTCGCAGCAGCAAACCGGTACTCTGTGTGCTTTGTGCTTTCCGGCTTTATATTGACACTCTCACTTTCCGCATTGGCAAAAGGATGAAATGGGCTCATGCCCAAAAAGTAATGTGATTCCTGCCTGCATTTCTGTATGAAATGATATTTTAGCAGTATCATATCATACGAGCAGCTATTAAACATGAAAAAAATACAATGGGGCATCATCGGTTGCGGTGACGTGACCGAGAAAAAAAGCGGACCGGCTTTTAACAAAGTGCCCGGCTCATCACTGGTGGCTGTGATGCGTCGTGATGAAGAGAAAGTAAAGGACTATGCCCGTCGCCACCAGGTGCCGAAATGGTACACTAATGCCCATGCCCTTATTAGCGACCCGGATGTGAATGCTGTGTATGTGGCCACTCCGCCTTCTTCGCATGAGGAATACAGCATCATGGCTGCACAGGCAGGCAAACCGGTTTATGTGGAAAAACCCATGACAATCGACGCAGCTTCGGCAGAAAGAATGGCTGCGGCAGCAAAGGCAAACAATACCAAACTGGTGGTGGCGCATTATCGCCGGGCACAACCGCTTTACAGCAAGGTCAGGGAAATGTTACAGCAGGGACTTATTGGTAATCCAAGATTAGCAAGATTGGTTATTTGCAAAGCGGCATTAACGATGGAAGAGCTTGCTGTTCCCAAAACAGCATGGAGGGTAAACAATGCGGTGGCCGGCGGTGGAATGTTTCATGACCTGGCGCCGCACCAGTTGGATATCCTGTACTATTTTTTTGGTGAAGCAAAAGAGGTTTCAGGCTTGGCCTACAACCAGGCGGGTTTGTATGACGCCGATGATGTTGTGTCTGCATCAATCCGTTTTGAAAACGACCTGCTGTTCTCAGGCACATGGTGTTTTACTGTTGGCAAGCACCAGGAAAAAGATTATTGTGAAATCATTGGCGACAAGGGCATCATACAGTTCAGTTTTTTCAATCACGAGCCGGTGTTAATTGCTTCCGGTGCTGAAAGATCGGAACTGCATTTCGAACCATTGGAACATGTGCAGCAGCCGATGATTGAAAAAGTGGTGAATTATTTTCTTGACAACGGCCCCAATCCCTGTTCTGCTGAAGAAGGTGTTGCCGTGATGCGGATGATGGATATGATCTCCGGCAAAGGTTAGATCCTGATATCTTCAATGGTGCGGTTCAGCCGGCTTCTTTCTGCAGCAAAAGCCATCAGGTGACTTTCCACCGATACTTCAATGGATGAGCTGAGCAGGCCCTTGTTTTGCTGGTATACTGCCTGCACCCAGTCTTTCACCAGCCTATGGTCACCACCGCCATGCGGGTCCGTTTTCAATGACCAGGAAGTTTGTTTTTTTGTTTTAAAATCTGTCATTACAAAAGTTTCCATATCGCCGGTGATATCCCCTTTCGATCCCATGATCCTTGTCCTTCTTCCTTCATAAGAAACATGGGCTTCCATACTAAAAGCTGCAGTGACGCCATTTTCAAATAGCATATTCACAGTCAGATGATCGGGCTGGTCGTTATCCATCTTATACACACAGCGGCCATAGTCCGTGCTGCGCAGTTGATCCATGATAAAATTTCCCCACTTGCTTTTGTCCTCCGGCATATCAAACACATAAAGTCTTTTCCTGTCCCTGTAATAGATCTGTATGGCTGAATAAGCACATTTGTCTTCCACTTTGCAGCCATCGGTGCAGCGTTCAGTACTGCCTTCCGGAGCATTGCGGTTGGTGAACCAACTCAGGTTGCCAAAACAATGAACATCATGAGCCGGGCTGTTCACTAACCAGCGGATGATGTCTGTATCATGGGATGATTTGGCAAGGATGATTGGTGTAGCTTCCTTGCTGTTTTTCCATTTTCCTCTCACATAAGAATGGCTCATGTGAATATGCTCAATCGGCTCCATGTGATGTATGCTGATGATATTGCCAATGAGCCCTGCATCAATCACTTCTTTCAGCTCTCTGAAATAAGGTGAATAGCGAAGCACATGGCAAACAGCTACTATGCGGTTTGTTTGCCTGGCTTTTTCCAGTATCTGGCGGCATTCCTGCTCGTTTGGTGCAATTGGTTTTTCCAGCAGCACATCATATCCTGCATCCAGGGCTGCAAGACAGGGCTGCGTATGCAACTGGTCGGGGGTGGCAATGATCACAGCATCAGCCATCTTTTCATGGGCAAATACCTCTTTCCAGTCTTTGTAGCATTGATCTGCCGGTATCTTGTAGTGTTTGGATGCATTTTTTCTCCGCTCCGGGTTATTATCGGCCACGGCAACGATCTGCAGTTCGCCGGGATATTTTTTTGAATATCCTGCATAGATATTACCCCTGTGCCCGGCGCCAATAAGGATAGCTGTGACCGGTTTTTCGATCTTTTTGTAAAGGGGGTTGTAAAAAACATCATCATGCAGGCCAAAACGGGCAGCCATCTCATTCCAGCCCAATGTGGCTTTGGTCCTGATAAAATGTAAAGGCCGCAAAAACTTTCTTGAAGCGATGAACTGGCGAAGTGACATACTCTTTCCGGTTGAAGAACGAATGCAATTACCGTGCTGATGATTTATTCTGCCGGTTACTAAGTTACCGAAGCATTGGCATTCATCAAAAAAACCAGGCAGTTTAATGTCTTATATTGTCATTAGAATCAGGTCGGGTATATTGTATTATTCTTTTAATTGGCTTTGATGATTTACTTTTATGTATTAAAACCATTTGTATGAAGAAGGTAATCGTTTTATTTATATCAATTATTTGTGCAGGCATGTTGCATGCACAAACAGAACAAGGTGACTGGATGGTGGGCGGCTTTCTCCGCATCAACACTTCTGAGAATAATACCCAGGTGGGGCTGACACCCAGCGCCGGCGCTTTTGTGATCAATAATCTTGCCCTCGGCGGCAATCTCACCCTCAATTTCACCAAGACCGGTGATGAAAAGACCAGTAGTTTTGGGATCGGGCCTTTTGCCCGCTATTATTTCACCACAGCCAATGTTCGTCCTTTATTTCATACCAACCTGAGCTTTCTTACCAACAAGACCACAATTGGTAATGTATCTAACCGGAACACCGGGATAAATTATTTTCTCGGCGGCGGTGCTGCCATTTTTATCAGCGAACATGTTTCGATTGATATCCTGATGGGGTATGACCACATCAAGCTGAAGAATTTTGACGGTAGTGGCGGCTTTGCCCTCAACGCAGGTTTCCAGGTTTACCTGCACAAAGCACAGATGGACAGGGTGAGAGGAACGGGAAACAGCTCATATTAGGTAATAAGAAAATAAAAAAAGACGGCTATTAACCGTCTTTTTTATTTGAGCCTTGTAAAAGGCCTCTTACCATAACAATATGAATATCGTATCAGTAATTTCTGTTATTGGAGCGGGGAGATTTTTCCCTTGCCAAAGACACTGATAAGGCTCTTCCTTCAATATCTTTTTGATCCAATGCATTCATAGCAGTGGTGGCCTCAGTCTCTGATGCCATTTCAACAAAACCAAATCCGCGGCTGCGTCCTGTTTCACGGTCGCTAATCACTTTGGCAGAAGTAACAGTTCCAAAAGCTTCAAACAATTTCCTTAATACATCTTCTGAGGTATGAAAACTCAGATTCGAAACGTACATGTTCATAAAACATAATTTTAAATAAAACAATAAAAATACCTGTGACAAAGGACCGGCTGCAAAAAAGCTAAGAGGAGATTAACTGTTACTAAGACGAAGAGTAAGAATTGATACAAATCCAGACTAAATGGCGGAAGAACTTTTGTTCACCCGGTGAAGATAGTATATTCTTTCCGATAAAAAGAGTTTATTTATTATTGGGTATTGTACCATTTTCAGTGATTCTGTGCCTGCCGCAGGCTTCGCCGGAAAGTCCAGAGGCATTGAAGGATCGGGTAGCAAAGCGATAGCCACAGGGCCATGAATAACATTCGTTACACCTTACTAAATTCAAACCCGGTAGCTGCCGGGTGATACACTACCTGTTTTTCCTGCGTCAGAAATTTTATTCAAGGGAGTTTCGCATTCAGACTATCCCTGTCTGGCGTTACTATTCACAACCAGAGTTTTCAGATTTCTTGCTCACATTTTTGGCTAATCGTTGTGAATAACTGACTGATAGCCAAAACTTGTTTTCACTCTTATTGCTGTAAATTCGCCGCTGACTTAAACAAGAAAACCGTGAGATTAAAGAGTTTAGAGATCAAAGGATTCAAAAGTTTTGCCGACAAAACTGTAGTGAATTTTGATGATAACATTACCGGCATCGTTGGCCCAAACGGTTGCGGCAAATCCAATATTGTTGACAGCATCCGCTGGGTGATAGGAGAGCAAAAGATCAGTCAACTGCGGAGTGAGAACCTGGATAGTTTGGTATTTAATGGCTCCAAGACCCGCAGTGCCAGTGGTTTGGCTGAAGTGAGCCTTACTTTTGAGAATACAAAAAACCTGTTGCCTACCGAATTCAGCACCGTCACCATTACCCGCAAATTTTACAAAAGCGGTGAATCAGAATATCGGCTAAATGATGTGCAGTGCCGCCTGAAAGACATCCAGAATCTTTTCATGGACACGGGGGTGAGTACCGACAGCTATGCCATCATTGAATTGGGGATGGTTGATGATCTCATAAAAGACAAGGATAACAGCCGTCGCCGGATGCTGGAACAGGCCGCCGGTATTTCTATTTACAAAACAAGAAAGAAAGAGGCCAAACAGAAATTGGATGCCACCGAACAGGACCTGGCCCGTATTGAAGATTTGCTCTTTGAGATCAACAACCAGTTGAAGGCACTGGAAAGCCAGGCGAAAAAGGCGGAGAAATACCACGAGATCAAAAAGGATTATCGTGAAGTGAGTATTGAACTGGCAAAAGCTGCGCTTGAAGGATTCAACCTTACCTACAAAGAGCTGACCGAACAGCACGATGCAGAAACAGACAAACGCATCCGCATGGAAGCGGAGATTGCCGGTGAAGAAGCGGCACTGGAACAGGAGAAAGTAGGTTTCATTGAAAAAGAAAGACAGTTGCAAAGTATGCAGCATGCTTTTAATGAATTGGTGCAGCAGGTGCGGACAAAAGAAAACGATAAAAACCTTGCAGCCCAGCGACTCGAATACCTGAAAGAAAGAGAAAATAACCTGCAGGAGTTTTTGCAAAAAGCCGGCGGCCAGTTGAAAGGTATTGATGAGAGCATTGGATTCACCAAACTCCAGGTGGAAGAGGAAGCAAAGAATCTTGAAGGATTAAATGAACAACTCCGGCAACTAAACAGCCAGGTGCTGTTGCAAAGGGCGGCATTGGATGAGAAGCGCAGAACGCTTGACTCATTACGAAGCGAATACCAGCAGGTGCAGCGCAACCAGTTTGATGCAGAGAAAAAAGTAGCTGTGGCCGATACTTCCGTTCAGAACCTGCAAAGAACGATAGCTCAGATTGAAGAAGAAAGAAAACAAAGAGAAGAACAGCGTCACCACCTCGATCAGGAAAGAATACTGAAAGAAAAAGAACTGAATATAAAGAAAGTTGACCTGGAACAGTTGCAGCAACACCAGGAAAATACCAGGGAACAGATTTTACAAACTCAATCCATACTCGAAGGATTGCGCAACGAGCTGGCAGCTGAAACAAGAAAACTGGATGCCAGAAGGAACGAACATGACCTTTTGAAAAGCATGATTGATTCGATGGAAGGCTATCCGGATTCTGTGAAGTTCCTGCATAACAACAGCAACTGGAATCATACTTCGCCGATCCTCTCAGATATCCTGTATGTAAAAGAAGAGTACCGAACTGCATTGGAGAATGTACTGGAGCCATACCTGAGTTATTATGTGGTCAATGATTTGCAGGAAGGTTTGCAGGCGGTTCACCTGCTGGATGAGAATAAGAAAGGAAAGGCTAATTTCTTCCTGCTGGACAAAGTGAATGAAAGTGGGCTCAATGTTTCTTCTCATTCATTGGAAGGTGCCATTGATGCATTGAGTGTGGTGGAAGTGGAAGAGAAATACCGCAAACTTGCTGAACATCTTTTAGGAAATGTTTTCATTGCCGATAATGAAAATGCATTACAGAACAGCAACGGGTTTGTGGTAATAGAGAAGCACGGCAAGTATGTAAAAGGAAAATATTCACTCACCGGCGGAAGTGTTGGGTTGATCGAAGGCAAAAAGATAGGCCGGGCAAAGAATCTGGAAAAACTGCAGGAGGAAATAGCTGCGCAGGCCGAAGTGGTGGAAAAACTTCGCAGCGAGATACAGGCCCGTCACAATGAAGTGATCGCTTTTAATGAAGACCTCCGTGAAAATGCGCTGAGAGAAACCGAAAGAGAGATACAGCAACTGACCAACCAGGTTTTTTCCCTGCATAATAAACTGGAGAACCTGCATTCGATGCAGACCAGCAGCCAGTACCGCCTGGAAGAACTGGCCCATCAGATGCTGCATACACAGCAGTCAGTGGAAGGGGTGAGAAATCAATTGCTGGAATACAACGAACAGTTGCAGAGTTATGGCTCCAAACTCATGGAAGCAGATGATAGTTTTAAAACTGCGGAAACCTCTTACAATGAGGCGCTGCATCAGTACAATGAGTTCAACCTGAATGTGACCCGGCAGCAAAGCAAGATCAATGCATTGAACCAGGAACTGGATTTCAAACAAAACCAGTTGAATGACCTGCAACAGCAGATTGAGAACAATACGACAAGTCTTGCTGATACAACCACCAGTATTGAGCAATCAGCCAATTTGCTAAAAGATATTGAAGAGGGGTTGATTGAGATGATGAGAAGGAGAGAAGAAGAGCAAAGTATTTTGAATGAAGCCGACCAGGCATATTACAACCTCCGCAACCAACTTAGTGAAAAGGAAAGCGAATTGCGTCATAAGGTGAAAGAAAAAGAACAGGTGGAACATTTGCTGGCCGCTATCAAAGATAAACTGAACGAACTGAAATTGCAATTGGCCGGAACAAAGGAAAGATTAGATGTAGAGTTCCGCATCAGGCTGGAAGATATTTTGGACCAGGCAAGAACTACGGAAATTACCCTGGAAGAGTTGCAGGAAAAGGCCGGCAGGATGAAGAAACGCCTGGAGAATCTCGGGGAAGTTAATCCAACGGCTATCGAAGCTTTCACCGAAATGAAAAAGCGATATGAATTCATTGTGGAGCAAAAGAATGACCTGGTGAATGCCAAAGAAAGTTTGTTGAAGACAATTGAGGAAGTGGAAGCAACGGCTAACCAGAAATTTCTCGAGACTTTCAACCAGGTAAGAGAGAATTTTATCAAAGTATTCAAAACATTGTTTACTGAAGACGATGACGCAGACCTCGTATTGGAGAATCCGGAGAACCTGGCTGAAACCGGAATTGATGTATTGGCAAGACCCAAAGGCAAACGTCCGACATCATTGACGCAGTTGAGTGGCGGGGAAAGAACATTGACCGCAACTGCCCTGTTATTTGCCATTTATCTTATCAAACCGGCGCCATTTTGTATCCTTGATGAGGTGGATGCACCGTTGGATGATGCCAACGTGGGCAAGTTCACCAACATGATCCGCCAGTTCAGTGACAATTCACAGTTCATCATCGTTACCCACAATAAAATGACGATGAGTACGGTGGATGTAATCTATGGAGTGACGATGCAGGAACCGGGTGTGAGCAAGCTGGTGACAGTAGATTTCCGGAATTTGGAACAAAGTCAGAATTAGATAATAAACTATATCAGATAACTAAGTCCCGCAAATGTGGGACTTTTTACGTTAGTATTTATAATTTATGAGAACCATTCTTCTTCTCGTTGCTTCCAATATCTTCATGACCTTTGCCTGGTATTATCACCTGAAACAGGAGGGCTGGCCTTTATGGAAAGCGATAGCCATCAGTTGGTTCATCGCTTTTTTTGAATATTGCCTCATGGTTCCCGCCAATCGCTGGGGATATAGCGAAAAAGGTTTCAGTGGTTTCCAGCTTAAGTTGATACAGGAAGTAATCACCCTGGTGGTATTTGCATTTTTTGCCGTGTATTACCTGAAAGAGCCTTTTCACTGGAAATATTTAGTCAGTTTTGCTTTTTTGCTGGGGGCTGTATATTTCATGTTCAGCAAAAAATTCGGCTGATACGGGATCAGTTATCGGCGGTAAAAGTTTTTTGCTGTTCCCGCTGCTTTTGTCGCTTGATCAGGTCAGACTTCATCTTATGTACATAGGCACTGCACATCAGAATAAGGCCTGAATTTAAAGATACGGCAGCAATTATGCCCCAAAAGTACCAGTCATCGGTTTGGGAACGGGTAAAACAGGCATATAATATCACAAAAATACCAGCAGTTACAAGTGCAATCCCAATCAGCAGTTTACTGAGGAATTTTTCCTCGTGTTTACTCGACATAGGTATATTTTTAAAGAAAAAAGGACAGTTAGCCGCCAAAAATAACACAAATAATCTTTTGTTAATTGGAGAGCCGGTATTTTCACTCTTTTTACATTTGTATCTCAACTGGTTAATATGAAATACGGGATTTCACTTATCACAGCTTTGCTGGTGGGAATTGCTGTTTTTTCACAGGAAGCTCCGGAAGGATTATTCATCAATTCCAGGGCGCCGGATTTTAAAGGGAAAGACCAAAACAAAAATGATATCAGGCTGAAAGACCTTTTGAAAAAAGGCAAGGTGGTGCTGGTATTTTACCGCGGTCATTGGTGCCCTTATTGTAACAGGTATCTTAAGCAACTGGAAGACTCACTGCAACTTGTCACTGAGAAAGGAGCCACACTGCTGGCCATCACTCCGGAAAAGCCACTGTCCGTTGACAAAACAGTTGAGAAAACCAAAGCTGAATTTTCAATCATTCATGACGAAGAATTAAAGATCATGAAGTCATATAAAGTGGAGTATGAATTATCAGAGAATAATATTGCCCGGTACAAGAATGGAGGGATTGATATTGAAGACATCAACGGGAAAAATGGACGTAGCCTGCCTGTCCCGGCTGTTTATATTATTGACAAGGAGTTTAACATCACTTATCGCTTTTTCAACACGGACTATAAAAAGCGACCGAGTGTCAAAGAGATTCTCTCCAATCTCTGAATACTGGCATACGACGGCTGCAAATTATAAGCTACAGTCTTAGTTTCTATTTGCAAATTTGTCCACACCTTCTTCATACCTGTGGAAAACTGCAACGTCTGAAAATCAGGCGGCCAACTTTATTTGCAATCCGCTAAATTCGCAGCGAAACTGCATAATATCTTTGAAAAACAAGAGTGAGCAATGGCAAAAGAGAAAGTAAAAGAAAAAGAAAAAGAAAAAGAGACGACCAACCTATTTGACTACACCGAAGACAGTATCAAATCCCTCGACTGGAAGGAGCATATCCGCCTCCGGCCGGGTATGTATATCGGGAAATTAGGTGACGGCTCTTCTCCAGATGATGGGATTTATGTGCTGGTGAAAGAGGTCATGGACAACTGTATTGACGAATACACGATGGGCCACGGGAAAACGGTCGAGTTAAGCATCGAAGGAAAGACAGTTACCGTTCGTGACTATGGCCGCGGCATTCCGCTCGGTAAAGTGGTGGATGTGGTGAGCAAGATCAATACCGGCGCCAAATACGATAGCAAAGCTTTCCAAAAATCAGTTGGACTGAACGGCGTGGGTACAAAAGCTGTGAATGCACTGAGCCATTATTTTAAAGTAACTGCTATCCGTGAGGGTAAAGAAAAGACCGCCGAATTTGAAAGAGGAGTCCTGGTAAAAGAATACAAGGAAGCAAAAACCGGGGAGCAAAACGGAACGCTGGTCACCTTCATCCCTGATGATTCTGTTTTTAAGAACTTCAAATTCCATCCTGAGTTTTTGGAGAACCAGATCTGGAATTATTGTTTTCTGAATGCCGGGTTGAAGATACTTTTCAACGGGAAAAGTTTTGTCAGCAGGAATGGCCTGCTTGACCTGTTGCAAAGAAAAACGAATGAAGATGAGATACGTTATCCCATCATCCATCTGAAGGGAGATGATATTGAAGTGGCCCTCACTCACAATAACGATTACGGCGAGGATATTTACAGTTTTGTAAATGGCCAGCATACTACTCAGGGCGGCACCCATCAGCAGGCTTTTCGTGAGGCGTATGTAAAGACCATCCGTGACTTTTATAAAAAGGATTATGATGCTTCGGATATCAGAACGGGTATCGTTGCTGCGATTTCTGTCCGGGTCGTGGAGCCGGTGTTTGAATCACAAACAAAGACCAAGCTCGGTTCGGTGAATGTAGATGTGGACGGCCCTTCTATGAAGCAGTTTATTGGCGATTTCCTGCTAAAAGAACTGGATAATTACCTGCATAAAAATTCTTCGGTTGCCGAGCAATTGAAAAAGCGGATCGAGCAAAGTGAAAGAGAAAGAAAGGAACTGGCCGGTATCAAAAAACTAGCGAATGAAAGAGCTAAGAAAGCAAATCTTCATAACAAGAAACTTCGTGACTGCCGCATTCATTTGGATGATGAAATACCAAACAAAGGGAAAGAGGAGTTTGTAGCCAGGCAAACAGCGACAACGATATTTATTACCGAGGGTGACAGCGCCAGCGGTTCCATCACCAAAGCCAGAAATGTGGAAACACAGGCAGTTTTCAGTCTGCGGGGTAAGCCGCTGAACTGTTTCGGGCTGACAAAGAAAGTTGTGTATGAAAATGAGGAATTCAACTTACTTCAGCATGCTTTAAATATCGAAGAAGGTTTGGAAGGGCTACGGTATAATAATGTAGTGATTGCTACTGATGCCGATGTGGATGGGATGCACATCCGCTTGCTGCTGATGACTTTTTTTCTGCAATTTTTCCCAGACCTGGTGAAGCATAACCATGTGCATGTGCTGGAAACTCCCTTGTTCCGGGTGCGGAATAAACAGGAAACGATCTATTGCTACAGCGAGGAAGAAAAACAGGCAGCGATAAAAAAATTAGGCGGAAAACCCGAGATCACCCGTTTCAAAGGATTGGGAGAAATTTCGCCAGATGAATTTGGCCGCTTTATTGGCCCGGAAATGAAAACAACTTTGATGAATCTCGAAACTGGGGAACATATCCAGCAACTGCTCGAATATTACATGGGCAAGAATACGATGGAAAGGCAGGAGTTCATTATCAATAACCTGAAAGTGGAGTTAGATAAAGTGGAGGAGCCTGTTTAGATCATGTCAAAGCTTGGACTCATACGAAAAACAAAATCGCTGTTCATGCGGTGGAAGCTGCATGGGCTTACAGAACCGTTCAGTGGTTTCTTTTCCAACCTGCTTTATATGTCGAAGCTGAGCAAATGGAGAAGACAGGCAAAAGTGAATGGTTATAATGACTGGTACCAGCGGAAATGGGATTACAACCGTCGTTATATCCTGTATGAAGAAGTGAGCAAGGCAGAGGGATTAGACAAAAAAGCAATTGATTATTTTGAATTTGGTGTGAGCAGCGGAAGTTCTTTTCGCTGGTGGCTGGCACATAACACAAATACTGAATCTAATTTTTTCGGGTTTGACACTTTTGAAGGACTGCCTGAGGCATTCGGTCCTTTTGGCAAAGGCTCCATGGCCGCCACATTGGAATCTATAAATGTGACAGATCCAAGAGCCGGTTTTTATAAAGGACTTTTCCAGGACACACTGGTGCATTTTCTTGACGGGTATAAAAGCAAAAAAAGAAAACTCATTCATATGGATGCTGACTTGTTCAGCTCCACCATCTTTGTTTTTTCGCAGTTATACCGTTTCCTGAATGATGGCGACATCATATTGTTTGACGAATTTGCGGTGCCTACCCATGAATTCCGGGCTTTTCAAATATTTACAGAAAGCTTTTATGTGAATTATGAAGTTATTGGCGCTGCCAATAATTATTTATTTCTTGCTGTGAAGATCAAAAAGTCAGTTGCTTAACATGCAGGCCATTAAGAAACTTCTTTTCAGGCTATTGGGTGAAGAACGGTTCCTTAAAATGCTGAACAAGGGATTTTTCTTTGCCTATAAACTTGGTTTGCTGAAGAGCAACTATATGTACAAGTATCATTACTATGTTCATAAACTGGTGCGGAAAGGCGACCATATTGTTGACCTTGGCGCTAATCTAGGTTATTATACCAAACTGTTTTCTAAATGGGCAGGTCCGACGGGAAAAGTGATAGCGATAGAGCCGGTACCGCTGTATATGAAAATTATCCGTTGGGGAACCCGGAGTTGCCGCAATGTGCAGTTAGTGCCGTATGCATTGGGGAAAGAAAATAAGAAAATCTACATGGTAACACCTTCCCGTTTTGGATATTTGCGGGCAGGATTGTCTCAGGTGCATGATGAGAAGACTGGTACAAAACCGGAGCAGCATGAGTTTTCTTTTGAAGCGGAAATGGTAAAGGCATCGGAGTTGTTTGCCGGTTTTGAGAGGATTGACTATTTCAAATGTGATATTGAAGGGTACGAAATTGTAGTGTTGCCAGAGATAATGCCAATTTTATTAAAATTTAAACCGATCATTCAGCTGGAAACATGGGGCGATCAGAAAGAAGAAGTGGAAAGATTACTGGCAAAAAATGATTTTATCAAGTACCAGCTGAATGAAAAAAACCTGGAAAGAGTGGTGGAGGGTGTGGCTGAACTACACGGTGATTTTATTTTTATTCATAAAGAGAAAGCAATATGATACACATCGTTTTTAATGAATCGGAGGTGGCATTGATGCAGCAGGTGATGGAACTGGACGAAACGCTTGCCGGTGAAGTGCTGCAGATCAAAGATGATTTCGCCGTTGGGCCGCTTGCGGGTATTGATAAGGAAGAAGGCTGGAATGCAAGAGTGGAATGGTGGAGAAACCTGATACAGGGCTCCCCATATAAAGAAGACCTCGCCGGTAGCTTTGATGACAGGCAAACCGTGAAAGAGATTAAGGAGAAACTTGAAGCGAATGCAGAAGACCAGGTTTGGATTTGGATGGGACAGAACCAGCATGATGTATGTGGCTACTACTGGCTGATGCCGCAGTTGCGGGAATTCCAGGGAAGAGTGATGGTGCTGTATATGAACAACCTGCCTTTCATCAATGAAAAAGGGCAGATATTTTACCCGTCCTGGCTGCAGGAAATACAACCCAAGGAATTTTTAAAAGCCAAAAAGCTTTGCCGCCCGATAACACTGAGTGAATTTGAAGTGGACCCGGATGAATGGAAAAAACTCGCTGATGAAAATGCAGCGGTGAGAATTCTGGAAGGTGGCAAAAAGATCGCCGGAAAGGATGAAACTTTTTATGACAGCGAATTGCTGAAGAATATCACTTCGGAATGGCAAAAAGCGACAAGGGTGCTGACCAATACTTTGCACCGGATGAAGATCAGGACAGGCGATGTGTTTGTGATGTGGCGGATGAAAGAACTGATCAATGCCGGGAAAGTGGAAGTAACAGGCGATGTGAACAAGGGCTGGAAAGATTTTGATGTAAAATTGGCCGGTGCAAAACAATCAGAAGTTATTGCGCAGGCTGAAGAAGCACAATAGGTATGAAAAACGTTTTGAAACTGGAAGAAGCGGCCATGCTGGGCATTAGTATCTATGCCCTTTCCCTGTTTGGGATCGAGTGGTGGTGGTACCTGTTGCTGATCCTTGGACCCGACATAAGTATGATCGGCTATGCGGCAGGCAACAGGATTGGAGCCATCTGCTACAATTTGTTTCATCATAAGGGAATAGCTGTAGCGGTTTTTGCAGCAGGATGGCTTTTGAATGATGTGTTGATGCAGCAAGCCGGCATTGTTTTGTTTGGCCACTCTTCCATGGACAGGATGTTCGGCTATGGGTTGAAATATGCAAACGGGTTTAAGTTTACTCATTTAGGCGAAATTGGAAAGAAATAAATCATGAGTGCAGCAAAGAACAAATTAACAGAGATCACCAATAACGATTCGGGATTACATGGGCAGTATAAGACATGGTTTTTGGATTATGCTTCGTATGTAATCCTCGAAAGGGCGGTTCCGGCTATTGAGGACGGATTGAAACCAGTGCAGCGCCGAATCCTTCATGCGATGAAAGAAATGGATGATGGCCGTTTTAACAAAGTGGCGAACATCATCGGGCAGGCTATGCAATATCATCCACACGGCGATGCTTCCATCGGTGATGCATTGGTGAACATGGGTCAGAAGGATTTGATGATAGACACACAAGGCAACTGGGGCGATGTAAGGACAGGTGATGATGTGGCAGCTGCCAGGTATATTGAAGCAAGACTCAGCAAGTTTGCATTGGAAGTTGCTTTCAATAACAAAACAACCGATTGGCAACTGAGTTATGACGGCAGAAAGAATGAACCGGTGACTTTGCCGGTAAAGTTTCCATTATTACTTGCACAGGGAGCTGATGGAATTGCAGTGGGTTTGTCAACCAAAATCCTTCCGCATAATTTTTGTGAACTGATTGAAGCTTCGATAAAATATTTGAGGGGGAAAAGATTTGAACTCTTTCCCGATTTCCAGACTGGCGGTATGATTGATGTGGCTGATTATAACAATGGCAAGCGGGGCGGTAAGGTGAAAGTGCGGGCACATATCGAAGAACTGGATAAGAAAACCTTGTTGATCAAAAGTGTGCCGTATGGTGTTACTACGTCACAACTGATGGAATCCATTGTGAAAGCCAATGACCAGGGAAAGATCAAGATCAGGAAGGTGACGGACAACACAGCAGCCGAAGTGGAGATACAGGTTGATTTGGCTGCCGGTATTTCTCCCGACATCACCATTGATGCTTTGTACAAATTCACCGACTGCGAAATTTCCATTTCTCCCAATGCCTGTGTAATCGTGGACATGAAACCACAGTTTTTGGGTGTACAGGAACTATTGAAGATATCGGCCGATAACACAAGAGACCTGCTGGAAAAAGAACTGCAGATCAAACTGACCGAACTGCAGGAGAAATGGCACTACACTTCTTTGGAGAAAATCTTCTTCGAGGAAAAAATATACAAGGAACTGGAGAAGAAGCATGAAACATGGGATAAGGTGCTGGAAGCGATTGACAAGGCATTTGTTCCTTTCAAAAAACAACTGAAAAGGGCCATTACAAGAGAAGATATTGTCAAGCTGACAGAAAAGCCGGTACGCCGCATTTATAAATTAGATATTGATGAACTGAATGACCAGATCAAAGGTCTGGAGGCAGAGATCAAACAGGTGAAGCATGACCTGAATAACCTGGTTGATTATGCCGTGGCCTATTACGAGAACCTGTTGAGAAAGTATGGTAAGGGCAGGGAAAGAAAAACTGAGATCAAACAGTTTGAAGTGATCGAAGCCAAACAGGTGGCCATTGCCAACACTAAGATCTATGTGAACAGGGAAGAAGGATTTATCGGAACCGGGTTAAAGAAAGATGAATTCCTGTTTGAATGTTCTGACCTTGATGACATCATTGCCTTTGCCAGGAACGGGGTGATGAAAGTGGTCAAGGTGAGTGATAAGTCTTTCATAGGTAAAGACATTTTGCATGTGGCCGTTTTTCAAAAGAATGATGAACGTACCACCTACAACATGATATATATGGATGGCAGCAGCGGTAAAAGTTTTGCCAAAAGGTTTAACGTTACCGGGGTCACAAGAGATAAGGATTATTTTCTTGCCAAAGAACATGAAAGAAGCAAAGTGCATTACCTGAGTGTAAATCCAAACGGGGAAGCAGAGATAGTAAAAATTATTCTCACGCCGGGTAGTAAAGCCCATAAGAAAGAGCTTGAGTATAATTTTGCTGAACTGGAAATAACCGGCCGGGCGAGCAAGGGAATCACCGTAACAAAATACCCGATAAAATCCGATGGTGTAAAACTAAAAGAAGCCGGTAAAGCAACCCTTGCAGGCAAAAAGATGTGGTTTGATGAAAAATTCGGCCGACTGACTACGGAGGAAAAAGGGATATATCTTGGCGTTTTTGAAGGGGAAGACAGGATACTGGTGATATATAATGACGGTTATTATGAGATCACCGACCAGGAAATGACACAGAAATTTGATGTGGAGAAAGTGTTGCATATCGGTAAATTCTCCCCGGAGAAGATTATTACGGCTGTGTATGTTGATAATGACAAAAAGCAATACACGGTGAAGCGTTTCAAAATTGAAACCACCACACTTAAATCAAAGTTCATGTTCATCAAAGAAGGGGAAGGGAATTATGTGGAAGCAGTTACAACGGATGAAGAACCGGTTTTGGCAGTGCAACAGGGCAGGGGTTCACAGGTGAGAAAAGCAAAATTCAAAATTGCAAAAATGGTAGAAGTGATGGGCTGGAAAGCGGTTGGCGCCAAACTGGTTGATTATAGCAAGAGTGTGGAAATGGAATGGGTGAAGCAGCAGGGAGAAAATAAACAGCAGGAGCTTTTTTAGTATGACTTACCGGCCGGTTTACTTTTTTGCTGCCACACAGTATGCTGTCATTATAAAATTTCCTTCTTCGATCTCAAGTTTTTCACTGTTTTCCTTTGTTTCATGGTGTGTAAGTTCATTTAATAGGATCAACTGTCTCCATTCAGGTTCTTCATACAATTTGAATCCAAATTTTGTGAAAGGGAAAGCTTCCATGGAACTGCTGCTGCGGAAGCCAGCGTAAAAAATACCCCCGGGTTTCAGGACCCGGCGTACTTCTTTTAAGTGTGCTGCAGGTTCATCCCAGAAATAGATGACATTACAGCAAAATATCTTATCAAAGGAATTGTCCGGAAAAGGAATGGCCTCACTGCTGCCATGTTTCAGTTCCATTTTGCCGCTGCTGATATGCTGCCGGTTGTTTTCTAATGCTTCTTGGACCATGTCTGCTGAATAATCAAGTCCGGCAATATGCAGGTCATTTTGGATGGCAAAAAGTTTATCAAACAATTTGCCGTTGCCAAAGCCGATCTCCAGGATTTTTTCTCCTTTTTTCAAATTCATCGTATCCAGCACCAGGTCATACAATGAATTATTGACCTCGTTCATGTTTTTGCCAACAATAGTTCCGAATTCCCCGGCGGGTTTTCTTAACTGAGCGGCCAGTTCTTTTGGGTCAGGGCCATGTTGTTCTTCAGCCATGATGATTTTTTGAGTGGTCTAAGCTACCGATTTTTTCTGCTGAAATGCCATACGCCATAAAGTACAGCCCCGGCAAGCAGCATGATGGAAACATCCTGTATCTCTTTGCGGTTGGTGCTGGCCAGTAACCATAAAGTCAGCAGGATACCGGTTATGGCCAGCGGCACCCCGTAGTGGAGTTTAAAATAATCCGAAACAATTTTTTTCCGGCGCAGTTGCAGTAAGGTGGCGCAAACAACCAAAAAGATAAGCACTTTGGTGATGGTGCTGATAGTGACAGAGGAAATGAAACTTCCTGAAATAGTGACAACTGCTGTGATAGCAGCAAAGAACCAAAGCGACCGGACTGGAGTAAGGTAGCGGTGATGAATAGCTGCAAAAAATGAAGGGAACTGTTTTTCCTGTGCCAGTGCAAAAGGCAGCCTGGACCCGATCAGCATGATGGCATTGAGAGTGCCGGTGACGGAGACAACGGCGCCCAACGCAATAAGGTTGCCGCCTGTTTTCCCCATAAACAGATATGCAGCTTCGGCCAACGGTTTTTCCGAAGTGGCCAAGCCCGGCAATGTGCCGATGCAAACCACCTGTATCAAAGCATAGAAAACCGCAATGATCAGCGCCGACAGCACCAGTGCAAAGGGTAATGTTTTGCGGGGTTCTTTTATTTCACCAGTGCTCACCACTGCTGATTCAAATCCGGTGAAGGCGAAGACCAGTAAAAAAACAGAAGCTGAAAAATTTGAAAAAGCTGGAGGGGTGGTTGTTTGTAAAGAACCGGGCTGCACATAAAAAAGACCAACAACAATGAATAGTAACAGCGGCAGCATTTTGGCCACCGTGAGCATGTTGTTGACACGGGTGGTGTTTTTCACACCAATATGGTTGATCCAGCCCAGGGTGCCGATGATCAAAAGCATGGTAACAGCCCTTGCTGTTTTGTCGGCAAAGAAAGGTGAGAAGTAAGACAGGTAGATGACCAGCAGGTTCAGCAATGCTGCAAAAGTGACGATGCGAGACAGCAACAGCAGCCAGCCCATCAGGAAAGCCGGGAAACGTCCAAATGCTTCGAGAGTGTAAACATACGGCCCGCCAGTCTGGCTGAAACGGCTGCCCACTTCAGCAAAACAAAGGATGATAATGAATACCACGATGGCGCAAACGAAAAGGGCGGCGATGCTGTAAACTCCGGATAGTGCAAAAATTTTGGATGGCAGACCAAAAATGCCGGCGCCGATCACACTGTTGATCATCAGGAGCACCAGGTCCCATTTGCGGATACTTCGGCTAAGCATCAGCCAATGTATGAAGTTTTCGGTCAAAATAACAATGCATCGGAGCAGGCATTGTAAACATTCTACTTTCTCATTTGCTTATAGGCATTCATGAGCCCGTTGGTAGAAGCATCATGGCTGCTGACAGGCTGGTCATTGCTGAGTTCAGGTAAAATTTTACTGGCTAATTGTTTGCCAAGTTCCACACCCCACTGGTCGAAGCTGAAAATATTCCAGAGCACACCCTGCACAAATATCTTGTGTTCATACAGGGCAATCAGTTCGCCCAATGTAAAAGGAGTGATCTTTTTCACTAAGAAAGAGTTGGTCGGTTTGTTGCCGCTGAAAACCTTGTAAGGCAGCAGGCGGGCAATTTCTTCATTGCTGAAACCTGCTTTTTCCAATTCTTTTTCTGCTTCCACTTCTGTTTTCCCATTCATCAATGCTTCTGTTTGTGCAAAAAAATTACTCAGCAATTTGGTATGATGGTCACCAACGGGATTATGTGTTTGAGACGGGGCAATAAAATCGCAGGGAATAAGTAAAGTGCCCTGGTGGATGAGCTGGTAAAAAGCATGTTGGCCGTTGGTGCCGGGCTCGCCCCAGATGACAGGGCCTGTGTTATAGTCAACAACTTCACCATTCCTGTCAATGCTTTTACCATTGCTTTCCATATTGCCCTGCTGAAAATAAGCGGCAAAGCGGTGCATATACTGATCGTAGGGAAGGATCGTTTCGCTTTGTGCGCCGAAGAAATTGCTGTACCATAAACCGATCAATGCCATCAGCACAGGAATGTTCCTTTCAAAAGAGTTTTCACAGAAATGTTTATCAATGTGGTGGGCTCCTTTTAAAAGTGATTCAAAATTCTTGTAGCCGATGCTGAGTGCAATGGAAAGACCGATAGCACTCCAGAGTGAATAGCGGCCACCCACCCAATCCCAAAACTCAAACATGTTCTTTTTATCAATCCCGAATTTTACCACTTCGGTTTCGTTGGTGCTGAGTGCCACAAAATGGCTGGCGATATGTTTTTCGTTCTTTGCTTTCCTGAGGAACCATTCTCTTGCGGTATGCGCATTGGTCATGGTTTCCTGGGTGGTGAAAGTTTTGGAAGCAATGAGAAACAATGTTCTTTCGGGGCTTACTTTCTTCAGTGTTTCTGCGATATGCGTACCATCCACATTGGATACATAGAACGTTTCAATGTCATCAATTTTATAAGGCCGCAGCGCTTCCGTCACCATCAGCGGGCCGAGATCGCTGCCGCCGATGCCGATATTGACGATGTATTTGATTCTTTTCCCGGTATAGCCTCTGTGTTTACCGCTGTGGACGGCATCGCAGAAACTTTTCATTTTCCTCAGTGCTTTTTTCACCAGCGGCATCACATTTTCGCCTTGTGTGTAAACAGGTTCTTTGGAAAAATTGCGTAGCGCTGTATGCAAAACAGCCCGGTGTTCTGTTTCGTTGATCAGTTCGCCGTTAAACATCGCTTCGATGCCTTCCTTCAGTTTGCATTCATGGGCCAGTTGCAACAGCAGCCCGATGGTCTGGTCAGTAATAATGTTTTTTGAATAGTCAAAAACAATATCCTTTTCACAGAGGGAATATTTTTTAAATCTTTCCGGGTTATTACGGAACAGTTCTCTCATGTGAACACTCTTCATGGTTGCTGCATGTGCCTGCAGGGCAGCCCATGCGGGGGTAGAAGCGGGGTTGATCTTAGGGAGCATAGCCTACAATTGATTAAACACCTGAATTGTTTTGTTGATCATTTCTTTACTTATATCCAAATGTAGCACCAGCCTCACCCGGTTGGGGGCAATCGCATAACCGAGAATATCCTGTTCTTTCATTTTGGCTACCAGTGCCGGCGCTGAAATGGTATCGTTCAGTTCAAAAATGATGATATTGGTTTCGACCGGCAACACAAACTTCACAAAATCTTTCTTTGTTATTGCTGCAGCTATTTGTTGGGCATGAAGATGATCTTCTGCAAGGCGGTCAATATGATGTTGCAAAGCATAAATGCCTGCTGCCGCTAAAAAGCCTGCCTGTCTCATGCCCCCGCCAAATGCTTTTCTTACCCTTCTTGCTTTTTTGATAAAATCTTTTTTGCCCAATAACACACTACCCACAGGACAACCGAGGCTTTTGCTCAGGCAAATGGAGATACTGTCAAATGCTTCGCCGTATTGCTGAGCTGTTTCTTTTCTAGCAACCAATGCATTCCAAAGCCTTGCCCCATCCAAATGAAAAGCAAGATTGTGTTCTTTACATACAGTTTTTATTTTCAGGATTTCTTCAAAATCATAGCAACTGCCGCCGCCACGGTTGCTGGTGTTTTCCAGGCAAACCAGGCTGGTATGTGCCCGGTGCGGATCATCGGGATTAATAGCAGCCCCCACCTGTTCGGCTGTGATCCTTCCCCGGTCGCCATGCAATAGTTTTACCGATGCTCCGGAATTGAATGCGATGCCGCCACCTTCGTATTGATAAATATGGGCAGTTTCATCACAGATCACTTCGTCACCCGGTTGTGTGTGGCATTTGATGGCAATCTGGTTGGTCATTGTGCCGGACGGGCAAAAAATGCCGGCTTCCATTCCAAACATGGAGGCGGCAAATTGTTCCAGTTCATTAATGGAAGGGTCTTCACCAAACACATCATCGCCAACTTTTGCCTGCATCATGGCTTCAAGCATTGCCGGGGTTGGTTTTGTCACTGTATCCGATCTGAAATCTATGACCATGGAGAAAATTTGGCTGCAATATAATCAGTTCACCCCTGAAAAATGACGCTTTACGAATAGCCGGTCTGTCTGCCAGCCAGTTTTTTTATCTTGCCTGCATTTAATGCCCAAGTCACTACTTATACAGCTCATCCTCATCCTTTGTTCAACGGCCCTTTTTGCCGTTGCTATTTATCTTTTCTCTGTTTACAACAGGCTTTTTCAAAAGGTAAAGAATAAGTGGCTACGAAATAACTTATCCGTTTTAACTGTTGCATTAGTGGTATTGCTGGCCTTTTTTGCCATTCAGTCCCCGGAAATTGCTTTGCGGGCAGGTGCTGGAAGGAAAGAGCTTTTGCACCTGCTTTTTAAACAAATATGGCAAAGTGCCATAATAGTATTGTTTGTTTATAATATCGTTAGTTTAATCAGCCGCATACCAGCTGTAAGATCTCTTTCTTTCGTCAGGCATCACGGGGTGATCGTTTTGTCCATCATTGTTTTGGCACTTTTTATTTATAGCCTGGTTAATTATTTGGATAATGGCATGAGCTTTAAAGAGATTCATGCAACATTGGTGTATGCTTATGTAAACTCCATGCTGACAGGTTTAATATATACAGGAGTCAAATACGTAGAGCTCGACCGCAAACGTAAACTGAATGAGAAAGAACTGGAAGTGACGAAATTGCTGGCGCTGAAAACAAAAGCCGAATTGGATGCCCTTCATTCAAAGATCAATCCTCATTTTTTATACAATGCCCTTAATTCCATTGCTGACCTTTCTGTTACAGATGGAAAAAAAGCGAGAAGAATGACCATTGCCCTGGCCGATCTTTTCCGCTACAGCATCAATTACAGCAATAACAATTATTCCACTGTGAATGATGAAGTGGCCATGACTGAGGTTTACCTGCAAATTGAAAAGATCAGGTTTGAAGACCAGTTGAATTATTCGCTGGAGGTGGATGAGGATGCCCGTCACTATTTAGTACCCCGTTTCCTGCTTCAACCTATTGTAGAAAATGCTGTCAAGCATGGTCTGAAGGCCACAGGCAAGATGACTGAGATAAAACTGGAAGCAAAATTGAAAAACAACGGGCTTGAGTTGATTGTTGCCGACAACGGCCCTGCATTTCCGGAAGAAATAACACCTGGCTACGGAGTGAAGAGTGTATTTGACAAATTGGATCTGCTGTTCCCGGAACAGTATGATATACATTTCAGCAATGAACCACGCAAACAGGTTACTATGCATATTCATAAACTGATAAAAAATGAACCCACAGTTTAGAGCTATAGTGATAGATGATGAACCGGCTGCACGAAGACTAATGAAAAATCTCTTGCAGGAGCATAGCGATGTTGTGCAGGTGATAGATGAGGCCGGCAATGGGAGAGAGGCGATCCGTAAAATTGAGGAACACAAACCTGACCTGATATTCCTGGATATTCAAATGCCTGACCTCACCGGGTTTGAAGTACTGGAACAACTACAACATAAACCAAATGTGATCTTCACCACGGCTTATGAACAATATGCAATAAAGGCATTTGAGAATTTTTCCATCGATTATTTATTGAAGCCGATAAAGGAAGAACGATTAGGGCAAAGCATCATCAAACTGAAACAATTTGGCAGGTTGAACCAGGCCATCAACATTTCGGGCTTGCAGGATATTATCAAGCAACTGCAAGCACCACAAAAAGCTACTGCCTTGCCCATCAAAACCGGCGACAGGATCACTTTATTGCGATTTGAGAATATAGCTTACCTGGAAGCGCAGGATAAATATGTTTTCATCTTCACTACTGATGGCCAGAAGCACCTGACCGACCAGTCGCTTACGGCGCTGATCGAGAAATTGCCCCCACAGTTTTACCGGATCCAGAAATCATATATAATAAATAAGGATAAGATCAGGGAAATGCACCGGCATTTCAACAGCCGCTACCTGTTTGTCCTTGATGACAAGGCCGGTACCCGGCTCACTTCCGGCCGCACTTTCCACGATGCCATCAAAGAGGAATTCGGCCTCTGACAGTCCACCGGGTCATAACCCCCTTTTACTCAAGAAATGCCGCAGTTTGCCCAAATGGGCTTGTAGCAGGGATCAAATCCAGGTAGTTTTGACTCTGTTCTTACACATTATCAATGAATTACCGTTTATCACCAGATTCAGTCCGCTTGTCCTAAAATTTCACCAAACTGTAACCGGGACAAGAGTCATGCGTCACATTTCCTGTACCAGATGAACGGCCGCCCATCATAAAATACGGCCGTTTAATTTAAAACAATGAACTTGGTAATGCAAAGTACCTAATTTTGAACTGTAATACTTAAAACTGAGTACTGATCTATAAAACAACAACAATGAGAAAACTAATGACCTTGCTGACAGTCGCCTTAACAACCTTATCAATTGTCAGCTTTTCACAAACCAAAATTGGTAAAGTCACCGGAACGGTGATTGATGGTAATACCAAAACGATTGAATCAGCTACCATCACTTTGCTGAGGGCAAAGGACTCATCGGTGGTTAAAATGAGTGTGGCCGATAAAACCGGCAAATTCAGTTTTGAAGCAGTGGCTGAAGGCAAGTATATGGTGTCCATCACAGCAGTTGGTCATCAAAAAGGCTTTTCTGAAATATTTGAAATAACATCAGACAATCCTTCTGTCACTTTAAATACAATTGAGCTTATCCCGGTAGCGAAATCTGTAGGGGGTGTTACGGTAACGGCAAGAAAGCCGCTGATTGAGCAAAAACTGGACAGGACAATTGTCAATGTGGAAGCTGCTGTCACCAATGTTGGCGCCTCAGCTCTTGAAGTGCTGGAAAAATCTCCGGGTGTGGAGGTGGATAAAGACGGTAACATAAGCATGAAAGGAAAGTCGGGAGTGCAAGTATATATAGATGGCCGTCCTTCTTATCTCTCCGGTCCAGATCTTGCCAACTTACTGAGCAGCATGAATGCCAACCAGCTTGACCAGATCGAACTCATGACCAACCCTCCGGCAAAATACGATGCAGCAGGGAACAGTGGTATCATCAACATCAAAACAAAAAAGACCAAACAGGTTGGTTACACCGGCAGTGTTTCATTGAACTATGGCCAGGGCCGTTATAGCAAATGGAATGAGTCAGCCAATTTCAACTATCGCAAGAATAAAGTGAACCTGTTTGCAAATGTTGGTTACAGCAACCGGAAAAATTTTAATAATCTCGACATCCAGCGCAAATTCATTGACGGCGCCACAAAAGAACTAAAATCACACTTTGACCAGGAGTCAAGGATCAGGGACCATTTCAAATCTATCAACGGAAAACTTGGAATGGATTTCTATGCATCAAAGAAAACCACTTTTGGTGTCGTGTTGGGCGGATTCAGCAATCCCGGCACTTTTTCCAATCGCAGTGATGTAAATATTGCCGATGAAAACAAGGTGCTGCAAAGCATTACCCGTGCGGAAACCGGGAGTGAAAGAAAATGGAAAAACTTCAGTTCTAATTTTAATTTCAGGCATGTGTTTGATTCAACAGGCAGGGAGATCACTGCCGACCTTGATTATCTTACTTATCGCACCCACAATGATCAGTTTCTTATCAACTCATACTATGGAACCAATGGCCAGCCGATCTTTGTTCCTGACACATTATTTGGCAGTTTGCCGCAGGACATCAAGATATATACAGCAAAAGTGGACTATACGCATCCGCTTAAGAACGGAGCAAAGTTTGAAGCAGGTTTCAAAACCGGCTTTGTTGAAACGGATAATAACGCCATCTATGACAGCCTGCTGAATGGTGAAAAGGTTCGTGACATTGGCCGCAGCAATTATTTTATCTACCAGGAAAATGTGAATGCAGCCTATGTTAACTACAGCCGTCCCATCAGCAAAAAGTTAATGGGCCAGTTTGGATTGCGGATGGAGCATACCAATGCTAAAGGCAACCAGGTTACCACAGGCGAAAAATTTACAAGAGATTATGCGCAACTTTTCCCGACAGCCTATCTTCAGTACAGCTTGAATGATAAAAACACATTTGTATTGAATTATGGCCGCAGGATCAACCGTCCGAACTATGCTGACCTGAATCCTTTTATTGAGTTTCTTGATAAGTATACTTTTGAGCAGGGCAACCCAAACCTGAGACCACAGTTCAGCCACAACGTTGAACTTCGCCATACCTACAAAGGATTTTTGACCACTACGCTGAATTATACGAAGACAACAGATATCATCACGGAGGTGCTGGAGCAGAATCCTGACATGAATGAAACCTTTATCAGGAAATCCAATATTGCCACTCAACGTCAGTATGGGATCTCTATCAGCGCCGGCGGGCAATTGAATAAATGGTGGAGCGCCAACGCATGGGCCAATGTTTATAACAACCTCTTTGAAGGCATTGTCAATAATGACCCGGCAAAATTCACGGCAACAACCGGTCAGTTCAATGTATCTAACCAGTTCAAATTCGGAAAAACCTGGAGTGCTGAACTGAGTGGTTTTTACAGAACACCGGGTGTGGAAGGTGTATTCAAGATCTATGGATTCGGAATGATGAACCTGGGCATTGGCAAACAGATTATGAAAAACAAGGGCTCACTTCGCTTCAGCGTAAGGGATGTGCTCTACACACAGCGGATAAAAGGCGAAAGCCGTTTCAGCAACATTGATGCACAGTTCCAGCAGGTTCGTGACTCAAGAGTGGCTACCATAAGCTTTACCTACCGGTTCAGCAAAGGAAAAGTGAACGGGCAGAAAAGAAGAACCGGTGGTGCCAGTGAAGAACAAAACCGTGTAGGAGGCGGAGGCGAGAATTAACAGCTCTGCAGACCATTAACCCATAACCTTATCTGAAAATTTTTCAGCAGAGCAGTAGTCATTAGTTTTCTCTCTTACAGACAAGACCCGTTCACATCAGCAGTGACGGGTCTTTTGTTTTATAGGTAAAAAACTGACAGACGAAAATTTCAAAACGGGCAATTGTAAGGATTAATTGCCGCCGGTGTATCGGAAAGAAATTTTCACCCTTTAACACGGAAAGGCGGTGTCTTGTCATAAAACAGTCAAACAGCTATTGATTTTATTTCAATTTTAGAAAACCATTTTTTCAATTATAGCCATGTTATGAAACAATTCTTAATTATCCTGCTCATGCTTGCAGGAGTTTTTTTTGCTCAGGGTCAAAGCTCCAACGGGGTCATCTCCGGAATAGTGAACGATAATAATCAAAAGCCCCTTCAATCCGTATCAGTTTCCCTGCTTCGTGCAAAAGATTCTGCATTAGTCAAAGCCACTGCAACCGACAAGTCAGGTAAATACCAGTTTGAAAATATCGCTGCAGGCAATTACCTGCTTGCACTGACATCTGTCGGCTACGAAAGAATATTCAGCAGTCCGTTTGTTATCAGCACCGGGCAACCTGTTGTAAAGTTGACTGCATTTTCTATGCAGGAGGCAGCCAAAGTATCGGGTGCGGTGACGGTAACGGCCAAAAAGCCGTTCATTGAAACAAAGATTGATAAGACCATTGTGAATGTAGACGCTTCACCAACCAGCGCCGGAGCCACTGCACTGGAAGTGCTGGAAAAATCACCCGGCATCAGTGTTGATAATGATGGAAACATCAGCCTGCGGGGAAAGGCAGGCGTCATTGTCATGATGGATGGGAAACAAACTTTTCTTTCGGCAGCAGATCTTGCCAATTTGTTGCGAAATACACCTGCTTCTGCATTGGACCAGATCGAGATCATGACCAATCCCTCTGCGAAATATGATGCTGCCGGCAATTCAGGTATTATAAATATCAAAACAAAAAAGGGCAGAGCCGCAGGGTTTAACGGCTCTGTGATGACAGCCCTCACCACCAGTTTTTATAAATACACTTCAGACGGGGCCATGTATGTGATGCCTAAGAATCAAAACAGCATCAATTTTAATTACCGCAAGAACAAGATCAATTTCTTTGGTAACTATAATCCCAATTTCAATCAGGGACGAAACCGGCTGCTCCTCGACAGGAGAGTATTAAATGACAATAAGGAACTGGATGGACATATCGAAACAGAAACCAGGTTTAAGTTCAGGAACAATAACCATACAGTTAAACTGGGACTTGACTATTTTCCAGATAAGAAAAATACCCTGGGTGTTGTGCTCAGCGGATTCAGGTTGGATGGTCGTCCCACGCCGGTGACTGTGACAAAGCAATTTGATGCGAACTTTGACCTTACCGGTTCCATGATCACCAATATCAGCAACCGGAATAATCTCAGGAACTTCAGCGCTAATTTTAACTATCGTCATGTATTCGATTCTACCGGAAGGGAGTTTACAACTGACCTTGATTACATCGTTTATGACAATACTTTACTTAACAACCTGAATACAGATTTTTATAATACAGCCAATCAGTATCTCGGTAATTTGGAATTAAATGGGCAGTTGCCGGCTGATATCAGTATCTATTCTTTAAAATCAGATTATGTACATCCTTTCAAAAATGGCAGCCGCTTTGAAGCTGGCATCAAAAGCAGTTATGTAAAAAATGATAACCTGGTGGAATACCTGCGGTGGAACGGTGCTGAATGGGTGAATGACAGCCGGAGCAATCATTTCAAGTATGATGAAAACATCAATGCTGTGTATATCAATTACAGCGCCAAAGTAAAAAAATGGTCTTTCCAGGGCGGTTTGCGGTTAGAAAACACAAATGCCAAAGGGCTACAGGTATCTACTGATTCCGCTTTCACCAGGAATTTCACCAACCTGTTTCCCACAGCATTTGTCAGCTATGAAGTGAATAAATCAAACCAATTGACTGTTTCTTTTGGAAGAAGAATTACACGACCCAATTACCAGGATCTGAATCCATTTATTTATTTCCTGGATTCATTATCCTTCCGCATGGGAAATCCGTTTCTTATACCACAGTTCACTTACAATGCCGAACTGAGCCATGCTTATAAAGGGAGGCTGATCACAACCCTGAATTATAATACAACCAACAATGTGCTGGCGCAGATCATTAGACCGGATGCAAATGATAAAAGCATATTGTTCCTAACTCCGGAGAATGTGGCGAAGTTTCGCAACATAGGTATTTCCATAACAGCTCCTGTCCCGGTTACCAAATGGTGGAACCTGAACCTGTTCACCAATATTTTCAACAACCGCTACCAGGGTTTTTATGACAACCAGCCGGTTGACACGGCCATCACATCTTTCATGATCAATATGACGCAGACCTTTACGATAAAGCAGGGATTCTCTGCTGAGATATCCGGTTTTTACCGTGCAAAAACAATTGAACAATTATCGCAAAGCCAGCCCATGTATATGATAAGTTTTGGCGGACAGAAAACAATAATGAAAGGGAAAGCCACTTTAAGGCTCAATCTTCGTGACCCGTTCTGGTTGCAACGCTATGAAGGAATAACCAAGATCGGCATTGTGGACAGCCGGATCAGGAACCGATGGGATAACCGGCAGGTGACGGTAAGTTTCACTTACCGGTTTGGCAAGAATGGTCAGCAAAACCCGCCACCGAGACGGCGCAACAGTGCCAGCCAGGAAGAGCAAAACAGGGTGGGGCAGGGAGGCCAGTAACGGTGAGATGTAACTGCTTTTTGATAAATAAACTTTGTGCTCTATATGAAGCAGGGATTAAACACTAAATTGACCGTTTACATAAAAGTAATATTGATTGATTTTGTTCTTTAATAATTTTATTACCGGAAGCAAGAAATATGTTTAAGCAAAGCGTCTCTATAAACAGAAATTACTAAACTTTTCATGAGAGTTTTCTCATGTGCATGTTCGTCCCTCCTTTCCAGGGGGGACTTTTTTTTGGTTAAAAGCTCTGTTTCTTCAACTTATTGGTATCTCGGTGTCATTCTCTGGACTTTTCTATATTTGCTGCCTACCAAAACCCTTTACCATGCCTTCATTTGATATTGTCAGCAAAGTAGAAGCCCAGGCATTGGACAATGCCGTGAATGTTACCACCAAGGAGATCACCAACCGTTTTGACTTCAAAGGCTCGCATGTGGTTATTGACCTTGATAAAAAGGAATTTGTCATCAAACTGGAAACCGATGACGATATGAAGATGCGGCAGTTGGTTGATGTGCTCATCAGCCGGGCCCACAAGCAGGGCATCGCCCCTGAAGCATTTGATGCATCAAAAGAAGGGGCCCAAAGCGGCAAGGTTTGGAAAAAGCAGGTGAAAGTGAGAAACGGCCTGGCCCAGGAAGATGCTAAAAAGATCGTGAAGCTGATCAAAGACTCCGGTTTGAAGGTGCAGGCCTCAATAAATGACGACCTGGTGAGGGTGACAGGAAAGAAAATTGATGATCTCCAGTCCGTCATCCAGCTTTGCAAGACGGCAAACCTGGGCATTCCCATGCAATATGTGAATATGAGGGACTAAAAACCTTGATAAGCCTGCTTTTCCGGTGGAAAAGCGGTGGGAAAGAGGTGTATATCAAAACAGCCTTTTTTTTGGAAAAGGGTAGTTTCAAAAGCTATATTCGTTTTACAACGTTGCGGGGAAATTTGGAAACAGAAGAACCTGCAGCACGGAGAAGCGAAAGCCCCTCAAAAGGCGGAAGCCGCTCCTGAAAGCATCGGGTTAGTAAATAGGAAGGTGAAAGCCGGAATATGAACGAAACTTGGTGCTTTCATCTTTTATACCCCCTCAGCTCATTTTTCCCTCCTATATTATATTTGGATGAAAGCCATATCAGGCCTACCTTTGCCGCCTTAATAAAATAAATCAACAGTACGGCAAAATCCGTGCAGCCTTAAAATCAGCAAGTTATGAAAAAAGGTATCCATCCCGAAAGCTATCGCCTGGTGGTTTTCAAAGACATGAGTAACGGCCACTCATTCCTGAGCCGTTCTACAGCAGCCTCCAAAGAAACAGTGAAGTGGGAAGATGGCAACGAATACCCGTTGGTGAAATTGGAGATTTCAAACACTTCTCATCCTTTCTTCACCGGTAAGAATGTACTGGTGGATACAGCAGGACGTATTGACAAGTTCAAGAAGAAATATGCGAAAACGAAATAATGCTGTAGCTTTATAACAGAACTATTTTTGTTTTTCATGGCTATACTTTAAATCCCGGAGATTCTTCTTCGGGGTTTTTTATTTTCAAAATACAACACTTCCGTTTTTTGAAAGCCACTGATGTTATTCTTCCATAACTTTAGCCGGCTTAAAAATGGATAGCTATGTCATTTGAATGGAAGGGTGTTTTCCCCGCTCTCACAACCAAGTTTACAAAAGACGATGAACTTGATCTTCCTTTGTTTGAGAAAAACCTGCAGGCGCAGTTGGCTGCGGGAGTTGAAGGCATCATTCTCGGCGGCACATTGGGTGAAGCCAGTGTGCTGACAACAGAAGAAAAGGAAAGGCTGGTAAAGTTTGCAATTGAAAAATCAGCAGGCAAACCAGTTGTGCTCAATATTGCCGAAGGAAGCACCCGGGAAGCATTGAAACAGGCAGCCTATGGTAAAGCATGGGGTGCAAAAGGACTGATGCTGTTGCCACCGATGCGCTACAAAAGCGATCACCGGGAAACTGTGACCTATTTCAAGACTATTGCCGACAGCACCGACCTCCCGGTGATGATCTATAACAACCCAGTTGATTATAAGATTGAAGTGACATTGGAAATGTTTGATGAATTGCAGGTCTGCAAAAACATCACAGCTATTAAAGAAAGCACCAGGGATGTAACAAATGTGACGAGGCTGATCAATCTTTTTGGAGATCGTTATAAAATTCTATGCGGTGTGGACACACTGGCGATGGAAGAGCTGTTGCTGGGTGCTGATGGCCTGGTGGCAGGGCTGGTCTGTGCTTTTCCTGCTGAAACGGTTGCCATTTACAAGTTGGTAAAAGCAGGAAAGATCGCTGAGGCAACAAAAATTTATCGTTGGTTCATGCCCTTGCTTGAATTAGACATTCATCCCAAACTGGTACAATACATAAAACTCGCCGAAGCCCAGGTTGGTATCGGCAGTGAGTATGTCAGGGCTCCAAGATTAGTGCTCGAAGGAGAGGAGAGGCAACGAATCCTGAAAGTGATCAATGACGGGATTGCTACAAGACCTGATTTGAAAAATATTCTATAATCAATAAACATTGTTCAATGTTCAAAGATGCTACACCCAACGAGATTGAGGACATCATGCAGCAGGCATGGAAGGCTTTTCATATTTACAGAACGAAATCATTAAAGGAAAGAGCTGATTTCATGCGGGCCATAGCCAAAGAAATAGAAAACCTGGGAGATGAACTGCTGAAGGTGACGGGAGAAGAAACACACCTGCCGGAAGCAAGGCTGCGCAATGAACGGGCAAGAACCATGTTTCAACTGACTTCTTATGCTGATGCCTGCGAAAAAGGCGACTGGCTCGAAGCCCGGATTGATACGGCCAATGCAGAAAGGAATCCACCCAAACCAGATTTAAGAAAAATGCTTGTGCCGCTTGGGCCTGTGGTGGTTTTTGGTGCGTCGAATTTTCCTTATGCCTACTCTACAGCCGGTGGTGATACGGCTTCTGCTTTTGCAGCAGGTTGTCCTGTAATTGTGAAAGGACACCCCGCTCATCCAAAAACCAGTGAGATGGTGGCACAAGCCATTGCAAAAGCAGCAGCTAATAACAATATGCCAGCGGGTATTTTTGCCCATGTGCATGGTGTTTCGTTTGAAGTGGGCAGGGCATTGGTGGAGCATCCGCACACAAAAGCTGTTGGCTTCACCGGTTCTTATTTTGGCGGAAGACAATTGTTTGACTGGGCCAATCAGCGTAAAGAACCCATTCCTGTTTTTGCAGAGATGAGCAGCATCAATCCTGTTTTTCTTTTACCGGACAAAATGAAAACGGCGGCTGCTGATGTGGCGAAAATGTATGCAGGTTCTATCACACTCGGTGTTGGCCAGTTCTGCACCAATCCCGGTCTTCTAATCGGGATTGATAATGATGATCTGCGAAGTTTCATTAGTGCTTTGGGTGATGAAATAAAAAGAACGACACCCGGGGAAATGCTGCATACAGGTATTTTTAAGAACTATGTGGAGAAAAGAGCCAATGCTTTATCACAGCAGGAGGTGGAAACAGTGGCGGTAGCTGATTCGGAGCCAAAGCATAATGAAGGCCTGCCCACTGTTGCATCAGCTACAGCAGAAGCTTTTATCAACAACCCGCTACTCCACCAGGAAGTATTTGGCCCCTATTCATTGGTGATCAAATGCAAGGATACAAACCAGATGCAGGAAGTAGTAAATCATCTGGAAGGCCAGCTCACCTGCACATTGATGGCAACAGACAATGACATACGGAGCAATACTGATTTGATACATGCAGTAAAAAATATTTGTGGCCGCATTGTTGTAAATGGGGTGCCTACCGGTGTGGAAGTATGCCTTGCCATGCAGCACGGTGGTCCTTTCCCGTCCACTACGGATTCAAGGTTTACTTCCGTTGGTGCAGATGCTATCAAACGTTTTGCAAGACCGCTGGCTTTTCAAAACTGGAGCAATGACTTGTTGCCGGATGAACTGAAGGAGGAGAACCCGCTGGGTATCTGGCGGACGGTGAATAATGAATTGAGCAAGTAGCCTGTTTTTATAGCATGCAGTAATTTCTATCCCTTTCTATTGCTTTAGGGAAATTCCAGAAATGAGTCTTTCTTCAGGATTAATTACATTTGCCGCCCAACAACAATCATTATGCGTCAAGATGAATTACTGGCTCAACGGAGTGGCAATACCTGTGAACTATGCGGATCGGCAGTCAATTTAAAAGTATATGAAGTGCCGCCTGCTACCGGCAATATGGATGATGCGGTACTTCTTTGTCCGAAGTGCCTTGCGCAAATTGAAAAAAAGGAAGAACCGGACAGCAAACATTGGCAATGTCTGGCTACCAGCATGTGGAGTGAAGTGCGGGCCGTACAGGTAATGGCCTGGCGCATGTTGAACCGTTTTCGCAATGAAAGCTGGGCTGCTGAAAAACTGGATATGCTTTTTTTGGATGAGGAACGACTTGCCTGGGCAAAAGCCAGCGGGGATCATGAAAATGAAGGATTGGTTGACCTGCACAAAGATTGCTATGGCGCCATTTTGCAAAACGGGGACAATGTGGTGCTGACCAAATCATTGGATGTAAAGGGCTCCACACTTAACGCAAAAGTTGGTACCGTGGTTAGAAATATCCGGCTGGTGCCTGACAATACGGAACAGATAGAAGGAAGAGTGGAAGGACAGATGATTGTGATACTCACAAAATACCTTCGTAAGCAAAACTGAGCGTATAATTTTTGCATCGCTGCCTGACTTTTCAGGCATCCTGCAGGTTTAGATATCCGAAGAGTGATGCCGGATATACTTACGTTGGAGCAAATTTTATTTCCCAAATCTTCATGTATGAAAAAGACACTCATTTTGTTTTTGTTTTTCGGGATAACAACGCAGATGAGCCTGGCGCAATCTGTTAGCGACAGTGTCATTGACAATATTCTTAAAGCGTTAAGCGATTTCAGGAACAGGGAAACAAAAAGAGACAGCGCCTTGAATCATCCGCTGGGCAGCAACAGTGAAGCTGATTTTTTGCGTCGTTATAATTTTTACGATTCGGTTAATACTGCATTGAATCTAATAGAAACAAAATCCTTGTCGCCGGATGGCCAGATCAATCTCGATCTCCTGAAGTATGATGTGGAAGAAGATGTGTCCAGCTATAAATTCAAAGCCTATCTCAATCCTATTTTGTCTGATGCCGGCTTCCATACCGGCCTGGCGTCAATGGGTTCGCAGGTACTTTCACGAAAAACAGATTTTGAAAATTACATGAGGCGGCTGAAAGACATTCCCCGTTTCATGGAAGAACACATTGCCCTGATGAAGCGGGGACTGCAATTGGGAATTTGCCAGCCCAAAAGTATTCTCTCTGGCTACGAGAACACATATGAGCAGCATATCGTGGATGATGTAACGAAGTCTGTCTTTTTCAGACCCTTTCTCAAAAAACCATTTGCCATCAGCGATGATGAATGGAAACTGATAACTGAAGAAGGAAAGAAAGCAGTGCAGCAATATGCTATCGCCGGGTTTCAAACACTGAAAACATTTTTCGGCAAAGAATACCTGCCCAAAACAAGAACCACGATCGGCGCTTCTCATTTTCCCGATGGGCTGGCTTATTACCAGGACAGGGCCCGGCATTTTACAACAACCGATCTTACCTACGAAGAGATATACGAGATCGGGTTGAAAGAAGTGGCGAGAATAAAACAGGAAATGCTGGATGTTCTCAAAGAAGTAAAATTCAGCGGCACCTTGCAGGAGTTCATTACTTATTTGCGCAACGAAGCAAAGTTTTACGCCACAACGGCTGAACAATTATTGAAAGAGGCATCCTATATCGCTAAAAAAGCAGATGGGCAGTTGCCTGCATTTTTTGGTAAACTCCCCAGGCAACCTTATGGTGTGGAGCCGGTGCCCGAACACCTGGCGCCAACCTACACCGCAGGCCGTTATTCCGGCGCACCGCTTAACAGCAGGAGAGCCGGTTTTTATTGGGTGAATACTTACGATCTCAAAAGCCGTCCTTTCTATAATCTCGAAGCATTGACCTTGCATGAAGCCATGCCCGGTCATCATTTGCAGATCGCATTGACCAAAGAGATGACCCAATTGCCGCCATTCCGGAGAAATTTATATGTGAATGCATTTGGTGAAGGCTGGGGTTTGTATTGCGAATATCTCGGCACAGAAATGGGTTTTTACAAGGACCCCTATTCCCGTTTTGGAAAACTAACCTATGAAATGTGGCGGGCCTGCCGCCTGGTGCTCGATGTGGCGCTGCATACCAAAGGATGGACAAGAGAACAGGGAGTGAATTATCTCGCTGAACACACTGCCTTATCATTGCATGAAGTGAATACCGAGATAAACCGCTACATTTCATGGCCGGGGCAGGCGCTGGCCTATAAAATGGGGGAGCTGAAGATCAGGGAGCTCCGGAAAATGGCTGAAGAGAAACTGAAAGACAAGTTTGACATCAGGGAGTTTCATGATCTTGTTCTGTCGCAGGGAGCCGTCACACTGAAAATACTGGAAGGAATGGTGGAAAAATGGATAGGAGAACAACTTAAAAAATAAAAGCCCATTTCAGGGCTTTTGCGGAGAGAGAGGGATGTGAACCCAACACTTTCCTTTATAGTTATCAATTAATTAAGACCTGTAACCAATCACGAACTCACGTATTACGCGGCCATTTTTACTTATTTCAAGAACTGAACAACTTGCGTAAAGATAAATAAAATAGAATAATGTGCTTTGATGAAAAAAAATGATCTATAACGGCCTGCTTTATTCTACTTTTCTCCTTTTATCAAAGGATTTTTTTGCATTTCTTTTTCATAAGGATCAATAAGATTTGATAATTTTATAAAAATGGTAATGTGATGAACGATTTGATGAAGAAAGGAATGTCCTTTGCTACATTCGACACCCCAGTACAAGCCGTACACATCAGTACACAATTTAAGAATGTACATACGAAATTACAAGAAGGTACAACAGGATGGAGTACAAATGCTACCCAGCAGATCCTTATCTCCCTGTATTGGTACAGGTATGTGATGCGGCATTTCCTCCTGTTGTTTGGAATGCCGGCATTTGTTCATTTTTTCATGCACGGCATTAACCATCCCGGCTATTATTTCCTGTCAGTAGTAGCTACGGGGTTACTGACTTTTGTGGTTTTATATGCCTTTCACTACAGACCTTCTTTTCTTTCAACTTTTTTACCCCGTCTTGTAACTGTTAAAGAGGTTTATGATAATCAACAAACAGGACTGGTAGAAAAATGCCGCAAAGCGCAATTATCAAATTTTGCATTGACCCTCGTGTTTTATGCAATAGATAAAACTACTAACCTGAATTCACTTCGATGCGATGACAGTTCTGCAAAACTGCTGGCGAAACTTTACGGCGTGGATACGGGTAGCCTGAAAAAGAATCTCGCCCTTATTTTTAGCAAGGGGAAAAACTTTTCGGTGAGAAAGTCTACAGAGATGCAAAATCAGTTTGAGGAAGCTGTTAATTTCCTGGAAGATATAAATTTTACAAAAGCAGTTCAATCTCTTGAAAGTCTCAAACAAAAACTGTTGGCGAATGGCTGATGCAACGCTTCAGCAATTTCTTCAATGGTTAAAGATTTACCTGGTAACTGGTACTGCGCCCTCCTCCTGTACCGGCTGGGATAAACGCACCCATCTCAACCAGTTGCTGCATATCTCTTGTTGCGGTAGCTTTTGATGTCTTGGTAATACCCATATATTTCCGGGCATTCATTCCTCCTTTAAAACCCTTCGGCCCTTCTTCCAGCATTCTTTTGATAACGGTAATTTGTCTTTTGTTGCACTGCTCTTTGAAGTGGTCAAAAAACTTCGTTTTCTGTAACGTGAAATCAATCTGCTCTTCTGCTTCCATTTGTGCATCAAGTACAGTCCTGACAAAATACTCCACCCAGGCTGTGATCTCATTGGATCGCTGAGCCCTTTCCAGCGAGGCGTAGTAATTTTTTTTATTCGCTTCAATGGTTCTGGACAAACTAAGCATGACAGGGCGGCCAATCGTCTGTGATATCGCTTTCTCTGCAATGGCACGGCCAATCCTTCCGTTACCGTCTTCAAAGGGATGAATCGTTTCAAAATACAAGTGGGCAATGGCGGCCCGTACAGGGGCTTTTTTAATTTCATTGGGTGCACCGGGCGCTGTATCGTTGAACCATTTTATAAAAGCTTTCATTTCCTTCGGAACTACTGCGGAGGGCGGCGCTTCAAAATGCACCCTTTCTTTTCCCATTGCCCCGGAAATTACCTGCATGGGTTCTGCATGTGTCCGCCATCCGCCGACTTCTATTCCTTTATTTTCACCCAATAGCAACTTGTGCCATGCATAAAGTTTCTTTTCAGTCAATGGCTCTTTAAAACTTTTGCGAACATCAATCATTAGCTCACCTAATCCTGCCGCCGATTTGTCCTTTATGAATTCAGGACTGTGGTGTAATCCAAGGTTCTTTCGGATGGACGATAGAACATCTTTCCGGCTTGGATATTCACCTTCAATTTCAGAAGTCTTGATCGCCTCAGCCAGGACGATGTCAACAAGGGCTTCCTGCTGAGTTTCTTCGGGCAGCCCTTCCAGCATACCGGAGACTCGACCCACCTTTTCAAAGAAAACGAGTAATTCATCCTCTACCCGGTCGTGTGAGAAAGTGAATTCGGGCCAGTCTTTTTGTTGCCAGTTGTATTTAGCCATGAGCCGATTAGATTAACTTTTTCGGCTCAAATATACAAATATTGTGAGCCGATTGTTTGGATTATTCGGCTCAAAGAAATGCCTCTACTATCAATAGTATCCAACTCTCATTACCGCCTTCAGCTCACCTTGCTCAGGGCTTCGGCAACTGCTCCGCTGCGCCTTGCCCTTCCGCAGGTCAGCTTACGGCTATCGGTTTCCTGTCTCCGATGGCACGGCGGCCAGTACTTGCCCGGTCGCAGCGCCCCGCTTTGCGCAGGCACATGCTTCCCGGGCAACAACTGGCAGCTCCCCGCAGACCATTAAAAGCCGGCTTCCGAAAAGACCTGGATATTTAAGTATACTTAACTTTTTTTCCTCTTTCACAAATACCATATTGCCTGTCTAAAACGGAAAGTGATGAAAGAACCACTGAACAATGGCAACACCGTTACCCCCATGCTATTTCCCTATGAGCCGGAACAGTATTGGCAACAAGTACGGCAAATCATCCGGGAGGAAGTAAGCAATGCCGAAAAGCAGCGAACCGTGTCCGCCACATTAGAAACACCCGGGCTGACTTACAAACCCCTGTATAAGATCGCTGAAGTGTGTGCGATATTTCATGTCAGCAAACCCACCATCTACGATTGGATAAAGCATGGAAAACTCAAACCCTTTAAGATCCGGTCCAGGGTTTATTTTCTGTGGCAGGACATCCAGCAGTTATTAAATCCCGGACAAAATAATTTATGATGCAGGAAAGAATGGTATGTAAACAGGCCAACCAACTGGACATGGTTGAGTACCTGGAAAAGCTGGGCCATCGGCCGCAAAAAGTACGGGGGAATGACTATTGGTACCGGTCTCCGTTGCGGGAAGAAAAGACAGCCTCCTTTAAAATAGACAGGGTAAAGAATGTATGGTACGACCACGGTATCGGGAAAGGTGGTACACTGGTGGATTTTGGAAAACTTTATTTTCAATGTACCGTGAAGGAATTACTGCTCAGACTTCAGGATGATAAAGGGATCAGTGTTTCTTTTCACCCGCAGAAAAATCTAGCAGCGGGTGAAAGAAAAGAGTATGCTAACCGTCACGGAAAGGTCATGATTACAGGTGATACGGTAATCAGTAATCCAGTGTTAAAAAACTACCTGGCACAAAGAAAAATTCCATTGGAAATTGCCAGTAAATTTTGCCGTGAGATCAGCTTTGAAATTGACGGTAAAAAACACCTGGCTATCGGCTTTCAAAATCCGGGTGGCGGATATGAATTGCGCAACCATTATTTCAAAGGAAGCAGCAGGCCCAAAGAGCCCAAACTGATCCGGTCAGACAACGCAAATGAGCTGGCTGTTTTTGAAGGATTTTTCAATTTTCTTTCTTATGAAACCTTAAAAGATATTCGGAATAAGAACAGTCCTGCGCTGCCAAAACAACAGGTGGATTCATTGATCCTGAACTCCCTTTCATTTTTTGAAAAGAGCCGGGAACTGATGGAAAAATATGCCACTGTTCATCTTTGCCTGGACAGGGATAAAATGGGGCAGCAATATACTCAAAAGGCGTTGAACTGGTCGGTTAAATACAAGGATCAAAGCAGGCTTTATGACAATCATAAGGATCTGAACGATTACCTGGTTAAATCTGCAAACAACCATTTAAAGCAAAGCCGCAACAAAGGAATGCGTCTTTAAATTTTCAGGAGCCAGCTATGTTTCTCCTTCGTCGAAACCGCTGGCTTTTTTCATCCCGCCTGCCGGACGGGATTCAAAAAGTAGTGATGAGGACAGTGAAAAAGTGAGCAAGATGAAAAACAAAGGAGGCCGACCCAGGAAGGAAATAAGAAGGGACCAGCAACTTGCCGTCATGTGCACCCTGAAGGAACGAAAAATCATTGAAGCCAAAGCGAAGATGTCGAATGTTTCTATTTCAGAATATTTAAGAACCCTTGCACTGGAAGGACAGGTTGGCAGGAGAATAAAAGTGTTGCCAAAAGAAGTTTTACTGTTCACAGCCACCCTGAATCACCTTGCAGCGAACATGAACCAGGTGGCCAAAAAAAGAAACCAGCAGGACGAATTAAATGCCCTGGAAAGAGCTGACTTGATGGTGCTTTCGGCAGACATAAAAAAATTGGCGGCGGCTATCAAAAGCTATCTTCAATGATCGGCAAAATTACCACAGGAAAATCCTTCCGCGGCTGTATCAGTTATTGCCTGGAAGACAAATTGAAACTGCAACCTGGTGAACAGCCGGTGAAAGACCGGGCCGAAGTGCTTTGTTATAACCTCTGCTATGGCGACAAAAAAGAACTCATCAAACAGTTCAATGAAGTAAGAAACCTGAACCCCAAGCTTTCCAAACCCGTCCTGCATATTACCCTAAGCTTTCCCAAGGGGGAGCAATTGAATAAGGCCAGTTTACAAAGCATGGCGGAAGATTGTGCCCGGGAAATGGGATTTGATAAAAACCAGTACATCGCCATAGAGCACAACGACACCGGTCACCGCCATGTTCATATCGTGGTAAACCGGGTGGGTTTTGATGGCAAAACCGTAAAGGATAACCACAATTACAAAAGGATCGCTGATTACTGCCGTAAGATGGAATTAAGACACGGATTGCAACAGGTGCTTAATCCCAGGCGATACCAAACTAAAGAGCTGCGTAAACTGCCACGGCTGGACCAGCGCAAAGAGCAGTTAAAAAATGACATCCGGGAATGCCTTTCCAAAGCACATAACTACCAGCAGTTCGAACAACTGATGAGGCAGAAAAAATACCAAGTGCTCAAGGCAAGGGGAATCGCTTTTATTGATTCCAAAAAGGTAAGAGTAAAAGGCAGCGAAGTTGGTTATTCCATTTCCAGGATTGAAAAGATTTTGTCCCTTCCCGCAGAGCAAAAAAAGGTATTGCTGCAAAAAGATAAGACAGCTGCATTGCCAACGATAAATATCCAGCCTCCTCAGCAAAGTTCTTTTAAAGAAAAGCAGTACCAAAAAGCAAAAGAGCTGACTTTAAAAACAAACGAACTATTGCTGAAGCCGGAGACCCGGCAGGAAAATATCCATCCTGCCCTGCTGAAAAAGAAACGCAAAAAAAAGAGAGGACTGCATTTGTAACGACTCCTTAAAACAGAAAAGATATGAAACCTGAAATGTTGGAAATAGTGCTGAATGAATTGCTCCAGGAGCAAAAGGGTTCAAACCTGGTCAATGGCGAACTCGCCACCTACATTAAATCGCTGACAGAAAAATTAGAAGTGCTGGATAAAAAGGTTACTGCAAGACAGCAATCTCAGAATACAGAACTTACCAGCCTGTTACAGGCCTTGCAGGAAGATATGAAACACCTTAAGAATGATATTGCCGGCCAGAAAACTCCGGTTATTTATAAAAGGGTTTTTCAGCTTTTTCCTTCTTTCAATATCCGGGAATACTACCAGGTTTACGGCAATATGGTAAAATGGTTATCCATCTTTGGCTGTGCTTACTTACTTGCCGGCTTAATCAGGGATCTTCTGGGTAAGCTGGGCTGAATTTAAACGGGTTCCATTTTTTCAGTATCTTTACGGTTCACAAAATGCCTTTTATGTCTGCTACAGCTAGCCCTATATTACTACGCTTCGGAGGCGCCAGCAAATCAAGTTTCTCTATGAATGGCTTGGAGCTTGAACAGGTGGCTGCTTCTATTCTGAGAAGGGCAAAAGAGAAGGCATTTTATAAGGGATTGCCTGTGTATTTTACAGAAAACGGTAATGTAGTAGCCGAATACCCGAATGGCCGTAAAGAAGTTCTCAAAAAGCTTAATAATGTCTCCAGAACTGTACGTCATAGCGGGGCCCAACGGCATAGGTAAGACCACTTCTTCTTTTGATCTTGTCCCTTCGGGTATTCCCATCATCAATTCCGATGAAATTGCTGCCGCAGTCCGCAATGCAGGTACGCTGCACACCAATGCCCAGGAGTATAGTAACCGGGAAGCCACCCGCCTGATGAATGAATATCTTGAAAAGCGGGAAACCTTTGCTATTGAAACCAACCTTGCTGATAAGGATACCTGGAAGTTTTTAATCGAAACACAAAAATCTGGATACCAGGTTAACCTGATCTATCTTTCTACAGATAACCTGGCTCTGTTGAATGCGAGAATTGACCAGCGTGTATTAGCCGGTGAACATTATGTAAGGCCTGATATCGTCGAAGAGCGATATGTAAACAGCCTGAGCCTGCTGAATTATTATTTCCATATCCCTGATCGGTTGCAATTGTTCGACAACTCAAAATCACTGCAACTGGTTGCTGAGATCACCAAAGGAGAAGTGCAGCAGTTGCATGTTGCCCTTCCGGGCTGGGTGGCTACTAATTTATCCCGGCACTTCAACCAGGAGGAAATACAGAAAGAGAAAAAAGCAGCGGATATGCATAGCATTGAAGAAGTCAGAAAAAGCTACCAGGAATTTAAGAAAAAAGCCGGTGAAGTTCTCGATAAAAAGAAGGAAATAAAACAGGACGACGTGAAACGTTCACAGACTAAATCAAAAGGTCAGAGATCAGGGCTTTAATGTTCTTTCCGGCACCTGCAAAATCCGTATATTTTCACACTGGCATTTTCTGAGTAAGAATGGTATAGTCCCGGAAAAGGGCAGTCATATTAGGATGTTCTTGGATTTGTATTTTCCAGAATTTAAGTAATCGGGTATGATTTTCCTATAAGAAAAGGCTGAGTACTACCGGAACTCTGAAGGCTAATGATAATAAATTTGCGTAAACAAGCTGCTCTTAAGAAGCAAAATAGTAAATATAGTTGACGGGGGTAGTGATAACAAAAATCAGTATATACACCTATTGTAAATGCTGGAAAATAAAATAATCTTTAAATTCTCGTATTGTTGCAAGTATATTGCAGTATCTGCTAAATTAGAGGAGAGTCTGTTACATATATAGCAGACTCGGCCGTAGTGACAAAGATAATTATGACGGGAAAACAGGATGATATCTCTCTTGGCCGAAACCAATTGATCTTGTATTCTATCAAAACATTACAGGCTTGATCAGTAGCAAAGCATTGCCTCATGGCGGTGGTGTCATTCTTTGCTCAAACCTGTTACTATGGATAATTTTATTTTCCTAAAAATTGGAAGGAGGAGTCATAAGCTGTATTTTTCGGAGATTCAGTATTTACAGGCTCATGATAAGTATGTAAACATTTATACAAGTCAGGGACGCTTCCCAGTGTTGTCGTCACTAAAGAATATTGAATCGTTACTGCCTGCCAAATTGTTTTGCAGAATCCATCGTTCATACATTGTTTCATTCGAGCATGTTATTTCCTTTGATGATGCTTTAGTGCAACTTAGTAATGTAAGTTTGCCAATCGGACGGCAATACAAACCAGTTCTTAAGGCGAGGTTGCTTGTACTCTGAGGCTTACAATACTACAATGGAGTATACGCAAACCTGTTTCTAATCTTTGGAGGTAGCTATTCAGCTTTTTCCCGAACACTTTTTTGTTGCTGGCGAAATAAACGCCCTCTATTCGCACCTCTGCAGATGCTGTTGACGAAGTATTTGTTTTTTATTGATACAACTTGTTATAATTTGTTGATGTAGTAAAGGGATAATAAATCGCTTAATTTTCGATTTGTTTTTATGGGGCCTTTTGATGTTTTAAGCCTTAAAAGTTGACGGGGAGAAATTATATTCCATCGGATGAACGAATATCTGCAATGAAGAGTAACGATTATTTGTCTTTCGACAGAAGCTCCTTTGAGCCAGTTACATTAATCGGGATTAATAACATTATATTACTTTGAACCAACTGCAAATGAAAACATACGAAACTATCAAAGTTGCTATTGCTGAGGATCATAAACTGTTCCGGGAAGGGTTTAAGCAAGCAATAGTAGGTCAATCTTCATTGGAGTTTACCGGCGAGGCGGAAAACGGAAAAGAGTTACTTGATTTAATTTCAAGCAGACAACCGGATATAGCGATTGTAGATATAAAGATGCCGGTAATGGACGGCATTACTGTATGTAAAGCTATTAAGAAGAAATTTTCCCCGGTGCAAGTAATAGCATTATCTATGTTTAGCGAAGAACAGTATATAATCGATATGATTGAGGCTGGTGCTAGGGGATACTTATTGAAAAACACAGGAGCAGATGAAATTATGCAGGCTACCAGGACAGTATATACAGGCAATACTTATTACAGTTCTCCTATTTCGGACAAATTAAGCCGGATGGTAGCTGAAAAAAAGTTTAATCCTCACAAAAGCCATCCTGGATTTCAGTTTTCAGACCGTGAGATAGAGATTTTGAAACTAATAGCAGAACAATACTCAAATAAAGAAATTGCAACAAAACTAGGATTAAGCAAAAGGACTGTTGAAAGTCATCGTGAAAGACTGCAGGAAAAAACTAATTCGCGTAATTCTATTGGTATCATAACGTATGCACTCAAAAACGATCTTATCAGGCTGTAAACCTTAAGAAGTTACATCGCCGGATAACTTCATCATTGAATTCAACTCATTTCCTAAACTCTGTCTATTATTTTTCTTCCGTATTAATACGGAATGGAAAACTGTATTAATACGGGATTTTTTATTCCGGCGATTAACGTACTTCATGCTTCTGTTTCAATAAGTGTATTTGCTTTGATATTGTTAGAATAAAACCATGCATTCCCAACATGAACATAACACATGTGAAAACTGCAATGCCAAGTACGCTAATTGACAGCTGTCCATACCTTAGGAATATCGTTAACAAAATTTATTACCAAAACAACTAAGCATTTGTTTCGATATTTGAAAATACTTGCATACCTGATTGCTTTTTCCTTCCCTCAAGCCCACGGTCAGGAAGTTGCAATCGCCGATACCTCCCGGCACCCCACTGATTCTTTTCCTGGATTAATTAATAAGCAAAAGGGATGGAACTCAGTGATCAGCCCGGTAGCAAATCTGATTGGTACAACCACGACATCATCTTTAACTACGGGAAAAAAAATGCGGCTGTCAAATACTGGTCTTTTTAAAAGCCAGTATGTTGATACTTATAATAATTTGAAAAAATCGTTACAAGAGATACCCGGATTGGTTGCTGCTCATCCTTTCCGGATACGCTCCATGAATGCAGGGGCTATTCTTCTTTATGACAGCGGTTACATATCAGATAATACCTATTCCGGCTGGAGGGAAGTAAATGCTTTTGCTGAAATTTCAGTGGCCAATATACCACTAACGGCAACATATCTTAGCCAGGAATGGCAATATCCTTTCCGACAACATCATACAGTTGCATCTGTTGTCTTTGACCCGGAAACCTATATTGCTGATCTAAAAAAGAAACTTGCCGGAAAATTTGATCCTTCCTCATTACTTGGGGGCGAGAAAAGCCCGGCAGAACGGCTCTTTGATGATACAAAGCGAAATCTACTGCAGGAGTTATCAACATACAGTAAGTCAGTCAAGCAGGCAGTGCTGGACGAAATAAAAGGGCTTGGCAACATTTCGGAGTTATTGTCGCTTAGTCCGGCCATACTTCGCCAGAAATATATGGGTCAACACTACATAAACGAAGTGAAGGCAAAAGAAAGGCTGCTGAATCAACTTCAGCACCAATACAATAACGGAAAGGTATTGGATACTCTATTATACAGGCAAGTGAAAGAGGAACTATCGGGTTTGGAAGGAATCGCAGTTTTGATTGAGAAATTCGAAGAGCAAAGGAACCACTTGGAAAAATCAGGCCTGATCGGAAAATTAAAGGAACTGCAATTGCTCGAAAAGAAAAAGCTGGAAGAATTGCTAAATGACCCTGCCACAATCAGAAAACTGGCAAAGCAATATCTGTCATTACCAGGCCTGTCAAAAACATTCTTGTCCATAGAACAGCTTAATATCGGACAAAACGTTATTTCTCAAAACCCTCTTTCACTTCAGCATTTTCTCAGCAATGGTATCAGTACCCGGTTTCGAATGAATACAACTTCAATTGGATTGCTCGCAGGACGAATGAAAGACTTTAATTCTGTGCTTGACTACTATTTTTCTGATAATATCAACTCGTCAAATGGTGCCGCCAAAGGACTCACTCTTGGTATGAAGAGCAGCAAACTTTCTACGTCACAGGTTTCGGTTACTTCTTTCAGCCAATCCCCTGATGCTATTCCGGGTGCGTTTGCCCAATCGGATTTCCGGCAGGTGCTGGTTACCACACTTGCTAACCAGTTTGCTATAGGTTCTCATGCGAAACTTGATATTGATATTTCGAGATCTGCCGTACAGTATCAGCAGGTAGCCGGCGGAACAGATTCCTTCTATAGTAGTCAAAGCAATATGGATAAGCTATTGTCAGGCTCAGGTTTGAACGACAATACGGCTATATCTTTTCGTTACGCAGACGAATACCCGACTGAAGGACTTTCCTATCAGTTTATGTTCAGTAAAGTAGCCGCCGGTTATGAGAATCCGGGAAACAGCTTTTTATCCAACGGCACCACAGAGTACGGGTTGAATCTTCGAAAGGCCTTTTTTAAAAACAAATTACAGCTCTCCTTTCGTGGCCGGTCAAGGCTCTACCGCTACAATATTCAAAAAGACAATTACTGGCAAAGCAGCAGTATTCTGGCCGATGCAAAATTAAAATTAAAGAAGGGCCAGTTTATACTGATGCGCTACCAGCCGGTGCAAATGTTCAGGCATGATGGAGGTGTCCGCAGTCTTGTAAATGCTTCCGGGCGCTGGTCGGCAGAAGCAAATCTGTTCAGGCGATTTGGGAAAATCATTTACCGGCATTATTTATCAATGTCGGCTCAGAAGTACAGTTACCAGGCTTTTAATGCAGGCAGTAATCCTGAAAAGTACTCATCTGTCGGAATCAACTCTTCACAAACTATTATTAAAGACGACAGGCAATTGTTTTTAAATGTTCAGTTTAATTACGGAACAGAGCAAGCCAATAGTGTATTCGCTTTTTTTGCACCTTCAACTTTTTCAGAAATTGGTTACAGTTACCCGCTGTTTAAGGGGTTAACTGCCAGTTCAGGTATTCTTTACAGTAGTATATCGGGATGGTACAGACAGGCTGGTTTCCGGCAAACAATAAGCGGAGAGATAGGGGAAAGGCTGAGTGTTCATTTATACCTGGATGCCAGGAAGAACTTACAGACATCCCGCCCGATTCCCGAACCCCTGCTTCGGGCTGACATCAGTATTCAGTATAATTTAAAACAACTCAACAGGTGATTATCAGAATCTGCCATACAATAATTATTGCCTGGATCATCTTTTTGGTTTCCCTGGCACCATGTGCCGCACAAATCTCCGTACAGTTCAACCCTGTGGTTTATGGCCAGAGTATAGAAGGGCTTGCTTATGCGCAGGTAATGAACACGTCTACCGATGATGTGCAGGCAATGATGACCATAAGGGTCAGAGAAAATTCAGCCGGTACCGTTCTGGTTGCTTCTATCCCTTCGGTTTTTCTTCGCAGAGGCACTAATGTTATAGACAGAGCTACTTTCTCAAGAGCTAAATTTCAATTTGGGAATAATCAGCATGGCCGGTTACTAAGCGGAACCGGAAAATTTCCAGAAGGAGAGTATGAATATTGCTTTGAAACAGAAATCACAGACACAAAGGTGAATTGGCCGAATGAATATTTCGAGCAATGTTTTGTACATCATCTTTTACCCCTTACACCGCTTATGCTGATCAGCCCTCCGGATGAAGATGATAATTGTTTCAAACGGCCTGATTTTACCTGGCAGTTACCTGCCCCTATGCCTGCTGATGCCCGTTGCAGGCTTGTGTTGACGGAGTTGAAAAGCAAACAAGACCCTGCAGCCGCTATAAATTTCAATGTGCCGATCATCAACCAGGGGAATATCATCGGAGCTCATCTTCGCTTTCCGGTTTCAGCGCCGTCTTTAAAAGAAGGAGTCACTTATGCATGGCAGGTAACAGTCTATACAGGAAGAACCATTCTGAAAAAGTCAGAGATATGGACTTATTCGCCACAGTGCCCGTCACCGGAAGTAACGGTTAATACCGACAGTTATCGTGAACTGAGGGAGGATGAAACAGCCGGATACTACATGGCTTCAAAGGTTCTTCGGTTTTCATTCAATAACCCCTATACCAGCGGCCAGCTAAACTATAGCGTTTCCAGTATCCTGAAACCGAACCAGGCAATCACCGGCCTGCCTGGATTGAAATTGCTGCCTGGTTTGAATAAATACCAACTTGATCTTTCAGAAAATAAAGCCTTTAAAAGCGGGGAAGAATACCTGCTGAAGATTTACCTGCCAGGTAATCGTGAACTACTACTCCGGTTTATTTATGTTAATGAAGAATAATTGAGATGTAATGCACAAGCGATCATACATATTGTATATGTTTTTCTTGTTAATGACTGCCTGTAATCAGCAGGTATCCAACAGGCAAAATTATTTGACCTATATCAATGATCCCCGGAATAATATCACTCAGTCGATCCATATTGGAGAAACAACAGCAACCATGAAATACCTGCCCGGAGTATACCGGCAATTAACCAGCAGTGATCAGGATGAGGGGGTGTTTGCAGAAGAGTATTTCTATTTCAGTTTCCGGTTGGACAGACCAGTTAGTGAAAAACCTGAAAAGGAAAAACTGATGTACCTGAATTTTGATCTGCAGGATGACCTTGTATTATTATCCGGAAAAGATTCAATTCCTGCGTCCATTTGTCAGAAGATAGTCAATGGCCGATCCTGGAGCCATGAATATATGCTGGCTTTTGAAAGAGGTGGAAGAAGTGAAAAGGATACAGACTTTGCCCTGCTCTACAAGGACAGGATTTTCGGGATCGGAACGGTTGCTTTTGTGTACAACGGAAAAGACATCAGACAAATACCCACTATTAAAACCGAGACAACTCCATGAAAGGGATGATAAAATACCGGAAAGGAATAGCGCTGCTGCTGTTTTGGACGATGAGCCTGCAACTACTGATGCCTGTTACTACCCATGCCCTGACGTCAGGACCATCACAACCGGAAATGAAAGGTTTTGAGCCTATTGGCAACACCGATATGGTGGATCTGTTCAGCGGCGATTTTTCTTACAATATTCCCTTGCTGGATGTGGGAGGCTATCCTGTGAACCTGGCCTATGGCTCAGGTGCCGGTATGGATGATGAGGCTAGTTGGACAGGATACGGATGGAATCTGAATGTGGGGTCTGTGAACAGGCAACTACGGGGACTGCCGGATGATTTTAACGGAGCAGATAAGATGGAGCGGGAAATGAATATGAAGGATCATGTTACAAAAGGCGGAAGGTTTTCGATGACGGTTGATTTGCTGGGGATGCCTACCAATAAGATTAAAGCTAAAAAGAAAAAAAAGAAAATCAATATGTCCCTCACCGTAAGTATCGGTATCAAATCGGATAACTACAGGGGCATCGGAATGGAAGTGGGTATAAACCCGGGGCTGAGTTTTACCGATGATGTAGCTCTTGAGAATAACACGTCTGGGGCAGTTGACTCATTTGCTGTCAGCGGATTTCAGGGCGGCGGAGGGCTAACGCTCAGTTCACAGGATGGAGCTACTTTTAGCGTGAATGCAGATATAATCAGGAAGAATCTACCAAGATCTGAAAAAGTGCACAGCCTTTCAAAATCAATCGGGTTTGGCTACAACTCAAGAGCCGGATTGTCCGGGATGACCTTGAGCAGTTCATTTAATATACTAAAGTTAAAAGAAGATGATAAAGGTATTAAGAAGCTAAAAAGAGATTATGATCGCGGAAGCAGTTCTTTCATTTCGTTCAACGGCGACACCTATACACCTACTATTGACCATGCTACCAAAAGTGAATCATACACTTTTTCACTTCACCTGGGACCAGAGCTGTGGGTGGCTTTTGGCGGCTTGGGCGTCAGCGGTTTTTATTCAAAACAAAAAGTAGCACAGCAAAAGCGCTTTTCTCCTGCTTTTGGTTTTATGCATAGCGAAAAGGCTATTGAAATGGAGAACGAAGCCCTGACTGATTTTAACCGTGAAAAAGATATTCCTTACAGCAGCCAGGTAAAATATCTTCCCATCCCTGTTCCGGCCTATGATCTTTTTACAGCCGCCAGCCAGGATGGCGGCGGGCAATACCGTCTTTATCGTGGTAGTAGTGGCGTATTTTTTGATCAAAAAACAGAAACGACTTCAGATAATTTATCGATTGGCATTGAAGCAGGCGGGGGAACCTATTTTGACATAGGAGCTGACTTGTATAAGCAGGATATAAAATCCATTACTCAAAAATGGACAAAAAGAAATGATTTTTTGGCTAAAGGAGATTTTCAGAGGCCTGCTGCCGCCGCCCCTTTATATGAAGCGGCTTATTTCAAACGGGTGGGAGAGCCGGTACCTTATGACAATAGTTATGTTGACAAGCTTAAAGGCACTTCTCCGGTAGCGGTTAGTCTGCCCGGGCGGATTGACAATGCGATTGCCGGAGCCAAGGCTTCTGATCTTCTCCGTACGAAGTCATCTCCAAATGGAGAGAGCGTCAGTGTGCTGAAAAGAGAAAACAGGGAAGTCAGAAATACGACTTTCAGTTTTCTCACAGCGGGAGAAGCCGTTAATCATAGCCTGGATAAGACTATCCTGGATTATCATCCTGATTCAGTGGTTGTATCTGGCTGCATCGGGGGTGGCATCCGGAATATGTTCAGCCGGAACGGGGATCACCGTAAATCCCATCACATCTCGGAAATAACTGTTACGGGCGATGATGGCAAACGTTCAATATATGGCATACCGGTATATAACACCTACCAGGAAGAGGTTACCTTTAGCGTAACGCAAAACCTTGCACTGCGTAACAAAGGACTGATAGCCTATAACAGCCAGGATAATTCGACGGCGAATACAAAAGGCAGGGATAATTATTACAGCAAAGAGAAGACACCTCCCTATACTACATCATTTTTGTTGTCAGCCATTCTTTCACCTGATTATGTTGATAAGACAGGAGATGGTGTTACCGACGATGATCTGGGCACAGCGGTTAAATTCAATTATTCCAAACTACCGTCACTTTATAAATGGAGGACTCCATTTGCATTTGGCCCGGATACTGCCAACTATAATGAAGGCTTTTTGAGCGATGCTTTAGATGATAAGGCAAACTATGTGTATGGTGAAAAAGAAGTCTGGTACCTGCATTCTGTTGAATCCAAGACCATGCTGGCTCATTTTGTCACGGAAGACAGGGACGATGCCCTTGGTGTCACCGGAAGCAACGGCCTTGTCAACAATTCTGTGCGGCTGAAACGCCTGAAAGAAATCAGGCTATATTCAAAATCAGATATCCGGCTGAACGGGAATGATCTTTCCAAAGTGACACCAATTAAGACTGTTCATTTTGTTTACGACTATTCTATTTGCAGGGGGCTCCCCAACAGTATTGATAACACCGGAAAGCTGACGCTGAAACGCATTTATTTCACTTTCGGACATAATCAAAAAGGCCGGTTGAATCCTTACGATTTTCACTATGACACTACATATAATTATTACGATTACCGTCAGTATGACCGCTGGGGTAGTTTCAAAGATGCCGGTGAGAATCCAGGAAGCCTTAACAATTCTGAGTTCCCTTACACCTTACAGGATACGGCGTTAACTAATGCTTTTGTCAGAATTGGTCAGTTGAACAGGATAGTGCTGCCTTCCGGCGGCAGCATTCATATAAGTTATGAGTCTGATGATTATGCCTTCGTCCAGGATAAGAGAGCCTCAGTGATGTGTATGCTTAACGGAGTGGGGTCGCAAAGCTCAGAAACCGGTCTTATCAACGCTGATTATATATATGTAAACCTTCCTCATGCGGTTGCCAACAGCCAGGAAATGCGGGACCGGTATTTTGAAGGTATTACCAATCTCTATTATAAGTTTCTTCTTGATCTTGATGGTAAAGGACACAAAGAGTTTGTTCCGGGTTATGCAGAGATTGATCCCTTTGTAAAACCGGAACTTGCCCCCGGCACTGACGATGTAGCCAAAATAAAGCTGAAGAAAATAAAAAATATTAACCCGGTGGCAAAAGCTGGCTGGCAGTTTATTCGTACCAATTTGCCCAAATATGCTTATCCCGGCTCAGAAAATCTTGAAAGCAACCAGTCAGACATCGTTAAGGTGATAAAAGCATATGTGGCAGCTTTTGCCAGCATTAAAGAGCTTGTTTACGGATTCGATGCAAGGGCAAAGAGCAAAGGCTATTCCAATAATGTTGATCTTGAACAATCATGGGTAAGACTCTGTTCACCTGAATGGAAAAAATCAGGCGGCGGCAGCAGAGTGAGCAGGATTGATATTACTGATGACTGGGCTGCCATGTCCGAAACAGATGGTGCACTGACTTCCACCTATACGCAGTTGTATGATTACAGCATGAAGGATGCAAAAAACCGTACCATTTCTTCCGGTGTTGCCTCCTATGAGCCGATGCTGGGCAATGATGAAAACCCGTTCCGGCAGCCGATCAGGTATGGTGTCAATCAATTCCTCGGATTGAACAACTACTATTATATCGAAGAGCCATTCGGCGAGTCTTTTTTTCCCGGGGCAAGCGTAGGGTACAGCCAGGTCACCGTGAGAACAATTGGTACAGGTGATGAAGTTACCGTTAACAGAACAGGAACAGTAGTCAGCGAATTTTATACTGCAAAAGATTATCCCACCAAAGTGGAAGTGCTGGGCCTTGAGCACCGAAAGCCTGCTACCGATAAATTATTCAGGCTGATCGGCGGCATCTCGTATGAGATGGTGGGGCTTTCACAAGGATATGCGATTGAGCTGAATGATATGCACGGCAAACCCAAATCGGTTAAAGTGTATAATAAATCGGGACAGATTATTTCAAGTGTAGAGCACTTCTATAAATCCGGGAATGAACTTGCGGCAAGAAAAGAACTTAATAACGGCGTGCAGGTGATACATCCAGACGGAACAGTATCGGATGGAATGATTGGCATGGACATAGAGATGTTTACCGACATGCGCCAGCAATCAACTGAGAATATTGGAGTCAGTGTGAAGATTAGTGGTGGTTCAGGCGCTATACTGATTTTCCCGCTTCCCTTTTTCTTTCCGGGCATAGGAGTAAACTATGACAAGCGGAATTTCCGGGCATCTTCCACTGTTAAAATCATTCACCGGTTTGCTATCCAGCACAAAACGGTGAAGATGGAGAACGGCTCTACCATTACTTCGGAGAACTTGTTGTGGGATGCCGAAACAGGCAATGTGTTGCTGACTAAAACACAAAACGAATTTGATGATCCGGTTTATTCTTTCGCATACCCGGCACACTGGGTGTATGAGGGGATGGGGCAGGCGTATAAAAATCTCGGTACTGTTATTACTGGTTTTTCGAGTAATTCAAACGGTGAGATAAATTCCTCTGCTACTTATAATTCCTTATTACAGCCAGGTGATGAACTCATAAATGTACTTACACAGGATAAGTATTGGGTAATAAATACATCAATTTCGTCGGTATATAATAAAAGGCTCATTGATGAAACCGGAGAACTTCAGGAGGTCAACGACATTACAGTAAAGCTGATTCGCTCAGGCAAAAGAAATATGGCCAATACTGCAATTGCTACGATTGTGTCTTTAAACAACCCGATAGTTGGAAATAAAGTTGATGTCTCGCAACTCAGCAAAGTGCTGGATGCGAAAGCTACAGTGTTTGAAGAAGAATGGAGTATGCCTGTTTCAAGTAACCTGAGTGTTTCAGGCAATTCCTGCGATATAAATGCAGAGTGCTTCGAAAAATTACTCACTGCCTCGTTTATAATGCAACCTCATGGCAGGCCCTACTTTTATACTTTCGATTACGATAGCCTGATAACGGTAGCAGATATCATATCTTCTGTATATGGCCCGAATGATACTGCTTGTTTTGAAAATTTTTTAAACGGAAAGGATGCATCTGAATTACGGTTTTATTTGCACGGCTCGTACGATTATCCTAATGAAATAACCGATTCAATACTTACAATACAAATAGGCGATTGTATGTTGCAAATCAGTAATATGACGGCGAATTTTCTTCGTATTGGAACTACGACCATACCAGATACTTTACATTTATTTTCCGAGACAGATCATTGTGGATCGGGAAAGTTTAAGATTATTCCCGATACTACTGGAGGTATTTCCTGTAATTACTCTGCTTTAGCGCAATATGACACCTGTTTTCTTTCAGGTCTCGCCTCATTAAGACTTGAATGTCCGGGTTCATGTATTAATCCCGTTGACCAAAACATTAACCCCTATTTTGCCGGCATTCTAGGCAACTGGCGGCCCAAATCCAGCTTTGTTTATCAGGTTTCCCGGGAAAACCATGTAAGTGATCCGGGAAAATTCGGCAGCACCAATATAAGGAAGTCAGGTGCATACAGCATATTTAACCCTTTCTGGAAGTATGATGCAGGATGGCAGAATAATCCCACTAACGATATAAGATGGATTGCTGCCAACGAGGTGACTTACTTTAACAGCAAAGGGATGGAAGTAGAAAACAAGGATGCACTGAACCGGTATAGCTCGGCAATCTTCGGTTATCTGGAGTCCATGCCTGTAGCGGTCGCATCTAATTCCCGTTATCGTGAAATAGCTTATGACAACTTTGAAGACTACGGCTTTACCCTTGATTGCAGCATAACAGATAGTTGCAATGCTGGTCATTTTGATTTTCGGCAAATCCTCGATGGCAGTACGATAGATACCACAAGTCTTTATGCGCATAGTGGTAAATACAGCCTTAAATTAAATGGGACCGCAACCGTTTCAAAAACAGTTTTTCTTGATAGTACAACGGGTCTGTTTTCAATAGATAATTCAGGAAAATATAAGCTTACTTCAAATGAGCTTGCCAAAGGTTTTTCACCTATTCCGGGCAATAAATATGTACTAAGTTTTTGGGTGTGGGACAACAGCCCCCGTAATGCAGGTACATACGTTCAGGCTACTATAAATGGTAGCGATTTATTAAATACTTCGCTGAAGTGGCCGATTGTGGAAGGATGGAAGAGGGTGGAAGTACCATTTACCCTGTCAGGCATGTCCACCAGTTTCAGCCTGAACTTAAATTCGGGAGACAGTACTGTTTACATAGATGATATCCGCATCCATCCCTTTGACGGGCAGATGAAATCCTTTGCCTATGACCCTTCCAGCCAGCGGCTGATGGCGGAGATGGACGAAAACAATTTTGCCACTTTTTATGAATATGATGACGAGGGAATCCTGATCAGGGTAAAAAAAGAAACGGAAAGAGGCATTATGACAATAAAGGAAACCAGGTCTTCTTATCGCAAACGGCAATAAACGAAAAGCAAAATGAAAAGTAATCAGTTTATAAAGAGGACAGCATTACTGATAGTCCCGGTGTTTGCAGGTCTTGTCTATTTGTTTGCACAGCATAGTGGCGGACTTTCCGGGAAGAAAGCCGTACAACATGAAAATGAACTGGTGGAAGATGAAACGGAGGATGCCGGCATCCCCACCGGTGATGACCCCTGGCAGGAAATGGACAGGCTGGTTACAGCTTATTACAGTGATAAGGGACAGGCTTTTAAAGGCATCATAAAACTGATTGATGACAATGGTGAAGCAGAGAAAACACTCGAAGAATATTCCTTTGAGTATGAAGGTGTCCAGGAAAATTTCAGGTACATCATAGGCAGCATGGAAGTGATTCACAAAAAAGAAATGGTGCTGGTAGCCGATCATCAGAACCGTTACATTGCTGTGTCGTCAGTTAAGAACAGTTCCGGAAAAAAGGAAGACCTTTTTAATATAGGCCGTTTTAAAGAATTAATGGCTGAAAGAAAAGCCGAAGCAAAGGTTACTATGCTTGATGGTCAAAAGGTGCTGACCATTGAAAATATCATTGACCAGCAAATACAGGGCTACCAGGTTTATTATTCACCGGAAAATTACCAGGTAAGCAAAATGCTGGTCGGTATGCTTCGCCTTACCCCGCTTACTGAAGGGGAAACGTTGCCCGGCGAACAGGACCGTGAGCCTGATACAGACAGCGAAGATGAAACCGTGGATTCATTCTCCGAGCCGTACACTTATTACATGGAGATCATCTACACTTCTTCAAAGCCGCTGGGTCTTACAAAAAAAACATTCAGGCCGGAAGACAGGTTTATCAGGGTGAATAAAAACAAAATTGAACTAATGCCGGCTTTTGGCCATTACGAACTGGTGGCCAATTAACCCGGGAAATATTGCCGTTAATGAAAGCGGAACAACCAAAGTAAACTTTGATCAGCATGCAGCTAAAACTCTTTATCCTGCTCTTGTTCAGTTGCACGGCAGCGCCGGTATTGGCCGGTGAAGAACCATATATGAACGAACTCAAAGGCAGCCAGGTGGCTATTGACAGTTTTTTTACTGTGTCAGATGAAAAGTTCAACAATCCTACTGCCTGGGCGCTGATAGAGCAAAACATATCAGTGGATAACATAGTTACGTTTGAGATCAACTTCGACACCAGCATTTATTTCTACAATACACCGTTCAACTGTACCCTGAATTTCAAAATCTATATTTACGGCAACCCCGCTGATACCAGCGAGATCACTGATTCGGTCACCCATGCGGACATAAATCTTCATGTCAGGTATGACACTGTTACGGGCAAGGCTTATAAAGGTATTGCCTTATACAAGTTTAAAGGAGCCCATAAATACAGATTGAAGATTCTTGGTATCACCTCTCCGGAACTGAGCCCCATACCTGCCATATTCCGGGTGAAAGGACAGATCATTGTCAACCGTCAATATACATTTGATAATAACAGCACAGATGTAACCCGGTATTCAGTTGTAAATGGCAATCAACTGAAACTGGAATGGACGCCTTCACATTATCCCGGAGCCGAGATGTTTGATCTGGAATACACTCATGTTGACAAGAACAGCCAGGTCGCTGCAAGCATTGAAGGCTATGAATCAGGAGGTGATTACGAAGTACCCGCCGATTCGCTGAATAAGTGGTTCCGGAATAACAGTACAAGGGTAACGACTGCCGCATCAGCTTACCTGGTCAATATCCCATACGATAGTGGTTTTATACTTTTCCGGATACGCGGAGTGCAGATACATCATACAGACGGACTTCGCTGGGAAGGAAACTGGAACTATTTTGCAAGAGAAGCATCCGCTTCCTGCACTCTCCCATCCTGTCCATCGGGGGTTGTGTTTTTTGACGGTCATGAGCAAAACCTCAACTGGCAGTTTTCCGTAAGCTTTGCTGAAGAAGGGAAACGTAAAGAAGTGATCAGCTATTTCGATGGAAGCCTCCGCAACCGGCAGTCAGTTACTATTAGCAATACGGACAATAAATCTGTTGTTCAGGAAACTGTTTACGATGCACTGGGTCGTCCGGCTGCGAGCATTTTACCCGCACCAGCGGATGACAGCACCATTCACTATTTCAGAGGCTTTAATAAAAATACCAGCGGTGATCCATATAGTTTTGCTGACCTGCTTTTCAGCAGTTGCACTACCACTGCAGAAGAACTGACCGATACAACAGGAACCAGTAAATACTATTCTTCTAATAATGATTTCCTGGGTGATTATTATTATGCAAAATATATTTCTGATGCAGGTAAATATCCTTTAGCAGTAACCGAATATACAACGGATAATACGGGTCGTATCAAAGCGCAGGGTGGTGTGGGACCGGCTTTTCAGTTGGGTTCCGGACACGAAACAAACTATTTCTATGGCAAGCCCACACAGACGGAACTTGACCGTTTATTCGGTCTCGAAGCCGGCAATGCCAGTCATTACCTGAAGAACATGGTAGTGGATGCAAACGGGCAGATCAGCGTGAGCTATTCCGATGCAGGCGGCAAAACGATTGCCACGGCCTTAGCCGGCGGCACTCCACCGAATATGCACAACCTGCCCTCCAATGGCGAGGGCGCCGCTGTCCAGGTATCGAATGAGCTTATACAGCCGGGTGATTTTACCCGCAATCCCGGCGACTATACTATCAGCGCCTCTGCTACTTTCCTGGCGCCGGTGACCGGCGACTATATTTTTGAATACCGGATAGACCCACTGGTGTATCGCAAGTTGTTTGGTGCTGCGAAGGACAGCGCCATTTGCAGCAACTGCTACTACGACCTGGAAGTGACGGTGAAAGATAATTGCGAAAACATCCTCCGCACCGAAACTGTTACCGCAGGAGCTGTATTTGACACCACCTGCGCCAGTCCGCCGGCTGTGATTGAGGATACCATGAAAGTGGTCATTGAAACCATAGGTGAATATTATGTGACCTACACTTTGCGGTTGAGTGAAGAAGCCATGTTTTTTTATGACAGTCTACATCTTGAAAAGAATACGGATATAAAGGAACTAAATTATTTTCTCAGGAATGAGCTTAGCAAAGCTGATTTTTATGCTTGCTATAGTAATTGCGAAACCTGTTTTGATAAACTTGGCACTGAAGGGGAATTTGTTGATATGTTCCGGTCATTGTATGTTTCGGACTCTGTAATGTTCAGTGCCGCTGATTCTCTTTGGGTTGTTGATCTTTATGATTCATTGTATACAAATTGCCTCTCTATCCAATCGCAGTGCAATAGCGGTAATGTTTGTGACGAAAAATTAGAGATGTTAAAGCGGGATGTGACTCCCGGTGGACAGTATGCCCTTTACGACAGCAGCTACAACCTCCTTGAAGTTCCCATCAACCGGCTGGCGATGAGAGATCAGATAGATTATTTCACTGACGAGCATGGAGTTCGTGACTCAGTATTACTTTTTAGTGAAAACGGCGAGGATTCCATAAAAATTGACGTAAAGGATCTGGATGATTCTCTTTTTATCCAGTATTGGAAAGATATATGGGCTGATTCATTAGTCCGGCTGCACCCGGAGTATTGTTATTACCTATGGTGTGTGGCCAACGACAGCAGCTTTGTTTTTGACCGCGACATTGAGAACTGGAACGATGCTGATTCCGTTATGGCCAAAGGCTGGTTTGACCCGGATGATTACAAGGCGCTTTTAGATGCCGATCCTTTCTTTAAAACCGGCGCTAATGGCGAAGACCTGTATGAAAGAATGGAGAAAGACCTGCAGCGGTTCTCCCGAACAAAGATGCGTATGGCAAGGTCTGACAAAAATATCCTGGAGTTTGTTGATATGATCCTTTATTGCAAGGATCAATACAATGGCTGGGAAGCCTGCAACCCTGACAGTGCCTGCCGCAGTCGCGGCCGGGAGTGGTTTTTATATAAGACGCTTTACCTGAACCTGAAGCAGAAATACTATGAAGAAGCGAGAAGGGAAAGTGATAACCCGCTGTTTGCAGAATGCAGTAATTGCTTTGTTGGCGATGATTTGATTACTTCTTCACCGCTGATATGCACACCCCCACCCATTAGCGACTTCAGCCTTGTTATAGATTCCGTGTTCTCCCGGGTTTATATAATATACAAGGACAGTTTAAACGGGGTTTCCAATAATCTATTGGTGAAAATGGAAAGAAAAAACGGTTCTTTCCTGCCTCCGCCTGCGCCGGAATATACGCTGGATACGGTAAACTTCTCGTTCAATAAAGGTGACTGGGTGAAATCCATTTTTTTTACCTCAGAGCAGTCAGATTTCAGGCTGATCAGTGTTGAATGCGCACCGCCAGGGGAGTATCTTCCCTTTACCGCCGATTCCACCTGCAACTACACCTGTCCCGGTGGTGTGTACACCCCCTATGACAGGGAAGATATTTCCTTCTATATCGAATATGGCGAGCCAGCAGCAGCACCCGAAGGAACACCGGAAGATTATGGTAATTGCCAGTTCTACCCTGTGTTTGATCTGCAATTAGGGGCAGACAGCAGTTGCCGCTTCTTTAATGTGTGGGTTTGCATCTATGATTCCACCTGTGCCGGTATCTGCGAACCGGAAATTGATTATCCCTCCCAATGTACTGCCTCCGGCGATGATACCCTGTACCGGAATAAAGAACGCCGCTATCCTGAATATGTAAACCCCGAAGCCCTGGTAAATGAAATACTCAGCAGCAACCCGCAGCAGGACGGTGAAGAGCAGGAAGCTGTAATTATGGATGAGTGTATAGCCAACTGTGAAGCACAGGCCGATTACTGGCTGAGTGTGCTGAGGCGATGTAACCTGAACTCTTCCGATTCGCTGGCTCTGAGGGAGGCCTTTATTGATATTTGTTCCAGAGGCTGTGAAATTGCGCCCCCTTTTGGCACATCCTCTGTGCCGCCTGAACTGGCAGGCGACTACGCCAGCTTTGAAGAAGCGCTGCTTGATATTTTATATCCCGATGGTATCAGCGATTCCTGCGCCATAGAGCTGATCGCCAGTCCCTATCCCTATGACCGGCAGCCGGCCTACACCGAAAGGCTGATCATGGAAACCGACTATAGCATTTGCCAGAAGATCGGCCAGCACAGAACAGCTTATATTTCTTCCGGCTTCACCGGCTCCTTCCATCTATACCTGCTTACAAACTTCGGCAGCGCATACAGTATTGATTCCACCGAATTGGACGATCTGCTCAATGCCTGCCTCAACTGCAACGGCATCCTGAAGGAAGATGTGATTCTGCCGCTGATCTTTGATCCGCTTTCGCAGCCTTGTCTTGGCTGTGATTCAGTGCAAACAGCCCTTGCTGCCTTTGAAACAAAATTCCCGGAACTGGAACCGGAAGATGATGATTACGAAATATTGTTTGTCAATTTCTTCAATCACCGTTTCGGCTTTGCGCTTACTTACCAACAATACCGCATTTTCATTGACAGTTGCGATAACAATGAAGAATATACAGGTCAGCTTTGCAATGCACCACTCACGGAGGATGCCGAAGCGCCGGACAACAGTTGCCTGCAAGACCTGTTCTTCACGGCGCTGACCAACGCCAATTACAGCTATATTGCTTATATTGATTCGGTACGGCTTGATTTCCGCGAAGCATGGACCACCCGCTGCATGAACGCACAGCCGCGGTTGCGCATGGATGCCGAACTGTACGAATATCATTACACGCTGTACTACTATGACCAGAGCGGCAACCTGGTGAAGACAGTGCCACCCGAAGGCGTAGCTCTGCTTGATGAAGAAGCTATTGAAGAATTGCAGGCTCTGCGCAGCAATGCCAACCCCTATTGTTCAAACAATAACTCCATGGTGTTTACGGGTGGTTCCGTGCAGTTTTCCGGGGGCACTGATGCGCCACAGATGAATGTGGGCACCGGCCCCTTCACCATTGAAACCTGGGTATTTTTGGGCAGCTATGACGACCAGGGAATTTTGTCAAATAACCATTATGACGGCAGCGTGAATAAAGGTTACAGCCTGCAGGTGAAGGACGGCAAGCTGAATCTTTTGATGGGTGGCGGGCATGTGCTGCTGAATTATGAAGCAGCTTCACCGGCATTGTCCGGCTTGCTGCCATTGGAAACCTGGGGGCATATTGCCGTGCAGCGTGTCAGCAGCAGCTTAGCCAGGATGTTTATTAATGGTAACGAAGTGCCGCTAACGATTACAACTATAGTTGGCAGTACTAACCTTGACCATGATGAAACGGATCCCTTTTTCATCGGTGCTTCCAACCGGGGTGGCAGCGTGTCGGTAATGGATGATGATGGCAGATTGCGCCATGTGCGGATTTATAAACGGGCATTGCCACCTGCAGAGATACGGCAAAACTTTATGAACTACTGTGGCAACCCGGCCAGCCATGAAGCGCTGGTTTTCTGGGAGCCGTTTACCGAAGGCGAATGGACGGCTGATGGCGGTGATGACTTAGTGTATGACCGGGTTTATAAAACAGCAGGTGAAAAAACCGGGGCTGCGGATTTTGAAACCAGCGCAAACAATGAATTAGTGCCAGCTCACCGCCTGGTGACCACTTATCAATATAATTCGCTGAACCAGGTGCTGCAGCAATACAGCCCCGATGGCGACACAAGCTGGTTCTTCTACGACCGGCTGGGCCGGCTCACCGTTTCGCAAAACAAGGAGCAGAAAGAGAATGAATCCTACAGCGGCAGCGACAACCGTTTCAGCTACACGAAATACGATGCGCTGGGCCGCATCACTGAAGTGGGAGAAAAATCGGAACCTGAAGATGATATACGGAAAGTGAACCTGCTGGATGATGATGAACTGGAAAGCTGGATTGCCAGCGGCACAGACCGGCAGATCAGCAAAACCATTTATGATGAGCCGGTGAACCCGGACCTGCAGGACAACAATACCAGCCGCAAACGGGTGGTGGCCAGCATCTACTTAGAAAATGCCACAGATATGGAAGGCGACAGCACCCTGTATAACTATGACATTCTCGGCAATGTGCAGACATTGCTGCAGCATGTGAAAGCGCTGGTGGCGGTGGACGAAGAAAACGGAAGAAAACGCATAGACTATGAATATGATTTAGTGAGCGGCAAGGTAAATTTGGTGAGCTACCAGCAGAGCCGGGGCGACCAGTTTTATTATAAATACCACTACGATGCGGACAACCGGGTGACAAGAAGCTACAGCAGCCGGGATAAATTGATATGGACGGAAGATGCCAGCTACACATATTATTTACATGGCCCGCTGGCCCGGACGGAGCTGGGTCATTACAAAGTGCAAGGAGTTGATTATGCTTATACCTTACAGGGCTGGCTGAAGGGTATCAACAGCGATTCGCTTTCGCAGGAGCTGGATATGGCCGCTGATGGCAAGGCTGCCACCGTGTTTGCCAATATGTCGCGGGATGTATTTGGCTTTAAGCTGGGTTATTATAGCGATGATTACATCCCGATAGATGTAACCAATGCCACTGGTTTTGCCACAAAGAGCTACACAGCCCCCGGCAGCCTCGCTGCAACGGGCAACCAGTTGTTCAACGGCAATATCAGTTTTACCACGCTGGCCCTGTCAAAGATCAATAGCGGGGCAACAGCAGGCTACAGCTACGGCTATGACCAGCTTAACCGGCTTGTTGAAATGCG
>CAYTGN010000015.1:0-83295 GCA_964437415.1 uncultured Chitinophaga sp. | reverse complement strand
AGGTGGTAACATCAAAGCCGAGTAGTACTAATTGCCCGTACGCTTTAATTTTTTTTCTTTCTTTATAGCCTTTACTGGTGAAAAGAAGGTGGATACTCTCTAACATTTTCCAATATGTTACTTTATTATGCCGGAAGCTATTAGCTATTAGCTATTAGCTATCAGCCATCTTCTTATGGTGGTTTTGCCGAGGGTGTTCACCTCTTCCCATACCGAACAGAGAAGTTAAGCCCCTCATGGCCGATGGTACTGCACCACAATGCGGGAGAGTAGGTAGCTGCCATATTTATTGAAAGCCCTTCAGTTTTTCTGAGGGGCTTTTTTTTGCCCATCACTTGAAGAAAATAATCCCACAATTGCATTTGGCCGATGGTACTGCATCATCCTGTACATACGGGACAAGAGGTTTTTTACTTTTGTTGCGGTGCTAACTGCGGCTGCATTTTTAGTTTAATTTACATTGTGTTTAAACATTCCAATATGAAGTCTTTATTCTTAGGCGTTGCATTCATTGTTACTTCACTTTTCCTCAACGGGCAAACCACATCAAAAGGCTGGACGAATCTCTTTGACGGAAAATCTCTCAACGGATGGAAAAAAGTGGCCGGCTCAGCCGAATATATCGTAGATAAAGAAATGATCACCGGGATAACGGTGCCCAACACACCCAACACTTTTCTTATCACTGAAAAGGAATACAGTGATTTCATACTTGAACTGGAAGTGATGATAGAAGATACCACATCTAATTCAGGCATTCAGTTTCGCAGCCAGTTTGATGAGAAGGCTAATAATGGCAAAGGCAAGGTATTTGGCTACCAGTTTGAACTGGATCCTTCATCAAGACAATGGACAGGTGGCATATATGATGAAGGAAGGAGGGATTGGTTATATCCCTTGTCATTAAACCCGTCAGCTCATTCTGCCTATAGGCATGGAGTTTTTAATAAAGTCAGAATTGAGTGTATTGGCAGCAATATTAAATCATGGGTTAATAATGTACCCGCTGCATATATAGTGGATACTGTGGACAGGAAAGGTGTTATCGCTTTGCAGGTGCACAGCATTAATAATCCTGCCATTGCCGGTAAAAAAATTCACTGGACGAACATCCGTATCAAAACATCGGATTTGAAACCGTTGCCTTTTCCAAAAGATGTTTTTGTGGTTAACACTATTCCTAATTATCTTTCTGAATTTGAGATAAACAATGGCTGGAAATTATTATTTGATGGGAAAACAAGCAACGGTTGGAAAGGTGCTTACAAAGCGGGTTTTCCTGAAAAAGGATGGGAGATAAAAGACGGAATATTAAATGTATTGGCCTCCACAGGTGGCGAATCCACCAATGGTGGTGATATCGTGACTATGGAAAAATTCAGTGCCTTTGATCTTTCTTTTGAATTCAGGCTCACCCCCGGCGCCAACAGCGGGGTGAAATATTTTGTTACACTTTCTGAAAACAATCCTGGTTCAGCCATTGGGCTGGAATACCAGTTGCTGGATGACAGCCTGCACGCCGATGCCAAAATGGGACGGGGAGGCAACCGCACCCTATCATCTCTTTATGATCTTATCAAAGCCAATAAAACGTCAAGGTTCATCAAACAGCCTGGAGGCTGGAATACGGGGCGGGTTGTTGTATATCCCAACAACCATGTGGAGCATTACCTGAATGGCATAAAAGTGCTGGAGTATGACAGGGGTTCACAGACCTATCGTGACCTGGTGGCTATTAGCAAGTATAAAATATGGCCAAACTTTGGTGAAGCAAAAGAAGGACATATCCTTTTGCAGGATCATGGTGATAACGTGAGTTTCCGAAGCATCAAGATCAGGAATTTGAAATAGCTATTTTCGCAGCAGCTCAGGATTGATCATGTTCGGGATACTATTGCCTTTGTAAAATTCAATAATATTCACAGCCGCCATTCTTGACATTTCACTTCTCGCCTCCATAGTGGCTGAACCGATGTGGGGGAGTATGGCAACATTTTCCATTTGCAGCAGCGGGTTATCTGGTTTCATCGGCTCCGGATTTGTGACATCTAATCCCGCCCCCCAGATCGTATTTGAATTTAATGCTTCAATAAGGTCCTCTTCATTGTGCACTTGCCCCCTTGTTGTATTGATGAAGACCGATGACGGTTTCATTTTTGCAAAAGCTCTGCTATTGAATATGACTTTTGTTTCTGGATTTAGTGTGCAATGAGCCGACAGCACATCACTTTGCTGCAACAATTCATCAAAACTCACTCTCCTGGCCTGCAATAATTTTTCCGCTTCTTCATTCGGTTTCCGGCTTGTGTAAATAATATTCATGTTGTAAGCGCCTTTGCACCGCTTTGCCATTTCCATCCCGATCCTTCCCATCCCGAAAATACCGAGGGTTTTATTTTTCAGCTCAAAGCCAAGATGGGCAACAGGACGAAAATGCGTCCATTCACCTTTGAGGATCGTTTTGTGCATATAAAAGAATTTGCGGGATACAGCGATCATTAAACCAAATGCAATATCCGCTGTGGCATCGCTCATGGCGCCGGGAGCATAACCAAGTGGTATCCCAAGCCGGGTGGCTTCCGCCACATTGATGTTGTCATACCCTGCAGCGAACTGGGAGATAATATCAAGATGTTTACATTCATTCAGGAAGCTGGCATTGATATCATCCGCACTGATACAAATAACTGCATCAGCTTTTTTCCCCTCTTTAATTAATTCATCAGCAGGGATTGGCAGGTCGTGTGGCCATATGGATACGATGAATCCCTCTTTCTTTAGCTGATCAATTCCGGCTGATGGAATCTCCCGTGTGACGAATACTCTTTTACCGCTAAAGTCCATCTTAACAGAAGTAAGATTAAAGCTTCGGTTCCCATCCTTTCTCATATTCTCTGCGCCATAATTTCATGGCTTCCGCATCATTCAGTATGCGGCCGGTTTTCGGATCGCATTGTAATGTGCGGCCTGTTCGCTGAGCGATATTAGCCAAATGACAAAGCATGATGGTTTTTTGTCCTTCTGCAATCGGTGATGTGAGTTTTGCATTACCCCTGATGCTGTCAATAAAATTGTTGAAATGGAAAAAATCGAGATTTCCTGTAGCGCTGATGGTATTGGTGCCATCGTTGCTGGTTCCGGTTTTCACTTCTTTTATTAATTTATTATTGGCATCATAGATAGTATAATCATCGTTTCCTTTGTTTACCAAAGTTCCGTTCTCTCCATAAATGCTGAAACCACGGCTGGCGCCTTCCACATTCATCTTGTTGCAGCTTCTTCCTTCCCAGGTGATGGCTTTGCTGCTGCCAAATTCAAAGGTGACTACCTGTGTGTCGGGCATTTCCCAGTCATCTTTGAAGGCATATCGTCCGCCGGCAGAAGCTACTTTGGTGGGACGATCAACGCCCAGGAACCAACGGCACATATCTATTTCATGTGTAGCGTTGTTGCATGTTTCCGCAGTGCCCCAATGCCAGAACCAGTGCCAGTTGTAATGAACGATATTATCTTTAAAATCTCTTCGCGGTGCAGGTCCCTGCCACATATCAAAATCCAGCGTGGAGGGAACAGGAACTTTTTTACCAATGCCAATAGATTTCCGGTTGTTGGCATACCATGATTTTGCAAAATATACATTGCCGATGATACCTTCTTTTACTTCTTTCACGGCATTGATAAGGTTAGGCATCGAACGCCGCTGGTTGCCCATTTGCACCAGCAGCTTTGGATACTTCTCTGCAGTTTTTGACAGCAATTCTGCTTCATGCGGATTATGGCTGGAGGGTTTTTCTACATACACATGTTTGCCATGCGCCAGGGCCATTAAAGTCGCAGGTGTGTGCCAGTGGTCAGGGGTAGCAACGAGCAAGGCATCAAAATCATTTTTCTTCAGCAGTTCACGGATGTCTTTTATCACTGTTGGTTTTCGTCCGGCATTGGCAAAGGATTTCAGACCGTTGGCAATAGCTTTATCCTCCACATCACAGATGTATGCGATTTCTACATTAGGCAGTTTAGAAAAACAATCGGCGAGATAGGCGCCACGTCCATTCACACCCATTACAGCGAGTGTCACCTTATTAGAAGGAGCCATTTTACCAAATACAGGAAAATTAAGAATGCTGATGCCAGCTGCAGTCACTGATGTGTTCCTGATGAATTCTCTGCGCTTCATGTGTATGATTTATATGTTTAAAGATAACTATAACTCTCGTTTGGCAGTAAAAAATCAGCAATCTGACCCCGATGGCTTTGAATTCCCTGAACTATTAACGACCTTTGACCATTCTGCATGACAAAGAACGAAAAAGTCATATTGTTCCTGCTGGCTGCGCTGAACTTCACGCATATCCTTGATTTTATGATCATGATGCCTTTGGGTAATTACCTTATCCCAGCGCTGAAGATCACACCATTTGAATTCAGCATACTGGTGGCCAGTTATTCGGTGAGTGCATTTTTTTCTGGACTTGCTATCGCCATGTTCATCGACCGGTTTGACAGGAAAAGATCTTTGGTGTTCGCTTATATCGGTTTCTTGCTGGGCACCCTTGCCTGCGGTATTGCACCTACTTATGGTTTATTATTGGCAGCAAGAATACTGGCTGGTTTGTTTGGCGGTGTGATAGGGGCACAGGTTCTTTCAATAGTAGCCGATCTGTTTACCTATGAAAGAAGGGGAAGAGCGATGGGAGCAGTGATGAGTGCTTTTGCAGCAGCTTCCATACTTGGAGTTCCTATTTCTTTATACCTCACTAATCTTTTCAAATTCGACTGGCATATACCTTTTTTGCTGATAGGCTTTCTCGGAATTGTGTTTGTCCCTCTTATCATAAAACACATCCCGTCTATGACAGGGCATATCCGGCCAAAGGAAAACGGTGCTAATTTATTTGATGCACTGATTACGGTCTGCAAAGTGCCGGAACAACGTTCTGCACTTATCTTTTCATGTTTATTGATGATGGGGCATTTCCTGATTATTCCTTTTATCAATCCATATCTTGAATTCAACAAAGGATTTTCCAAAGACCTGACACCGATGATCTATCTCGTTGGCGGCTGCGCCTCTATGGTGGCGGCGCTGTATTTAGGAAAGTTTTCCGATAAGACAGGAAAACTTCCTGTTTTTTCATGGTCTGTCTTTTTATCATTGCCAATGGTGCTGATCATTACGGCTATGCCAGGGGTACATTTTTCTGTTGTACTTGCCTTTTTTGCTTTCTGGTTCATTGTGGCCACTGGCAGAGCTATCACCGCACAGGCGATGATCAGCGAAGTTGTGAAGGCAGATCAAAGAGGTAGTTTTATGAGTGTGAACGGAAGTGTGCAGCAATTGGGCAGCGGGATAGCGGCATTATCTGCAGGTGCAATTGTGATCACGGAAAAAACAGGAAAGATACAGCATTACAATTGGGTGGGTTACCTGAGTATAGCAGTATTGCTGGGCAGTTTATTCCTCGGCCGCTACATCTTCAAACGTCTTGATAAAACCGAAGACGAGATTCAGGTAGAAAAAGAATTGCTGAAAGAGACCGCCTGATTGTTTACAACACCCTGAACACCGGGTAACGCATATGCGCCGGTTCATACCAGGGAGAGTTTTGAAACACAAAAGTCAGCTGCGCCCTGCCGTTGTTGGCGAAAGCAGTATCACTGACCTTTCTTTCTTCTAACTTTTTTTTCAGACCCGGATTTTTTTGCAGGTAATCAGCGGCTATGTCTTCAAAAACATATGCAGAGTAACCTTCTTTCTGGCTGAGGATTGCATCAAAATAGTTCCATGCAAAATAGGAGTCCTCTGCAGTTGGTTCCAGGGTTTCAACCAGGAAACGATTGGCCACCTGGTTCATGGGGATGTACCAGTCGCCTTTGGCAAATTTTATCTTTTGATTGGATGAAGACAGCTTCACATCACTGTTCAGGTGATGCATTTCATACTGTCTTGGCGCAGCCTTATAATCTTCAATTCTGTACACATCCACTTCAATGACCGTATCTTTTTTCAATTGTGTCATCTGCACTTTGTTCAGCTTCAGCAGGTCAGTCACCTTCCACCAGCCCTGCGGAATGATATAAGCCTTTGGTTTCTTCACAAAGGTTTTGGGTGTAAAGTGGTTGAAAATCTTCACCTGTTTTTCATAGGGTTTGTTACGGTCATAATAGAGCCGCGGCAAACCGGATATCTCGCTGGGTTTGCGGCCGGGCTCATATCCTTTATACAATACCTCTTTAAAAAAATTGCGGTCAAGTGACCAGGTGAGTGGAAATTCAGCCCTTGTTTTCACCGATTGTTTTGCCTCGTTTCGCAGTTGCTTTATTTTTTCATGGTTAGCAGCGGTGAATTCTATAAAACTTTTCATCAGCTCATAAGTAGCTTTCACACGTTGGGGGTAAGGTTTCAGCATATGTGTTTCGGGCACAAAAGCAAACGTATGCCACAGGGCCGCATACCCGCTGGCATAGCGGGGGCTGTCCCAATATTCCGGCCAGCCATTATCCGGTGTGTCGCCAAACGAATTGACATAGGGGATAAGATCATACCCTTTTGCCTTCATTGAAGCATAGATACCGGGTTCAAATTCTTTGCTGATAAATTCGCCCATCACACCACCCAACTTGCTGTTTTGCGTGGTGAGGAGTGTCATCACATGCTGGTAATCGGCGCCGTTGCTCACATGATTGTCAACAAACACATCCGGGTCAGTAAGGTGAAATATTTCTGTAAATGCTCTTGCATCTCTTGAATCACATTTGATGAAATCACGGTTCAGGTCAAGGTTTTGTGAATTGCCCCGGAACCCAAACTCTTCCGGCCCGTCCTGGCTCACCCGGTAATAGGGGCTGCGGTTAAGACAACCACCGATATTATACACAGGGATAAATGCCAGCACAAGGTTATCGGGTATTTTATATTTATTGGCAACAATATCTCTCACGAGCAACATGCTGGCATCAATGCCGTCAGGTTCGCCGGGATGAATGCCATTGTTGATGAGAACGACCCTTTTATTATTCTTCCGGATATTATCAAAATTATGATCACCGTTATTGGAAACCACTACCAGGTGCAACGGATAACCTGCATCGGTGATGCCCATCGTGAGCATTTTCACTTTGCCGGATTGTGTATCCAGTTTTTTCCACCAGTCAATGATCTCAAAATAAGTGGGGCTTTGCTTTCCGTTTAACTGCTCAAATTTTGTAAGATTGGTTTGCGCAGCAACGGACTGGCCGTAAATGATAGCCAAGGCGAAAAGTATTTTTCTCATGTGTCACTATTAAAGCTTAAAAATAAAAAAGGCATTCCTATATGGAACGCCTTTCAGATAATTTATTCTTACAGCTTATTTTGCTGCAGTGTTTGCTTTTTTAGCCAGTTTGCTCTTCAGGTTTGCCGCTTTGTTCTTATGGATAACGCCACGTTTAGCTAATTTGTCAATCATGCTGGCAACAGCAGGTAATTGCTCACCCATTTCTTTACCATTCGCTGTTCTCAGGTCACGGATAGCATTACGGGTAGTTTTGCCATAGTACCTGTTCCTGTCCCGGCGTTTTGCAGCCTGACGCATATCTTTCTTGGTTGCCTTGTGATTAGCCATTTATATCAATTTTAATCCCGATTTTTATCGGGAGGCAAAGGTAAGGGCGGGGCTGTTAACCACCAAATTTACAGCCATTTAATTCCCGTGTTATTATCCGCGCCAGCCCCCCTTTTTAGCGTATGTTGCCGGGAACCGGCTGGTTTCTAAATCCTTCGTAATGAACGGGGATTTTCAGTTTTTTCAGCGATATTTGTGACCCGAAATTTGGCAATCTCAAACCTCCCCTTTCATGAAGGATTTTTCCTATATCACCCATTCACATCCTGAATACATTGAAAATCTTTATCGTGATTTTGTAAAAAACCCCGGTAGCGTTGACCCGGAGATTCGAAAATTTTTCGAAGGGTTTGATTTTGCCATATCTACCGGGGCGGCTTCTGCTAATGGCCATGGTGTTCCGGTAAAAGAAAGCCCTGCTGTCACTGCCGACGGAGTGGAATGGAAAAAAGAACTTGGAGCCTATCGTCTTATTCTTGGCTATCGCAACAAAGGGCACCTGCTGGCTACTACCAACCCAATTCGTGAAAGAAAGGACCGCGGCGCCAATCTTGATCTTTCATTTTTCGGTTTCACAGAAGCCGATATGGATAAACAGTTCTTTGCCGGTAATTTGATAGGTTTAGGAACAACAACACTGCGGAATATTCTTGGTCATTTGGAAAAATGCTATGCCTCCAATGTAGGCATTGAATTTAAATACATCAGTGACCAGGCAAAAGTGGATTGGCTCACCCGGGAGATGGAAAGTAATTTCATCAACCCTGTGCCACTTGAAAAAAAACGACGCATTCTCGAAAAGATAAACCAGGGAGTGATGTTCGAAAAATTCCTTCATACCAAATATGTCGGTCAGAAAAGATTTTCGCTGGAAGGAGGTGAGAATACCATCCCGGCGCTGGATGCCATCATCAACCAGTCGGCAAAAGAGGGAGTGAAGGAAGTGGTGATCGGTATGGCACACCGCGGACGGTTGAATGTGCTGGCCAATATCATGGGCAAAACCTATGAGCAGATATTCAGTGAATTTGAAGGAACAGGTTCGCTTGATCAGACCATGGGCAGTGGCGATGTTAAATATCATATGGGTTATGGCAGCCAGGTAGAAACTCCCGATGGCGATGAAATACTTCTGAAACTGATGCCAAACCCCTCGCATCTTGAAGCCGTGAACCCTGTGGTGGTTGGTTTTGCCCGAAGCAGCGCCAATATTTTGCATGAGGCCGTTTATGAAAAAGTATTGCCGGTATTGATTCATGGCGATGCGTCTATAGCCGGCCAGGGTATTGTGTATGAAGTGCTGCAGATGAGTAAGCTGGAAGGCTATTATACAGGCGGCACCATTCATTTTGTGATCAATAATCAAATAGGATTCACCACTGATTTTGATGATGCCCGCAGTTCTGACTATTGCACATCATTAGCAGCAATGGTGCAGGCACCGGTGTTACATGTGAATGGTGATGATGCGGAAGCTGTATTGAAATGTGCAGAGATCGCAGCCCGTTATCGCAGCGAATTTCATTCCGATGTGTTCATTGATATGGTTTGTTATAGAAAACATGGACACAATGAAGGAGACGACCCTAAATTTACTCAGCCCGGGTTGTATGCACTGATTGATAAACATCCCAATCCGAGGGAAGTGTATATAAAATATTTGCTGGAGAACGGCACCGAAGATGCGCAGGAACTGGCAAAAGAAATGGAGAAAAAATTTTGGTCCGATTTGCAGGACAGGCTGGATGAAGTGAAACAAAAGCCATTGCCCTACACTTACCAGCAACCTGATATCTGGTGGAGAAATTTGCGCCGGGCCACGGCAGAAGATTTTGATGCTTCTCCCATCACTGCCATCAGCCGTGATGATTTCAATACCATTTTTGATGCGATAATGAAATGGCCCGAAGGATTCAAGCCGCTGCGCAAAGTGGAAAAGATCATACAGGACAAGATCAGGCTGTTTGAAACAGAAGAAAAATTAGACTGGGCATCTGGTGAACTGCTGGCTTATGGAAGCATCTTGCTCGACGGCAAAGATGTGCGGATGAGCGGACAGGATATTTGCCGCGGCACTTTCAGCCATCGGCATGCTGTGTTGTGGGACGAAAACACCGATGAAGCGTATAACAGGCTCAGCCGCATCCCTGGCGCCAAAGGCAAATACAGGATATTCAATTCTTTTTTGAGTGAGTATGCCGTGATGGGATTTGAATATGGCTATGGACTGGCTAACCCCAATGCACTGGTGTTGTGGGAAGCACAGTTCGGCGATTTTGTAAATGGCGGACAGATCATGATCGACCAGTTCATTTCAGCCGGTGAGCAAAAATGGAACCGTATGAATGGGCTGGTGATGCTGCTGCCGCATGGCTATGAAGGACAGGGACCCGAGCACAGCAGTGCAAGAATGGAACGATTTCTGCAGCAATGCGCAGAACTGAACATGGTGATGACCAATATCACCACTGCATCCAATTTTTTCCATGCAATGAGAAGACAATTAGCATGGCCATTTCGTAAACCGCTGGTCAATTTTTCACCTAAGGCCAATCTTCGTCATCCCGGCAGCTATTCGAGAGTGGAAGAATTTACATCAGGTGGATTCAAAGAAGTGATGGATGATGCAAACGCCGATGCGGGCAAAGTGAGCAAAGTGCTTTTCTGCACCGGCAAAATATATTTTGACCTTGAAGAACGCAGAAAAAAAGAAAACAGGAATGATATTGCTATCATCCGCCTGGAACAAATATACCCGCTGCCGTATAAACAATTAGAAGCGTTGTATGAAAAATACAACCGTGCCACCTGGTTCTGGGTGCAGGAAGAACCGCTGAATATGGGGGCTGCATCTTATCTTCAAATGAACCTTAAAACAATGAACTATGGCGTCATCAGCCGGCAACCTTCTGCTTCGCCGGCCACAGGATATAACAAAGTGCATCACCAGGAGCAGGCAGAGATCATCGAAACAGCATTCTCAATCTAAATCTGAAATACGATTGTATGATCGACATAAAAGTACCAACGGTAGGAGAGTCCATCAGTGAAGTCACTTTGCTTAAATGGAATAAGAAAGACGGTGATTATGTGGAAAGGGATGAAGTAATCGCTGAACTGGAAAGCGAAAAGGCTACGTTTGAGGTAAATGCTGAAAAAGCCGGAATCATTAAATTGGGCAATGTGCAGGAAGGCGATACAATAAAAATCGGCGACCTGCTGGCCAGCATTGATGAAACGGCTGCCAAACCCGCTGATAACGGTAAGCCTGCTGAAGAGAAAAAGGCTGAAAAGAAAACTAAAAAGGAAGAACCTGCAACAGCCAAAGCGGCGCCTGCTGCTTCCGGCGAACAACAGGCGGCAACAGGTGTGAAAGCCACACCGGTAGCTTCGGCTATCATTGCCGATAAAAAAGTGGACCCAAAAACGGTTACTGCTTCCGGTTACCAGGGAAAAATATTAAAGGATGATGTGCTGGCTGCATTGTCAAATCCAGGTAAAAAAACTTTTGATGGCGTTGAGTTGTTCAGCCGTAATGTCCGCAAGGAAAAGATGAGCAATCTGCGGAAAACGATCTCCAAGAGATTGGTGGAAGCCAAAAACACAACTGCCATGCTCACCACTTTCAATGAAGCGGACATGAGCAGCATTATGGAGATAAGAACAAAGTATAAAGACAAGTTCAAAGAGATTCATGGTGTGGGGCTTGGGTTTATGAGTTTTTTTGCAAAGGCCTGTGCAGTGGCGCTGGCTGAATGGCCTTCGGTAAATGCTTATATTGACGGAGACAGCGTTGTTTATCATGATTATGCCGACATCAGTATTGCCGTGAGCACACCAAGAGGATTGACCGTCCCGGTGATCCGCAACGTGGAAAGCCTGGGTATGGCGGATATTGAAAAGAAAGTGATTGAGCTGGCGGGCAAAGCAAGAGACAGCAAACTGACAGCTGAAGAGCTTACCGGCGGCACTTTCACCATCACCAATGGCGGTGTGTTTGGTTCACTGATGAGTACGCCAATCATCAATATTCCGCAAAGTGCTATTCTGGGAATGCACAAGATACAAGAACGTCCGATAGCGATCAACGGACAAGTGGTCATCAAACCGATGATGTACCTTGCGCTGAGTTATGATCACCGCATCATTGACGGCCGTGAGTCGGTTAGTTTCCTGGTAAGAGTGAAAGAACTATTGGAGAATCCCGAACAGTTACTCATCGGTAAGGACCCGGTGAAGACGTTACTGGAATTATAATACTTATTCAATGAATTGGCAAAGCGGTTGTGTAGTCACAGCCGCTTTTTGTTTCTTTGCCCGATGTCCCGCTATCATTCATACCTAAATTCTGCTGTTTCAGTACTGGGTCAGTATAAAGGCGAAGAACCTTTTTCTTCTTTCCTGAAAAAACATTTTGCGGCCAATAAAAAATTTGGCTCAAAAGACAGAAAGCTGGTCAGCCATCTTTGTTATTGTTATTTCCGTTTGGGGAAATCAGTAGCGACACTGTCCATTGAAGAAAAGATAATAGCAGGGTTATTTCTTTGTTCCGCAGAGCCCAATGAAATGTTGTCTGCATTAATGCCGGAATGGAATGAGCAAGCAGATCAACCATTGGAAAACAAATATGCAATCTTAATTAATCAATTTTCATTTGCTGATGTATTTCCCTGGAAAGAAGAATTAAGTGATGGTATAGAACATGAAAAACTCTGCGCTTCTTTTTTTACCCAACCCGATCTTTTTCTTCGTTTGCGGCCGGGTAAAGAAACATTGGTGAAGCAAAAACTGGCCGATGCAGGTTTTGCGTTTGAAGAAATAGCAGCCGGTTGCCTGGCATTGCCCAATGCAACAAAGATTGATTCCGTGATTGAATTGAATAAAGAAGCTGTTGTGCAAGACTGTAGTTCACAACAAACCGGCAGGCTGATCAAATCCCAAATCCAAAATGTCAAGTCCAAAATCGCAATATGGGATTGCTGTGCCGCCAGTGGCGGGAAATCCATCATGCTCTATGACCTCAACCCTGCTATTGAACTTGTTGTTTCGGATATCCGGGAGTCAATACTGGTCAACCTGCGGAAAAGATTCAGTGAGGCCGGGATAAAAAAATATAAAAGCTTTGTTGCCGACCTCGTTCAGGGTTCGCCACCCACCAATCAAAGCTACGAACTCATCATCGCCGATGTGCCATGCAGCGGCAGCGGCACCTGGGGACGGACACCGGAACAGTTATACTTTTTTGAAGAAAAGAAAATCAATGAGTATGCAGCATTGCAAAAAAAGATTGTTACAAATGTTATTCCTTCTTTGAAACCCGGCGGACACCTGCTGTATATTACTTGTTCTGTTTTCAGGAAGGAAAATGAAGAAATTGCGAAGTATATCAGCAGCCGGTTGAACCTTTCTATGGTTGAAGTGAAGCTGCTGAAAGGATATGATATAAAAGCGGACACGATGTTTGCTGCCTTACTTCAAAAACCTTTATAATCGTATCATCGTTGTTCTTCCGGCTAATTGCAGTCCATTGTAAATACTGATGTGATATTGACCGGAGGGTAGTTTGCCAATCGGCAGTTCAATCGTTTTGCGGCCAGAGGTTTTCGAGCTGCTGAGTTGCAGCAGCCGGCTTCCTTTCATGTCATGAATAACTATCTGCATTTGCGGAATGGCATAGCTGGTTTCTATCACCAGGGTGGCTATAGCGTTTCCCTGTACCGGGTTAGGCTGCACAAAAAATTTGTCTGTTTCTGCCGTTGGGTCATTAGTGCCGGTAGGGAAACAACCTGCAATAGTCACTTCTGTGCTGTCAATGTAAAGTGCTGTAAAACTCGCTGCAGCCGTATCTATGACCTGCCGGATGCGGTAAGAAACCGTGCCTGCATTCACATTCAGCAGGGTATTATTATACTGGTAGCTGCGGTTGGTCAAAATTTTTCCGGCAACAGCATTCACATCCCCGACCTTACTATAATTTGTTTCTCCCGGCAGTTTTCTTTCAATTTCATATCTCATTGCATCTACATCCTTGCTGCTCCAGTTAATAGTTACCTGGCAGGCACTTACTGAGGATGTTGCAGTGGCATATTCTGTAAGCAGATCACTGAATGCTTTTTTCATGTCAGGGATACCAAAACCGGTGCGGTCATCAGGAGTGTTGAAAATATGCCCGGCTTTGCGGAGAGCCCTGATGATGCGGATATTATTGAACTCAGGAAAGCCCTGCCACAAACAGGCACCAAGCCCTGCCATATTCGGACAAGCGAATGATGTTCCGTTTGAAGTAAATAAAGTATTGCCGCTCCCCTGTATCAATGCAGCAACACCCACAGATGCCACATCTGGTTTTATCCTGCCATCGGCCGAAGGCCCATAACTTGAAAAACTACCCACATTGCCGGATGTATTCACGGCGCCGACAGCCACTATACTATCTACATCCGCAGGAGCGATAAGAAATTTCCAGCTATTGTTTCCTTCGTTGCCATTGGCATTGAAAACGAGCAAGCCTTTCCGGGCTGCTATTACAGCGCCAAGACTGATGATAGTGGTCCGCCCGTTCATATCATTATAAGTATAATTGAATGAAGCATTATCAAAATCATAATAACCTACAGAAGAGGAGATGAGATCGCTGCCTACGCTGTCGGCCCTTTCGGCGCCGCACACCCAGTTGTGTTCTTCAATAGGATATTCTGTCGCTGCTTCTTCTGTTCTGAATAAATGAAAACTTGCTTTCGGCGCTTTGCCAATGAACTGCCCGGGTATATTGGCGGCGATAGTGGAGAAACATTGCATGCCATGTGCATTGTCTTCCGTTACGCTGGCATGACGGGCTACAAAATCCCAGGTACTTAATACCTGGCTGTTGGCATTTACACTGTCGAAGGCACGCAGACCGGTGTAATTAAAAAATCCTGCATCCAGCATGGCGATATGTATGCCCTGTCCCCGCAAGCCGATATTATGCAAAAATTCACCGTTATGCAGTTTGATCTCGTTTAGCGAGGTGCTACCATAATCAAAAAAATTTTCAGCAACCTGTGCAGTTCTTGCGGATGGCTGGTAAGGCATCAGTTCATCCTCATATTTTTTGCGCTGGTCATTTTGCTGCCGGGCCGCAATACCATTTACGGACTCTACAAATGACATTGCGTTTATGGCCACAATTGCATTGGCATCAGTTGTCTGTATGGAAACCTGGTTGAGCCAACGGGACGCATTCAGTATTGTCACGTTGGGAACAGCAGCCACCTGGCCTAGGTACGATTGTGTAACTGGGAGATCTGCGCTGTCAAGTGCAATGCCATAGCGTTGCCTGCGGTCGAGGGCCCTTTGAGAAAGAAACTGTAGTGGGTTGCTAAGTGTAAAAGCGTTGTTTGCTTTGTTCTTAAACTTTACAAGGTAGCGGGTAAACTGTGCCTCTGTTGCAAGGGTAACTGATGATAATACAAGAAGAAGTAAAAGTTTCTTCATGGGGTTTGCTGCTTTTGCCGGTATCAAAATTAGGCGATAGCGGCCGAACTCAATTATGGTCTATCATCCACATGGTGACCCCGAAACCTGTTTTGTAAGGACCGCCGCTGCCGCCGGTGTTGGGCTGGTATTCCCACAGTTCATACTCCCGGTAAACCAGGCCAATGCCTTTGGCATATTTTTCAACGGCCCTTGATTTGGCAGCATAGGCATTTACATCGGTGATGGGAACATTGTAGGCTTCATCGGCTGCTTCAATGCTCCATACGTTGGTATAATTCTGACCGGCATGGCTAAAGCCGCTGTTGAAGCTGTCAAAATAATAATCCCAGTCAGCCATATTATCATCATTGCTGAAATTGTATAGTGTGCTATAGGGATCAGCCGGTAAAAATTTATTTCCCTTCCAGCTAAAACCTTCCCGCATGGGCAAATGCATTTTGATAAAACGCAGGTTATCTTCCGTCACTTCCACCTGGTCTGGCAGGATGGTGATGATATAGGAGCCGCCGGGTTCCCAGGGTTGCGCCTCTGTCCATGAGAAAGCATCTGTGGAATCACGGAAATAGCGGAATACCCGGTAGGCGGGTCTTCCGAGGTTGTCGGTGATCAGGGCATCAATGACATGCTTTTCCTGGTATTTGTGTATCTCGGTGTTGCGTCCAAAGTTGGTAAACACCATGGAGTCGGTGCGATAGGTGATGTATTTGCCCGGTTGGGGGGCAACATATTCAGTCAGCAGTTCGGTCTCAAACTGTTCCTTCTTTTCTGAGCAGGAAAAAAGCAGGAGAGATGCTACAGCAGCAAAAGCCAAAGCGAATCTCATAAGTGGTTTGTTTGTGTTCACGGATACAACATTATTCGGTTATAAAGACTTTTTTCACAGGGACTTAGCTGCCTCAAAACTAAAAACAAAAAGCGGGGAAACATAGTACCCCCGCTTAAAACGTTTATCCATTGAGTTTATTGCCTGAGATTCAGGTGATAAACCGGCGTCTGGCAATAGCTTACAGCCCCCTATTGCTATTGAAGCAACACTCGTTCAGACCCTGCATCAGTTACCAGGAAATAGATCCCTTTTCCAAGCCGGCTTACGTCAACCGACTGGAGACCTGCATTCATAAATTTTCTCCATATCAGCCTGCCGTCGCTACTATGGAAAGATACCCAGCGGGATTCGGACAGGTTTAAGGAAAGGGTTCCGTTTACAACTGGGTTTTGAAACACTGTAAGTGCAGAACCTGTGGCATTAAAAAACAAAATACGGGTGCTGCTATAGCTGCTTTGTCCATCAAGGTCTCTTTGCCTGATGCGGTAATAATTGATTCCACGAACCGGGTTCTCATGCCTGAATTGATAGGTGGATGGGGTGTTGGTATTTCCGTTTGCGGTGATCACTGTTATATCCACCCACACAGTCCCATCTTTGCTGTGTTGCACAACGAAATCTTTTGTGTTCTGCTCCTGTTCCGTTGTCCAGTTCAGTTGCGATTTATTGCCCTGTTTTTCAGCAGTGAAACTCCGCCATTGCAAGGGCAGCACAAACAATGAATTGTTTTGCGTGATAAAGTTGGAGGTAGCGCTGCTTAACCCAAAATTGTTCAACGTCCCGTTATTACTGCCCTTCATGTCATAGGCAGTAACAAGCCCGGTGTTAGTTCCGCCAGGAATTCCCTGGTTAAAAGAATAATAAGCCACCAGCGAGGATTCGGCAGCAGGATTGATTTCAAAATTCATGGCCGCCTGTATTTGCGATTGGGTGCGCACCACATCCCATATTCTTACCTCATCCAATGAACCATTGAAAGTATTGTTATTCGTTTGTAACATTCCAAATGTGATTCGTGGCGGTGCAGTCCGGGTGTTGGTGCTGCCGGTAGAAAAGTTTCCCTGGTCGGCGCCATTTATATACATTTTCATGGTTCCGGATGACTGTTGCCAGGAAACAGCCACATGTACCCAGTTACCCGTATTGACATCAGCAGTTGAAAAAACGGTTTGGTCAGGATTGCCAATGCCAAAGGCAAGTTTGCTGCCTACGAGTGATGTGCCCCAGTCATTGGTTCCGCCACCTACTTCTGCATCTACAATGCCATGGCCATTATACCACTGTGCACCACCCGGCCCGGTTGATGTAGTTATCATCCAGTATTCAAGGGTAAAATCGCTGCTGACGGAATGAGGAACAACTACATGATCGTTGACCCCATCAAAATTGAGGGCATTCATGTTATAGGTGACAGGCGAGGCGGACCAACCGGGTGAGGAATTAATAAAATTTCCATTGATGTTGCCCGTTGCATCGGTTACCACCGAACCGCTTCCGTCATCACATTTATAATAGGCCAGCAAACCTGGTTCTGAAAGAGACGGCCCCCTGAACATATTATGCTTGAGCTGTGCCGCTGTCAGTGCAAAATTCCAGATACGAACTTCATCTATCATGCCGTTGATAAGGCTATTGCCGCCGCTGTGCGACCCGATAAAAGTGGTTTCGTTTGCATAATTGCTGGCCACACTGGTATTGACGCCAACCTGTACGCCGTTCCGGAAAAGTCGCATAGTGGTAGTAGCGGCATCATAAGTTACAGCCGCATGCACCCACTGCCCTGCCGGAAAAGAACTAAAATCTGATACCTGTGAATAGTTTCCGCCATGCCCGGCGGAGAGTAGTCCGTTATTGAGCCATAGAGGAGCATTTGAAGACGAAATGATGTTTTGAGGACCACCGACCACGCCGACATATACCCAGGCTTCCCTGGTGTAAGAACTGCTGTTGGGAACAGGAGCCCCGATATTTACATATTGATTGCTGCCATTTAGTGGTATCGCATAGTTGGGTTGTGAATAACCGAAAATGCTGAAAGAGAAAAATAAGAGGAGTAAATAGTATTTCATTGAATATTCTTTGATTGGTTCCTAAGTTCGCCATGGATCATTAAGAAGCGCATTGAAAATTATACACATCAGTGAATAAAGGAAGCTGTTGTAAGGAAAAGCCGGGGAGTCAGGGGGTTTATACATTATATCTTCTTATAACCTTGTTGCAAGGGAACATGATTGCGGCGTTCACTCAACCGCAAATGCATGGAAAGAATAAGGATTCAAATCGCCTGAATTTTATTGATGTATAAGTACGCCGGACTGGATGATGCCACCACCGGTCACATCATCTCCTTCATAGAACACAGCACTTTGCCCGGGGGCGATGCCTTTGACAGGTTCATAAAACCTGACAGTTACAGCAGGCGAAGCCGAAGTGTCCGGGTAAAGATTGGATAACGCACCTTTATCCTTGTATCGTATTTTAGTTACCGCTTCCATACCGGGTGTGATGGTATCATATTTGATCAGGTTCAGCTTGCCCACTTTCATTTCATTTTGCTCCAGGTCTTCTTCATCCCCCAGCATCACCGTGTTGTGTTCAGGATCAATTTTAGTGACAAACACAGGTTTGCCAAATGCAATGTCCAAACCTTTCCGCTGGCCAATGGTGTAGAAAGGATAGCCTTTGTGTTTTCCGAGGATGTTTCCTTGTTTGTCAATGAAATTGCCACCAGCCACTTTTTCTTCAAGGCCTTCCACCCGGCGTTTTAAGAAACCACGATAATCATTGTCTGGAACAAAACATATTTCGTAGCTCTCGCTTTTTTTTGCCAGTTCGGGATAACCATAGTCCAACGCCATCTGACGAATCTCTGTTTTGCGGTAGGGCCCAAGGGGTAATAGTGTTCTGCTTAATAAATCTTGCTGCAATCCCCACAGCACATAACTCTGGTCTTTGGTGTCGTCAATTGCTTTACTTACAACAAAGCGGCCATTGTCGTGTTGACGGATTTTGGCATAGTGTCCCGTAGCAATAAAATCACAGTCCAATGCATCAGCCCTTTTTAACAATGCCCTCCATTTGATATGCGTGTTGCAGAGCACACAGGGGTTGGGGGTGCGGCCTGCGAGATATTCATCAACAAAATTCTCAATCACAAAATCCCCGAACTCTTCTCTTATGTCAAGGATATAATGTGCAAAACCATGCTCCACGGCGGCCTGCCGGGCATCATTAAATGAATCCACATTGCAGCAGCCTGTTTCCTTTTTGCTGCCGCCGCTGTGGGCATAGTCCCATGTTTTCATGGTGATGCCCACCACTTCATATCCCTGGTCGTTGAGCATAAGGGCGGTAACGGTACTGTCAATACCGCCGCTCATAGCTACCAGCACTTTTCCTTTCCTGCTCATAATTGAAAAAAATACAAGCCGCTCCGAAGGAGCGGCAAGCTGCAAATATACGACGAACGGGCGGTTTCACCTTTTTGCAGTTTGGTGAAGCCGCCCGTTTCAAATCCACAAGGACAGTCTTAACTCTTTAACTTAAAACCATTGGCATCGGCAAATCTTTTCTGTGCCCGCTGCATATCAGCAGCCACTTCCATCCTTCTGTCAACAATCTTTTTGATCTCGTCCATTTTTGCCTCCCGGGATTCATCTGTACCGGCATTGCCATATTCTACATACCCGGTATACAGGCTTTTCATAAATTCAAAATAACGGACAGTTTCATTTTTAAAATCATCACCTTCTTTAACTGACGACCATTTCATTTCTTTGATGTCATCGAGTGTTTTGTCAACGAGGTTGACCATATTGGTGCTTACCAGGGCCATGCTGTCATATTGCCCGGCCCTGATGAAACGGCCAACAGCGTCTTCTGTTTTTTGGATGTCAGCCTCCAGCGTTTTTTCTTTTTTTGCGATCTCCTGGTTGATATTGAACGCTTCGTTTGATTTGCAACCAGCAAGGAATATCAGTAATGCGGTAGCAAAAAATATTTTCCTGAACATATAAAGGGTTTTTGGTTTGGAAGAATGATTAATGACCCACAAAATAAAGTTTTTTTCTCAGCCTGCGGTTTGGGCCTGATTCTGTAATTTTCCTGCTTATTTATTGTACACACTACGTTATGAAAAAGATCATTATCGCAATTTGCTTGCTGGTTGCAGCAAGCCAGTCACAGTCACAGGCTCTGGATTATTTCCTTCCCGACTCTGTCAGCTACAACCCTGCCATTCCCAAACCCAAAGAAGTGATTTACCACGAAGTGGGGGAATGGCATATTACTCACGACCGGCTGGTGAATTATATGAAGGCCATCGCTGCCGCTGCGCCGGACAGGGTGAAACTGGAAACAATGGGACTGAGCTATGAAAGCCGTCCGCAGGTGATGCTCATTATCACTTCAAAAAAGAATCATGCAAACCTGGAACAGATTCGTCAGCAGCATGTGCAACTGACCGATCCGTCCCAATCGGCTTCATTGAATATTGAGAACATGCCCATCGTGGTGTATGTCGGTCATTCCATCCATGGCAATGAAGCCAGCGGGGCGAATGCAAGCCTTGTGAGTGCCTATTATCTCGCTGCGGCACAGGGAAGGAAGGTTGATGAATTGCTCGATAATGTCGTGATATTGTTTGATCCTTCCTTCAATCCTGATGGCTTACAACGATTTTCAACGTGGGCTAACCAGCATAAAAGTAAAAACCTGGTAAGTGATCCCAGTTCAAGAGAGTTCAATGAAGTGTGGCCGGGTGGCCGTTTCAATCACTATTGGTTTGACCTGAACCGTGACTGGCTGCCCGCTGTGCATGTGGAAAGCCAGAACCGTCTCAAGTGGTTTCATGCCTGGAAACCGAATATTCTCACCGATCACCACGAACAGGGAAGTAATGCCACTTTCTTTTTTCAGCCGGGTGTTCCTTCGAGAGTGAACCCGCTGACGCCGGAAAAGAACCAGGAGCTGACAGCGAAATTGGGAAAGTTTCATGCTGCATTTTTAGATCGTATCGGGTCGCTTTATTTTACGAAAGAAGCCTATGATGATTTTTATTATGGCAAAGGCTCCACTTTTCCTGATGTGCAGGGCTGCATCGGTATTTTGTTTGAGCAGGCATCATCAAGAGGTCATCTGCAGGAAACCAATAATGGGCTGCTGAGTTTTCCTGCCACCATCAAAAACCAGTTTGTTACAACACTTTCAACACTGGAAGGAGCTAAGGCTTTGCGTAAAGAGTTTTTAGAGTTTCAAAGAGATTTTTATAAACAAGCAGCCAGCCGGGCTGCTGCCTATCCGGTAAAAGGATATGTGTTTGGCGATAAAAATGACCTGGCCAAAACCTTTCATTTTGCAGAAATGCTGAAGCGGCAACAAATTGAAATAAATCAACTCCCGGATAGTTGGAAGGATACAGAATTTGAGAAGGGCAGCGCTTATATGGTTTCTCTCAACCAGCCGCAGCACAGTTTGATCCGTGCCATATTCGAGAAAACATTTGATTACAAAGACAGTTTGTTTTATGATATCACTGCCTGGACTTTTCCATTGGCATTTGGTCTCCCTTACCGTGAACTGACTGCTTCTTTCGCCATGGGTGATAAAGTGAATGAACTGCCCATGCCCAAAAGAAAAGTGGAAGGTGGCAAAAGTGATTACGCCTATCTCATTGAATGGAATGAACTCTATGCCCCTGCGGCACTGAATGAATTATTAAAAGCCGGGCTGATCGTAAAAGTGGCCACCAATAAATTTGAAACCAGCATTGCCGGAAGCAATAAAAAATTTGATTACGGTACACTGATGGTACCGGTGAGCCTGCAAAAAGAAAGCAGCGAAACAGTGGCAGTGATGCTGAATGCAGTGGTTGAGAAATACAGGCTGAAAGCCTATGCCGTTTCTTCTGGTCAAGTGAATGCGGGAAGCGACCTCGGCAGCAGCCGTTTTGCTGTTGTGCAGCAGCCAAAGATTGCGATGATAACGGGTCCCGGTGTGAATGCCACCGATGCGGGTGAAATATGGCACCTGCTCGATCAGCGGATGAATATCACGGCTTCTCACCTGGAGCCCGGCGTATTCAACAGGGTTGATATCAATAAATACAACAGCATTATCATGGTGGGTGGAAGCTACCCCGACATCAACAAGGATAAGCTGAAAGCATGGGTGCAGGCCGGCGGCACATTGATCCTGACAGAAGAAGCAGTGAACTGGGCGGCACAGGCCGGCATCAGTAATGTGAAATTCAAAAGAGCAAAATCCCCGGTTGACAGCACACAGAAACTGAGTTATGTGGACAGGGAGCAGATTGAAGGTGCACAGCGGCTAAACGGTGCAATACTTGGGGGGGAAGTTGACCTCAGCCATCCATTGGCTTATGGTTACAACCAGAAAACAGTGAGTCTTTTCAAAGCCAACCGTGTTTTTATCGAAAAAAGCAAGAATCCCTATGCCACACCATTTTATTATGGCGCCAACCCTTTGCAGAGCGGCTGGATAAGCAAGGAAAACAAAGAGGCGATCAAAAATTCCGCTGCCGTTGTGGTGAATGCGGTAGGCAATGGCCGTGTCATCAACATCGCCGACAATCCCAATTTCAGGGCTTTCTGGCTGGGTGGCAGCAAACTGTTTATGAATGCTGTTTTCTTTGGACGCATCATTGATGCCGCCAGTGCCAGGAGCGAGGAATAGACTAATAGCAGTTATGCACAGGCGGTTCACAAAACGGGCTACCACAAAAGTGGTATTGTTTTTCGTGTTTAAATAATCTTACATTCGCTGTCTAACTAATTACGTCAACTTAAAATTTGAGCACTATGATTAAAATGCAAGTTATCGGCAACCTCGGCAAAGACTGCGTGGTAAACACTGTTAATGGAAAGAATGTGATAAACTTCACTGTTGCACATACTGAAAAGTACAAAGACAGCCAGGGCAATAACCAGGAAAAAACTACCTGGGTGGATTGCGCCTACTGGACCGACCGTACGGCAGTGGCACAGTACCTCACCAAAGGCAAGCAGATCTATGCGGAAGGCCAGCCCGAAGTGAGATCCTTTACAAGACAGGACGGAACAGCCGGCGCATCACTTTCCCTTCGTGTTCGTGAAGTGCAATTGCTGGGTGGTAAAAGCGACAGCGGAGCCGGAGGCGGTTCTTCTTATGCAGGCAACACATCTGCTGCATCTTCATCAGCAAGCAGTGTTCCTGCAGCCAATGAGATCAGTGAACCAATTGATGACCTTCCCTTTTAAGAAAACTACCAATCCCGATAAATGCCCCGCTTGCCGGGGCATTTTTATTTTTACTGACTATCGGCTTAACTGAACCTTTAAATGGAGCCACATAGACAAATAGCACACAATAGGAAGAAACACATAGAAATCTATGTGAAAATCTATGTTTCTATGTGCCGCAGCCTGCCCTGACAAAGGAAGGGTGGTTCAAAACAGATGTGGGATCACTTAACCCGATAGTCACTTTATTTTTAGTTTCTTTGCTCATGTCCGAACAAATATTCTCTTACCATCAACTGGCTGATTTTACCAAAGCTGTTTTTAAGCAAATAGGTTGTTCAGACGAACATGCAGCCACTGCTACCAAAGCATTATTGTCCGCCGACCTGAGAGGAATAGATTCACACGGCATTGCCCGTCTCAGTGGCTACGTCCGGCTCTGGGAAGCAAAGAGAGTGAATGCAACACCTGTCATCAGAGTCATTCATGAGACACCCTCCACAGCCGTAGTGGATGGCGACAGCGGGTTAGGTTTAGTCGTTGCTCCCTTTGCCATGCAGATCGCTATCGAAAAAGCAAAGCAGGTGGGCACCGGTTGGGTGAGTGTGCAGAACAGCAATCATTTTGGTATTGCAGCCTATCATGCCATGATGGCTTTGCAGCATGATATGATAGGTATGGCGATGACCAATGCCAGTCCGCTGGTGGCGCCAACATTTTCTATTGATAAAATGCTTGGCACAAACCCGATTTGTGTAGCAGCTCCTGCAGGAAATGAACCGCCTTTTGTCGCAGACCTTGCCACTACCACCGCTGCAAACGGCAAGCTGGAAATTTTGCAACGTAAAAATTTGGAAACACCATCCGGCTGGGTGCAGGACAAAGATGGAAACCCAAGCACCGATGCCAATATTCTGAAAAAAGGCGGCGCTTTATTACCATTGGGTGGCGACAGGGAGCATGGTTCACACAAAGGGTATGCACTTGGCGCTGTCGTAGATATTTTTTCAGCACTGCTCAGTGGCGCCAACTATGCACCGTGGGTGCCGCCATTCCCCGCTTATGTGCCCATGCCTGCACAGCAACCGGGTAAAGGTATCGGTCATTTTCTCGGTGCGATGAGAGTGGATGCTTTTCGTCCGGCTGATGAATTCAAGGCGGCAATGGATCATTGGATACAGGGATTCAGGAATGCGAAGACTATCACCGGCGAAGAAAAAGTATTGATACCCGGCGATCCCGAACGGTTGTTTGAAGCAGAAAGGATGCAAAACGGCATTCCACTGCTCAATGCCGTTGTAAGGGATCTTTCGCAATTGGGGCAACGATTTGGATTAACTCTCTGATGGCATCGTTTTCGTAAATAGAAACTTATTCTGCAGCATTCATATCCCCCTGTCGGTTATCTTTGCAGCCCTGTCTGAAAACAAACAGGTTTATCTGCCGAAGGCAGACAGTTTTATATCCTTTAAAAATCTCGGGAGGGGGGAACAAATGAAGATCATGAAGTTTGGGGGCACCAGTGTGGGCAAACCGGAACGGATGCACCATATTGTGTCGCTGGTGACCAAAGAAACAGAACCGGCCATCGTTGTATTATCCGCTTTGTCCGGCACCACCAATGCACTGGTGGAAATTGGTGAGCATATTGCCAAAGGCGACCGTAACGCTGCCAAGCAATCTATTGATAAACTGGAGGCGCACTACCAGGCTTTCATTGAGCAATTGGTGAAGAAACCCGAAGCGTTGGCAAAAGCAAAAGCCATCGTTGCCGAACATTTTGAGTTTCTCAATATCATTCTGCGCATCTCTTTCAGTGAAGCATTGAGCAAGGATATTTTGGCACAGGGAGAATTGCTTTCCACCAAACTGTTCTGCACCTATCTCGAAGAACAGGGCATTGATCACTTGTTGCTGCCTGCGCTGGAATTTATGAGCATTGACAGTCACGATGAACCGCAGATCGGCAGCATCAAAGTAAAACTCTCACAAATATTGCAACAGCATAAGGACAAAAAATTATTTGTAACGCAGGGTTATATCTGCCGCAATGCGAGGGGAGAAGTGGATAACCTGAAAAGAGGGGGCAGTGACTATTCTGCATCCCTGATCGCTGCTGCTATCAATGCATCGGTGTGTGAGATATGGACCGATATAGACGGTATGCACAACAATGATCCGCGGATGGTGAAGAAAACCATACCGGTGGAGCAACTGAGTTTTGATGAAGCAGCTGAGCTGGCCTATTTCGGAGCGAAAATTCTGCATCCGGCGTCTATCTGGCCGGCGCAGCAATACAAGATACCGGTAAAGCTGCTGAACACGATGCAGCCGGAAGCCAAAGGAACATTGATTGCAGAACAGGCAGGCAGTGTAGGCGTAAAAGCAGTGGCGGCTAAAGATAATATCATTGCTATCCGCATCAAGAGCAGCCGCATGTTGCTGGCCTATGGTTTCCTGCGGAAGATATTTGAAGTGTTTGAAAAATACCGTACGCCGATTGATATGATCACCACTTCCGAAGTGGCCGTTTCATTGACGATTGATACCGATGCCAGCCTGAAGGAAATACTAAAAGAACTCGAACCCTTCGGCACAGTGGAGGTAGATAAGAACCAAACCATCATTTCCGTGGTGGGTAATGAGATTTCACAGACACAGGATATGGTCAAAAAACTTTTTGGTTCCATCATGAACATTCCTGTTCGCATGGTAAGCTATGGCGGCAGCCCGCATAATATTTCTTTGCTGGTGCCTGCGGAATATAAAACACAGATATTGCAGCAACTGAACCGTGGTATGTTTGGGCTGGAATAATTGTTTTATTATTTTAGGGATTAATAATCTTGTAAAAAATACAGTTCATGGAAGGAAAAGCAAGAATTGTTCTTCGCCGTTCATCCGAATGGCTCAACAGGGCCCGCAGCCTCAAAGTTTTTATTGATGGCGGGCAGGCTGGCACAATTGCCAATGGCGACACCAGGGATTTTATTATCACACCGGGACAACATACCCTCTCCTGCAAGGTGGACTGGTGCAGCAGTCGCGACTTCAGTGTCAGTTTGGGTGAAAATGAAACCATCTATCTCTTTGTTCGCAGTGGTATGAAATATTACTGGCAAACCGCCTTTCCGTTATTTGTGGTGCTGGCTTTGAATTTCTACTATGTCTTTTCCGTGGGCAAAAGACCGGAGTGGCTCAACTACCTGCTCATCATTGTGGCGCTACCGGCTCTTTTATATATTATGTATTACGTCACTTTTGGCCGCAAGGATTATTTGCTGCTGGCAAAAGACGATAATCCCGTTTCTGGTAAGTGAGCAAACACTGTTATCAAAAAGCGGCTTGGTTAATTAAGGTTAATATGCTGCTGTTTCAGCAAAGGCTGAAGTAAATTGCCGTATGAAAAAATGGCCGGTATTTTTTTCCCTGTTGCTTTCTTTCAGCGCCATGGGGCAGCGAACCATCAAGGGTCGTGTGCTGAATGCGGTCACCGGCACTGCAGTTTCTGGCAGCAGTGTATTCATCACCAACACTTCCAAAGGAACCATATCTGATGCATCAGGCAATTTTGAACTCAGCGCTGTGCCTCCCGGCAAACATGAACTCATCATTTCTTCCATTGGTTATGAAACGGTCGTCTATCCTTTTAATGAAACACAACTGCCGCTGCAGTTGAAAGTGGAGTTGCAGATAAAAGTGAAGGAACTGCAGAATGTGACCATAGAACCTTTTTTGGAAGAAGGCTGGGATAAATGGGGAAAGACCTTTACCGAGAATTTTTTGGGCTACACCGGCAATGCTGCCCGATGCCGAATAAAAAATGAAAATGCCATTCGCTTTCGCTATTTCAGAAAAAGCAACCGGCTTATCGCTTTTGCCGACGAACCTTTAAAGATCGAGAACAAAGCGCTGGGCTACACTATCAGCTACCAGCTCGAAGAATTTGAACTGAACTTTAAAGAACAGACAGCTCTGTTTCTTGGCTATTCATTGTATGAAGAGACCGGCCGTGACAGGAAAGCTCTGCAAAAAAGAAGGAATGCCGCTTATTATGGTTCCATGATGCATTTCATCCGCAGTTTATACAGTGACAGCCTGAAGGAAAATGATTATGAAGTGCGCCGGATGTACAAACGGCCCAACACGGAAAAGGAAAGAGTAAAATCCGTTTATAAACCGCTTCACTTAGGTCAGGCAGGCGGGGGAATGACCGTGATCACTGAAAACGTTCCTCAGGGAATGCACCCCGATACGCTGAGCTATTACCGTTCTGTGCTGAGACAACCTGATCTCATTGAAGTGTATGGCAGCGAACTGCTTGGCGCTGACAGCCTCATCATGCAGGAGGACGGCAATCACAAACTTTTTTATTTTGCCAATTATCTCTATGTCACCTACATGGGGGAAACGGAAGACGAAGCCTATGTGAAGTCGCAGATGCAGAACCGCAAGCCATCCTTTCAGCGGTCATTTCTTTTTTTGCCGCAACTCAACCCGGTGTGGATAGAGGCCAACGGCAATTATTACAACCCGAGAGATATGTATTTTCTTGGTTACTGGAGTTGGTCAGACAAAATGGGCGACAGCCTGCCCCTTGATTTTGAACCCGGCAAATGATATCATTTCGTTTCCACCGCTTCTTCTTCATCTTCGCTACCCAGCGTATAAATGGCAATAGCACCGCCACCACCGTTGAAGCCGCCATAGAAAGGTTGTTTGATCACTTTCACTATGGCAATATCATTTACGTTGAGAAAATTCAGAAAATTGATCGGCATGGGCATTTCATCCACAAAAATGCCCGGCACCATTCCACGGATCACGGGCAGCGGGTTACCCGTGCCGGAACTGTAGATCTGCAAACCGGCCACACGACCCTGCAGCCAGTCGAGGATATTGAGAAAACTGCGGCTGCTGATATTATTGGCTACATCCAGTATAGTGCCATGCGTTGAGCGGAACATGCCTGTGCAATACATGTCATTGAGTTTTTCCTCGTAGCTTTTGGCCGCAACGGAACCCCTGTAAGACTGCGCAGACAAGCCAGCGCCTAAGGAAACAAAACATATTGCCAGTAGTATCATTTTCATAACCTTATCCTCCTTCTGTAATTTACGACTTTTTTCCTGTTAGGGGATAGTTAAGAAAGGTTTGGGAAACCGTGTATTTTCATTGTTAGGGAGAAACACCAACGAAGGCGAAAGATGTTGACACAAGTTGTCTTAGGTCACCTAAAAAGCTTGTCTTCAATAATTTTAAGATTTTTATTTACAAAAAACATATCAGGCTCATGTTTCACTGCTCTTGCACGGATTTCAAAGTTGGGGTCTTCAATATTTGTTGAGTCAAACAAAATAAGACCTATCCCAAATTGCCTACAAAGTGTATCTAATCTTGTTATGTCTTCAATCTGTGAATCATTAGGTACTACAATGTATGATTTATGTGAAAATATTTTGTAAGCACAGGCCTGTCCAAATGCTGTGATTAGGCCATTCGAATCAATTTTAATTTCGCCAGACACTATTTCTGTTGGGAATTGAATAATATCACTTCTTTTCGATTCTCTTACTCCAACTACATCAGGAGTTCCCCACTTATCTCGGAAAATATTACCGCCAAGTCCTATAGCGTTTGTACACTCTTCAAGTTCATTTACAAGCCAGTCAGCAAATGGTTTATAAAAATCCTCCTCCTTAATCGCTTTCTTTGTCGTTATCTTTTCAGTTGTTGTTGGTCGCTGGTCAGGTTGTGTGGATATATTTTCTTTAAATTTTAATAGTCGGAAAACGCCTCTATCAGGTTTATAAACTTTATCTGGGAACTGAATGTCTAAGTCCCATGTCGCACCGCTAATTGTGTTTGGCTTAAAAGAAGGATTGACTTCCAAAATTTTCCTTCCAAGGTCTGAATAACGCATGCCTTCTGGCTTTTCCTCTAAAACATCAAATGCAACTTTTCGTATTTGTCCTGTAATTGTAGTTGCTGTCATAAGCAATTTTTAGATTAATTAGATGTTGTCTTACAATGGTACTAATGCTTTTATTTGCGCTATCATACGAATCTACAAAAGTCTTTCCACAAAAAAGCCCCACTTCCGTGAGGCTTTCATAAACTTTTCTTTTTGCTTTTAGATGATCAGCAACGCATCGCCATAGCTAAAGAAACGGTATTTGTCTTTGATGGCTTTTTTGTATGCTTCCATCGTCAGCTCATAACCGGCAAAGGCGCAGGTCATGATCAGCAAACTTGTTTTGGGTAAATGAAAATTCGTTACCAGCGAATCCGCAATATTGAATTCATAAGGCGGGTGGATGAACATGTTGGTCCATCCTTCGGATGGTTTCAATAATTTTTGTGCGGTGAAAGATGACTCCAAAGCCCTCATCGTAGTAGTGCCAACAGAACAGATACGATGACCATACTCCTTGGCACGGTTCACAATTTTGCAGGCCGTGTCATCAATGCGGTAATATTCCGCATCCATTTTATGTTTGCTCAGGTCTTCCACCTCAATGGGGCGGAATGTGCCCAAACCTGTGTGCAGGGTAACTTCCGCAAAGCGGATACCTTTTATCTCTAAACGTTTGATCAGCTCACGGCTGAAATGCAAGCCGGCAGTGGGGGCGGCCACAGCGCCTTCATGCTTCGCATACACTGTCTGGTAACGTTCCTTGTCTTCTTCGTCGGGTTTGCGTTTAATGTATTTGGGCAACGGTGTTTCACCAAGCCTTTCCAGCACGGCACGAAACTCTTCTTCGCTGCCTTCCCACAAGAAACGGATGGTGCGGCCGCGGCTGGTGGTGTTGTCAATCACTTCTGCTACCAGGTCTTCCTGCTCGCCGAAATAGAGTTTGTTACCCACACGGATCTTTCTTGCGGGATCAACGATCACATCCCAGAGTCGGTTGGGTTTGTTCAACTCCCGCAGCAGAAACACTTCGATCTTGGCGCCGGTCTTTTCCTTGCGGCCATACATGCGGGCAGGAAACACTTTGGTGTTATTGACCACAAAAGCATCCTTGTCATCAAAATAATCGAGGATGTCGCGGAAGTGTTTGTTCTCGATCTGGCCGGTGTGGCGGTGCACCACCATCATGCGGGCATCTTCTCTTCTTTTCGCAGGGTTTTGGGCAATAAGGTTCAACGGAAGGTCGAAACGGAATTGTGAAAGCTTCATAAGTGTTATGGGTTTATTCAGAAGTCGCAGGACACAAACCAGTGGCGGGAAGCCGGGTGGGGATGATCCAAATCCCGACGGGGTCGGGACAAGTCCGGCCTTACGGCGCCGGGTTTGTTCAACCTGATGACTTTTAAAGGCGGCGAAGGTACACTTTTCAACAGCAAAATCCCGTTTTATTTTGCACATTCTTTTAAGCGACAGGCACCGGAGGGCAGCCCGGGACCGGCTAAGTGAAAGAGGGTATTTCAATGAATTGATTTTCAAAATAATTTTATGGGTTTTATTGACAGCCTGCATCTTAAATTTGTTCATCATCAAATCTCCCAGCCCGCATGAAGAAGCCCCTTATCTTGTTGTTGCTTTTCCTTCCTCATTTTAACATGGCCCAAAAGCCCGGGCCCAAAAAATATCCCAGCCTGTTATGGGAGATCAGCGGCAACGGGCTCAAAAAACCTTCTTACTTGTTTGGCACCATGCATGTCAGCAGCAAGATCGCTTTCAACCTTTCCGATTCTTTTTATCTCGGCATCCGCAATGCCGATGTGGTGGCACTGGAGACCAACCCCGAAAGCTGGCAGGAGGATATGAGCAAATTTGATTTTGGTGGCGAAAATTACATGGCTTCCGGCAACCGTTTTGCCGGCTACATGGCTGTGCCCGATGATTATTTCACCATCAACACCCTGAAGTTTTACAAGTACGATAAAAAGATAGAACGTTCCCTCTACAGCAACCCTTCCACCATCAACAACCTGCTTTATCGTTCATATGGCAACAATGCCAGCGATTTTGAAGAGGACACTTACCTGGATATGTATATCTACCAGTGTGGTAAAAAATGGGGCAAGAAAGTGGCAGGGGTGGAGAGCTATGCCGAAAGTATGCGGCTGATGCAGGAGGCCTATAAGGATGCAGCAAAGGATAAGAACAAAAAAGAGAGAAGTTATGATGTGGATGAGGATTATTCTATTGCCAAACTGCAGGAGGCTTACCGCAAGGGCAACCTGGACCAACTGGACTCCATCAACAAGCTGAACAGTTTCTCGGATGCCTTTGATGAAAAGTTCATGTATAAGCGAAATGAGATACAGGCCAACTCAATTGATTCCATTTTGAAAACAAAAGTTTCGTTGTTTGTGGGTGTGGGTGCGGCGCACTTGCCCGGTAACAGGGGAGTGATTGAAATGCTGAGGGATAAAGGTTATAAACTACGGCCCGTGATGATGGGTGAAAGAGACAGCCGCCACAAAGACCTGGTGGAAAAAATAAGAGTGCCGGTAACATTTCAACCGGAAGCAGCGGAAGATGGTTTCTTCATAGTGGATATTCCCGGCAAGTTCTACAAGTTTGGCGATGATGAAGCATTGGATCAGCGTCAGTATGCCGACATGGCCAATGGCAGCTATTACATGGTGACCCGCATCATGACCAATGCCTGGCTTTGGGCCCACAACACTGAGGATGTATATAAAAAAATAGACAGCCTGCTCTATGAGAATATCCCCGGCCGCATTTTAAATAAAACAAAGATCAGCCGCAATGGCTACAATGGGTTTGATATCACCAACAGAACCCGCCGCGGCGATATTCAGCGTTATCATATTTTCATCACACCGTTTGAGATCATCTTTTTTAAAATGAGCGGCACGGGTGAATATGTGAGAAACGGCGATGAGGCCAAACGTTTTTTTGGCAGCATTCAATTGAAAGAAATTATACCGGCTGCTGCAACTGCTAATGGCTGGATAAAATATTCACCTGTGTATGGTGGTTTCAGCGCCGGGTTGCCGCATGAACCTTACAACGGCAACGACGGCAGCCGCATTTACGATGCAGAGGATAAAGCGGCGGGTCTTTTTTTCCGCATCATCCGGTCTGATGTTCACAACTATCATTTTGCAGAGGAAGACAGTTTCGACCTGGAGCTGATGCAGGAAAGTTTTGCAGCCTCTGAATTTATAGACACATTGCTGCAGCGAAAAACAGGTAAGCACCAGGGTTATCCTTCGCTGGATGCGAGGTACAGAACAAAGAACGGGCTGACATTGATGACACGATTCATCATCAAAGGACCGCATTATTATACGATAGTAGCGGGTGGGAAAAAGGAACATTCCCAAATGCAGCGCTTTATGGATTCATTCCGCTTAATGCCGTTCATTTATCGTGAAGCAAAGGACAGGGTGGACACTTCCTTGTATTTTTCAGTGAAATCGCCTGTTTTCCCTGAAGAGAACAAGGAAAAATTAGATATTCCCCGTTTCAGTTATTATGATGATGAGGAAGAAGAGGAGGAGTCGGAAGAAGACCTGCTGGAAAGCGGCGCCTTTCGCAGCAAGACTATCAGTAATGACAGCACAGGTGAAAAGATATTTGTTTCTTTTTTCCGTTCGCCCCGCTATCACTACAGCAAGGACAGCACCCGCTTGGAAAAGGAAAGGGAGTTCACTTTTCTGGGCGACAGCAACTGGATCGTAAGAGAAAGGAAAAAATATGAACTGGCTGATAAAACCAAAGTATGGGAGACGGTATTGACAGATACCGGAAGCAGCCGCAGCATCATCAGCAAGAGTTATTATAAAGACGGGATCGGTTTTTCGCTGATGACACAGTCTGATACACTGAGCCAGCCCAGTGAGTTTGTCCGCAGATTTTTTGAAAGTTTCAAACCGGCGGATACGCTGAAAGGAGTGAACCCGTTTGAAAAGAAATCAGCGGTTTTCTTCAGCGATCTTGCCAGCAGCGACAGTACAGTGCAAAAAAGAGCTGTAAAAAACATCCGAACCATCTTTTTGGATTCAGCCGATCTTCCGCAATTGAAAAAAGCCATTGAGACCCTTGGCTGGGAGCAGAAGAAATATTTGGAAGTAAAGAAATCTTTGATTCATAAACTTTCAGACATCAGCACTACAGCCTCTGCCAACTATCTGAAAGATATTTATTATGCCGCCGGTGATACAGTGGAGTTACAATACACTGCGTTGGAGAGCCTGTTGCAGCAGCGAGCACAGTATGCCTACAATGTTTTTCGTGAGATCATTGCTTCCGAGCCGCCGGTGCTTGACAAAACGGATGGCCGGGGCTGGACAATGTATCCTCCTTTGTCGCAGTTTGGCAATTTCAGAAACCTGTTTCCAAAGATCAGTGATGGTAATTTCCTGAATGAACTCCATGATTCATTGCAACTGACCCGCAGCATTTTGCCCGACCTGTTGCCACTGCTGAACCTGGATGATTATAAAAGTGACATCATGCGGCTGTTGGGCCGGATGACAGACAGCAACCTGGTGAAACCGGCTGATTATGATATGTACTTCAGCAAATTCTTGCTGGAGGCCAAACAGGAAATGAAGAAGCAGGCGATTGCAGAAAAGAAAAAGGCCATCAGGAAAGCAGAGGAAAGCAAGCTGGATAAAAAACCGGTCTTGCCTTATTATGATAACGACGAAAAAGATACTGGTAACGATGACCTGGGTTTGTACGCCACTTTGTTGCTGCCTTATTGGGACAGCAGGCCTGCAGTGCAGCCGGTTATCCGGCAAATGCTGGCATCGGATGATAAACGGCTAAAGTATAATACACTGATGCTGATGATCCGTAACAAACGGCCTTACCATGATTCATTGCTGCAATTCTTTGCTTCGCAGGATGAATACCGTTATGAATTATACGGTGATCTCGGTAGCTTGAAGAAGCAAGAGCTTTTCCCCGCCAAATACAATAACCATCTTGATCTTGGCCGCAGCAAACTGCTGGCATCAAAAGTGTATGGCAAACCTGATACATTAGCTTATGTGGACCGCCTGCCTGCGGAAGTGAAAGGAAAGAAAGGCTTTGTATATTTCTATAAATACAGGAATAAAAAAGATGATGTGACCTGGAAGCTTGCCGTAGTGGGGCTTGTACCTCAGAATGAAAAGCAGTTTGAGTTTGATGGAGAAAAAACAGGCAATATTTTGAGAATACCCGGGTTGGTTCTTTCATCTTTTAGCAGCGAAGGACATCATGACTTCAGCGGTTTTATTGACAGCAAGATCAAAGATGACGAACCGCTGAAGCCACAATTGGAAAAAGAGTTAAAGAAAAAGTTGTATTCGCTACGCAAAAGCGGGAAAAATTTTTACCAGGATGGCGACTATGACCGTTTTGATTATTTCGGGTCGCAAATAGAATTTGGCGATTAAGCAATAATTCCTTTTGGAATGGATGCGATAAGTTGTCGTGTATAAGAAGAGCTTGGGGTGAAATAAACGGTATCTGCATCGCCGCTTTCTTCTATTTTTCCTTTGTTCATCACCATGATGCGGTCACTGATATATCGCACCACCGACAGGTCATGCGAAATGAAAATGATGCTGAACCCAAATTCTTTTTTCAGGTCATTGAGCAGGTTCAGTACTTGTGCCTGCACACTCACATCCAGCGCTGATACGGATTCATCGCAAACAATAAAAGAAGGGTCAAGGGCAAGGGCCCTTGCGATCACAATGCGCTGCCGCTGACCTCCGCTGAATTCATGTGGGTAGCGGTTGAAATGTTCTGCTTTCAGATTCACTTTCTCCAGCAGTTCGGTCACTTTGTCTTTTCTTTCTTTTTCATTTGCAAGTAAGCCATGTACTTTCAAAGGTTCTGCAATTGCAGAGCCGATTGTGAGTCTTGGATTCAGGGAAGAGTAAGGATCCTGGAAAATGATCTGGATATCTTTTCTCAACTCCCTCAGTTCATCTCTTTTTTTTGCTGTCAGGTCAATGCCATTATAAGTAATAGCACCGCCAGTAGGTTCTATCAGTCGCAACAATGCCCTGCCCAACGTGGTTTTGCCACAACCGCTTTCACCCACCAGTCCCAATGTCTCACCTTTATAAAGTTCAAAACTTACATTATCAACTGCTTTGGTGAAATCAAGCGGTTTTCCCAAAAATGTTTTTCTCACAGGGAACCATACCGAGAGATTTTTGACAGACAATAACACCTTGTTTTCTTTTTGTGGCCCTGTTGTATGCGGCTGTTGTGAAACAGTTGATGCGGGCTGTTGTCTCATGACGGCAGGTTGTTCTAAAAAATCACTCACTACCGGTAATCTTTCACCCCGCCGGTGATTAACAGGCCGGCATGCAAGTAATGCTTTTGTGTAAGGATGCCGGGGATCTGAAAAAATTTGTTTTACGGTATTTTGCTCCACGATCTCTCCCTTATACATCACAACTGCATGATCGGCTATTTCCGCCACCACTCCCAGATCGTGTGTGATAAAGATGACACCCATGTTTGATTGCTGCTGCAATTCTTTGATAAGTGTCAGAATTGTTTTCTGTACTGTTACATCCAGCGCAGTGGTAGGTTCATCACAGATCAGCAATGAAGGTTCGCAGCACATGGCCATAGCAATCATCACCCTTTGCTTTTGTCCGCCGCTTAGCTGGTGGGGATAACGCTTGAACACTGCTTCCGGGTTGGGCAGTTTCGCTTTCTGAAACCATTCAATGGTTCTTTGTTTTGCCTGCCGCGGGGAGATCTTTTTATGGAGCAGCAAGGCTTCCATCACCTGGTCGCCGCAGGTAAGCACAGGGTTCAGCGATGTCATTGGCTCCTGGAAGATCATGGCGATCTTGTTGCCACGGATATTTTGCAGCGAATGTTGTTGTTTTTTTAAAAGATCAACTACTTCTATCCCATTTTCAGAAAAAAGTATCTCTCCCTCAGCATATTTTGCTGGTGGAGAAGGCAGCAACTGAAGAACAGAAAGGGAAGTTACCGACTTGCCCGATCCTGATTCACCGACGATTGCTGTGATCTCGCCACGGTTTACAGAAAGTGATACCTTTTTTAAAGCGGGGTTCACTTCGGCGCCGGAGATGAAATCAACGGAAAGGTCTTTTATATGCAGCAGGGGTAGCAATGGTTATTATTATTTCCGGGATTCAAAATTTCAAATGCCGCACCGTTGCTCCTTCGTTGATCAGTTGTTTGAGAGAATCAATTCCTATTTTCAAATGTGTTTCCACAAAATTTGCCGTAACTTTTTTATCGCTTTCTTCTGTTTTCACACCGTCGGGAATCATAGGCTGATCACTCACCAGCAATAAGGCGCCGGTGGGTATTTTATTATAAAAACCTACGCTAAAAATGGTAGCCGTTTCCATATCAATGGCATAAGCCCTTATTTGTAAAAGATATTCCTTGAACTGTTCATCATGCTCCCACACTCGGCGGTTGGTGGTGTAAACGGTGCCTGTCCAGTAATCCACTTCATAATCCCGGATAGTTGTGGAAACCGCTTTTTGCAAAGCAAAGGCGGGCAACGCCGGCACTTCCGCAGGGAAGTAGTCGTTGGAAGTTCCTTCACCTTTGATAGCAGCGATAGGGAGTATAAGGTCGCCTATTTTGTTTCTTTTTTTCAACCCCCCGCATTTTCCAAGGAAAAGGGCTGCTTTTGGTTCAATAGCCGAGAGCAGGTCCATGATCGTGGCTGCTGTGGGGCTGCCCATGCCAAAATTGATGATGCTGATATTATCGGCAGTGGCGCATTGCATGGGTCGTCCTTCACCTATCACCGGAACATTATTCCATTCGGCAAAAAGGTTTACATAGTTACTGAAGTTGGTGAGAAGTATATACTTTCCAAAATTCTCCAGCGACTCCCCTGTGTAACGGGGCAGCCAGTTTTGCACGATTTCTTCTTTCGTCTTCATGATTCATCAAATTAAATTGGGCTAATTTAAATCTTTATTTTTGGACTGATGATAAAGATTGAATATCCCGAACCGGCTTTTCGTATCAGGAAGGAAAATGGAAAAGATTTCATTTTTGATGAATTGCGGAAAAAATGGCTGATGCTTACACCCGAAGAGTGGGTGCGGCAGAATTTTATTCAATACATGGTGCAGGTGATGCAATATCCGGCATCGCTGGTCGCTGTTGAAAAAGAAATAAAGCTGGGTGAATTAAATAAACGATTTGATGTGCTGGTTTATAGCAGCGATCATCAGCCGTGGATGATGATCGAATGTAAGGCCTCAGCAGTGACATTGGATGATGCTGTGCTGCAGCAGGCGCTGCGTTATCATCTTGGGTTGCCGGTCAGTTTTATTATTATCACCAACGGGCATTTCACTTTTGGCTGGGAGAAGATAAAAAATGACCTTGTCCTCATCACAGAATTACCGGCGATGCCGTAAACAAAAAAACCCGTTCAGCGATTGAACAGGTTTTTGATATAAGCAATTGGTTTTTTGCTGCGATTAAAATATTTATGGGAAAATACCCAACTCCGCATAGCTGGTTCCAACCTTATTAATTGCAACCACATAAGCTGCTGTACGCATATCAGGAATGTCAGGATTGGCTTTCCATGCATTCATGATCTCATGGGTGGCGGTGATCATCGTTTCTTCCAGCCCGCTATACACGAGGTCCACTTCATCAGGGCCATGCACGATGAATTCCTTTTCTGATTCTCTTACTTTTTTTCCACTCAGTTCTTCCATGGTGGAGAGAATATGAGAATTGAGGTTTTCTGTAAAACGTTTTTCCAAACGGCCATAGCGGACATGGCTCAGGTTTTTTAACCACTCAAAATAAGAAACCGTAACGCCGCCAGCATTCAGGTACATATCAGGAACCACCAGTATTCCTCTATTAGTCAGTATCTCATCTGCTTCCGGTGTGAGTGGCCCGTTGGCCGCTTCACCAATGATCTTTGCCTTTACTCTCTGTGCATTGTTGCCATCAATCACATTTTCCAATGCGGCAGGAATGAGGATGTCACATTCCATTTCCAGCAGGTCTTCTTTTTGCGCAAAATTGCTGGCCCCGGGATAGTTCAAAATGGTTCCGGTTTTCTTCCGGAAACTGAACACATCATCCACATCCAATCCTTTATCATTGTAAATGCCGCCATCATGTTCTGATAACCCAACAATAATAGCACCCGCATCCTGGAAGAATTTGGCACTATGGTAACCCACATTCCCTAGGCCCTGAACGGCTACTTTTTTGCCCTCAACTCCTGTGGTAAGACCCAGTTTTTTCATTGCTTCAGGCATGTTGCATACTTCACGAAGACCAAAGAACACTCCCAAACCGGTTGCTTCGCGACGACCACGAACACCACCCTGGGTAACGGGTTTGCCTGTAACGCAACCTGCAGCATCAATTTCTCCAGGGTGCATGGCTGTATAGGTGTCCAGTATCCAGGCCATTTCTCTTTCACCTGTTCCGTAGTCAGGAGCAGGAACATCGGTGCCGGGGCCGATGAAATTTTTCTTGATCAGTTCGGCAGTATAGCGACGGGTGATCTTTTCTAATTCGTAAGGAGAATATTTTTTGGGATTGATCTTGATGCCGCCTTTGCCACCCCCAAACGGGACGTTCACAATTGCACATTTGTAGGTCATCAATGCAGCAAGTGCCATCACTTCATCCTGGTTCACTTCTGCTGCAAAGCGGATACCGCCTTTGCAGGGTGTTTTGTGGTGAGAGTGCTGCACCCGGTATGCCTCGATCACTTCCACAGTGCCATCATCCCTTTTCAGGGGAAATCTCATCCGGTAAACAGCGTTGCAGGCTTTTATCTGATCAAGGATACCTTTATCCCATTTGGTGAATTTGGCGGCTATATCGAAGCTTCTCTCTACAGCGCCGAAAAAACTGTAATTGTCTGACATGAATTCTGTTTTAATGTTATAGCAATCGTTTTAAATGCTCAAGTCAAATGGCAAACGAATAATACCTTCTTTTACCGGGATCATCAGCAGGGTCAGTTTTCTTTTTCTAACCGGCTTATTTTTTTATCTAAACGTACCAGGTATAATACAAGACCGGCGAGGATTGTCAGCATCACGGCCACCACCACATAAATCCTCCCGTTGCTGCGCATCAGGTCGGCCATTTCTGTTTGACCATTTTGAGCAATGCCCGGCAGTATGGTCAGTAGCAGCGGCAACAGCAATAATATTTTTTTCAAAAACTTCATGACATCATCTTTTTTTCTTTCAATAAATGTAAACGTATTTTCAGTGTGGTGATCCAGACTGCGAGCAAGGTCCATCCTGCAATGGCAGGGTAGAAAACCATCCGCATGATCATGGAGGCATCTTTAAAATTCAGCGCCGGGTTTCCTTCGCTGCCACCAGGGTGCAGGCTTGGCAACATCCTGGGAACGATCCAGATGGACGGAAACAGCATAGCAAATGCAAAGATGTTATAAACTGCGCTGACCTTTGCCCGTTTGTCCATATCTGTGATGGATTGGCGAAGCACCATGTAAGCGGCATAAATAAGTAATGCAACGGCAGCGCCTATCAGCTTTGGTTCACTTGCTATCAGGCTGAAGGAATTGAATGGAGAAACATTGGGGTCGGCCCAGGTATAGCTCATCCAGATGGCACCGGTTGCGTAGCCGAGAAGGCCCAGTAAGATACCGGTGCCGGCATATTGTCTTGAAGCAATATCATGTTTCAGGTTATTGTTCCGTAAATATTTTATGGCATGGATGACCGACAGGATGAACAGTATCATCATTGCAAACCACATGCAAACATGAAAGAAAAGGTTCCTGATCGTTTCGCCCAATTCCCTGTCCCGGGGAACTTTTAACAACAAACCGGCAGTGAAGGTATAAACCAGCAAGACTACACTTAGGATCTTCCACCAGGACTTGTACATATAGTTTTTTTCGTCTGCCATTGGAGGTCAATGTGAGCTGCAATCGGCTAAAGTGGAGCAAAAATAAGGGTAAATATGAATATCAAACAGAAGTACGGGGAATATCGGATGATAGTATTTGTTATTGCAAGAGGAGGAGTATTCCTGTCAGTCTCTCCATAAAAAAGGAAACAGGATAATAGCCAGCAGGATGACCAGCCCGTCCAGTGCAGCAAGCAGCAATACTGTTCCGGCAGGAATAGCAAGCAAAGGGGCAAAGGCAATATTCGAGAGTTGCATCAGCAATAACAACTGCGGCACAATAAGCGGAAACCCTAAGACAGCCATGATAGCTGCATTTTGCTGTGCTTTGGCGGCAATAGCAGCTAAAAAAGTAAAAACTAAACTAAGACTCCACCCGCCGAGTATCACCAGCCCGATGAACTGAAGGGTTTTTTGAAATTCAGGCACACCCAAAAACATGCTGAACAATAACAAGCTCAATAAACTCATCACCAGCATCAGCAGCGTATTGAAAAGCAATTTTGCCAGCACAAAAGCAGTGGGGCTGGCAATAGAATAAAAATAGAGCATACGGCCACGGCTTTCCTGCAAAAAGCTTTTGGCAACGGCATTGATGCAAATGAATAATTGTATCACCCAAAACAGGCCATTCCACACTCTTGCCTCAGGTTCTTTGACGGCAAGATTCAGCACAAAAATGGTTGAACCGATATACAACAAAATGCCATAAAAGCTGTACTGCTGCCTCACCTCCAGCAACAGGTCTTTTTTAAAAAGGGTATATATGTGTTTTAGACTGCTCATTCCTTGTTTTCATTATAACATTGGCGACAGCGTGGTTCATACACATCTTTGGCCCCGAGCATCACCTGGTCTTCGTTGGGTATTTTTCGGTAGGAATAATTGGCAATGTTGCCGCATTTTACACAGATAGCATGGAGTTTGGTCACATAATCTGCCTTGGCCATGATATAGGGCATCTGGCCAAAGGGGTTACCCATAAAATCCATATCCAGTCCGGCAACGATAACCCGGATGCCCCGGTAGGCAAGTTCATCACATACATTGGCGATCTCTTCATCAAAAAACTGGGCTTCGTCAATCCCGATCACATCCACGTCATTGGCCATTAATAATATTTTCTGTGAATTATCAATAGGTGTGGACTGGATGGCATTGGTATCATGCGATACGATCTTTACTTCATCATATCGTATATCTACTGCGGGTTTGAATATCTCCACTTTCAGGTTGGCTATCTTCACCCGTTTAAGCCGGCGGATGAGTTCTTCCGTTTTGCCACTGAACATGGAGCCGCAGATCACTTCTATCCATCCTCTCCGGTCGCCCCTTATGTTTGGTTCTATGAACATTGTTAAGATTTGGGATCGGGTAAAACTTGCTGACATTATTGGCAAACAGTTTGTAATTTTAGACCACTCCTTGCCAACCGGCCAAAAGTAGCAAAATGCAACGAATAGAAACATTGATCCATAAACTGAAAGAACAGTTTGAACAAAAGGCAGAACCTTCGCAAATGCTGATGACCGTGCAATTGCTGCAACAGGAACTGGGCCAGTTGCAACAGGCCAATAGCGGCAAAACACTCGGCACTTCCAAAGTGGCGGTGCTGATGCCTGCCTCGCCGGCGATCTATGCTTCACAGCATGAAAAGTATGCACCTAAACCTGCAACAGAAACGCCTGTTGCCAAAGAGACCGAAAGCCACCGGGTGAAAGAAACATTGCTGGTGGATGACGGCTCAGTGGCCGTGTTACAAAAGAATGGCCAGTTGGATATGGTTTTTGACCCGATGATGGAAATACCTACTTTGTCCCATCAGCCAAGAGTGAAAGAAAACAATGAAAGCGCTGCTGACGGAGCCGAGTCGCTCAATGATAAACTGCGGCAGGGAAAAACCGAACTGGTGGAGGTATTAAAGGAAACACCGATCAAGGATCTGCGAAAAGCAATAGGCATCAATGACAGGTTCCTTTTTATCAATGAACTGTTCAGAGGCGATGAATCTATGTATGAACGAAGCATCAAAACCATCAACAGTTTTAATATCTATGCCGAAGCTGAATACTGGATCAACCGGGAAATGAAAACCAAACTTGGATGGAGTAATGATAATCCTGTCGTAGTGCATTTTGATCAGTTGATCAAAAGACGTTTCTCCTGAATGAACTGAAGAATGTGAAGAGTGGCTCCCCGGTTGGCCCTCACAAAATCGCCTGCAGCCCTGCTTCTGAGTACGTATTCTTCTTTGCCTGATAGCAGCACTTCGGTCACCTGCCGCAGCAGGTCACCATTTTTCTGCAGATCATGAATGGAGATTCCTCCGCCGGATTTCACCAATTCAATCACTTCAGGATTTTTTTCATATTCGTGACCGAACAAAACGATCTTGTCATATACTGCAGCTTCCAGCACATTATGAATGCCTCTTTTGCTCATGGCGCCTCCCACATAGGTGATCCAGGCATAATGATATAGCCGCGATAACATCCCGATATTGTCAATGATCAAAACATCGCTTGCTGGTGACTGTGAAGGAGCAGAAGAGAGTTGGGAAAAACGAACAGCGCCAGGGAATAAATTCAGCAAAGCTGCAATGTGTTTTTCATTCACTTCATGCGGAGCAATAATTAGTTTTAATGACGGATTATGTATGCCGGCAAATGCTCTTTGGATAGCGATTTCATCTTCGGGCCATGTGCTGCCAGCAATAAATAGCTTTTTCTTTTCGGCAAATCTTTCTATAACAGGTATAGGTTCAAATTTGCCGGCGATTTGGGAAACACGGTCGAAACGGGTGTCACCTGCCAGACTGCTGACACCTGAAAACCCTGTTTTGTCAAGCAACTGCAGCGAGAGGTTGTTCTGCACAAAAATATGTGTGAAGCAGCGCAGCATTTTCCTGTGCAGTCCTCCATACCACCTGAAAAATGGCTGATTTTTTCTGAAAGCCGCAGAGATCAGCAACAACGGAATATTTCTTTTTCTGGCCGTGCCCAGGTAATAATACCAAAATTCATATTTCACAAATATTACTAAGGAAGGATGGGCAATGTCAAGGAACCGCTTTGCATTGGCAGGACCATCCATGGGCAGATAAAAAATCCAGTCTGCACCATCGTAATTTTTCCTGATCTCATAGCCGGAGGGAGAGAAAAAGGTGAGTAATATCTTATAGCCGGGATATTGTTGTCTAATACCCTCCAGCACCGGTCTTCCCTGCTCAAACTCACCCAAAGAAGCGCAGTGCATCCAGATGATCTTTTCGCTGGCAGGAATGGCCCGGGCCATTTGTTCAAAAAGGCCTTTTCTGCCGGTATTCCATTTTTTGATTTTTTCACTGAATAAAGCAGCAATTGCTGCCCCGGCACGGAACAGTAATAAGAATATATGGTAGAAAACAACACTCAACGTCCTGATCTTAAGGATTGGGCAAATGTAAAAGCAATCATGTAAACTACCTGTATTTTACTATTTTTGCCCGCCTGAACGTATCAAATTAAATGATTGTGTGGAGAAAGATATGGGCAGGCGTCACTTATTTTGAAAGTCAACGGTACACATAATTTTACTGTTTCAGAATTGCTGAGAAACGACTTTTAAGACCAATTTGACTTTAATGACCCATCAAACCCTTTCCCTGATGCGACCGATTCAGATGGTGGACACAAAAACGCAGTACCACAAAATAAAGCCCGAGGTGGATAAAGCGGTTTTGGAGGTAATGGAAAGCACAGCATTTATCAACGGGAAGGCAGTAATAGATTTTGCTGAAGCTTTGTCTTCTTATCTTGGAGCAAAACATACTATTCCCTGTGCCAATGGCACGGATGCGCTGCAAATCGCCATGATGGCTTTGGGGCTGCAGCCCGGTGATGAAGTGATCACTCCTTCTTTCACTTATATCGCCACCACAGAAGTGATTGCTTTGCTCCGGCTTACACCTGTTTTTGTGGAAGTGGATCCCAAAACTTTCTGTATGGACCCGGCAGCATTGGAAAAAGCGATCACTGCCAAAACAAAAGCAATTGTCCCCGTGCATTTATACGGGCAGGCTGCACCCATGCAGGAGATCATGAACATTGCTCAAAAGCACAGCCTGTTTGTGATAGAAGATAATGCGCAGGCCATCGGCAGTAGTTACAGGTTTGCAGATGGCTCAGTTAAAAAGACCGGCACTATTGGTCATATTGGCGCCACTTCTTTTTATCCTTCAAAGAACCTTGGGGCTTTTGGTGATGGCGGCGCTATATTCACACAGGATGATGAACTGGCGGCAAAGATGAGGATGATTGCCAATCATGGTCAAAGCCGTCAATACTATCATGATGTGGTAGGTTGCAATAGCCGGCTTGATGCTATACAGGCAGCCATATTAAATATCAAGCTAAGGCATCTTGATGAATATACTGAAGCAAGAAGAAACGTTGCCGGTTTTTATGATAATGCATTTGCCCGCCATCCCAAGATCACTACACCTTACCGGGCTGAATATTCCCATCATGTTTTTCATCAATATACCATCTTACTGGATGGAGTGAATCGTGAAGGGCTGAAACAGTTTTTGGCTGAACATAAGATACCGGCCATGATCTATTACCCTGTGCCGGGTCACAGGCAAAAAATGTTTGAACAATTCAATGTGGCTTCGCAGGAAATGCCGGTGACAGACTGGCTCACAGAAAGAGTGATCTCTCTGCCAATACACACTGAGATGGACGATGAGCAACTGAGTTTTATTACATCAAAAGTTTTGGAGTACGCAAATAAATAATACTACATGAAAATCGCAGTCGTTGGAACAGGTTATGTCGGATTGGTGACGGGAACTTGTTTTGCTGAAACAGGCAATACGGTTACCTGTGTGGATATTGATGTAAACAAAGTGAAAAAACTCAGCAACGGTGAGGTTACAATTTATGAGCCGGGGCTTGAAAAAATTTTTCTCCGTAACCTCAAAGAGCAAAGACTATATTTTACCACTGACCTTGCTGCAGGCATTCGTGATGCAGAGATTATTTTTCTTGCTTTGCCCACACCACCTGGCGAGGATGGTTCAGCCGATCTGAAATATGTTTTAGGTGTGGCTGAAGATCTCGGTAAGATACTGTCGGATTACAAAGTGATAGTGGACAAAAGCACCGTGCCGGTGGGAACTGCGGAAAAAGTGCATATTGCTATTGCTAAAAATTATAAAGGGGAGTTTGATGTGGTGAGCAACCCGGAATTTTTAAGAGAAGGGGTGGCTGTTGAAGATTTTATGAAACCGGACCGGGTGGTCATCGGCACCAATTCTGAAAGAGCAAGAAAAGTGATGAGTGAGCTGTATGCGCCGTTTGTTCGCCAGGGCAACCCTGTTATTTTCATGGATGAACGTTCGGCAGAGCTTACGAAGTATGCTGCGAATTCTTTCCTTGCCACCAAGATCTCTTTTATGAATGAAGTGGCGAAACTTTGCGAACTGCTTGGTGCAGATGTGGACATGGTGCGTCGTGGCATTGGGAGTGATGAAAGAATTGGGAAACGTTTCCTTTTCCCCGGAATCGGTTATGGCGGCAGTTGTTTTCCTAAAGATGTGCAGGCTTTGGTAAAATCTGCTAGTGATGTGAAATATGATTTCCGGATATTAAATGCAGTAATGGAGGTGAATGAAGAACAAAAGCTGCATTTATTGCCTGCCATCAATCATTATTTTAAGAGTAACCTGAAAGGAAAACATTTTGCATTGTGGGGGCTGTCATTTAAGCCCAATACAGATGATATCCGGGAGGCGCCTGCCTTATACATGATCGAAGAACTGACAAAAGCCGGGGCAACAGTTACCGCATTTGATCCCGAAGCCATGAAAAATGTCAAAGCACTTATTGGCGATAATATAACGTATGCTGAAAGCCGCTATGATGCGCTAAAAAATGCAGATGCTCTTATCATTGCTACAGAATGGAATGAGTTTCGTACACCTGAATTTTCAAGGATCAGCGCAGAACTGAAAAACAAAGTTATCTTCGACGGACGCAATCTTTTTGACCTGGAAACAATGCGGAAACTTGGTTTCCACTATGTAAGTGTTGGCAGGGCTGTGGTTGGATGAGTGAATTAATAAATTATTTACAGAAGTAATAATATCAGCATTGATGAGTACAGCAATAACTTCTTCAAAAAAGAAAAGAGTTTTGATTACCGGCGCTGCAGGATTTCTCGGTTCTCATCTCTGTGACCGTTTCGTCAGGGAAGGCTATCATGTTATAGGCATGGATAACCTGATCACCGGCGACCTGAAAAATATTGAGCATTTATTCAAGCTTGAGCAGTTTGAGTTTTATCATCATGATGTTACTAAGTTTATTCATATCCCCGGCCGTTTAGATTATATCATGCATTTTGCTTCGCCGGCAAGCCCGATTGATTACCTGAAAATTCCTATTCAGACATTGAAAGTGGGAGCGATGGGAACACATAATTGTCTGGGACTGGCAAAAGCAAAAGGTGCAAGGATATTGGTGGCTTCCACCAGCGAAGTATATGGCGATCCGTTAGTGCATCCGCAAACGGAAGAATATTGGGGCAATGTGAATCCCGTTGGTCCGCGGGGTGTGTATGATGAGGCCAAACGCTATATGGAATCCATCACTATGGCTTATCACACATTTCATGGTGTGGAAACAAGGATCGTAAGGATATTTAATACCTATGGTCCGAGAATGCGGCTCAATGATGGCCGTGCATTACCTGCATTTATCGGGCAGGCATTGAGAGGAGAGGACCTTACAGTTTTTGGCGATGGGTCGCAAACAAGAAGCTTTTGTTTTGTAGCTGATCTTATCGACGGAATTTACCGTTTATTGCTGAGCGATTATCACATGCCAGTGAATATTGGCAATCCCAATGAGATCACATTAAAAGAATTTGCTGAAGAGATACTTGCCCTGACAGGCAATAAGGTGAAAATCGTTTACAAACCGTTGCCGGTGGATGATCCGAAACAAAGGCAACCTGATATTACAAAAGCAAAAACCATTTTGGGGTGGGAGCCAAAGGTGAAACGAAGCGAAGGGTTAAAGATGACCTACGAATATTTCAGATCGCTGCCAGAAGAAGAATTAAGAAAGCTACCTAAAGAATTTGTGAGCATGAAGTAGGTTGCTCAGTGCCGGTTTATTCTATGACTGTATTCTTTGAACCATAAACTATTTAAAGTTATCCATGTACCAGGAATTAGTTGATAAAAAAGCCAGACTTGCCGTTATCGGGTTAGGATATGTCGGATTGCCTATTGCACTGGAATTTGCGAAAAAAATATCTGTTATCGGATTTGATATCAATACACGCAGGATTGAGCTGATGAAACAGTGCATTGACCCCAGTAATGAATTAAGTAAAGAAGATTTTGAGGGTTGCGATATTGTGTTTACTGATTCATTGGATGTTTTGAAAGAAGCAAACTTTTTTATTGTGGCGGTTCCCACACCAGTGGATGAGCACAATGTACCCGATCTTGTGCCGGTGCAAAAAGCTTCGGAGACCATCGGCAAAGTGATTAAGAAGGGAGATTATGTGGTATTTGAATCAACCGTATATCCCGGCTGCACAGAAGAAGATTGCCTGCCTGTCATTGAAAAACTTTCCGGGCTAAACAATATTACTGATTTTAAGCTGGGGTATTCACCGGAACGTATCAACCCCGGCGATAAAAATCATACGCTGGCCAGCATTATAAAAGTAGTTTCCGGATGCGACACTGAATCATTGGAAGAAATTGCCAAAGTATATGAACTGGTGGTAAAAGCCGGAGTACATAAAGCTTCTTCTATAAAAGTGGCTGAAGCCGCCAAGATCATTGAGAATACACAGAGAGACCTCAACATTGCCTTGATGAACGAATTGTCCATCATTTTTGATATGATGAACATCAACACCTATGAAGTGCTGGAAGCAGCCGGTACCAAGTGGAATTTTCTAAAGTTTCAACCGGGACTGGTAGGTGGTCATTGTATCGGTGTTGACCCGTATTATCTTACCTATAAGGCGAATGAACTGGGCTATGATGCGGAAGTGATCCTTGCAGGACGCAACATCAATGATAACATGGCGAAGTATGTAGCTAAAAAAGTGGTACAGCATATTATCAAAAATTCAGGTGATGTGAAATCATCAAGAGTGCTGGTTAAAGGCGCCACATTCAAGGAAAATGTCAGTGATATCCGTAATTCAAAGGTGGCGGATGTGGTGAAAGCCCTGCAATCATATTATATAAATGTGGATGTGGAAGATCCGTATGCTGATTCGGAAGAGCTAACGCATGAATATGGTTTCGGATTGAGCAAAGAAAACGGGACTGATTATGATGCAGTGATCGTTACAGTGCCACATAATGATTACCTGCAACTCGGTGATGAGTATTTCTCTGGCATCACCAAGCCTCATGGCCTTGTAGCTGACCTGAAAGGGATTTACCGTAATAAAATTGTTAATCGTTCTTACTGGAGTTTATAACTATGCCTTTTTTTACAACTGATATTCCCGGATTGCTGGTGTTTGAACCCAAAGTCTTTGAAGACGACAGGGGATATTTTTATGAATCTTACAACGAAGATGTCTTTAAACAGCAAGGGATTGATCTAAAGTTTGTTCAGGATAATCAATCCAGTTCCTTATTTGGTGTAATACGGGGTCTTCATTACCAGTTACCTCCATATGCTCAGTCCAAGTTAGTAAGAACAATATCAGGGGCTGTTCTGGATGTTGCAGTTGATCTGCGGAAAGGCTCTCCGACATTTGGTAAACATTATGCTATTGAGCTTTCCGCCGAAAATAAAAGGCAGTTGTTCATACCAAAAGGGTTTGCTCACGGCTTTTCTGTTTTGAGTGAAAGAGCTGAACTTCTTTATAAATGTGATGCTCTTTATAACAAGGAGAGTGAAGGGGGAATTATATATAATGATCCGATGTTGGCCATTGATTGGAAAATTCCGGCTGACAAAGCGATCATTTCGGAAAAAGATAAAATGCTTCCCTTATTGGCTGACTGCAGAAACAGCTTTCTTTTCGAAGGATGACTGATAAACCTGTGATATTAGTAACTGGTTCCAACGGACAGTTGGGAAAAGAACTGAGGGAGCTTGAATCAGCGTATCCGCAATTTGCCTTTGTCTTTTTATCAAGAGAGGATCTGCCCATCCATCATTTCGAATTGGTAAGAAATTCTTTCAGGGCATATCATCCGCAATACCTCATTAATTGTGCAGCTTACACGGCTGTTGACAGAGCAGAAACAGAAAGAGAACTTGCTTTCCAGGTGAATGCAGAAGCAGTGGGAGTACTTGCAGCAGTTTGCAGGGAAAATGGTTGCCGGTTCATTCATATTTCTACCGATTACGTTTTTGATGGAACAGCAACTATTCCTTATAAAGAAAATTCACCCGTAAACCCCCAAAGTATTTACGGCGCTTCAAAACTGGAAGGAGAAAGACAGGCATTAGAATTCAATGCGGAAGCCATCATCATCCGCACTTCATGGGTATATTCGGAATACGGGAAGAATTTTGTGAAGACAATGCTGCATCTGATGAAGGAAAGGGATGAGATCAACGTGGTGAACGACCAGGTCGGTTCACCGACGTATGCTGCCGATTTGGCTAAGGCCATCCTGGATATAATTGCCAATTGCCAAGTATCAATTGAAAATTGGGTTCCCGGTATTTACCATTACAATAATGATGGCATCATCAGTTGGTATGATTTTGCTATTGCAATAAAAGAGCTGGCCGGCAGCAACTGCAAAGTGAACCCGGTTCTTACTACGGCGTATCCCACTGCAGCCAAACGGCCTGCTTATTCTGTGCTGGACAACTCAAAAATTCAGCAGACATTCGGTGTCATACTTAAGAAATGGAACGAAAGTCTTGGTCATTGCATGGGAAAAATAAAAAAGCACAGCGGGTAGGCTGTGCTTCGTAATTAGTATTTTCATTTTTATTTAATGGCAGTTATTTCTGTTCTGCTACCGCCAGCTTCTGTTTTTACCACGCCAATTCCTGGTGCATACCATTCTGTTGTTTCCACATTAATGGGAATGCCCACTACTAATTTCATTACAATCCTGCTTTTATAAGATATTTTAAAGCAGTCCCAGGTCCCGGCAGTTGTTGTGACGGATTCACGGCCCAGCACTTTCCTGTTGGTGATACTTACGGAAACATTGCCGCCCATTCCGTTCTGCATTTTAAAATCCATATTGAACTGCCCGTCCTTAAGCATATCACCTTCTTTCATGTTTGCCGGATATTCCAGGTACATATCACTTGCTGAAGCAGCCGCCGTTCCCATTTGCTCCTGCTGGGTAGAAGGAATGAACATTTTCATGTCCATCATCATCACTCCGTCTGTACATTTCACATTGTTAATGGCTTTGGTAGTGGATTTTCCTTTTGTATCAAACGATTCAAAAGCAACGGTAGAAGAAACACTGCTGCCGCTTTTGGTTACATTGGAAACCGCATAGGTCATCTTTCCGGTTTCCTTTCCTTTTTTATTATAGCTGGTCATTTCCACCGTTTTATTATCCTGAAGGAAAAAAAAGTCGGTACAATGTTGTGTATGACCTGCTGAAAAAGCTGCAAACAATATTGCAAGGCAAAAAAACTGTTTCATGTTTTTTGATTTTGTATGACCAAGTTAAGAACATGGGCCGAACCGGGCAATTCCACTTTCCGGTCAACAAAAAACCCCGCCGGGGCGGGGAATCTGTTGAGCTACCAGGATTCCCTGACTGCGTGACGCAGTCAGGCAGGGAACCTGTACAGACAGAACCAAAATCTTTTATTCGTGGTTGAGTGTTTTTACAAGCCACTTTTTTCCTGCAGCAGATTTCAAATATTTTTCCCGTTGCCTTGCAGATGCCCAATCGGAATGAGTTTCTGTGTAGATAATTTTCCAGGGTCTGTGCCCCTTAGTGAATCTGTTTTTCCCGTTGTTATGTTCATCCAGCCGTTTTAGCGGATCAAGAGCCATTCCGGTGTACCTGGTTTTATCCAGTAAGCTTTCAATGACATAAACATGCACCATAAAAAAAGACCTTGTCATAAGGTCTCTCGTTGAGCTACTAGGATTCGAACCTAGACAGACAGAACCAAAATCTGTAGTGCTACCGTTACACCATAGCTCATCCTGAACATTCCTTTCGGAACGGGGTGCAAAAATAGGGGTTGCCGGGATTTGTGCCAAATGGTTTTTTAAGCCTTTTGGCTTCTGACTAATGGCTAACTGCTAACGGTTTCGCCTCACTCTCCTCCCTTTCCTTCAGTTCCTTTATTTTATCCAAAGCACGGGCCACCACATCACACATGATGGTATACAAAGCGCCATGCCGTGGGTTTTCATAAATATAATCAAGGGCCTGGTCTTCGTTTGGAATGGTCATCACCGGAACAGAAGGATTGATTTTTTCAATACCTTCTTTCAGTAATCCGATGATTTCATCGGCCGTTCTTCCACGCAGGTTTTTATCACATCGGATAATGATCTCATCAAAATATTTTGCTGAAATTTCCCCCAGTTCACGGATGTCTTCATCTCTCCGGTCACCGGTGCCTGAAATAACACCGATTCTCGAAGGATAATCCAGCTTGCTCACAAAATCACAAAGCAACTGCAAACCATGCGGGTTGTGGGCAAAGTCGGCCAGCATGGTGAAATTTTTGAAATGAAAGAAATTCAACCGCCCGGGTGTTAGGCTTTCACTGGGAATAAATGTTTGCAGGCCAGTGCGAATGTCTTCAATCGTAATATCCCTGAACAGGTAGGTTGCCAGCACAGCGGGTAAACAGTTATTGATATTATGTGTTGCTTTTGCTTCATAGGTCAAGGGGATGCTTTTAGCAGGCAACACTCTTATCTTCCAGTTGCCTTTCATCAGGGTGACATACCCGTTTTCATACACACAGGATAAACCATTTTCAGCTGCATGTGCTTTAATGCGGGGATTGTTCTCGTCCATACTGAACAAAGCGATATTGCATTTCAGGTCATCCTTCATTTTATAAACAAGGTCATCATCCGCATTAAGTACGGCATAGCCATGCGGGAAAACCGTTTCCGGCACCACAGCCTTTACTTTTGCCATCGCATCAAGGGTATGGATACCACCCAGCCCCATATGATCGGCAGCTACATTGGTAACAATAGCCACTTCACTGTTCTGAAATGCAAGACCTGCTTTCAGGATGCCACCCCGTGCACATTCTAACACAGCAAAATCTACAGTGGGATCTTTTAATACAAAAGCTGACGAGACCGGGCCAGTACAATCGCCTTTCATCATCAGTTGGTTTTGTATATATACACCATCACTGGTGGTATAACCGACTTTTTTACCGGCACTTTTTGCAATATGCGCAGTCAGCCTGGTGGTGGTTGTTTTACCATTTGTTCCTGTAACAGCAATGATGGGTATGCGGCCTGCTGTTCCTTTGGGGAAAAGCATATCCACTACCGGTTCGGCCACATTCCTGGGCAAACCTTCAGCCGGTTCAATGTGCATACGGAATCCCGGCGCTGCATTCACTTCGAGAATAGCGCCGCCGTTTTCTGCAACTGGTGTTCGCAGATCGGAGGCCATTACATCAATGCCGCAAATGTCGAGACCGATGATCTTTGCGATTCTTTCAAACATGAAAATATTAGCGGGATGCACTTCATCGGTTACATCGGTGGATGTGCCGCCGGTGGAAAGGTTCGCTGTGGGTTTCAGCAATACTCTTTCATCTTTTGCCGGGATGGTCTCCAGTGTGTAGCCAATATCATCCAGCATTTTTTGGGTGAACTGGTCAACTGTTATTTGTGTCAGCACTTTTTCATGACCATAACCGCGGCGTGGGTCTTTGTTGGTTTCGTCAATCAGCCATTGAATGTTGTGAACTCCATCTCCCACCACGGAAGCCGGTGTTCGCAATGCTGCGCAGATGAATTTGTAATTAATAACGAGGCAGCGGAAATCATAACCGGTGATGAAACGCTCCACGATCACACTGCGGCTGTATTCTTTGGCGGCTGCAAAAGCTCTCAGTGCCTGTTCCTTGTTGGTGATATTGGTAGTGTTGCCTTTTCCATGGTTGCCATCAATCGGTTTTATCACCAGGGGGTAACCAAATTTTTCAATGGCGTCATCAAGCCCGGCCTCTGTTCTTATCACCGTTCCTCTTGGCACAGGTATCTCGGCCGCCTCCAGCAAAAGCTTGGTTTCTTCTTTGTCGCAGGCAATATCAACGGCGATATTGCTAGTAGTAGATGCGATAGTGGCTCTTATCCTTTTCTGGTTCATTCCATAACCCAACTGCACCAGGCTTTGCTTGTTCAGTCTTATAAAAGGTATGCCCCGTTTTGCAGCTTCTTCCACAATGCATCCGGTGGAAGGCCCGAGTCTTGTATCTTCCCTGATCACTCTTAGTTGCTGGATATCTTCTGCAAGATCATATTCTGTTCCGTCAATCAAAGCCTCTGCAATTTTCACGGAGGCTTTTGCTGCATACAGACCGGCATCTTCTTCCATATAACTGAACACCACATAATACACTCCTTCTTTTTCGCCTTCTGGTGTCCGGGTGCGGCCAAAACCGGTATCCATGCCTGCAAGGGTTTGCAGTTCCAGAGCAATGTGTTCGATCACATGCCCCATCCAGGTGCCTTCATCCACCCGTTGAAAAAAGCCACCGGGTTTGCCCACACTGCAGCGGTGTTCATACATACTGGGAAACAGTTTTTCCAATCTTTCACGAAAACCGGGAATGGTATTCGTGGGCCGCTGTTCTATTTCTTCAAGGTCCAGCTTCATCTGTATCAGTTTGGGGCGGCGGACACTCCAGTAGTTTGGGCCTTTCAGCACTTTGATCTCCAATATTTTCATAAACAGTTATTTTATCTTGCCTGCAAAAGGCAGATTGGAAGTTAGTTTTTTTTGACTTCACAGCCAAGTTGGTAAAAGGGCTCAAAAAGAGGCAAGAGATCAGAGCCGAATTGAGATAAGGCCAAAAAAATGACCCGGTTGAAACCGGGCCATTGCAAAAATCAACACGACTGCTTACTAAAATATTATCGGGCAAACTCAGGTTGGTTATTGACGAAATTCACAAGGGCCGCTGTGTTTTTCAGGTTGAGTTTTTTCAGGATATTATAACGGTGCACTTCTACGGTTTTGTTGGATATTTTCATCGTTTCGGCGATTTCTTTGGAAATAAGACCCTGGCGGATGTGTTCAATACATTCAATCTCCCTGGCGGACAAAGTGTGAATAGCATTATTGTTATTTTCTTCACCGATAACAGCATCACAAAGATTTCTTTTGATCTCTTCACAGATGAATTTTTTGCCCTTTGCCACTTCTTTGATGGCTTCGATCATTTCTGCAGAAGTAGAATTTTTGGTCACATAGCCCAGGGCTCCTTTTTGCATCATGCGTTTTGCATAGGCGGGCTGGCTGTGTAATGATACTCCAACGATCCTGGAAGCAGGAGAATATTTACGGATCAGTCCGGCTGCTTCAAAACCATTCATGCCGGGCATGTTGATATCCATCGTTACCACATCGGGTCTCAGTTCTTTTGCTTTTTCAACAGCTTCTTCACCGGTGCTGCAGGAGGCCACTACTTCCATATCGGGCTGGCTGTTGAGCATCGCCGTCCACAATTCTCTTACTAATGTATGGTCATCGGCAATAAGGATGCTTATTTTCTTACCGGGGTTTGTTACAGGCGATTTTTCCATAAGTTTTACTAATTAAACAGGAGATTGATTACGGGTGTAAAGAACGGAAAGTCGGCTATTGTATAAAATAGAGGATTCACTGTTTACAATGTCTAATAGTATTCACCGGACTTGTAGTAAAACTTCTACTTTAAATGAATTGGCTTTATAACAGCTTGTGTTCAACGGCATAACGAACAAGCCCGGCATTGTTTTCAGCGCCAATTTTTTTGAGGATGCGGGCCCTGAAGCTGCTGATGGTGCTGGGAGATAAGGAAAGAGTGGTAGCAATTTCCACCAAAGCCTTCCCTTCGGCCAGCATCCGCAGCACTTCCAATTCCCGGAGTGTGAGTAGTTCGTGGGGTAGTTTTTCAGAGCTGGGTTTGTTTTCTGCTCTGATTTCGGACTGCTGTTGCTTTTCACCACGGAGTATTTTGCTGATGGCCGATACAAGTTCTTCCGGTGGAGCATCTTTGCTAACATAGCCGGAGGCGCCGGCCCTGAACGCTGTTTTGCTATATTGTTCACCTGTCTGAAGGCTGAGAATAAGTACAGGGGTTTGTGGTTTTTGTTCTTTTATTTGCTGCAATGCTTTGATGCCACTTAGTTCTGGCATGCTGATGTCTGTAATTACAAGATCCCATTCCTGTTGCAAAGCTATCGTCAAAAGTGATCTGCCATCGGCCACTTCCTTAATTTGTGCCGAGGGAAACTCATTGAGAAGAATATGTTTCAGCCCCCTTCTCACAATTTCGTGGTCGTCTGCGATAAGAAATCGTAGCATTTGTTTTGACTGGATTTAAATGACAATAATTGCTGTTGGAACAGGTAAATATTATCCGGGTCAAAAATAGAATGCAGTCATTCCCCGGATGGTAGCAGGCGGATGAATAATACTGTCAGATATCAGCTACAATTGCAAACGATAACGTTGCCGACTTTAAACCAGGTTGTTGGTGAGGGCATATTTGGTGAGTTGGGCATTGCTTTTCATTCCCATTTTGAGCAATATCCTGGCCCGGTAAGTGCTGACAGTACTCAGGCTGATCGCAAACTTTTCGGCAATATCCGAGACCGAAATACCTTGTGCCAATAGTTTGAACACATCAAACTCCCTGTCTGAAAGCAATTCATGAGGGGCTTTGTCGGCGGGATTCTTATCCAGTTCATCAGCTATTCTTTCTGCAATTGCTGAAGAAATATAGCGACGGCCATTTAATATTTTTTGCACAGCAGCGATCAGTTCGGCAGTAGCAGTGTCTTTGCTCAGGTAACCGGAAGCGCCGCCTTTAAGTGTCCGGATGGCATACTGGTCTTCCGGGTGGATGCTCAGGATGAGCACCGGTGTTTTAGGGTAGTGATGTTTTACATGTTGCAGCAATTCCAGCCCGCTGCGACCGGGCATGGTGAGATCACTGATCACAATGTCATACTCATTGGTAATCGTTTTTTGGATGCCCGTTTCGGTGTCATTGGCTTCATCAATGATTGCTGAAGGATATTCTTTCAGCAGTATCTGGGTCAGCCCGTTCCGGACAATGGCATGGTCATCTACAACCAGGATTCTAAGCATAGGTTTCAGTTTATAATTTCAGTCAGAGGAACAGCAATGGTAAGCCGGGTTCCTTTTCCCGGCCGGCTGTCCATGTCAAATGTTCCTTTCATCATATGCACCCTTTCTCTTATGCCCAGCAGCCCAAAGGTTTTGATGCTTTTTTCTGCAGCGGGATCAATTCCTTTTCCATCATCAGTTATTTCAAGAATGAGCCAATCATCTTTAAGTTCGAGGCGGCTTCTTATATTTTTTGCGTTGGAGTGCTTCAGGGCATTGTTCAGCGCTTCCTGGTAAATGCGGAAGAGCCCTGTGGATATACTGACAGGCATATCCAGCAGGAAAAGTTCTGTTTCAAAATCAACTTTTATGGATGATCTTTTTTCTGTTTCCCTTGCCAGCCACTCTAATGCAGGCACCAGTCCCAGGTCATCAAGAATTGCGGGGCGAAGATTGGATGAAATCCGACGGACCGACCTTACGATCTCGTCTGTGAGCTCAATAATATCTTTTATCCTGCTGCTGTTGTCTTCTGCCGGATCACCAAGACCTTTTTCCAGATTGTGTACATACATTTTAAGCCCGGTGAGTTGCTGTCCCAGTTCATCGTGTATCTCACGGGAAATATGAACCCTTTCTTCTTCTCTCACACTTTGCAGGTATGATGACAAGCGGTGCAGTTCTTCATTGGCTTTTTGCATTTCCTGTTCAGCCCTTTTTTTAATGGTGATATCCCGGATAAAAACAGACAGGCCGTCTGCTGACGGATAAATATGATTTTCCTGCCAAAGATCAAGCGGTGCATGATAGTCAGTGTTGGTGATATATTGCTGCTCTGCCATGGCTTTCATAAAAGCTTTGTAAGTCTCAGAGCCAACGGCTGCCGGAAATTCTTCCCAGATATTTTTGCCGATGAGAGAATGGTGATCCCGGTGTGTCAGCTCACCGATCTTTTTATTAGCATATGAATAACGCCAGCTTTTGTCCAACGCCAGGAAGCCGTCAGAGATGCGTTCGATCAGCATCCGGAATTTTTCCTCATTTTCTTTGATCTCTGCCGTTTTGATAGCAACCTGTTCTTCCAGCTCTTCATTGAATTTTTTAAGCCGCTGTTCTAGTTTCTTTCTTTCCGTAACATCTCTTATTGAAGCAGAGATTACCATACCTTCTTCGGTGTGCAGGGGAGACAGGCTGATCTCAACGGGGAAATATTGCCCGTTCTTTTTGACAGCTTCCAATTCCATGCCAACACCCATTGGCCTTGTATGCGGGTTTTTCATGTAGCTGCGGCGGTGTTGCTGGTGAGAAAGCCTCATTGCTTCGGGTAAAAGTATCTCAACCGGCTGTCCTTTCAGTTCTGCTTTTTGATAGCCAAACAGGGCCACCGACTGATCATTGGCCATTTGTATCAGTCCCTTTTCGTCAACGATCACAGCGGCATCAGGAGAAGTATCAAAAAGTTCCTGGATTCTGTCACGGCTTTTTTGCAAATCGGTTTCGGCTTTCACCCGAAGCCGGTCTTTATTGTTCAGTATTGTTGTACTGTAGCTGATGAATCCAAGAAAAATTATAATGATGCTTAATACCAGCAATGTCACTCCTAGTTCAGTGCTGATGCTTCCCTGCCAGCTTGCGATCAGCCGCAATAATCCAAGGATAACCGGAATCAGGATTGCTGCCGGTACCAGGATGCGGGCCATGATGCTGCCGGTATATGGACCTGTGAATTCTTTCATGATGCCCTTATCCGGATGTGCAAGCAGGATAGCGAAACACAGCAGTAAAAAGCAAATGCCGGCATGAATAGACATGGGCACATGCACCAGCAAACTATAAAAATCTTCAACACGGTACACATAAAGCAGAATGGAAAGAAAACTAAGGAGCCCGATAAATACGGCTATGAATTGCGAAAATATTTTTTTCTGTTCTTGCTTTCGATGAATCAGCAACAGAGCCATACCCGTGAGCACAAAACAAATGGCGGAATTCAGAGCCATGTTGTTGGAGAAATTTCCGGAAATGCCTGCCTTATCGGCTTCCATTTTTGCGGCAAACAGCAATCGGTCGGCAGCCGGTTCAATCACAGATATGTTATGGAGGATTGTTGCTGTTCCGGCCAGCATAACCACTACGGCCAGCACAATGCCGCTTATTTTTGCCCTGGTCCGATCTGGGTGAGATAATAATAAAAAGGAAGTAGCAGATAAGGCAAGACAAACAGCCGACAATGGGTTCATAGCTACCAGTCCTGGCAGCGGACGCTTCAGCGTTTCAATATTAAATGACCAGCCTGTTAAAACAGCGGCTGCAATAATGATCACAAGGCATACCAGCAGCCTGGCTGTTTTTTGCAGGCGAAAATACAATGTGCCGGCAAACGAATCCATTTTCTATCGTTGGTTTTGCAATAAGCACTCATAGTGCCACATAATCAGCACTGATTTCACAGGTAAGCGGATTTCTAATGAATAAAACGTGTTTGTCTTACCGTTGTAATTCTTCAATAACTGCTGAAAGTACCTTTCATCTCTTTGGAAAGACTGCTACTACTTTTTTGCCAGAGCTAACCCCGATAGGATATTAATGAATGTGGATGGTTTCTTATATTTAAAGCTACATAAATATTCAGTATAATACAATTGATAATAAAATAAGAAAGTGACGTTTTGCTGGCGTCGTCGTTTATTAAAGCTGATTATTCAATTCTCATGTTTAAAAGACGGGTTCAGTATTTTGATAATCCGGGGCTATCAGATTATTCCAATTCGACAAAATTGATCCGCTGTTTTTACACGTTAGCAAAAGAATTTTCATCCATTCCACATGGGTACTAATAACTTATTTGGCTACATTTAGTGTTCAATACATATTATGAAAAAGTTCAATCGGCGTTTATTTGTTAGCAGAGCTGGATTTTTTTCTGCAGCCACGTTGTTTTCATCTTTTTGGCAACCATCCTGGAGCCGAAATTTTGAAAAGGCACTGCAGGATACCCGCCACCTTTCGGCTGATGAGTTGGCAACGGAAGAAGATTTCTGGTATTATATACAGCAATCGTTCACTGTTTCTCCTTCCATTATCAACTTGAATAATGGCGGTGTAAGCCCGGCCCCTAAAACGGTGCAGGAGGCTATGAAGCGGTATTATGATTACAGCAACGAAGCGCCAAGTTATTATATGTGGCGCATCCTCGACCAGGGCAGGGAGCCGCTTCGAAAAAATCTTGCAAAACTGGCGGGTTGTGATGCGGAAGAGATCGCCATTAACCGCAATTCATCCGAAGGATTGGAAACGGTGATCTTTGGTTTACAACTAAAGGCGGGTGATGAAGTGGTAGCCGCCAAACAGGATTATCCCAACATGGTGAATGCCTATAAGCAGAGAGAGCACCGGGATAAAATAAAAATGGTGTGGGTGAATCTGGAACTACCCAGTGAAGACGAAGATTATTTGGTGCAGCAGTATGTAAATGCATTTTCTTCCAGAACCAAAATTGTACATGTTACTCACATCATTAATTGGAACGGGCAGATTTTGCCGGTGAAAAGAATTGCACAGGAGGCTCATAAACGAGGCATTGAAGTGGTGGTGGACGGTGCACACAGCTTTGCTCATCTTGATTTTAAAATCCCTGACCTTGATGCAGACTATTTTGCCGCAAGTCTTCATAAGTGGCTGTATGCACCGATTGGCAGCGGTATGTTGTATGTAAGAAAGGAAAAGATCAAAAACATCTATCCCTTGTTTGCAACGAATGAAGATCCGCTGAAAGACGACATCCGCAAGTTTGAAACATTGGGCACAAGACCTTTCTTTATTGAGCAGGCTATCAGCAAGGCGCTGGAATTTCATGACATGATCGGCAGCGAAAGAAAACAGAAGCGGCTGCATTACCTGAAAAACTATTGGATGGAAAGAGTGAAAGATATTCCAAAAGTGAAATTGCAAACATCGCTTCACACGAAATGGGGCTGTGCCATCGGCAACCTGGCCATTGAAGGAAGAAAACCAGCAGAGTTGGATTCTTTCCTGCTGGATAAATATAAGATTCATACAGTAGGTATTGTTTGGGAAAATATTCATGGGGTGAGGGTGACACCGAATGTATATACTACAACAAAAAACCTGGATGTGCTGGTAGATGGGATCAGCGCTTTTGTGAAAACCTGATTTCTTTTCCACATATACACATACTTCAAAAGACAAAATATTCGTTCTGTTATTTTTCGTTTATTTTGTCGCTAATCAAACCCTCTTGAATGAGTCATCCTAAGGGAAAACTGATAGCCATCGGCGGCGCCGAAGACAAGGGCACCGACCTAGAAAAAGGCGAGATACACCGCAATAATCTCAACTTCTTTGAACTCGGCATTCTGCGGCGGGTAGTGGAAGAAGCCGGCGGCACATCCGCAAGGATCGAAGTCATCACCACCGCTTCCATGATCCCTTACGAAGTAGGGGAAAATTATCTTGATGCATTTGGTAAGATCGGCTGCACCAACATCGGGCTCTTACATATTCGTACACGGCAGGATGCTATGAACGATGAGTATGTCGAACGCATCCGTCACTGCGATGCAGTGATGTTCAGCGGAGGGAACCAGTTGCGGTTGAGTGCAACAGACGGAGGTACCGAGTTTCTTTCCATTTTGAAAAAAAGGTACAAAGAAGAAAATTTTGTCATAGCCGGCACTTCGGCAGGCGCCATGGCCATGAGCAACACGATGATCTATGAAGGTAATGCCACCAGGGCACATTTGAAAGGTGAAGTGAAGATCACCACAGGGCTTGGTTTTTTAAATTCTGTTATCATTGATTCGCATTTTGAAAAAAGAGGAAGATTTGGCCGCCTGGCGCAGGCGGTAGCGGCCAATCCCGGCTGCATCGGCATTGGCCTCGGCGAAGACACAGCCATGCTGATCACAGAAGGCAATAAACTGGAAGCCTTCGGCAGCGGCCTGGTGGTGATCATTGACGGGCATGAGATACTGCATTCCAATATTGCTGATATACCTGATGGCAACCCCATCAGCCTTGAAAACCTGAAAGTGCATTTTTGTGAAAAGGGGAATGGCTACCTCATAAAGGAAAGAAAGTTTCTCCCGGAAGCCTCTGAAGGCTCGGTGGTGAAGAAACAGGTGGATGTGGAGTGAAAAAGTTGAAAGCCTGCCTGTCGGTCACCGACTCTGTGAGCAGACAGGGTTGAAGGGCTTAATAATTTAAAGATTTGGGCAACTGTTTTATATTGTGAAGCATCTGTAAACAGGTGCTTTTTTCAATTTCAGTATATGAAAAATTTACTTTTTGGTTTATCCGTTGCTTTGCTGTTCGCTTTTGTGCCGCAAAAGAAAACAAAGGTCATCTTCTTTGGCGACTCCATTACGGAACTGGGAGTAAAAGAAAAACCCTATAAAGGATACATCCTCGTTATGGACAGCCTGGTGAAAGCTGAGAAAAAGGAAAGTCAGTATGATCTTGCCGGCTCCGGAATCAGTGGCAACAAAGTTTACGATCTTTATTTGAGACTGGATGAAGATGTGCTGTCGAAAAATCCCGATGTGGTTGTTATCTATGTAGGTGTAAATGATGTGTGGCATAAAACATTGCGGGGAACAGGAACCGATCCCGATAAGTTTGAAAAGTTTTACCTGGCTATTCTTAAGAAATTAAAAGAAAGAAATATCAAGGCTATTCTTTGCACACCGGCTGTGGTGGGAGAGAAGACAGATATGAGTAATCCCCTTGATGGCGACCTGAACCACTACAGCAACATCATCCGTGATATTGCTGCAAAGAATGAATTGCCTTTGGTGGACCTGCGAAAAAAATTTATTGATTACAACAAGGCCAATAACCCGGAAAACAAGGAAAGAGATATTCTCACCTACGACCGGGTGCATCTGAACAATAAGGGCAACCTGCTGGTGGCAGCCGAAATGTGGAAAGTGATTAAAGAAATTCCCTGATCAGTAGGTTTCCAGGTCAATCAGCTCATAACCTTCATTGTCGTAAACATTGTGATAAGTTGTAAGCCAGTCACAAAAATCGTAACCATATAAGTAGCGTTCGGCAACCGAAGATTTTTCCCACAACCCGGACCATTTTCTTGTTTTCCCGTCCATATAAGTGTCAACATCTATCAGCCTCCATCCTCTATCGTTCAGTTCTCTTCTCTTGTCCCTGAAATCATTTGTTTCATAATTTCTCACCATAGCCACATCTTCCCCGGCTATCCATACAGCAGCCCATTGGTCGCCATATCGCTCAATGTCTATCAGCTTCAGGCCCTTTTTCCCGTTTTCCACCCACTTGTCATGCAACTCCTGCTGGCTCATGTTTCGCTGCAGCACATATCCGCCGCCCATTTGAAGAAATAATCCTGCCCATTTTCTTGTTTTTCCGTCCACATAAGTTTCAATATCAATGAGCCGGTACCCGGCATTACTCAATTCTTTCCATTTTGTATTGAAATCAGCATGGGTATAATCCCTGATCATACCCGACTTCTTATTTGTTTTTTTGAAAATGCCATCCCATTTTCGTGAGCCGCCCTGTTCATAAGTTTCCACATCGGCGCAATAATATCCCTTATCAAGCAGCCAGTTCCATTCTGCATTAAATTCATCTTTGGAATAGCCCCTGCGGATGATTGTTTCATCTCCTTTGTCTGTCTTTCGCCATACTCCGGTTGTATTATCGCCGCATTTCAGATTCTGTCCGCAATAGTTTACAGGGAAATCATCAAGACCCCAGTCTTTTCCAAAAAGGGCCTGCACTTTTTTGGCGAGTCTTCCTTCACTAACATTATCATCAGCATTGATCATTACCACCACTCCGAATTTTGATGATGGATAGAATCCCATATAAGTTCTCACATCTTTGTGAATGCCGTTATGATAAACATAAGCTTCGCCTTTGAGAGATTCTCTCCACACACCAAAACAATAGTTGTTGTTGTTGGGCACAGATTGCCAAAGCGCTGCGGTGTTGGACAAAAAAGTTCCGTTTATCAGTCCTTGCATGAATTTGGCCAGGTCGTTGATATTTGAACCCCAGCCACCGCCCGGCAATTTCCATTCTACGTCACCTTCGGTAGTGCTTATTGTGGCAGCATTGCAATTCTTATTATAACCACCTGGATCAGCAGGGTAAGGAGTAAGACTGGTCATCCCGGCTTTTTTACCAATATTATCCAGCACATATTTTTCATAGGCTGTGTTGGTAGCTTCTTCAACAACAGCCCCGAGCAGGTTAAAGCCAAATGTGGTGTAGTTATATTGGTTGCCCGGGTTAAAATCAAGTGCGGCATCAGAAAAAACGGCCACACATTCTTTAGCGTTAAAGTTGTTCTTGGATTTGTATTTACTTTTTTGAATGTTGGTATATTGATTCACACCTCCCCGGTTGTTCAGCAGGTGCGAAACCCGCAGGCTGTCTTTGTTGCCTGTTTTGGGCCAATAACTGACATGCTTACTTACTTTGTCCGTAAGTGAGAGTTTGTTGGCTTCGATTGCTTTGAATGCAGCCACTGCTGTCAATGGTTTGGAAATAGAAGCCCAGCGGAAAACGGTGCTGGTGCTGATAGGTTTTTTTCGCAGACGGTCATGATGCCCGTATGCTTTTACATGAACAATTTTACCGTTTTCCACGACGGCAACCGCACAGCCATAAATTTCCTGCTTGGTCATCTGGTCTTCAACAACCTGGTCAATGTTTGGCAAGAATGGGAGTGTGTTGTTATTGCCATTTTTAGTGCCGGAAGAAATGAAAATAACAGAAACGATCACTGCAATAGCTGAAATAAAGAACGGACGAAGAAAAACCGGGGTAGTTGAATTTTTCATATGACCTTTTTTAGAATGAGCAAATGAATCATCAAACAAAGGGCAGGGATGATACGCAGGCAGACCGCTGGCAATGAACTTCACAAAAACTACGGTTAAGATAGAATAAAATTTGGGTTCAGCCGGAACCTGTGGATAAATCCGAACTGTCGGATAGTATCTGGCGAAGCAATGCAGACAATGTTTCATGGTTGTCAAGTGTCATTACATGAGTGCCTCCGTTTACAGTGTAATCAGGCTTCACATAGCGATAGGGCAATAGTCTGTCGGCTGTTCCATGAATGTGGGTAAGGTTCAGGGGTATTTCCCTGTTTTTCCATTTGAGAATAGCACTGATGGCCCATTTTACAAATCCTGTGTCGGAATCAAGTATGATCTGCCGCAACATCTTTTTTGACTCTTTGTTTTTTCCTCCCAGTATCCAGCTTGAACGCAGCATAAAACTTTTGGCCATTGAAGCGGATGTCCATTTGTAAACAGGAAAATAGTTGCCTGTTTTTAAGTATGGAGGAAACTCTTTTGCAGTTTTGTTGCTTGAAATGATGATGACTTTGCTATTGTTGTCAGCTTTGGCAATTTCCGTAGCCAGCATTCCGCCAAACGAAATGCCAACTATAACCGGTGATGGTTCAGTGATGTATGCTTTGAGCCGCAATGCATAGTGCTCAAGTGATTCATTTACCTCCGGCTTGATCCAATCAATAAAAACAGGCTCACAAAAGGAGAGATCAAGGAGAGTAAACACTCTTCTGTCTGCACCAAGACCGCTGATGAAATAGACTTTTTTCAAAAATGTTATTGCACTTCTACAAGGAAATAATTCTTCTTTCCTTTTTGCACCAGGATATATTTATTGTGCAACAGGAATGAATTGTCAATTGTCAACTGCACAGTTTCAATTTTTTTTCTATTGATGCTAACGCCGCCACCCTGCACTAATTTTCTTGCCTCCCCTTTGCTGGGGAATATCTTTGTTTCTGCAAGGAAGGAGATTACATCAATACCTGATCCGATCTTTTCCTTTTCAAGACCTGATTTCACCACACCTTCCATGCCTTCAAGGTCTTCCACACTCAGGCTTTCTGCAGGCACATGCTGGTTGGCAAATAATTTTTGTGTTGTTTCAATAGCTTTTTCATATTCTTCCCTGCCATGAACAAAACAAGTCACTTCCTGTGCCAATGTTTTTTGCAGCACTCTTGCCGAAGGATCCATTTTATGTTCATGGATCAGAATGTCAATAGCATCTTTTGTGAGAAAGGTGAAAATTTTTATCCATACAGCTGAATCTTCATCGCTGGCATTGAGCCAGAACTGGTAAAACTGGTAGGGGCTGGTCTTGGCGGGGTCTAACCATACATTCCCATGCTCTGTTTTTCCAAACTTGGTGCCATCGGTTTTTTTTATCAGCGGGCAGGTGAAGGCATAGGCTTCGCCATTCGCTTTGCGGCGGATGAGTTCGGTGCCGGTGGTGATATTGCCCCACTGGTCGCTGCCACCCATCTGGAGTTTACAGTTTTTGTTTTCGTATAACCAGTAGAAATCATACCCTTGCATCAGTTGATACGCAAATTCAGTATAGCTCAATCCCACTTCACTTTCAATTCTGTTCTTTACACTGTCCTTTGCCATCATGTAATTGATGCTGATATGCTTTCCGGTGTCACGAAGAAATTCAATAAATGAGATTGGCTTGAACCAGTCGTAGTTGTTGGCCATTTCGGCTGCATTGGGAAGACTCTTATTGAAGTCAAGGAATTTTTCCAATTGAGCTTTTATGCCGGCAACGTTCTTTTCCAATGTTTCTTCGTCCAGCAGGTTTCTTTCCTGGCTTTTGCCGCTGGGGTCGCCGATCATGCCGGTGGCTCCGCCTACCAGCGCAATGGGTTTGTGCCCGGCTTTTTGCAAATGCACCAGCAATAAAATGGGCACGAGGCTGCCGATATGGAGGCTATCGGCCGTCGGGTCAAAGCCTACATAACCGGTGGTTATCTCCTTTTTCAGTTGATCTTCCGTTCCGGGCATGATATCCTGGATCATCCCTCTCCATCGTAATTCTCCTATTAGGTCCATGATAAAAATCAATGATTTGCGGCAAAAGTAAGCCAGAAAGACTTTGAAGAGGGTGAGGGGCAATATTTTTCTAAAGGTTTCGTTTTCAGTTGTTAGCCTTTTTGCCCGCCACCACTGTGTATTTCCGGGCTTAAAGACTAATTTTACAAGCAGCCCGACCCCATGAAAGCATGTCTAATTCCAATGCTTATTAGAAAATTCATCGAATGAAAACGAACCGCTTATACCTGACCCTATTAGCTACTATTTTTTTCCTGTCTTCTTCAGCACAGTTTAGAAAATATTCCAACGAGTTTTTGAATATCGGCGCCGGTGCAAGAGGTCTTGCTATGGGCAGCGCCCAGGTAGCATCGGTGAATGATGGCACAGCCGGCTATTGGAACCCTGCCGGGCTGGTGGGTATTAAAGACAACCCGCAACTGAACCTGATGCATGCGGAATACTTTGCAGGCATTGGTAAATATGATTTTGCCAGCATTGCTTTTCCTTCGTCCAACAACAAAAGAACATTTGCTGTTACCGGTCTGCGTTTCGCTGTGGATGATATCATGAACACTTTGTTCCTGGTGGAACCGGATGGTTCCATCAACTACAACAACATACAGGCGTTTTCTTCGGCTGATTATGCTTTTTTGCTTTCCTATGCACAAAAGCTAAAGGAAACAGATACAAAAAGTGTACAGTTTGGCTTGAATGCAAAAGTGATCCACCGCAATGTGGGCAAATTTGCCAAAGCCTGGGGCTTCGGTCTCGATGCAGGTTTGCAAATACATAGCAAGAACTGGCGGTTCGGCATTGTGGGCCGAGACATCAGCACCACTTTTAATGCATGGTCATTCAACTTCACAGAAAGGGAAAAGGAAGTGCTTTACCTGACCAACAATGAAATCCCTGTGAAATCAACCGAAATGACAGCGCCAAGATTAGTGCTGGGCATTGGTTATAAGTTTAACCTCGGCAAAAAATCCAGTTTGCTTGCAGAATCGAATATTGATTTGACTTTCGATGGACAACGCAATACTGTTTTGAGTTCACAGGCCATGAGCGCCGATCCCAAATTGGGATTGGAACTGGATGTTAACCAGGTTTTTTACCTGCGGGCAGGGATAAACAATTTTCAAAAGGCATTGGCCGATGGTGATACGCTGAATCAAAAGAAAGTATGGATCTATCAGCCCAGTGCAGGTGCCGGATTCAGGATACAGAATGTTACGATAGACTATGCCTTTAGTAATCTCGCTAATCAATCGAACCCTTTATTCACCCATGTGTTTTCACTAAGACTTGACATGGTGAACGAAAAGAAAAAACAAAAATAATCTGACCCCATAAACTTTATTCTGAATGAAACGAGTTTTACTTTTTGCGTTGTTGATGGTTTCCCTGGCGGCCAGTTCACAGCCGTTCAATAATGAATGGATCGACTACAACAAAACCTACTATAAATTCAAAGTAGGGGCTAATGGTCTCTGCCGAATCAACCAGGCTGAATTGCCAGCTGCCATAGCTTCTGCCAATGCCGAAGATTTTCAGCTATGGAGAAATGGGCAACAAGTGCCTGTTTACACTTCAAGGGAAACGGGAGCTTTCCTGCCCGGTGATTTCATTGAGTTTTGGGGTGAAATGAATGATGGTAAACCGGATAATGTCATGTATCGCTATCCTGATTACCAGCTTAATGATAAATGGAGTTTGCAAACAGATACTGCAGCCTTTTTTTTAACGCTGAACCCCGGCCAGCCAAACCTTCGGTTGGTAACGCAGAATAATGATGTTGCTTCCAATATTTTACCTGCAGAGCCATTTTTTATGTATACGCAGGGCCGCTATTGGAGAGACAGAATTGGTGTAGGTTATGCTCAGGTAGTTGGTGATAATGTTTATTCATCAGCTTATGATGCAGGTGAAGGATGGACATCTGCAGATATCGGAAAAAATGTTACCAACACCACTTCATGGACCAATTTGTTTGTATACACCGGCCCTGGGGCACCGGCAGATGCAAACTTTAAAATTCATGCCAGCGGTTATAATGGGTTGAACCCCCGGAAATTCAGGGTTCGTATAAATGGTGACTCTATACTGGGGCAGGACCTGAACTTTTTTGATTATGTGAAAGTGAACAAACCTTTTCCGGTTTCTTTGATCAGTTCAGGGAACGCCACTATTGAAATCACCAACCAAAGCCCCGTGCCGGGCTCAGACAGGATGGTGGTGGCACAAATTGAAATCAATTATCCGAGACAATTTAATTTCGGAAACAGCGCTAATTTTCATTTCGAGCTTCCCGCCAGCGTCTCCGGAAACTATTTGGAGATATCCAATGTAAACCATAGCGGAATACCCCCGGTATTGTATGATCTAAATAATGGAAGGCGATATGTCGGAGATATTAGTACGCCGGCAATCGTCAAGTTTGCATTATTACCGACAGTACAGGAGCAAAAACTGGTGCTGGTTGCGCAATACGCTTCGAATATTACCAACATAACAAATTTTCAGCAGCGGAATTTCATCAATTATGGATCAGCCCCCATGCAGGGCGACTACCTGATCATAACCCATCCTAAAATGGATATTGGCTCTGGCGGCGCAAACCCGGTGGCCAATTATATTGCATACAGGAGTTCGGCAGCTGGCGGCGGTTTTAATGCCAAAGCTTATATGATAGATGAACTGGTAGATCAGTTTGGCCTGGGCATTAAATTCCATCCATTGTCAGTCCGCAACTTCATCCGGTGGGCAAGGGCTAATTTCAGTAGTCCTTTAAAAAATGTTTTTTTGATTGGGAAGGGGGTTCACTATGCACAGTTTCGAAATAATGAGGCTAATGCAAATATCAATAACCTTGCTTTTGTCCCCACTTTTGGGCAGCCGGCATCTGACATTTTATTGGCTGCCGAACCCGGTCTTGACCAGATACCTAAAGTTCCTATTGGCCGCATTGCGACCATAAACGGTGATGAAGTAACAGCTTATCTTAATAAGGTGATCGAATATGAGCAGGCACAGGCATTCCAGTCGCCTTTGATACAGGATAAAGCCTGGATGAAGAATGTTGCCCATGTGGTGGGAGCCAGTGATGATGGACTTGATCTTGCCCTCAACATCAGCATGGACAGGTTCACCAATATTATTAAGGATACATTTTTTGGAGGCAATGTTAAGAAGTTTAATAAGACTTCAGCTGAAGAAGTGGAGCAGGCTAATAGCACTGCCATCCAGAAATTGTTTGAAGAGGGACTTGGCCTGGTCACTTATTTTGGACACTCTTCAGCCACTACATTGCAGTTCAATCTCGATAATCCTCAGAATTATGATAATCAGGGGAAGTATCCGCTTTTTATCCTGCTGGGTTGTAATGCAGGAAATTTTTACAACTTTAACCAACTCAGGCTGCAGGCAAAAGAAACTATCTCTGAAAACTTTGTATTAAGTCCCAACCGGGGCAGTATCGCTACCATTGCCAGCACCCACCTCGGCATTGTTCATTATCTCGACATTTATAATACCCGCAATTATTCATCCATGGGTGTATTGAAATATGGCGAATCACTTGGCGAGGCAATGATCGAAGCTATCCGGCAGGTCTTTAACCTTACCACCCAAAACGATTATTACGCCAGGTTTCATTGCGAGCAATCAACACTGCATGGCGACCCTGCTGTTAAGATCAATTCAACTCAGAAACCTGACTATGCGATCGAAGAGCAGTTGGTGAAAGTGAATCCTTCATTCATTTCAATTGCAGAAACAAGTTTCAATGTCAGCGCTAAATTTATGAATCTCGGTAAAGCGGTTAGCGACAGTATTGTCGTGGAGGTGAAAAGGAAGTACCCGGATAACTCTGTACAGATTTTTCGCAGGGACACAATACGAGGGATACGTTATATTGATTCATTAAACTATATTATTCCTATCGTCGGCCCCGCCGAGAAAGGGTTGAACAGCATCATCATCACTGTTGATGCAGATAATGCCGTTGATGAGTTGTATGAAACAAACAACAGCATCACAAAAGAGTTTTTCATTTTTGAAGATGAAGCAAGACCGGTTTATCCATATAACTATGCCATCGTAAATAAACAAGGGATCAAATTCCATGCAACAACGGCTGATCCTTTCAGCACGATGAAGCAGTACACGATGGAAATAGATACTTCCATATTTTTCAATTCACCATCGAAAGTGACTCGCAATGGCCAGTTCCCCGGCGGGGTATTAACATTCGATCCTGGTCTCACATTCACGGATAATACTGTCTATTACTGGAGAGTGGGTCATGTGCCTGTATCCGGCCCGATCGTCTGGAACACGGCTTCTTTTGTTTACCTGGCAAACAGTGAAGCGGGGTTCAGTCAATCACATTTCTATCAGCATACCAATTCAGAACTTACAAGGATGCGGTTAGACACAGCTTCAAGAAGCTGGAAATATAAAGAAGTGATGAACAACTTATTCCTGCGTATGGGAACGTACAATACAAGTGGTTCAACGCAGGAATCGGCATTTTCCGTGGCGGTAAATGAAGATCCGTATATCCAGCTTACCAACTACTTTTCTTCGCTTGTGTTCAATGTGTTTCACCCTGTGACCTTTGCGCCCTGGCAAAACCAGGTGGTGGTGCCACATTCATATGCCGGCGAACCCGCAAATCCTAATAGCCTTGGACAGGGTTTGCACGGAAGCACTTCACCGCAGTATATCAGGTTCAGACCTTATAGTTTTGAATTCCGTTATACCGACACTGCCAGTCGCAGAAAGATCATGGATTTTATGAGGGATATAGTTCCGGATGGTTATTATGTGGCTGTAAGAAACTTTACGCTTAACCCGGCACAGTATCCTGCTTTCCCCGTGGCATATGCCACTGATTGGGCGGCAGATGAATCAATTCACGGCGCCGGACAATCTTTGTATCACTACCTGAAAGATGCGGGTTTTGCAGGTGTGGATTCATTCTACAGAACCCGTCCGTTTGGATTAGTGTATAAGAAAAACGATCCTTCTTTTATCCCCAAATGGGTAGTAGGTGATGGCATGTATGATAACCCTACATTGTCAGCTGATTGTCCTTCACCGGATACATTAGGTTTTGTCCGTTCACCTTTATTTGGCCCTGCCAAAGCATGGAAAGAACTTAAATGGAATGGTTCAATAATCCCGGATGCAACACCAGGTGATGAAGCCACTGTTGATATTATTGGTGTGGGAACAGGCGGCGCTGAAACAACACTTTTTTCTGCCATACCCATGAACCAGGCCAATACAGACATTTCTTCCATAGATGCTGAAATTTTTCCTTATGTCCGTTTACGGATGATGAATATGGACACGGTTCATTACACACCTTACCAGCTTAATTACTGGAGACTAACCTATGATCCTGTACCGGAAGGTGCATTAGCGCCGGCTCGCCACTTAACTGTAAAAGACACGGTGGATATAGGCGAACCCTACGACTTCAGGGTTGCATTCCAGAATATCAGCGATGCAAACTTTGACAGCTTGCTTCTGAAAGTGGTGGTTACCGGCCGTGATAATGTGCCAACCATCATTCCTCAGCCTAGAACAAGAGAACTGACATTGACACCAGATACTGTTATTGTAAGGGCTAATATTCCGACTGAGAATTTACCCGGTCAGAACACAATGTATATTGAAGTGAATCCGGACAATGATCAGCCGGAGCAATTCCATTTCAACAATTTTGCCTATCGTAATTTTTATGTAAAACCAGATAGTCTTAACCCGCTGCTGGATGTTACATTCGACGGAGTGCATATCCTGAACAGGGATATCGTTTCTGCAAGACCTGATATAATAATAAAACTGAAAGATGAGTCGAAATGGATGATACTGGATGATAACAGCCTGGTGAATCTGAGTGTGAGGTATCCTGATGGCAGCATCCGCCAGTTCACATTCACCAGTGACACGCTGCAGTTCATTCCTGCCGGGCAGGCGCCAAATACAGATAATACAGCTACAGCGAACTTCAGGCCTTACTTTACAGAAGATGGTGAGTATGAACTGATCGTTACCGGAAGAGACCGCAGCAGCAACAGCGCCGGGAACATCGAATACAGGGTTGCCTTCCAGGTCATTAATAAGCCGATGATCTCGAATATGCTGAACTATCCTAACCCGTTCACCACATCAACAGCCTTTGTATTCACCATCACAGGCAGTGAAGTGCCGCAAAACCTGAGAATACAGATACTTACCATTACGGGTAAAGTGGTGAGAGAGATCACCAAAGATGAGCTGGGGCCGCTGCGTATCGGCAGAAATATCACAGACTTCAAGTGGGATGGTACCGATCAGTATGGGCAAAAATTAGCCAATGGTATTTACCTGTACAGGGTGATCACCAACCTGAATGGCAAATCGCTGGATAAATACAGGGCCGAGGGTGATAATACAGATAAATATTTCAATAAGGGATATGGCAAGATGTACCTGATGCGATAAACATTGTTTGGACAGGATATTGGAGAAGCGGCTTTAGGGCCGCTTTTCTTTTACCAACTCCGTAAGCCAGTCAGGCTGCTATGCAGTATTTTTGCCATTCTTAAAAAAGGGAAACAGGGATATATCAGCGTATGGCAAAGATTGGTATCAATATAGCAACGGGAAGCCTGCAGCAGGCTGAGATGATCGTAGGCATTGACCTTGGAACCACTAATAGCCTTGTGGCACTTATTCACCCGGAAAGCAAAAAACCTGTTGTGCTGAAAGAGCATGATGGTCATGCGCTGGTGCCTTCCGTCATTCATTTTGGTGAGTCAGGCATGCTGTCTGTTGGTGATGATGCAAAAAAGTACCTGGTGGCGGAACCGCACAACACTATCTTTTCTGTGAAAAGATTGATGGGCAAATCCTACAATGATGTCCGGGATTATGCTTCATTCTTTACCTACAAAGTAATTGATGATAATACAGAAAGCCTGGTGAAGGTGCAGATAGGTGAAAAATTCTGGTCACCTGTTGAATTGTCTTCGTTTATTTTAAAGGAACTAAAAGCAAGAGCAGAACATATTTTGAAAACTCCGGTGAATAAGGCGGTGATCACAGTGCCGGCCTATTTCAACGATGCACAGCGGCAGGCAACAAGAGATGCCGGGAAACTGGCAGGTTTGGATGTATTGCGTATCGTAAACGAACCAACAGCAGCCAGTCTTGCTTATGGGTTAGGGCTAAACAGGGAGGAAACAAAAACGATTGCGGTTTATGACCTTGGCGGGGGCACTTTTGACATTTCTATACTTCGCATCACCGGCGGCATATTTGAAGTGCTTTCTACCAATGGCGACACTTATCTCGGTGGCGATGATTTTGACAGGGCGATAGTACATCACTGGATGCTGTTGACGGGACTTACATCAACCGAACTCAGCAATAATAAAAATCTTGCTCAGCAACTCCGTCTCACTGCAGAACAAGCCAAGATTCATCTCAGTTCCCATGATAGTTTCACGGCGGAAGTGGCCGGAGAAAAACTTTCACTCAGCCGCCATGAATTTGAGCAACTGGCCAAACCTTTTGTGGACAGAACGATACAGTCATGCAGAAATGCTTTATCCGATTCGGGATTGCCTGTTTCTGAAATTGATGAAGTGGTGATGGTAGGAGGTTCTACAAGAGTACCGCTGGTTAAAAAATCGGTTACTGATTTTTTTCAGCGCCAGGTGCATGATTCACTGAACCCTGATGAAGTGGTAGCGTTGGGCGCAGCGGTGCAGGCGGATATTCTTGCAGGGAATAACAAAGATTTTCTGTTGCTTGATATTACGCCATTGTCATTAGGTATAGAAACAATGGGAGGACTGATGGATGTGCTGATCCCCCGTAATTCAAAAATTCCATCAAAGGCCGCCAGGCAATATACCACACAAAAAGACGGGCAAAGCGGAATGCGCATTTCTGTTTTCCAGGGAGAAAGAGACCTGGTAAAGGATAACCGCAAACTCGCCGAGTTCAATCTTGCCGGTATTCCGGCCATGCCGGCAGGTTTGCCAAAAGTGGAAGTTTCTTTTTTGGTGAATGCTGATGGAATATTGGTGGTGAAAGCCAAAGAGCTAAGAAGCGGAATTGAACAGGTCATTGAAGTGAAACCACAGTACGGGCTAACGGATGCTGAAGTAGAGAAAATGTTATTGGATTCAATCACTCATGCCAAAGAGGATATGCAAACAAGAGCATTGGTGGAAGCACAGACAGAGGCACAGCAATTGCTTGACACAACCCGGCAATTCCTTGATAAGAACAAATCTTTTCTAACAGAAAAGGAATTGGCCGATACACAGACAGCGATCGTTGAGTTAACTTCTTTGTTGTCAGCAGGCAGTAAAGACGCCATTCATGCTGCCATCGAAAAACTGAACGAAATTTCAAGACCCTATGCAGAAAGACTAATGGATAAGGCTATTTCAACAGCGATGAAAGGGAAGAGCATAACCAGCTGAAGTTTTATAGGTTTGCTTCTGCCATGATCATCGAAGATGATTCAAATATCCTATTTGCCGGGAAAGGCATTGCTGCTTCCCTTTTCATTTCTGCTGCATCATTTTTACTGAACAGGAAAATAATTTTCCTGTTTTTCCAGGCCGGGTCAATGGCTCCGGTTTCAATAAATAAATCAATAGCCTTCTTTTTTTCTTCAACAAAGGGAGTCGTAAAAGGATGTGACACCCATGAATAGGCATTGGTATATATGGTGGCGAGGTAAGGGATCACTTCATCACGGCTGATGATAAGTGTTTTGGTATCGGCTGTTTCATCTATTTTATCGAGGATGGCTTGTTGGTCCTTGTCAATGTGTTTAATGGAAGCCATTGTTGCTTTACCGGCAGTGTTCAAACCGATCCAGAGCAGGTTGTCTGACAAAAGCAGCAACACAAAGAAAGCGGCAACTGTTTTTTTCACCATTGTTCCCCGGCATTTTTCAAAAAGCAGTTGCAATGCAGGCAAACCGATCAGCATCAGTGATGTCCAGATATATCCCCTGGTGAAATGAATGGGCTGCCGGGCTTTTATGAATAATTCATGATTTGCCAATGCAAAGGCAACAATAAACCATGTGAGCAGCAACCGGTTGGCAGGTTTTTGTAGCCAGGAAGTACCTGTTTTAATTTTCCATACACTGAAAACTGCAAAGGCTGCGGCAAGGCAATAAGCCGGTATCATGCTGAAAAAGCGAAGCCGCCAGTTTAATTCATACTGGCTGCTAACTGAGCGATGATCTCCATACCGGGGAAGATGCCAGAGATAGTAATAAATGTGAAAGCATAGTAATAACAATGTCGCCGCCACAAACCATGTTGGTATTTTTTTATTCGCAAAAGCAAATTTTTCAAGACAAACCCAGGCCGCAAGGACACTTAATAACTCCAGCCCGGTGAATGGATGGGATAAAGAGAGAATAAGACAGGTATATGTTGCCAGCCTCCATTTTTGTTTCAACAGGCAAAAGATCACAGCAAGAAAAAGCAGGTGATACCAGGCTTCGCAGGAAAAGAACAGTGATCTGCCAAGGTTCAATCCCCACCAGCCGGCGCCGGGATCAAGATGAAAAATGTCAGGTACTGTAGCTGTTCCCAAAATTGTTTTTGCCAAAAAACCTGAAAAGGCCAATAAACCGCCGCCCCATGCCAGCAGGCTAATGCAGATTATTCTATACCGGGAAGCAGGAACCAGGTGATCGTAAATACCAATGAGTAAACGAAAACAGAGCAGTGAACAAAGCAGTGTGAACGGAATCAATATCCAACCTGGCGACACACCCAGTTGCAGCAACAAAGCAAAGAGCAGGGTTTGTGGCTGAAAATAGATAGCCGGGTAGTTTGCTGAATCATTAAAAGGATTATTGTAAAATATACTTGAATGACCTAATTCGGTGTATTGACGGGCATAAGCGATATAGGAAACATTGTCGTATTGGATGAAACCGGTAGGGTTAAGCGAGGCATCATGATTCAACAAATAGCCAAGGAAGAAAACAACCATGGGTGTTGTCAGCATCAGGGCAAACAACCAGTTTCTTCCCTTTTTTTTCATAATCGGTTGCGGCTTTTTACAAATTGAAAGATAAAGAATATCGATATCAGCAACAGGGTGGTCGTGGAAATATATATTGACCAATTAACAAAAAGGTGTGGCTCAAACCTGAAAACGAGTGTATGATTCCCCTTCGGAACCGGGATACTCATGAATGCAATGTTGGTTCGGAAAACAGGGATTTCAACAGCATTGACCCAAGCCCGCCAGCCATGATGGTATTGCTGAAAAATATTCAGCAAGCCATAACCTTCGGAGGTGACGTTCATTTCAATCCTGTTGGCTGTAATATTCTTTATTTTTATATCGCCTTTGGTATGTTCAAAAACCGGTTGAGGTCTTCCAATACTGTCAAACAACACTATTCTCCCGCTGTCCGGTAGTGAATGCATTGAATAAACAGAGCTATCGGAGAAATATATAAATGGGTAATTGTTCAACTTGTTTCTGAGCTGGCTGTCGAGCAGGAATTCATGATACCGGCTGTTAACTGTCGGTGACACAATATCCTCCTGAATCATGGGTCTTTTACTGTAAAAGCCATTATCGTTGTATGGTTTTTTCTCAGCAGACCCTTGCTGTATTGTCATGATCATTGGCGTATTGGCATCCGACACTGGAAAGCCTTTTTGGAAAGAGGCAATATGATTATTGACTTCCCTGGTTTTGAGTTGTGAGAAAAAAGTGAATGGCTGCGCCATCCAGCAAAGCAACAACAAGTTGGCAATGCCTATGGGTAATAAAAGCCTGGTTCTTTGTTTTTGAATAATGAAAAGCAAAGCTGCCAGGAAGCCAAGCTGCAGAATGCCTTGTAAAACAACGAGGTCATCAAAACTGAGTTTGTCCAGTGTTTCTTTGCTCAGCGAAAATGAGGGGTGCTGCAACAAACCGCTTTGTACAGCATAATAAATAATGAACCCGGCAACAAGGACGATAATGGTAATGGTTGTTTTATACAATGGCTTTGCAATCAATGAAAGGTTTGTCCATGCCATATTTAAAACCGGAATGGCTATAAGGATGATACCAATGGTTGTAAATAGTCTCATGCAGGACGGGTGCCGGAAGCTGTCCATGAGCGGAACAAAACGGTAGCACCATTCCCGTAAAGGTGTAGCATCACCAAGGCTGAAAAGAAAGGAGAAAATGACAGTGCCGAATAAAAATTTACTGTTGCTGGTTTTAGATTTGAATAATGCGACCAAAAAGAAAACCAGCATAACGATACCCACAGAGGCGTTTCGTAAACTCACATCGGTCGTAAGCCAGGAATGTCCTTTATAAACTGCCGAGGGAAATAGATATGATGTTGTGCTGAAGAGAGGAAATGACCCGGAAACAGCTTTTTCAAGACTGGCGCCTTTGCCTCTTTCATAATAATCAAAGAAATCAAGCCAGGATAATATGGCGGGGCTGCATAGCAGCAGTGCAACAATTGCAGCGAGTAATGTGAATTTCAGCAGTGATTTGATCTTTGCTACCTGGCGGCGGTTCTTATAAAGAATGATAATTGTTGCGACCAGCAGTATATAGGCTGCAAAAATGAAAAAACTTGGGTACCCGGTTGTAAGCAGCAGAAAAAGTGAGAGAGATAATTTTAAAGATGTGCCTGTGCCCGGGCTGTTTACCAGCCTGAGAAAATAACAAAACACAAAGGGAAGATATGCAGCGTTACTGATCCAGGGGATAAATGAACCACTGTCTGTCATGAAGCCGCAACACAGATAGACTACAGCAGAGTGAAAAGATGTTTGAGAGGTTCCGCCCAACTCTTTTACCAACTTATACATCCCGATGGCAGCAATAAAAAGATAAAAGAGGAGTTCCCATTGCAGTACGGACATGTTGTAAGTGGTAAAGCAGGATATAAGCATTACCACCGGGTTCCAGACCCCGCTTTGAATGTCGCTGTGCAGCGGGAGGCCGCTGTATAACCAGGGACTCCACCAGGGAAATTCTCCATGCTGAATGGCTTCGCTGACATGATAGCGGTACGGAAGAAAATAAATGAGAGCATCATTTTTTAAACTGAAAACACCAAAACTAAGAGGCCAATAAGCCAGCAGGGTGATCAACAGCAGCAACAGGTAATGTTGCTTGCGACGCACCAGTTGCCCGATCTTATTTAAGAAGTTTTTGTTTTCTTCCACACGGCCAAAATACTTTTTCCGAAGGAATAAAAGAAAATACGGTCAGTGAATTTTGAAACAGGGATGAGGCACTTGTCCCACCACTGCACCTGTTTGTGAGTGGGGTAAGACTGTTTCAGTAATAATTTATTGGCTAATGATGCAAAGAAACCTGCTGAATCAAGATAAATCAGCTTTTCGGAGCTGAGTGAAGCTGGCCGCAAGCGGGATAAGGATTTTTTTGAATAGCGACGACAGTGACCAATAGCTTTATCAAAAGGGCTCATCAAAAAATTAAAAGCAGGTGACAGAATAATTAGATGACCGCCGGGTTTCAAGTGCAAAGAAGCCAACTCCATCTCATGGGCATCTTTGGGAATATGTTCCAGCACATCAATATAGATGATGCAGTCATACAGGTCTTCATCTGGAAGTTCAGCAACAGTTCCTTCTTTCAACAGGCAATTATGAGGTAATGAGCCAGCGGTTATTTTTTCCCGGAGCATTTGCTGCATAGATGGGTCCGGTTCCAGCATCACCCATTCTGCTGCAGTATTATTATTTAATAACTGTGTGCTGCCGCCAATACCGGCGCCGGTTTCCAGCACCCTGTCTTTCAGCAATGGTAAAATGAAACGTGCAAAATAGTATTTCCAGTTGATGGCTTTTTCAAAAAGAGCAAGTTCTTGTCCCGGGTATGTATGGTCATTGCTCATTCGCCGATAGTTTCAACAGGGCCGGTAAAATCTTTGTAATGCAGGGCCGGAACAAATTTTCGCTGGGATTCAGATGAAAAATAAAGGAAGAGTGTTACTAACGATAAAAGAAAACTTTGCAGCAGCACTATCAGCATAGACGACATAAGGGTGGAGGTCCACCCGGGAATGGCCTGGTCGGTGAATATTTTAATCCCGGTAAGAATTAATATCACCAGCAATGAAAACCCAATCAGCAAGAATGAAAATATCATCAGCCTGCTCGCAATTACTTCCATAAAAACAGCAATAGCTCCGAGGCCATGCATAAGCAGGCGGGAAAAATTCATTTTTGAACTGCCTGCATATCTTTTGCCCCGATGGGTGTGCACCGATGACCAGGGCAAGCCGGATTTCAGAATGCCGCCGGCAAGATGATTCCAGATTTCACTGTAAAAAACGATCTTATCAAGCATGTCTTTTGGCATCACCATAAAATTGCCAAAAGAGATTTTTTTGCCGGTGAGTATCCTGAAACTGAGTTTGTATAAACCGTAGAAAAACCTGAAGCCTGAACCTTCCTGTCTTGATTGCCGGTAGGCAAATATCACTTGACCGGGTTTCTTTTCAGATGTGAGCAACATTTCGAGGGCATCTTCAGGCCGGTCTTCACCATCGGCATCCATAATGAGGACTTTATCACATTGATAATTGTCTTTGATATATGCAAGCCCGATTGCCAGGGCTTTTTGATGCCCGATATTCCGGTAAAGAGGTAACACATGCACAGGAAAGCCAGCCACTTTTTCAATGGAAAGAGGTTCTGTTGAACCATCATTGATCACCAGCACCCTGAAATCAAAGGCTGTGAGATGTTCAAATGATTTCTTTAATTCAGCCAATAAATGCTTGAATGAATCTGAATCATTGAAAAGCGGACATAATATGATGATGCGGTTTTGCATGACGGTTAAAGATACAATCCCTGCGTTTTATTTGAAAGTATAGGCGGAATATCAGGCATAGCGGGATTTTAATTTCAGAAAATAACTTTCAAAATAGCGGTAGCTCAACCAGCTAATAGCTACGGCAGTTGCAGTGGCGAATACCGAAACACTAAATCTTGCGGTAAAATCAGCCAGGTGGTCTTTTGCGAATGAAAGCAGGTAGCTGTTCATCAGCAGGTAAACAGGCCAGTGAAAAATGTAAAATCCATAGGAAATTCGTCCAAAAAATTTTAATAGCCGAAATCCCAGAATATAGTTGAGGATGGGGGTGTTTCTTGTCACCGCTTCATAGATCAGGAGGCCAAACATCATGGCAAATGTGCTGTAGCCTACAAGAGCGAGGTAGGGAAAAGAAAAGGAGTACAGCCTGTTAATGAAAAAGAACAGGAAATTGACAGCGGCAAAGGCCAGTACAATTGCTGTCGTGTTTTTTTTGATGAAATTAATGTTCATCCGTACCAGCATTGCCACGATGCAGCCAATACATATTCCATCAAAACGTGTAAACGTGTAGAGATTATAATAGGCCAGGTTTTCGATCTTATATACCCATAATCCAAACCTGAATAAGATGACTAACAACAGCACGGAACTGATAAAGATCAGCAGGTGTTTAGATTTCTTCAACCATAAAATGATCAAAGGCCAGAAAATATAGAACTGTTCTTCCACAGCAAGCGACCAATAGTGATTCAGGATATGTGCAGACCCCGGCTCATTGAATATATATAACCAGTTTTGCAGGTAAGTCCACAGGTAGATTTGATTGTGCTGGTAATATTCCCAGTTAATAGTTTTGGAGGTGAAAGCAGGAATAATAAAAAGGAAAAGAACCAGGCTTGCATAATACAAAGGAAAGATGCGCAGCACCCTCCTCATATAAAAGTTGCGGAGGAACCCGGGTTTATTCAGCGCATTCAATAAAATGTCTGTGATCAGGAAACCACTCAGCACAAAAAACAGGTCAACACCCAGCCAGCCAAAAAAAGTTTGTTTGATGAACCCGAAATTGTGATAGAACACCACCAGCAGAATGGCAACTCCCCGCAATCCATCAAGGGCAGGGTAGTGGGGCCTGTGAGGGGTGTCGGCAGTCATGAATGGAAGAAATGGGTTAGTTATTTCTCTTTCTCACGGAGTCCTTTGGACAAAGATAACTTTCTCAGTATATACTTGCCAAGCAGATCAAATTCAAGGTTAACAGTATCTCCCGGCTTCAGCGTTTGAATATTGGTGTGCTCATAGGTGTAAGGAATGACAGCGACTGCAAAACTTTTCTTTTTCACATTAAACACCGTCAGGCTGATGCCATTTATGGCGATAGAGCCTTTTTCGATGATTAGGTCGGCGAATTTCTTTGGAAATTCAAATTCCAGGTTCCAGCTTCCGTTCTTTTCGGCAATAGAAGTGCAGATGGCGGTGCAGTCTGTATGCCCCTGCACAAAATGTCCATCCAGCCGGCCATTCACCGGCAGGCAGCGTTCGATATTTACAAGAGTTCCTTCAGCCCAGTTCCCTAAAGTGGTTTTGTTCAGCGTTTCTTCAATAGCAGTGACCCGATGCAGGCCGTCCCGCACCTCTTCCACGGTGAGGCAAACCCCGTTATGGCTGACGCTCTGATCAACCCTGAATTGGCCAGATAGCTGCGATTCAACCCAAAACGTTTTATTGGAGCCGCTGGTAATGACGGCTTTAACTATCCCCAATGCTTCAATGATTCCGGTAAACATATTTGGCAAAATAAATCAATTCTTCCGTCTGTTCTTATTTTCAGATTTTCCGCCTATCTTTGCCACCCGTTAAAAAAATACCAGGAGGAGGTATCAACATGTTAATCATTGACTCAAAAGATTGCGAAAACATTGACAAAGCGCTGAAGAAGTACAAAAAGAAATTTGAGAAATCAAAGGTGTTGCTTCAGTTGCGTGAACGCCAGAGTTTCACCAAGCCGTCTGTAAAGCGCAGGGGCGAAGTGCTGAAGGCGATCTATAAGCAGAAAATTGCCAGCGGAAAGATCGAAGGATAATTCTTTCTGCCTCACAAGATAATAGGAGATAGCTGCAAAGTTTTATAGCTTTGTAGCTATTTTTTTTTATGTCACTAACCCACTCTCCTGTACAATCCTTTCTTGATTACCTGAAATTTGAAAAAAGGTATTCGGCGCACACCATCACTTCTTACCAATCCGATCTCAGGGATTTTTTTGATTACGTCGAAATGCAGTATGGGGCTACTCCTTTAAAGGACATTAATACGGCAATCGTACGCAGCTGGCTGGCACGGCTCAGGGAAAACGGGATGACGGCTAAATCCATCAACCGTAAAATCTCCAGCCTGCGCTCCTTTTTTAAGTTCCAGTTAAAAAATGGGGCACTTTCCAGTACTCCTTTGTCCAATATTGTGACCCCAAAAATTGGAAAAAGGCTTCCTGTCTTTGTGAAAGAGCAAGAAACAAAGGAACTGATGGCGGCCATTAGCGGTGCCACCGAAGACTGGAAAAGCCTGAATGCCAAAATGCTGCTGACCTTGTTTTATTCTACCGGGATGCGGTTAAGTGAACTAATCGGGTTGAAAGAGGGGCAATTGGACCTGGGAAGATCCCGGATCAAGGTGCTGGGAAAAGGAAATAAGGAAAGGGTGATTCCGGTAAGCCCGGAAACGGTGGGCAATATCCGGGACTATCTGCGATTAAAACGGAAGGAATTTGAAAAGCCTGCCGAAACCCTGCTGGTTACTGAAAAGGGCAGAAAGTTATATCCTAAATATGCCTACCTGTTGGTAAATAAATACCTCGGCATGGCAAGCACCCTTGATAAAAAAAGCCCACATGTGTTGCGACACACTTTTGCCACCCACCTGATGAATAGCGGGGCCGACCTCAATGCTGTAAAAGAGCTACTGGGTCACAGCAGCTTAGCCTCTACCCAGGTCTATACTCATAATACCATTGAGAAGCTGAAGGATGTGCATAAGAAAGCCCACCCCAGGGCCTGATTTTTCCACTTAGCACAATAATTTTTATCGAAACATTTGTTGGGAAAATGCCTCTCTTGCAGTAACTTCATAGCAACCACAAAACACAAGCCTATGTAACATTTCCAGTTCTTTTGTGCAGTTCTTTTTTTTATTGTTTCACTGTTAAAAAATGTGATGACTATGAACGTAAACATTCAG